>CAWIXM010000025.1:0-144093 GCA_963840055.1 uncultured Alphaproteobacteria bacterium | reverse complement strand
CACGGCTCTCACGGCCCGACCGGCGATCCCATCCGCCGCGCCGCCCCCAGGACCCAGTCGCGGTAGCGCGCGAGCGGCGTGACCCCGGTCAACCCGCCGCACCCCGCGGTGAGCCGGGGTCCGGTCGACCAGCTCACCACGCCGACGACGGCGAGTATGCCACCGTCAACGGCGAACACCGGCGCGCCGGAATCCCCGGTGCACGCGCCAAGGCCGGCCCGCTCGCCTTTCGTAACCGGATCGAAGAGCCGCAGCTGCAGGGAGCCCGGCTTTCCGGTAACGACCAGCTTCGCCGTGCGAATGGTGCCGCCGGTCTTTCCGTCGCCGCGCACCGCAACGCCGTAGCCCGCAACCATGAACGCATCGCCGACGGCGATGGGGCGCCCCGGCTGCGCCAATGTCGCCGGAGCAAACTCCGCCGGCAGCGGTGCGGCGAGCTTCATCAGCGCCACGTCGGCAGTGGCGCGGTGGCCGAGCAGCGCATTGAGGTCGAAATTCGGATGGCGCGCGATTTGAGCAGTATCGAGAAGGACGGGCCGCCCCTGGTCGTACCTGACGAGCTTGTAGTCCGCGCCGGGCAGCACGCAATGCGCGGCGGTGAGCACCATGTCTCGCGCAATCACGGCACCCGTGCATGAGGTGCCGCGCGAGCCGACGATCAGCGCGATGTGGCGAGCGATCGCCGGATCGGCGTTCGGCGCGCCGCCGACCATCGCAGCCGCGGGGGCCAGACCCGCAATGGAGCAAACCACGGCGATGAGCCCGCGCAACATGAGCTTGCCGCTAGCGCGAATTCCGTTCCGATGGAATCGGAATTTCGCTCTGGTTGTCCCTCAGCGATCGCATTTTCTGCGGCGAACCGTTACCACTTCGCCGGAAAATGCTCTTAATTCGAGCGAATCATCGGTCACAGGGACCGCAAGTAAGGCGCACCGGGCCTCTGGGAAAAGGGAGGAGCTTGCGATGAAGAAAATGGCCTTCTTCGTTCTATGCGTGCTGGTGGCGAGCGAAAGCGCGTCGGCAGCGACGGCTTCGGGCAGCAGCGCTTTGGCCCTCGCCGCGCTCGTCGCCGCCGACTCGCGGCTGCTCCCGCGGCAGGACCGAAGCTTGATGGCGCGCATGTTTGCGGGCTATCTGAATTTCCGTTTCCCCGCAAACCGCAAGATCACAATTAAGGCCGACTCGATTGTCTGCCGCGCAAGCAATGTCGATATCACGGACCGCTCCTGCGAACTGACCTTCGGCTCGAAAAAGATCACGCTGACCGGTCGGAAGGCCCATGAGATGTTTGCGACGATCGCGGAGGTCGGCGTACCGCCGGACGGGGCGGCCGGCACCATCCGCGAAAGTCTTTCGCACCTTGTATGCACGATTGATCCCAACGAGGTGAAGCAAAAGGCGGGAGGCGGAGCGACCTGCAATTTCGACCCGGGCCCGCCGTGAGCGGGTACGGCCAGAGCGAATTCCGTTCCAATGGAATCGGAATTCGCTCAAGTTATCTTCTTGTGGTCGCATTTTCTGCGGCGAACCGGTTCCCACTTAGCCGGAAAATGCTCTAAATAAGTTACCCCCCCTATCGCCCGGATGCCACCTGACAGGCCGATAGCGCCCCGCCGGCGTCGGATCCAGCGCGGCGATCCCGGCGCCAGAGTTCAATGGTCGAGCAGATCGGCCAGGCTTTCGAGCGCCCCCTGATCCAGATCCGGATTCCGGCGGCTTGCACCTCGACAATCTTGTTGAGCTGCCAGATGCGAAGGCACTTGTTCACGCTCTCGCGGGTGGCGCCGACGATGTTCCCCAGCTCGCGCTGCGATAGCGTCACCACTTCCGGCATTCTGGTGGCCGGATCGGAAAGCGGGGAGCTCGCGACGCGGAGCAGCGCCCGCGCCAGCCGGGGCGGCAAATCCAACAGCGTAACTTCCGCCATTTGCGTGGTCGTCCGCCGTATCCGTTGGCACAGCAACTGCACGACGTCGAAGTAGGCCTGCGGATAGTTTTCGAAAACCCGCAACACGTCTCGGCGCTCGAGAATGGCGAGCGTGCAGGCCGTCATCGCGCGAGCGTCGGCGCTGCGTTCCTGGCCGTCGAGCAGACTGATCTCGCCGAACACGTCGCCCGCGTGCATGATCGCGAGAATGATTTCCTTCCCCTCCGGGGAAGGCACGGTGATTTGCACGCTGCCTTCGACGACCGCCATCAGGCTCGCGCCGGAATCGCCCATCGAAAATATCGTGTCGCCGGCGGCGTATTCGCGCAAATGAATGCGGTCGAACAGCTGAGTCCGCTGTTGTTCGCCCAAGCCGTGGAATAACGTGCAGGCCGCAATCAGCCCGTGCGCCTTTTCCTTCAGGCGTCGACTATCCGACTTCACAGGGCGCCCCTTCCCGTTCGGCCTTTTACGCGTCAATCATGTCCAAGCGGCGGCGCTGCCCCTGCCCCTGCCCACGCTTCGCATCTGCGAAGGGTCGCGCAGCGATCAGCGCCTCTCCTGACGCGCGATCGTAATCCAGTCTTTGGCTATAGCAATTGAGACAACACCGGAGGCGAGCGCGCGGAAGCTCGATAAACTGGCGGCCGGACCTCGGCCGACACAAACCTCCGCGCGAACATCGCACCAGCCGCGGCGCTCGCTCAATCAGGCCGCGTAAGGCGCATTAGCCCAGCGGTCCTACGGCCGAACACGGACGGGGAAGCATCTCGGCCTCGCCGAGACCGGCGGGGATGGCGGCGGCGCTCCTGGACAGTGCGCCGAGGATGGTGCGGGCGGTCCTGGACAGGACGCCGCCAAGCCCTTATAAACCGGCCCGCTCTCCCTCATTTCGGGTTCGCTCGCGCGGCCCACGCCCAGGTAGCTCAGTTGGTAGAGCACGTGACTGAAAATCACGGTGTCGGTGGTTCGATTCCGCCCCTGGGCACCAAGCCATTCCTACGATAAAGCGCGAAAATATACGCTTATTCAATCTCTTGTGATCGCGAGCCACTAGCCTCGATTGCGACTCGATACGCCAGAATATCCGGCGATTTTCTTCCTGGACCTTGCTGGCGCCTTGCTAGGAAGGGGCATCAATGCCAGAATCTCTCCGCTGTTGATGGCCATTTGGGCGGGACTAGACATGCGCGGGAAGCTCACCAAGCGTTCGGTCGAAGCGCTCAAGCCCGATGCGCGCGATAGTTTCCTTTGGGATACGGAAATCCGGGGATTTGGGTGCAAGGTAACGCCCAAGGGCGGACGCATCTATCTGCTTCAGTACGGGCGGAATGGACGCGACTATCGAGTGACGATTGGGCGCCACGGCGTCGATGTGACCACCGAACAAGCACGGGTCGAAGCTATCCGTCTCCGGGGCGCCGTTGCTTCCGGCGAGAATCCTGCGAGCGCCAGAACGCGTGATCGCTCCACGTCGACTGTCGCCGAACTCGGCGAGCAATACATGAGCGAATATGCCGGAGCGCATAAGAAGCCCTCCGCAATAGCGCAGGATCGACGCAACCTGGCCAACCATATTGTTCCGCTGATTGGAAAGATGTCGATCTCGGCTGTGGAGCGAGCGGATATTTCCCGCGTCATGCGCGACGTTGCGACTGGTAAAACGAAGAAGGACGAGAAGACTACGTTCCGAGGACGACGCATCGTGCGGGGCGGCGAAATCGTCGCTAATCGCGTCCAGGCACTGCTGTCAAAGATGTTCGAACTGGCCGAGGAATGGAAGCTTCGGCCCGAGGGTTCGAATCCCTGCCGTGGCGTCAAACACTACGCCGAGAACAAAGTGGAGCGCTTCCTTTCGACCGATGAATTGGCCCGCTTGGGCGCGGCGCTGACGGCGGCCGAGCGGGGTGAACTGTTGATTGAGGAAGTCGACCCAGCGGCACCTCCAGTCAAGAAAAAGCGGGGAGGTCAGAAGAAAATCGGGCCGCGTTCGGAAAGGCCATCAATGGTCGCAGCAATCCGATTGCTGCTGTTCACGGGATGTCGCGTGGGCGAGATCCTCAGCTTGCGCTGGCCCCACGTCCATCTCGAGCGAAAGTTACTGCTGCTGCCCGACAGCAAGACCGGCGCTAAGGCGGTATACTTATCAGAGGCTGCGGTACAGGTGTTGACGGCGATTAAGCGTGATCCAAACACCGACTACGTCCTGGAGGGAAATCGTCCGGGTCACCCAATCACGTCGCTACGTAAGCCGTGGATGCATCTGTGCGCAGCCGCCAAGCTTGAGAATGTACGGTTACACGATATTCGGCATAGTTTTGCCAGCGTTGGGGCAGCTGGCGGCCTTAGCCTTCAAATGATCGGCGCGTTGCTCGGCCATACGCAGCCGGCGACAACGGCTCGCTATGCGCATTTCGCGGCTTCGCCCCTTCATGAGGCGGCCGACGCGATTGGGGCGAAAATGCTTGCGGCAATGACACTCAATACGCCAGCCTAACGATTATCTGGAAACGGCAGTTCGACCTGGGGAGCGTCAAATCACATCAAGTTGTTACCCGCAATTTTGGAATGTCGGATACCTCGCCTCCGGCAAGAACTTATCGATACCTCGTAGGGCGCTGATTCGGTCATAGGTGCTCCCGGGGTTCGAGTTTGAGCGCATTAGAACTCGAACCTTGGACCTGCTGATTAAGAGGCTCTGTGATTGTCAATCTTTTCAAGGGCTTCACTGTAAAAAACGTCAATACTGATCATTGAGAATCAATGCGTTACACTTAAACCGTAAAATGCAGAGGACGAGGTTTTCGCCCGCCACCTCAGATATGATTGGAACCGCGCGACGCCGAACTACGTACCCGTGCTCCCGGTGTGATGCGAGCAACACAGACTTGTGCGGGCAGAAAAAGCCCGGGCTCTCGAATCCCGGGCTTTCGCGACTTTCGCCGGGGAGCGGAGCGACCTAAATAATCCATGCCGCCCGGGGCGGGCTAATGCTGCGACCGCACATTGGTGGAAACACCGCGACGCGAAACAGTGATCCAAAACAACGCCGCGACGACTGACGGTCTCCACGTGCGCGATGTTTTTAGCGCTGCCCTGTTGCTACCGAGCAGATAATTATTGGGTCAAGCAAAGTTGAGAAGCCTGTCCACGGACCCGCTGGTACCGCGCGGGCCGCGGCCCAGACCGACGATCAACCGCCAAGCCCCGATTTGTATGGTTTCTTGGATGGTGATGGTCTACCTCGGCCTGGCTGGCGGTCAGCTTCGAAGAGGCCGGCTATGGGCAGATCACCTCCCCGCATAGTGATCGCGTATTGCACGCAATGCCAATGGCTGCTGCGTGCCGCCTGGATGGCGCAGGAGCTGCTCTCGACCTTCGGGACCGATCTCGGCGAGGTGGCGCTGTCGCCCGGGACATGCGGCGTGTTCGAAATCACCTACGACGGCACGACGATCTGGGAGCGCAAGGCGGATGGCGGCTTCCCCGACGCCAAGACGCTGAAGCAGCGGGTGCGCGATCGCCTCGATCCCGGCCGCGATCTTGGTCACATCGATCGCGGCACTGGCGTCAAGGGCGGGGACTGAGGCCAAAGCCTACATGGCGTGCACCGTCTGGCGAACGGCGATTAGCCGTCCGCGGAAAGCGCGCTATCATTGCAAAGCACCGGACGGACTTAGGTCAACCTGCACCATGATTGTGCTGTTCACGGACTTCGGACTGCATGGTCCCTATGTTGGGCAAATGCGAGCGGTGTTGCACCAGATGGCGCCCGGCATATCCGTGATTGACCTTTTCGCCGACGCGCCGGTCGGCAATTGCAGGGCATCTGCCTACCTGTTGGCGGCCTATGCTGCATGGTTTCCGGCGGGCACCTGCCGAGCAGGTCCGCAAGGTTCTCGGCAAGCATTACGCGAGCAAATATCGGGTGCGTTGAATCGTTATTGCTTCTCCGGAATTGAATGTCCAACGGCCGCGAGGGCGGCGGCCATAGGCACTGCTCTGAATGATTCTCCCGCGCATGATTGCCATGTGGGGACCCGTCGTGTCGGGCGCCATGACGGTGGATACGGCCGGCTTTGGTGCTGGCTTCGAAAAAATGAAGTACACCGGTCGCGGCGTTTGCACGCGCGCCAACAGCGGCTCGATCAGCTTGTGTCGTTGCTTTCTCGCCGTGCGCGTACAAAGGCTCGATCCGACGACATGAACCGCGCCAGCATCGGTGCGACGAGTTTCGCCGGCTCGATCTTCTGTCCGTTCTGGCGCGCAAGGACATCGGCGTAGGCGACGAGGTCACGATGAACAGCAGCCGGCAGCTCGACGGTGAGCTTGACCGGTCGATCGTTCTCAACTGCAGAGAGCTTCAGCTTGGCCATTGCGAGCGCGGTCAGTTTCTGTAGGGCGCGAGCACCAGGTCGCGATTGATGACCACCCGCACAGGGAAACCCGGCCGGATGGTTATCGTCGGCTGTATGTTGAGGTTCCGGCGGACGACTTGCTGTCCGGCCTGGTTGAGACTGTCGGTGCTGCCGCGTCTGAGCGCCGTCAGGATGGCGCTGTCGGTGCTGCCGCGTCTGAGCGCCGTCAGGATGGCGCTGTCGTTGTTGGCCGCGCCGAGTTCTGCGCCGACGCCGAGCAGCGTCGACAGTGCCGCCGCCGTGAACAGGCGGCCCCAATGATGGTCGACCTTATCCTCCAGGCCGGCGAATCCTTGCGTGTCGGCGCCGGGCTGGCGCTCGAGCACGATCGAGCGGCCATTCGGCATGATCAGCCGTGTCCAGACCAAGAGGACGCGATCCTGTCCGAACGAGACCTGGCTGTCGTAGACACCGATGAGCTTCGATCCTTGCGGGATGAGAAGATATTTGCCGGTGGGACTGTCGTAGACATGCTCGGTGACCTGGGCGGTGACCTGGCCGGGGAGATCGGAGCGAATGCCGGTGATGAGCGCCGCCGGAATCACGGCGCCGGCCTGGACGACATAGCGCGATGCCGGGTTGACGAGCCGATCCGGGCTCACGGTCTTGCGATCGACGGCGGCCGTCAGGAATGCGAGCTTGCGGTCCTGCATATTGAGGAGCGAGTCCGGATCGTATGGCGGCGGCTCGACGCGACTCGTCAGTGGCCCTGCGGCTTGGTCCACGATTGTCGGCGGCAAAGCGGTCGGTGTCGCCGAGCGTTCCCTCGCGTTCGTGTTGGCGAACAGGCGGCTGGTGCGCGCGGCTTCGGTTTCCTGCACGACGCGTTGCTGCTCGGCATCGACGGCAGACTCTACTGATGCCGACGCCGGGATCTGCGCGTTGTGAATTGGTCGGCCGAGATCTCCGGGCAACGGAGGCCCCAGCACCGGGACACCCGGCGCAATCGGCGGCGGGCTGCTGCGCGGCAGGCCGGAGTAGTCGCGTGGCAGCGCCGTGAGGCCGTCGGGGGTCGG
Organism: uncultured Alphaproteobacteria bacterium; assembly: GCA_963840055.1. Taxonomy (GTDB): domain Bacteria; phylum Pseudomonadota; class Alphaproteobacteria; order Rhizobiales; family Xanthobacteraceae; genus Rhodoplanes. Next base: position 136,732 of record CAWIXM010000025.1, on the reverse strand, counting down.
CTTGTTCTCGGTATTGTAAACCTCTGTCTCGCCGGTCGGTTTCTTCCGCCCTTGATATAATCCCCAGATCAGAGCGCCCGAGATCAAGATCGCCGCGATGGCCGCGAGGCCCATGAGCGCCTTGCGTGAGAGCCGCGTCACCGGCGGCCGTTCGGGCCGCAGACGCAGGTCCGCGGCAGGATCGCGTCTGCCCGATTTGGGCTCTCCCCCGTTCTCGCTCACCAGAAGAGCCTCCGGTCGGTGCGCACGATGCGAACGCGACGCTCAGAGCCGCGGTCGCCGAGGCGGAGCTCAGCCGCAGCGAAGAGGCGATCGACAATCATGTGGCTGCCGCGCACACGATAGTTCACGAGCTCCGAGGTTTTGCCCGCGGGGCCGATGATGAAGAGGGGCGGCATTTCGCCTTGGGCGATCCCGCGCGGGAACGCGATGTAGACCTTCTTGCCGCCTGCACATCGGCTTGGCCAAGGTGCTCGGCCTCGGCATCGAGGAGCCGGCCATAGGGGCCGCCGAGGCAATAGGGCCGCAGCGCCTGCTTGAGCGCGCCCGACTGCAGAAGAACGGCAAAGCCCGTGAGGGTCCGCTCGTTGAGCGGCGCGCTCGCAAGCGAGGCGAGCGCCGACCAGACATGCTCCTTCGCCTCGGGAGTGACTGCTACTCCTTCACGGCCCAGAATCGCCGCGAGCCACTCGGCCGCCCAGGCGCGCTCCGCGGCATCCTCGATCGCGGCGAGCGGCGCAAGTGCGGTTGGTTCGATATCGTCCCCGGAGGCCGCGCCGCCGAGATCGTGCCAGTCGCCGCCCATCGCGAGCGCGGCGGCGCGGATCGAGCCCCCGAAATCGAAGGCAAAAACCTGGGACCCTGGATAGCGGCGGAACTGGAGGGCGATCAGGGCTAGGAGCACACTCTTGCCGGCGCCGGTTGGCCCGACCACGAGCGTGTGCCCGACATCGCCGACGTGGAGCGACAGGCGAAACGGCGTCGCCCCTTCCGTCTTGGCGAACAGGAGCGGCGGGCCGCTGAGATGCTCGTTGTGTTCCGGCCCGGCCCACACGGCCGAGAGCGGGATCATGTGCGCGAGATTGAGGGTCGAGACCGGCGGCTGGCGGACATTGGCATAGACATGACCGGGGAGGCTTCCGAGCCAGGCCTCGACCGCGTTGACGCTCTCCGCGATGCAGGTGAAATCGCGTCCCTGGATCACCTTCTCGACGAGGCGGAGCTTCTCGTCGGCAGCGCGCGCATCTTCGTCCCCGACTGTGACGGTGGCGGTCACGTAGGCCTGCCCGATCAAATCGGAACCGAGCTCCTGCAGCGCCGCGTCGGCATCCATCGCCTTGTTCTGCGCATCAGTATCAATGAGCGCCGCAGCCTCGTTGGTCATCACCTCCTTGAGGATCGCCATGATCGATTTGCGTTTGGCGAACCACTGGCGACGAATGCGGGTGAGGACTTTTGTTGCGTCTGTCTTGTCGAGCGCGATGGCACGCGTCACCCAGCGGTAGGGAAAGGCGAGCCGGTTAAGCTCGTCGAGAATGCCGGGATAGGTCGCCGACGGGAAACCCATGACGGTCAGGGTGCGGAAGTGGGCTTTGCCGAGCCGCGGCTCGAGCCCAGCGGTCAGTCCCTCATCGACGAGGATCGCGTCAAGATACATGGGAATTTCCGGGACGCGGACGCGGTGACGCCTGGTCGAGATGCAGGAATGCAGATAGGTCAACGTCTCCGCGTCCGAGAGCCACGCGGCTTCCGGCACGAACCCAAGGCCGATCGCGGCCGAGAGGGTGCCATTGAGGATGGCGACCGCGCGCGGGGCGCCAGCGAGCAGGATCGGCTCGGTCAGGGCGCGGTGCACCGGCGCCTCGAAACCGGCAATGAGCTCGTGCTCGATGATCTCGGCCATCACACCAGCGCTCCGCCGCCGAAGGAGAAGAACGACAGGAAGAAGGATGACGCCGCGAACGCGATCGACAGGCCGAACACGACCTGGATGAGGCGGCGGAAGCCGCCGGCGGTGTCACCGAAGGCAAGCGTGAGACCGGTCACGATGATGATGATCACCGCGACGATCTTGGAGACCGGTCCCTCGATCGACTGGAGGATCTGCTGGAGCGGCTGCTCCCACGGCATGTTCGACCCCGCCGCAAACGCCGATGTCGCTGCGAGGCTCATCGTGGCGGAGGCAGTGATTGCCAAGATGCTCATGTGGATGCGCGCGAAGGAACCGATCATGTGTTGACTCCCGCGGAGGTGAGGTCGACGGCGGACGCCAGAACGTAATCGCCGCTGGGTCCCAAGCCCTCGACGCGGGCGAGCTCGATCAATCGGCGTTCGGGACCGCGGCCGGCCAGCACCGCGATGACGTTGATCGTCTCGGCGATGAGGGGGCGCGGAACAGTGACGACGGCCTCCTGGACGAGCTGTTCGAGCCGTCGCAATGCGCCCAACGCAGAGCCCGCATGGATGGTCCCGATGCCCCCCGGGTGTCCAGTGCCCCAGGCCTTCAACAGATCAAGCGCTTCGGCGCCGCGGACCTCGCCGATCGGGATGCGGTCCGGCCGCAGGCGCAGGGATGAGCGCACCAGATCGGAGAGCGAGGCAACGCCGTCCTTGGTGCGCAAAGCGACGAGATTGCGGGCGCGGCACTGCAGCTCGCGGGTGTCCTCGATCAGCACGACACGATCGGAGGTCTTGGCCACCTCGGCGAGGAGGGCATAGACGAGGGTGGTCTTGCCGGTCGAGGTGCCGCCGGCGACCAGGACATTGCGGCGGCGTTCGATGGAGTCGCGGAGAAAGTCGGCTTGCCGAGTCGTGATGATGTTTGCCGCGACATAGTCATCGAGGGTGAACACCGCGACCGCCGGCTTGCGGATGGCGAAGGCCGGCGCGGCAACGACGGGTGGGATCAAACCTTCGAAGCGCTCGCCGGTTTCCGGCAGCTCGGCCGACACGCGCGGCGAAGAAGAATGCACTTCAGCGCCGACATGATGGGCGACAAGACGCACAATCCGTTCGCCATCGGCGGCGGACAGGCGCTCTCCGGTATCGACCAATCCCTCAGTCAGCCGGTCGACCCAGAGATGACCGTCGGGATTGAGCATCACCTCTACGACGGCCGGGTCTTCGAGCCATGTCGCGATGGCGGGCCCGAGCGCGGTGCGGAGCATGCGCGCGCCGCGTGATATTGCTTCCGCCTTGAGTGAGAGCGCCCCCGCCATTGTCCCCTGCCCGATCGCGACCGCCCCCGCGGTCGAACTCTGCGGATCAATACAAGGGCTCAGAGCAGGCGCAGCGCAACAGCGAGATCAGCAGCGTAGTGCATTGGCGTACAAATACAGGCGATCGACGAGATCTGCGGAGCGTGCAAGCCGGTCTCACGATATCTCCAATGTGCGGTGTGCAGTCGAAACAACTCGCTGCCTCGAATTGGCAGCGTGAACATCACTCGAGCGTTTGACGCTGAAAAATGAGGCGCGACCGCCTCCGAGCGGTTCAGAGGTGCTCGTCCATTCGAGCGTGATATGGCGACCAATTCGTTGCCTCCGCACGAACGGATCGGTCCGTTTGCCCAGGCGTGAACTTCTGTCTCAGCGTGTGACCGGCTCAAGCACCGTGCTGCAACCGAAGAAGGAATGACCAGGTTCCGAGGCCAACGCCGAACCAAGAGTTCGAACCCGGTGCGCCTCGAAGCAGATCAATGCTGCAATCTGCAATGCGACGTTGAGACCGAATGCGACCTGATAGGCGATCAAAGGATAATGGCCATCCTGGGTCGGCCATTGTTCGAGAATCAAGCCGGTCGACCACTGGAAGGCGAAGGCCCAGCCGAGGTGAAAGACGTTCAGTGCAGCGTTCGCACGCCCGGCAAGCTCCTTGGGGAAATACTCGGCGATGATCGCGTAGCTGAGAACGGTGCCCGCTCCGACCGCCGACACGATTGACCAAGATATGGAAGACGGCACGGGCAATCGCAGGATCAGGGCGAGCTGCGCCGCGATGAACATTATTGCGACGGCCGATAACAGGGCGTGCAGGCTGATCCCAACGCGACGCATCCGGTCCGCGATCGTGCCCAGCAGCAAGGCGCCCAAGCTGAGTGCAACCGCCATGATGAAGAGGCGCGTTATCAGGCTAGCTCGGTCGAAGCCCTCGACATCGGTCAACCACGGCGCCGCCCATAATCCCTGCAGTGCCCAGGCGGATCCGACGCAGGTCGCCGAAAGCGGAGCCAATCTCCAGAAGCGTGGATCCGTATAGACGGCTTTCAGGCTGGCTGGAGGTAAGCTTTGCGGTGAGGATGGGACAGATACGGGCTCCGGAACGACGAAATAGATTACAACGGCGCAGGCGGCTGTCGCTGCGGCGAGGAGCTCGAAGAGCCAACGCCAGCCCATCCAATCGAGCAAATGTTCGGCGGGCGCCGTTGCGGTGACCGCGCCCAGTGTGCCGAGCATGATCATATAGCTGTTGACGAGCGCGACGCGCTTCTTTGGAAACCACAGAACGATGGCCTTCAGGCCCGCCATCAGTGCGGCTGCAACCCCGAGCCCGATCATTGCGCGCGCGACCACGAGCCCAACAAATGTGCTCTGCCGTGCAGAACAGCACGGCGCCGGCGGCCGCGACCAGTAGCAGCACGCTCTGAATTCGCCGTGGGCCATAGCGATCCAACAGCACGCCGATCGGAATCTGAGCCGCTGCGAAGGTCAAGAAATAGACCGAAGTGAGCAGCCCGAGGTCTGCTGCGCCGAGCGCCAGATCAGACGTCAAATGGGCAGAGATCGGCGCGTTGATCGAGCGGAACAGGTAGGAAAGATAATAGCCGGCGGCAAACGGAAGGAAGACGATGGTGATCAGGCGCCCATTCTGCGTCGGGTATCGTGCCGATCGGCGGAGCGTTGGCCCCAATACCGAGGTCGGAAGCGGAGGGGCGAGTACTGCTTCGGTCAAGCAGTTCGAAGCAACGGGCGGCACGTCATCCCGATGGATTGTGTCCGTTCGCTGGAAAGCCGCCGCTGCTGCCGTCCTCCCGAACGGCAGCAGGCAACCCTTGCGATTCTTCCACGACGGTTGATGCAGCGACGTCTTGGACGGAACGGGTGTCTGCGGCGCCGAGCGGCGCGCCCTCCCCGATGTTCCGCGCGAGCAGATGCGGGCCTCCCGTATTGAGCCGGTCCATCGTTTCTCGCATGAGCGGCATGCCGAGACGAACGCGCCTCCCGACTTGTGCGGCAAATTCTTCGAATTGTTCGAGCCCAAGAGCGCACGCCGCGCGCTGCTGCGATTGCGGCAGTGGCGGCGTGATGGCGAGGTGGTATCGAGCGTGCAAGGCAACTGTCTCATTGACGATTTTGAGGCCGCGCTCGAGCTGCTCGAGTTGACGACTCATGTCGTCGAGGCGGCGCAACAGCTTGGCGTCGTCAATGGTCTCGGCGTCGGGATCGAGAAAACGATCGAGGGCGGCTTCCAGGATAGTCGTCTTGTTCGCGCTGGGGCGTTGGGCGGCTGCTTCCAGCCGTTCGACAGTCTCTTCAGAGAGTCGCACGCTGATTTTTCGTTTCATCGCCACTCCTCTTTGGCATTCGATTGCGTGTTTGCCGTCGTGTCCGACCGGACGGTCCCGTTGCTCAAGCCATCAAACGACAACTCGCGCAGCACGCTCTTGCCCTTGGCGAGCCGTCGGCCCACGGTCTGCAGGAACGCGTCGAAGCGCTCGCGCCCTTTCGCCTGGGCGGCGGCTTGTGCGCCTTCGGGGAGCGGTGTGGTGACGGTGAGCCAGAATCTGATGAAGAGCGCGAGGGTCTCGGCCGCGACCCAGAGGTCGCGTTCCAGGCGTTCTCCCTGCGCGTCTCTCCGTCTATCTCGATCCCGAAATGATGGCGCAGCTGACCGAGCTTGCCGATCAGAAGCAGAAGCCGAAGTCGCTGATTGCAGAAGCCGCCATCATGTCATTTCTGACCCCGGACGATGCCGACCGGCGTGAGGCCGCTCTCGCGCGTCGACTTCGATCTCTAGACCCGGCGCCTTCTTCATCGGCGGCCTCACAATCCGAGTCCGTCGTCCGGGTCGAGTGCGGCCTGGCGCGCGAGCCCCCGGAAATTCTGGTTCAACGCCTTGGCGCGGATGGCGTCATCGTCGGGGTCGTCTTCGAGCACGGCGAATTCGGGGCTGGGCTTTGGCTGCTGGGAGGCGATCGCTTCGTGCTCAGGCAAAGCTGGCTCGCGGCGGATTCCCCCATTCGCAGGATCGTCGTCGGCCAAGGAGCCGGCGACCGACCCGCCTGCAACCGCCGCGCCTGGCTCTGGGAGGGACAGAGTTGTCCAGTCGTCGGCATGGGCGGCAGGTCGGTCGCCGAAGGCGCCCGCGCTTGTCGTGGTCAGTGCGGGCGGTGGCAGGACCCGGCTCCTTAGCCGGGCGTCCTCGTAGTAGCGCGCCTTGTGCGCACGGATCGGTGGGATGCCGGAAACGAGGACCAGCTCGTCGCTCGGCGGTAGCTGCATCACCTCGCCGGGGGTCAACAGCGGCCGTGCGGTCTCCTGGCGCGACACCATGAGATGACCAAGCCAGGGTGAAAGCCGACTGCCGGCATAGTTCTTCATCGCGCGCAGTTCGGTGGCGGTGCCGAGCGCATCGGAGATGCGGCGCGCCGTGCGCTCGTCATTGGTGGCGAAGGCAACGCGGACATGGCAATTGTCGAGGATCGCGTTGTTCGGACCGTAGGCCTTCTCGATCTGGTTGAGTGACTGCGCGATGAGGAACGATTTGAGGCCGTAGCCCGCCATGAAGGCGAGCGCCGACTCGAAGAAGTCGAGCCGGCCGAGCGCAGGAAACTCATCGAGCATGAGAAGAATGCGGCGACCTCGAACCTGCAGGTCTTCGGTCAGTCGCCGGCCGATCTGGTTGAGAACAAGGCGGACCAGCGGCTTGGTGCGGCTGATGTCGGACGGCGGCACCACGAGATAGAGCGTCGCCGGCCGTTCGCCCTGAACAAGGTCGCCGATCCGCCAATCGCAGCGTGACGTCACCTTGGCGACGACCGGATCGCGGTAGAGCCCGAGAAAGCTCATGGCGGTCGACAGCACACCGGAGCGCTCGTTTTCGGACTTGTTGAGAAGCTCTCGCGCGGCGGAGGCGACGACGGGGTGTGGGCGGTCGCCAAGATGCCGTGTCGTCATCATGGCTCGGAGCGTAAACTCGATCGGACGCCTGGGATCGGACAAGAAATTGGCGACGCCAGAGAGTGTCTTGTCGGCTTCGGCATAGAGGTTGTGGAGGATGGCGCCGACCAGGAGCGAATGACTGGTCTTTTCCCAGTGATTGCGCCGTTCGAGCGCCCCTTCCGGGTCGACCAGAATGTCGGCGACGTTCTGGACGTCGCGCACCTCGGTGTCGCCGCGGCGCACTTCGAGCAAGGGATTATACGCGGCTGAAACCGGATTGGTCGGATCGAACAATAAGACGCGGCCGAAGCGGGCGCGCCAGCCTGCCGTCAGCTGCCAGTTCTCGCCCTTGATGTCGTGGACGATGGCCGAATCCGGCCAGGTCAGGAGCGACGGGACGACCAGTCCGACGCCCTTTCCCGATCGGGTTGGCGCAAAGCAGAGGACGTGCTCCGGTCCGTTGTGGCGAAGGTAGTCCCGACCATGACAGCCGAGTATGACCCCGTCGGGCTGCAGCAGCCCGGCTCCGCGAACCTCGGCGTTCGTCGCCCAGCGCGCCGAGCCGTAGGTCGTGATGGTCTTTGCTTCCCGCGCCCGCCACACCGACATGCCGATCGCAATGCCGATCGATGCGAAGCCGCCGGAGGCTGCAATTGCGGCCCCCTCGATGAATATGCCCGGCGCATAGGCGTCGTAGTGGTACCACCACCAGAAGAAGGCCACCGGGAGGTAGATTGGCGCATCCGCAATCGTGAACCAGGGAGGCCCAAGCTGAGGCTGGAAGCCGAGCCGCCACGCCGTCCACTCAGTAGCGCCCCAGAGCGTTGCGAGCACGACCGCGAAGACGACCAGGATCTGGCCCCAAAGGATCTTGGTGGCGGTCAAGGGTGCCCCCGCTGAAATCAACGGGGACGACTAAAGGGGCCACGAGCTGTGCCTGCGCAACCAGGGAATTGAGGTCGTCGTAGTTTCGGATAGAGCTGCGCGCAGAAACTGACGGACGAACAAACAAACAGGCAGAGTTGTGCGACATCAGCGGCGCAGTGGTTCTGACGGGTGGACGCTAATCGGACCGAGTTCGACTGTCGAGGCTTACGAGCGATGGCCGCATTCAACGCTGCTACGGGCTCGGGCCTCACCCGGTCGCGCTCACGGGCGCCGACGCCGGCGCAATAGTGATGAGCGTGGACCCAAAAGGCCTGGTCGCCGCGGCCAGCGTCCATCAGGGCGACGTCATCGTCGCCTTGAGCGGCGAGCCAATTCGGCATGTCGAGTCGCTGCTGCATTGGGGCCAGATCGCGTGCGGCATCTGGTCAACAGAGGGTACGGAGGTGGCCAGAGCTGCCGCCTATTTCTGGCACCCACCGGCTCATAACCGCTTGGTTGCAGGTTCGAGTCCTGCCGGGCCCACCATGTCAGCCTGCCTCGCTTTGTTTCTGTTGAGATTTTTCGCCAGTTTTACACTCGGGTCTCGTCGGGTTTAACAGTGATGTTCGCAGTTTGGCCGCAGCGGCCCTGGCCATCGCGGCCTGATCGGCCGCGCGGGTATAGCGCGCGACCTCGCCTAACGTCCGATGGCCCGACCAGGCCGCTATCTCGCCGGCACTACATCCGGCTTCGGCGAGGCGCCGGCAGCCGGCTTTGCGGAGCCCATGTGCGCTAAACCCTCGTAGGCCGGCAGCGTCGCATTGTTCACGAAAATAGTTGCCGAATCCCGCGGCCGAGAACGGCTTGCCGTACGCCGTGGTTAGGAAGGTCAAATGTCCGCTCGGCGCGGCATCGAGTGCGGCTTGCAACTCCGGCATGATCGGCAAGGCGAGCGCCTCGCCAGTCTTGCTTTGCCTCACATGAAGAAGGCCGCCACGCACATGTTGCGGGCCCATGCGTATCACGTCGCCGCGCCTCTGGACGGTGCAGAGTAGAAGTTCGAAGGCGAGGCGCGCCCGAGTGCCGAGCGCGTGGTGTCGGCGAAATAATGCAATTTCGTTCTCGCCCCATGCCTGGAAACCATCGCCCTTGGTCCGAACACCGGCCTTCAGGCCTTCTGTTGGGTCCACAGGAGTCATACCAACCGAAACAGCGAAGTGCATTAGTGGGCGCACGGCCTTGAGCCAGTTGCGTCGAGGGTAAGGTTTCTTTTCTGCGAGGATGGCGGCGACATGCTCGCGCCGGAGCGTGGCGACACGCTTCTCGCCGTGCTCCTCCCGGAACCGCTGAAGTATCGCCCACTGCGTACGTCGCGTCTCGGGCGCAATCTCGTGCTTGAAGCGGGCACAATTGGAATACGCCGCGACCAGGGCGGCGACCGTGCCGGGAGCATTGCGTCTCTCGCCAATGTCCGCGCGCGGCGCGCTCGCGGCCAAAGCGGCCTGATAGGCGGCCATGAACTCTGCTGAGCCCGGCAGGCCAGGAAGCGGAACACGAGCGCAACCTGGGCGCCGGAAATAGTAGTATCTCCGGCCGCGGACGAGGCAGGCTTGGACAAACTTAAGCCGCAGGCGGGTCATTGCTAAGCACTGAGTCCCATTCGTTTTGCCCGACCTCCTCCGGCTTGCCGGGGATGATCGTAACGGTCCCTTGCCGATCTATTTTGATGGAAGGATTTGGGATGCCGATAGCCTGAGCGTATTTCCAGGCACGAGCGATGTCGGTCTTGTGGATGGGCGAACGGAGGCGGGGCATATAGCACACTCCAAGCGGCGGGAGGAACGAACCGATGTTCCCTGCCACTTGGACCGTTGCCCATCACTTAGGAGCGTTTGGACCGCCGCCCTGGGACGCCAAGTTTTTGAGGCTTGCGGCGGCTCCCACCTTCAAGCGCGCTGTCGCCGGTGGAACCTTAATCGCAGTCCTCGCCGAGCCCTACTGTCGCAAAAATCCCCCACGAGACTTTGCGATGGTCGGACCACGCGGCCCTGGGTGTCCGGCTTCGCGATCGCCGGGCGTTCTCCCGCAAGAGAACGACGGACCTGGTGGCACTTCTCGGGCAGTGCACCGCATATAGCGGTTCAACTGTCTAAAGTCCATATGTTTTGAAAACTGACCCTAATTTCCTTGGGCGCTGAAACGCCTTTTATTGCCGGCTCGCCAAAGCCAAGCGATTCAAGTTCTCTTCCCCCCGGAGACACCCACAATCAAATCCCAACCGCTGGAGAGCTATGCAGGAGATTGGGTGACGAGGTTGATCAGGCGGCGTGGTGAGCCGGCATTTTGACGACCTCGATTCCATTTTGGAATTTGACGCCGGCGATGACCTTTGGCAACTGGTTTTCTCCCTTCAATCGCCGCCAAGTCTTCGCGGCGGCGTCGACCAGTTTGAACACCATGAGTTTGGCGGTCTTCGCCGACAGGGCTCCCTTTGTTCGCACGGTTCGATGACGCACCGTCGCGAATACGCTCTCGATCGGGTTTGACGTGCGCAGATGGTCCCAGTGCTCGGCGGGAAAGTCGAAGAAGGCGAGCAAAGCTTCCCGATCTTTTGTCAGGCAGGCGACCGCTTTCTCGTACTTGGCGCCGTATTTGTCGGCGAACACGTCGATCGCCGCCTCGGCCGCCGCACGGGTTGGCGCGCCGTAGATTTCACGAAGGTCTGTTTTCATGTTGGCTTGGACCGAGAGGGCGACCTTGTTCAGCACATTGGCGGTCTTATGGACCCAACACCTTTGATGCCGGGTGCTGGGAAAGACCTGCTCGATTGCTTTCCAGAAGCCGAGCGCCCCGTCGCCGACCGCGAGGTCCGGGGCGATCTCGAGCCCGCGCTGCTTGATGTCGATGAGGAGCTCACGCCAGCTCTGCGCGCTCTCGCGCACCCCCGTCTGGAAGCCGACCAGCTCTTTCTTTCCCTCGGGCGTCGCGCCGATCAGCACGAGCATGCATTCGGCGGCGTCCTCCATCCGCGCCTGCAGGTAGACCCCGTCCGCCCACACATACACGTATCGCCGCGCCGAGAGATCGCGCCGCCGCCAGGCGTCGTAATCAGCCTGCCACTCCGCCGTCAGCCGCGCGATCACCGCGGGCGACAGGTTGGGCGCGTCCTTGCCCAGCAGGGCGGCGAGCGCCTCCTGAAAATCGCCGGTCGACACCCCGCGCAGGTAAAGAACGGGCAACAGCGCGTCGAGGCTCTTGGTCCTCCGCGCCCACTTCGGCAGGATCGACGAGCTGAAGCGGATTTTTTCCGCCCCGCCTGCCTCGCCCCGGTCGCGCACCTTGGCGCGCCTGACCTCGACAGGCCCGACCCCGGTCTGGATCGTGCGTTGCGGCCCATGGCCGTGCCGGACGACGCGGTCGCGTCCGTCCGGCAATTTCAAGTCCTTCCACTGGGCGACGAAGGCGTCTGCTTCCGCAATCAGCGCCTGCGCCAGCATCCGACGGGCGCCTTCACGAGCAAGCTCGGTCAGTGGGTCGTCAATCGCGTCAGGCTGACGGAAGGGAATGACAGTGCTATCTCTCGACATGGCGTATCGCTCCTTTCGGGAGGTTCTGGCAGGCTCGACACCCGCCTCGATACGCCGCCTTCATTCAGCCGTCGTCACCCAGATTCCCGCATAGCTCACCGCTGGATCGGCTCAGTCGCAAGAGCACCAGTTCAAGCCGGCACCATCCAACCTGTGGATAACAAGTTTAGAGCAGCAGGCCCGCGAGGCCGTAGAGCCCCGTGCGACAGCCAGCAAACCACGCGCCGTAGCTTGTCATCAGCGCTGTGGCGGTATCCCGCCCGAGAATTGCAAAGGCGGCGACGGCGATGCCAGTTGTGCTACGCGCGGCTCTTCTTTCGCAATGTCGAACCTGATCCAGACGCTGACTTCGATGCAGCTACCAAGTTAGGCAAGCCCAATTTACCTTTGTGCCTAGCCATCCTTAGCCTAAGTTTTTTGTCTATTTTCTGAAGGAATTTCGGTGAGCGTAATGCCGCGCGTACACTTTTGAACTCTTCCGGATCGTAGGTGTCAAGTATCCACCCGGTAGGGGCCGCGGGGATGGCGCTTTCGGAGCTGACGGCACCGTCACGTCAGGCGGCGCGGGCGAGCGGGATCGGGCTGCGCCAATTCCACGGCAGCAGCGCGGCGAGATCAGTGATCTTGTGGTCGGCGATTCTGGCCAGCACGTCGGCAAGCCAGGCCTGGGGATCGACGTCGTTGAGCCTGGCCGTTTGAATCAGCGTCAGCATGACCGCGGCGCGCTCACCACCGCGATCGGAGCCAGCAAACAGCCATGACTTCCGACCGAGCGCAATCCCGCGCAGTTCGCGCTCGGCCGCATTGTTGCTCAAGCAAATGCGGCCATCATCAATAAAGCGCGTGAAGACGTCGATGCGTTTGAGCATGTAGTCAAAAGCCTTGGCGACCTCATTGTGGCGCGAGAGCTTGCCCCGCTCGCGTTTCATCCAATCGATGAGATCGTTCACCAGCGGTGCGACGTCTTTGCGGCGCACGGCTGCGCGCGCTTCGGGCGACAGGCCATTGATCAAGCGTTCTAGCGCGAAGATGGCGTCGAACCTCTGAACCGCCTCGAAAGCAATCGGCGATATCGTCGTCGCTGTTCGGTTGCGCGCCTTCGATGCGATGTCGGCAAGCTCGAACAGCTTGCGCCTCGCGTGCGCCCAGCATCCCGCCTCTGTGATCGGTCCCGGTTTTCGATTCGGCTCGTAGAGCTTGTTGAACCCGGCGTAGGCGTCGGCTTGAAGAATCCCGGAATACCCCGAAAGATGCCGCTCGGGATGGATGCTCGCTCGGTCCGGAGAGTAGAAGAACACCGCGGCCGGCGGAGCCTCGCCGCCGAACGGACGGTCATCACGGACATAGGTCCAAATCCGCCCGGTGCGGGTCTTTGTCTTCGCCAGCACCGGCACGGTGGTGTCATCGCCATGAATGCGCTCGGCGGCGAAGACGTGCGCCTTGATCAGCTCATAAAGCGGCATCAACGTCGCCGCGCAGGCGCCGACATGATCGGCCATGGTTGAGACCGACAGCTCGATCCCCTCGCGCGCATATTGCTCACTCTGCCGGTTGAGCGGCTGATGGTTGGCGTATTTCTCCACCAGCATCATCGCCAGCAGGCTCGGGCCGGCAAAGCCGCGCGCGATCGCGTGGAACGGCGCCGGCGGCTGCGTGATCAACTCGCAGGACCGGCAACTGAACTTCTCTCGCACATGCTCGGTCACGAACCATTGCCGGGGGATGACGTCGAGCGTCTCGGTGACGTCCTCGCCGATCTTGGAGAGCTTGCTCCCGCCGCAGCACAGGCACGACGTCGGCGCCGGGTGAACAATCCGTCGGCGCGGCAGATCGGCCGGAAAGTTGCGCCGCGTCCCCGGGCGCCGCGTGAAGCCCTGCACGTGGACGCGCGCCGCCTCGGCCTTCGCCGCGTCCTCGCCCGCCGCCGCAGACAGCTCCTCGAGCTGCAATTCCAGTTGATCAATGAGCCGCTGGCTGCGCTCGGAGCGCGGACCAAACATCGCGCGCTTCATCTTCTCGATCACCACTTGCAGATGCGCGATCAGCGCTTCCGCGCCCGACAGCTTGGCACGCGTCTCAATCAGCGCCGCCTTCAGCGCCGCCGCGTCCTCGGGAAGATGATCCGCCGTCTCAGCCATGACCGCGACGACAGCACAGTAACGCCGATTCACGCGATCAATTCCGTGCGCCGAGTCAATGAGCCGCAGCTTGTCCAGCGATCATCCGGCCGCCGTCGGCCTCCAGGTGTGCTGGGGATTCCGCCAATCGATCCCGTCCAGCATATAAGCGAGTTGCGACGGCGCGATCGATACCACGCCGGCCGCGGCCGATGGCCAAACAAACCGGCCACGCTCCAGCCGCTTGGCGTAAAGCGACATGCCAACGCCGTCATGCCAGAGAATCTTTATCAGCGAACCATTGCGCCCCCGGAAAACGTACAAATCGCCGGCGTGCGGGTCGCGCTTCAACGCCTCCTGAACCTGCAGGGCCAGGCCCCGCATTCCGCGCCTCATGTCGGTATGGCCGGCCGCAACCCATACCCGAACCCCGGTCGGAAACGGGATCATCGCGCCGCCAGCGCCTTGATGACCGCCGACACTAAATCCTGGGGTGCCGTCGCCGCAATGCGAACGTGAATGTCCCGGCCGAGTTCGATCTCAACCGCGGGCGCGCCCGCCGTCAATCGCTCGTTCGGCTCCGGCGCGACCACTACCGCGGCAAACCCCGGGGAAGCGCTCCGTAGATCATTCCGCCAGCGATAAATCTGCCCGGGAACAACATCCCGCCGCCGGGCAACCGCGCAGACCGATGCGCCAGGCGCAAAAGCCTCCGCGACGATCGACCGCTTCTCTTCCGCGCTCCACCGTCGCCGCCGCTCCGGGCCCGACAGAACTTCAATTCGGCTCATCACACCCTCTCTTGCATCAGTGAAAACGACGGTGCTTGCACCGATGCAAAAGAGATCGGATCAACTCTGTGCCCGCAAGGCGGCCGCTATCGGACGGTTACGATGCCTCGACAGTTCCTATGAATGCTCGTCCGTAATCCCCGGAATCTTCGACAACGTCAGAGACAAACGATAGCGTGTCTTCTGGCACAGATTTATCCGCAGACCGAATGATAGCGTATTGGTCAAGTATTTCTTCTGCTGAATCATAAAAGAACCTTGATCCTGAGAACGAGATATTCGTTTGCTTGCATGCTCTCCGTATCTGATCTGATCGTAATCCCATGCTCACGAGGCCAAGCTCTATTTCGTACTCAGAAAGATCGCTTCCGACCTCATCCAAGATGTCTACAATATCCGAGCGACCTGCATCCCTCAGCGCTTTTGGGTTCTGCAAGGCTGGAAGAGCAGCAACCAACGCGTCCCATTTTGCTTTCGGTGTGGCCTTGTCTTGCCGGTTTGGATAGTGCGCTTGTAGGGCGGTTATTTTGTAATTATGGTTGTCAGTCAGAAGGACATCTATACCTTGGTCTTCTGGTCCGTCGGACAACATGGCCTCTAGTGCTTCGTCTTCATTGAAGCCTAAAAGTGTTGCCGCGTACCAAGCGCCAAAGGCGCGCCCCTCTGAGACCCCTCCACGCCGCGCAAGCTCTTTAACCGACGCACCTATTTCTGCCAATAAATCCTTTTTTGCAGAGGTCATTTTTAAACTCCAACATCTTGTGACTTCTAAAAGCCTCACGGGCAATCTATCCCGCAGTGGTTTATGTCTTATACTAGCGCCTCAGACGATCTGCTGACAAGGGATGAGTTCCCATCGAAAGATGGCCTAGGCTCGCTTGCGAGATTAAGCCTGTCCAGGTAGAGCAGGTCGAGGACGGGACTGGAGACATTGCGCGAGCACATCCCGCCGCGCACATCATGAATAGGTTAACAATCACCCGCCACGCTGCCCCGTCAGGTCCACTACTGACGCAGGGTCATGTTCTCGGCTTCAATGCTCGCCCGCGATCGGAGTAGCCCGATGAGTATTAATCAGTCCATAAGTAAATGCACTGCCAGGCGGCATATTTGAGCGATGGTTTTTGGTAGAAAAACTTGATTTTTTCTAGGTCGTTTTGCAGTTGGCACATGGATGCCCTGTCAATAAAAATGTGCAACTACTTATGGACGTTAATAAGTATCCCCCGGCAGGGCCGGGGGCTTTACGATGTGAGCCGCTCAAAGCAGCTGTGTGGGGGCGCGGGCGGTTTCGAGCCTTCGCCGCCCACCCTGGCATGACGCCCAGTTTTTAGCTCCGCCCATTCAACAGTGAAGTGCAACGGGCAGATTTCTGGCGCTGAAGAAAATCTCGCGAGGGGTTTGGTAGCCGAGTGTTTTTCTGGGGCGAGAGTTGAGTTTGTCCTCGACCCTTTGGACATCGGCATCGGACAAAATAGAGAAGTCGGAACCTTTTGGGAAGTACTGCCTGAAGAGGCCGTTAGTGTGTTCGTTGAGGCCGCGTTCCCACGAGTGATAGGGCTTGGCAAAATAGGATAGTGCCCCCAGCGAGGTTGCGATTTGGGCGTGAGAGGCGAACTCTTTTCCATTGTCGTAAGTGATTGTTTCGATTTGGTCAGCGAGCGGCAAGAGCACGCGTGCGCAGGCCTGCACGACAGAGTCCGCGTTCTTGTCCGGCAGTTTGGCGAGCTTGGTGTATTTGGAGGTTCGCTCGACGTGCGACATGACAACGCCTTTGTGATTGGCGCCGATAATCGTGTCGGCCTCCCAGTCTCCGATGCGGCTTTTTGCGGCGACAATAGGAGGCCGCTGATCGATATCGACGCGGTTCGGAATCAGCCCGCGCCCCGAATTCTTGCCCTTGCGCCTGTTGTATTTTTTGCCGCTGTGACGCAAGTGAAGATACAGCGTGCCCCCGTCTTTCTTGTCTTTCCAGACATGCTGATAGATGCGCTCGTGACTGATAAAGGCGACGCCATCCTTCGCCAGACGCCCGCTGATCTGATCGGGACTCCACTGCCCTTGCGTCAGTTTTTCTTCGATCAGCTCCACCAAATCTGGCGTTATTTTGCGCGGCTTGTCCGAGGCCTCTTGGCGTCTCTGCGAGGCCTTCTCGTGCGCTTGCTTGAAGCGATAGCCGCGCGCGCCGGTGTTGCGAACAAGCTCGCGGCTGATCGTCGACGGATCGACGCCAATTTGCCGCGCGATGTGGGCTTGCGAGTGGCCGCTTTGCAAGAGCGCGTAAATCTGGCAGCGTTGTTCGCAGGTCAGATGGAGATAGCCTTCGGGCATTTTTCCTCCGTGAGATGTGCTGTCCCACGCAAGGATAGTCTTCCATCTGACCGCCAGAAAAACCGGCATACACAACATGGCAAAGTCTGGCGGGAGAAAACGTCGGCCTCAAGGGTGCTCGCTGCGCTCGCATCGTCTCCGGCGACTAAAGCCCTTGACCCCGACCCTTTCCCCCGCCACTCACTCCGCCATGCCGTCTATGCTGCCCTGTTGCACTTCGGATTTGAAACGGCGCTCCTCTTCAAGTACGCGCGCCCGTGATTTGCGCTGAAGTCCCGATGCAGGCCGGTTATCGGCGCACCTGAATGCTCAGCCCTCTCCCCTGTTCCGAAAACCCTGCGGCGAAGGTCACGAAAAACCCGAGTCAGATCAAAGGCTATCAAGGTCCATTTTGTATGTTCAATATATATTGCTTTTCTGAATATCCTTAGCCATATTGGGGCGTGAGGAATTCACCATGCCCAAGCAATCCAGAAAGCCCGTCGCCCTTTATTTGCGCGTCAGCACGTCGGAGCAGACCACCCGCAACCAGCGCCGCCAACTTGAGGCGGTGGCCAAGCGCCACGGTTGGGAGGTCGTCGCGGTTTTCGAGGACGCCGGCATTTCGGGTGCCAAGGGGCGCGATCAGCGTCCGGGCTTTGCTGCGATGATGAGGGCAGTCGCCCGGCGCGAGTTCGATATGGTCGCTGCTTGGTCGGTCGATCGGCTCGGGCGATCCCTGACTGATCTGCTCGAATTCCTCAAAGACCTCCACGCAAAGAAGGTTGACTTGTTTCTGCATCAGCAGGGGCTGGACACGTCTACTCCGTCTGGCCGAGCCATGTTTCAAATGATGGGCGTGTTTGCCGAGTTCGAACGGGCGATGATCCGTGAGCGTGTGCTGGCCGGAATTGCGCGGGCACGGTCAGAGGGTCGAGCGCTCGGGCGGAAGCGCCTGGAGGACTCCGACGCCGCGAAGGTCACCGCAATTAGGAAGGCCCGCACTAGAGGCCTAGGAATTCGCCGGATCGCCACCGATCTTCACGTGGGGGTCGGTACGGTTCTGAGGGTGCTTGGCGACGGGACGCATCGTGCAGCGACGACCGGATAAGTTGTTATGGCCGGGAACCTGTCTCCACGCGCTTTCTGAGGCGTCGGCGTAGGTCGTGAACGCTAGAGCCACAGGCCGCTTCCGCAATCCTGCTTCTGTAAAAATTGAGCACGTAAACTCGAATTGCTGAAGAAAAATTGCAGTGGGTTCGCGAGTCCTTGATGTGCCCGCCCAACGCGCCCACATTCGCCGGTCTGCGGCCATTTCCCTGAGAGCCTCCCAGAAGGTGTCTTCGACGGAGATACCGGTGTCGTGGCCGTTGATGGCAATGGATCGCTTGTCGCCGATGGGCGGCACCTTATCGGCTGGTCGTCGGGGACTTTCTGTCCATGAGTTCCCGCAAGCTGTCGTAGTTTTTCTTGACGGTTAATGTGTTTGGGTGCTGCGGCCCGAGGCTGGTTTGAAATATCGCAATCGCCCGCCGCAAGAGCGGCTCGGCCTCGGCAAGCTTGCCCTGGGCCTGAAGCAATAAGGCGAGATTGTTGTAATCGGTTGCAACGCCGGGATGGTCTTTGCGCAGCGCCTTCTCGTGGATCGCGATCGCCCGCCGGAAGAGCGGCTCGGCCTCGGCAAGCTTGCCCTGGGTCTTAAGCAATCCGGCGAGATTGTTGTACAGGGTCGCGACGGTGGGATGGTCTTTGCCGAGCGCCTTTTCGTCAATCGCAATCGCCCGCCGCAAGAGCGGCTCGGCCTCGGCATACTTGCCCTGGGCCTGAAGCAATAAGGCGAGATTGCTGTAATCGGTTGCAACGCCGGGATGGTCTTTGCCAAGCGCCTTCTCGTTGATCGCGATCGCCCGCCGATAGAGCGGCTCGGCCTCGGCAAGCTTGCCCTGGGCCTGAAGCAATACGGCGAGATTGTTGTACCGGATCGCAATGGCGGAATGATCTTCGCCGAGAGCTTTTTCACTGATCGCCATGGCTCGCCGGAAGAGCGGCTCGGCCTCGGCAAGCTTGCCCTGGGCGTGAAGCAAAAGGGCGAAAGCGTTGTACACGGACGCAACCGCGGGATGTTCCTTGCCGAGAGCCTTTTCGTAGATCGCGATCGCCCGCCGGAAGAGCGGCTCGGCCTCGGTGTAGCGCGCGAGTTTTTGGTACGCTATCGCAAGATTGTTTAATGCCGTGGCGGTTTCGGAGGCGTCGGGGCCGAACTCAGCAGTAGCGAGATTTAATGCGGCTTCATCGTATGAAGCCGCTGCGGGGTAGTCGCCCATCTTATCCGCCAAACTTCCGGCAGCCTGGGCGTATTGCCGATTGTTTGGCTGCAGCCGCGCGGCGCGGGCATAGTGAGCATAGGCGGCTCGCCAATCGATCCGCTGCTCGGCCAACTCACCCGCCTGGAAGATGGCGCGCGCTTCGACCACATCTGCCTGCGCGCGTATCTTGGCCACCGTGTTCGCAATCTCAATGAACTTGCGTTCGGCTCCAAGGACATCACCGCGGCTGAGCATCGCCCGTGCTTGGTCGAATGACTCTTTGGAGACCAGCGGCGCAAACGCCTCCAGGGCGGCATTGGCCTCATTAAGCTTTTGCACCAGCCCGTCATAGCTTGCCTGCAAATTTGCTAGTCGGTCAGCGACGCCTTTGCTCTGGGCTTCCAGCGTGCGCTTCTCGGCTTCGACGGCGGCAATCTGACTGCGCAGTTTGTCCTTCTCGGCGCTGGTGGCACGCTCGGTCAATTCCACCAACTTCTGAAGCTGGACGCGCTTTTCCGCTTCCTCGGCGCGAATTTTCTCGGCCCGCGTCTTCAAGCCGGCTTTGTATTGCTCGATCGTATACCCGATCGTGATGGTCGATCCGCTGACGCTGCCGCCGATCGCGACGCCGCCGCTTTCTGCGCGCACCGCGGGCTGCTGCGCCTGCGCGAGTGGGGTTAGCGCGAGGAGAGGAATAGTGAACACCACTACGTAGGGAAGGCGTGGCGTCATGGCCGTGGCTCACTTTGGCGCGGCGGTGGTGGCCGCACCGCCTGTTGTGATCGTACTGCCGCTGACGCTGCCACCGATGGCAACACCGCCGCCACTCGCCGTCACGTCCGCGGGCGGGGACACCGGTTTCGATGGAGGCACAAGATAGACAAACACGGCCCACAGAGCGCCGATGACGACGACAATGCCCCCGCCGATCCAACCCAAGACAGCACGGTTCTTGTCGTTGCTCAGGAACGTCCAAACAGGCGAAGGGGCGCCTCTAGGATCAATGCGCGAGGCCGCAGCCTCAACAGCTTGTTGCGGCGACTGTGCGTTCTTCAGCCCCCGAATGAGCCGCTCCATGTCGTCGGAGAACGAGGCATGCCGGACATTAAGCCCGTTGCGCAGGGCCAGTTCTTTGAGGTCATCGGGGAGTTGATCGGCCTTCGGAACTCGGGTGCCCTCAAGGAGGATCGGGATGACGGGGATGCCGCGCTTCAGCGCGGTCCCAATCTCGATGCGCACGAAGTCATCGGGGTTCTCCAGACGTCGACGGCCCCTCTCGTCGCGCGCATCGAGCCAGTCCGGACCGATGACTGCAAGGAGCACCTCGCACTTCGCAACTTCCTCAACGAGCACTTTGCTGAAATTGGCGCCAAGCGGGATGGAGTTGACATCCATGAACAAGAGATTGCCGCCAAATTCCCGTCGCAGTCGGTCGTGGACCCGGCCGGAGTAGCCTGCGCTGTCGTCGCGCCGATAACTAATGAACAATGCAGGGGCCATAGCTTGTCCCCTTCTAACGATCGCAATTCGGCAGCCACTCTACCACACGGTCACTTATCAACCATAGCGTTTAACCCAGGGCGGCAAGGTGAACCAATTCACAGCAGTTTCGTGCCGCGCGCGGTGCCGTTCGCGCCACGCTTCTGTGCCTCGCTGCAATCGGCTTGCGAATCAGGTCTCACTCGAAGATTTAGGCTCCGCCCTTCCTTTGGTCGTGAGCGCCGCCAACTGCTCTGCAGCCCAATCGGCCGCCTCCTTAGCCTCGGCCTGACTTAAGTTGCGCGATGGCGTCAGCGGGCTTTTTGCAGCGGGCAGCCTGCTGAACCGGGCGTACTGAGGATCGGTCACGGCGCGCTCACGGTCGATGGCCTCTCGCTTCGCCCATGAGGCCTTAGCCTGTGCCTCGGCGTTCTCTGGGTCCCGATCCGCAGCGGCCTGAGCAGCCTCAGATTTGATCTTGGCCGTATGCGCGTGCACGATCCGGCCGGTCTTTCCTCTGCCGAGGCCTTGCCGAAGCAGCGCGTTTACATAGGCAGAACCTAGGCTCTCCTTGAGCAGCCAGCGGACTGCCCCGGAGTGGTTCATACTGAGAGCCTCAGCGATCTTGCCGATCTTTTTGATCATGGAAGCAGGGAGCCGGACCCCGATCATCGGGTCGCGTCCGGTGCGCGGTCGCCCACGCTTTTTGCGTCTCTTTGGCATGATTTTCGGTTAACCAAAATTGCCGCGAAAAACAAGGCTGCGGGCTTAGTCACCGCGCCCCTGCCGGCTTGAATTTTCCCGAGCGCACACCGCCCCGAAGTTTCTGCGTGAGGTCCCTGGCCTCTCGTGTCAGATCGCGCACCGCCCGAAGCCGCCCGCGCGTCTCCTTCGTGCGGAGGCCATGGCGATAGTTGCCGTTGCGCTCGCCCTCCGGGCCGCCAGCGCCGGGCGCGCAGCCATGCATCCTGGACCGTGGGCGGCCATGCACCGCCGGTGACCGGCAAGGCCTCCCTGTGCGGGTCCTGGCGCCACAGCGGCGGGCTTGGTGCAACGTGTGCGGCTCTGCATCGCGGTGCATAGGGTCGTCACTCCATCAGCGAGCCTCCGCGCTATCACGAACCCGTGACCATAGTCGTGATTCCGGCCGATAACGCGTCGGATTTGAGGCTGCATTGCAATGCACACAAATCGATGCAATCTCGGCAGTGCGGCAGGAACTTTCAAATTCCTTATAAAATTCAACGATCCATTAACGGCTTCGAAAGCATAATTTCCATCTAAAGGCTATTGAATGGTCGCTGTCATGCCCGATTTCTATAGATAACAAGAATGTGAGCCGCTGTAAAAACACCACGGCGGAAGAACGGCTGAGAGGGACTCACGGGGACCCAGCATAAGCCAAAGCGACCGATTGATGAGGAGACACAATGCTCCGGACATTCGGGAATGCGCGCGGATTTCGAAAGGTCTTGGTGGGCTTGCTAACCGGCATCGCGGTGCTTGCGACCGCGATCGACTCTGCTGATGCGAAGCGCCGCCGCCACAGGCGACACAGCAGCTACAACCCGCCCTATGCGGGCATCGTCGTCGATGCCAATTCCGGAAAGGTGCTCTATTCGGATAGAGCCGATGCCAAGCGGCATCCGGCCTCGCTGACCAAGATCATGACGCTCTACCTGCTGTTCGAGCGTCTCAAAGCGGGTAAGCTCAAGCTCAGCAGTAAGCTCGAAGTGTCCAAGCGCGCCTCCAGGCAGCCGCCGACCAAGCTCGGCCTCAAACCGGGACAGACCATCAAGGTGGAGGATGCAATCCTCGGCCTTGTCACCCGCTCAGCGAACGACGTCGCCGTGGCGATTGCCGAAGCGATCGCCGGCAACGAGAAAGACTTTGCCAGGCTGATGACGCGCAAGGCCCGCGCCCTCGGCATGAAGCACACGGTATATAAGAATGCCTCAGGCCTTCCCAACAAGAAACAGATCACCACCGCGCGTGACCAGGCCCGGCTCGGCCGCGCGATCCGGGATCGCTTCCCGAAATACTACCGCTACTTCGCGCGGCGTTCCTTCAAATTCCGCGGCAAGCGGATCCGAAACCACAACAGGCTGCTCGGCTCGGTGCGCGGTGTCGACGGCATCAAGACCGGCTATATCCGTGCCTCCGGGTTCAATCTTGTCGCTTCGATAAAGCGCGACGATCGCCATCTCGTCGCCGTGGTATTCGGCGGCAAGTCGAGCAGCCGCCGCAACCGGCGCATGCGCAGGCTGCTCACGAAGTACATCACGGAGGCGTCGACCAAGCGCACAACCCCGCTGATCGCCGAGGTGCCGGTGACCGGTAGCGAGCCGATCACCGTAGCGAGCGCCAATAGCCGCGTCGCAACGCCGGCACCAGCCAAACTGATCAGCTCGACGACCATCAGGACGAGCGCCCGCCGCCGCGGTCCGGCAACGACCGCTTCGGCGACTGCCGGGCAGCGGTCCCGCGGCGCCCCGATCAGGCCGATTGCCGTCAAGACCATCAAGGTCAAGCTCAGTGGCGTGAAGACCACTTCGGTGATACCTCCGCTGTCGAACATGCCGGAAATAAGCCCAGCCGAGAGCGAGCAGACGATGCAGCCGATGGCCAAGCGCGCCCCGGTCGCGACGCCTGCGGCTGCGCCCAAGTCGGCCCCCAGCGGAATCCGGGTTGCTTCCGCCGGTCCTGCTTCAATCCCCGGCACTGCGGACAAGGCCGTCGCTGCGAGCCGGGCGCTGGCAGCGCAGGACAGCGAAGCGGCACCGCGCAAGCGTACCGGCTGGATGATCCAGGTCGGCGCCTTCGCGGCCGAGCGCGAAGCCAAGGATCGCCTCAGGTCCGCTCAGAGCAAGGCCGGGCACCTGCTCGGCGACGCCGACCCCTTCACCGAGACCGTCGTCAAAGACGAGAAGACCTTCCATCGCGCGCGGTTTGCCGGCTTGGATAAGCGAGAGGCAAGGGCTGCCTGCAGATACCTCAAGCGCAAGAACTTCGCCTGCATCACGCTGAATAACTGACCCTTGCTTGAAGGGAGATGTTGGGGGCTGCCGCTTATGGCGCCGCCGGCTCAAGGGACGCCATCGCGCTCCAGGCGCGCACCGGGGCCTCTCGGGGCCCCACCTTTTCACATGGCGCGCAAGTCGGTGAGCAACGACGCCAGCAGGCGGTCGGCGAGCGGATCATCACCGTCCGGCTCGTCATCTCCGAGGTAAGGCACGAGCGCCAACGCCTTGACCTTCAGGCCCGCAAGCGTCGTGGCAGGTATCTTCCAGATTTCGTCGATGATCGCATCGCACGCGTCCATCGCGACTTCGCACTCAGCGTCCGACATCCTACGGGCGAACACCTCCTTCTCAGCATTCCAAGCGACGTGCAGCCGTTCTCCCAGGGCGATCAGCTCGGCGTCGGTAGACATGATGCACTTTCTCCTTGGCACGAGTGCGCCATCGAATTCACAGCGTGAGCCATCCTAACCTCTCTAAGGCAAGAGAAGGCCGCGCACGCCGGGCATGGGGAAGGATCAAAACGCCTATACCGGCGTTACTGTACGCACTTGCAGGGGCGTCACAGCGGTGACGGAATCGCCGACCATTCCCCCTACAGCGGCGCGTTCTCTCGGTTCCCCGGTCTAAAGTCCCCCGCACGTGCTTCGTCGAGGGCGCGCTCGATCAGGTAGCCGGTCAAGCTGTCATGCAACTCATCGGCCAGCGCGAGCGCTTGTTCCAGGTGCTCGATCATTTGATCGCGCTTGCGTTCGAAGATTGGCATGGCTGCCCCCTCCCCGGCTTTGAATTCCGCGATCCGTATTATCGCGGCGCGCTAAGACAGTGGCTGGCTGATGGGCCTCACAATTTGTCCGTCGCCGTCCATGCATTTCCATGCATTTGCGGCAACGTATATTCCCCAAAATCTTCCCAAAATCCTATCGGCCTGAAAGATTATTCACGCAAACCATTGAATCCGTTTGGTCGCTGACCCTCATGGAGGCGGCTCTCCTGACCGTCGAGGGCGGCCAAGAGGTCCGCGACCGGCTGCTCGCTAGGCTTTACCGCGGCCGCCATCTCAGGCGACAGAGATC
The DNA here is from genome assembly GCA_963840055.1 of uncultured Alphaproteobacteria bacterium. GTDB lineage: Bacteria > Pseudomonadota > Alphaproteobacteria > Rhizobiales > Xanthobacteraceae > Rhodoplanes. Next base: position 112,019 of record CAWIXM010000025.1, on the reverse strand, counting down.
AACGCACTTGCAAGGCGCAACCCTCACAGTTCCGGACGTGCAGATTTCCCGCATCCGGTTCCTCACGGGAGAGCTTGGCTCATGGCCGGGACATAACGATGGATAATCCGAGCCGGTGGGAGAGGATGCCGCTTCAGGAGAGCATTGAGGCGTTTCCATGGAACACGCCTTGGCGATCCCGTCGCGCCAGCCATTTCCTCCACACCCGCACAACCTGCCACGCGAACCATCGGATGCGTCGATGATTGCCCGATATGCCGTAGTAGGCATAGTGGCCTCGCATCATTACGGACAGGTGGGCATGTTGGTCACGCACGCACAGGTGCCGATTGTGTCGGCACCACTCGCTCACGGCAGCCAATGCCCGCGCGTAACGGCTCTTGGCCGTTACTTGATACACCCGCGTCTTTCCTTTCCAGGATTTGCCCACCCTTTTCCATGAAGCCCGTCAGCTCAATTGTGCCGCAAGGCCAGTGATGAGTACGATTTTTTTTGTGCCCAAAATTTCCATCAGTCACGTCGCGAGATTCACTTGCTTGCGCATGTTAGGAATTGTCTGAATGCATCGGACTTCTAATTCACGCTGCTGCCGCGGCGGATATCGGCCTCGATCATGAGCCGGTTACCGCGGCCGAAGCGCACGCGATAGACTTGTAGGTTCTCCATGATCCGCTGGACGTAATTGCGCGTCTCGGAGAACGGGATCCGCTCGACCCAGTCGACCGGATTGACCCGTGGATCGCGCGGATCGCCGAAGCGCCTGATCCACTGCTTCGCGCGGCCGCGTCCGGCATTGTAGGCAGCGAAGGCAAGGATGTAGGAGCCGCGATAGGTCTGGATATTGCCGCCCAATTCCGCCGCGCCCATCTGCACATTATAGATTTTGTCGCGGAGCAGGCGCCGCCGGCTGTATTTCACCCCATAAGTCCGCGCGATGAAACGGCCGGCGGCCGGCGTCACCTGCATCAGACCCATCGCCTTGGCGGAGGAGATAGTGCGCGGGTTGAAGGCGCTCTCCTGGCGCGCGATGGCATAGACGATCGCCGGTTCGACCGGAGGACCGATCGGCGAGTAGCGCGGCAAGCCATAGGTGGGGAAGGCATGATGATCGAGCGGTAGGCCGCGGCTGACCGCGCCCTTGCCCATCAGCACCGCGGCGCGGGCGTGGCGGTGCTTGCGCGCGAGCTCGGCGATCAGCGCCAGAGCCCCGGCATCGTCAACGCGGTCGAGATCGGCGACGAAGGTGATCACGAGGCTGCGTTCGCCGATCGCATAGAGGAGGTCGACGGCACGAACGATTTCCGCCCGGCCGAGCGCGGCACGCGTGGCCGCCGATATTGCCGGCGGCCGGGCCAACTTGATCTTCCGCATGCCAATGCGGGCGCCGGCAAGCTGGCCGTAATAGGTCGTAGCGTGGCGCGCAGCCCGAGCGTAATAGGTGTAAGCTTTTTTTCGCCGGCCGGCGGCCTCGGCGGCGCGCCCCTGCCAGTAGCCGGCCCGCGCAAGCGCCGTGGTGTTCTCAATGCCAAAAGCGCGGATACGCGCGAAGTGCTGCGCCGCAGTGCGAGGATCCTTGAGAAAGCGCAGCGCGATCCATCCCGCCATGAATTCGCTTTCTACGCGGTAATTCTCCTTGGCCGGTAGCGCGGCATTAGCGCAGATGAGATAGGCCGTCTTGGGCCGGTTGAGCTCGATCAGCGTGCGCGCCAGCACGCGCCGTTCTCTCCACCAATCATCGGCATCATGGCCAGCATCAAGCTTGCTCGGTGCCGACAGCATCAGCTTGGCTGCCGCCTCTTCCTTGTCGTGGCGGCGCAGCCAGCGGATGCGACTGTAAAGGATACCGGTGTCTCTGCGCGCATTGGCCGGGAGCCTCCGCAGCAAGGCCGCGGCATTGCGCTTGTGGCGATTGACGGCATAGCGTGCCTTCGCAATTGCTGGCTGCACTCCGCCGAGCCGCCGTGCCGCGCGCATGGCGGCTTTGATGTCGTTTTCATAAAGCCGGCGTTCCATGCGCCGTTTGTCATCGGCGCGGGTAATGAGCTTGCGGAACAGCCTGCGCGCATCTTTTTCGACACTGCGACTAAACCACTTGGTCCAGCCCGCGCGCACATGTGCCTGCGCCACTGCACGGTGGCCATGCGCCAGCAGCGCACGTGCATAGGCAAAGTGGCCTTTGGCGGTCAGCGATCGGTGGCCGGCGAAGAACGCGCGAACTTTGCCGAGGTCGGCCTTTTCCGCCCACAGCATGGCCTCGGCGCGGCGCCGCAGCTTGCCAATGCTCGGCCAGCTCGGATTGGCCGCAATGAAGGCATTGTAGCGAGCAAAATCGGCCTCGTTGTCGTTGGCGCGCAGCAACGCCCATTCGACCAGCTTGCGCGCCAGCGGATCGGAGATCGTCGGCTGCAACTTGGCGACCGCACCGGAGCGGCCGCGGCGCGCTTCATGGATCGCCTTCTTGAGCTTGGCGATATCGGCACGCGAGGTCGCATGCGTCGGCGCATACGCCAACGGCGGATCATCGGTTCCCCTGGAGGCAACCCGCGCCGGCCCTGTGCTCGCGGGGCGCGCCACATAGCTCGGCGCGGCCCGCAGGTAGAGAGGACGTGCCACCGGCGTCGGAACTAACGCTACGGTCGCGCCAGACCCGTGCCGTATCCGCGGCAGCGGAACCTTGATGGAACGCTCTGCCGCAATCTTTGTCTTGCTCTTCGCCGCGATTGCGGTCGATGTTGCCAGGGCGGGCATAGCCGCCGCGGCAAGTGTGATGAATAATATGGACGGAAATTGCAGTCGAGACTGCCGCCTGCCTTGAACCACTGACCCTCCCCTGCGGTCAGAGATGAATTTCCGGTACAAGGACCTAATTCGGCCGGTCGCGTTGAAGAACTGTTAAAACCGCGCAAAGATGGCAATGTTTCGACTCATGGCTTTGGAGCCAGTGACGCCGAGGCCTTCAAGCTCGGGTTGACCCTGCCGATTAGACGATCTGGACGTCCATGGTCCGGCGCCGGAAGCCCGCTAAAAACGCTATTGATTCGCGACGCTGTGACGGTGGTCGTCCGCGCCCGATCGTTCACGACTTAGACCCCGGCGGGTCGCGATCGGACGGTTATGGCGCGTCAATAAATGATCAGCTTTTTTCCATGCTACTGCCGCAGTACTACGGACGGCGAATATGAAAGGAGAGGTGAAAAGCCATCGAACTCGGGGGAGTGAGCGATGCGCCAATTCAACGTAGGTGACGTGGTGACCTGCATCCCGGATATGTTTCTTCGCTATGCGGCTCCCGGCCGTTACAAGGTTATTGCCACGATGCCGGATCGAGACGGCGATCACATGTACCGAATTAAGAGTCCTATTGAAGATCACGAACGCGCTGTAAAGGAAAGTCTGCTCGTCAAATCATCGAGCCTACTGCCCGAATAGGTCCTAAAAGCACGGTTTAGATCAGCCAGAAGGCCCACACTGCGGAATGTGTTACGGGCGCAGGTGCATTTTAATCAAGAATCACCAGCTAAGCTGGTGGTTTGATGGGGAACCGCTAAAAGCGGTTTTAAAGGACTCTGCTACTTTTGGGATGGGACTATGGGATCATTGAGAGCTGATCCAGTTCGCGATCCTGCATCTCTTGGTTCTTGATGTAGGCTCTGATCATCTCCTCGTCCCGCCCGACCGTCGAGACGAAGTAGCCGCGAGCCCAAAACTTGTGCCCGGTGAAATTGCGCGCCTGGCGCTCGACGTTCTGCGCGATCCAGATCGAACTCTTTCCTTTCATGAAGCCGATCACCTCCGCCACGGAATATTTCGGCGGAATGGAAATCAGCATGTGGACGTGATCGGGCATCAGATGGCCTTCTTCGATCTTGCTTTCGCGCCGCCGCGCCAATTCATGGAACACGTCGCCCAGACGCTTCTTGATCACGCCGAAAATCGTTTTCTTGCGGTATTTCGGGATGAAAACCACATGATATTTACACTCCCATGTGGCATGGTTCTGGTGATGCTGCTGCGTCATTAGGGTCTCCTTCCAGGGGATTCCGGTTCCCCGGGGAGACCCTTCTCATCGCTCCAACAGCCCGCTACTCCAGAATACGTTCAACTGCCTTTAGTCGCCCCAGCACAGCTGGGGGCTTAGCGAACGGGTTAGCGGGCTAGCTGGAAGCACGTCGCGCGGACTGCGCGCCGGTTGCTGGGCGGTCCCAGGTAGCCATCGTCAAGGCTCCCAAATCTTCCTATTCAAGGCCCGCTCCGCGCATCCGCGTCGACACGCCGCTTGGGCCTGTGTGGGGAAACCGGAAGCGGCAGACCATCCAAGCCGTGAGAACGCGCTCCAGCCGCGCGTACTCACATGGGCGGAAATGGATTCCGGGCCCCCTATCGATATCGACGGCCGGCGCATTATAGGATCAAGCCACGAGCGTTCCGATACGCCGGTTTCTGTGGTCCTCCTGGGCAACACGGTCGAGGTTGCAGAATGCTGCCGATAGACTGTCGCTACGGTTTCTCACCCTGACAAGATTGGAGATAACCGGGCATCTTTGCGCCGATACGCCCACTCGGTCTCGTCACGAGAGCGATGCTGACGTGCGGCGGCAGTGTCGGCGGGGTGCTCGTTTGCTGGGCTCGCCAAGCGCGGTTCCTGAATCACAGGCAAAGGATGTACCCCGCCAAATTCCCAGCAAATTTTAGAACTTCACCCGAACCAGCCCGGATGTGTTAAGAAACTTTAACTTACGGGGCAGATATCGATTCGCTGTTGGTTATTGCGGACGACAAGATGGCTGCTAAATTGGAGATTGAAATGGCAAGAGTTCCAAAGAAACCTGCGGCTAAGAAGGTAGCGCGCAAGGCCGCTGCGAAAAAGGGTCCCCGCAAGGCTGCGGCTAAAAAGAGCGTTAAGCGGGGCGTCCGGAATCCTGTCGCGACTTTGACGAAAACCCACGCTGCCGCCACGAAGAAAGTTGCGACGGCGCAGAAGGCGCTTGATCGCGCCATCGCCGCAGAGCAGAAAGTCGCAGCCAAATTGGCGGCTGCAACTGCGAAGGCTGAGGCCAAAGCGGCGAAGTTAGAGGCGCCCTCATCTCGCTGAGATCGAAGAGCGTAAGCCCGATCCGCTCGATCGAGCGTGTGAGTGGTGGACGGGGGTATCCCCCGCGGGCTGCTCCTCCAGAGCGAAGGGTTCGCGCAAGCTCCGCATAGAACCGCGGAGCGGACGCATGAGACCGGAGCGGTGGCTGCGAGGTCGGCGGGCTTGGTTGTGCGTGAGCACGTTGGCCTGCCGGGCCTCGTTCTCGTCTCGGCGGAAGTACGTGTAGGCGACCGCCTAAGCGAGGGCATCACCGGGACCGCCGACCCCGCCGCGGGCGCGACCTTATCCGAGTGGAGTAAGCAGGGCGGTAAGCCAAGTACGGATTGGGACTACACATACCGCCGACGCCGCTGATGTCCCTCCGGCACTGCTCGAAGGTCGAGAAGGAGCAGCTCATCGGACCGTCTGGCAAATTGTAATACGCGCACCAGGGATAGAGCCGATAGCGTGCGCTTGCCGGTGCGGTGTTGAAGGACAAAGCGGCGGTTAGGGCAGCCAGTGCAAGCAGAACAGATCGATGCAATGTGCTCTCCGAATTTCTGCTCCAGTAGGGCAGTCGAAGCCCGATGGAGAACCCATGTAGGAGCGGCGGGCCCAGTTCGCCAATTTCCGCTCGCCTGCATCTCGCGCGCCGCACCGGGTGCAGGCCATGCGCGGGCGGACATTTTGAGGCTTTTTGCCGCTAGCGCCTTTTGCGACGTGACCTAGCTGCTCCGTCCCCTTCGGGCTTGTCGGAAGAGGTCGCGCGAATCTTGTCCACGTCTTGGATTATTTCGAGACAAGTGATGAGTTCGGTATAGCTGGGAAGTCCGCCAATCTTGGCTGTGGCAACACACCCCACCTTGTCCTTCGCGGAAAATTCTGCCCAAATCTTTTTCAGTTGTTCGCGTGTTGCTTCCTCGCTTTCGATGCAGCTCTTTGAGTCTCGCCCCCCGAATGCGGCCGCAATCTGACAGATTTTCTTAACATCGAAAACAGGAACCGAATCCGCTACGGCCAACAAATGCGAGCCGACCAAAAGTGGGGCTAGAACGAACATGGGCACGGACCTCCGTCGGCAAATATCTACGCAGGCTAGAGCGGGAGGGTCCAGCGGAAAGGTCATGTCCTGCGCACCCCGAGCGAGCGCATGTTGCCGAGGGTCATTGTAGGCCGAGCGGAGATAGGACGGCGAGGCATCAAAGACAAAGCGGCCGAGGTCGACTCTCGGCCGCCGATTAAGCATCTGACGTTCGGCAACCCGCCTGTCCGCCGCGGCACAGTCGCGGCTCGGCTGGGCTCAACATTATAGATCATAACATCTATGCCCGAGCCGGCTATTGGACATTAGTCAAACTGCCGTAAAGGAGAGAGTACTTCCTCATCGGGGCTTCATTTCTCCTGCCGCAGTTCCCGTCATCCCTACGCAAGAACCTGACGGCATTACGAAATGAAATGTTAAATAACACCCAATTGTCCCAGGTTAGGTGACTGCGATTTGAATTGGCGATAGATTTCTCTCGACGGCGGAAGCGGTTTTCGATTTAAGAATCGAATGATTCGCGAATTGGAAAGCGCGTCTGGCGCAGCGCTCGATGCTCATCTCGCTTCTGGAAGACGGTGGCACACCGGGTCTCAACTGCCGACGCATCGGCGCCCCGCTGCTGTTTGGTCGGCTGTGGCGCGAGACCGGCTGCAAGGCCGTTATCGAGGAGCTTCTGCGTGGACGACGTTTCGAGTTCTCGGTCGAGCGCGCCGTCTTTCTGACGGTTCTGCATCGGCTGGTCGTGTCGGGCTCCGACCGCGCTTGCGAGTACTGGCGCGACGATTACCGCCTCCCTAGGGGACTCGAACCCCTGTTTTCGCCGTGAGAGGGCGCAGACGCGGTGGTATTGGTCCACACGCTCCGCGGTCATCGCCAAATCCTTGGCGGTTTCTCTGTCGGAAATGCCACGCCGCAATCTCTTATTCTTGATCGGGTTGGCGGGCACACAAGTGCGAGTCGAGCGATGCAATGCAGGCTTTTGCTACAAGAGTCGACCATGAGGTTGCCGGTCGTGGCCACGCGCACTTGCGAACGTGGCTATATGCTAGGCGGCATCACCCAATGGTCGGACCACGCGCTCTTTGGAGACTCCATTCAATTCGGTTGGACCGCACGATTCCCGACACTTGGCGGCCAAGATGTCGCTCAAGTGACGGGCTCCATGGGACCAAGCTGAATCCGAGTTCGTCGTCGATCAACACAAAACGGCCAGAGGCTAAATCCAAGCGCTGCCGATAGATGCCCACGACGGGCTCGCCCTCTCTTGCCGGGTGATAAGGCAGGCCAGTGCTCGCATCGATGCGTGCAGCGGTCGTTGCAAGCTCGCGTCGCTGCAGCGTGTCGAGCATATCCCGCGCGAATATGACGCGCTGGCCTTGCCTCTTAGCGAGGCCCTCGGCAACGAGGTGTTTGACGCGAGCGTCCATCGCGTCGCGGACCTCGTGGCCGAATCCGCCCGAACTCAGAGAGGGCGGTTCACGAGCGACAAGCTGGCGATCGAGCCAGGTAGCGCCGCCGGCCTGGACTTGTGCGTCGATGGACAAGTCGGAACGCACCGCCAGGGCGACGCGTCGGCGGCCAACGGCATCGTGGAACTGGCGGAGCTCGACGATGCTGCCTGGCGCGGCGTCGCTCGCAGCGTCGAGGTTGGCCAGGCGAACATGGTGAGCACGTCCGTCAACTCCGTCGATAATGGCGTAGGCGGTGCCCCTGAGCTCGTCATCGAGCCCGCGCGCGACAAGCCGCCCGATGAGCTGCAGGGTCGCGTCTCCGCCATCGAGCGCAAAGTCATTGCCGCCCACGACACAAAGACCAAAAGGCGAGATATTGGCAGCGAGGTTCCCGATGACGTTGCCCGGCGTCTTCGATGGTATCGCCGTCAGATCCTGCCGCGGCTTGGCGCTGACCAGAATGGCTATCTCTTCGTAACAAGGAACGGCGGCCGGAAGGGTCAGACCACCCTTACCGTCCAGATTATTAACGCCCTCGCGCGGCATATCGGCATTCACATGACGCCGCATCAGTTTCGGCATTTCGGGGCAACCTCGTATCTTGAGCAACATCCCGAGGATTTCGAAACCGCCCGAGAGATTCTTGGCCACGCTTGGAGCAAAAACGACGCGGATTTATGCAGGCTCCTCAAGCCGTAGAGCCAGCTGGGGCATGGTCATGCGTTCAACAACACCGGACCGGAGGACTGTGCCAAAATGCCTGTAAGACGCGACACCACTAATCGGGACCACTCCTTCGGGCTCGAATTATTAATCAGTCCATAAGTAGTTGCACATATTCGCCCGACCGCAATCCAGACGAACTGGTCTGGAAACACCTCAGGGCTGACACTGTTGGCCGCATGACAATTACCGACAAGGCCGATTTTAAAGCCAAGGTCCGCGCATCCATGTGCCAACTGCAAAACGACCCGGAAAAAATCCGTACCAAAAACTATCGCTCAAATATGCCGCCTGACAGTGCATTTACTTATGGACTGATTAATACAGCAACCGACTTCCAACACGAACGATCCTTGCTGCGAGCCCGGAAAAGGATACTATCTGGCAAGGTTTGGAGTTCATCCGAGGAATTCCGGGTACGGGGTCATCCGGGAAGTCCCAGCCACAATTGTGCTTATGCGACGCGGTCACTAAGGCCGCGTGAACAATGAAGGGGGAGACATCCATGGCTGCCAACAACGGTAGTAAGCTTCTGTTCCCGGGCCTCGCGGGATTTTACGCGGCGATAGAGCCGATTGCCTATACAATCACTCGTGCCGTGTTCGGCTGGATCATGATCATGCACGGCTGGCCGAAATGGGGACGCGGCGTGGAAGCCGTCGGAAATGCCTTTGCCAACAATTACGGGTTGCCGCGCTGGTTCGCGGGGCTTGCCATCTTCTTTGAAATCATCGGCGGCGCGGCGCTAGTAATCGGCCTATTCACGCGCTTCTTTGCCGCAGCACTAGCCATCGAGCTTTTGATCGCGATGTTCGCCGCTCACTGGGCGAAAGGATTCTCGGTTGGCGCCGGCGGCTACGAATACGTTCTTTTCCTCGGTGTCGTCTGTTTCGCGATCGCGATCCGCGGCGGCGGCCCGTATTCGGTCGACGCCAAACTGAGCCGCGAACTCTAGCATTTTCGGTAACGTCGCAAGGCGCGCAGGGTCGGACCGTGTGCGCCTTGCTCAACCACATCCTGTTGTCGTGGGAGGCTGCGCCGCTATAGGGCGAGATGGCGTTGGCGCCGCTGACCGAATTGATGCCGCAGCCGTCCGCATAGGCTCCATTAGGCAATAGGAGGACGGATAGATTGTAGCCGCCTGAGCCACCAGAAGATGAAAGAGTTGGCGAAGAAAACTCATCGCTCTTTGTCCACTAATCCCCTGACCACCGCCATCGTTTCGCAGCACAGCAAATGACGCGACGGGTCATTTTCGTCGCCGGTTCCTCCATCCAGGGCAGCTCCCTTCCGAATGGCCTGCTAAGCAATCGCTTCTCGCGTTCTTGTGCCGTCTTCAGCGAATGGTGAGCGCCGCACAGGCACCATCCGTTCGCCGGGTCGAGCTCGGCGTCCGGTGCGTCCTGTCGTTCCTTCTTGTGATCCGCGAACATGCGGTGCTGAGGCGCAGCCTTTGCGCAACGCTGACCGCGCTCATCGATCCACTCGCAGCGCCATCCGGCGCGATCGCAGACGGCCTGACGCCATGCCCGGTGTTGCGGCCTGAGGTAATGTGGATCGGTTTGCTTGGGCTGCGGCTTGACCGTTCGGCTGTCCAGAGTCGTGACCCTGGCGCCCAGCGTGTTCAAGTGCGGCATCGTTCAAGGAGCTTCGTCAGACGCCACATGAGAGGGGCGCATTGCGCTCGCCCCTTTGAGGCTCGCGCTGCCCGCACGACGTCGACCACGCGGTAGCGCCCGCGCTCGGTCTTTGTGATCCAGTCGTCCTTGGCCAACCGGCAAAGCCTTTTCCGGCGTGAGCATGAGCAGTTTGACGGAAACGTCGATCGTAATGGTCCCCGCCCCCTTCACTGGCGGGTTGTGCCGGCGTCGAAACAAGTGATGTCGCGGTTCGAACCATCGTCTCGTGGACACTCAGTTAATCCATTGCTTACCACGTTCCTTGGCTCGCATTGCTGGAACCCCGCCAATAGCGCACTTTCACTCGGTCATATCGATCAGGAGTGCGCCATGAGCCGACCAGGTGAAATTGCGGGTGACAAGTTGCGAGCGATCGTCGAGCGCATAGAGCGCATCGAAGCGGAGATCAAGGAACTCGTCGAAGGCAAAAAGGAAATCTATTTCGAGGCCAAGGGTAACGGTTTCGACGTCAAAATCCTGCGAGAGGTGATCCGGCTACGCAAGCAGGACCAGAAGCAGCGTGAAGAGCAGGAGTCTCTGCTGGACCTTTACATGCAAGCGATCAAAGGAGCGGCACGGGCCGCGAAAGCGGCCTGAGTGAGGGCGGGTGCTGGCTTCCCCAAAGATGCCAGCACCCGCTGGGTAACGTGCAGCTCCAGCGCTTCCGAGACGGGCTCGCGGCCGCCTGATCGCAGCGAATGAGCCACAAGTACAATCCTAACATCACCGCCTATACGGTTAAACGTAGAGACGCAATCGCATCCATAAACGCGGACGAAAGACGGGCCCAGAAGGCAGCCTGTTCCTATTAAGCGTACGCGTGCAGAGGACGCAGAGAGCCCAGATAGGGTGCCGCAAAGCTCAGCATCCTTGATGACTTCAATAGACGAGATTGGAAATCGATATAGGCGGCAGCAAAGCTATGACCGTCGGCTGTCATTTCATGCATGAGCGACAGCGGTGTCGGTCGCGGATTCTCCATCGTCCCTATCACCGACCCGAAATCAAATGTGATCTCAGCTTCAAATTTACGAGCCAGATGCTGCATGCGCCGGTTCTCCATCAGGCAAGAGACCTGCACATGCTTGATGCCACGATTGCGTGCGGAGAGTAGGGTGCGGTCAAGCAGTGCGGAGCCGACACCATGGCTCTGCCAGGGCTTCTCGATGCTGAACGCGGCCTCGGCCTCCTGCAGATCGAGGGGTCTGACAATGCGCAAATCGGCGACGCCGCGCAGCACCCCGTCCACGAAGAAGCCATGCAGGACGACATCGGGGCCGCGCGCCGTAGCTGCATAGCTTCGGATTGTGTCCTCGGCGATTGCGCCACAGAAGCGATTGCGGCGGCTTTCATGGTCGAGCCGGAGCAGGTGCTCGCGGTAGACGTGCGTCTCGACGTCCCAGAGCTTCCGGATAAGACCGCCTTCGATAAAGACTTGGTGCATCGGGGCCTCCGCAACTTCAGTGCGGTTCGTGTTATCCCCTCGAGCGCATCCCCCTCGTGCCGGAAACAATCGCATCCGACTTTGCAAACTCGTAATGGCAGGAGATTATATTTCCCGATAATTAACAACGCGTAAAATCCCGGCAGAGCGCACATTAAGTGAGCAAGTCGCCGATTCGACACAGCCGGTGGCTCACGCGTCATGCCGCCGATCATTCATGATTATTCGGCCGGCCAGAAAGCAACGACATGATCTGCTTATCGACTTGGCTTACCGGCTAAACAGAGCGTGTATGCGATCACATCGCCTGCGCTCCGCAGCAGCCCCGTCCGGTCCCGGTCCGCGGGGCTTCGGGCGGTAGGAGGGCCGCGATGGTCGCGGCTCTCCTACACACGGAGCAAGATCATGCCGCAACTGTCCGACTCCCAGCTCGTCGTTCTCACCGCCGCCTGCCAGCGACCCGACCGCTGCGTTTTTCCCGTCACCGCCAGGCTCAAGGGCAATGCCGCGGGCAACGTGCTCAAGAGTCTGCTCAACAAGGGCCTGATCAAGGAGGTCCGCGCCAAGCGCGACGATACCGTCTGGCGGCATGACGAAGAACGTGGCCGCATGACGCTCGTCGCCACCAAGGCCGCCTTCGCCGCGCTCGGCATCGATGCGCAGGAAACGCCTGCGGAGGACGAAACGGAGAGCGCTCCGAACGATACCGAGGACGCGGGCGAAGAGCTGAAGGCTCAGCGTAAAGCCAGGTCACGCGCGTCGCGCACCGCTGCGCCCCGCAGCCGGGACGGCAGCAAGCAGGCGCAACTCATCGCAATGCTCCGTCGGGCAAAGGGAGCAACCATCGACGAGATCGTCGAGGCGCTAGGATGGCAGCCGCACACCGTCCGCGGCGCGATCGCCGGCGCGCTGAAGAAGAAGCTCAGCCTCGATGTCACCTCCGAGAAAGACGAAAAGCGGGGGCGAATCTATCGAATCGCAAACGCCGGCTGAGCCAACACTCAGCATCGTTCGTACAGCGAAGGGGTCGGGCTGCCTTAGCGGCCCGGCCCCTTAAGCTGATTTAAGTTATTGACGCCTCGAGCTGTCCCTGCCGAGCTGTTTTCCGCCCGGTCGCCGACAACCATGCCCGACAACGATATCGCTTCGCTTAACAACCAGAGTTAATCGAATACTCGCGGCGCCGATCTGACCCGCGTGACGTCGTCAGCGATCCCGACCTGACCCTCAACGAGAAGCGAGCAATTCTTGCTTCATGGGTGTCGGACGCGTGCGCGATGGAAGCGGCGCCAGCTTTACGCAGCCCCCCGGGTTGCTCCCGGCCGGTACCGGTCGATGACATTCTGGAAGCCCTGTGCTCCCTCGACAAGGAGGCCTTCGAGCAGGCGCCAGACCGGTCCTGGTTGCGACGCCAAGTGAGGCGGCGCTCGATCGAGAGTTTTCGAGCACGACGCGGCCAAGGGAATGGGGATTCCGGCCACGGCCTCACGCACTGAAGCGTCTTTCCCTCTACTGCTGGAAACTCGTCAAATTCGAATCTCAGGGATCCCGCCTCCTTAGGATGCGGCGGTTTACGAGAGGGCAGAGCAATGATTTCAGGCTTTCGAGACCCGTTTGAGGCGCTGTTTGCGATGCAGAAAGCGCTCGAGTCACGCCTTGCAAGCGACTGGATGGGCGGCCGTACCGCCGGCATGGGCAGTTACCCGCCCATCAACGTTTTCCAACGCGGAGACGGCTTTGTCGCGGTGATCGAACTACCCGGCATCGACAAGAATGACATCGAGATTGAGGCCAAAGAGAATACGATTCGCATTTCTGGCCGGAAGGTCATCAACTACGACCAAGCTGCCAAGCGTGCACTGGCGCGAGCGCCTGTCGGGCGTGTTCGACCGGACGCTCTCGGTGCCCATTCAGATCGACCCGGACGCCATTAAGGCCGAGTACCGCGACGGCATGCTCGCGCTCTTTATTCCGCCCGCGGAGAGCGCAAAGCCGCGGACCATCAAGATTACAACATAACCTGCGAGAGGCGCCCCATGGATACGCAACAAGAGCTGCAAGTTCAGCAAAAGCGCGAAGTGGAGAGCAAGCAGGAAGCGACGATCCCCGCGCGTGTATTCGTTCCTGCGACCGACATCTTCGAGACGGATGAGGCACTGACCGTCATTCTAGAGATGCCGGGCGTCGACAAGGACAAAGTGGACGTGAAGGTGGAAAATGACGTGCTGACAATTGAAGGGTGGATCGATTTCTCCAGGTATGAAGGACTTCAGCCCGTCTACACCGAATATAACATCGGCAACTATGCCCGAAGCTTTCAACTGTCCAGCAAGATCGACCAAGACCGAATCAGCGCCGAGCTCCGCGACGGGGTGATGACGCTGGTGCTGCCGAAATCGGAGAGAGCAAAAACCCGGAAAATATCGGTGAGCTGACAAATCTGTCGACTTGTCCAAGGGACGAGGAAAGGATCGGTGGTACGTGTCGGCGCATCGCGGCGGCGCTCAATCAGGCGGCTTGATGGTATAAGAAACTATATTTTTCGACTGTCATACGCCCAGTGCAGCAGCGCCTGCCTTTGACGTGGACGGCAAAAGGGATCGCCGGGCTCACAGTACTTCTTGATCTGACTGACGTGACGCCGGAAAGCCTTCCAGCGGTTGATCTGGCGACTGTCTTCTTCGGGCATTCTCCGGCCCATGTAGTAGCGGCAGTACCATTGGAACCAACCACGCGGATCGTCGGGGTGGATCCAGCCTTTCTTGCGCCACTCCGACAGCGGTCGGCTAGCGTCGATCCCGAAATGGTTAAGCGAACAGTCGCGACCCTTTGGAGATAGCTTCGCCTTCCTGAACCAGCTCGCGGGAAACTCCTTGCGGCAGTCGGTCATGTACTTGCCGCAGAATACCCCGAGCGCGAGCATCTCTCTGGGCGTCAGCTCGGGCTTGAATTCAGGGTCGAAGTTCCGCCCTACAGGCGCAGTCAATTTATAGCGATATCGCTTCTGCATTTGGTCATTGACCGTGACCCACTTTGCTTTTCTGCGCATGTTCTGTGACCGCGCTTAGCCATCGCGTAGCCGATTCACCGATTGAGTATCCAGATCGAGAAGTTGAGGACGGTGGCGAACGCGACCCAGGCCGTGAGCGGGACGAGGCAATAAGCCGCCAACCGGTCCAGCCGATAGAACGCCACAACGGTCGCAATGATCAGCGCAAATTGTGGGACGATGTTGACCATTCCGAGAAGCGGGCTGTTGGCGGCGAAGAACATCCAGGACCATGCCGCATTCAACACCAGCTGGACGAAGAATAAGGTCAGAGCCGTTCGGCGCATTGAGCCAGCCGGCAGGCGCAGGATCCGCCAGACCGAGAACGCCATCAGCAGATACAATGTCGTCCAGACCGGACCGAAGATCCAGTTCGGTGGGTTAAACGATGGCTTGGCGAGATTGGCGTACCAGGGTGCGAGGTTCGGGTAGGTCGCGATCTGACCGATGACCGAGGCGGCCGCGACGGCAGAGATTGAGATCAGAGCGAGACGAGCACTGCGCCATAGTTCCTGCCGCTTCAAGCCATCCATGCGGACCACTCAACTGCGTGCTAATTCGCTGATCTGCTCAAGATTACGCGCCCTCTTGCTTCCACAGTGCTTCCAGAATTTGGGGTGAGATCTAAGCCGAAAATAGCGACGCCGCCAAGTCGCTGACTTGGCGGCGCTATTTGGTTGCGGGGGCTCGAAGCCACCTATACCGAACACGCTTCAATTACAGGCGAGGGCGACCTTGATTGAACCGTCCTTCGGTTTTGCACACATTTGCACTGTGCGAGAGGTCCGGCTGCGGGCGGCGGTGCATCGGCACCATGCACAATGCACGGGCACGACGATGCACCAGCACTCTGCACCGGGACGATTTGAGCCAAGTCCAATCCATCATTGGGTTAATTAGTCGGGCTGCCCCGTGCTCAAGGGCCCATGCACATGCACCGGAAACTGCACCGGCACATGCAATGTCGGGGTGATGACCTTCGGCCACATCGTCATTCAGGAAGCAGGGTTGGACGGATTCTGGATTCATCGCGCCGAGCGATACGGGTTTCAGCAAATTCCTGTCACCGCCAAACTGTCGCTGCATGAAAAGGTACACAGTTTGGGCAAAAACATGCTCATCTCAATGTTTGCATTAGCATCTAACGCCACGTTGCGAGCGGACACCCTTTCACGCGACCGCACGCCGGTCTGTCTCTCTCGCCACACTCTGCAACAACGCTATGGTCCGTAGTCGATTTGCGCATTCTGATCGTTCAGCAATGGGGGGCCCTACCGAACCGGGTCGCAAATCGATCGCGTAAATGCTCTCTCGGTAGGCAGACGACACGCCGTTGGAGCTTGTAGTTTCGCGATGCCACTCAGTAGTACCGAGTTTGCCAAAGGCGGAATATTGGACAGCCTTAGATTTTGTCGACTTCCTCCGGCCGCTGCTCGATTACGATGTCGACTAGCCCAAACTCCTTCGCAGCCTCGGCGGTGAGGAACGTGTCGCGCTCCATCGCCTCTTCGATCTTCTCGATCGGCTGGCCGCTGTGCTTCACGTAAATTTCGTTGAGGCGTTTGCGCAGGTTCAGTACCTCCTGCGCATGAATCATAATGTCAGTGGCTTGACCTTGGAAGCCGCCGGATGGCTGATGCACCATGATGCGCGCATTCGGCAGCGCAAAGCGTAGGTCTTTGCGGCCCGCCGCCAATAGCAGCGAACCCATCGAAGCGGCCTGGCCGACGCAGAGCGTGGCTATAGTCGGGCGGATGAATTGCATTGTGTCGTAAATTGCGAGGCCCGCGGTGATGGCACCGCCCGGCGAGTTGATATATATCGCTATTTCCTTCTTCGGATTATCGGCCTCAAGGAAGAGAAGCTGCGCGACGACCAGCGCCGACATTTCGTCTTCGATAACGCCGGTAATGAATATGATCCGTTCCTTGAGCAGACGCGAATAAATGTCATAAGTCCGTTCGCCTCTGTTAGTCTGTTCGACCACGGTGGGAACGAGATAGTTCATGTAGGTGTCGGCGGGATGCCTCATTGTTTAAGCTGTCCCGTGTCTTTCCAACGGTCGGTCTGCAAGTTTTGTGAACTTCAAGTTTCGTGCGCTTCAAGAATTGCGACGCGTGTCGCAGTGCAATGATCCCGACGGAAAACTCCAACCTCTAAAATTTATATTTTCAATTGTTGACCGCTGACCGACCCGATGCCCGCACGAGAACTCCGCCCAGCTGCACGTTCGTTGTGGTAGATAAAAACGTCCACGTGCCGTCGACCCCCAGCATCCTCAATCAGCGCGCATGTGTCAACGGGCATAACTCGCCACCAGGCCGCGTCGGCCTGCTGGCTGTCGCGCGCGGTGTGCTGCCTCACATGCGGGCGCGCCGGGACACTGCCTGAGGGACAGAGCCAGCATGTGTCCTTGAACAGACTAGCATAAACCGCTGCAAGCAAGCGGAGGATCACGACCATTAAAAGCTCCGCGGCGGCGGCAGAAGCGGCGCCTCATCGATCTTCCAGGGGCGAAAATCCTTGCTCATGCCGCAGCAAGGAATCAGGCTCGCCACCACTTGACTTGACCAGTGACTAGCCAGATAGGCTCCTAACCAAAATAAACCATGCCGCCGTCGGCGGCCCACTCGAATGCCCGCCGCCACTCGCGGTAGAGGGCAAGGAAGCAATCATCCTCGGATTCCACCGCGAAGGCGGACGCGCTAAACTCGTAGTCCGCGAAATCCTTCGCGAGCTTGGCTGCTACCTTGGGCCCAATCACGCCCTCGCAATCGGAGAAGTCTATTAGCTCGACAAAAGGCAGCCCTTTCTTTTCTGGGTTCGTCCGGACCGCCTCGGCGCTGCCAAGACCCGCCATCTCGGCAAGCTGATTGCGCCACTTACTGTAGTACATGTATGAGCCGGCTTGGAATGCGAAGCTATCTTCACAGCCGGAATAGGCCATCTCGGGGTGAAGACCATCCGCGCGACCGGGGAAAGCCTTATTGGTATAGGCAAGGGCCTCCCGGAGATAAAGCGACGAGTCGTCGCTAAGTTGGCCAGCCGGGGCAAGCTGAAGCCGACGGTATGCTCGAATATCAAGACCCATGTCACTCTCCCTTGCCGGAAATGAAGGCCCTCTCGTCGAGTTCGGGCGAGCAACGCTGCGCTGTCGGCGGCCTTTCGCGGCATGACACCTCGATCGGAGGGCGTGGCCAGGAGCCGCCATAAGAATGTGGCAAACGACCCCGCGGCCATCAAGTTCCCATGCTCACAGGGGGGGCGCTGCTCCGCCAATTTAGCCCGCCATCGGTGACAGTCTTGGATGAGGGGTTTCAATCGCGTTTGATATCGACCTCGATCCACCACGTTGTGGTCGCCGGTCGGGTGCCGCTCAGTCGGTGCGCCGATGAAGCCTCGTAACCGCCGGGGTCAAATACTCGGGAATATCCCGATGGTTTTCTGGACCAAGATCGCAGTCGCCCGTCTGAGATGATCCTCGCGTGCGGCCGGCGACACTCGCCGCATGCCGGTGGCTTGTCGTCGCGCCCGGGAGCGTCCATGCGCGAGTGGTCGAGGAAATCGAAGTCGCTGCCGCCCCGCCAGCTTCCCAGCGCCAGCTTGTCTTTTGGTTTGTTAGGCTTGCAGCCTACAGAGTATACGAGCCGAGCACCTTCATGTAGTTGCCGCGCTCATAGGCGGTCGGATCGGGAACGGCGTTGTAGCTCATGCTGCCGCACATTTCCGCGACGGACGCGTATTCGTGGTCGTCGAGCCAGTTGTTGAGTGCAGTGAGCACGCGCGCCGCATGTTGCGCCCCGTTGCGCAGGAGCGCCGAGGTCATGCATGCGACCCGAGCGCCGGCCATGATGCATTTCACCACGTCTTGCGCGCTGTGCACGCCGCCGGTAACACCCAGATCCGCATCGACATGGCCGTACAGGATGGCGATCCAATGCAAACGGAGCAGCAGTTCCTCCGGACGGCTGAGCACCAGCGACGGCACAACCTCGCGATCTTCGATGTCGAAATCGGGCTGGTAGAACCGGTTGAACAGCACGAGGCCGTCGGCGCCCGCCTCGCACAGGCGTTTGCCGAAATTGGCGGGCGCGCTGAAGAACGGCGACAGCTTGACCGCCACCGGAACGCGCACGCTCTGGCTGATCCGCGAGACCAATTCGAGATAACCTTTCTCGACCGCATCGCCGCTTTGCATGGGATCGGTCGCGATCGAGTAGATGTTCAGTTCGATCGCGTCCGCGCCCGCGTCCTCCATAAGCTTGGCGTATTCGATCCATCCGCCCGCGGTGACGCCATTGAGGCTGGCAATCACCGGGATCGACACCCGCGCCTTGGCGGACTGGATCAGCTCGAGATAGCCGTCCGGTCCGAGATTGTAGGTATGCAGGTCGGGAAAGAAGTTGAGCGACTCGGGAAAGCTGTCCGACCCGCGTTCGAGGTCGGCGTCGACGCGTAGGCTTTCCATCACGAGCTGTTCTTCAAACAGGGAGGGCAACACGACGGCTGCAATTCCCTGATCCTCGAGTTTGACGATGTTCTCCGCCGACTCGCAGAGAGGAGATGCCGACGCGACCAGCGGCGACTTCAGGCTCAGGCCCGTATATCTCGTTGTCAGATCACTCATTCCTCGTCGCCTCCCGCTTTGGTCTGATCCGAGGCCTCTTCGGCGTCGTGCGGCGCAATGTCGGGCGTCGCGGCGCGACCCAACATGGCGGCGCGATTCGAATAGACGCGCCACTGGCGCTCGACGTCGTCCTGCGCCGTCTTCAACAATTCGCGCGCCGCCAGCGGATTCGAGCGCACCAGCATCGTGTAGCGCGCCTCGTTATAGGCGTATTGCCTGAACGGAATGCTCGGCGCCTTGGAGTCGAGCAGGAACGGGTTTTTGCCCTGCGCGCGCAGGCCGGGATTGTACCGCATCAGCGGCCAGTATCCCGAGAGCACCGCGTTCTTCTGCTGATTGAGCCCATTCGCCATATCGAAGCCGTGCGCGATGCAATGGCTGTAGGCGATGATGATCGACGGCCCTTCATGGGCTTCCGCTTCGAGGAAGGCGTTCACCGTGTGCGCGTCGTTCCCGCCCATCGCGACCTTGGCCACGTAGACATAGCCGTAGCTCAAGGCCTCCATGGCGAGGTCTTTCTTGCCGGTGCGTTTGCCGCCGGTGGCGAATTTCGCCACGGCGGCGCGCGGGGTGGCCTTCGACATCTGGCCACCGGTGTTGGAGTAGACCTCGGTATCCAGCACCAGCACATTGACGTTACGGCCGGAGCCCAGCACGTGGTCGAGTCCGCCAAAACCGATATCGTAGGCCCAGCCGTCGCCGCCGAGGATCCACACGCTTTTACGGACCAGATTGTCGGCCACCGCCAGCAGCGCCTGCGCCTCCGGGGTCTTGACCGAAGCGAGCTTCTGCTTCAGTTCGGCGACCCGCGCGCGCTGCTCCTCGATGCCCTTCTCGGTCGACTGATCGCCCTCGAGCAGACCCTTGATCAGCACGCCGCCGAGCTGGCCATTCACCCGCGTCACCAGCTCGCGCGCAAACTGCGTCTTCTTGTCGACCGCAAGCCGCATGCCGAGACCGAATTCAGCATTGTCCTCGAACAGCGAGTTCGACCAGGTCGGTCCGCGCCCCTCATGGTTCGACGTATAGGGCGTGGTCGGTAGGTTGCCGCCATAGATCGAGGAGCAGCCGGTGGCGTTGGCGATCATCAAACGGTCGCCGAACAGCTGCGTCAGCAGCTTGATATACGGCGTCTCGCCGCACCCCGCGCAGGCGCCCGCGAATTCGAACAGCGGCTCGAGCAGCTGCACGTCCTTGACGAGGTTGTGCCGGAGTCCATCGCGGTCGGCGTCCGGGAGCTTCAGGAAGAAGTCCCAATTGGCGTTTTCGCTTTCGCGCAGAGGCGCCTGCGCCTCCATATTGATCGCCTTGTGCTTGACCTCGCTCTTGCTCTTGGCCGGACAGACTTCGACGCACAGCCGACAGCCAGTGCAGTCCTCCGGGGAAACCTGCAGCGTGTAGCGCTGCGATTCAAACTCGCGCCACCTCGGCTTGGTGGACTTGAAGGTCGGCGGGGCGTCGGCGAGCTGCTCGCCGTTATAGACCTTGGCGCGAATGACCGAATGCGGACACACCAGCACGCACTTGCCGCACTGAATGCACAGCTTCTCGTCCCAGACGGGAATCTGTTGGGCAATGTTCCGCTTTTCCCATTGCGCCGAGCCGGTCGGGAAGGTGCCGTCGATCGGCAGCGCGCTGACCGGCAGCGTGTCGCCTTTGCCGGCGATCATGGTCCCGAGCACGTCGCGCACGAAGGCCGGCGCGCGCGCAGGAACCGGCGGCAACATTTCGAAGACGCTCGTCACCTGGTCCGGCACCCTCACCTCATGCAGGCGCGCAAGCGTCGTGTCGACCGCCGCGAAGTTCTTCTGCACTGCGGCTGCGCCGCGTTTGCCGTAGGTGTCCTCGATCGCCTTCTTGATCTGCTTGATCGCCTCATCGCGCGGAAGCACGCCGCTGATGGCGAAGAAACAGGTCTGCATGATCGTGTTGATGCGGCTGCCCATGCCGGCTTCGCGCGCCGCGGCGTAGCCATCGATCACATAAACTTTCAGCTTCTTGCGGATGATCCCGTCCTGCACCTCGCGCGGCAGATGCTCCCAGACCTCGTTGGCGCCGTGCGGTGCATTGAGCAGGAAGGTCGCGCCCTCCTCGGCCGCCGCCAGCATGTCGACGCGATTGAGGAACTGGAACTGGTGGCAGGCGACGAAGTTCGCCTTGCTGATCAGATAGGTCGATCGGATCGGGTTGGGCCCGAAGCGCAGATGCGAAACGGTGACCGACCCCGCCTTCTTCGAGTCATAGACGAAATAGCCCTGAACCCAGCTGTCAGTCCCTTTGCCGATGATCTTGATCGAGTTCTTGTTCGCCCCGACCGTGCCGTCCGAGCCGAGCCCGAAGAACAGCGCGCGCACCGTGCGCGGGTCTTCGGTCGAGAAATCGGGATCGACGGCGAGGCTGGTGTGGGAGACGTCGTCATGGATGCCGACGGTGAAATGGTTCTTCGCCTCCGACCTATTGAGTTCGTCGAACACCGCCTTGACCATCGCCGGGGTGAATTCCTTCGACGATAGGCCATAGCGTCCGCCGATGATGCGCGGCATGGTGGTCGCCGCTCCGCAGGAGATGCGCTCGGCATAGACCGACAGAATGTCTTGGTAGAGCGGCTCGCCGATCGCGCCCGGCTCCTTGGTGCGGTCGAGGACGGCGATCGACTTGACCGTGCTGGGAAGTGCCGCAAGGAAGCTCTCCGCCGTCAAACGGCCGGAACAGCCGGACCTTCAGCACGCCGACTTTTTCGCCGCGCGCCTGCAGGGCCTCGACCGTCTCTTCCGCGGCGCCTACGCCGGAGCCCATCAGGATCACGACCCGCTCGGCGTCGGGAGCGCCGTAATAGTCGAACAGGTGGTAGGAGCGGCCGATCCGCTGCGCGAACCTGTCCATCACGTTCTGCACGATGGTCGGACAGGCCCGGTAGAAGGGATTGATCGTCTCGCGCGCCTGGAAAAATACGTCTGGATTCTGTGCCGTTCCGCGCAGGATCGGACGATCCGGCGACATTGCCCGCTCGCGGTGCGCCCGCACCAATTCATCGTCGATCAACGCACGCAGGTCGTCGTCGCTCAGCTCGTTGATCAGGTTGACTTCGTGCGAGGTGCGGAACCCGTCAAAGAAATGCAGGAACGGCACGCGCGCTTCCAGCGTCGCCGCCTGGGCGATTAGCGCAAGATCATGCGCTTCTTGAACGGAGTTGGCGGCGAGCAGCGCGAATCCGGTCTGCCGGGTCGCCATCACGTCGCTGTGGTCGCCGAAGATCGAGAGCGCGTGCGTCGCGAGCGTGCGCGCCGCCACATGGATGACCGCCGAGGTCAGTTCGCCGGCGATTTTGTACATATTGGGAATCATCAACAACAGACCCTGGGAGGCCGTGAAGGTCGTCGCCAGCGCGCCGCCTTGCAAAGCGCCGTGCAATGCGCCGGCGGCGCCGCCTTCGCTTTGCATTTCGATCACGTCGGGCACCGTGCCCCAAATGTTCTTGGCGCCCTCCGCCATCCACTGGTCGGCCCATTCGCCCATCGGAGACGACGGCGTGATCGGATAGATCGCAACCACTTCGTTGAGCCTGTAGGCCACCGAGGCGGCAGCTTCGTTTCCGTCGACAATTGTTCGCTTGTGAGCCATCTAAGCTCTCCAGGGTTCTCCCGAATTAGACACGGCAAAAGGAAGGGCTGGCCGCCGAGTCATGCGGAGTTTTGACCAGCTTCATCGAAGGCCAACTCAAATTACAGATCAATGCGACGAATAGCGCTGTGGTACGGCCGCGGGATTGGCATCACCGTCAAGTCGTCAAGGACGCCACCGGGCAGACCGTTGCCTACACCTACTTCCGGCGTGATGCCAAATCCGCTCTTCGACATAAACGGCGGGCTGGCGGGCTTCCCGTGTTGACTCAAAGAAGTCCGCGTGCTGCCGTCGGGCAGCGTGTCGGCGCAGATGCGCCCGATTGCATCAAACGACGCGCCGGCCGAGATCACCTCGGGCTGGAGCGGCACGGCGGCGCGCCAGTCCGGCTCCGCGTCGGTCTGCGCGCGCAATTGTCGCGCCGAGCCGAGCGGGTGGCCACCGGGATCGTAGCGGTCGATCCGGCACTCCGATGCGCCGTCGCGCGTAACCTTCCTCCTGAGCCTTGCGGCTTGCCGTACGCGGTCGAGCGCCTGTGTCACGCGATCCCGGCCCAGTGTCCGGTGCGTGCTTTGCTCGCCCACGTTCCTCTTGGTCCCCGCCCTTGGCTCCACCAGCTCCGCAGCGGGCGAGCCCGCCTTGTTCGTCGGCTTCGCAGCTGTAGAGTCGGGAGAGGTGGAGCTTTCGCCCTGCCTCCGCCCGCTCGCTCAAACGGCACGCCGTGCACCTGAAAGACATGCTTTGCGATATCCAGCCCAATGACTTTCATCGTCATCTCCGCCTCCAAGTTGTGGTCGCAAATCATCACTCGATTGATTGCGACCGTGGAATGCGGGGCTGTCCATCCCATCATTACGTTGAAGACCAACTCGAACAAATCCACTTGCAGACCGGGGGCGGGCCATACATTCGGGAGGGACAGATTTTTCTCGACCCGTTTGGCCATCCCGTTGGCAGCAACACGCAAGGGGGCACTGGCGCGTCGGACCGGCGCATCGAGGTGCGCGTCGATATCAGGGGCCAAACGCAGGAAATCATCGACCCGCGCGGACTGAGCGCGTTTCGTTATCGCCGCGACATGGAAGGCCGCGTCGTTCAACAGGACAACGTCGATGCGGGGCAATCGTTTGCGCTCGCCGACGCCTTCGACCGCGACGTCATGTCTTGGGATGCGCGCGGCTTCTATCCGGCGCAGCTACGATGCCGCGGACCGCCCGACGTCCGTGCAGGTCAACGGCGGCGATGGGCCGGCTCTGCTCGATCACCGCGTCGAGGAGTATGTCTATGGCGAATTGCTCCGCGACAGCGATGATGCGCGCAAACGCAATCTGCTCGGGCGCGCGCTGATTGGCGCTCGAAGACAAGATCGTCCAGAGAGCAACTGTCGCTGTGCTGAACTGCATCTACGAGGAAGAGTTCCTCGGGTTCAGCTACGGGTTCCGACCAAAGCGCGGACAGCATGATGCGCTGGATGCGTTAGTAGTTGGGATCACGACCAGACGCGTGAACTTCATTTTCGACGCAGATGTGGCCTCCTTTTTGGATCCTGTTTCATACTGCCCCCAGGTTCATGAAGTTCATGCGAACAGGTCGGCTTGCCGGTCTATCACCTTGATGCGGAGTCCTTTTTGCCGGCCGCGCGTGACATGGACAGCTTCGAGCTCGCCACGCTTGACACGCTGCAACACGGTCTGACGCGACACCCCGAGGACGCGGATTGCCTCGCGCATTGGCAGGAAGCTTTCGGCGGCCTCGGCGTTGAAGCGCGCCTTCAACTCGTCGGTGAGGCGGATGCGCCAGGGCGCGCCGGGTGTGATCTGCTCGCCCGCGATGATGCCGTCGTTGAGCAGGCGATGTATTGTCGACGGCGCGACGCCGAGGGCGATCGCGGCGCGCTTGATGGTTATGAGCTCGCCTTCGGCGGCGTCCGCCTTCGGGACGAAGCATGGGATTTTCCAGTAGGTGCGCAGGTGGGCCACGCGGTTGCCCTCGAAACGGTGACCTTTTGCAGTTCTACGCCCCTGTCTATTGAGGATGCCGGCGATCACGGTGTCGGGATAGTGCACGGCCAGTCGGCGCACGAGCGCGACCGTGTCCTCATCCGTGCGCACCGTGGCTTGGCGCTTGTGTGGCAGGGCCAAGTCGATCTCGGTTAGTGCGCCGCCCTTCCAGCGCAGGGTGAGATAGGCCGCGGACTTGTCGCGTTCGACCTTGATGATCACCTCCTCGATCAGCGTGCCAAGCAGCTCCTTCCTGTCGCGCGGTGTGGTGGTGGGCGCCGTCCAGACCGTCGCGAGGTCAGGACCGAGCGTACCGATACGGCTGCGCTCCTTGCTCGAGAGCACGCGCGGGCGCTCATTCTCGCGACGTGTAAGTTCTGCCTCCGCCGCCTCGAGCGCATTGAGGCTCTCCTCCCATGCACGCTCAAGACCACGCGCGACGAGTTGATTGTCGGGATCGACGGCGTGATAGCGGCGTTCGGCGAGGCTTGCCGCATAGCTCGCCCGCTCGACGCCGAGCCGCCAGTGCTTGAGCGCGGCCTCGCGATCCATCTCCAGCTGCTCGGCAGCGGCCAGCGTCGCTGCGATCGTCCCCGGCTCGAGTGCTGCAATAAAGGCGCGCGCCACAGCGTCGTCAATCTGCACGCCACCGATGTTGAGGCAATAGCTGCCGCGCCCCTCGACGAGATGCTCGCCGGAACAGTGATATCCGGGCGTCGAATTGCGACCCCTGTAATGTGTGCGCAGACGGCGGCCGCAATGCCCGCAGCTGGCGAGGCCCTGCAGAAGTGCGCTGCCCTCTCTCACGGCGCCGCCTGCCTTGTGCGGCCCCGGTCGCGTGTTGCGTGCGATGCGCTGCTGGTTGGCCTCATAGGTCTGCCAGTCGATGTAACCTCGATGATGCTCTTTGATCAGCACCTGCCATTGATCGCGCGGCAGATGCTTGATTCGTTTGCGCCGAGAACCTGAAGGCTCG
Organism: uncultured Alphaproteobacteria bacterium; assembly: GCA_963840055.1. GTDB lineage: Bacteria > Pseudomonadota > Alphaproteobacteria > Rhizobiales > Xanthobacteraceae > Rhodoplanes. The sequence continues at coordinate 86,333 of CAWIXM010000025.1, read as the reverse complement.
AGCGTGATCTCCGTTCGCGTCTTGCCATAGACGTAGGCACCCGCATAGACGGGGTTGCTCAAGACCTGGTGGATGGCGTGGTAGCTCGCCTCGACCCAATGGATCTCGGCGTGTGCGCTCATTTGCAGCGGAAGCTGTAGACCTTGATCGCGGAACCACAGCCACACGCGGCGCGCCGAGCCGGTTTCTGCGAAGCGGGCGAAGATGGCGCGGATCGCAGTAACGACGGTCTCGTCAGGATGAAGCAGAACCTCGCCGTCGGCCTCACCCCACACGAAGCCCACGGGCAAGCCACGCCGCAGCTCGCCTCGTGCGGCCTTATTGCGAATGCCGCCGTTGAGGCGAGCACGCAGCACATGCAGCTCGGCCTCGCTCATCGTCCCCTTCAACCCGAGCAGCAAACGGTCGTTGAACAACGCCGGATGATAGATGCCGTCGGCATCTCCGATCAGCGTATCGGTGAGGCCGGCAAGATCGATGAGGCGGTGCCAATCGGCGTTATTGCGCGCAAGCCGCGACACCTCGAGACCGAGCACAAGACCAACGCGGGCGAGTGCAACCTCGGCGGTGAGGCGCGAAAATCCGGAACGCGCGACGGAGCCCGCGCCGGAAAGGCCGAGATCCTCATCGATGACGAGAATGCGATCCTCGGGCCAGCCGAGTTCGCGGGCCTTTCCGGCGAGCGCATACTGGCGCTCCGTCGATTCGCGATTGTGCTCGACTTGCGCAGGGCTCGATTGACGAAGATAGACGATCGCCTGACGCGAGAGATGCACTGCCGTGATCTTGGCGCGCTCATTCATTGCCCGTCTCCTTCGCCGGAGCGTCCACCAGCATGCGGACGATGATGCGCGCCAGCACGCCGAGCGCGGCGATCCGGGCCGCCTCGTCGAGTTGCTCCCAGGTGGCCGGCGGGCTGGTCGGAGCAGGGCTCGACGGCGGCTCTGGAACGGTTAGGAACGCCAAGTTCAGCTGCATGGCTTCGCCCGTCGTTCGCACGCAAAGCTGGCTGCTTTCGGGGGCGTCGATACCAAACAGCCGAATACGTTGGCCATGGATTTCGATGGTGTCGCCGTCGATGACGGACGCGACGCCCACGATGAGATCCTGCGCGGATTCCAATCAGCCGTTCCGCATATGGGTTCTGCCAGGGCGAACGAGGCGATATTGGTCGGTCTCGGATCCCCATCGTCCGAACCCGTCGTTGGAAGACTGGACCGTATGCGCCGTCATTGTCGCGCACCAGATAGGTCGGTGGTGTCTCCCACGGAAAGGCCTCGGACAATCTGCTGCGCCAACCACTCCGCGGTCGGATGCCGGGTCACGGCAAACCACAGCAATTGTCGTCGTCCGTGGCCGATAATGATGAAGGCAAACAGGCGCTCGAAGTACACCGTTGGAACCACGCACAGGTCGATCGCAGCAATCGCCTCCGCATGATTGCGCAGGAATGTCCTCCAGCTCTGGGAGGGTGGACGCCGTCGACGCATCATGTATCTGGACGCCGTCGACTCGGCGAGTTCGAACCCCAGCTTGAGCAATTCACCATGGATCCGCGGAGCCCCCCACAATGGGTTTTCCCGGTTCATCCTTCGGATCAGATCACGCAGTTCGCGATCGATCCGAGGTCGTCCTGCCCGCTTTCGCGATTTCCAGCGCCAGTAGCTCCGATACCCCGCCCGATGCCACCGCAGGATCGTCGCCGGCTCAACAACCTGGGCCATACCGAGCAGGCTCGGCCACAGCCGCGTCATCCACACCAGCAGTGCGCGGTCGCTGCCCCGCAGCGGCAAACGTGTCGAACGGTGCCTCAATGCAATATTGAGTTGATGACGCAGAAAGAGGTTCTCTGCTTCAAGCCGACGCGGCGACTTAAACAGATCGACGACAAATACTGCAAGCAAGCGGAGGATCGCGAGCATCAAACGCGATGATGCGCTGAATTCTGTCTCATCTTGCGAATCCGGCCGGATCGGAATTTCGGGAGCCACAGCCTGTCGAATGCCTCTTGCGCCTGAATAAATCCGGACAGGTGGTCCCAGTGCTCATGTGTCGCCAACAGGAGGTCGATCTCGCCTCCGGTGGTCGCGATGATGTTCTCGACTACCTCGGTCATGATCGGGCCGGGATCGGACGTGCCGAGGATTACACCGCAGTCGATCATCACATGAAACGGGCGATCGACGCCGTCGGTGCGCGGCAGCGCGATCAGGAAGCAATCGCCGAGGCCCTGCCGGTACATCCGGATTTTCGCGCGATAGTCCCTCGCGGCGCGCCAGCCAAGTATTCGCTATTGGCGCCGAATGTCACCGAACAGGTCGCGTCTCTCCGACCGATGCTCGAGCGAGTAGTATTCGACGCAATAGATCGGTCGGTCATGCGGCCGGAAGTCGCACAACGACCCGCCAAGGTTTGCCCAGCGGTGCCTTGGCCACTGCAACGGCCAGCGTTCCGGCGGGGTGCCGGCGATATCGCGTCGACCTACCCTTACGCGCGACTTCCAACGCCAGTAGCACCGAAATCCCGCTCGATGCCAACGCACGAGCGTCTCGGGACGAATGATCGCGAGGACCTGCGCCTAAACTAATATCCAAAGGAGTTCCCCCGGCTCTGCCGGGGTGGCAGTAGAAGTTTGACGTTTAAGGGGGTCCATCGACGAAGCTTCCAACTCGTGAGCCGCCAAGCACACGAAGGGGAAGTTCATCGATGGACGAATTTGAGAGCCTAAGCCACGCGAAATGGGACTGCAAATATCACGTGGTCTTCATTCCCAAATGTCGCAGGAAGACGCTGTACGCGGAGCTGCGGAGGCATCTTGCGGAGGTGTTCCGGAGATTGGCGACGCAGAAGGAATGCCGGATCGAAGAGGGACATCTGCTGCCGGATCACGTGCACATGATGATCTCGATCCCACCAAAATATGCGGTGTCGCAGGTGGTAGGATTTATCAAGGGCAAGAGCGCGATCCACCTGGCCCGGGTCTACGGCGAACGAAAGCGCAATTTCGTGGGCCAGCACTTCTGGGCCAGAGGGTACTATGTCTCCACGGTGGGGCGGGACGAGCAAGCGATCCGTGAGTACATCAAGAACCAGGAGGAAGAGGACAGGCGCCTGGAGCAGCTCAATCTGTGGCGCTGATCTGCCACCTTCAGGTGGCGCCTGAACCCGGGGTCGCGTCAGCGACCCCAACCAGCCGCTTTGAGCGGCTCACATCCTAAAGCCCCCGGCTTTGCCGGGGGATACTTACTGGCCGATGAGGTTTTCGCTACCTGCACATCTTTCGCTGAGACAATCCCCGGGAATAGATTTATCAAATCGCTAGGCTTGGATTCGTGCGCTCGCGGAAGCTTACCCGTACCAAAGACAAGCTCGCATCGCTGTCGCGTGGGCGACAAGCGCCGGAGACCAAGTCCAAGGAGTCAAGACGACAGACCACTTTTAGTGGGGCCTTCACGCGTCCATCAGCGCCTTGGTCATCGGGGACTTGCCATAGCATCAATCGTTCTGAGATTCGTCTTCGCGGTCCTCGGCGGCGAGAAGCTGCTTGAGGTACACCATCGCCTCGGTCGGAAGCTCCGGCTCCGGAAAGTCGGGTGGAACATTGAAGCCGTGGCTCAACCGCGTGCGTTCCATTGCTAGGACTACCTCGGCGACCCGCCGGACGTAATCGTCAGGCACGTAATCGGGCGCGAGGATTTTATCAGCGTCGAGATGGCGAAGGATAGCCGTCACAGCGTCGGATAATACGTCGCTAATCATTTTCCTCCTCCTCCAGTTAGTTTCGATAATCATCATTTCCACGACTCACGCAGATGGTTAGTGATTTCTGCCAGAACACCTTCGCGGGCGGTGTGCTCGGTCGCAGCACCGTCATGTGGTGCGTCCTGGTCGCGGAAATAGTTGACAAGCCACTGGCCGTGAGTGCGTTCCCGGGCAACAGCATCTACCTCACGGGACCTGTGGTTCCCGAAAATTCGATCCGGCCTGATTCGCGCGGTGAGGCAGAATCAGCGCATCATTGCATTTGATGCTGGTGCTCCTCCGCTTGCTTCCAGTGTGTACCGAAAACTCAGATTCGGACGTATTGGTGGCGCAGCCCACCGACAAGCGCATGAGACGCAATGCGTCCGGTCCGCTGAACCACCGAATCCGGCCGGAACGAATTTTCGGGAACCACAGGTGCGCGCGTTCGGCCCGCACATGGTCTGGACCCGGTGCGGCATCGTCGGCGCCGATGCGAGGCCGAATTGGAAAGAAATGCAGGCCGGCGGAAATTGGCGAACGACCCGGCCCCTGTCGAGAAACAAGGGCCGGGTCATTTAGGAGTATCCCATCCGTGTCAGTAGCGCGCGACCACCGGCCCCTTGCCGAAGGGGAGTTTGCCCAGCGGAGCCTTGCCGATCGGAGCCTTACCAATCGGGGCAGCAACCGGAGGCAGCGGCTCTTTGCGCGGTAGGTCCGCAGCCAGAGCGCCACCAACGAACACGACAGACGCAAGAATTCCCAAGAGAAACTTCGACATTGATGCCTCCCACCCGTTATCGATTCTTCTTTACAATCAGATCAATTTGTCCAGTTGGTTCCGACGGGGAACATCTTGCGACAACCAGCCTGCCAAGCAGAATTTAAGAGCCGTATAAAGTTCATCCGCTTATCGCGACCGCCATGGTCATCGGGTGGTTTCGCCCGAACGTTGAGCAGGATCGACGTCGCCCTTCGGAGTTATACCCTTTAGGAATTTGAAGAGGTCGCTGTCTGTGGAAAGGACAATGGTCGTGTTGTCGGCAATGATGGACTTGTAGGCCTGCATAGTCCGTGTAAATTCATAAATCTCACCGCTTCGGGGCTCTGGTTGTAAGCCTTGGCGTAGATTTCAGTGGCTTTAGCATCTGCCACGCCGCGGATCTCCTCAACCTTACGGTAGGCTTCGGACTGAATCTTGTTCAGGTCGCGCACACGATTGCCTCGAATTCGCCTTCGTCTGTGGCGGCCAGATGGGGAAGACCTGTAGCGTCATCGACGTTATTCTGTCAGGCCGGCGGAAATTGGCGAACGACCCGGCCCCTGTCGAGAAACAAGGGCCGGGTCATTTAGGAGTATCCCATCCGTGTCAGTAGCGCGCGACCACCGGCCCCTTGCCGAAGGGGAGTTTGCCCAGCGGAGCCTTGCCGATCGGAGCCTTACCAATCGGGGCAGCAACCGGAGGCAGCGGCTCTTTGCGCGGTAGGTCCGCAGCCAGAGCGCCACCAACGAACACGACAGACGCAAGAATTCCCAAGAGAAACTTCGACATTGATGCCTCCCACCCGTTATCGATTCTTCTTTACAATCAGATCAATTTGTCCAGTTGGTTCCGACGGGGAACATCTTGCGACAACCAGCCTGCCAAGCAGAATTTAAGAGCCGTATAAAGTTCATCCGCTTATCGCGACCGCCATGGTCATCGGGTGGTTTCGCCCGAACGTTGAGCAGGATCGACGTCGCCCTTCGGAGTTATACCCTTTAGGAATTTGAAGAGGTCGCTGTCTGTGGAAAGGACAATGGTCGTGTTGTCGGCAATGATGGACTTGTAGGCCTGCATAGTCCGTGTAAATTCATAGAATCTCACCGCTTCGGGGCTCTGGTTGTAAGCCTTGGCGTAGATTTCAGTGGCTTTAGCATCTGCCACGCCGCGGATCTCCTCAACCTTACGGTAGGCTTCGGACTGAATCTTGTTCAGGTCGCGCACACGATTGCCTCGAATTCGCCTTCGTCTGTGGCGGCCAGATGGGGAAGACCTGTAGCGTCATCGACGTTATTCTGTCGCGACTGGACCAGCGCCCCGTGCCGATCATTTATGCCGGTCCTGATCGCAACTTCGTCACCGATCAGTTCGAGCCGCGCTTCGACGATGCGCTCAATCGCTCGAAGAGCCTGTCAGTCAAGCTCGCGCGCGGGAAGAAGAACAAGAAGACCCGCAAGATCGTGTCCGGCGTGCCGGTCCGCCTTGCCTGGGCCGGCTCCGCCAATCAGCTCAAGTCCGATCCGGCCGGACTCGCCATCGTCGACGAGCGCGACGGCATGGCAAAGAACATCAAGGGCGAAGGCGACCCGGTGCGCTTGCTCGAGGTGCGCGGTGACACCCATGCCGACTTTACCTTGGGGGTAACCTCGACCCCGACCTCCGGGACGGTCGAAATCGAGAAGGACGAAGTATCAGGCCTCGAGTTCTGGAAGGTCGTCGATCAGGACGACATCGCCAGTCTCGACAGCCCGATCTGGAAGCTCTGGCAGCGCGGGACCCGCTATCACTGGGCCTGGCCCTGTCCGCATTGCGGGGAGTACTTCATTCCGCGGTTCAAATGCCTGGTGATCCCCAGGATCGACATCGCGCCCAAGGGCGGCAAGGAGCGGATCGAGCGCGATGCGACGCCGATCGAGGCGCGCCGTCTCGCCCATCTGCAATGCCCGCGTTGCGCGAGCATAGGGTCTACGAGTTCTGCCGGCGGCATGCGCGCATCGCTTACGCGGTGAAGGGCTTCGACCATCGCGCCATCAGCCGCTCTCGGTCAAACGGATCGATGTGACGCCAAGGGCAAGGCTGCGCGATACGGTCTCGATCTCGTTCGACTCGACAGTGATTTCTTCAAGTCCTGGGTGCATCAGCGCGTGCTCGAGCTCCGGCTCGGCGGCGCCCAGGCTGCAGTCAAGAAGATCGACGCGCTGCTGGCCCGCGCCGGAGACGGCGATCGCGTTCGCGGCGCGTTCCGTTACCACGGTGCAGCGACCGGCCGCTGGGCAGGCGAGGGCTTCCAGCCGCAGAATCTAAAACGGCCAGTTGTCGGCGATCTTGACGCTGCCATCGCTGCAGTTTCCACCGGCGACTATGGATCCCCGAAGGGGACAATCAAGGTCCCCACTATTCTTTCGGTGGCCCTGAGGTCGGTGGGAAAATGCCACGAAAAAATGCCTGAATCTGTTCGGCACCCTGAGGGACCAGAGGTAGCCAGCTTGTCATCAAGGCTTCGGGCGAAAAGCGATCGATATCAGCGAGTATCCGCTTCTCAAGCTGCTGCATAACTGCAGCTTGCATCGGCTCGACGTTGGGTAGACCAAAGAATTGCCTAGCCTCAACCGGGGTGCATTCGATCTCGATGTTCACCTTCATTGAAAGCTCCCATTTTGTGGGCGCAGGCCGCCGACTGATCGCGATGGGCGACGGCATTATAAGCGACATTCTTCGAGTGGCACTGGCGAGTGCGTGGTTGCTGCGTCATCCAGCCTTCGATCCCCAAGGCCATCATCAGCGCGTCGGTCGCAAGCGTCACGTGAAGGCGGGATTCGCTGCGCCTGTTGTGCAAGTTTACGGTGCAGACCGTCCCCGGTCCCCCGAACAATCCGCTCGTTCGTGATGCAGCTCGGTGCTAACGAATGCGCCAACGCTACACTTCAATATGAGCCGAACGCCTTAAACAGGAACGCAAAAATGGCGACTCAGAATCCCAATCGGCTGGGGACAAACTGTCCCGGTGGCAGCCTCACCCTCGGTGGCGACACCACCGTGAATCGCCTCGGGTTCGGCGCCATGCGCCTGTGCGGCCCTGGGGTATGGGGTGAACCGCTCGATCGTCCGGGTGCTAAGCGCGTGCTGACGCGTGCTGTCGAGCTCGGCATCACCCTCATCGATACCGCCGACGCCTATGGGCCGGAGGTCAACGAGCGGTTCATTGCCGAAACGCTCTACCCTTATCCTAAAGGCTTGATCATCGCGACCAAGGGCGGGCTCGTGCGACCTCGGCGTGAGGCATGGGAAGAGAATGGCCGACCAGAGCATTTGCGCGCCGCCTGCGAGGCAAGCCTGAGACGGTTGAAGCTGGAGCGTATCGATATCTATCAGCTGCATGCACCCGACCCGCAGGTACCGCTCGACAAGTCTGTGGGCGCGCTCGCCGAGCTGCAAAGCGAGGGCAAGATCCGGCACATCGGCCTCTCTAACGTCAGTGTTAATGAACTGCGCCAGGCGCAGCGCATCGCGCCGATCGTCTCCGTGCAGAACCGTTACAATTTTTCCGACCGTTCGTCTGAGGACGTGCTTGCAGCGTGTGAGAAAGGCGGACTTGCCTTCCTACCTTGGCATCCCCTGGCTGCTGGTGGCGATGCGGCAGGGGATGGTGCGCTTGGCCGCGTCGCGCGCCGCCGAGGCGCAACGCCGGTGCAAGTGGCGATCGCCTGGCTGCTAGCCCGCTCGCCCGTCATGGTTCCCATTCCCGGGACATCATCGCTGGCGCACCTCGACGAGAACGTCGCCGCCGCGCGGATTCCCCTTTCGACCGAAGATCTGCACGAACTATCCTGAAACGGTTGCTTCCGGCAACAGGTGCACGAAGCCATCGAGACCGTTCCGCACCGCGAAGCGCCATTTAGCTCACCGACACTGGCCGCCGAATCCCAAGGTGGATAGGTCCCTTTGTGATAAACCTACGTATCATGCCGACACAGCAGTTCAGGCCCCGCGAATCTGCTGCGACGAGGAGGAGCGATGGAACAGGAAGAATGGGAAGACCTTGTCGCCGACTTGTGGACACGTGCTTGGGATTTGGGGTTTTTGCCAACGGCCGACGACGCGGCAGAAGGCATAGAAACTTGGCGGCACGTGGCATACGCCCAAGACAAGAGCCCACAAGTCGTGAAAGAATGGGAACAGGAGCAAAGGGAATGGGCGGAAAAGAGAGAAGCAGAAAGGCGATTAAAAGCAGAAAGGCAAGCGAAACTAGGCCTGTTGACGGTTTTTGACAGAGGAATCGAGTTTTGATTCAAGGCTGCCTTTCTGAAGGAGGCAGCATTGAGTTGCGGCGATCTGACGGACGCGCAATGGCGGATTCTTGATCCCTTTCTCCCCGACCGTGGCGAGCGCGGCCCGGAGATCGAAGACAAGCGACGCACGGTCAACGGCATTTTATGGGTGCTGGGCACCGGCGCCCCCTGGCGCGACATGCCGGAACGGTACGGCTATTGGAATTCTGTGTACGTGCGCTTCTCGCGCTGGAGCAAGCTCGGGGTGTGGGACGCGGCGTTCGAAACCTTGGCGAGTCTGGGGCCTCCGGCCGACGAGGAACATGCCATCGATTCCACGATTGTGCGGGCGCACCAGCATGCAGCCGGCGTAAAAGGGGGAATCAAAGTCAGGAGGCGCTCGGCCGTTCGCGGGGCGGCTTCTCGACCAAAGTCCACCTCCGCACCAACGCCAAAGGGGACCCGCTGACTTTCGATGTGACACCCGGCGAGGCGCACGAAGTCAAAGGCTACGATGCGCTGATGGAGCTTCACGATGTCGATCCCGACAGGCTTCTCGGCGACAAGGGTTACGATAGCGATGAGATTCGCGACGATCTGACCGACCGCGGCATTGACCCCGTCATCCCACCGCGATCAAACCGCAAGACGCCGATCAATTACGACCGCGAAGCCTACAAGCGCCGGAATCTCATCGAGCGGTGCGTCAACCGCCTCAAACAATTCCGTCGCATCGCCACTCGCTACGAGAAAACCGCCAGGGCCTATCTGTCGATGCTATGTATCGCCTCAACAATGCTCTGGCTGAAAACTGTCAACACGGCCTAGCAGAGGCTGCTCGAAAAGAAATGGAGGCCAAAAGAGCAGACCAAGAGAGATATGCTCAAGAGCGTAGGAATAGACGAGCTCCGATTCTGGCGGATTCCACTACTCCGAACGCCGTTTCGCAAAACATCTCCCTTCAACAGTGAAGTTCAACGGGCAGATTTCTGGCGCTGAAGAAAATCTCGCGAGAGGTTTGGTAGCCGAGATATCTTTCTGGGGCGAGAGTTGAGTGTTGTTCCTCGTCCCTTTGGACATCGGCATCGGACAAAATAGAGAAGTCGGAACCTTTTGGGAAGTACTGCCTGAAGAGGCCGTTAGTGTGTTCGTTGAGGCCGCGTTCCCACGAGTGATAGGGCTTGGCAAAATAGGATAGTGCCCCCATGCGAGGTTGCGATTTGGGCGTGAGAGGCGAACTCTTTATCCATTGTCGTAAGTGATTGTTTCGATTTGGTCAGCGAGCGGCAAAAGCACGCGTGCGCAGGCCTGCACGACAGAGTCCGCGTTCTTGTCCGGCAGTTTGGCGAGCTTGGTGTATTTGGAGGTTCGCTCGACGTGCGACATGACAACGCCTTTGTGATTGGCGCCGATAATCGTGTCGGCCTCCCAGTCTCCGATGCGGATTTTTGCGGCGACAATAGGAGGCCGCTGATCGATATCGACGCGGTTCGGAATCAGCCCGCGCCCCGAATTCTTGCCCTTGCGCCTGTTGTATTTTTTGCCGCTGTGACGCAAGTGAAGATACAGCGTGCCCCCGTCTTTCTTGTCTTTCCAGACATGCTGATAGATGCGCTCGTGACTGATAAAGGCGACGCCATCCTTCGCCAGACGCCCGCTGATCTGATCGGGACTCCACTGCTCTTGCGTCAGTTTTTCTTCGATCAGCTCCACCAAATCTGGCGTTATTTTGCGCGGCTTGTCCGAGGCCTCTTGGCGTCTCTGCGAGGCCTTCTCGTGCGCTTGCTTGAAGCGATAGCCGCGCGCGCCGGTGTTGCGAACAAGCTCGCGGCTGATCGTCGACGGATCGACGCCAATTTGCCGCGCGATGTGGGCTTGCGAGTGGCCGCTTTGCAAGAGCGCGTAAATCTGGCAGCGTTGTTCGCAGGTCAGATGGAGATAGCCTTCGGGCATTTTTCCTCCGTGAGATGTGCTGTCCCACGCAAGGATAGTCTTCCATCTGACCGCCAGAAAAACCGGCATACACAACATGGCAAAGTCTGGCGGGAGAAAACGTCGGCCTCAAGGGTGCTCGCTGCGCTCGCATCGTCTCCGGCGACTAAAGCCCTTGACCCGACCCTTTCCCCCACCGCTTTCCCCGACTCACTCCGCCATGCCGTCTATGCTGCCCTGTTGCTCTTCGGATTTGAAACGGCGTCTTCTTAAACCGCCGGGGGTTTGAAGTTAACGTCCAGTCGCTGGTGGGATCCGAGTGAAGGATGGGCGCTGTGATAACATTCAAGTGCGTTGAGTGTGGTTACCCCGTCGTGGTCGACTGCAGGGCCGGAAGAGAAACACGCGTCGACCACTACTTCAGCAACTGCTCGGCTGGAAGAGCGATCGGACGCATCGAACGCTACCTCACTAGCGGCCGGTCGGCCAACCCAAGATAAAGGGGTCTAGTGAGAGCAATCGGCGCTGTCGCACAGACGAAAGAGGCCACCACAAGCAGGCTGGGTGCGAAGTCAGAGGCTCCGGTTATCCTTTCGCGCGCCGGCGTGCTTCCGGCTTGGCGGATCAGGTCCATAAGTCCGCTCACCGTCTCACCCGGGCGAGCCAACGGCGGACTGAGCGACATCGAGGCTTGCGGAGGTGTCCACAGGGAAGCAGACGTGAAAACCTGTCCAGACTGCAACGGTGATGGCGTCATTGAAAAGGGTACGGACGATGAGCAGCAATGCCCAACGTGCGGCGGCAGTGGTTTCGTGCCTGATGACGATGACGATGAAGAAGTAATTCGCACTGCGTCCAGAATGCCGACCAATTTGCGGCAGCATGCGGGCAGCGGACGGCTGTGAGGCTACTCTGACATGCCACTCACGAGGCTGCTGATAGCCGTTGAGAATGCCCGCCAGGCTGCGATCCGTCGTACGCTAGACGAGGACGCCGCGATTTCCTCGATCTTGCAGGATGCCGACGTGGCCCGCGAGGTAGATGCCGTTGCTCGGGAACGCGCTCACGGCCTGTGGCTTGTCAACCATCTCCGCGACCAGGACGCACCTCATGACGCTGCGGCGACCGTCGATGGCCGTGTTGGCGACCGTGGCTCTATCCTCCACAGCAGGGTCGTATGCGTTTCCCAAAGGGCAATGGCCGATGGGGGATTGGAGGGCATCTCAATCCTGGAGGAAGCTTTGCTTGAGCGCCGTCTTCAGATCGGTGGGCCTGCCGTGCTTCTTCGGCAAGTCAGCGAATGTCATCCACTGCACAACCGGGCGCCCGCCTTGTCTCACGCCTCCCGCCGCCGGGCTCAATAGCGGCGCATGCGCTCTGCAGCGGTCATGGGCCGCTGCGCGTCTCGCTGACGCGCAACAATAAACCGAAAAAAAGAAGTGCGCCGATACCGGTCAGTACCCACTCTATGTCCCCGAATATGACGGAAAGACATAGGAAGATCACGGCTACGATCATTAGCAATAGAGCAAGTGCATACAGCATCGCCGGTCTCCTTCGCACCGCCCGCCGAGCAAGGGTCGCTCTGCTTTGTTGCGAAACCAACGGGGGTTGTAACGCCATAGGTTTCGTAACGGCAGGTTTCCTAACGCCTGGTCCTGACTTTCCATAACGCTCGGTTGGGCTGCCAGCCGCCTGTCGAATTGAGTTCCCAGGCGGCTGATATTCTTCCCGGCCAATTTCAGCTTGCCGATGCTTGGCAGTGTCCTCATCAACGAGATGAGACAGAAACCGTGCCGACCAAGAAACGTGCGGATCAGGCTATCAACGGCAATCGCCGCGCGATCCGGTGCCACTTTTCGGCGGAGGATAGGATCCTCATTGAGCTACAGGGTCTGCGCGCTGAGGCCAGCCTGGGTGCCGGAAATGGCCCACGCCCAACTGGCTTCGGCTCAGATGCCGTGTCGCTGCCTAGCGAGCGAGTGGAGACCACAAACGGATGGGTCCGGGCAAAATCCTCGATATCGGCTGCGCGGAAGCAAGCCGGCGTGTGGTCGACATGAATGGTGCTTTCGAAGCGAAGCCCCGAGGCCCGATCTGCGAAACGGGCGGCGGCGACATGATTGCCGAAGATATCCTGCGTCCAGTCCAGCTGGGTCGGCTCCGGCGTGATTTCCAGCTCGGATTCGAGCACCTTCTGGTCGTTGTCGTCGCGCGGACGCAGCATCATGCGGTGCTCGCCAAACGCGACCGGTTGCTTATAGTGATAGGTTGTGACGTGCCTGATGGTGAGAATCGGCATTGCGGCCCCCACAATATTCGGCCGGCCAGGTCCGCCTTTGAGCCGGGCAATCTCGTCGCGTTGCGCCGCAACTGTCCGCCGCAACTCGGCCACCTCTTCGAGCAGCTTCAGCACCAAGCTCTTCAGATCGGCGTGCGATAGGCCATCGAGGTCGGCGGGCGGCAACATTCCCAGAATGAATCCAACTCGTGCCCTCCTGTGAATCGTAAATTCATACCGCCACCAGTTTTGCCCCTCTTACCGTATAGCGCGGTCCGGCCCGATAGGTTACACTAGAAAACAACGGGCGGACACATGATAGTTTTCCCGGGTGCTATGTTATTTTGTCGCCTATGAATCTCGATCTTCTGCTTTATTGTATGCGCGAGCGCGAAAGCATCCGCCGGCGCCGCCTGGCCCGCGAGCTGCCCCCCTGGACCAGGGACCCAATCCTCCAACAATGGAGCTTCTGCAACGTCAGACGCGAGCACGATCGCGTGACGCGATGGATTGCAGCGAATTGGCGTTATCCGCACGCCGACGATCCTGATCTTTGGTTTGCGATGGTGGTCGCGCGGTTCATGAACGAGCCCGACACGCTGCGCGAGATCGGCTTTCCGGTTCCCTGGGACCCCGAGCGTTTCCTTCGCGTCATGGCGTCACGCAGGGCCCGCGGCGCTAAGCTCTACCGCAATGACGCCTACAGGATCCGAGCCGATAACCGCTTAGGCCGGCCGACCCCGGAGTATCAGGTCGCCGACGTGTTTGGCCCCCTGTGGCGCAACCGCAGGGAGATGCGGCCCCGGACGGGCGAGACGCTCGCGAGCTATCATCGGCGGCTTGGCCGGTATCACGGAATGGGCGACGGCTTTATGTCGGCGCAGATCGTCGCCGACCTCAAATTTGTTCCCCCGCTGCGGTCAGCCTATGATTGGATGACTTTCGCCGTATCTGGCTCCGGCAGCCGGCAAGGTCTTAATCGCGTGCTGGGGCGTCCCGTCGACGCGCCCTGGACCGAGGCAGAATGGAGGCGGGAGTTTGATCGCCTGCGCGAGGCGATCATGCCCGAATTGCAGCGGGAGGGACTTGGCGACTTGAGTGCCCAGGACCTGCAAAACTGCCTTTGCGAAGCAGACAAGTATGAGCGGGTTCTTCTCGATGAGGGCGCGGCATTTTCAGACCTACGCGGTGTGACTTCACTACTTTGGCCCCGCTAGTCGATCAGGCGGGCCTATGCTTCCTGTCTCAGACAGCAGCATCGCTACTGGCCGCGTGGCCTCAATAATTTGCGAATACAATCATAAGCATCGCCGTAATCGGCACCGCAAGAAACATGCCCACGACGCCCCACATGGCTCCCCAGACGAAGAGCGATAGGATAACCCGCGATCTGCTCGGCGGTGAACATCCGCCGGACCTCGGACACAAAACGCGGCAGCTCTTGCGCGAAGGCGCGATGCTCAGATGCAGCTTCTGTGAAGTTCAACAGCTTCTCTGCGTCCGATCCACGTTCACATGGTTCTTGTAACCGAAGAAGCTCTTGCCATGCTTCTTGGTCCACCGCGCGTCTTTATCTTTCTGGCGGTTCTTCGCCGGTTTCCGCTCCCACTCCGCCGGCGTCGCGCCGTGCTTGACGGCCTCGTTCTCCTCGCGCGTATTGCGCTGCTTCGGCACAGGCACAATGCTCGCATCCACTATCTGCCCGCCGCGCGCGATGTAGCCCTCTGCATTGAGACTTGCGGCAACACTCCAGCAGATGGGCGTTCAACGCCGCAGCTTGCCGCTCTCCTGGGCAAGGACGCGCCCAACCTGTCTGGGTCGACGGGCCGTTGACGAAGGCCGTCCGTGAGGGGGCGATCTGTTATCTCGATGAGGTAGTGGAGGCCCGCAAGGATGTCACCGTTGTTCTGCACCCGGTGACCGACGATCGGCGGATACTGCCGTTGGAGCGCACCGGCGAAGTGCTTCAAGCTCCGCCTGAATTCATGCTCGCGGTGTCGTACAATCCTGGCTACCAGAATATTCTCAAAACTCTGAAGCCATCGACCCGGCAGCGGTTCCTCGCGATCGAGTTTGACTTCCCTGACGCCGACGCTGAAGCCGAGATTGTAGCGTCCGAGAGTGGCCTCTCGAAGGATCGCTGCGTGCCGCTTGTACGGGTGGCGAAGGCGCTACGCGATCTAAAAGGCCAGGATTGGTAGCAGGCTGTTCTGCGTCATTTCGATGGTTCCACTTTTCCGAACTTCTGGACGAGCGAGGCTAACTGAACCGATTAGGGCTCGTGCCTAATCATTGATGTGCACATGCTCGACACGAACATGCTGCGAGCCGCCGCTGCGAAGGCGTCGTAGTGCTTCGACCTGCATTGTGTATGCTCGCAGGAGCTTCGCCGCCGCCGTCGAATACGCGGAAATTGACCGCTGTGTGCAGCCGTCAACCCGGCTCAGGGCAAACATCGCCGCGCAGTGCGTACACGCCATCTGAACCGCGAGCGCGCCCTCGATTTCATTTTGAGGCGCAGCGGCCTCGATCATGGCCAAAGCCGCGTTCATGGTCACTTCCGACAACGGGCCATCGGGCAACCGTGCAGCCGCCTGAAGTTGCAGCAGCGACAGAATTCCATGAACGGTTTTCGCATGCGGACTTGCTGCAGCTTCTCAATCACCGGATTTACCTCAAGCTCATGATCGACGGGACGCCGTCGGCCCCTTTCAGCGCTAGGACGCTTCCCCGAGGTGATTGGTACGACTGACTTTGACGATCGCGAGCGGTAGGAGATCGGTTGTTCAGTCATCCGGGCCGCCCCAAGGAGCAGCACCTGCATAGCCTCCTCCGTTTCTGCAACGCCTCATAAGGGGGCGATTGAAGTAAGTGGAAATGCAAATTTAGATTGCAAAACCGGCGGGTTATCGAAAGGAGAAGCCCATGGCGAAAATCTCAAGGCGGCAGGTTCTCGGCGGCGGTTCGGCGCTGTTGATCGGCGCCAGTCTCGATGCTCCCGCACAGGCGAAGCATCGCGCCCCGCCGCATTACGACGTCTGCGTGGTAGGGGCCGGCTATTCCGGCCTTACCGCCGCGCTCCGGCTCAAGCAGGCGGGCGCCAGTGTCATCGTGCTGGAAGCGCGCAACCGCATCGGCGGCCGCTCGCTCACCGCGCCGATCAAAGGCGGCGGTTGGACCGATCTCGGCGGCCAGTGGGTCGGCCCCGACCAGAACGCCTATTACGGGTTGATCAAGGAAGTCGGTGGGCAGACCTATAAGTCCTACGATACCGGCAAGACGCTCGAGCGCAGCACGCTCGATCCGAAAGAATTCATCCGCATCGGCGACCTGCTGCACGGCAAATATCCAGGCTCCGAGCAGATCGAGGCTGCTTACGAAAAAGTCGACGAGCTCGCCAAAACGATCGATCCTGACAAACCCTGGGCGCAAGCTGCCGCCGCGCGGCTCGACGCCATGACATTCGCCGAATGGCTCAAGCGGAACGTCGACAACGACAATGTCCGTGCCCTGGTCGGCGGCACGGTCGCCTCCGTTGCCTGCGCCTCGACCTCGGAAATCTCCATCCTCGAAATGGCCTATCTGGTGCGCGCCTGTCATGGGCTCGACAAACTGTTTGCATTCGCGGGCGGTGCTCAGCAGGACCGGCTGATCCATGGCACGCAACCGATGGCACAGCGGGTTGCCGACCGGCTCGGCAAAGGCGCGGTGCGGCTCGGCCAGCCGGTGCGCAGCATTAAATGGAGCGACAAGGGCGCCATCGTGTGCAGCGACGAGCTCAGCATCGCCGCCCGCCACGTCGTGGTCGCCATCCCGCCCAATCTCGCCGGCGCCATTGATTACGATCCCTCACCGCCGACCGCCCGGGTGCAGATCACGCAGCGCTGGCCGCAAGGGCTCGTGATCAAGGTGCAGATGATCTACGACGAGCCTTACTGGCGGGCGGACGGGCTCAACGGTGCTTCCTTCGACTATCTCGGAGTGGTCGGCGAGACCGCCGATAGCGGCGTGCCCGAGAAATATTCCAAGAAGGGTATCATGACCGGCTTCGTCTATTCCGATCAGGCGCGCGCGGTGTCCCTGCTGCCGGCGGCCGATCGGCGCAAGCTGGTGCTCGACAACGTGGCCGAGCGCTTCGGGCCGAAGGCGCACAAGGTAATCGACTATCACGAGATGAACTGGTCCACCCAGCAATGGACGCGCGGCTGCTTCACCGGCTTCCTCACGCCGGGCGCCACCACGCTGTTTAAGTCGGCGGTTCGCGATCCGGTCGGGCCGATCCATTGGGCGGGCACAGAAAACTCCACCGTCTGGCCGTCCTTCATCAACGGAGCAATCATCTCGGGCGAGCGCGAGGCGAAAGCCATTATCACACTTAGGGGCTGAGCAGGGCGCTCAACGCTGCCGTATTGCCGTGGATCGCGCGCAATGTCGGCTCGGTCATCTCATTCCGCGTCGGCGCGGAGGACGCGCCGTACCTCGTCCGCGAATTCCATGAACGGTTATCGCACGCGGATTTCCTGCAGCTTCCCAACTACCGGATTTACCTTAAGCTTATGATCGCGGGGACGCCGTCCGCTCCCTTCAGCGCCAAGACGCTCCAACCCATTTCCTGAGTAAGGGTAATGAATATTTATCCTTGCACATACCCACCCACTTATACCAACCCGCCGATTGAGTGACTCTCGGGGATTGAACTAAGCCGCTGTGCGGCAGGGAGGGGCGGCTGGGACGATCATAGACCATCCACCGGCTCTTGGAGGTCGACCCCAGGACTGGCGGTTTCAAGCGCGACGCGGACAATCCGCTCGATTGCGATCTGCTGGTCGTGGACGAAGCATCGATGGTCGACGTCCTGCTGATGCAGGCCCTCATGAGGGCGGTGCCCGACAGAGCTGCCCTCTTGATCGTCGGCGACATCGACCAGTTGCCATCGGTTGGGCCCGGGCAGGTGCTGGCTGACATCATCCCATCCGGCAGCGTGCCGGTGGTGCGCCTCAGCCGCGCAGAGCCGGATCATCACCAGCGCCCATCGGATCAATCAAGGCTCGATTCCCGATCTCAGCCCGCCTGCAGAAGACAGCGACTTCTATTTCGTGCCGGCGGACGATCCGGAACCCGGCCGCGGGCTACCGGACGAAGAAGAAGCTGCACCCGACGATGCACGTTCGCCTCGGATCTAATCCTGCCGAACTACCTTCTCATCCCACGGATACAGACGCTGAAGAGAGTGACCTTGGCGGCCGCGCGTGAGGTCTCCGACGAATTCTGTGCCAGCCTCACGGCGACCCTGCTCAAGATGACACTGTCGAACGAATCTCCGATCGTCATCGCGTGCTACGACTGAGCCCGCATGGAAAGATTAAAGGGCCGCCGACGATACGCCATTGGAGCGGGCGGGCGGTACCGGGGGCGCCGACTGCGTCGCATTGCCATGCCGCCGCGGCCGCTGTAAGCGCGCAGCAGTGTGGGATCATCGCAATGGTCGAGCAAAGCTGAGTTCGTGGCCATCTGGGTCGGTCAAGTGGAAGAACCGTTCCCCCCATTCGGCATCGCGTGGCGCCGTGTCCGGACGATAGCCGGCCGCTATCACGCTCGCGTATAGGGCGTCGACGTCGGAATGGTAGATGATCACCCGTCCCCACCATGACCATTGTCTCTCGGCGGGCTGGGCGACGAGATTGAGGTAGCTGCGTCCAGCCCGAAAGCTCGTGAACGCACCCTCCTCACCGCCGTACACAATTTCAAACCCGAGCATGCGATAGAAGCGGACGGCGCGGGCCATATCGTGCGTCGCCAACGTGACGGCGCTTATGCTCTCGAGCATCATGGAATCGCTCATCGTCAGTCTGCGCCTCGGGTTCGCTTCCCCCAGCGAAGGCTCCGAAAATGTGTTCGGCGATGCGGTTGCGCACCGCACTAGCGAAACAATCACGTGACCAATAGCCACCGGATCGATCCGACCAGCCGCTCTGCCTATCCATTCGCCACGGCGACCACGGTGATGTCCGTCGATGCGGATGCCCGTAGCACAAATACGTCGGATGAATACCTCGCCATAGGATCGATCGCGGTCACGGATGAGATAGCGGGGAGCCTCGTCCCATCCACAGGGCCTCAGTGAGCTGCCGGGCAATCCATTCCGCCGATGGATGCGCCGTGGTCTCCAGCCACAGAAGCAGGCGTCGGTCATGCTGCAGGATCAGAAAACCATAGAGAAGCCGGAACTCTTCGGCGCAGTGCGCTGCAGGACGATGATCTGCTGACGCAGGGGCAAGTTCTCGGCTTCGAGTGACGCCCGCGATTTGGAGCGACCCGACGAACAGCGACCACGGCAGCCTGCAAGCATCCCACATCGGGCGACAGGATCACCCAATTCGGCGTCTCTGGCCAACCGGATGACATTTGCGATAGGGACAGGCACATTTTGGCCAGCTTTGCATGCCTTTTATGTCACGGAATTCGACCGTCATGGGAAAAAGCCCCGATGCCCACGATTGCGCTCGTCGACGACGATCGGAACATTCTTGCCTCGATTTCGATCGCGCTCGAAGGCGAGGGTTACCGGATCCAGACCTATAGCGACGGCGCCTCGGCGCTCGACGGCTTCAAGACCAGCATGCCGGATTTGGCCATTCTCGACATCAAGATGCCGCGGATGGACGGAATGGAGACCTTGCGGCGGCTGCGGCAGAAATCGGACGTTCCGGTGATCTTCCTCACCTCCAAGGACGAGGAAATCGATGAGTTGTTCGGCCTGAAAATGGGCGCGGACGACTTCATTCGCAAACCATTCTCTCAGCGGCTCCTGGTCGAACGGGTCAAGGTGGTCCTGCGCCGCGCCACCCCCAAGGATGGGGGCCCGCCCAAGGAAACCGCTTCGGCCAAGGTCCTCGAACGCGGGCAGTTGCGGATCGACCCGGAGCGTCATACCTGCACCTGGAAGGGGAAAGCCGTCTCGCTGACGGTGACCGAGTTCCTCATCCTGCAGGCCCTGGCGCAGCGTCCAGGCGCGGTGAAGAGCCGGAACGCCCTGATGGATGCGGCCTATGACGACCAGGTCTATGTGGACGACCGCACCATCGACAGTCACATCAAGCGCCTGCGTAAGAAGTTTAAGCAAACCGACGACGATTTCGACATGATCGACACTCTGTATGGCGTCGGGTACCGCTTCAGGGAGTGAGGTGTCTCGCCCCTGTGTGTACCGAAAACCTCGTCCGCATTGAACTGGTGATGGAATCACGTCACGCTTGGGGTCATGATCGCACTGATCCTTCTGGCCCTCAACCTGCTGGCGGCACTCGTCAAGTCCAAGATCCGACTTGAAGCCGAGAATGCCGCGCTCAGGCAGCAGCTGAGGGTGCTGCAACGAAAAGTGCGGGGTCGCGTCCGGTTCAACAACGGCGACCGCCTGTTCTTTGTCCAGCTCTATCGCTGGTTCCCGTCGATCCTCGCGGCAATGCTGATTATAAGGCCCGAGACGCTGGTACGCTGGCATCGGGCAGGATTTCGCTGCTACTGGCGGTGGAAGTCACGCGCAAGAGGAGGTCGGCCCCAAATCGGTTCGGATCTCCGAGCATTGATACGGCGGATGAGCATTGAGAACCCGCTCTGGGGAGCGCCGCGCATCCACGGCGAACTGCTCAAGCTCGGGTTTGAGGTCGCTCAGTCGAGCGTCGCCAAGCACATGGTCAAGCGGTCCGGCCCACCAAGCCAGGAATGGCGCACGTTCCTACGCAATCATGCGCCGCAGATTGCCGCCATGGACTTGTTCGTTGTGCCAACCATCGGATTTGACCTGCTCTATGCCTTTGTCATGGTCCGGCTGGCACGACGAGACCTTGTCTGGATCAATGTCACGGCCCATCCGACGGCGGAATGGATCGCGCAGCAGATTATCGAAGCATTCCCCTGGAACGAGGCGCCACGCTATCTGATCCGCGATCGCGACGGGATCTACGGTCCAGTTGTCAGCCGCCGATTGCGGGCCATGGGCATCCGCGACAAACCGATTTCGGCTGCATCGCCGTGGCAGAACTGTTTTGCTGAACGGCTGATTGGCTCCATCCGCCGCGAATGCGTTGACCACGTGGTGGCGTTGGGCGAGCAGCACTTGCGCCGGGTCCTGCGCTCATACGCTCGCTATTACAATGAGACGCGAACCCATCGTTCCTTGAACAAAGATGCCCCGATACCGCGTCCGGTTCAGCGGACCGGACGCATTGCGTCTCATGCGCTTGTCGGTGGGCTGCACCACCAATACGTCCGAATCTGAGTTTTCGGTACAGACAGGCGGCGATGGTCGAAGCTGCAGGAGTGGCTTGGCCGCGCACGTCGTTCTCACCACAGATCGGAAATGGCGAGTTTACGTAAAAGCGGACCCTACTTGTTTTCTCTGCGCTTCGTTTTTGCTGCAGTGGCAAAGACGGCGGCGTTTACTGGACTTGCCCAGTGAGGAGCGGCGTGATGCGCCGCACGGCGACGCGCCGGTTCGCTCGCTCGGGTGCCTCAGTCGGGACCTTTAGATACTGCTCGCCATAGCCTTGGGTGGAGAGATTCTCCGCCGGTACGCCAAACTCCTGGGTGAGCACCAATGCGACCGTTTCCGCCCGTCGGTCCGACAGAGACAAATTGTCCACGTCCGCGCCGACGGCGTCAGTATGCCCCTCGATCAGGAAAACCTCGCGCGGATTTTGTTGCACGATGCGATTGATGCTTTCAGCGATTACAGCGAGGCGTTCGATCTGATCGGGGCTCAGCTCCCATGAACCCGATTCGAAGGTGACGGTGTCGAGGTCGATTCGCGGCATACGATCTCGCAACGGCGCGCTATAGCGGATTTCATCGAGCGTATAAGGGCGCTCGATGATGTCGACGGGCGGTGCCAACAACGTGTCGTAGAGAAGCGCCCGGTTCGCCCGCGCGGCGTCCACGATATAGCGGTCGCGTGGAATACGAATAACCGGGGGCGGCAGATCGACGAAGAATGCGGCGAACCCGCTAGGCCGGTGCCGAGGGGCGTAACCGGGCCCGCGCGGGCGGTTGTCGATGATGGTGATCTCGCGACCATCAGGGAGGATGCGGGAACGACGGAGCAAATAACCGTTGTCGTCAACGACGGTCACGATGCGGTCGCCGCTCGGGCGCACAACGACCGTGATATTCTCGTCGCCGCGCCGCTCCATACGCACGTCCTGCGCCCCGTAGCGAAATCGGTCGATCTCGTTGTGACGGATGATGGTCCGTCCGCCTTCGACAATAATGGTGCGGTCCGGTTCGCGGATGATCGTCCGTCCGCCCTCCGTCACCTCGCGCCTTTCCCCGCGCAGATCCTCAATCCGGCGCAATGGCTGTCCCTGCGCAGACTGCGGCCTGATCCCGGCGCCCGCAGCGGCCGGCGCGATTGGTCGCGTATCCTGTGTACTCGGCGTAGGCACCCCCGCAGGCGTGAGCGGCGCGGCCTGCCGAGGGGCAGGCACCACACCCTGTGCGGCGGGTTGGCCGGCAGGCGGTTGCGATCGGCCCTGTGGCGGCTGCGAGGTGACCGGTGAAAGAGGCGTGCCTGCGGTGGAAGGAGAAGGAGGCGATGTACCTGCGGCGGCAGGCGGAGTGCCGGGACGAGCCGCTCCAGTCGGTGATTGGCCTCTCCGGCCCGGCCCCGAAGGCTGGCCTTGTTCAGTAGACGGTGAGGCAGTTGCGCCCGCGGGAGGAGGAACGGGCGACGTACCTGCGGCGGCAGGCGGAGTGCCGGGACGAGCCGCTCCAGTCGGTGATTGGCCTCTCCGGCCCGGCCCCGAAGGCTGGCCTTGTTCAGTAGACGGTGAGGCAGTTGCGCCCGTGGGAGGAGGAACAGGCGACGTACCTGCGGCGGCAGGCGGAGTGCCGGGACGGCGCTGCGGCTGGCCAGGCTTACGCCCGTGCTGAGACGCACGCTCTTGCGGTGTGGTCTCAGTCGGCGTTTGCGGCGGTTGAGCCCTTTGTTGCGCAGTCGGCGACGTGCCTGCAGCGGGTGACCGAGCGGGCGAGCCGGGATGCCTCGCATCGGATGGCGGTGGGGCGCCAGCATTCGGCTTTGCGGGGGGTGCCGACGCGGTCGGTCGGGCAGCGGGACGAGCAGCCGCGGGGGGTGGAGCGGCCGCGGGCGGAGAAGCGTGGGGCGGCTGCACCGACGGCATGGGCTTTTGCTGAGGCGGCGCGGCACCGGCTGGAGCTTTGGCCGGCTTCCTAGCGGGCGGCTTCGGCGGAGTTTCGCCGGGTTTCGTCTCGGGCTCTATCGCCTGGGCCAGCAAGATCGCATTCCCGCTCACGATTATCGTCTCGCCGCTTGCGGGTTTCTCGTTCAAGACCCCAGCGTGCGCAGCCTGAAGCCAAACGACGCTGGAGAGAAGCGTGCTTACGAGAAGCAAACGCTGAACATCCTGCATTGGTATCGTCCTCGTTTGTCCCACTGTTGGGAACAGAGCGGTGCGCGCGACGGGGTTTCGTCAGAGGCAGAGCTACAAATCCGTCAAGATTGGCGACCTCAAGGCGACGGAAGGCATGATCTCGCGGGGCGAACTTTAGCTCTACAAGGTCTCTGCCGGTGGCACCGCGGGACGAGGTGTTCGAGGCGCGGTACCGGGTGAATCTGGGCCGGTTCGCCTGCCCGCATTGCGGACACAGGACCCACGGCGAGATAGCCGAATTCTTCGGCTGCGCCTGCGGAAAACTGCAATGCGGCACGCGAATCCGCGTTGTGAACGGGACAACCTTTGGGACCTGTCATGACGGCTGCGGTCGCACCGCCGTTCTCAGTAGAACGATGGAATCCTTCTCCGGCGAAAAGGGGGACAAAAAAGAAGGCCGCAAGGCGCTCAAAGCCCCCGAGGGCCTGAAGCAGCTTCCCGGGCCGGGAAGGAAATAAAACGACGGGCCGCGCCGGGTCATCCCGACGCGGCCTGCAAATCAAACAGAAAGGAGCGCACGATGGAAACGATCTATAATCTGCGCATCTTTATCATCATCGCGATCTGGTTCTTCTGCGGCTATCTTATCGGCTGCAAGCCGGACAAAATAAAGGGATGGGGTCAATCTGCGGTCATGATGATCGGCGCAATGCTGATCTATATGATTATTCACTGGCCGCCGCCCGTCTGATGTCGTTGCTTCGGCCCTCGACGCGGGGGCCGAAGCAATCCAGGGCTACCGAGCGATAAAACGACTGGATCGCTGATATAATTACGCCCTGAATTCATCGGCGGCGGATTTGTAGGGGTGGATGATCCATTCGCCCGAGCGGCTCGGCAGGACTTCGTTGCCGTCCTCATCGATCATCGTCAGATAGAGCGTCACCCACTTTGCACGGTGAGTACCATCGTATGCATCCAGCCGGCGCGCGGCCTCGTAAAGCCCGTCGCGAATTTCACGTATCGACAGCGGCGCGTTATCTTTGCCACGCAGTTTGATCTTAAACGCCGCGCTTTGGGGCGCAGATGCGCCCTTCCTCGTCTTCCCGCCTTTGCCGCTTTTCTTCATTCGTAAAATCGTACACGCTGCGGCCCTGCGCGCGAAGAAAAAGCGCCGAAGCTACCGACGTTTCCTGCGGATAACCGAGCGATACTGGTTGCGGGCACGATAGCTATTTGCGCGTACGGTGGGACCGGCTACGCAGCAGGGCACGATAGCTATCGTGGCCTTGGATGCTTCAGCATGGCAGTGTCATCGGCAGTGGGAAACTGACCCAGTCGGCAACTCGAATCTGGACCCATCCGCCAAGGTGGTTCCTCCGAGAGGGAGGGGCCGATGCTCACGGCGGAGGAGAGGATTTGGGCGCAGGCCGCTTAGGGCCACTCCTAGGAGCAGGCTGGGGCCTGCTTTGGCGGAGGGCCTGAGCCACGTGCAGACTCTTCCGAGTGATCCGAACACGGGCTCATATCCGTAAAAATATTTACTGGAATTGAATACCAACAAGGAATCCTCCGCCGGAGGATACTAACCTTCTTTTGACATATCAGGCCGTAACGTATCGGCACCGTTTCGGGATTGAGGGTCCCGGACGGCTTCAGCTTTTCACCAATGAACCGCTCACGGCGAAAAACTTCTGCCGCCACGACGGATCAAGGGGGGGTACATGATCCTAAGGCTGCCGATCGCTGCGCTAGCCCGCGCACTCGTTGGACTTCTTATCTTGACCGCCGCCGCCGGTGCTACGGTACCTATGTCCGGCAACGCGGTTGTGGGTGAGCAACCCGGTTCTGCAAAGGTAGGCGGTGATCCCTTGGGGAGAAACACTCCGCAAGGGATGGTCAAAGGGCTCATGGCCGCGTTAGCGAACGGTGATTATGAACGTGCAGAACGTTTCTTTGAGAAGGGGCTTGTTTACGTTGGCGCGGGTGAGTCTATTCCATTAACGGCAACGGCCATTCAGTTCCACAAGGTTCTTGATCGGGCGGGGACCATCGCCACGCCGGCTGAAATAAGCCCGAGCCCCGAGGGCGACTTGAATGACGGGCTTGCCCCGAATCTAGAGCGTTTTGGTACAGCAAAGGCAGGAGATACGGAAGTTGTGCTCCTCGCTAAACGGGTAGAGCAGAACGGAGCGGCGCCGATCTGGCTTGTTTCTGCGGAAACGCGTACGGCAATGGCGACCCTCTCCAGGGTGAATGCTCGTGAACCCACCGAACAATCACTGCTCAATCAAGTTCCGGAGGGACCAAGCATCGCCGGGACACCGATTTCGCACTGGCTAGTGTTGTTACTTGCTGCGGGCATCAGCATCATTGTTTCAATCGCCCTCGTGAGTTTGCGTCGTCCTTTTTTCCGACTCTTAAAATGGGAGAGGGAGAAAAAAAGATTCGCGAAATTCATCGATGCCTCGGCCATGCCGCTGCGTTTGTTAATCGCGGCGCTTCTCTTCTTTGCGATTGTCAGCAGCCAGACCCTGGGCCTGCCGCTCCTTGCTCGTTACTATAGCATCTTTCTGGCGCAGATTGTTGCTGGGATTGGACTGGCATGGCTCGTGTGGCGAATCGCTGAAACCGCGTCGGCCTATGCACTCGACCGGCTGTTGCAGCAGGGGCAAAATACCGCGTATTCAATTGTTAGCTTCCTGAAACGCCTGATCCAGGCGGCAATCATTGTTGTATTCGCATTTGTGGTCACGCGGAGTTTTGGTATCGATGTGACGGCCGCGGTTGCAGCTCTCGGCCTCGGCGGCCTAGCGATTGCACTGGGGGCCCAGAAGCTTTTCGAAAATCTGATCGGCGGCCTGACCCTAGTCGCGGACAGGCCGGTGCAGATCGGCGATTTCTGCCGTTTCGGTAACGCGCTGGGGACGGTCGAGGATATCGGGATACGCTCGACGCGCATTCGGACGCTGGGCCGCACCGTGCTCACGGTACCAAATGGCGAGTTTTCGGCCACGAAGATCGAGAACTTCACGAGCCGCGACCTTTTCTGGTTTCACCCGACGCTCAATCTTCGCTATGAGACCAGCCCGGAGCAGGTGCGTTATCTCTTGCAGGAGCTGCGGGCGATGCTCTATGCGCATCCGCGCGTCAGCAATGAGCCAGCGCGGGTGCGCTTCATCGCCCTCGGCGCCTATTCGATCGACCTGGAGATTTTCGCTTACGTCTATGCCAACAGCTACGACGAGTTTCTCGAAGTTCAGGAGGACCTGCTGCTGCGCTGCATAGAGATCGTCAACAAGAGCGGAGCCGGGTTCGCATTCCCGTCGCAGACACTCTATTTCTCACGTGACGGCGGGATCGACGCGGAGCGCACGCGCACAGCGGAGGAAGCCGTCCGTACCCGGCGTGACAGCGGATCACTGCATTTCCCGTTTCGACAATGATAATCTGGCAATATCAAAAGGTTGGCGGCCACCCATGTCATCCGGACCCAATTTACGTTCTGCGGAAAGGCCGGATTCGATTGGAGATGTGGGACCTGAGGCGGCGGTCGTTCATCTTTGTTCGCTGCATGGGGGCGATTGCACTTTCTGTCCTGGCCCGCCAGCGCTCCGGTCGAGCCGTAAGACAACTACGTTAAGACCAAATTGGCGCCGGCAAGTGGGCAATCCCATTTCAAGCCATTGCTTAAAGTAGGTTTGCTCGGGACCGATCGCTCCCTGGCCAGTGCGACCATAGACAACCCAGATCGATCCCTCCTGCGTATTGCGCAGCGCCTTCTCGGCGGATTGTGGATTGATTGCTTGTATCCGGTTTCGGTCGAGATGATACCGCTCCCCATATGCCGCCAAAACATAACGCGCCATGTGGTCATTAGCGGTGATTGAGTCTCCGCTCTGCACATTTTCCGCAAGATAGGCCGCGGCCAGGTCCCAACGCGGCTTTGTTTCGGATCGATAGTAAACGGCGAGACTCGTTATTCCGAAAATAATGACGGCTGTCGTCGCTGCCAGTGAAAGCCGATGCGGCAAAGCGGTCACGCCAATTCCGACCAGCACAAAGAACGGACCTGTGCTCAAGAGGAAGTAACGTGGAACCAATATCGGCTGAAAGATCGAAATGACAAATATCGCAATCGGGATCGCAAGCCCACTAAGGCCTATGATGGCGAGCGAGGTCGGACGTGATCGCAGGCGCCATGCACCTAACAACGCGAATGCAGCAGTCGCAACGCCGAGAATCGGAACGGGCGTCGGCAAAAGTTCAAACGTGACGATGCTTGATGTGCGTAACAAATAAACCGCAGAGAGCACCTTCCACGCATGGTCCAGTGTGGTCGGCGGTATCCATCGAATGCCGCGGAGAGGATCGTTGCCGACCGCCAGAGCCATTGCAATTAGCCCCGGAACCCAGGTCAGCACAATAATCGCCTGTACCAACGCCCATTTTCGAATGAAGTCCGTCCGCCTTAGCCCGGAGTGCTGAAAAATCGCGATCGCGGCAAGATTCGCCGTTATCAGCCATACGGCTCCCACTAACAGAACATTAAGAGCGCCGATCGTGCCGATCGTAAATACGAGCCAGGGACCGAGCTGACGGTCTGAGCGGTTCGACGAACGACCCTCGGGCGGCGCGGTCTGCTGGCCGATACGCACCAGTCCCCAAAGTGCAAGCAAGACAAGACAGGAGAACAGTGCGTAGGGGCGGGCCTCCTGTCCGTATTGAACCTCCAATGGCGACAGCGTCATCAGACTGGCCGCAACGATGCCGGCCCACCGCGATCGAACTTCCGTGCCGATGAGAGCGACCAGGAAAACCGAAACGGCTCCGAAAAAGGCGGATGGCAGACGCAACATCCACTCGTCGATCAGCGGTGCGTCGAAGACCCGGACAAGAAGAAAATAAGTTGGGAAGTGCCTGTGATGCAGTGAATTCGTGATCAACTCTGGAACGGCGAGATTCGCTCGTCTCTGGGTGATGATCTCGTCGAGCCACAACGGCTTGTCTGATAGGCCGTAAAGGCGCACGGCCAGCGCAATCGCCGCGAGGATGAGCGGGATCGCGGGGGTCAGCCGATCCCAGTGTTTGCTGGATGGAAGCTGCATCTGAGGATTTGCTTTAACCGGGTGCCGGAGGCAGCCGAACACTGAACCGTTCGTGATGGAGGCGCGGCCGGCAATTGCCAAAGAGCGCAAGCAGAGCGGATTTTCATAGGTTTCAGTGGCCATCCATATGGGGCAAAAGAAAAAAGACCGATAGCGTCGGCCCTCTTTCCATGCATTCGCGCCTCTGCCCGGTCAAATGCAGGCGTTGTGACGCGATCGATCTGCGTGCGCAGACAGAGTTACTTCTTCTTAGTCTTCTTCTTCGTCGCCATGGTCTCTTCTCCATTGTGCTCCGGGAGGCGGAAGCCGTCCCTACCGATGCCGTAATGCATACCCGATCAGCCCCGAGGCTGCAATCAAAAGATTCTAAAAAAAACGCTTATTTTTCCGTATCTTAACGGATATTCAGGTTGTGGTGAAAGGTGGTTCACGCTGATGAATGACGGTTCAAAAATCGCCCCTTTTTCGCGCGATATACCCCGGACGTCGCAGATTGGTTGAAAGCGAGCGACGCCGGCTTCGTAAAGCCCGTCGCGCATTTCGCGCATCGATAGCGGCGCATTGTCCTTGCCGCGCAATTTGATTTTAAACGCTGCGCTTTCGCGCGCTGATGCGCCCTTCCTTGTCTTGCTGCCCTTAGCGCTTTTCTTCATGTGGTAAATCGTACGCGCGACTATCGACCTCACGAAGAAAAAGCGCCGGGAACGGCGCTCTTTCCTGCGGATAAAAATGAGGGGCGCGGGCGCGCCCCTCATTGGCGAGGCCGGTCAGCCGGCCTGCTGGCCCTGCTCCTGCGGGAGCCGCAGGACGATCCGGCGCTTGTTACAAGCGGGCACTTGCTAGCAGCGTAAATGCAAGGACAAAAAGCCGCGCCAGCTTGAAGATGCGATTCTCACCCGCGCACCGCCGCCTCGATCTTGGCGACGTCGATCTTCTGCATCTCCATCATCGCCTCGAACGCGCGCTTCGCCACATCGCCGCCCTTGGCCATTGCCTCGGTCAGGACGCGCGGCGTGATCTGCCACGACAGACCCCATTTGTCCTTGCACCAGCCGCATGCGCTTTCCGCACCGCCGTTGCTGACAATCGCGTTCCAATAACGGTCAGTCTCCGCTTGGTCGTCGGTGGCGATCTGAAAGGAGAATGCCTCGCTGTGCTTGAATGCGTCCCCGCCGTTGAGGCCAATGCACGGCACAGCGCACACCGTGAAATTGACAACCAGGACATCGCCCGCCTTACCGCCCGAAAAGTCGGACGGTGTCCGGTGTACCGCGCCGACCGTGCTGTCGGGAAAGGTTCGGGCGTAAAACTGCGCGGCCTCTTCCGCGTCATGGTTGTACCACAGGCAGATCGTGTTCTTCTTCATCGTTACTCTCCTTCATGAGTGTCTATCTAATCCAATATTTTATCACTGCTGTCCGGCAATTTTGCCGGGGGCATAGTGTAACGCACTGATAAAGAATAAGGAAACGGATTTTAGGGGTGTCACCGATTCCGAAGTGATTTTGAGAAACTGGGGTTTTTCGACCCCGGAGTTTTCTCATGCCCATCGGCAAACTGGTTTTCGCCCAGCTTATGGATTTTCTTCCACTTCATACGTTCCGGCGTTGCGTTGCGCGTTACCCATCGAATTATCCGACCAAAACCTTTTCGCATCTCGATCAGTATTTAAGCATGGCGTTTGCGCAATTGACGTTTCGCGAAAGCTTGCGCGACATCGAAGTCTGTTTACGTGCGCATGAAGCCAAGCTTTATCATCTCGGCATTCGCGGACACGTCGCTCGCAGCAATCTGGGCGATGCGAACGAGAAACGCGATTGGCGCATTTATCGCGATTTCGCGAACACCTTGATCGCGCAAGCGCGGCGGCTTTACGCGGACGATGCCTTCGCCGTTGATCTGGACAACAGCGTGTACGCTTTAGACACGACAACGATTGACCTATCGCTCAAAGTGTTTCCGTGGGCACATTTTCGCACCACCAAAGCCGCCGTGAAAATGCACACGCAGATTGATTTGCGCGGTAACATTCCCTCGTTTATCCACGTCTCCGACGGCAAAATGCACGAGGTGAACGTGCTCGACCTCATGACGCCGGAAGGCGGCAGCTTCACGATCATGGATCGCGGTTTCCTTGATTTTGCGCGCCTCTACCGCCTGACGCAGGCGGGCGCTTTCTTCGTCATCCGCCCCAAAAGCAACACGGCTTTCCAGCGCGTGTATTCACGATCCGTCGATAAAACAACAGGCTTGCGCTGCGATCAGACCGTTCGGCTCACAGGCGTCACGTCAGCCAACGACTATCCGCAATATCTGCGCTACGTCGTTTTTTATGACGCGCCGTTTCAAATCCGAAGTGCAACAGGGCAGCATAGACGGCATGGCGGAGTGAGTGGCGGGGGAAAGGGTCGGGGTCAAGGGCTTTAGTCGCCGGAGACGATGCGAGCGCAGCGAGCACCCTTGAGGCCGACGTTTTCTCCCGCCAGACTTTGCCATGTTGTGTATGCCGGTTTTTCTGGCGGTCAGATGGAAGACTATCCTTGCGTGGGACAGCACATCTCACGGAGGAAAAATGCCCGAAGGCTATCTCCATCTGACCTGCGAACAACGCTGCCAGATTTACGCGCTCTTGCAAAGCGGCCACTCGCAAGCCCACATCGCGCGGCAAATTGGCGTCGATCCGTCGACGATCAGCCGCGAGCTTGTTCGCAACACCGGCGCGCGCGGCTATCGCTTCAAGCAAGCGCACGAGAAGGCCTCGCAGAGACGCCAAGAGGCCTCGGACAAGCCGCGCAAAATAACGCCAGATTTGGTGGAGCTGATCGAAGAAAAACTGACGCAACAGCAGTGGAGTCCCGATCAGATCAGCGGGCGTCTGGCGAAGGATGGCGTCGCCTTTATCAGTCACGAGCGCATCTATCAGCATGTCTGGAAAGACAAGAAAGACGGGGGCACGCTGTATCTTCACTTGCGTCACAGCGGCAAAAAATACAACAGGCGCAAGGGCAAGAATTCGGGGCGCGGGCTGATTCCGAACCGCGTCGATATCGATCAGCGGCCTCCTATTGTCGCCGCAAAAATCCGCATCGGAGACTGGGAGGCCGACACGATTATCGGCGCCAATCACAAAGGCGTTGTCATGTCGCACGTCGAGCGAACCTCCAAATACACCAAGCTCGCCAAACTGCCGGACAAGAACGCGGACTTTGTCGTGCAGGCCTGCGCACGCGTGCTTTTGCCGCTCGCTGACCAAATCGAAACAATCACTTACGACAATGGAAAAGAGTTCGCCTCTCACGCCCAAATCGCAACCTCGCTGGGGGCACTATCCTATTTTGCCAAGCCCTATCACTCGTGGGAACGCGGCCTCAACGAACACACTAACGGCCTCTTCAGGCAGTACTTCCCAAAAGGTTCCGACTTCTCTATTTTGTCCGATGCCGATGTCCAAAGGGTCGAGGACAAACTCAACTCTCGCCCCAGAAAGATACTCGGCTACCAAACCCCTCGCGAGATTTTCTTCAGCGCCAGAAATCTGCCCGTTGCACTTCACTGTTGAATGGGCGAAACGAAAAGATCGACAGCTTCCCCACCAAGGTCTGCGAGATGGAATGAAGAGATGGACAAACGGTCTGCCCGGCGCAACCAAGAGACTGGGTGCCATTTTGGCCCTTGAGGACTTTCCGGTAGTAAGTCTCGGATGCGCGCGGATACCCATGATGGCCCGGAGCAAATGCTCCACTTAGAGGCCGAATACATTGTTGCAGCTCTCACGTTCGTCGATCTCAAACGCCATCTTGCTCCGCGCGGCCGGGCCATACATATGGCACGTGTCGTCCTCGGGACCGACATGGCACCGGCAGCAAATGGGCGGTTTTGGTTGTGCGTTCGACGGCGTGTGCGGCAACTGATATGAATGAACACTTCCAACATCGTCATTGACCAGCAAGGCGGAGTGTGCATGGCCCGACGGAAAGCGGACGACAGCATCTCTCGGATCGTCTCGGGCCGGCACGGCGATCCATTCTCGTTTCTAGGCATGCATCGGAACAGCAAAGGGGGGCTGGTCGTTCGAACGTTCCAGCCGGGGGCTCGCCGCGTTCGCGTCACCCGCGCCGCGACGTCCGAGATTGTCTCGGAACTCAAACTCGTCCACCCCGAGGGCGTATTCGAGGGTGAGATCGAGTCGTCGGGCGGCCCGTTTGCGTACCGTCTGTTGATCCAGTATGGCGACGCCGAACAATTGATCGACGATCCCTACCGGTTTCCCCCGATCTTGGGCGAGATCGACGTGCACCTGATCGCCGAGGGCCGGCACCTGCGCCTCGACGAAAAGCTGGGCGCGCATCCGATGACAATCGACGGCGTCACCGGCGTCGGTTTTGCGGTGTGGGCGCCGAACGCCGAGCGGGTCAGCGTTGTTGGCGACTTCAACGCGTGGGACGGAAGGCGGCATCCCATGCGTCTTCGAAAGGAATGCGGTGTCTGGGAGATTTTCATGCCCGGCATCGAGGCGGGCGCGCTCTACAAGTACGAAATCCTTGCCAGAAACGGCAAGTTGATGGCGCTCAAGACCGATCCGTTCGCTTTCTTTTGTGAGCAGGCGCCGGGAACAGCCGGGATCGTGTACGACCTCGGGCGCTATAGATGGGATGATGCCGCTTGGATGACCGACCGCGGAGGTGCGATACGAACCGATGCGCCTGTTTCCATTTATGAGGTGCACCTCGGATCCTGGCGGCGCAGCGTCGAGGAAGGGCGCCGATATCTGACCTATGCTGAACTCGCCGAGACCCTGATCCCATACGTCAAGGATATGGGTTTTACTCATATCGAAGTGCTACCCATCTCATACCGCCTCCATACCTGCGTGAATCGGCGGGAGGAGTGCTTCGCCCGGGGCGCGAGATGTGATTCGCTGAGACCAGCTGATTCGGGGCGAACAGATGGTCAAATGCAGCAAAGGCGAAATTCGGCGGCTGAAGACAGCGTTGCGTTGGAAGGGAGATCCGCGGCGGCGCCAGCGCATCCAGATGGTGTTGCTGCGCGAAAGTGGGATGACCCAGCCTGCGATTGCGGAGGCGATGGGCGTATCGCTGAGCACGGTGAACCGGGCGCATATGGCTTATGACCACGGTGGGCTGAAGGCGCTGCAGTCGAAACCGAGCGGCGGGCGGATGCGGGAAAACATGACGCTGGCTGAGGAAAAGGCTTTGCTTGCACGGTTTTCCAAAGCCGCCGGGGCCGGCGAAATGTTGAACATTCACGATCTCAAGGCGGCGTACGAGAAAGCGATCGGACACCGAACCAGCCACAGCACGATCTATAATGTTCTGGCCCGACACGGCTGGCGCAAGCTGATGCCGCGTCCTTTTCATCCCAAACGCGACCTCGCGGCTCAGAACGATTTTAAAAAAGCGGCTTTCCCAATGCCGTGAGGAAAGCCAGGCGGGCTGCCGCCAGGCGTGGACGTTACTTGCGGATCATGTTCGCCGACGAAGCGCGGTTCGGCCGCATCAATCGGCCCCGCCCGTGCTGGGCTCCGCCCGGCGCCAGGCCCGAGGTCGCCTCCCAGCTCATTCGCGAATACATCTACTTGTACGGTGCGGTGTGCCCGCGAGACGGGACTTGCTTTTATCTGATCATGCCGACATCGGATACCGCCTGCTTCCAGACCTTCCTTGACGCCCTCGCGCGAAAACATTCCCGGCACGACATTCTCTTGGTTGTCGACGGCGCTCCTAACCATAGGGGCTGCGCTCTGACGATCCCGGCCAATATCTCCCTTCTGTTCCTGCCGCCCTATTCACCGGAACTCAATCCGAAAGAAAATCTCTGGGATGAAATTCGAGAAAAGATCTTCAAAAACTATGCCCTCAAATCAATCGAGGCCGTTCGGGCCAAGCTCGAGGAGGCAGTACTCTACATTGAACGCAACCCAGAGCTCGTCAAATCAATCACGTCGTTCCCCTATATCGCCAAGTCACACTGATGTGGAAGCGGTATCAGAGCATCCGTTTGACGGCTCTTGGGGCTACCAGCCGCTGGGCCTGTTCGCGCCGACCAGCCGTTATGGACGGCCGGACGAGTTCCGCAATTTCGTTGACCGCTGTCATCAGGCCGGCATCGGCGTGATTAACGACTGGGTGCCAGGCCACTTCCCAAAGGACCCACAAGGTCTCGGCTTCTTCGACGGCAGCAACCTGTACGAGCACGCGGATCCCCGGCAAGGCGCCCACATGGATTGGGGCACGCTGATCTACAACTACGGTCGCAACGAAGTCGCGGACTACCTGCTCAACAATGCGCTGTTCTGGCTCGATGAGTATCACCTCGACGGGCTAAGGGTCGACGCCGTCGCCTCGATGCTTTACCTCGATTACAGCCGCGCCGACGGTGAGTGGATCCCCAATGAATATGGTGGAAACGAGAACCTGGAAGCCATCGCGTTCCTGAAGCGCGTTAACGAACACCTCTACAAGCAATTTCCCAGTATCGCGACGGTCGCGGAGGAGTCCACGTCCTGGCCAATGGTCTCGCGGCCTGTCTACCTTGGCGGCCTTGGCTTTGGCTACAAATGGAACATGGGCTGGATGCACGATACGCTCTCGTACATCCATCGGGATCCGCTCTATCGAAAATACCATCACGACCAACTGACCTTCGGCCTGACATACGCATTCGCCGAGAACTTCATTCTGCCGATCAGTCACGACGAGGTAGTCCACGGCAAGGGCTCGCTGCTTGCGAAGATGCCCGGCGATCGCTGGCGAAAGTTTGCGAACCTGCGAATGTATTTGGCCTTCATGTTCACGCATCCGGGCAAGAAGCTACTGTTCATGGGCTGCGAATTCGGCCAGCAGGCCGAATGGAATCACGATGCAAGCCTTGACTGGCATCTGCTTGCCGATCCGCTCCATGCTGGAACACAGCGGCTCGTACGCGATTTGAATGCGATGTATCGGCAGGTGGCCGCCTTGCACGAACGCGATTGCGCACCGTCCGGTTTTGAATGGATCGACTGCACGGACTGGGAGAAAAGCATTATCT
The DNA here is from genome assembly GCA_963840055.1 of uncultured Alphaproteobacteria bacterium. GTDB lineage: Bacteria > Pseudomonadota > Alphaproteobacteria > Rhizobiales > Xanthobacteraceae > Rhodoplanes. The sequence goes on along the minus strand of CAWIXM010000025.1, from coordinate 50,802 downwards.
GTTTCCTCCGCAGGGGGCGCGCTGCTGACGATGTCGCGGTCGTCGTCTGTAATTTCACCCCGGAAGTTCGCGACGGATACCGCGTGGGAGTTCCGAAGGGAGGCCTCTACCTGGAGCGGTTGAATACCGACTCTGACATGTACGGCGGCAGCAACATCGGCAACGCAGGGGCTGTCATGGCAGCCGAAACACCCTGCCATGGCAGGTCCTTCTCTTTAACCCTCACCTTGCCGCCGCTGGCCACGCTCGTTCTCGTCCCACAGCCGCAATGGTAAGGCGCGGAGAGCCGCGATACCGGAGTGACACGGGGGCTACACGTGTATCTGCCGGGCCCATCAAGTATAGACAAGCCTTTGGGCGCTGGACGAACGGGAGGCTGTGTCATGCCGAAGGAAAATGAAACCGCAAAGCTGCTCGCGGAGAAGAAGGACGAGATTCTCGAAGCCTGGTTCAAGGAACAGGGTGCCGCGGAGAGCCTTCGTGAAGATCTCATGTCCCGGGACGACCTGCGCGGGCAAGCGGACAACTTGCTGGATGCGCTGTGCAAGGCGGCCAGCTCGGGTAATCTCAAAAACGTCGACACGCCGCAGTACGAAGACATGCGCGGCGTGCTGGCCGATATTTCCAAAGGGCGGGCTAAGCTCGGTTTCTCGCCGAGCGAGACCGCCATGTTCGTGTTCAGCCTGAAGCCCGCGATCTTCGCCTTTCTCGGTCGACGGTACCAGGATCAGCCGGAGGTGCTGGCGCGCGAGACGCGCGTTGTCTCCAATTTGCTCGACCGCCTGGGTCTGCTCACGTTTGAAAGCTTCGTGAAGGAGCGGGAGGACATCATCGTGAAGCAGCAGCAGGAGCTGCTGGAGCTGTCGACGCCCGTGATCGAAATCTGGAACGGCATCCTGGTGCTGCCGATCATTGGTACGCTGGACAGCGCCCGTGCGAAGATAGTGATGGAAAACCTGCTCCAGGGCTTGATTAATCGCTCCGCCTCGGTCGCGATCCTGGACATTTCCGGGGTTCCCGCGGTCGATACTGCCGTGGCGCAGCACCTCCTGAAGACGATCAACGCGGCGCGCCTGATGGGAGCCGAGTGCATCGTCTGCGGCATTCGGCCCGGCATCGCCCAGACGATCATCCACCTTGGCATCGACTTGGCGTCGGTCAACACGAAAGCCAACTTGTCTGCCGCCTTGCAGCAGTTCGGCGTCATATCGCAGGCGCTCGACATGCTTTCGTCGCAACGCATCGGTTTCGATTGTGCGAGCCTTAAGTTCGCGCTGGACATCCAAAGTTACCGCCAGCGTCATTGGCGTCATCAGCTCGATCATCAGGTTTGCAACTGCTGTATCGACGACTTTGCCTGGAACCGTCTGGCAGACTTTTCCGCCGCAGCGAACCGATGTCTCCTGGCAGATATAGATTGGAGCCATGCGGCCGTGCTCCTGATGATAACGCACACCCATACGCTCCCCGCACAAGCCACACACCACACGGCCTTGGAGCAGCGCAGGTCCCTCACGCGGCGGCCCTGCTCGCCGTTCACCTGCGAATGCACGAGCGTTTTCCGCAAGCCGACGTTGATTGAATTCAAAGCGCTCCCAGTCGATATAGCCCGTGTGCATGCCCGGCATGACGAACTGCCAGTCAGCCCTGGCGACCTTGACGGCTCTCGTGCTGCCGTCTGGCATATGGCGCGTGCGCGTGCGGCCATACACGAAGGCTCCTGCGTATCGTGGATTATGCAGCACCTGCAGAACGCGTGCGTGCCGCGGCGGCGCCCACAGCAGGTCACCTTTGTTGGGTCCGATGCGTAGCCGGCGTGGGAATAGCAAACCTTGTTGGAGAAAGTAGCGAACGGTCTCCATGGCGCTTCCGGTGCGCTCAAAAGTATCAAACACCAGCTGAAGGGCTTTCTGCACCTCGGCATCTGGATCGAGGCCAATTGTCCCATCGTTCCGGTACACCAGACCAACGGGTGGCCCCATCTCCAGTTCGCCGCGGCGAGCTTTGTTGAGCTGCCCACCGCGCATTCGCGCTTTGAGGATATGTGACTCGGCTTCACTCATCGTGCCTTTGAGGCCGAGCACGAGACGGTCATTGAAGTCGACCGGATCGTAAAAGCCATCTTCGTCGGCGAGCAGAGTTGCTGTCATCCCACACAACTCAATGAGGCGATGCCACTCCGATGACTTGCGCGCAAGGCGCGATGCTTCCAGTCCCATGACGATACCGGCCTTGCCGAGCGCCACCTCGCTTACCAGCTGCTGAAAGCCGTCGCGTGCCGCCGGGGCAATCGATGCGGATTTGCCCAGGTCGCAGTCGATCACCCGAATACGCTCGACCGGCCAACCGGCTGCAATTGCGCGATTCCGCAGCGCGTATTGACGCTGCGTGCTTTCATTGTGCTCGGTGACCTGACGTGGCGATGATTGGCGGACGTACAGGTATGCGTCGCGCTTGAGATGATCCGCGGTGATCTTGGTTTCACGCATGAGCATGCTCCGTTCCGACAGACACAATGATGCTGGCGATAAGTCGGCTCAGTTCGCTGCTTTGTTGCGGAAGATCGGACGCCGGCGATGGCGCGATCATGGGATGGCGGTCCCCATCCGAATGAGGCGGATGTTCGAGAGTCCTCATCCATGCTGCCATGCCTTGACGGCGGAGAATGCCAAGGCCCGGAGAAGCGATCGGCCCGGCGCATAGGGCGGCAGCGCGCAGCGACTCGTATGCGTCCGCTGCTTTTGGTGCAGCAACGTTGGTTAGCCCAGATTGATTTGTTTTTTTTTGCGCGCCAGCGCGCGCTCCAAGCTCCGCCGATGGACCTTGATGCCAAACCGTGTCTCGATCTCCTCGAGACATTGCGAGGTTGTCAGCTTTGGCCTTGCGGCCTTGAGATCGACCACGAAGGCGACAACCTCGGCAGAGATCTTGTGCCCATCCTTGGGACCGCGTTGGCTCGGCAGCAGGCCAGGCAGCCCGGCCTTTTGAAGCGCCCGCAGGGCCTTGTAGAAGGTTGGCCGCGAGACGCCGAAATTGGTCGAGACTTCGCTGATTGCGACGCCGTCGACGCGATGCCGCCGCACCATCTCGTAGCGCACCTGAACCAGATCCTTTGCATCGAAGAAGGGATTGCCGGTGAACGAGGCGTCGTGAATGGCCTCGGGATGCGGATTGAGTGCGCCATCTCTCGCCAGCGCCTCGCGTTTGGGATCTCGTTTCGGTGCCCTTGCCATGCGCGGTCCAGTACGCGACTCGACGTAAAGATAAATACGCCTCTATATATGGCGCGTCAACCATGCGATTGTCGCCTATCTAGATCTTTGTACTGCTGTATTTATCGGATAAATCACCAGCCGATGCGATGGAGTGCGGCGCCTTGTCTTTACAAATGCGGCGTAATATCATTTACGGATCGCCACAGGCGCGCGCAGCAAGCCGGTCCAAAATCCGGCATAGCTCCAGTAGATCAACGGTTCGAAACGCCGCGCGGCCAGCAGCTATCCGTCGGAACTCGTCCGCAGGCTCGATATCTGTCCAAGCAGAAGCAATCCAGCGAAGTCGACCGCTCTCGTCCGAATAAAGGAGTTGATCCTCACCCCAATGCCGGCGCCGGCTGATCAATTCAAACTTGCGACCGTAGTGGGGATGAAAAGGGTGCGTGATACAGACCTTTGGGTGTGTCGTCGTTTCCACACCATCTGCATTTGACGGCTTTCGCCAAGGCGAAGGTCGAAGCCGCCGTTCAAGTGGCGACGCGCTTCATCATCGCGAAGCTGCGCAATCGGCGTTTCTTCTCGTTGACGGCGTTGAACGCCGCCATCGCCGAACTGGTCGCGCAGCTCAATGACCGCATGTCGCGGCATCTCGGGGCGAGCCGACGCACGCTCTTCGAGAAGTTGGACCGCCCGGCGCTCAAACCGCTGCCGGCGGAGCCCTACGTCTTTGCCGCGTGGAAGGAATGCAGGGTGGGGCTCGACTACCATGTCGAGATCGAGAAGCACTACTACTCGGCGCCCCATGGCCTGCTCCGCGAGAAGGTCTGGGCGCGCGTCACCGCGCGCACGGTCGAACTGTTCCATCGCGGCAAACGGGTTGCGGCGCATGTGCGCGCGTCCGCAAATCGCAAGCACACGACGGTGCGCGAGCACATGCCGTCGAGCCACCGGCGTTACGCCGACTGGACGCCGGAGCGCCTCCGGCGGCAGGCCGGCGAGATCGGGCCAAACGCCGCGGCGCTGGTCGAGATCATCCTGCGGGAGCGGGCGCACCCCGAGCAAGGTTTCCGCGCCTGCATCGGCATCCTGCGGCTCGCCAAGACCTACGGCCATGCGCGCCTCGAAGCTGCCTGTCGCCGCGCCATCGACATCGGCGCGCGCTCCTACAGCTCGGTCCATTCGATTCTGAAGAACAATCTCGATCGTCGACGGCCTGCCATGCCCGCGGACGGGCCGTCGATCGCGCACGACAATATCCGCGGACCCGCCTACTTCAATTAGGAGACGACAGATGCTCATCCATCCCACCCTTGATCAGCTCAGAGCGCTCAAGCTCGACGGCATGGCGCAAGCCTTCCTCGAACTCGAGGCGCAAGAGGAGAGCCGTAATCTCGCGCACCCCGAATGGCTGGCGCTGCTGCTCGACCGCGAAGCGGCCAACCGCAACACCAAGCGCTTCCAATCCCGCCTGCGCGCCGCCCGGCTGCGTCACAGCCACGCCGCCGTCGAGGACGTCGACTTCCGAACGCCGCGGCGGCTCGACAAGGCGCTGTTCCAACAACTGGCGACCAGCCGCTGGATCGCCGAGCGCCGCAGCCTGCTGGTCACCGGCCCGTGCGGCGTGGGCAAGTCCTGGCTGTCCTGCGCCTTGGCGCATAAAGCCTGCCGTGACGGTTACGCCGTCTACTACGCCCGCGCGCCGCGCCTGTTCGCCGACCTCGAACTCGCGCACGGCGACGGTCGGTTCACGCGGCTGTTCCGCATGCTGGTCAAGGTCGATCTCCTCATCCTCGATGATTGGGGCCCCGATCGCCTCACCGCCAGCCAGCGCCGCGATCTCATGGAAATCGTCGAGGATCGCCACGGCCGCGGCTCCGTCCTGATCACCAGCCAACTCCCCGTGCCGATCTGGCATGAAGTGATCGGCGAGCCGACGATCGGCGACGCCATTCTCGATCGCATCGTGCACAACGCCTATCGGCTCGAACTCGACGGCCCGTCGATGCGCAAAATCAAAGCCGCCGAAACGATCGAGCCCGCGGCGACAAACGGAGCAGACGACAAACCAAAAGGAGCCAAGAAATGAACCGCAGGATCTGCATCCCAGCCGCCCCCGTGGGTCAACAGGAACCTCCCACGCGCGCCGCTGCGCCAGCCATGACGGCGCTCCGCGACGCGCGCGGGTCCCTCCTTGTATGAGGCCTTTGAAGTCAAGCGCTATTTCACGGCATTCTTTACTTTCTTAATCCCAGCTTCTTTGTTCAACTCGGAATCCCGCTTCTTCGCCCCGACCCACACGTGTTGGAAGTCGCCGCGCGCAGGGGGCTGTCAAGGCCGGCCGTCGCTCTGCGCTGACCTCACGCTCCATCGTTTCCAGGCCGAGCCTTGACAGCCCCGAGCACGGCGGCACGCTGATCGTGGTTGGGATGACGCATCCGAGGGGAGCTCGCTGTCGGGGCACGAAGAGATCGCACCACAACCTTGTATCCGGTGGGTCGCAGTGACCCGAACCATGATGCATGCATGCGCATCGGCGGCGAAGCTCCGAGGCGGCGGACCCATTCTGTCGAACGGCATTGAAGCCAGGAGGGACCGCGGGACACCGCCACCTCGAACCATCATCGGCACCCGTTCGCCCTTGAAGCGGGACGGGCCGAAACTGTCGGAGAATTTCTATGCAACAGCGCTCATGAAACTGGACGCAGCACCACACCCTCCGGTACCACGCCCTCCCGCACCAGCCGCCACAGAGCGATCAGCAGCTTGCGTGCCAGCGCCACAATCATAGTCTTGCGGCTTTGCGGTGCATTTTTCGTGCGCGCGTAAAACCACTGCGCCAAGGCGCTGTCCTTCTGGAACATCAGAAACCGCCATGCCAGTTGGATCATGCCGCGCCGGACGCGCGCATTACCAGATCGCGCCAACCCTTTCTCGCGGCGCTTCTTGCCGCTCTCGTCAGGTGAGCCGGTAAGGCCGCCATAGCGCGCCACCGCCCGACGGTCGCGTAAGTTTCGCCTGAGCACCTCCTGCACCAGCATGTCCGCCGTCTCTACCCCAACTCCGATCACGCGCGCCAGCAGGCGCACCATGACATGAGGTCCGTCACTGGGGGCCTGATCGATGCGCTCCACGCGGTTCTTCTCGATGTCTCGGATTTGACTGCGGACGAGCCGGCGGCGCTCCATATCGCGCTTGAGTTCAGCCAGCGTGTTGGGCGGGATTGGCTCGTCTTCCGGGGTGCACAAACCTTCGAGGCGTTCGACCGCCGTCTTCAGCTTGGGATTGAAGCCGCGAATGCCAAGCCGCGCCAGCGCCGCCTTCATCCTATTGACGATCCGGCTTTGCTCGCTAACGAGGCTTTCGCGCTCGCGATTGGGCCGCTTGGCATCCTCCTGCGCTAGCGTTGGGATCGCCACCATCTTGCAGTGATCACGCTCGCCCCGCAGCCAGCCGAGAAACGCGCGTTTGAGAAGTTCCGTGTCGAGACGGTCGGTCTTGGCACGCCTGTGCTCGCGCGATACGGCGATACTGGAGGCATGAATGATATGGGCCTCGATGCCGCGAGCCTTGAGCCAGCGCGCCAACCAGAAGCCATCACGACCGGCCTCGAAGGCGATTGCAATGCGTTCGATCCTGTGTCCCGCTTTCTCCGCTTGCTCCCGCCAGCGATTGAGCAGCTTCAGCAATGCGCTCTCATCGACCGCGAGCTTCTTCAAGGGGTGTCGCTCAATGCCAGGCACGATGCCGGCAATGAGCCAGCTCGATTGGCTCATTTCGATCACCGCGATCAGCGTCATGTCCTCTTTTAGGACGGTCAGGGACCGGCTCAGGTCGTTCGGCTTACGCATGGGGTGCTCCATCGGTTCACATCAGCGACGATGGATGCAATCTCCTCGCCGCCAGCCCCATAGCATCTGTTGACTACGGGGACGGTCCCATCACGCTTGACGCCAACCAAAAACGCTGAAATCACCAGGTGAACCTGACGGCGCCCTCATGCCCCGAGCCACCCTGGTCGCGATCGATCGTAACGGGTGGTCGCGATGCGTCGGAATAAGTGGTCGCGATCGTCGGAATGCGCAATGGATAGCCATCCCTGACGACAAGGTTGTTAACAATCAAGATAATCCGACGGGAGAGCCAATTCTGTGTGCCCTTGAAAACCGTGCAAAAGAGCTTGGGTGGGAGGTGATTTGTTTTGTTCCTGGCCCTGGCAGCTAGGCATGGGCTGGTTCTGCTACCCCCTCGTCGCGGCCTCTTGCTTGCGGATACGCCTGTCAGGGAGCGGGGAGCCTTAGGTGGTGTAGCATTCCTCGATGCCTTCCCCTCCCGGCCCGCCGATGACCCTCGGCAACATGCGGTCCTTGGGCGTCCGCTCACCCGCGGCGGGCGATACTGTGGCGCGCGAGCAACGCCTCTCCACATTCGCCTCGTAGGGGCCGCCCTAAGTCGGCAAACGAACGGACGTGAGACTGTCGGTCCCACATTTAAGTTTAGTAGGCGGTCCTCACCGTTGCCCCTTTTGGCCGCCAAGAGGCTCTGGCCGCAGGTGGGCGCGGCCGGGGCCTCTTTTCGCACCTCCCGCGGGGCTGGACGTACCGGTGCTTACCAGCGGCTCAGGCGGGAGCGGGGGTATCGATGAGGCGCTGGCGAGTTTAGGGCGGAAGCACGGCCGGACCATACAATCACGCGCGGTTTTGCGGAGGTTGGAAAGCCGGATGTTGCAGTTTGCATTCTTCCAGGCTTGCCTATCCGGTTGTTACCCACACCCCCTACATGTAGGATGCTGCCAGGCTCCGGAGTAAAGCTCTGCGTAGGTAAGGTGCGGTGACGTCGCCCGCGATGCCGAGCAGGGAACGGAAGGCGTTGAACGGATAGAACCGCTTGTTGAAGCGGGAAGGTGAATTCGTTGAGGTAGGCTTGCAGGTGCTGGTGACTGACCCCGTGATGGATGCCGTTCAGCCACGTTTTCAGGTTTGCGAAGACGAGATGGATGATTGGCAGATACTCCTCGGCTGACAATGGGGGCAAACAAACCCGTCGCTCCAGCGAGCCTTCTCCAGGTAGGCGGCGCAGGCCGCGTCGTCGGGAAAAAGTCGCTGGAACTCTGGGAGCGATTGTGGGAACCGAAGATTGCCAGGCTGGTGAATGTCCATGAGCATGGCCGAACACTACCGCTAGTGGCTGTGGGTGACAACCGGATAGGCAAGCTTCCAGGCACCGAGCTCGCCTTCGAACGGGACGTTGAATACGATCATTTCCTCGGGTTCTTCCCCAGACGTCGGTTGCATGAGCGAGTTGCGCGGTTCCGGCGGGTCAATATGAACGATCCTCCAAGCACCATGATGCGTTGGAGTTCCCGAGCGGGGAGGTGAACCGGTTATTCGAAGGTCAGCGCGCGCGACGGTTCTACAAATGTCGGCCATGGGCGCCGTCGAGCGTGCCGAGGGCAAAATGGAGGGGTCCGCCATTTGCTGAGCAAGCTACTCAGCAGCATCCGCCCTGAGATCAAGTTAGTGCACGCATGAGCACGAGGAATATTTCGGCGATCACGGTCAGTAGCATCAGGATAATGACCAAGTATGCCACCCCCGTGGCGAAAGAAGCACCAGTGTGGGCGACACGCTTCCCAATGTGATCGAACGGTGCGCGGATTTCCGGAATCAGGATCATCACTCGCCTCCTGATCGGTCTCAAAAAAAGTATACGCCGACTGACGAGCGACGTCCTTGCGGCAAAATTACCCGTCTCGTAAGGATTCTCGGACGGAGGGAGGATAAGCGCCTGCATGGGCGCAGAGCACGTCATGCGCTTCGCCCGCGTCGATTTTCACTGCGATGAACGGATGACTGCCTTTTGCATTCTACGTCATCGGTAAGACCGGCGGAGCCGCGAACAACAGCCAGCCCCCGAGAAGCTTGTTACCCCGCTCGGGAGGTAAATCTACCGCCGGCGTTTCTACCGGCGGCATCACGCCCGTCGTGGCGATTCAGCGTATCGGTTACGCGCGAGGCAGGCAGCTGCTCGCCCTGCCCGGGCAAGTCGACGATGCAGGCGCCGCTTTGTCCATGCCTGCGCCTTGCTCCGATCGCGAGCCCAATCCCCCAAGGTCACGAGTAGCACGAACGTCAGGCCAACCTCCTGGAAGGCGCGGAGAGTTCCCTCCCCCGGGACCCGGGCCGTATCGAGCATGTCGTGCACCAACCGCGACAGATTGAATACGAGCGGCACCCAGTGGTGCAGGTGCGTGGGCCAGAGCTTTCCTCTCAGAATCTCGGCCGCGACACGGCGGTGCGGCGCCAGGAAGTCAAGCCAGCGCTCGCATGCCGTCGCAATCCGCGAATCGAGAGATTGATCCGTCAGCCCGGCCTCGGGCAGCGCTAAAAGATGGAGACGCGCCCGCGCGAACCATGCATCGGCGATTGCGTCGACGTCGCGGAATGCGGCCCCGATCTCTGGCATCGGCATGCCGGTACGCTCGGCGAGGAGATGGAACCGCACCTGATCCCAGCCGCGTTCCGCAGCCAACTCCAATGCAGCATCTATCACTCTGCCGTCGCGATCCGCCCCAACGTCTTCCTGCTTGGCCGGCATTGCAACGTCCCGATCCTCCGCGGCAGGAGTCTAGCACCTGCTGGCTCTCACGTCGTGCCGCAGAAATCACACCCCACGCAACAGGGCGCCAAGAGCTGCAATCAGGCCATCTTGCCACGGACGACCACCTCCGGATGATAGCGGAAGGATGCAGAATGAGCTGTTCGGCGGGAGGCCGCGGACCAGCGCGCCCACGTTCGCGTAGTTCATTCGGCAGTGTTGCGGAGGTAACTCACGGGCGACCGATAGCCGTGAGGAACCGAACTCGCCCGCCGCATGGCCGACTGCCATTCGCCCGCTGTGAGCAGCACCCAGCGCCTGCGGGGGCACAGTTGACGCGTCCTTGAGGCGACTGCCGGGCGGCACTGTTCTCACTGCGGCACTGTCATCAGCTCAAGGAGATGACCATCGGGGACTTTGAAATAAACGCCCTTGCCGCCGCCCCAATCATTGAGCTTGGCGTCGTCAGCACTCCACGGTGCGCTGCCGTAGACGAGGCGCGCGTCCTGAATCCGACAAAAAATGGCGTCGAATTCTGTGTCGGAGACGTGGAATGCGTAGTGGTGACTCTCGAAGTTTGAACTGTCATCGAAGAGGAAGGTCAGCGTGTCATTGACTTTGACCGGCGCGAACGCCGGCGCCTTTGTAGGTAAGGCCGAAGAGCTGCGAGCTATCGCCGAATTTTGGTGACGGAACGGGTCAGGCGGCAGCGGTTTGAGCTTGCGATCTGACGACTTCGATTCCGTCGGCGAACTTTATACCGAGGATGATTTTCGGCGACTGGTTGTGTCCATCGAGGCGACGCCAGCTTTTCTCGGCGGCCTCGGCAAGCTTGTAGATCATGGCGAGCGCGGTCCTGTTGGACAGACATCCCTTGGAGCGCACGGTGCGGTGGCGGACGGTCGCGAACGAGCTTTCGATGGGGTTCGACGTACGCAGATGCTTCCAGTGCTCAGCCGGAAAGTCGTAGAAGGCAACCGGCACGACCGGCGATCCTCGGCAGACACGCGTCTACTGTGAATGCGGGGCATCGCTCTCACTCAATGATTTGTTTCAACCGGGCCGATTGGGGCAGTGTCGCGCAGAGTGGCCTTGGATCGATAATGGTCGAGATCCGAACGGCTGCGCACATATGCTTCGATTGCTGACCCGGAGTGCCACAAATACTTATTTTCCGCAGGTTACCCGTGTCATTTCTCTTCCAGCTTCAGTTGACCAATTGGCCGAGCTGGTGCGGAGCGTGTGGTCGGCGTTACAGAGCTGTTCTTCGGCGGAAGACGTCAAACTGGCGCGGCGTTTCAATCCCCAGGTCGCACCGACGTTGGAAGGGTATGCGGACGATGAGGTTTGGTCGCGCATCGCGGCGATGGGCCGGTCCGACGATCAGGAGGATCAGGCAGAAAATCCGCGCCTGGCAGAATTCGCAATGCTGGCGAGCGGCCAGCCCGTTATCGGGACTCCAACCTCTGACGCGCTGTTGCATGCCGAAACGCTCCCAAGGACCACCTGGGACCCGGACAACTCGCCCCTGTTGCGGGGTCTCTCCTCCTTGGTAGCGGTCCATAGGTTGCGAGAAGTCGCATGCCTGTACGGCTTTACAAGGTTCGAGCCTGCGCCGGTCATTACTGAGGAGTTCGAGGATGTTGGTCTGGCCGTGCGCGGCGCGCCGCTTGCCCGCAATCCGACATGGCTGCCCGCGGTCGAACAGTTTGGGGAAGGTCTTTTTCTCACTTTCGATCGCGGCGCGCTTCAAGAATGGCGAACGCGATCTCAGGTGGAAGCTAGAATCGCGGACCTCCGTGTCGGCGCCGACCGATGGCTTCAGCAGCGCCGCCAGCGCGGAGAAAATATTTCCGATCGCGCCATTCGCGACCAGCTTCGACCCGAATACCTGCTTGCCCATTCACTCGCGCATGCATTGATTACGGAGGTCGCCATCGATTGCGGCTATCCCGCAAGCTCGATTCGCGAGCGTATCTATATTTCCGCGGGACTGGGAACTGCGGTTCCGGAGGTCGGCATTCTCATCTACACGGCTTCGGCGGGAAACCAGGGCACGCTTGGGGGCCTTGTCGAGGTAAGCCGCCGCTTTGCGCAGGTGCTGGAGAATGCGCTTGAAAGGCAACGCTTATGTTCCGGTGATCCCGTTTGCGCCGATCACGATCCCGCGACAGCGGCCGACGATCGGACCCTTCACGGTGCCGCCTGCCACGGATGTCTCGTCATCGCCGAGACGAGCTGCGAGGCGCGAAACCTCTTTCTTGATCGGGCGCTGTTGGTCGATACAGTTGGACCCCTTGGCGTAGGCTTCTTCTGAGCGATCCGACTAAAGCGCTGAGTTAAGACGCAGATGGAAGTTTTTTGGGGCGACGCACTCGGTGAGGAAACGCAAGGCCTGGATATTTTGGGCATCAGGACTCTCGATCAGCCGCTTGAAACTGCGCTCGCGAATGGGATTACGACTATCTCGCTTCGCGGTCGGTACTTCACGATACTTCCTTGGCTTATCGGTGAATTTTTCGAGACAGAGAAGAACGCGTGCGCAACAACATTTGATCAGGATCGGCTTCGCAATTTTATCGGCCGCGTCGAGTATCCCACCACCCGGCGCGACCAGGCATCGAGGATGGCGGCCAGATAGACAAAGCCCGTGGCGAGTGGAGTAAGAAGCGCGGCTGCGCTTCTCCTCCCCGAACCGTACGTGCGCCTTTCAGCGCATACGGCTCTCCATTCAAGCTTGGCCCATGGCCATAGCAACATCATGATAGCGTGAGGTGACGGTGCTGCGGATTTCGCTCCGGAGGATGTACGGATTGTTCTCCGGGTTCCGCCACCGGAACTGCGCCTTTGGACTGGTTACCATTCGGCGCAGCGCCTTGCCGACAGGATTTCCACGTTCACTTCGTCCATAGATAAGCCAGGTCTTTGCCTTGCCTGCCTCCGGCGCTCGATACCAGCTCCGCATCAGAGGTTTGATGCGTGACCGATATTTCCGCGCCAGCCAGTGCGCCAGTTTCCAGAACACGACATGGTCGATGCGCCGGAAGGTGCGTGCTGTGAAGTCGGTGAACTTGTAGAAGGCCGCCCATCCCGCCAGTTGGCGATTCAGGCGGTCCACCATGTCGACCTTGCCAACATCATGATTGCCGGAAAGGGTCTCGGTCAGTTTGCGAACAAACGCCTTGGCCTTTTCCTTGGGTATCGTCGTGACAACGGACATATGCCCGTTCGCCCCCCGCTTGCGAATGATCCGGTGCCCCAGAAGGACGAACCCGTCATCGACGTGGGTGATATGGGTTTTCTCCATATTCAACGTCAGCTTCAGGCGACCTTCCAGGAACGCTCGGCATTCCTCGCGTATCTCCATGGCATGGGCCTTCGTCCCTTTGACGATGACCACGAAGTCATCAGCGTAGCGACAGTAGGCAACAGCAGGTTTCCATTGACGGTTCTCGCGAACCGTTATGGGACGTCCCTGCTGAATGCCGAAGTTCCATGCCCAGCGATCCTTGCGGGCTTTCCGGTTCAGGTATTTCGCCTCCAGCCACGCATCAAACTCATGGAGCATGATGTTGGACAGGAGTGGCGACAGGACGCCGCCTTGCGGAACACCCTCACTGGCAGCCCTGAACAGGCCACGGTCGACGTGACCCGCCTTGAGGATGAGCCAGAGAAGATCGACAAACCGACCGTCCCGCACCCGTCGCCGCACACATTGCAGAAGCAGCCGGTGATGAACAGTGTCGAAGAGGCCTCTTATGTCGAATTCTAAAATCCAGTCATTCTTCCAGCAACGCTCGCGCGTGACCCCCACTGCGTCTAGAGCCGATTTTCTCGGCCTATAGCCATAGGAGTCTGGAAGAAATATCCGTTCCAAATCCGGCTCAATCAGCTGCTTTACCACCATCTGGGCGATCCGATCGCTCACGGCGGGCACTCCTAAAATCCTTTCGCCATCGCCAGACTTCTTTGGAATGGCGACAGCCAGTACCGGCGGTGGGAAGTAGCTTCCCGAGCACATACGATTCCAGACCTTGTAGAGATTACCCCTCAAGTCCGATTCGAACTGCTCGATCGTCTGACCATCGACACCGGCCGCACCCTTGTTGGATTTGACCGCTTTATAGGCTTCGTACACGCGCCGCTTATCAATCACAAACGGCTTGTCTGTCGTATTTGCCGAAGTCATCCTGTCATCCAGTTGTTCCGATAAATACGACCACCTGACTCGACCCCTTTGCTCCAGCCCCATTACAGTGCCTTCATCGCTCGTACGGGTCGATCCGCCCCAGTTTCCTGCATCGGTACTCTCGCCTCACGGTTTTTGCCGCTTGAGCTTCTCCCTTGCCATCAGGAAACTGGATCCTGCAGTTCCGCGTAGAAGCCTGTATCCAAATCACGCCCCCTATACGCCGGCCGCCGTCCGCACAGTCATCAGGCTTCCTGTGGACTTGTCTCAGGAGAAGAAAGCGCCCCTGATTTTGACGACACTTGACACCTTAACGACGCGTCATCGGTGGGTTTGCTTACGCTCGTCTTTTGGATACTCACCTGCCCCAAGTCATGCCTGAGACTTTTCACCCGACGCCCACCACCACGTCTTTTGAACGCAGCAGCTCGGGCTGGTTTGAGACCCGCTCCTGAAAGCCGATCCCGATGGGCCTACCATCATCTTCCACGCAGCTGTAAGGCACGGCTTTCAGTTCATATCGAACCCATTTCCGCGCTTCTGCAGCGCACCCTTCTTCTTGGTGTCGACCGAAATCGCCGGCTCATTCGCCGCCAGCGCTTGCTTCACCTTTCTGTTGATGTACCCGAACTGGGCATCGCGGTCGGGATGCTCCGTCCCCTCGCGGGTCTTGCGATTGGCCTGCAGGCTGTACCCAAGATGGCGCAGAAGATCGGCGACCACGTTGTGCGAGATGCGATGCCCGAGACCTCCAAGCTCGACCGCCAGATTGCGCAGGCTCTTGGCGGTCCACCGCAGCGGCGCCATCGGATCGCCGCGTGTCGTCGGCTCCACCAAGGCAGCGAGATCGCCGAGCAACGTCGGATCGGCGTCCACGAGGGCCGGGCGGCCGGCGCCCTTCCGGCGCACCCGACCCGGCGCCGCCTCGGGCTCCGCCTCGCCGCGCAGTTCCGAAAGCCCGCGACCGATCGTGCTGCGGCCATGCCGGTGATCCGCGAGACGGCAATAATCCCGCCACGACCGGCCGCCAGCGCTTCCGCGGCGGCAAACCGACGTCGCCCGCGCTCGTCCAGCACAGGATCGAGCGCCGAATACCGTAACTTAATTGCCGTATCATCAATCACACGGCGATTCTAAACCCCGCGAAGTCACCGTGGGAATCCCCTCACCGGTAATTCCGATTCGATAATTTCCCCACGAGCCCTTACGATCAAAGTGACTGGCGAAGGAGGTAGTGCGACTTCCCGTCAGGCCGAGAGTCTCGGCTTGATCTCCACCGAACTTGTTATGAATGCTCTGAAGCATGCGTTCCCCACCAATAAAATCGATGGTCGGATAATCATCGCATATGATGTCGATGGAACGAATTGGAAGCTTTCGGTCGCTGACAATGGGATCGGCAAGCCGGACGGTGTGTTTGCTCAACCAAAAACTGGACTCGGGACTGGCATCGTCAAGGCGCTCGCGCAACAGCTCGATGCCACCGTTGAAACTTCGGCCAGCCCTGAGGGCACGACCGTGTCGATTACTCACGCCACTTTCTCGATGAAGGCAATCCGAGCCGCGTAAATAGCGGCAATTTGGATGGAAAACATTTCGGGTGCTCACTGTCACAACCGACCAGCACCGCATGCAGTCGGTGATTGATGCGCTGCGCAAGCTCCGCGTTTTGCACAGCCCCGGCGCTCCCCTATTCTTTTTCACGACGCGCGACGAGCTGCGGACGACGGCGGACCAGCATACCGCGCGTCCATTTTCCCTTGAGTATGCTGTTGTATTCGCCGGCATCGAGATCGGCCAGTTCGAGATAGGCCCAGTCGTGCAGACGCGGGCCTTCGGTTCCTTCGCCCGACGACAGGCGTCGCCAGGCGCTCTTGGGGAGACTGTGGGCGATCTTTGCGGCAGCCCCGCGAACAAACTGCTTCTTGCCCCAGGAATTGAACACGTGGTTGGCGGCAACGCCCAGCACATAGCCCTTGCCCGCCTTGCGGAGCATGGTCTCGATGTCGCCCGTGCCATACACGGTGTCGGTGGCGACAAAGGAAAACGGCACCTTGGCGGCGAGCGCCCGTGCGATCATCTGGCGTGCGATCCGAGGCTTGGTGGCAAAACCCACATCGTCCGGCACATGCGCCGCCTTCAGGCGAGTGGGATCGTCCGTCCATTCCTTCGGCAGATAAAGCGCCCGGTCGATGAAGGCATGGCCGTGCCGCTACACATAGGAGGCGAACACGCCGATCTGGCAGTTGGTGATCTTGCCCGCCGAACCCGTGTACTGGCGCGCCACCCCGCACGACGCTTTGCCCTGTTTCAGAAACCCAGTTTCATCAATGACCAGAACCGCGTCCTCGTCGGCAAGCGTTTCCAGCGCGTATTCGCGCACGATGTCGCGCAAGGCATCGGCGTCCCACCGCCCGCGCCCCAAAATCGCTTGCTGGCGCCACGGGCCGACATCACCAGCCGCTTCCGCGCGCATCCAGCCCGTCTTGCGCGGCTCGTTCCCTAGCTAGAAGTCCATCGAGGAACTGCCCCGCCGATCTCGCAACCCGCTCCTGGCTGAACAACCGACGTATCCGTCCCTTCACCTCCCGCAACGACGACGCCCACAGCTCCAACGTCGTCTCAATCGATGCGCCAGCCATCCATGATCTCCCGAATCATGGTGGCTCATGGATTCAGAACTAAATAAAAAAACGCAACTGTAATGCTAGACTGCCTCTTTGAGGTCCTTCGCCGCGCGGAACGCGACCTTCTTGCTCGCCGCAATTTTGATCTGCTCTCCAGTCGCGGGGTTGCGTCCCATACGAGCGGGGCGCTTGCGGACCTGCAGAATACCGAGGCCGGCGATGCGGATGCGTTCCCCTTTCTTGAGGTGCTTCGTCACCAAGCCGACCGCATCGTTTAATATTTCTTCTGATTGTTTCTTGGTGATTTCATGCTGGTCGGCGAGAGCCGCGGCGAGATGCTTGAGCGTCACGGTAGCTTGGGCTGCCTTGGGCATTAGCGTGGTCCCTTTGCGAAAAACGAGACATAGGTCGCCATTTTGCCTCCCTCACTTTTTGGTGGTGGATCGTCAACGGCCTGCGGCCCGCACGCGAGTCTTGGTCGAAGCTGCGAGTTTCGGCTTGG
Source organism: uncultured Alphaproteobacteria bacterium (assembly GCA_963840055.1). Taxonomy (GTDB): domain Bacteria; phylum Pseudomonadota; class Alphaproteobacteria; order Rhizobiales; family Xanthobacteraceae; genus Rhodoplanes. The sequence continues at coordinate 33,675 of CAWIXM010000025.1, read as the reverse complement.
CTTGTGTCCTGCTCTCGGACTTGGTCGAGGCGCGGGCTTTACGCGAAGTGGCTTTCTCCGTCGGCACGGACGGCACGGGCTCTGCCGTTTCCGGAGAGACCGAGGCCAGCAGACACTCCGCTGCAATCTCCGCCAATATCTCCCGTTCGGCCATTAGCCAGTAATGATTGTCGTCGCCCTGTCCGCAGTCGTTGCTCCACAGATGATAGGCGCGCTCGCGGATGCGGTCTTGTAGCGTCTGTTCCATTTCGAGTGCCCTCCTCTCGTCCGCATGAAATCACGGCACTCTTAAAAATTCGTAGATTCGACGCAAGCGACAGTCGCCGCGCCTGCCCCCACGCATGTCGCCGGGGTTCGCCGCTCTATATTTCCTGGATAGTCAATTCTATCGCTGTCGCTCGTGTCACCTCGTCAAGGCATCAAGACTAGCGCGCACGGCTTCCTCTTGGTTTTTGGCAAAATGCTCAGCGCGCGGTATTGCGGCAGACATCTGAACCAGACGAAGCCGCGCTCAATTCCCTCCCGCGCAAAATGCATCCAGTCGCGCGACATGGTCCGGGTCACCTCGACCGGGTCGACGTTAGACTTCACAATGGCGTTGATGTTCGCGGCCGAGTACTCCGTCATCCGCACAGCGATCTCCGCGCCTGATTGCGCCGCCTGCTGAACGGTTTCGGCACCACAAATAATCATCGCAGAGGCCATCTGTTCCGTGAAATCACCGGCCGCCCGAATGGTCTCGTGCGGCGGCTCCGACAAAAGGCGAACATCGTGTCGGATCATTTCTGTCGATAGGTCACAATTGCGATTCATGACCACGTGCATCTACTCCGTGCCGGCAACACTCGTACATGCCGTGATTCGTAGATTCGCCGCAAGCGACAACAGACGCCGCACCCGTGCGACACCGTAGCGACGATCGAAGACGCCCTCGCCGTTATTCGGCAAGGTGTAGCGAGTGCCTGTCCCGGCCCGTAGCGATCCCGCGCGCCCGTTGCAGGGCCAACAACCATGAGCCGTCGGCAATCCCGACGGCTCTTTCCTTCAGCGAGTAATGATTGTCGTCGCCCTGTCCGCACCAGTCGTTCCAAAGATAATAGACGCGCGCTCGGATGCGGGCCTGTAGCGTCTGTTCCATCCGGGTGCCCTCCTGTCGTCCGGCATGAACCTCAAAGGTGCTGTGATTCGCAGATCGCCGCAAGCCGCAGACGCCGCGTCAACCAACTTCCGTCCAACCAGCAGCAACGCGCCGCAAGATAGGAGATGACCCACCTGATTTTCCAAGCCTCAGGCTATAGCAACTTCAGAGTATCTACCTTTGGTAACCTTTATCAGCTGCTGCGTATGAAGTTTCTTTATCCAACCGTCGACAAACGTGTCAGAGTAGTTTACGTTCATGGAGGTGACCGCATTCTGCAGATCATCTCGACGCACAACACCTTTTTCCTTGGCATCAAAATAATGGATTATCTTAAGCGATAGCGCTCTGCAGGATTTTTTCTGCCCTTTATTCATGTTTGTTGTGCATACCCTTAATGCTTTTTCGAACTTAACCGTGTAAGGATGACTCTTAGAGAACTCTATAAGCAGTCGTTTTAATGATCGTTCATTCTTATATTCTTTACGTCGCTTACCCGCTAAGTCCGATATAATCGCGGTTGCTTGCGATTTTCTACTTGTTCCATGGGTGCTAATATACAGCGAACTTTCAATATTCCGTCCTTCCGCATACCCGAACTCAAGAGACACATTAGGATTGCCGCCTGAAACATCGAAAACTGCGCTACTGGAGTTCTCCAGTTTCGTTTTTATAAACGTCAAAAGGTCCTCTGCCGTATGGGAGACCTCGCTCCCAATAATGACAAAGTGAAGCGGGAAGCTCTTTTTTAAGTCCTCAGTTATCGCAAGGTATTTCTTGCGAACATTCCGCCATGGGCAACCAATGAAGACCTGATTAGGCCGTGTTGACAGTTTTCAGCCAGAGCATTGTTGAGGCGATACATAGCATCGACAGATAGGCCCTGGCGGTTTTCTCGTAGCGAGTGGCGATGCGACGGAATTGTTTGAGGCGGTTGACGCACCGCTCGATGAGATTCCGGCGCTTGTAGGCTTCGCGGTCGTAATTGATCGGCGTCTTGCGGTTTGATCGCGGTGGGATGACGGGGTCAATGCCGCGGTCGGTCAGATCGTCGCGAATCTCATCGCTATCGTAACCCTTGTCGCCGAGAAGCCTGTCGGGATCGACATCGTGAAGCTCCATCAGCGCATCGTAGCCTTTGACTTCGTGCGCCTCGCCGGGTGTCACATCGAAAGTCAGCGGGTCCCCTTTGGCGTTGGTGCGGAGGTGGACTTTGGTCGAGAAGCCGCCCCGCGAACGGCCGAGCGCCTCCTGACTTTGATTCCCCCTTTTACGCCGGCTGCATGCTGGTGCGCCCGCACAATCGTGGAATCGATGGCATGTTCCTCGTCGGCCGGAGGCCCCAGAACTCGCCAAGGTTTCGAACGCCGCGTCCCACACCCCGAGCTTGCTCCAGCGCGAGAAGCGCACGTACACAGAATTCCAATAGCCGTACCGTTCCGGCATGTCGCGCCAGGGGGCGCCGGTGCGCAGCACCCATAAAATGCCGTTGACCGTGCGTCGCTTGTCTTCGATCTCCGGGCCGCGCTCGCCACGGTCGGGGAGAAAGGGATCAAGAATCCGCCATTGCGCGTCCGTCAGATCGCCGCGACTCAATGCTGCCTCCTTCAGAAAGGCAGCCTTGAATCAAAACTCGATTCCTCTGTCAAAAACCGTCAACACGGCCTAGTTATGACCGGTCTTGTCAGTCGACTGTTTGCCATCTTCACCACCGATGTATTTCATGCACCGTCGCTAGCCGATCTTATTCAAGTGAGCGCGTTACTGATTTCTGTATTGGAGCGACGCGGTCGTTTATTCCGTGCACGAATGAGCGCCGGCGAGGATCGGATGAACGCGATGCGAATGCGGCTCGCGGTCTCGTTGATGCGTGCGGCGATCCTCAACAGACGCAGGCGGATGGTCGCGAACTCGGTGTGCCGCAGTGGATGCCATTTCGGAATCGCGTCGCGCACATCAAGCAGCAGCCAGTAGGCGCCGGTATGCAGAATCAATCGCATCTGATTGGCGAACGGCGAGCGGCAGCTGGTGCGATCGGACGCCAATTGGGCCTTGTGCTGCTTGATGAGGTTCTCGGCCTGCCCGCGCGCGCAGTAGAGCGTTTCATAAAGGTGCTCGGGTTCGTGCCCCCTCACCGAGGTGACGATGTAGCGGATGTCGATGCCTCGGCGCAGCATGTCATCCTCGTGGCTGGCACTCGCCTCGATCCGGGCCACGACACGCCGCTCCTGATCCCATGACCTGGCCGCGTAACGCGTCTCGGCAAAACCGCGCAGCACCTCGGCTTGGCTTTCGGCTCGCCGCACCCGGATGTCATCGGCGACGGGCTCAACAAGGCGATCGAGCACGACATTGCCGGGGAGCCCAAAGATGTAGTCGACGCCGTTGGCCTCGCACCACGTCATCGCCTCCTCGCGGCCGTAATGGCCGTCGCCGCGGAAGATGATGTGGGTGTCGGGCCAGTGCCGGCGAATGCGTCCGACCAAGCGGCTGAGAAGCTTGCGCACCTCCGCACCCGACGGGGTCTTACCGGGTCGCAAGATCACTACAACCGGCCGGCCAGTGTCCGTATCGTAGACATGGATCGGCAGATAACAGCGCTCATCGTAATGGGCATTCCATTGTGCCAACGGCTGATGACCGTGCACGACATCGACCGTATCATCGATGTCTAACACTACAGACTTGGGCGGCTTGCGGTAGCTCCTGCACCAGATGTCGACCAGGGCGTAAGTGAGGCGAATGATTTCCCGCGGCGTCGGCGCATTCTCCCAGCGCGAGATGGTCGGCTGCGAGCAGAGGTCCCTGCCGGTGTCGGGGAGGCGTCCGCAGGCCAGCTTGAAGGCCGCATCACAGCGCAGCCAGTCGAAATCGTTGCCATCGGGATAGCCACAGCCGATCGCCAGCATGCGGGCTCTCAGTACATCGGCGACCGTGTGCCTGATGTGCGAAGGATCCCGCCGGTCAGCAATGTACGCGGCAAGCGTATCGGCGACTTTGCGGCGGCGATCGGCCAGCGCAAGCAACATCACCCCGCCGTCAGAGGACAGCCGCCCTCCGTCAAACGCCGCTGTGACTTTCTTGCGCGAAACAGATGGCAGGCCGAAAGTAAGTTGGCTATCGTCGGTCATGCGGGTGTGGCAGCGCGGCGCAACGCGCAAAGGGTGGTTTCGACATCCATTCCCTACGCGAGCTCAAAGCCTTGCGCCAGCCCGTCAGCTTAAAATAAAGCCCGCGTGAATAAGGTGGGCTACGTACCCGTAACGCAGGCGCTGACCGAGCAGGCCAAGGACCTGAGCGAGACCGCCTGTCCCTCCCGAAAATTATATCCGCGCGTAGCAATGATGCAGTCCCGACAAAATCGGCACAGTGACGATAGCTCCATGTCGCTGGATCGCTCGACCGAGCGGCGCATCCTTTTCTAACGACAGGTGCGTACGCGTCTGGTTGTACAACTCGACAACATAACGCCCACCGGACCGAGGAACGGGAAGTTCTTTATCCCTGGCATCCGTGGTTTGGCCAAGTGGTGTTCGTTCATGGAAGGGTGAACAGGGGCGGTGCGCGAGTGCTGCGCTGTGCTCAGTCGAATGAGGAAGGCGTACGCTGTTTGGAAACGCCCGAGTGGATGTTCGATCGGGCGGCCTGCTGTGGGGTGGTGCGTGGCGACTCGCCACGCGTGAACCGGGCGGCGCTTTATAGGCTCATGGCGTTAATTTCCGGAGGCTTCGGCGGCCATTCGGGCGCGGTGGTAGAGGTTCGGTCTTATTCCTTGTCGCAGGAAGGAGAGGCCGATGCGCCATCTGGATCGCGTTCATGTCCCGCAGCTCGATCTGTTCCGTCCGGCCGGTCCGAATCCGGAGTGGCGGCAACTCCCAGCGGACACGCGCGAAAGGGTCCTGCGCCTAATGACGCGCCTGCTACGCGAGCGGAAGAAGGGGCGAGTCGACGCCGCTCTGGCGGGAGGGCGAAACGATGAGTGACAAAATCAAACCTCATCATCTCGACCGTAAGGCGATCCTGTACGTTCGGCAATCATCGAGCTACCAGGTAATGCACAATCAAGAAAGCCGGCTTCTGCAATACGCGATGCGCGATCGGCTGCATGCACTTGGTTGGCGGGAGATTGACGTGGTCGACGACGATCTCGGCCGCTCAGCAGCGGGTTCAGCCATTCGCGCCGGCTTCGAACGGATGGTGGCTGAGGTCTGTCTTGGCAAAGTCGGGGCGGTGGCGGCCCGAGAAGTCTCGCGCTTTGCCCGTAACAGCCGGGACTGGCAGCAGCTGATCGAGATGTGCCGTGTGGTCGATACGCTGCTTGTCGATCAGGAGACGATCTATGCACCGCGTCAGGGCAATGACCGTCTTCTTCTCGGCTTGAAGGGCAGCCTCAACGAGTACGAACTTGATCTCTTGCGTCAGCGGTCTCTTGCTGCCCGCCACGAGAAGGCGCGCCGCGGGGAGTTGATCGTGATGGCGCCAGTCGGCTATCTGAAAACAGATGACCAGCGGCTCGAGAAGGATCCCGACCAGCGCGTGCAAGAGGCGATCAGCTTGGTGTTCGCAAAGTTCTGGGAGCTCGGAAGTGCGCGTCAGACGCTGCTTTGGTTCCTGGAGCATAATCTGCAATTACCGACACGCCGGCCGAACGGTGATCTCGTATGGAGACGTCCACATTACTGTATGGTCTACAATATCCTGACGAACCCCGTCTACGGAGGCACTTACGCTTACGGAAAGACGGCAAGCGAGCTCCGTTACGATGGGCCGATCTCGCGCAAGAGCATTCGGCGCAAGCCGCGCGAGGAATGGCTATCCTTGCGTCCGGGCTCACACGAGGGTTATGTCGACTGGGCGCGTTCGGAGGCGATCCGGAAGATGTTGGAGAGCAATCTGTCTGGAGCGAATCAAGCTGGCGCCGCCAAGCGCGGTGCATCGCTTCTTGCTGGGTTGATGCGCTGTCGACGTTGCGGTCGGAAGATGATGGTCTATTACACCGGGCGCAATCACGATACCCCGCGTTACGCATGCATGCGTGGTCGTATCGACAGTGGCGAGCCGCTGTGTATCTCGTTCGGCGGTATCCGCGTGGACGATGCGATCGAGGACGAATTGCTCCGTGTACTCGAACCAGGGGCGATCGAAGCGGCGCTGGAAACTGATCAGCAGAAGACACAGCACGACGACGAGGTCCTGGGGGCGCTCAAGCGCGACCTCGAAGCGGCGCGTTACACGGAGGACAAGGCATTTCGTCAATACGATGCCGCAGACCCGGCCAATCGGCTTGTCGCAGGTGAACTTGAGGCTCGTTGGAACCGCGCGCTTGAACGCGTCGCAGAGTTGCAGGCAAGAGTTGAAAAACACATCTCATACCGCTTCCACATCAGTGTGACTTGGCGATATAGGGGAACGACGTGATTGATTTGACGAGCTCTGGGTTGCGTTCAATGTAGAGTACTGCCTCCTCGAGCTTGGCCCGAACGGCCTCGATTGATTTGAGGGCATAGTTTTTGAAGATCTTTTCTCGAATTTCATCCCAGAGATTTTCTTTCGGATTGAGTTCCGGTGAATAGGGCGGCAGGAACAGAAGGGAGATATTGGCCGGGATCGTCAGAGCGCAGCCCCTATGGTTAGGAGCGCCGTCGACAACCAAGAGAATGTCGTGCCGGGAATGTTTTCGCGCGAGGGCGTCAAGGAAGGTCTGGAAGCAGGCGGTATCCGATGTCGGCATGATCAGATAAAAGCAAGTCCCGTCTCGCGGGCACACCGCACCGTACAAGTAGATGTATTCGCGAATGAGCTGGGAGGCGACCTCGGGCCTGGCGCCGGGCGGAGCCCAGCACGGGCGGGGCCGATTGATGCGGCCGAACCGCGCTTCGTCGGCGAACATGATCCGCAAGTAACGTCCACGCCTGGCGGCAGCCCGCCTGGCTTTCCTCACGGCATTGGGAAAGCCGCTTTTTTAAAATCGTTCTGAGCCGCGAGGTCGCGTTTGGGATGAAAAGGACGCGGCATCAGCTTGCGCCAGCCGTGTCGGGCCAGAACATTATAGATCGTGCTGTGGCTGGTTCGGTGTCCGATCGCTTTCTCGTACGCCGCCTTGAGATCGTGAATGTTCAACATTTCGCCGGCCCCGGCGGCTTTGGAAAACCGTGCAAGCAAAGCCTTTTCCTCAGCCAGCGTCATGTTTTCCCGCATCCGCCCGCCGCTCGGTTTCGACTGCAGCGCCTTCAGCCCACCGTGGTCATAAGCCATATGCGCCCGGTTCACCGTGCTCAGCGATACGCCCATCGCCTCCGCAATCGCAGGCTGGGTCATCCCACTTTCGCGCAGCAACACCATCTGGATGCGCTGGCGCCGCCGCGGATCTCCCTTCCAACGCAACGCTGTCTTCAGCCGCCGAATTTCGCCTTTGCTGCATTTGACCATCTGTTCGCCCCGAATCAGCTGGTCTCAGCGAATCACATCTCGCGCCCCGGGCGAAGCACTCCTCCCGCCGATTCACGCAGGTATGGAGGCGGTATCAGAAAACCCTGATGCGACACCGGCGTGCTCCGCAGACTTTGGCTCGTTGACGGCCGATCTCAAAGTGATCTGGCGCGATCCGATTACGGATATCCCTTTAAAGAAGCGGATCGTGCGAGAGCTGATCCAGGAGGTCATTACTGATGTCGACGCAACAGGCGGGGAAATCATTCTGGTGATTCATTGGGCTGGTGGTGTTCATACCGAGCTACGAACGCCTCGTCGGCATCGGGGACAGCGTAAAAGTACGGCTCTGGAGGTCGTCGAGGCCGTGCGCATGCTCGCGTGCAAATGCACCGACGACGTTATCGCCGGCGTCCTCACTCGCAATGATCTTCGTACTGCAAACGGAAACCGCTGGACACGCGAGCGGGTGACATCGCTCCGAAATTACCACGGAATACCAGTTTATCGACCAGATACCTGCGAGGCCGAAGGATGGATGAATCTCACCCAGGCTGCAGCCCTGCTTGGCATCAGTCCGAGAACGTTGCGTGTCGCGGCCGAACAAGGTGAAATCGAAGCTACCCATCCTCTGCCAGAGGGCCCTTGGCTCTTTAACCGGGCGATCCTCGAACGCGAAGAAGCCACGCGCCTCGTCGAACGCGTCCGCAGCCGTCGCGCGCACCCCGCGGGATCAAAATATCTGCAGGCCAACCTTTTTGAATCAACGACATAGAGAGATAGGCAGTATAAAGCAGCGTTGTAATAGACGGAGTACGCGGCTAGAACCCGCCGCAGATGTCGTGCACCGAAGATGACAACGTGATCAAGGCAGTCGCGCCGCAACGTTCCGATCAGTCGTTCCGCATATGGATTCTGCCACGGCGAGCGCGGTGAGATTGGTCGATCTCGGATCCCCATCGCCCGAACCCGGCGCCGGAAGACCCGGGCCGTACGCGCCGTCATTGTCGCGCACCAGATAGGTCGGCGTCGTCTCCCACGGGAAGGCCTCGACAATCTGCTGTGCCAACCACTCCGCAGTCGGATGCCGGGTCACCGCAAACCACAGCAGCTGTCGTCGTCCGTGGCCGATAATCACAAAGCAAACAGGCGCTCGAAGTGAACGGTCGGAACTACACACAGGTCGATTGCCGCGATCGCCTCCGCATGGTTGCGCAGGAACGTCCGCCAGCTCTGCGAGGGCGGACGCCGTCGTCCATATACTTTGACACCGTCGACTCGGCGAGTTCGAACCCAAGCTTGAGCAATTCACCATGAATCCGCGGGGCGCCCCACAACGGGTTCTCTCGGCTCATCCTTCGAATCAGATCACGTAGATCACGATCAATTCGCGGCCGCCCTGCCCGCTTTCGGGATTTCCAGCGCCAGTAGCTCCGGAACCCCGCCCGATGCCACCGCAGGATCGTCGCCGGCTCAACCACTTGGACCATGCCGAGCAGGCTTGGCCACAGCCGAGTCATCCACACCAGCAGCGCGCGATCGCTGCCCCGCAACGGCAGCCGCGTCGGTCGTTGCCTCAACGCGATATTGAGTTGATGACGGAGAAAGAGGATCTCGGCCTCAAGCTGCCGCCGCGACTTGAGCAGGTCGGCGATAAACGCTGCAAGCAAGCGGAGGATCGCAAGCATTGAATGCAATCATGCGCTGATTCTGCCTGATCGTGCGAATCCGGCCGGATGGGATTTTCGGGAACCACAGGGAGTGCGACACCCTCCGGCGGGCCGTCGGAATACTCCCCAACGACTCGGCACCGCACGGCTCGCCGCCACGCCCTCCGCCCCCGGCCCTCCGATGACCCTCGGCAACATGCGCTCGCTGGGAGTGCGGTCGCTCGCGGTCACATGCGAACTCTGTCACCACGAGGCAGTGCTGCCGGCTGAGCGCTGGGGCGACGCGGTGCTCGTGCGTGCCTTCCGCCCGCTTATGGTCTGCACCGTCTGTGGCAGCGTCGGCGCAGACGCAAGGCCGAACTGGCGGGAGATTAAGGCGAGCGGGAATTGGCGAATCAGCGCTGGCGTTCTTACATAACTTGAGCGTGTTGGGGGCGCCCGATCGCGCACGCGATTGCGGACGTACTGGCGACCCCCACCGCGAGGCTGGAGGGCACCGACATGGCACGAATCGACATTGCATCTGCTGTCGAGGAAATTGTCGCCGCCGTGGCTGACGAGCGCGGCCTTTTCGGGGCACGCGACCTGATCACGCCTGAGAGCACCCTAAATGATCAACTCGGCATGGACGAGGCCGACATCGTCGAAGTGATACACCGGGCTGAAAATCGGTTCGGCCTTAGTTTGCCAGACAATGGAATTGGATTCTCTTCAACGCTCACCGATGTCGTCGATCTAATAGCTCAGCGTTTGGGCGATAAACAGGCAGGTTTGACGAAGGGTTCGGGAAGCGATGTGCCGCCCGGAGGCGGCCCCGTACCCGCCGAGGCGGGCTTGATGCGTCGCTTAACCGGCCGTTAACCCCGGCGCGAGCCCTCGATCCGCCGGGCCTTTTCATTAGCTCCCCGCTCGCGGTTGCCGACTGCGGATGTACCAGCGGCAACGGCCGCGAGCGGGGAGGCTTGAGCGAGCTTCGTGTGATGACGAGTAACCGAAACTTATCTCGGCTTCATTGAGCCCTGCAGGCCCAACCGCCGCCCGCGTTCCGCCTTCCTAACGAATAGATAACCCTAATAGGAACAATTTGCCGCGCTTACCTTAAGCCGCCGCAAACGAGTGTATCTTTGGCGATAGTCAGAATCGCCCCTTGCAGTTTGAGTTTTGGTGGGATGCCATGAAAAGATTATTACTCGCCACTACAGCTGCAGTCGCAATTATCGGCACCGCATCAGCAGCGGACATTGGTTATCGGAGGCCTCCGCCGCCTGTCGCGCCTGTCGTGCCCGCCGTGTTGCCCTTCAGCTGGACCAGCTGCTACCTCGGCGGCTTCCTCGGGGGAGCGTGGGCTAACGATGTCGCTGTCAATAATGGTTATGCTCAAGTGCTGAGCGTTCCGTTCGACTCCTGGAGTTATAGCCTCGACAGCAGCTTCATTGGCGGCGGTACCGCTGGATGCAACTGGCAGCCAATCGGATCGGCCTTCGTGGCCGGCATCGAAGGTGAAATCGGTTATGTCGACTTGTCGGGTTCAGCGTACGATCCTCTATTCCCGCTCGGTTCCAACGTTCTCAACGCTTCGGCCAGCATCGGAAATACCTACGGCATGATCACTGGCCGGCTGGGCTACGCTGTCGATCGCGTCTTGTTCTACGTCAAGGGAGGCGCGGCCTTCGTGGATGAGAGCGTGACCGTGACGCATCCAGCGATTCCTAATCTTGGAATACCCGCGGTTGCTGTCACCGCGACCAACGACGATGCTCGCTGGACAATCGGCGCAGGCATCGAGTGGGCCTTCGCGAACAACTGGACCCTGAAGGGCGAGTACATGTTCATCGGAACGGACAACAGTTCGCCCTGCGGCTTTGTTTTAGGCGGCCCTGTCATCCCGGCTAAAAACTATTGCTGGAATCACTCGGGACCCGATGGGATTAGCACAGCCAAGATCGGTTTGAACTATCGTTTCAGCGGTCTTTTTGGCGGTGTTGCGGCATTTGTCGGGCCGTACTGAGCTTCTCACCCTTGGCCGCCCCCTACGTCCGGGAGCTGTGACGACCCGGCGCTTTCCTGCGCCCTTGTCCGTCTGCGAACTCGAACAAGCGCCCAGAGGGCTTGGTGCCGTCCTCTTAACCAGCCATTAGCTGTGGAGTGCTACACTTCCACGTTCTTCCGCGAGAACACCACCTCACACGTGGTCTTTGCCCGACATCCAAGGGGGAATTACTGGGGAGCGCCGGGCTTTTCCACGAAAGCAAAAGGCGCCCAGCCTTGCTGAAATGGGTGCGCGCGTCGGTGACCTTGTGCGGGGAGTGAATTCCTCACCAGCGACGCGGCACCGCAGGCCACCTTTCTGAAAGCCGAGGCGCGCGCTCCCCCGGCTGGAATCGCTCGGCTCGGCGCTTGGTAGGCCGCCTGCGCGCAGACCTTGAAGTCCGGCCAGACGTCTTCGATGGGCTACGTCTCGAGGTCAATCAAGCAACCTGGCAAGCTCAGAAGAAGAAGGACCTCACGACCCCGAACAGCGCGCCCAGGTACAGGGCACTCTGCGCGACGAGCGAGATCATCATGCCTCGCCCACGCGATGCGGGGTCGTGGATGTACGCCAGCGCGTACAGAGCCCGCCCGCCGACCCATACCATCCCGCCGATCGCCGCGGCGAGGTCGGAGAGAAAGATCGCGCAGAGCCAGAGCGAGGGGAGGAAAAACGCCATCTGCTCCAGAGTGTTCATCTGGACGCGATAGGCTCGCTCGAAGTGCTCGTTTCCCGTGGTGGCGGGCGCTCTCACCCCGTACTTTCGGCGCGCCTCCCCGACGTTCAAGCTAACGATCACATACAGCAGCAGCGCGAGCAGCGTCACGGCCGCCGTATACAACTGGTTCATTTTCGTACCCACCCATTAAACACAATACCTCAGTGCAACGGTGTTGGGTCTTATTGAGGGCGATGGATCGGGTGCCCGTCGGATTGGTACGAACGACGGTTAACAAGCAATGAAGGGGAGTGAAATGGGCGTCTCGGCGAGAGAGCGTCGACCATCCGTCGCCTAATGAAACGTCACCCTGCCGCAGCAGAGCTTGTATTTCTTGCCTGATCCGCAGGGGCACGGCTCATTGCGTCCGACCTTTGGCTCCGATCGGCGGTAGGTCAGGCTGTCACGGATCGAGAGCTCTGGCGCGGCGCTACCTATTCGAACTGAAGGTAGCTCCGCCGGACAGGTGCCTCGTTCCATGCCACGCATCAAATTGACCAAGAGCGCAATCAACTCCCTGCCGAGCCTTGAGTCAGACGTAGTCTACTGGGACACCGCGTCCCCGGCCGCTGGTGCTGAGCGCATGATCCTGCTTAGCTGGACGACTCCAGTTCAACAGGAAACTCGATGCGATGGCGGACGCTAATTGGGAACAAGAATTGCGAGATGTCCCGTATCAAAAGCCCGAGCCTTCCACGTGGCCGGAGGGTGTGCGTCAGATTGGCATCGGAGAGATCAGCGCCCTGGGCGTTGATTCTAAAGGGCGTCTCTACTGGCATGGACAATTGGTCGAATTCGTAACCGTATAAAATTGACCTATTGGCAGAGTGTCGGCGCAATTGTTGTTTCGTTTTTTGTAATTATTGGCGGACTCGGATCGGCTGCCCAGGGAACGGCCGTCTTTCACGATTGCAAGATGCAATTGTGGTCATTTGCCTGTCCACGATCGGCACCCGCAAATCCGGTAAATATCGAACCTAAGAGCGGAGCGCGGAATTGATTGTCCCCTTCGGGGTTCCAAACCCTCGCCTTCAGGCGAAGCGAAGGGCTGACGAAGTCGGCGAAGGCGACGATGTCCGATGAGCGGCGCGAGGTCGCTGGCCGACCGGGCGAGATATTTCCGAGGCGCGCGTCGCTTGGTTCTCCAGGAAGGGCGACGAGCTGGAACGGAACAGCGAGGCGGCCCGGGGATCGCAGTCGATTTCCAATCGACCCCTATTGAACCCCTCGCCTTATAGGCGAGGGTTGTTTAGTTGTTGATCTGGTCGCTAAAACAAATCGTCGGCGCTCATTTCCGCCATTTGCCAAAACCGATTCGTTCGCGCTCATTTCCGCCATTTCCAGAATAGAGTCCGCCGCCTCTCGGCCGTAAATTTTGGCGCAAGCCGGCACGATGCGATTTGCGTCCGCGAGACGGCCTGGCTGCGGGCCAGGTGCCTCTGGCTTCGTGCCGTGGACCTCGACAATGGCGGCTCCTTCCTGGATTTCCCGCCCGCGCTGGTCGACCGGCTCATCGCCGAAAGCGCGGCGCAATGGACCGGGCCCTCGTGCTGTCGGAATGCTGAGCAGGTCCTGTCGATGAACTTTTGTCGGCCTCACACAGATTCCAGCGCTAAAACCGCGCCCCGTCGGCGACAGCTTGTTAGCGACTCTAAAGGCGGATCAACTGGGCAGCCCAACCCGATCTATCGCTTCACGTAATTAACGCTGACTTAAGGATTTCCTGGACCGCCCCAGCGTATCTCGTATCGTGAAAAACAAGAACTAACGGCGACTTCGAGATGCTGAGAGCAATGAACGGTCACGGTCAGAGGTACTTCGTTAGAGGCGCTCTGCAATGCTTAACGTGCAGCGCCATCATATACGTCACTCGGGTCGGCGACCTTGAGCCCGTGTTCATGGCTCAATGCCTCGGTTGCGGTAATCACGGATTATATCGCCGAGCCAATGTCCGAGTAGAGGTGCGTCCTGAACGCCGATCGCCGTCCATAAATGTGCTCTGCGATCTACATAACTAAGGAACCTCTGAACAACCTCTCGAACATGGCACACTGAGGTCATTGATTCGAGGGGGCGGTTGATGGCGGACCAGCTGAGCTTTGCATCGCTTGATTTCGCGGCGAAGAAGAAGCGGACGAAGCGGGACGTGTTCCTCGCGGAGATGACGGCCGTGGTGCCGTGGGCGAAGCTCGAAGCACTGATCGAGCCGCACTATCCCAGGCTCGGTGCACAGGGAGGGCGTCGGCCATTTCCGCTCTCGACGATGGTACGCATCTACTGCCTGCAGCAATGGTACAACTTGTCGGATCCCGGCGCCGAGGAAGCGCTCTACGACATCCAGTCGATGCGCGCGTTTGCAGGGCTGGAGCTCGGCCGCGACGCGATCCCCGACGAGACGACGATCCTCAATTTCCGTCACCTGCTCGAGCGTCATGAGCTGACGAAGGCAATCTTCGCGGCCGTTGCCGAGCATCGGGCGGCAAAGGGCGAGCTCCTTCGCGGCGGCACGATCGTGGACGCGACGCTGATCGCGGCCTCGCCCTCGACGAAGAACAGGGAGCAGAAGCGCGATCCCGAGATGAGTTCGTCGAAGAAGGGAAACCAGTGGTATTTTGGCATGAAGGCGCACGTCGGCGTCGATGCTGAGAGCGGGCTCGTGCACACCGCGAGTGTGACGACGGGCAAGGTGCACGACGCCAAGGTGATGGCTAATCTCATCCGCGAGGACGACGCGGCGGTCTATGGCGACAAGGGCTATGCGAGCGACGAAAAGAAGCACCCGGCGGAAGCGGCCGGGGTGTTGTGGGCGGTGAAAGAGAAGGCGAAGCCGGGCCGCGACCTCACGCAGCGCCAGCGTGCCAGGAACCGCCGTTTCGGCAAAGTGCGCGCCAAGGTCGAGCACGTGTTTCGGGTGCTGAAATGCCAGTTCGGCTACCGCAAGGTCCGCTATCGCGGCATAGCCAAGAATGGCACGCAGGTGTTCGCGCTCCTCGCGCTCGCCAATCTCTATCTCGCCCGCTGCCGACTTGTGTCCGCTTGAGGGAAAATGCGGGTCGGAAAGCCCTGCAGCAGCAGCCGAACGCCATACCAACCGCCAAAACCGAGATGGCCGTCACTCGCCTCGCCGCCGAGTGTGCTAATCAGAGGTTCCCTAAGTAACATTGTTTACGGGAATAGCTTTTCTACCCAACCCTTTTGGGTATCCTGACCGTGTAGACCTCCGTTGAAGAGCGCTCCGCCGATGTCGGGAACGAGGGATAACGCGCTGGGGATTTTCATCAGGGGCGCGCTGCGCTGCGTCAAGTGCGACGAGGTCATTCACGTCGCACAGGTTGGCGAGCTTCCGCGTCGCTTCGAAGCTCTATGCCCCAATTGCAGGCATCGAGGCGCCTACCGGCGAGACAGCGTCCGCATCGAGGCGCTTCCCGGGCGAGCCGTCGAGAGAACGTAGGTTCGCCGCCCGCTGGGCTGGAGCCAACCATGCAATCGACGATGCACCTCTATCCGATCAACGGCAAAGCAAGCTCTGTCAAGAACAGCGCGACGCCATGGTCTTACCGAGACGCTACATGGGCGGGAGTTTGATCGACGAGGCTGGTCTGCCTCATCATCGGGATTGAGGGCGAACTGACAAGGGCGCGCCTCAAGTGCTGACCAAGATTGTTCATCCGTGCGAGGAGGCGGGTCTGGCAACGAGCTGAAGCCAGTCCGTACTGCGCAGCGCGTTCTCGCGGATTGCCAGCTTGCGCTCGCAGAGCGGCCGCGCCGTCGCCGGATCGCCCGATCGCCCCCTATCTTGTGGCCCACGCGCGATGTGCCACGTGATCTAGCCTTCAGCGATGCTCGACGCGTCGCAAATTGTGCATTGCAACATAAATGCTGCGGTGCAATAATTCGCGCGACTGAGTCGGGCCAACCCGGGTCCGCCAGCTGACAGGAGAGCATCATGACCAATGGCATCACACGGCCATTCGAAATCCCCAAAGAAATGCGGGCCGTGGCAGAGCAGAGCGTTGAACAAGCCAAGCTGGCGTTCAACAACTACCTTCAGGCGGCTCAGGAAGCCGTTTCCACCTTCGACCAGTGGGTCAAGGCGAGCCAGGTCGGCGCGCAGGGCCTCTGCAACAAGGCGATGAATTTTGCACAGCGTAACGTGCTATCGGCGTTCGAATTCGCCCAAAAGACCGTCCAGGCTAAGGACATCCAAGAACTCATCCAGACGCAGACCGAGTTCGTTCAATCGCAGATGCAGGTGCTGAGCGACCAGGTGAAGTATTTGGGTGAGGCCGCCACCAAGGCTGCCATGGACAGCTTGAACGACCTGGGCGAGACTGCCACCAAGACCGCCATGAAAAACGTGAAGGACCTGAACGAGACCGCCGCCAAGGCCGCCAAGGAAGGCATGACGAACTTAGGCGAGAGCGCCGAGGCGGCGTAGTATTCGGGCGTTGACGAGCCACGGGGACGAGATCACTGCACGGAGAGGCGAGCGCAAGCGAACCGCTGCCTGGCGCTCGCCGAGTTCAAAAAAATCGGGCTTGTTTCCGGCAAGGCACGCGTGGACGCGTGGCGGTCGCGCTTCGCGCGGTGCATCCCCACAGGCAGCCTGCAACATAACCGGCTCTCTGACCCCATGTTGCATTGGATTGGATGACGGGGAAGATGGGAACTGATTTGGGGAGAGCGGTTCGCATATATGGTTGATCATATCGTTGACGCTTCTGATCGCGGCCGCATCGATATTCACGTGGGGGTTGGACGGCGCCGGCGCTGGAGCGTCAGGCTAAGGAGGCGGCCGAGTCAATTGATGGGGGACGCCCCTTGTAAACGCCGCGCTCCTTCGCCTTCGCGATCCCCTCAAGTTGACGTTCGCGACGCAGGTTCGTCTCGGACTCAGCAAACACGCCGAGCATGTCGAGGAACGCCATGCATGATCGTATCGAGCAATTGCCCAATCAGCCCGAGCGCACCCACCCGGTCGTCATTCTTGCCGGCGATCCATTTCTCATTGTGAGTCGATCCGCATCGAGGCCGGATGGCCCGGCACCTTGAAACGCTTGCCGGTATCGGTGATCTTCGTACCGTCAACCTTGAGGATGGAAATGTCCTGGTCGAGATAATTGCCGACCAGCAGATACTTTCCGTCCGGCGTGAATACCGCCCCTTCCGGCAATCCGCCGACCGCGAGGTCGCCGACCCTGCTGACCTTCTTGCCGTCGATGCCCAGCACCGAGACGCTACCATTGCGTTTGTGAAAATAGGCATTCTTATTATGGGAACCGGCCAAGATAACGGCGGCCGCGACATCGCCCTTGGGCGAAATGGCAAGCCCCTCCGGTCCATCACCCACAACTGCACGGTCAATGATGCGCGGCGGATGCGCTTCGAGATCGACCACGCTCACCGTGTCGACACTGCCGTCTGAGGAACCGGCGTTGCCATTGTCCGCGGTCAGCGCAATCTTTCCGCTTGGCGCCACCGCCACATTGTAGGGCCACTGTCCCGTCGGGAGGTCGAGCTTGGAATAAGTGATTTTGTCGCCGTCGACGTCGAGCAGCGACACCTTGTGGTCATTGAACTTGACGGCCAGCGCGTGCTTGCCGTCGGGCGTGAATACCGCGTGCGAGACGATGCCGCCCATGTCGATGGTATCGATCACTTTCACGTCGGTCCCCTTGACCGATAACACACTGACGGACTTATCGGCGCGGTTGGCAACGAGCGCGAGGTTGCCCGCGGCATTGAAGCTAAGGCCCGACGGCTGCTTGCCAACGGTGACCGTGCCGGCGAGCTTGGGCGGATTGGCCTTGAGGTCAATGACGTAGACCTTGTTATCGGGCCCCATTTTGAGCGCGTCACCATCCCTGGTGACGTCGATCGAATCGGCCACCAACGCGACCGAGTTCGTTGGATCAATGGCAACGTTGACCGGTGGCCCCACGACCGAATTTTTCAATGGCAGGTTTGCGCGACGATCTTCGGGTTCTCCGGCTCGGCAAGATCTACGATCAGGACCGAGTCCTTTCCCGCCGGCGATATGATCGGCTTGCCGTTGTCATCCCACAGCAACTTCTCGTCATTCCCGACGATCATGAGCGGTGCGGCATGCGCGAGGTTGAGCCCGACGGATACAAGAAACGCGGCTGGCCACAACCAAGACCATGAACGCTTGATTGACATGACGGCGCTCTCCCGACTGATCCGGCGCCAGTCTAGCCCAATTTTATTGGCCTCGCAGCAGCCGCCAGATTGCCGCGGTACTGGACCTCAGACTGGCAATCGGTGCGTCAGTTCGCCGCCGCGTCTTGCCGACCAAAGCGCATCGTCAAGAAACTCCCGAGCCTTGGCATCATCGTTGCCCAACCGCTCGCGCAACAGCTGCACGTTGCCGATGACGATGGCCAGTAGATTGTTAAAATCATGAGCTATGCCGCCAGTGAGCTGCCCCACGACCTGCATCTTTTGCGACTGACGAAGCTGCTCTTCCATTTCCCGACGCGCGGTGATGTCCTCCTTGACCGCGACGAAATTGGTAAGCTTTTCACCTTCCTTGACTGCTCCGATCGAGGCCAGCTCCCAGTACAATTCGCCATTCTTCTTCTTATTGAGAAGCTCGCCACGCCACACACCACCCGCGCTCCTCCACGCTTCCCCGCGCGACCCGGTCGAGGTGGTTCTTGATTCGCTCGTCGTCAATCGTGATGACATTGTTCAACGGACTCGATGTAGTCTCTGTCATGGCGGCTCCTCTTGCTGGCCTGGTTGCGTTTAGCCACCTCCAAGTCAGCCAGATTCGGGGCCGCCAGCCCTACCTAATTGTGCGAAACATTCTGTACGTCATCGGACTTTTGCGACCACAACCGAGCCGTCCTGTACGTCTCGAGCGAAGCATGACGTCTCTTTTGACATTATTAGCCTGCATGATCGGGACATGATTCGCCCCGTCGTTCCGAAATTAGGCAGCCGTGGAGGCACCCGTGAGCGCTAAATTGAAAATCCCCGACGAGCTCAAGCCTCGGATCACCGTCTTTGGGGTAGGCGGTGCAGGCGGCAATGCCATTAACAACATGATCTGCGCGGGACTACAGGGGGTCGATTTTGTCGTCGCCAATACTGACTCCCAGGCGCTCGGAATGTCGGAAGCCGGGCGCGTCATTCAGATGGGTGTGCAGGTGACCGAAGGACTCGGCGCCGGCTCTTATCCCGATGTCGGCCGCGCGGCTGCCGAGGAGGTGCTGGAGGAGATCAGTGGTCACCTCTCGGGCGCGCACATGGCGTTCATCACCAGCGGGATGGGCGGCGGCACAGGGACTGGGGCGTCTCCCGTGGTCGCCCGCGCCGCGCGCGAAATGGGCATCCTGACCGTCGGGGTGGTTACCAAGCCGTTCCATTTCGAGGGCCAGCGCCGGATGCAGGTGGCGGAGCAGGGCATCGCCGAACTGCAAAGCGTGGTCGATACACTGATCATCATCCCGAACCAGAACCTGTTCCGCATTGCCAACAAGCAGACGACTTTCGCTGACGCCTTCGCCATGGCCGACCAGGTTCTCCATTCGGGCGTCGCTTGCATCACTGACCTTATTGTCAAAGAAGGCCTGATCAATCTCGACTTCGCCGACGTCCGCGCCGTCATGCGCGAAATGGGCAAGGCGATGATGGGCACCGGCGAGGCGAGCGGCGAAAAACGGGCTTTGCAAGCCGCAGAGGCCGCCATCGCCAATCCGCTGATAGACGACGTGTCGATGAAGGGCGCTCGTGGGTTGCTGATTTCGATCAGCGGCGGGAGTGATCTTAGCCTTTTTGAGGTTGACGAGGCGGCTGCACGCATCCGCGCGGAGGCTGATCCCGACGCGAACATCATCTTTGGTGCGGCCTTTGACGAAGGTCTTGAGGGAGCCATCCGCGTGTCGGTGGTCGCGACCGGCGTCGACGAGAATGCGTCGACTTTACAGCCGGAGGAGGTCGCGCCGAACGACACGGTCAGCCGGGCAGCCGAAATGCGCACTAATCTTACTGCATCACAAATTTTTCGGTCGTGATCGTCTGACGATCGGCGCTGCGCAGCATGGGCATCGCGGCAGCGTTTTGACGAGGGCGGCGACGAGGCGCGCTACGCGCTCTCACTCCTCATGCGCGGGCAGACGAATTTCCTCCGCGGCATCCTGTGCTACAACGGAACCTACAATCTCGAAAAAATGCTTAGCGACCACGCCCGGCCGGTGAAATACGAAATCCCGCTGCCGCCGCGTGCGACAAAACCGACCGACGTTGCGGCCGGGAGCAGGGCTGCCGAACCGCTCGCCAAGTCTGGTAACCTGTATGTTCATGCCCCGCGCGGACGTATCGGCCGGAGCTTCGACGACCAGACGGAAGCCTTCGTCGAAAAAAACCCGGGTTGGCGGGACGGCGTGACGTCCGAAGTCTGGCCCAGGCATATCGATTCCTGATCATGACACACGAATTATTCTCTCCATTGGAAGCGAAATCAGCATCAGTGAAGGTGTAACCGTGTGTTTCCGGACGCCAAGGTGAAGATCGGGGCGCGGACCATACGCTCGGGGCCAATTTCAATTCTCTCGATGCTGCGCGCGTGCCACAGCACGAAGGGTCCGAGCACCCGGGCGATTTCATCGGGCTCGCCAAGACGGCCGATCGAGATGGCCGGAAGAATGCTCTTTTCCATCATATCTTGCGGTCGACTTCGCTAGCCGGCGCCGCCGTCCTCGAACCGCTTTGGGTCGACGCGCAGTCCGGCGGCCGTGGCCTGACCTGCTGTGACGTAAGGAAGTCCGTAATAGCTCATATCCGGCCGCCACTGGCCAAGAAAGCCGGGAAAGCCGAACGCGTAGGTTCCGCCCTCCTGGCCGAGCCCGCGGGTGATGAGAACGGCGATCATCGTTCCGTCACGAGAGAACACAATGTCCGAAACATAGCCGTAGCCTTGGCCGGCTTGAAGCCGCGCATATTCGCCGACGACCTCGGTCACCGCAAACTCGCGCGGCATCTTCGGCGCGCTCGTGTCGCCAGCAAAGATGTCGAGTTCCGGCAAATCGCCGCTCGCTGCTCCGGTGACGATGTCCTTTGGCAGCCTCGCGGCGTCAATCCTCTCCCATGGAAGGCGGAAAACGAACTCGCTCCGTTGGCCGGCGGCTTGGCGCTCGACAAGCACGGCCGTGATCTTCGCGTCGCTCCCGACAAGGACATTGCGGATTGTTCCCAGGGCCTTGCCGTCTTTCGTTGCAGCTTCTCGCCCCAAGAGCTGCGAGGCGCGCCATCCCCGATAAAGCATATCCGCCGACAAATGCGTCTCGGGTCGAACCGCCGCAGGTGTTCCCTGCTGCGCAACCGCGTTCGGAAGCGGAGACGAGAACGAAAGCGTGAACCCGGCCGCGAAGGCAAGCCCGGCGCGGGCAATCCGAGGGGCAGCGTCGACCATGGTGTCGCTCCTGATTGACCGTTCTTGGTTGGCGTTCGTCCACATCAACCGCGCTCGATCGTTTCGACCGTAACGAGGTGGCCGCCGCCTGCGTTCTATGCCCCTGCCGGCTTCGCCCGCGACACGTCGTCGCTCGCAGACGGCGCAGTCGTCCGCAGGCGCGTGTTGGATGATCGGAGCGCCGGAACCGTGGTTCGCGCTCGCACGTTGCCGGAAAGAGCTGTTTTCGCGAAGGAGGGATTATGCGAAAGCCCCAACTGCGCGCCATTGCTTGCGTCGTCGCGCTCTTTAGCGTCGCGACGCTCTGGTCGGTCGCGCCGGCGAGTGCCGACATTACTGTGATGAAGGCGGAATATGCGGCAGGCGTGACGGTGATTCGCGGCGAAACGGAGCGGTCTTTCGCGGAGGTGACGCTTGACCGCCGATTCTCGACCACGGCCAACCGCTTTGGCGAGTTCGAATTCAGGATTCGCTATCTTCCTGACGACTGCACCGTCAGCCTGCGGGCCGGACGCGACACCCACCCGGTAACCATCAAAAACTGCTTCCTTCCAGGCAAGGGCGTCAAGCCCACGCCGCGAATTCCGCGCTGAAGCGTGCTGAGCTGTTGCGAGCGGACAGACGCTGGCCGCCAGCTGTCTTCGGTACGTCGTCCGAGAGCCGAGCGAAGCGACTTCCATGCGGATGCACTTCAACCGAAAGCGGGAGCCGGAAAATAAGCACTACGTTGGAGTGCGTGCCGGCCCTCCGGCGGACCGTCGGATGATACCTGCCTATGAAAGCGGGAACTTCCCCACTCGGTGCCTGTTGGACAGTTGAGGAAGCCAGTTTTTGTTTCGGCATGGGCTGGCCCAGTTGACTAAATGGAGACTGTCTTGCGTCCGCTAAAACATGCCTTGGTAACACTGGTTGCCGCTCTATTTGCGCTCAGCCTGGCTGCCGCCGTTCCGGCCCAAGCGGACCGTGTCAACATCGGGTTTTTCTTCAACAAGCTACAGCCGTACGGCACTTGGGTTCGGAACGACGAATTCAATTACGTCTTCGTTCCAGAGGTCAGAAGCGGCTGGCGTCCCTATGTCCATGGACGCTGGGTGCTCACTAACGACTATGGCTGGTATTGCGTGTCAATCGGCATTGAATCGGGACCCCTGATCGGCGTCCAAAAGGGACCCCCTTTGGACAGGAGAAGGGGAGCAAGCCGCGAGCGAGCGCGCCTTCATGGAGCGCCGTAGGGAGCGAGCGGCTTGCGGTGGTCAGGCGCGGCTTTTGAAGCGCCAGCTGTCGTTGCCGGTCTCGACGATGTCGCAGTGGTGAGTGAGGCGATCGAGCAGTGCGGTGGTCATCTTGGCGTCGCCGAAGACGCTCGGCCATTCGCCGAAGGCGAGATTGGTGGTGACGATGATCGAGGTGCGTTCGTAGAGCCGACTGACGAGATGGAAGAGGAGCTGGCCGCCGGACTGGGCGAAGGGCAGATAGCCGAGTTCATCGAGGACGATGAAGTCCATGCGGGTGAGGTGATCGGCGAGCCTGCCCTGCCGGCCGTTGCGGGTTTCGGTTTCAAGCCGATTGACGAGATCGACGACATTGTAGAACCGACCGCGCGCGCCGGCGCGAATGCAGCTTCGCGCAATGGCGATGGCGAGATGGGTCTTGCCGGTTCCCGTTCCGCCGACCAGCACGACGTTGCGCTGCTGGGCGATGAAGCCGCCGCCGGCGAGGTCTTTCACCAGGGTCTCGTTGATCGGCGTGCCGGCGAACTTGAAGTCGGCGAGATCTTTGGCGAGCGGGAGCCTGGCGATGGTGAGCTGGTATTTGATCGAGCGCGCCTGCTTCTCGCTGATCTCGGCGGTGAGCAGGTCGCCGACGACCCGTTGGGGTTCGTGCTGGCGTTTGACGGCGGTCGCCATGATGTCATCGAAGGCAGCCTTCATGCCGTAGAGCCGCAGCTCGCCCATGAGGTCGAAGATTTGGGTGCGTTCCATCAGAGGGTCCTCCTGAGGGTGTCGTAACGGGCGCAATTGGGAACCGGGGTATGGCGCAGGGTGAGCCCGGCCGGCGTGACGATGGTGATGGGCGGCCCGGGATCGCGCTGGCGGGCGAGAATGTTGAGGATGACGTCGGCGGAGTGGACGCCGTGGGCGAGCGCTTCGGCGCAGGCCGCCTCGACCGCCGGCAGCCCGTCGGCGAGCACCGCGACCAGGATGTCGACCATCTGCCGATCGCCGTCGTCGGTCCCGGCCAGCTTGCGCCGCACCCGCTCCATGGCGGCCGGCAGCACCCAGGCCTTGAAGGGAGCGCCATTGCGGAGAGCGCCCGGCTTACGGGCGAGCACCGGGACGTAATGCCAGGGATCGTAGACCGTCGCGCCGCGGCCGAAGGCGCGCGGATGCTCGCCGACGATCCTGCCGTCCTGGCGGATCACGACGCGGTCGGCGTAGGCGTGAATCTCAACCGGTCGGCCGACGGCGCTCGCTGTGACCGAGTATTTGTTGTTGTCGAAGCGGACCAGGCAGGTCTTGGAGACCGAGGCGGGCACGGCGTGGAACCCATCGAAGCGACCGGTATAGGGAACGAGCTTCGGCCGCTCCGCCTCGAACGCCTCCCAGATCGTCTGCTCGCTCAGGTCCGGATGACGATGCGCTTTGGCGTGGGCGATGCATTGATCCAGAAGCCAGGCGTTCAGCTCGTCGTAGCTCTTGAACCGCAGCCGGGGCGTGAAGAACCTCTCGCGCACCAGGCCGACCTGGTTCTCGACCTGCCCCTTCTCCCAGCCGGACGCCGGCGTGCAGGCGACCGGATCGACGAGATAATGGCTGCACATCTGCAGGAAGCGGCGATTGTAGAGCCGGTCCTTGCCGACGAAGACCGTTTCCACCGCCGTCTTCATGTTATCGTAGATGCCGCGCTGACACGCGCCTCGGAAGAAGGCGAAGGCGCGGTCGTGGGCGTCGAACACCATCTCCTGCGTCTCGCGCGGATAGGCGCGCACGAACGGCATGCGGCTGTGGCAGAGCCGGACATGGGCGACCTTCACCGTGATCGTCACGCCGTTCAGCACGACGACCTCGTGGCTCCAGTCAAACTGGAAGGCCTCCCCCGGCGCGAAGAACAGCGGCACGTAGGCCGCAGCCGTCGATTGCCCGCGCTCCTTGGCCCACCGCCTGGCGTAGCGCCGAACGGCGTCGTAGCCGCCCCCGTAACCGCGTCCGCACAGCTCCTCGAAAATGCGGATCAGCGTCAGCTGCTCGCGGGCCGGCTTGGCCGCGTTCGTCTCCAACAGTTCCTCAAGAACCGCCGTCCATTGCCCGAGCTTCGGCCGCGGTTGAACTGTGCGCTCGTACGTGAACGAAGTCTCGCCCGACCGGATGACTTTCCGGACAACCTTCCGCGACAGTCGCAGCTCCCGGCAGATCGCCTTGATCGACTTGCCGTCCGAAAAATAGCCGCGTCGAACCTTCGCAATCGTTTCCACAATCAGCATCCCAACCTCGGCTTCCACGAATCATGGAAGCCAGTGTGGACCCACCGTCCCGGGGTCCCGATTGGAAGCCGATCACCCCGAAAACGGGGTCCCTATTGCACGCCGAAACACACCTGCGGACTGAGAATGAGAAGCTCAGCGGTGCGTTGACGAAGCTGAAGGTGGAACATCAAGCGGTCAAGGACGAGCTTGCACGGTTGAAGAATTTGCCGCCGCGTCCGCCGCAAAAGCCTTCTGGCATGGACAAGGCAACGGACCATGGTGTTTCGGGAGGCGCCGGCGCCAAGAGCCCCGCGGGCGAGAAGTCGAGCCGTCGACGCGGCAGCCAACTGGACAAGCTGACGATTGACGCGACGGTGGTTGTGAGGGCGAAGGCGCCGGCCGGCTCGCGCCACAAGGGCTACGAGGAGATCGTGGTTCAGGACCTGAACCTGAGCCCGCAGGTAACCCTCTATTGTCGGGAGCGCTGGGAAACGCCGGAGGGCGAACGGATCATCGCCGCGCTTGATCCCGGGATTGTCGGGGGATATGGCCCGAATCTGCATCGCTTTGTCCTGGCGCTGCATTTCTCCGGGCAAGTCACCTGCGAGCGGATCGTCGCGCTTCTCAACGGCATGGGGGTGCTGATTTCAAAGCGGCAAGTCGTGCGCCTGCTGACGGCAGGGCGATCGGGTGAAGAAGTTCGTGACAAACTGATGGAGTGCTGAATCTGTCGTTGTCCTCTGATTCGGATTTGGGAGGACGCGCGATGGGGCGGGCGGATTCGGAGCTGACGGCGTTTGACGAGACGGTTGTTTTCCTGGACTATTTCAAGGATTTGCCGGACCCGCGCCAGGCCGGCAAGGTGATCTATCCGCTCCCGGAAGTGCTGCTGTTGTGCCTGCTCGCGGTGCTGGCGGGGGCGGAGACGTTTGTCGATATCGCGCGGTTTGGCGAGAAGAAGCTCGATTTGCTGCGGCGGTTCCGGCCGTTTCTCCACGGCACGCCGGCGCATGATCACCTCGGCGACATTCTATCTGTGCTTGACGCCGAGCAGTTCGAGCGCTGTTTCGTTGACTGGGTGGCAGCGCTGACCGGCGCGCCGCGGGAGGTCATCGCGATCGACGGCAAGACGCTGCGCCGCTCCGGCGCCAAGAAGGACGCCCAGGCGGCGGTCCACATGGTCTCGGCCTTTGCCGCGCATCAACGCTTGGTGCTCGGCCAGGTCAGGGTGGCGGACAAGTCGAACGAGATCGTCGCCATCCCCAAGCTGCTCGACCTGCTGGCGCTCGAGGGCGCCGTCGTCACCATCGACGCGATCGGCTGCCAGCGCGAGATTGCCCGAAAAATCCTCGAAAAGAAGGCCGATTACGTGCTGGCGCTCAAAGGCAATCAGGGTGCCCTGCGCGACGATGTCGAAGTGTTCGCCGCCGAGCAGAAGGCCAAGGGCTTCAAGGATACAAAGGTCACGCGGCACGAAACCGTCGACGGCGACCACGGCCGCATCGAGACCAGGACCTACACCGCGGTCCACGACGTGGATTGGCTCAAGGAGCGCCACGACTGGCCGGGGCTTGAGGGCGTCGTCATGGTCGAAAGCGCGCGCGAAATCGGCGACAAGATCGAGCGCGAAACTCGCTTCTACATCACCTCGCTTGCCTGGCTCGCCTGCCAACTCGGCCCCGTCATCCGCAGCCACTGGGCGATCGAGAACAGCTTGCATTGGGTGATGGACATGGTCTTCCGCGACGACGAATGCCGCGTCCGAACCGATCACGCCCCCGCTAACTTCACCACCCTCAAGCACATCGCGCACAACCTCGTCCGCAAAGCCCCCGGCAAGGATTCACTGCGCCTCCGACGCAAGACCGCCGCCTGGGACGACGACTTCCTCGCAAGCCTCCTCGCCGCATGATTCCTTCACCCGATTCCCCTGCTGCTGACGGCCAAGCTGGAGACGTTCCGCGCCGAAGACGAAGCGGTGTTGAAAGCCGGTCTTGGCGGCGCCTATGTGACGGTCGACGACACCGGGGCGCGCCACGCCGGCAAGAGCGGCTACACCACACAAATCGGCTCCGATACCTTCACGGTGTTTCGCACCGGCCCGAGCAAATCGCGCCTGGCGTTTCTGTCGCGGCTGTGCGGTGGCACTACGCTTTATGTGATCAACGACGCGGCGCTCGACTATATGAAAGACCGCCAGCTCCCGCAGGTCGCCATCGGCAAGTTCGCGGATCACAAGGAGCGTATTTTCTCGCGGCCCGAGGACTGGGAGCGGCATTTGCAGGCGTTGGACCTGACCGACCTGGACGTCACCCCCGATCCTGTCCTGATCGCCAGCGAAGGCGCGCTGTGGGGCGCGATCCGCCATCAAGGGCTGTTGCCGGACACCGTCATCGTTTCCGATGACGCCGGCCAGTTTCGCGTCGGCATCCATGCGCTGTGCTGGGTTCACGCCGAACGCCTCGTCCACAAGCTGGTTCCCGCCAACGACAAGCAGCGCAACGCCATCGAGGTCGCCAAGCGGATGATCTGGTGGTTCTATGGTTCCCTGAAGGAATACAAGCTGGCGCCCAGCCCGCAGCAAGCCAAGGTCCTGCGTGCCCGCTTCGACCGAATCTTCAATCGCGGCAGAACTGGTTACGTAATACTTGACAGGCTGCTCAGACGGCTGTTTCGCCACAAGGACGCATTGCTGCGAGTCCTCGACCGGCCGGAAATTCCTCTCAACACCAACGCTTCCGAAAACGACATCCGCGCCTTCGTCACTAAACGGAAAATCTCCGGTGGAACCGTCAGCGACAGAGGCCGCGACGCCCGAGATATCATGCTGGGCCTCGCTAAGACTTGCATGAAGCTCAAGCTGTCGTTCTACGAATTCTTAGGTGATCGCCTTGGCATCCCCGGCGCCCAGATCCCGCACCTCGCCGAACTTATCCGTCCCGCTCCGTCATAATGACATGCAAGGGTAAGGGGGCCCGGAAATTTGCCCCGGTTACAGACGCCTTTGTATATCCCACAACCTAGTCCCTCACCGACGATCACGTTAGGCGAGGATACTTCCTGCTGGAATCGACCGTGGTCCGTCTCGCGCACCAGAACGATGCCAGGCTCGCAGTCGTCGGTGATCTGATCGTGGTCAGCCATGTTGAGAATTCTCTCCTTCGAAATGGTCTAACAACAAATTAGGAGGTTCCTCTTAGCCTGCAACAGCCAGCGTGTCGCAAACAGCATCAGGCATCACGTGCACGTGCCCGGGCCAGCGGCCGACGGGAAAGCCAACTTGGCCGCCTTCGTCCGGTTGCCACCACAGTGTGACAAATAGCCCTTTCGTGTGGGCTGGGCAGCGCGGCCGCGAGGGTGATGCCGCTCTTTTGAAGCGGCAAACTATTATATACAGTGTATCACAGTGTATCACATAACAAATTGTTCCTCGTTTGCCGCGTCAGCCTTATGAAAGAGTCTGCCGCGTAGCGAGGCGCAGATCATCTTCGTGACATGACGGAAGAACTCTCGATCGAGCCTTACGCCACCGAAGAGGACGGGCGGAAACGACGGCGCTATTGCACCAATGCATGCTGACTGTGCGCTCAGGCTGCACAACCGGCAAGGAGCGGCGGATTACGCGCTGGGAGCATGAGCATTGCTGGAAGCCTCGACAAGAAATCCGAGGCCCTGCGGGAGGCCCGGGAGACGCTCCGGCGGCTGGAACCGCGGGGTAAGTTCGTCCGTTTATTTATATAGTTGCCGGCGCAGAGAATGCGGAGACGATTGACGCATTGCACACAAAACGCCGCAACAGACCCCCGGGAGAGTCATGGCTAATAACAACGCACATACGCATGATGATCCATTTTGGCGCGATGTGCTGTCGGGCCGCATCCGCAAGCGGGTATGGCGGCGGCGTTTGTTCCGGCTGATCTCGCCCGGAGCGCGCGAACGTTGCTACCTCTGCTTGGCGCCCTTCGATGGGGTTGCCGCGCCCCTAATGCGGGCAATGGGGCGCGGACCATGGCGCCGCAATCCTCAATACTGCGACCAATGCGAGCGGCTTTTCACCCAGTGCCGAGGCGGCGCTGAGGTGGAGATTGCCGTCATCTATGCCGACGTGCGTGGTTCGACCCAGCTTGCGGCGCAGATGCGCCCGATTGAATTTGGCGCGCTCATGGAGCGCTTCTTCGTCGCGGCGACCAAGATCCTGACCGCCGGCGGAGCGGCGATCGATAAGATGGTGGGTGACGAGGTGATTGCACTCTACCTGCCTGGCCTAATTAGCGACCGCCATAACTATCGCAGGAACGCCGTGCGTGCAGGGATAGATTTATTACGTGCAACTGGCCATGCTGAAGCGGGTGGCCCGTGGCTGCCAATCGGCGTCGGTGTCCACTCTGGCGTCGCATTCGTCGGCTCGATCGGTACCGAGCGCGGGACCTATGAATTCGCTGCATTGGGCGAGACCATGAATCTCGGTGCGCGGCTTGTTGCCGCCGCAGATACGGGCGAAGTCGTGATCAGCAGTGCGATCTGGCCGGCCGTCGCTGACGAGTTCAAGGCCGAGCGTCGTGCCCTCAATCTCAAGGGGATCGACGGGCCTGTGGCGGTGCACGTTGCGCGGGTCCAGCGCGAAGGCTGAGGTCCTTCAGTCGAATCGAACGGTCGCCCTCGCGGCAGCCCGACGCAGCAAAACCCTACGTCACGGAAGTCGCCCGCATTCGGCGCAGGTTTGGATATTGCAGCGCGCCCGACGATAGGGCGGCTCGGCGGCATGTCTCTCGTTCAGGCCGCACCGGGAAACACGATCGGCCCGCTGCGTGAGAAGGAGGTCGTCATGCCCCTCATTCCCGATCCCGACCTCATTGAGGAGAGCCTTGCTGCACTTCCTCTCACTAAGTTCCAGGCAGGCGAAGTCGTGCTCCTTGCCGGTTCGAGGAGCGAGCAACTGCTATTTCTGAAGAAGGGCACGGTTGCCGTTGTAAAGGACGGTATTGAGATTGCCAGAGTGACACAGAGTGGCGCTGTGCTCGGCGAACTCTCCGTGTTGCTAAATCAGCCGCATACTGCGGACGTGCGCGCCGTGGAAGCATCTCAGTTTCACGTTGCCAGCGCCGATATTCTCGCGCGGGACCCGTTAGTCCTTTTTTACGTCGCGGCAATCTTGGCGCGGCGTCTCAACGCTACCAATCGGGTTTTCGTTGAACTGAAGACGCAACTTAAGGCCAGCCAGCGGGGTGGCGTTGTTGAAAAGACAATCGAGAAAATGGAGGGGCTCTTGGGCGGGGTGCTGCATATTCCCGCGCAATCCTTCGAACCTGGAGGCGCGCTGGTCAACCGTGCCGACGCCTTCCTCGCCGCCCATCCAAACGCCGAACACCAACTGCGCCGGATTTTCGCCCTGAAGCTTGCCAACGTGCGCGAGGGTGAGGAGCCGACACGACGGCGCGCGCCGCGCTCCGAGTTTACGGACGAGGAGTGGCGGCTGGTCAAAAAGCTAGCCGATCATCCGAACCGTCTTCTCGTTACGGCAACACCCAAGGGCGGGGAAACTTACGCCGAGGTGGCGCATGAGATGATCTTCCGGCGATGGCACAAGCTGCGCGATTGGATTGCTGCCGAGCGTGAATTCCTGGCTTGGAAAACTGGGCTCGAAGCCGCCCGCCGCGGGTGGCAGGAGACACCCGACAGTGCGAAAAGCGCTGCGCTCCTGATGGGCGCAAGCCTGACAGAGGCCCAAGGCTGGCGTGCGAAGCGCGGTGAGGTTTTGCCAGCCATCGATCGGGAGTTCATCGATCAGAGCACCAAGCGTGAGAGTAAGGTGAAAGCCCGGGCGCGGCATATGCGCGCTCTCGTTTATTTAATTCTGCTAGGTATCATCGCCGGGGCCGTTGGTTGGATTAGTCAGTCAAACCTGAGAAGACAGTGGTTCTGGTACACGCAGGTTCGGCCCTATGTGCTCAGCCTCGCTGCGGAGCGGGCGCTGAAGCCAGGGGATACATTCAGGGAATGTGCCAATGCCAACGACTGCCCCGAGATGGTCGTCGTGCCTGCCGGCGACTTCATGATGGGGTCGCCCACGAACGAAGAGGGCCGGACTAACAGTGAAAGCCCACAGCACAAGGTAACAATCGCCGCGCCGTTTGCCGTGTCGAAACTCGAAGTGACATTCGATGAGTGGGACGCCTGTGCAACCTACGGCGATTGCGACCCGCAGATCCTCGACAACGGCTTTGGGCGCAGCCGCAGGCCAGTGATCAATGTGAGCTGGTACGACGCCCAGCGCTATGCGGTTTGGCTATCCAAAATGACCGGCAAACCCTATCGTCTGCTCTCTGAGGCGGAATGGGAATATGCCGCTCGCGCCGGAACGAAGACGTCGTATTCATGGGGCGACGAGATCAGCAAGGCCAAAGCAAACTGCCTTGGCTGTGGAAGCGAGTGGGACGGTAAGCAAACGGCTCCAGTCGGGTCATTCGCAGCCAATGTATTTGGTCTCCACGATATGCACGGCAATGTTTCGGAATGGGTCGAGGATTGTTATCACGCCAACTATGACGGAGCGCCGGCAGACGGCTCGGCGTGGACTGCGGGCGGCGATTGTTCTTCCCGCATCCTCCGCGGCGGTGGCTGGGAGAACAATCCGGTCAACCTCCGCTCCGCCAGCCGGGGGAGAGGCACGACCTTCATCCATTCCACCAGCCTGGGGTTCCGGGTCGCTCGGACGCTTACCCCTTAATTCCTTACCTCTTGGTGTCCGCCGTCAGCACTCATGAGACAAATTGGGCGGGTTGAGGAAGGGAGGATTTCTGGCTCATCGTAGCCTATCAGGGAGCGAAGATGAGACAGAAATCCGGGCCGGAGAAGCAGCCGGCGGAAGACGCGATCAAAGCCATCCGGCGCGCGACGCGTCGAGACTTTTCGGCGGAAGACAAGATCCGCATCGTGCTGGAAGGACTGCGCGGCGAGGACAGCATCGCCGAGCTCTGCCGGCGCGAGGGGATCGTCCAGAACCTTTATTATCGCTGGTCGAAGGACTTTCTCGAAGCGGGGAAGAAGCGCCTGGCGGGCGACACCGCCCGGGCCGCGACGTCGGACGAAGTGAAGGAGCTCCGGCGTGAGGCCGGCGCACTGAAGGAGGTCGTCGCCGAGCTGACGCTGGAAAACCGTCTGCTCAAAAAAAGCGTGACGGCGGATGGGGAGGACGCGGCATGAGATATCCCGCCGCCGAGAAGCTTGAGATCATCCGGTTGGTCGAGCAGTCTGCCCTGCCGGTGCGGCGTACGCTGGAAAAGATCGGCATTCCGCGCGCCACCTTCTACCGCTGGTATGATCTGTACCAGACCGGCGGGCCGGAAGCTCTGGACGACCGACATCCCAAGCCGGATCGCGTCTGGAACCGCATTCCGGATGATGTCCGCGAGCGCATCGTCAATCTGGCGCTGGATGAGTCCGCGTTGTCACCGAGGGAATTGGCGGTGCGGTTTACCGACACCGAAGGCTATTTTGTCTCGGAGGCATCGGTCTATCGGCTGCTCAAGGCCCATGATCTGATCGCCAGCCCAGCCTTCATCGTGATGAAGGCCGCGGACGAGTTCCAGGACAAGACGACGGCGCCCAACCAGCTCTGGCAGACCGACTTCACTTATCGTGCGCCTCGTCTCGGATGGTCCGGGGTGCATATGACTGGAATGCCTTGAGAAAGGAGGATTTGAAGAATGGCATGCCCTTGCTGTGAGGGGCATGAGCCCAAGCGGCGGTGACCTGGTGTCAACTGGCAGGGTGACGTAGCCCGCAGGTAAAGGGAATTGAGGCGAAGCCGTTACGCCGAGATGGTTCCCGAGGCTTTAGTATTGGAAGGCTGAGGAACACGAACCGGTTCACCCGCATCTGAGGGCTGGAATGTCGCCTTCGCCTACACGGCTTAACAGGCGGAATGCCGATGGAGCGCTGAACAGGTATGCCAGCGGCTCTGAATGCGGGCGTATATGTAGGCCGCTCGCATGAGGTCATGGGGAGAACGCAGCCAGACCATGGCATCGGCATCGACTTGCGGAACGCAAGGGAAAAGACTGCGACCGGCAGCCTCACCAATACGCATGACGTCCAGCATATGAACGAGGGAAGGCATGGCGGAATGCCAAGGGAGTTGACCCCGATGTCCACCATGCTGGCGGAGTTCCCGTAGTAGTCCGCGGCAGGGAAAGCCTGCCACATGGCGAAGGGGAGCAGTTCAATCTGCTTGGAGTGCAAATTACCTGACCGAACGAGGTGAAGACCTTTGATAATCAGCGAAATGCAGCACAAGCTCGCAACGTGGTCCGAAAGCGATCCGAGCCGGCGGTTCGATCGTCTTCTTCGGCTCATTGCCGATCGGGAATGGCTTGCTGAGGCCGCTCGGATCGTTCTGGCGTCGAGCGGCGCGAGAACGCCGGGCATTGACGGAATGGATAAGCAACGGATGCAGGCCGGGCTGGATCGCCATCTGGCCAACCTGCGGACGAACCTGCTGAAGGGTATCTATCGCCCCAAGCCGGTCAAGCGGATCTATATCCCGAAAGCCAATGGCAAGCTGCGACCGCTGGGTATACCGACCCTGACAGACCGCATTGTCCAACGCGCCATGCTAATGGCCATGGAGCCGATATGGGAGAGCGACTTCCATCGCCTATCCTATGGCTTTAGGCCGGAGCGAAGCGTGCATCATGCCGTCCGCACCGTGAAGATACAGTTGCAGGATGGCGGTGGCACGAAGGGTCGCTGGATCATCGAAGGTGATCTGGCGAGCTACTTGGATCCTGTCT
>CAWIXM010000024.1:0-27080 GCA_963840055.1 uncultured Alphaproteobacteria bacterium | reverse complement strand
ACGATTTTGCGGCAGGTTCCGGACCCGCGCGGCAAGCAAGGGCAAGACTACATGCTGTGGTCGATCCTGAGCCTGATCGTCGTATCGCTCTTGTGTGGACGGCGCGGAATGAAGGCGGCCTTTCTTCTTGGGCGTAGCCTGAGCCGGCGTCAAAGGGCGGAACTCGGCTTTATACGCGGGACGACGCCCTGTCATGCGACGCTGACCGAAACCCTGCGCGTCATTGACGCGCAAACTCTGGCCGATGTTCTGGGAGCCCTGTGTCTCGAGGGAGGCGGGAACGCGCGTCACATCGCCATCGACGGCAAGACGATGCGGGCAAGCAAAGACAGTGAAGGCAAGGCCGAGCATGTGCTCTCGGCGTTCTGTGGCGGCTTGCAGACGGTTCTCGGACACGAGGCCTCGCGCAGCAAGGGTCTGGAAATTCCCGATGCGCTGAAGCTTCTGGAGCGGCTCGACTTGAAGGGCAAGATCGTCACCGGGGATGCAATCTTCTGCCAGAAATCGATCGCCGCAAAAATCGTCGAACGCGGCGGCGACTATGTCTTTCCGGTCAAGGACAATCAGAAGACGCTACGCCAGGACATCGAAACGGCTTTCAACGAGCCGGCTTTTCCCCCTGTGCTCATGGAATAATGGTGTCGAAAAGGCGCATGGGCGCATCGAATGGCGCGCGATCGACGTGCTGCCTACCGAAGCCGCCGGGATTCAGGGCGAGTGGCCGACGGTTCGGCAAATCTGCCGCGTCATACGTTCGCGCCAAGTCAAGAAGAACGGCGAGTGGCAGAAGCCACAGCACGAGGTCGTCTATCTCGTCTCCAGCTTGCCCGCCGCCGCCTCGCCACAGGCTTTGCTGGGCGTCAATCGCGATCATTGGCGGATAGAGATCATGCATCGAAACAAGGACGTCATCCTCGGCGAGGACGGCTACACGAACCGTTGCGACAACGCTCCTCGCAACATTTTCTCCCTCACCGGCTTCGTTCTCAAAATCCTGAAATCCGTTGCACCCTCGCCAACCCGCGCCATCGAGCACTTTCAGGACGACAGAAACCGCGCAATCCGGCTGTTCTCAGGTTTTTACTGAATCGCCCTGTTGCGCGACGATCTGGATGAGAACGGCGGCGGCGATCTGGATTTTGAAGCGGCGGCCGGTAGCGGAGTTATGATTGTCGCTGATCTGCAGCTTTGCAAGTTTTTTCGCCGCCGCTGTTAGATTGTCGCTGAACGCCGTCGCGCTGTGTCTGATTGACGCTGAGCGTCGTCAGCGCTTTCCCTTGATTGTCGCGTGGGGCGGGCGGGCGACCTGGACCGTGCTTGCGATCGAGTGCGGCGCGACGTCGATAGCTCTCGACATTCATCTCGAAGATGGTGGCGTGATGGACGAGGCGATCGACGGCGGCGAGCGTCATAGCTTGGTCTGGGAACACCTTGCCCCATTCGCCGAAGGGCTGATTGGCGGTGATCAGCATTGATCTGCGCTCGTAGCGGCATCCGATTATCTCGAACAGCACGCTGGTTTCGGCTTGATCCTTGCTGACGTAGACGATGTCGTCGAGGATCAGCAGATGATACTTGTCGAGCTTGGCAAGCGCACTTTCGAGGGCGAGTTCACGGCGAGCGATTTGCAGGCGTTGGACGAGATCGCTGGTTCGCATGAACAAGACGCGCCATCCGTTCTCGACGAGCGCGAGCCCGATCGCTGCCGCGAGATGACTCTTGCCGCCGCCGGGCGGGCCGAACAACAAGAGATTGGCGCCTTTTTCGAGCCAGCTATCGCCGGCGGCGATCGCCATTACCTGCGCCTTGCTCACCATGGGAACGGCGGCGAAGTCGAAGCTTGCGAGCGTCTTGCCGACGGGCAATCGGGCCTCGGCCAGATGACGCTCGATGCGGCGACGACCGCGATCGGCGATCTCGTGCTCGGCGAGCGCGGCAAGGAAGCGGGCGGCCGGCCAGCCTTCCTTGTCGGATTGCTCGGCGAGCTTCGCCCACATCGATTTGATGGCGGGCAGGCGCAAGTCGGAGAGCATGAGCTCAATGCGCGCGGCGTCGACAGGATTGGTCTTCTTCATGCTGCGCCTCCGTCAAGCACGAGCTCGGCGGCTGGCGCACGGACAGCGGCCAACTCGTCATAGGCGGAGAGCGGGACGAGTTCGACGGCAACGTCCGGGATCGCGGCCCGATCGGGCTTGATGCGTTCGCGCAGCCGGTCGAGGTCGGGCACAACGCCGGCGTCAAGATCGGCGTCGATCGCCTGTGCGAGCTCAAGTTCGCAGGCGCGGTCATGCGCGAGCGCGAGCAATCCAACCATAATGCGGCAGGCCTGCTTCTCGCTCTCGGCCGCCAACAGCGCCTCGAAGGCGCGGGCATAGGCGCGATGCGGGAACAGTTGATCGCGGTAGACCAGGTTGGTGAGCGCCATCGGCTTCTTGCGCAGCGCATGGATGACGTGACGATAGTCGACAACGTGGCCATGCTTGCCGCTCCCTTGCGGCGGTCGGCCGCGCCGCAGGGTCAGAAGTTGCGTGGAGCCGAGGAAGCACTCGAGCCGGTCGTCGTAGAGGCGAACATTGAGACGATGGCCGATCAGACGCGAGGGAACGCTGTAGAACACGCGCCGCAGCATGAAGCCGCCGCTCGACGTGACCAGCACGCGCGCCTCCTCGTAGTCGGTGGTGCGGCTTTCCGGAAGCGGCTTGAGCGCCGGACGCTCGATCTCGATGCGCTTGCGGTTGCGGGCGTTGCGGCGTCCGACTGTCTCGTCCACGAAGCGGCGGTAGGCGGCCAGATCCGCGAAGTCGCGCGAGCCGCGCAGCAGGAGCTCGTCGCGAAGCGCCTTCTTCAGATGCCCATGCGCGCTCTCGATCGCGCCGTTCTCGTGCGCGACGCCGCGATTGTTGCGCGACGGCGTCATGCCGTAATGGGCGCACAGTTCCTCATAACGTCGGGTGAGGTCGTCCTGGGCGACCCGATCGAGATTGCGAAACGCCGCCGACAGGCTGTCGCTGCGGTGTTGTTCCGGCGCGCCGCCCAGCGCCCACAGCGCATTCTGCAGGCCTTCCGCGAGCGCCACAAAGCTCTCGCCGCCGAGTACCACATGGGCATGTTCGAAGCCGGAGAACGCCAGCCGGAAGTGGTAGAGCCGATGATCGAACGGCTCGCCTGCGATGGTGACGCCGAGCCCGCTCATGTTGGTAAAGTCCGACAGGCCCAGCCGTCCCGGCGGATGCTCTTGGCGAAAGATCACGTCGCGGTTGGGACCGTTGAGCGCACGCCAGCCGGCGATCCGGCGCTCCAAGGTCCGCCGCACCCCCGGGTCGATGCTAGGATGCCGGCGGCAAAGCTCCTCGAAAATCGCCACCGGGCGGACGCCCGGCGCGGCCTTTAGCATCGGCACGATCTCGCTGTCCCATACTCCGGCAAGCGGGTCGGGGCGGCGGCGTCCGCGCGGCTTCTTCTTCTGCGACGGCAGCCGCGGATCGCTTTCGATCCGATAGCCGGTGGCGGTGCTGAACCCAGCCTTCGCCGCAGCGATGGCCGGACCATGGTTCTGACGGGACTTCATGTACAACCTCATCTGGCAGTCGGTGATGTGTCGGCCAGGCAAGCGCTGATCCTTCTCGTGACGAAGAATCAGATGCTGCGCCTGACCACTCCGAACGCCAGAACGCGCCAGTCCCCCCTGGGGAAAACGCGCCGCCGGGGCCGCCTGACTACGGTCGGGCTACGCCCTCCCTTCGTCAGTCAACCCCGGCGCCATTCTCATCCTGATTGTCGCTCCCTTCTCACCTTGATTGTCGCGCAGCATCGCCCTGTGATCTGCAGGCAGTGCTTGACACGCTGGTTGAATTGGCGACGCGGCTTTGCGACGCTGACCATACCTTCTTTTTCCAACGCGACGGCGAACATTTCCGCTGGTCCGCCAGCTACGGCCATGAGACCGACGTGCACGCAAAACTCGAAGATTATTTTAGGACGCGAAGCGTTCCGGCGGATCGAGGCAGCGTCACTGGGCGAACAGCTCTAGTTGCGAAGGTGGTTCACGTTACCGATGTGTTGGCGGACCCGGAGTATACCTGGAGTGGGGCTCAAGAGATTGGCGGCTGGCGAGCCGCACTCGGCGTCCCGCTCTTACGGAAGGGTGATGTCGTAGGCGTGCTGTTCATAGCGAAAACCGTGCCGCAGCCATTTACCGCGAAACAGATCGAGTTGGCGGTAACCTTTGCCGATCAGGCGGTCATTGCCATCGAGAATACCCGTCTCCTTAAGGAGCTACGCGAATCGCTTCTACAACAGACAGCGACCGCTGAGGTACTCAAGGTCATCAGCCGCTCCGCCTTTGATTTACAGGCAGTGCTTGACACGCTGGTCAAGTCGGCCGCCCAACTTTGTGAAGCGGATATAGGGCAGATCGCTCGTCGTAACGAGGCGGGCTTTTTCCAAATGCAGGCGCACTTCGGCTTTTCGACGGAGCTCAAAGATGAGGTGGAGCGCATTGCCTTTAAGCCGGGGCGTGGCGGCATAATTGATCGAGCCCTCCTTGAGCGCACGACCATCCAGATCGTTGATGCAGAAACCGATCCGGAATACAAATTTAGTAAAATACAAAGCCTCGGCGGCTATCACACCATGATCGGCACACCGCTGCTTCGCGAGGGAACCCCGATTGGCGCGTTTGGGTTGGCGCGTAAAGTGGTACGCCCTTTCACCGACAAGCAGATGGCGCTGTTCACAACATTTGCCGACCAGGCAGTCATCGCGATCGAGAACAATCGCCTGCTTAACGAACTGCGCGATTTGCTTCAGCAGCAGACCGCCACCGCCGACGTGCTCAAGGTCATCAGCCGCTCCGCCTTTGATTTGCCGACGGTGCTGCAGACGCTCGTTGAATTGGCTGCCCGACTGTGTGAGGCGGACATGGGACATATTGCTCGCCCTAATGAATCCGGCTTTTTCCAAAGCCAGGCGCACTTCAACTTTTCGACAGAACTCAAAGAGGAAATGGAGCGCATAGGGGCGTGACAGCATGACTAGTCGGGCTTTACTTGAGCGCAGAACGGTCCAGAAGGCTTATGCCGCAGATTCCGGTCGGATCAACATTTCGTAGGTAATGGGTTTGGTTATAAGGCCGATGGAGAGTAGCGAGCGAAAGGCGGCGTGACGCGTGCGACGGCGGTTGAATTGGAAGACGAATTCGTCGAGATAGCTTTGGAGATGTTTCCTTCGCAGGCCGTGGTAGACGCCGAGCGCCCAAGTCTTCAAGTTGGAGAAGACGCGATGGATCCACGGCAGCACGATATGGGCAGCCATGTTGCCGACGACATGGGGATCGTGAGCGACGTTGGGCGCGCCTGGATAGGCTGCCCATCCATCGGTTTTGATGGTTGCGCCTCGAGCCAGGTTGGCGGCGACAAAACCGTGCAGCGAGGCGGCGGAAAAGTCCTGGATTGTTGCGAGGCGAATGCGGCCGGGCGCGCCGTCAGCGACTTCGACCGCGCCGGCGACGAGCATTTTGCTCTGGGACGAGCGACCGCCGCCACCCCTGATTGGATCGTCCTTGGCGCGCAAGGGGATTTCTGTCTCGTCGATCTCGGCGATCCCAGCCAGGAGCGCGCGGGCAGGCGCGACCATGGCCCGCCGCAGCTTGGCGCACAACAGCCAAGCCGACTTATAGGAGCCCAGCGCAAGCAGCCTCTGCAATTGCAGCGCCGAAATTCCGTTGGAGTGGGTGGCCATCAGATAGGCGGCCCAGAACCAGACGGTCAGAGGAAGCTTCGAGCCGTGCATGATCGTCCCCGCCGTGACGGAGGTTTGCCTGCCGCAGGCGGCGCATTCGTAGGTGAAAGCCTTTCCCCCGTGCGGCCAGGCCTTGTCGTGATCGCAGGCCGGGCAGCGAAAGCCCGTGGGCCAACGCGCCTCGAACAGCCACGCCGCGCAGGCGGCCTCATCAGGAAAGCGACGTTGAAAATCGACAAGCGACGTGGGGAAATCGACCATGGCGCGACCTCGTGACAGAAAGAATGTTCGCTATTTGTTCTTACGCCACGGCGCGCCGCATGTCACCATATTTCGTAGGCCCGGAGTTGAGCGGGATAAGCCTTCGGTCCAGATTGTCGATGCTCAGAACGATCCAGAATACAAGCTTAGCAGAGCACTGAAGATTGGAGGCTATCGCAGCATGATCGGCGCACCGCTGCTGCGGGAGGGAACGCCGATTGGTGTATTTGGGCTGGCGCGTCGCTCGGTACGCCCCTTCACCGACAAGCAGATGGCGCTGCTCGCAACATTTGCCGACCAAGCGGTGATCGCAATTGAGAACGCAACACTATTCGGGGAAGTCCAGGCTCGCACGCGCGAGCTGACGAAGTCACTGCAGCAACAAACCGCCACCGCCGATGTGCTCAAGGTCATCAGCCGCTCCGCCTTTGACTTGCCGACGGTGCTGCAGACGCTCGTTAAATCGGCCACCCGACTTTGCGAGGCGAACAAGGCCGTGATGATCCGGCCGAAAGGCAGCGCCCTCTATCGCGCTGAAGCCTACGGCTTCTCCCGGGAATTCATCGAAGCCGTCTGGGACCTGCCGATCGAGCCGACATCGGGGTTAGCCTCGGGTCGCGCTTTGCTGGAAGGTCGGATCGTTCATATTCCCGATGTCGAGGCAGACCCCGAATACACATTCACGGCGAAGAGCCTGGGTGATTATCGCACCATCCTCGCGGTTCCCATGTTGCGCGAGGGCGAAGCGATCGGCGTTCTCGTCTTGACACGTCCGGACGTCCGACCGTTCACGGACAAGCAGATTGAAACCGCACAGACCTTTGCCGACCAGGCCGCGATCGCGATCGAGAACGTGCGCTTGTTCGACAGCGTTGAGGCCCGCACGCGCGAACTCGCGAAATCGTTGGAGGAATTGCGAGCCGCGCAAGACCGCCTGGTGCAGACCGAGAAGCTCGCCTCGCTCGGGCAATTGACCGCCGGCATCGCCCACGAAATCAAGAACCCGCTCAATTTCGTCAACAATTTCTCGGCGCTCGGCATCGAACTCATCGGCGAACTTGAGGAGGCGTTACAGGCCCCTCGCTTCGATGACAAGGTCAAGGCACAGATCACCGAGCTTGCCGACATGCTCAGAGGCAACCTGGACAAGGTGGTCGAGCACGGAAGACGCGCCAACTCAATCGTCAAGATGCGCATTCCGACGATCGCGACCACTTATTCCGACGCATCGCGACCACCCGTTACGATCGATCGCGACCAGGGTGGCTCGGGGCATGAGGGCGCCGTCAGGTTCACCTGGTGATTTCAGCGTTTTTGGTTGGCGTCAAGCGTGATGGGACCGTCCCCGTAGTCAACAGATGCTATGGGGCTGGCGGCGAGGAGATTGCATCCATCGTCGCTGATGTGAACCGATGGAGCACCCCATGCGTAAGCCGAACGACCTGAGCCGGTCCCTGACCGTCCTAAAAGAGGACATGACGCTGATCGCGGTGATCGAAATGAGCCAATCGAGCTGGCTCATTGCCGGCATCGTGCCTGGCATTGAGCGACACCCCTTGAAGAAGCTCGCGGTCGATGAGAGCGCATTGCTGAAGCTGCTCAATCGCTGGCGGGAGCAAGCGGAGAAAGCGGGACACAGGATCGAACGCATTGCAATCGCCTTCGAGGCCGGTCGTGATGGCTTCTGGTTGGCGCGCTGGCTCAAGGCTCGCGGCATCGAGGCCCATATCATTCATGCCTCCAGTATCGCCGTATCGCGCGAGCACAGGCGTGCCAAGACCGACCGTCTCGACACGGAACTTCTCAAACGCGCGTTTCTCGGCTGGCTGCGGGGCGAGCGTGATCACTGCAAGATGGTGGCGATCCCAACGCTAGCGCAGGAGGATGCCAAGCGGCCCAATCGCGAGCGCGAAAGCCTCGTTAGCGAGCAAAGCCGGATCGTCAATAGGATGAAGGCGGCGCTGGCGCGGCTTGGCATTCGCGGCTTCAATCCCAAGCTGAAGACGGCGGTCGAACGCCTCGAAGGTTTGTGCACCCCGGAAGACGAGCCAATCCCGCCCAACACGCTGGCTGAACTCAAGCGCGATATGGAGCGCCGCCGGCTCGTCCGCAGTCAAATCCGAGACATCGAGAAGAACCGCGTGGAGCGCATCGATCAGGCCCCCAGTGACGGACCTCATGTCATGGTGCGCCTGCTGGCGCGCGTGATCGGAGTTGGGGTAGAGACGGCGGACATGCTGGTGCAGGAGGTGCTCAGGCGAAACTTACGCGACCGTCGGGCGGTGGCGCGCTATGGCGGCCTTACCGGCTCACCTGACGAGAGCGGCAAGAAGCGCCGCGAGAAAGGGTTGGCGCGATCTGGTAATGCGCGCGTCCGGCGCGGCATGATCCAACTGGCATGGCGGTTTCTGATGTTCCAGAAGGACAGCGCCTTGGCGCAGTGGTTTTACGCGCGCACGAAAAATGCACCGCAAAGCCGCAAGACTATGATTGTGGCGCTGGCACGCAAGCTGCTGATCGCTCTGTGGCGGCTGGTGCGGGAGGGCGTGGTACCGGAGGGTGTGGTGCTGCGTCCAGTTTCATGAGCGCTGTTGCATAGAAATTCTCCGACAGTTTCGGCCCGTCCCGCTTCAAGGGCGAACGGGTGCCGATGATGGTTCGAGGTGGCGGTGTCCCGCGGTCCCTCCTGGCTTCAATGCCGTTCGACAGAATGGGTCCGCCGCCTCGGAGCTTCGCCGCCGATGCGCATGCATGCATCATGGTTCGGGTCACTGCGACCCACCGGATACAAGGTTGTGGTGCGATCTCTTCGTGCCCCGACAGCGAGCTCCCCTCGGATGCGTCATCCCAACCACGATCAGCGTGCCGCCGTGCTCGGGGCTGTCAAGGCTCGGCCTGGAAACGATGGAGCGTGAGGTCAGCGCAGAGCGACGGCCGGCCTTGACAGCCCCCTGCGCGCGGCGACTTCCAACACGTGTGGGTCGGGGCGAAGAAGCGGGATTCCGAGTTCGAACAAAGAAGCTGGGATTAAGAAAGTAAAGAATGCCGTGAAATAGCGCTTGACTTCAAAGGCCTCATACAAGGAGGGACCCGCGCGCGTCGCGGAGCGCCGTCATGGCTGGCGCAGCGGCGCGCGTGGGAGGTTCCTGTTGACCCACGGGGGCGGCTGGGATGCAGATCCTGCGGTTCATTTCTTGGCTCCTTTTGGTTTGTCGTCTGCTCCGTTTGTCGCCGCGGGCTCGATCGTTTCGGCGGCTTTGATTTTGCGCATCGACGGGCCGTCGAGTTCGAGCCGATAGGCGTTGTGCACGATGCGATCGAGAATGGCGTCGCCGATCGTCGGCTCGCCGATCACTTCATGCCAGATCGGCACGGGGAGTTGGCTGGTGATCAGGACGGAGCCGCGGCCGTGGCGATCCTCGACGATTTCCATGAGATCGCGGCGCTGGCTGGCGGTGAGGCGATCAGGGCCCCAATCATCGAGGATGAGGAGATCGACCTTGACCAGCATGCGGAACAGCCGCGTGAACCGACCGTCGCCGTGCGCGAGTTCGAGGTCGGCGAACAGGCGCGGCGCGCGGGCGTAGTAGACGGCGTAACCGTCACGGCAGGCTTTATGCGCCAAGGCGCAGGACAGCCAGGACTTGCCCACGCCGCACGGGCCGGTGACCAGCAGGCTGCGGCGCTCGGCGATCCAGCGGCTGGTCGCCAGTTGTTGGAACAGCGCCTTGTCGAGCCGCCGCGGCGTTCGGAAGTCGACGTCCTCGACGGCGGCGTGGCTGTGACGCAGCCGGGCGGCGCGCAGGCGGGATTGGAAGCGCTTGGTGTTGCGGTTGGCCGCTTCGCGGTCGAGCAGCAGCGCCAGCCATTCGGGGTGCGCGAGATTACGGCTCTCCTCTTGCGCCTCGAGTTCGAGGAAGGCTTGCGCCATGCCGTCGAGCTTGAGCGCTCTGAGCTGATCAAGGGTGGGATGGATGAGCATCTGTCGTCTCCTAATTGAAGTAGGCGGGTCCGCGGATATTGTCGTGCGCGATCGACGGCCCGTCCGCGGGCATGGCAGGCCCTCGACGATCGAGATTGTTCTTCAGAATTGAATGGACCGAGCTGTAGGAGCGCGCGCCGATGTCGATGGCGCGGCGACAGGCAGCTTCGAGGCGCGCATGGCCGTAGGTCTTGGCGAGCCGCAGGATGCCGATGCAGGCGCGGAAACCTTGCTCGGGGTGCGCCCGCTCCAGCAGGATGATCTCGACCAGCGCCGCGGCGTTTGGCCCGATCTCGCCGGCCTGCCGCCGGAGGCGCTCCGGCGTCCAGTCGGCGTAACGCCGGTGGCTCGACGGCATGTGCTCGCGCACCGTCGTGTGCTTGCGATTTGCGGACGCGCGCACATGCGCCGCAACCCGTTTGCCGCGATGGAACAGTTCGACCGTGCGCGCGGTGACGCGCGCCCAGACCTTCTCGCGGAGCAGGCCATGGGGCGCCGAGTAGTAGTGCTTCTCGATCTCGACATGGTAGTCGAGCCCCACCCTGCATTCCTTCCACGCGGCAAAGACGTAGGGCTCCGCCGGCAGCGGTTTGAGCGCCGGGCGGTCCAACTTCTCGAAGAGCGTGCGTCGGCTCGCCCCGAGAT
This sequence comes from uncultured Alphaproteobacteria bacterium, assembly GCA_963840055.1. Lineage (GTDB taxonomy): Bacteria > Pseudomonadota > Alphaproteobacteria > Rhizobiales > Xanthobacteraceae > Rhodoplanes. Next base: position 16,453 of record CAWIXM010000024.1, on the reverse strand, counting down.
GCCGCGACATGCGGTCATTGAGCTGCGCGACCAGTTCGGCGATGGCGGCGTTCAACGCCGTCAACGAGAAGAAACGCCGATTGCGCAGCTTCGCGATGATGAAGCGCGTCGCCACTTGAACGGCGGCTTCGACCTTCGCCTTGTCGCGCGGCTTGTACGGCCGTGCCGGCACGATGGCGGTGTTGTAATGGGCCGCCATCTCGGCGTAGGTGCGGTTGACCGCCGGTTCGTAGAAGCAGGCCTTGGCGACGCCCGACTTCAGATTGTCGGAGACCACCATCGCCGTGACGCCGCCGATGAAAGCGAAGGCGCGCGTGTGCGAGCCGATCCAGTCGGTCAGGCCCTGCGTCCACGTGGCCTCGGCATAGGTGTAGTTCGAGGCGCCGAGCGCCGCGACGAACAATTGCGCCGGCATCGCCTCGCCGGTCGATCCGTCGATCACATCGAGCGTCGTGCCAGCGTAGTCCACGAAAAGGCGCTCGCCGGCGACGTGCGTCTGTCGCATGGTCGGCGACAGCCGCGCCTCCCAGCCGCGGTAAAGATCGCAGAACCTGCTATAGCCGTAGCCGTCGGGGTGCGTCGCGCGATGCTCCTCCCACAGCAGCTGCAGCGTCACCCCCGGCCGCCGCAGTTCGCGATGGATCGCAGCCCAGTTCGGCCGCGGCCGCGACTCCTTGGCCGCAATCGCGGACGGCGGATAGAGCCGGAGCTCCAACGTCTCGTCCGTCAGGCCTTCAGGCAGCGGCCAGAAGACACCAGCGCGCCCCGCCCGCCGGAGACAGTCCCCAGCGGCAGTCGCGCTCATCCCGAGGCTGGCGGCGATCTTGCGTTTGGACAGGCCGGCGGCCGACAGCCTCAGCACGTCGCGAATCTTGCGCATGGGTAATCTCGCTCCAGGCATGCCTCGCTCCTTGTCGAAAGGAGCGAAGCCATGCCGATTTGCAGATCACCCAACGACGCCCGTCATCCCGTCCACAGGCTGGTCGCGATCCCCCGTAACAGGTGGTCGCGATCAATCGGAACGCCTGGTCGCGATCAATCGGAATGGCTGGTCGCGATCACCCGGTGCGCGCAGTCAAGAACATGCTGCTGCATTCCCGGCAAGAGTTCCGGGGGCATCGGCCGGTCGACATCAACGCCCTGGTCGCGGAGAGCCTCAACCTCGCTTATCACGGCGCGCGCGCGGCAAAGCAGGGCTTCAACATCACGCTGGAACAGTCTCTCGACCCAGCCGCCGGTAAGGTGGATGTGTTCCCCCAGGAGATTATCCGGGTGTTGCTTAATTTGATCTCCAATGGCTTCTATGCCGCGACGAAGCGGAAGGCCGAGGCGAACAGCGATGCTTATGAGCCCACTCTGACCGCATCGACCAAAGACCTCGGTGACAGCGTGGAGATCAGGATACGGGACAACGGCACCGGGATTCCGGCCGAGGTCAAGGACAGGCTGTTCAACCCCTTCTTCACGACGAAGCCCCCCGGTGAGGGGACAGGTCTCGGCCTGTCGCTGAATCAAGAACCACCAGCTAAGCTGGTGGTTTGATGGGGAACCGCTAAAAGCGGTTTTAAAGGACTCTGCTACTTTTGGGATGGAACTATGGGATCATTGAGAGCTGATCCAGTTCGCGATCCTGCATCTCTTGGTTCTTGATGTAGGCTCTGATCATCTCCTCGTCCCGCCCGACCGTCGAGACGAAGTAGCCGCGAGCCCAAAACTTGTGCCCGGTGAAATTGCGCGCCTTGCGCTCGACGTTCTGTGCGATCCAGATCGAACTCTTTCCTTTCATGAAGCCGATCACCTCCGCCACGGAATATTTCGGCGGAATGGAAATCAGCATGTGGACGTGATCGGGCATCAGATGGCCTTCTTCGATCTTGCTTTCGCGCCGCCGCGCCAATTCATGGAACACGTCGCCCAGACGCTTCTTGATCACGCCGAAAATCGCTTTCTTGCGGTATTTCGGGATGAAAACCACATGATATTTGCACTCCCATGTGGCATGGTTCTGCTGGTGCTGCTGCGGCATTAGGGTCTCCTTCCAGGGGATTCCGGTTCCCCGGGGAGACCCTTCTCATCGCTCCAACAGCCGCTACTCTAGAATACGTTCAACTGCCTTTAGTCGCCCCAGCACAGCTGGGGGCTTAGCGAACGGGTTACGACATCATCGTCAAGCAACATGGCGGGTCTATTGAGGTCGATACGCAGCCTGGCGAGTTCACCGAGTTCACGATCGTATTGCCGCGTTCCGCTGCGTCTGTTGCCCAGCCTGGAGAACGTCGGTGAAATTTCTCATACTCGTGGTGGACGACGAGCCGGACGTTGAGCTGCTGTTCCGTCAACAATTCCGGCGCGATCTGCGAGACGGCCGTTTTGCGATGGAGTTTGCGCAATCGGCCCAAGGGGCACTTCAGCGCATCACTGAGTGCGACAAAGATACTTCGCTGATCCTAATCCTCTCCGACATCAATATGCCTGGGATGAGCGGCCTCGACCTTCTGCCCAAGGCGAAGGCGGCGCGACCGGACGTTCCGGTGATCATGATCACCGCCTATGGGGATGCCGAGACGAAGCGAAAAGCGTTAGCCAACGGCGCAGACGCCTATCTGACCAAGCCGATCGATTTTGCAATTGTCAGGAACGAAATCGATATGCGCATCGGACACGCCGCATGAAGCTGCGTTGCAGCAAGCGAATTTTGTCGAGGACCGCTGTGGGTCAAAATCGCCATTTGAGCGGCGTATCGGTCACGGACGGTCTGCCCTCAGCTCCGGACGCGCCGTTGCAGCGCGGCAAACTGGCGAAGAGTGCCAAAAGCGGCCAAACGATCTGCCTTAGAAACCGAGCCGTCGCTCGAACAGCCGTCTCACCAAGTCTTCAATCGTCCGGCGCGGGATTGTCGCGCCGTCAAATGCTGCAAACAATGCCTTGGTGGCTTCGTCGACAAATTGGGCGACCGCCGAGAGCGGCGTATCCAGCGAGAATTGCACGCAACTTTCGATTGTATCATCATAAGCAGTTCCCCCCTTAAGGACGTCGAAATAGGCTTGGTTGGCCCAGACCGTCAACCGTCGGCCTTTGAGTTTATGCCAGCGAAACGAGAACCCAAGTGTTGTCTGATCCGGCACCCTTGCAAAAGCTATCCCCACACCCATTACCTCGGCTACGCGGAGGATCATCAGCAACGGGTCGATGACTTGTCCCGGCCTGACCCGACTTGGGACCCCATCGTCCTGCAACAGCCGATGGAGAAAAAATTTACCCTGCGGCTCGAGGCGGGCAAAATCAATATGATTGGAAAACTCCCCCGAGACCGAAACAATAAGATACTCGTACCCATTCTTTACAACCCTTGGCCTATGATCTGGATTAGCATTTAAGCGCGCGTCAAGCCATATAGGCCATCCCGTATAATTAGGATTGCTCGAACCAATCTTCGCCAAGAATTCCTGGCTCGGGATTGCTCCCGCATGAGGTGGATCGATTACAAGGCCTGCGCTCCAAAATCCATGTTTGAGCAATTGCTGTTCGTCGTTAATAGGCATCCGGGTTCTTATGCCCTCTTGAAATCGGGTTTCGCCATCATCGATGAGTTTGAGCGCACGATCGCAGAGGGTTGGGGCAGGCAGCGACGGCTGTCCAAAAAAGCTTATCAGGGACGAAATATCGAGACTCGCCAGGTGCCGCCGAATGAACCGGCCCACATCCGCTTCGCGATTGTCAAACCAGATTTCGACTATTTCGGCCCAGTCGCTCGGCCTCGCTTCTGTCGTACTTGGTGTTCCATTCGATGCAAGCGAGCGGAAATATACAGCGCCCCTCCTGATGGCTTTGCGAGAGCCGTCTTTTAGATCGCGCTTCGCTGCGACTGGAACTTTGACGCCCGAGGGCACCACGATGACAGGGTATTGCTTACTGTTGCGCTCGCCCCAAGCAATTTCGACCTCGAATGAATTGGAGGCATATTTCGAAACAATTCCTTGTATTACGTCAACATGAAAAAGTTCTTTGGCATTTGATAGTTCGCAGCTAAATCGGGCGCTATAGTGTTGTCATCAAAACCAACAACAAAATAACCTCCATTACGATTTCGGAGGGCAAATGTGCCTTTTACAATCTTTTCTTCGCCCGGAGGCTTAGTCGGGTCTATCCAACGTTTTACTTCGACATTCAAGCTCTCGGAAGGATTGGCAACAAGCCCATCAATTACCGACTTTTCAATCATAAACGACCCTTTCAATATCTACTTGGCATATGATGATTTAGGTAGACCCAGTTCTCAATAGCAATGATAGCGCCGACACACTTAAATTACAACTTACGCTTCGATCATTCGCGTGAGCTTGCCATGTATGTCCGATTAGGGTCACGGGCTGCCGTGACGATGCCAGCCGGGCCACGGTCGGTCTGCCCTCAGCTGCGGACGCGCCGTTGCAGCGCAGCGAATTGGCGAAGAGTGCCAAGTGCCGACATGGGTCCACTCGCGACGAAGAACTTGTAGTTTGAAGCCCTTTGCGTCGGCCTTCGGCCCAGCTTGGACGTCAATGGACTGGGTTGTCGAAGAAGCGACGCGACTGCAAATGACGGTAGTGCTTTCGCTCTTCTTGAGTTTTGAGGATACGGGCACCTCACGAGATCTGATAAGCGCTGGGTTGATTAATAGCTACGAGTTCGGCAAAGCACTGGCTTTGCGCTATGTTAGTTACCCTAACATCATCTGGCATGTCATGGGAGATTTCGAGTGGACTTTTCGCGATCCGATAGGCCAGCGAATCGATGCCGTATTTCACGGTATAAGGGACGGAGAAGGCCCAATGCACCGTTTGGTTCTTGCAGAACCGACGAACGGACTCACTGGCTATAGACAATTCATAAGCGCGGAAGGCCGAGAAGGTGGCTACCAATGGTTCAAACAAAGCGCTAATACACTATACAACTACGGGGGCAACTCCGTCGAATTATTTGATGTTGTTTACGGAGAGGTCGGTGCCGAAATATACAGTGTTGTCGACATTGAGCCGCCTTATGTCAATTCACCGCACTATCGTGGCAACCAAGACCAACAGTACCGCGAAAGAAATTATTCCGTATTTATTCGAGGTGGAAGTGGAATCAATTATGGGCACGAAAAGTGGTGGCCGTTTGGCGCGGCAGGTATCTTTGACGGTGGCGCGGGATGGCTCGAGTTACTCAATGAGGCGCCGCAACAGCAGGTGAAATTCGCGTGGTCCTTAATCGATCGTTATGTTGCCAATCAATTTTGGATTCCCGATGATGGCAGATTTGTCAAATTGGGCGTCGGAGACGGCGACACTAAGACAGCGTCTGGATTTTCCAGAGTTGCCGCAGTTGCTTACTTTCCAACCGCTCGCGACACAGCGGTAGACACAACAGTCGTTGCCGGTTCGGCAGGTGTTAAGCTGAGCTGGTATGATCCAACGAGGGGTACATTTACGACGATTGCAGAGTTCGAAGCCGGCAACGCGTATCGGTGGGTAACCTTTCCGGAGGCACGGCGGGACGGCTCGACCGACTGGATCCTAATAGCGGAACGAATATAGTATATTTGTGGATATGGGGCAAGAGCGCGAGTAGGGTTGAAATGACGTTGTCCAGTGGGGTTTGAGAACAAAAGAAGTTTCGAGCGCTAAGTTCCCAGCGCATGGGCACGTGGAAGGAGCGGTAGAAACTATTGCAGCACACGTGATGAAGTTCTTGCTGCTGGCTCACATCGCAACATGAGTGTTGCGGGGCCGTTGAAAAAGTTCTCGCAGGCTGATTCCGTCATGGCGACGATTCGACGGATCGGCGGTGCTCAGCATGCTCGGGCGGAAAGAGCGGGATCAACTGGAGCTGTTTCTAACTGGCTCACTGCGACAGCTCGTTCCTGACGACCATGTGCTCGCTCGTGTTGATCGTGTTCTTGATCTTTCTTGGCTGCGGGAAGAAGTCGGGGACTGCTATTGCGTTGACGACGGTCGACCCGGCATCGATCCGGAGGTGGCGGTCCGCCTGATGCTCGCTGGCCTGCTGAGCGGCATCGTGCATGACCGCAAGCTGATGCGTGAGGCTCATGTCAACGTCGCCATCCGCTGGTTCGTCGGTTATGGCTTTCACGAGCGGCTCCCCCATCACTCGAGCCTGACTCGCATTCGCCAACGGTGGGGCGAACAGCGCTTCCGCGAGATCTTCAAACGCACGGTCGAGGCTTGTCTGAAGGCTAAGATTGCGACCGGCGAGATTGTGCACATCGACGCTTCCCTGATCCGGGCCGATGTAAGCTGGGAAAGTCTTGTCGAACAGCACGTGGGAGAGGTGATCGAAGAAAATAAGTTCGACGAGGAGATGGAGGCGGAAAAGAGGGGTCGGCAAAGCGGCAAGCACAAGAAGGTAAGCACAACCGATCCCGATGCGACAATGTCGACAACTGCGCGCAATCGACGCCTTGAGCCTTGCTACAAGCAGCACACAGCGGTCGATGACAAAAGGGGCGTGATCCTCGACGTCGAGGTGACCACCGGAGAGAAGAACGAAGGGGAAATGATCGAGCCTCAGGTCGATGAGGTAAGAGCGACCACAGAGGTGGCGATCAAGACGGTTACGGCGGATGCCGGCTATGCCTACGCCAAGGTCTACGGCGCGCTCGAACGGCGCGATATCAAGGCATTGATCCCGACAAAAGCCGAGCCGATCAAATCGCGCGTTCCCTTGCGCCGCTTTCGTTACGATGCCAAGCACGACATTTTGAAATGCCCAAGAGGGCGTATTTTGCGTCCGGCTCGGCCCATAAACATGGCCGTTTTTTCTATTCGAAGGCGAGGGATTGTGCTCGCTGCCCGCTCAGAGCCCAGTGTCTATCGAAGGGACGCGTCAACAAAGCGATCGTGCTCAGCAATGACTATCCGGCTCTGCTGCGGGCTCGTCGCCGTCGCGAACGATGGACCGAAGAGGATCGGCGGCTCTACCGACGTCACCGCTGGCGCTCCGAAGGCCTCCACGGTAAGGCCAAGACTTGGCACGGGCTCGCGCGCGCCGTCCGGCGCGGCCTCGCCAACATGAAGATCCAGGCCTATCTGACGGCGGCGGCCATCAACCTTAAGCGGCTGGCGACCGCTTTTCTTGCGCTTCTTCTGCGCTGGCTTGGCCATTCGCGGTCCTCAGGTTCGCGCAGGAGTGCCGGCTTTGACGTGAGGGGCGCTTACAGGGCTGATCGCGGCGTAGGGTTGGCGCTTAGCCGACTTCTTCAACGGCCCCGTTGCGCACTGAATACAGAGTCCGGTTGGGGTCACGGGCTGCCGTGACGACGGCCCCTGCGCCACGGACGGTCTGCCCTTAACTGCGGACGCGCCGTTGCAGCGCGGCGAATTGGCGAAGAGTGCCATTAGCTGACTCCCCCGAACAAGAGGATGGAAAATGACTGAAGATCAGCCTTGACACTACGGGGAGGGCGCAGGAGCACGAGCAGGCGTAGTGGTGGGGATCACGGGGGCGCGGCGGCGCGACGCAAGCCCTGCGCCGCAACTCAGGACCTCGGCGAGGGCGACAGGGTCCGAAATCCAAATGCGGATGATGTGAATTTTGCAGTTTTCTGAACAGCGACCACTTGGAAATCAGAATTGGGGTCAGTCTAAAAATCGCGCAATTCTTGAAGGCAGATCAGCGAGGGAGAAAGACCTTGGAATAGAGCGCGATTCATAGGTTGACCCGATCACCGACGCCGATCAGACCGACCCTGATCATGATTGCGAAAGCGATGGAAGTGAGGTTGCATGTATATTTTGCAGAGAAACCAACCAACAGGAGCAAACCATGCCACACGACGACCAATTCACAGCCACGGGACCCGCCTTCACGGGCGCAGGGTTCGAGAGAGCAGCATTTTCCACGGGTCGGGAGGGAACGGATTCGACCTACGGAGTGAACGTTCAAGGATCGTTCTGCGGAGTTTATGGGGAAAGCACCGCGGGCAGCGATCGCACCGCAGACGTCCCCGGCGTTGGCGTCTTCGGTGTCGGCCAAAATTTCGGAGTTTTCGGGAAGGGCAGCCCCGACGGTGGCGTTGCCGGGATCTTTGGCCAGCACAACCGCGGAGGGGTGGGCATCTTCGGGGCGGTGATGCGTGGAGGAACGGGCATTATCGGCGCGAATGTCGGCTCGTTGGGGAATCCGCTGCGCACGTTGGCGGACTTGGGAGATCCTGCGGATGGCACTGGGACGGGCGTTTTCGGCACTAGTGGCCAGGGGATCGGAGTGCGTGGGAGCAGCAGGGAAGGAAACGCAGTGTTCGGCAAAAGCGAAGAGAATGACGGAGTTGTGGGTGGCAGCGAGGGGCCGATCAAGAGCGGTGTCTTCGGCTTCCACACCCTCTCCAGCGGCGCGGCCTTTGGCGTCAGTGGCACCGCGCAGTCGCCCGAGGGCGCGGGCGTCAATGGCTTTTCCGACGCGGGCGTCGGCGTCAAGGGCGCCAGCCAAACCAATGATGGCGTGGTCGGTTCCTCCAACGGCGCGGCTAAGAGCGGCGTCTTTGGGTTTCACGCGCAGGAGACTGGTGCAGCTTTCGGAGTCAGCGGTCTTACCAACTCGCCGAACGGCTCAGGGGTGAACGGTTTTTCCGGCCCCGGAGTTGGTGTCACTGGGGCCAGCCAGGCCAATGATGGCGTGGTCGGCTCCTCCAACGTCGCGCTCAGGAGCGGCGTTTTCGGCTTTAACTCCCAAACCACCGGGGCCACGTTTGGGGTGACTGGCAGCGCCGATTCACCGGACGGCACAGGCATCCGGGGCATTTCGGATCATGGCTATGGCGGGGTCTTCCGGGGAGGTCGCGCGCCGCTGCAGTTGGTGCCGGGCGACACTCAGGGCGCACCGACCACCGGCGACCACAAGCGCGGTGAGTTCTTCGTCGATCGCGATGGCGACCTTTTCTTTTGCAAGGACAGCGGCAAGCCCGGCCAATGGTTCCGAGTGCGATTGGTGGCGGCCTGAGCCGGATGCGCATTCCCCCAATCGCTCTCGGGGTCATCGATCATTGCACGCCCGTCACGAACTACCCATGGCCAAATCCATCATGGGCAGCCGAAACCGCCGTCAACAAATGGTTCAGATGATACCCAGCTTGCGAGATGGAACAATCGACACGTGACTATAGAAGGCAAACTGGATGTGTTCGGATCGGCCCTGGTTGATCCACCAATCTTCATAAAAATTACGACCATAAAAGTGGACCGTGAGTGACCAACGGCTTCTGCGGCTTGAATGCGTCAGCACGATAAAAGGGCCAATGCCTGTATGATCGTTGCAATGACAGCGCTGCCAGCCGCAAAAGCGCTCCAGCGGGCTTGTTTCTTCAGTGCGACGTAAGTGCGATCAAGCTCCTGCTGTTGCCCGGGCTTATCTTCCACGAGATATGTTCCTGTCGAATGGTATTTTTTTGGGATGGGCACACTTGCCGAGCAAAGCCAAAAGACGGCGGAAACGCAGTAGAAGAAAGCAGAGACCCATTGTAAGAGGCAAAAGCCTGGCATGTGCTACCGCTCCTTCGTGTTAGCGACGTTGTCGAGGATGACGCCGTGAAGCTCGTCAGTAGCCGCCCCGCGGCGCAGGGCTGGAGAAGGACGTTGAAACATCAAGGGTCTCAGACTGTTTGCGCGGCAAGTCGTGCAGCTTGATCAGGTCATGGTCGAGGAGCCAAAAAGGAAAGGCAAGCCGCCTAAGGAGCAGAACCATTTGCTCGAGATCGAGCCTCTTCCGACAAACTGGCCCAACGAAGAACGTCGGGCGCTGACAGCAGGTTTATTTCCGCTCGGGGTCTTGTGTCACGAGTAACGCCGGTCCACACGGCGATGCGTAACTGTACGAGAGATGAAGGAAGGTCCTTCGAGTTCGGCAATCAGGTGTTGATCTCAAACCACCGCAAGCTGCTGTGGTCAAAAGCCACGGTGGTGAACGTTGCGGAAGAGTTGGAACAAGATTTCGACAGGTATGATTGAGAGAGGCGAGCGCAAGCGAACCGCTGCGGAAGTGTCGAAAGCGGATTAGGCGATGTCAAAACCGGGGGCTGACCCTGCCTCCGGGATCAGCTTGGGGGATGTCCTGAGACTGCCCAAGCGGCATCCGGCATGTAGGCGGCGCGAAGCTCAATCTGGCTCTTGTACGGAACGTGAGAACCTGGCCGGCGATGCCAAGGGAAAAGGCACAAGCGGCTCCAACCGCGAGGCCGAAAGTACCGATGCGCCGGAGAGGGGCGGACTGCCTCGTAGTAGCGACGAAGCGGGGTAATGCCCGTGGAGCGAAGGGGGCAGGTCATCGCCGTTGAGCTTGGGCCAACTGGGTCATACCGGGAGGAGCCCGAAGGTTCAGCGGAAGGCGGCAGCCTTCGCGCGGTGACACGAGCCGGATGAATTGAGAGGTTCACGTCCGGAATTTGTGAGAGGCTCGGGGTGAAATTCCCCGGGCCTACTCGGCAGACTCGCCCGTATATCGGCCTGCACAAGACGGACGGTCTACCACCTATTCCCGACAGTCGGAGCGTCGCGCACACCTTCGGCAGCTTGACCCCGACCTCCGGACCAAGTCGAGCGGTAGCTGGGACGGTGGGTTCGTGCCAAAAGCGGTCATACTGACAGAAGTCAGCCGCAGCAGGATTGTTCTTTCTGGACCGGCGGACATGGCACGGTTCCGTAGGAACAGAAGACGCAGCAGTCGCCGGGCTTAGGTTTCAGGTTCGTACCGCAGCCCTTGCAATTATAGAACCACTGGCACGCGTCTGTCGGCATGGTCTCTGTTTCGGCATGCCCGCAATGGGGGCAGGTGATGCTCGATTCACACTGCATCGGTTTCACTCTGCCTTGCTCGCGGGTCCCGCATTCGTCGCCGCTTGAGCAATCCTCTCCCATGACGTTACTTCGTCATCGAAGCGCACGATTGCACGCTTTGTAGTGTATTCGACACACACCTCTGTCACGCCGTCAACGCCCTCTCTCCCGCGAGCGGGGAGGGAGTCCGTCCTGCGGCTATAGTCACTCGACTAGCGCCAGAACCCATGGCCTCTTGATCCTTGCACGCCGCCGAAATTGTTGCAGACTCCCGGTTCACGGCAGTCGCTTTGAGAGAGCCCAGCATGATCATTGGATGGGTCGCATTTGCCTCTGCGATACTCGCAGCATCCTTGGCGATCGCCGATCCTGCGTCGGATCGCCGGTACGAGCCGGGCGAGACCCTCAGGGATTGCGCCAAATGCCCCGAGATGGTGGTCGTGCCTGCCGGCAGCTTTACCATGGGCTCACCGCAAAGCGAGAAGGGTCGCTCGTACTATGAAGGTCCGCAGCATCGCGTGACATTTTCCCAGCCATTCGCCGTCGGCAAATACGCGGTGACCTTTGACGAATGGGATGCCTGCGTCGCTGACGGCGGCTGCAACGGCTACAAGCCCTCCGATGCGGATTGGGGCCGCGGCAAACGGCCAGTAGTCAATGTGAGTTGGAACGATGCTCAAGCGTACATTTCATGGCTGAAACGCAAGACGGGCCGTGACTACCATCTGCTCAGCGAAGCACAGCGCGAATACGTGACGCGCGCCGGCACAACGACGCCATTCTGGTGGGGCTCCACGATATCGGCTGACCAAGCCAACTATACGCATAGCGGGGAGGCTAAGAGTTGGTATCGGTACCAAACGGCCCCGGTCGACGCTTTCCTACCAAACCCCTGGGGCCTCTACCAAGTGCATGGCAACGTCTATGAATGGACTGAGGATTGTTGGAAAGATAATTACAGCAATGCGCCAACTGACGGCTCGGCCTGGACGAGCGAAAATTGCGTATCGCGCGTCGTGCGCGGCGGGTCCTGGGAAACTTTTCCGAGATACCTCCGGTCCGCGTATCGCGACCGTTACATCGCAGTCAATCGGAGCACGCGCTACGGCTTCCGTGTCGCGCGAACGCTACGAATGAGATAACCGGCGAACCGGCCGGTTCGGGTCATCCTCGCCCCTCACGCTGTCACGCCGATGACGGCGGGTTTGGCCTCAACGGCAGACGCGCCGTTGCAGCGCAGTAAATTAAATTGTCGAGGAGTGCCAAGAGAAGACATGACTGGGGAAAGAAAGCCGGTGGGCGGCTCGGCTAATACAGCTACTCCGACGGCAGGCTCGATCCTTAAACGCCGAGGGGGCGGGTCGAACTTAGCCAACGCCGAGCTCACTTGTGATCTGATTCACAGCTTCCGTCATAAATGTATTATATATTAATCCAGCACAGCTTGCGACAGAATGGTGGCCTGTTGTGTTGCACAAAAGAAAATCCAGAAGAATATTTTCGCACTATTTTCGAGGCCGCGCCAAGCGGCGTTCTAGCTGTTGATGCGTCTGGCCGTATCGCCTTGCTGAATGTGCAGGCGGAGAAGATGTTCGGCTACAGCCGGGCGGAGCTGATCGGCAAGCCCGTCGAGGTATTGGTTCCTCAGCGCTTCCGCGGCCGGCACGCTGATCTGCGCAAGAGCGCCGCTGCCAATCCACGGATTCGTCCGATGGGAACAGGCCGGTCTTTTTTGGGCCTGCGTAAGGACGGAAGCGAGTTCCCCGTTGAGGTAGGCCTCAACCCCGCCATCATGAGCACGGGGCAGTTTGTCGTAGCGACCGTCGTCGATATCACCGAGCGCGACGCCCAACATCGCAATGCCCGGCACGTGACGGCCGTCACCGCCCTCCTTCTTGTTTTCGGTTTGTTGATCGTCGTCTCCCTAAAGCCGCTCACGCAAATTATCCCTGAAAGGATTCTGGCGTTTGGCGTCGAACAACCAGCCCAGGGTGTCGACGCAGCCTATGCCGCCTATCAGAAGAGCGATTATGCATCCGCGTTGCGGCTTGCGCGTCCCATGGCCGACGCGGGCGATAGCAGAGCCCAGTCACTCCTGGGGCTCATCTATTTCAACGGCCACGGCGTGCAGCGAAACGATCCCGAAGCGATGAAGTGGTATCGCCGTGCTGCCGACCAAGGCGACGCGGACGCTCAGTTGAAGATCGGCGACATGTACTTCGAAGGCCGGGCGGTGGCGCAGGATTATCCCGAGGCAGGACGGTGGTATAGTCTTGCCGCAGACCAGGGCAACGCTGCAGCCCAGTACAACCTTGGAATTTTGTACGCTAAAGGCGAAGGGGTTCCGCTGGACAATGTCCTCGCACACATGTGGTTCAATTTAGCCGCGGTGTATTTCACGTCGCGGCTATCCCGTGATCGTGCCATAGCGCTTCGTGACACCATCGCGAGAAAACTATCGCCTGCCGAAATCGGCAGAGCGCAGGAAATGGCACGCGAATGGCAAAGCGCTAGAGAGCGGGAAAGCGCGCCCGAATGGCGACACTTTCCGTGACGAAATTCGCGCGTGTTTTCCATGCCGAGCTTCTTTTGTCTCCGGCGGTACAAGTTCGCTGGGCCTACTGCTGCAAGTCGACCGGGTGTCCTTTGAGGAGGCGAGCTTGTCCGTACACGGCATTCTCATTTGCAAGGGCGCGATCGTCTTCACCATAGAACCCACGGATTCGCTCGCTAAAGCAGCGAAATCGTTAACCAACCACGGCATTGGCGCGCTGGTGGTGACGGACGCGGAAAACCATACCGTCGGCATTATCTCCGAACGTGACATCGTGCGAGCACTAGGCGAAAAGGAAAGCGCCGCCTTCGAAACGCCTGTCGCCGAAATCATGACCCGTAAGGTCGAATTCTGCAGTCGGCGCGATAATTTGATCGATTTGATGCGACGCATGACCGACGGCAAGTTCCGTCATTTGCCTGTAATTGAGGACGAACGACTAATCGGCATCGTGTCGATTGGTGACGTAGTTAAATCCCGCCTTGAGGAGCTTGAGCAGGAATCAGACACATTGCGCGAGTACATCCATCGCCGCACACATCATAAATATGATTAGCAAACACTCGCCGGAAACGATACCTTGAGCTAAATCACTTAGCAGGAGGCCCTCAAGCTATGCTGCGGAGCTCCCGTGTCGAGGCAACCGCCGGCACCGGCTCCGAGTCGTCGTCGATAGGCGTTGCCCAGTCCCACGTAGGCAGCAGCATATTTGGGATCGATGTCGATCGCGCGTTGGAAAAGGCTGCGTGCCTCAACATTCCCCGATCGCGTCTCGCGACCCTGCCGAGCCAGCATGGGCGCACGATTGGCGCTAGGCAATAGCGTGGCCACAGCATCAATAATTCCCCGCGGACCTATACTACTCGGCGTTCATTCTGGTCACTGAATTCACCGCGAATGCCTGTGTGTACCAAAAACTCAAATTCGGACGTATTGGTGGTGCAGCCCACCGACAAGCGCATGAGACGCAATGTGTCCGGTGCGCTGAACCGGTCGGGTTATCGGGGCATCTTTGTTCAAGGAACGATGGGTCCGCGCCTCATTGTAATAGCGAGCGTATGAGCGCAGGACCCGGCGCAAGTGCTGCTCGCCCAACGTCACCACGTGGTCAACGCACTCGCGGCGGATGGAGCCAATCAGTCGTTCAGCAAAACAGTTCTGCCACGGCGATGCCGCCGAAATCGGTTTGTCGCGGATGCCCATGGCCCGCAATCGGCGCCTGACAACTGGACCGTAGATCCCGTCGCGATCGCGGATCAGATAGCGTGGCGCCTCGTTCCAGGGAAATGCTTCTGTAATCTGCTGCACGATCCATTCCGCCGTCGGGTAGGTCGTCACATTGATCCAGACAAGGTCTCGCCGTGCCAGCCGGACCATGACAAAGGCATAGAGCAGGTCAAATCCGATGGTTGGCACAACGAACAAATCCATGGCGGCAATCTGCGGCGCGTGATTGCGTAGGAACGTGCGCCATTTCTGGTTTGGTGGGCCGCGCCGCTTGACCATGTGCTTGGCGACACTCGACTGAGCGACCTCAAACCCGAGCTTGAGCAGTTCGCCGTGGATGCGCGGCGCTCCCCAGAGCGGGTTCTCAATGCTCATCCGCCGTATCAATGCTCGGAGATCCGAGCCGATCTGCGGCCGACCTCCTCTTGCGCGTGACTTCCACCGCCAGTAGCGGCGAAATCCTGCCCGATGCCAGCGCACCAGCGTCTCTGGCCGGATAATCAGCATTGCCGAGAGGATCGACGGGAACCAGCGATAGAGCTGGACAAAGAACAGGCGGTCGCCGTTGTTGAACCGGACGCGACCCCGCACTCTTCGGTGCAGCACAATCAGCTGCTGCCGAAGGGCGGCATTTTCCGCTTCAAGTCGGCTTTTGGACTTGAAGACTGCAGCCAGAAGGTTGAGGACCAGGGAGATCAGGGCGATCATCATCCCAAGCGTGACGTGATTCCATCACCAGTTCAATGCGGACGAGGTTTTCGGTACACACACCTGCCGAGAACCCTGACTTGTTCTGGGCGCTCAGAGGGGGCGGCGGGAATTTCGGCATCGTCACCGCCTTCGAATTTCAGCTTCACGAACTCGGTCAACAAGTCATCTCAGGCCTTGTCGTGCATCCGTTTGCTGATGCAGAAGCGGTTCTCGAGCAATACCGGCAGGCCCTTGAGGGTGCGCCGGATGAGCTAACGTGCTGGGCAGTGATGCGACAGGCACCGCCGCTGCCATTTCTTCCGCCGGAATGGCATGGCAAGGAGGTATTGGTTCTGGCTATGTGTTTTTGCGGCGACATCGAGGCTGGCGAGAAAGCTACCGCCAAGCTGCGGTCGATTGGCAAACCGATCGCTGACGTTGTTGGTCCTCATCCTTTTACTGGCTGGCAGCAGGCATTCGATCCCTTGCTGACGCCCGGCGCCCGCAACTACTGGAAAATCATGATTTCATGGAATTATCGGATGCAGCGATTGCAATTTTAATCGATGCGGTGCGTAAACTGCCCGGACCTGAATGTGAGATTTTCGTTTGGCCACGTCGGTGGGGCAGCCGGTCGTGTTGCTGTTGATGCCACCGCATTTCCGCAGCGAAGTTCGCACTTTGTCATGAATGTTCATGCTCGTTGGCGCGAGCCGAAGATGGATCAGGCATGTATCGATTGGGCACGACAACTTTTTGAGGCGGCCAAACCTCATGCTGCCGGAACCGCCTATATCAACTTCATGCCCGAAGATGAGGTCGACCGCGTCGAAGCCGCCTATGGTGGCAACTATCGACGACTTGCTGAGATCAAGCGACAGTATGATCCGCAGAACTTGTTTCGGCTAAACCAGAACGTGAAACCGGTGTAAACCCGGCAAGAAGATTGCGAATGCGACAAAGATAATAAATACGAGCAACTCTGAAGGTGGTAGGCGTTCGTACCGCCAGCGATATCCGAGTCGGGTCAGGCTCGCCCGTTACGCTGTAACGCCGATGACGGCTGGTCTGCCCTCAGCTGCGGACACGCCCATACTGTGCAGCGAATTGGCGAAGAGTGCCATAAGCAGGCATCCTGACAACTTTATTTTCCCCTTAAAGCGCGCCTAACTTC
>CAWIXM010000023.1:0-71012 GCA_963840055.1 uncultured Alphaproteobacteria bacterium | reverse complement strand
CAGGAGGAGACGCCACACAGGAAGATGTCATGGATACGCCGGAAATGATTTCGCGCACAGCGCCGCTCTGAAATGAATGTGTCACGAAACTGGCGCGCCTCTTCTTGTCGCGAATGAATCAATGTCCTTCATTCCAGATCGCAGGAAATCAAGAAAATTGACGTTCTTAAATTTGCAGGTTTCACAAACACTCAGCAGGACCAGATATTCGTGAATGCCTTTCTCCGTGGTCACTCCCTCGATTACATGCCGAAGCATCGAAAACGCCTTTATAGCGTGCTCCGCATTGTTATTGTTCCAAGGCACATCGTCGTAATCCAAAAATGTAAATAATGTCTTCTGGTTCTTCTTGAGACGATCTACGACTTTCTTTGCGGCGTCACTGGAAACAGATTCAGCAGTGAGATGCTTGTAGAAACGGTCAATAGAGCGCCGATGTTTCCTCAAAAACCGGCTCTTAAGGCCGCGCCGATCTACCGTTTCCACAATCTGACTGATTAACCCAGAAAACTCGCCGAGGACTCGTCTGAGGTCCTCGTCATACGGATGTTTCAGCAATTCCTCGTTCAAATCGCGGATGAGATGGATCAGGCATTTCTGCTGAGGGCACTCGATAGCTTCGTAGGCCGCATAAAAATCCGTCACCAGAACCCCCGAAAAACTCTTCAACATGGACCGGATTGTGCTGCCTTCCCGGGTTGGCGTGTAGAAATATACCACCTCCTCCATACTGGTCAGAACCCAAACATAACCGTTTCCCTCCTTGATGCTGATGCTCGTTTCGTCGACATGCAAAAGACGGCCCTTGCAAAGAGTCTTAAGCAGTTCGTTGTACGTGTGTTCGTAGATTTGTGCCGCTGCGGACTTGAACTTGTTGGTCGTGTTTCGGCTGATGTCTAGTCCGAATAATTGATTTAGACCGACAGCAATAAGAGTTTGCGGAATACGCAATTCGATGTTTTGATAGATCGTATATGTGATGAGGTTCGGACCATATTTACCAGTCCAGCGCCAACCGGGGGAGTAAAACGTTTTTTGGCAGGACCTACAGCGGTACCGTTGGGTGACGTACCGCGCGAGCCATCGCTTAAGGCCGTATCGCATGAATTTGAGGTCAATAAGGGTTGCACTTCTTTTGCCACCATGACGGTAGATCAGCGTGGAATTGCAGGCGGGACACCGCGACGGTCGAGGACATTCAGTTGACGTATTGGGCCTCAGCACGGTTCTGCTTTTTGCTTTTTGCGCTGACCTGTATTTCGTTTTGTAGCGGGATTTCACATATACCCGCTCGCGTTGGTAATCCCAATATGCTGCCCTGTTGATAGCTTCTAGCGCCGGGAATACGAACTCGTTGCGCTTGAATTTGTATGGACTCTCGCGTTTTAAGTCAGATGTTCGAACGACTTCGCATCGTGGCGACCTATCGCTGCCGGGCGCTCCGCAATGCAGGTCGATCAGCTTGTTCGCCACAATCTTCAATGCGTCGCAATCCTGCCGGTTATAGTCGAGCAGCGCTTGCCTCTCCGCGTAGTTCCTGGAGGCTTGCCAACGATGTCGCCAGACGATCGCCTCAAGCCCCGACGTTGGCGCACCCGACCACTGGAACCCGAGATACCCGGCGATATCCTTCAAACCGTTTGAGAATGTCGGGAAATAAATCCGAGCGTAGATGAGCGACAGGAGATTTGTCGCATGTGAAATGGCGATCGCCGCTGCTGAGCCCTCGCGAGGACCGCCATGGCGTTCGCACATGCGTTTTAGGAAGGCAGTCTCATAGCTGCCGTAGTATATGATCCGCGGGTTGGAGATCGCCGCGAGAATGCCTAGAAATTCCTCCCAAATCCGTTTCTCTCCGTCCGCGTCATCGGCCCAGAAGCTGTGTTGAACAGGACCGTCGCAGTCCCCGACCCGAACTCCGATCAGGTAGTAGAAATCGCGGTCCGGAAGACCTTCTACATCCAGATAGACCGGCGTGCCATTGAGTTTCTGGTCCGGGATGTCGACGGCATGAATCCTGTCTTTGCGAATCGCGAGCGCTCGTACCGAATGATGATATTTCTCTTGGCGGCCTTGCGCGCCGCGGCGCCGTCGGCGTGGGCGGAATGTGTAGGATAATTGAGTCACGGTAAAGATACCTTTGTCGTGAAACTTTTTGCGTTCCTTGTCCGACATACTGCCTAAAAGGCTGAGGTCGTCCTTTCCTCTTGCCTGTTTGTGGCAGCGCGACTGGAACTCGCATTGGCCGCAATGTCGGTTGAGCACGAGGTCCGGTGGCGATTTATCGGCCACGAGCGCTTCGCAACTCTTGATGCGCATTCGCACCTCATTCATTAGAGGTAAGGTCTTTACATTCAGCGTGGTGGATCGGTCGCCGTGAATGATCTTCCCGAGACGGATATTGCGCCCGGTGGCGCCAGACAGTACAAGGGCGTCAAACGTAAGCATCAGCTTGTGCCGCTTGGTCAGCTTGTTTGAGTATTCGAAACGATAGGGGATAAATTGGACGCGCCCCCCGCGTCCCTCAGAGCGAGCCCGTTCCACCGCCGGAATGCGGCATTCCAGATCTTTGGCCTGCACGAGCATCTCGACGGCGAAACGCCAGGTCTCTTCTTTGGGATTCGCCTTCAGGGTCGGCGAGAGTATGCGATCGGCCTCGGCAACGATTGCAAGCCGGCGTTCGAGCCAGTCCTTGCGATAGGTCTCGTTCTGCGCGCGCGCCCACTCAGCATAAACATGCCCGGTCGCGGGCTCGTTCTGAGCGCGAAGCCAGCATTTGGTAGGACATTCGAGATACGCCTCGAAGAGGTGAGATGAAATCATCGTGCTCAACCTCATCGCCGAGCGTCATTGTGGCATGGTCCGTCGAGCGCAAGTAAGGAATCACGCGCCGCCGGCACCAATGTCTCCTTCGGGTCACGAGCTTCCCTCGCGAGTCGGCAACTGCTACGGACGGATTGCCCCTAACAACGGACGAATTGTAGACCCGGCTGGGTGAGCTTGAACCCATAAGCCCGGCTGCCTCCTCCTGGCCGTGCACTCACCATCGGCAGCGGATCGGCTTCCGATCAACAAAATCGCTGCCCTTGATCGGGACGCGAAAAAAATTCTGCGCCTTTGGGATGGTGGCGCCGCCTTCCAACCGACCGAGTGAAGGGGGCTTCCGAGATACCAGCGGCAAATGCCGGCCAAAATCTCGTGGCGCTTCATATCACAAATTTTTGCCGGTCATCACTACTGTCCGGTTAATAGTCGAACAGATTCAGCTGGTTGCTGAGTTCGCCGTCTTCGAAAGTGGTTGTGCTTTCGGAAAATGCCTGGGACATCGGCATTTTCTCGAAGAGGGTGACCGAGAAAACCTGGAGCAAAGTGTAGAGAGAGGCCTCCAAGCCGAGGCGCTTCTTGACGATGGCAACCAGGACGTAGACGGAAACCGCGATCCATATTTGCGTCCTCACCGCGTTGTCCGACGTGCCGTAAAACTGCTTGATCCGAAGATGCTGCTTTATCCATTTGAAGAACAGTTCGACCTGCCAGCGGCTCTTGTATAGGTCGCAGATCAATGCCGCCGGCAGGGTAAAATGGTTGGTAAGAAACACCGGCCTTTTTCCCGATGCGGCATCCTTGAATCGGACGCGGCGCAGATGAACGGGATAGTCCTTGCTGGTAGAATAGCCATCCAATGCGATAGTCTGGTCGGCAATGATACCGGTCGCCCGATCTGTCGGCGCCGAGTAGACGCGGTGCGCATCCAGGTTCGACTTGGCACGGGTGACGAAGAAGGCGCCAGCCTGCTGCAAGACGTAAAGGCGCGCGAAGTCGATGTAGCCGCGATCCATGACGTAGATGGCGCCTGCTTCGGGGATCAGCAAATCGAGAGCGTGAACGTCGTGCAGCTTGCCGTTCGAGATGTGAACGAAGCTCGGGATGTTGCCGCGCAGATCGAGCAACGTGTGCATCTTCACCGCCGCCTTGGTGGAGCGAAAGTGCGCCCATGGAAATAGCGACAGGCACAGATCGATGGTCGTGGAATCCAGAGCATAGACCGTGTTGGCCAGCTCCATGCCCAGGCTTTCGCTGGCATAGAGCTTCCTCGCATGGGCAATCAGACGGTGAGCGAACTCCGCGTAAATGCGCCAGTCGCGCGTCTCGTTCGCGTCGGCCAGAGTTGATCGTCGGACCGGCTCGCGAAAACCAATGTGATAGAGTTTCGACGCGCGCGCCGATAGGCAGACCTCGATATCGCGCAGGCTCTCTCGATAGGTCAGTTGCGCAAACGCCATCGCGCGGTATTGCTCGGCACAACACAGCGTTCGCACCCGGGCGTCGCCACCGTAGCGGGTAACAATCCGCGCAAAAGTGCTCCAAGGCAGAAAATCCATCAGCTGGGCGAAAAGCGTCTTGCCGATGTTCACGGGCGACTCCTCGGAAAAACTCCGAATAGCGCCCGACCAAGTTCAAATCGACACCACCCATTTTCGGTGGCAAGCTCCTGCCAGATCAGCTCTTTCCAGAACGCTCCTCACCGTCAACCGGACACCAGTGGCCGGTCATATAAAGCAGCAGCAAGGAGCGGATGAGCGATCTTACCGAACTTCGCGCAAAGGACTTGCCCGCCGCGCCAGAAAGGAGTTTCGACCGCGGGCTCGCTCAATCAATGGCCCCATCATCAAGAAAACCTGTGAAGATGTCGATGCGCTTGAGCATGTAGTCAAAAGCCTTGGCGACATCGTTGCCGAAGCTCCGCGACGACCTTGCTTGTGTCGAGCGCATTGCGGTGGATGAACACCAGTGGGAGCGCGCTTCCCCCCGAGCGTCGCAAATTGCTCGGCTTCACTGACAATCGTCAGGACGCTGGGCGCCGGCCGCACCCTGAACATCACCGCAAAGAGCGCCGACACCAAGGGCAAGGGCAAGCAGGAGGAGCGGGACAATCTCCGGCGCCACCTTTCGGGCTTCCGCGACAACGGGCGCAGCGAGCTCGCAGATGCGCCTGACCTCGGCCTGATGCGCGAGCAAGGTGAAGACCGATCCATGCCTTCGTCTTGGATGAGGCAGTCCATCCAGGCGGCCACGCCGGCATCAATGTGCGGAGTGGGAATGGGCGCGGGCGCAGTCGGGGCCGGCGATGGAGCCGACGATGCGACTGCCGCCCAGGGCCTGCAGTCGTTGTACTTCCTCGGGCGGTGGTCGAGGCCACGATTCAACCCTATATTCACCCGCCGTTTCAAATCCGAAGTGCAACAGGGCAGCATAGACGGCATGGCGGAGTGAGTGGCGGGGGAAAGGGTCGGGGTCAAACTCAACTCTCGCCCCAGAAAGATACTCGGCTACCAAACCCCTCGCGAGATTTTCTTCAGCGCCAGAAATCTGCCCGTTGCACTTCACTGTTGAATGGGCGACCCAAATTAAAATAGCGTGCGTGCGGTGAATAATCTGGGCTCGTTCAGTTGTTATCGATTTAGATCGATCCCGAAATCGGGCACGAACGGAGAAGGAATGCAAACGCACTTTGATTTTTTGCTGCTCGGCGGCGGGCCGGCCAGCGTGAGCGCCGCCGAGAGGCTGCGCGCCGAAGGCGCGAGGGGCAGCATCCTTTTGGTCTCCGATGAGGTTTGCATGCCCTACGGCCGTACGTATCTGTCCAAGCAGTTTCTCATGGGCGCCCTGCCGAAAGAAAAGCTTCTAATCCATAGCGATGCTTACTACCGGCAGCAGGCGATCGACATAATGCTTGGCGTCCATGTAGTCGCAGTCGATACGACAAACCGGCTAGTGCGCACAGATCACCCGGGGAACATCCATTTCGACAAACTGCTGATCGGGACGGGGACGAGGCCAATTCGCCCGTCCATCACGGGTTCAACGCTTCCCGGCATACATTACCTGCACACTCTGCCGGATGCCGAGACGCTGAGGCAAGCTTCCAAGAAGGCCCCGCGCGTCGTTGTGCTCGGCGGCAGCTTTCTCGGTGTCGAGACTGCCACATCGCTTGCCCGCATGGGCAGTCATGTCGTGCTCATCGAGGAAAATGATCTCTTGCTTTCGCAGCTAGCCGCTCCTGAACTGTCCGCCTTTTTCAGCCGCTTCTGCGCCGAACGAGGAATTGAACTGCGCACAAAAGACACCGCCGCCGCGTTCCAAGGCGACAGCCGCGTAGAGGCGGTGGCGACCCGCTCCGGTGATATCTTTCCGTGCGACCTAGTGGTCGTTGCGATCGGTGTAACGCCGGATATTGAGTTTCTGCGCGACAGCGGCATCCAGCTTGGGGACGGCATCCTGGTCAACCAGCATTTGGAAACGAGCGAGCCGGGAATCTTCGCGGCCGGCGACGCCGCGAACTTCTTCGACATCGTTTTCAAGGAGCGGCGCCGGATCGAGCACTGGGACAACGCCGTCAAGCAGGGAAGACTGGCGGCCCAGAACATGCTCGGCAGGCGGGTAGCCTATGACGAGGTTTCCTACTTTTTCTGTAATATCCTCGACCTTAGTTTCAATTTTCTCGGCTCAACGCGGGAGATCGATGAACGCATCGGCCGAGGCTCGCTGGGGGATCGCTCCTTCACATTGTTCTATTTAAAGAACAATGTTCTGTGTGCTTCCTTCTCCATGGGGCGCCCAGCCAGCGAGACGCTCGCGACGGAGTTGCTGATCCGCCATCGCATCAACTTGCGTTCCATAAAAGGTAGGCTTTCGGACCCCAATTTTGCACTGGAAGGTGCCGCCACTCAGACCGTTTTAATTCTGCAGGGCGGCGGTGCGCTGGGTGCCTTCGAATGCGGGGTAGTGAAAGCGCTGGAGGAGGCAAATATCCATCCCGATATCATCGCCGGGGTATCCATTGGCGCCTTCAATGGCGCCATCATTGCGGGTAATCCCCGGGAAGCCGCGGCCGCGCTGGAAGCATTTTGGAACGATCTCGCTGTCGCCACTCCGTACGCGCCGACGGAAACGTGGCGGCGCGCCCTGTCTTCATGGTGGACCATGTGGTTAGGGTCTTCCCATCTCTTCCGGCCGCATTGGTGGCTGCCACCGCAACGGTTTCCTTGGACCTGGACGAGCCTCTATGACCTGGCACCGGCCAGAATCCTGCTAGAGAAGTATGTGGATTTCAGCCGCCTCCGAGGAAGTCCAGTCCGCCTGCTGGTGAGCACCGTCAATGTCGAGACAGCGGAGCTTGAAGTTTTCGACAGCCACGCTGATGACATTACGGTCGATCATATACTGGCCAGCGGCAGCCTTCCGGCGGCATTCCCCTGGACCACCATCCAAGGCAAACATTATTGGGACGCCGGCATTGTCAGCAATTCGCCCTTGGAACTGGTGGTCGAGCGCTGCGGCGAACTCAGCAAGCGCGTGTTCATCGTTGATCTGTTCGCTAACCGCCAGGCATTGCCGGACAATCTCGCCGAGGTCCTGATGCGCCGCGAGGAAATCGTTTATGCCGAGCGCGTTCGCAGCGACGTGCGCATCCGGGAACGGATCGGTGATTTCCGGAATCTGGTGGAGGAGATCATGGACAATTTAGAGCCCGAGGCCTGCCAACGGCTACGCCAAAATCCGCGTTTCATTCAGCTGATGGGCCATACCGCGCCGACAACGATCACGCGGATCGTGAATGAGGTCCCGGTGGGAGAGCAGCCTTTCACGGAGAACGATTTCTCTGCGCAGACCATACAACGGCACAAGCAGGCCGGCTACCTGATCGCGAAACGCGCTCTTGGCGACGAATAGAGAGGTGTCCTTCCCGCAAACCCAGATGACTGACTAGACGATCGATTCCGTGAAAGTTGTCATAAGCGCGGGATTCATCTGAGTTTTCCGACTCCTATATACGTCACGTGTGCCCAAGATGGAGCGGGGTAGTAGGTGTCATGGCAGCGTGGCGGCGGGCGATTGGCCGGCATCGACCTCGTCACCGGCAAGGTCCATGCGCTGGTCAAGGATCGCCATCGCAGCCGGGAATTCATCGAATTCCTCAAGCTTCTCGATTCCGCCTATCCGGCGCGCACGGCGATCAAGCTGATCCTCGACAATCATTCTGCACATATCTCGAGGGAAACCAAAGCCTGGCTTGCCGATCAGCCGGTGCACCGCTTCGAATTCACTTTCACCCCCAATCACGGCTCTTGGCTCAATCTCGTCGAGCGCTTCTTCTCGAAACTCGCCCGTTCCGTCCTGCGGCACATTCGCGTCTCCTCCAAGCAGGAGCTCAAGGATCGCCTCATCGCCGCCGTGGATTATTTCAACCACGATCCCGTCGTTCACACCTGGACCTATAAACTCGATAAGGCCGCATGATATGATTCGAACTTCAAAATCGCTGGTCTAGTACCTCTGCATAGATGTTTTGACTCTTTGGGGCCGGGTTAAGTTTGTGGGCCTCGGATAGGCGCGGCCCATCTTGGCGCGGGCCTTTTCGGTTGTGAAGCTCCAGTTGACGCGAGCGCGGGCGGCATTGCGCTGCTTTTCCCAGGCGGCGACCTCCGCGCCCAGGCGCGAGCAGCTTTCGATGCGGCGGTCGAGACATTGGCTGGCGAGCACGCCGATCTCGATCTCGGCCATGTTGAGCCAGCTGGCGTGTTTGGGGACGTAGTGGAACTTGAGCCGGCGCAGTAGGCGCCGCGCCTCGTCGGCGGAGAAAGTCTGATAGAGCGCGCCGGCCGAATGCGTCGACAGATTGTCGAGCACCACCCGGATGCGCTCGGCCTTCGGATAATGGAGGTCGGTGAGTTCGCGCATGCAGACGGCGAAGTCGGCCGCCGTGCGGCGCTCGGTGACCTTGACCTTGCGCCAGGGGCGGTTCGCATCGAGGAAGACGAACAGGTTGGCGGTGCCGTTGCGCCGGTATTCGCAGACGTAGCGCTCGATCAGCGCCGGCGCACGGTGCTAGAACGCTCGATCAATGGCCTGTCGCCCGAAGCGCGCGCAGCCGTGCGCCGCAAAGACGTCGCACCGCTGGTGAACGATCTCATCGATTGGATGAAACGCGAGCGGGGCAAGCTCTCGCGCCACAATGAGGTCGCCAAGGCTTTTGACTACATGCTCAAACGCATCGACGTCTTCACGCGCTTTATTGATGATGGCCGCATTTGCTTGACTTGAGCAACAATGCGGCCGAGCGCGGGATTGCGCTCGGTCGGAAGTCATGGCTGTTTGCTGGCTCCGATCGCGGTGGTGAGCGCGCCGCGGTCATGCTGACGCTGATTCAAACGGCCAGGCTCAACGACGTCGATCCCCAGGCCTGGCTTGCCGACGTGCTGGCCAGAATCGCCGACCACAAGATCACTGATCTCGCCGCGCTGCTGCCGTGGAATTGGCGCAGCCCGATCCCGCTCGCCCGCGCCGCCTGACGTGACGGTGCCGTCAGCTCCGAAAGCGCCATCCCCGCGGCCCCTACCGGGTGGATACTATTCAGACAAGCGCGTTGATTTGATTGGCCAGTCCTATCGCGAACGTCATCGAGGCCCGCGGCCGTCGGCCGCAACCGGAGGCCGGACATATGGGCGCAACGCTCCTGTATCGGGTCAGATTGAAGAGAGCCCTTGACCGCGGGGTCGTTCCACATATGGGAATCCCGAGAGTCACTCAATCGGCGGGTTGGTATAATTAGCACGGTCGAAAATTATCGCTAGGTTAGAGCTCAGCGGGCCAAGAGGAAGCCCAGCGTACTTAACGGATATCGGCCGATTTAGCGGCCATTCATACCTCAAAAGACTTGCAGATAGAAAGTCTAGGTTCTCGACGCGCGACCAATAACTACGAGGGCCGTTCTTGAGGGTTCGGCGAAACGAGGTTGGACTCCAATGGAGAAACGGAATGCCCGTGTGGTGCTCCACTGGGAACCATCTGTTCGGCACCAATACGAAGATTGCGCGCGAGACCCGCTGAGCTTCAAGTAAGAACACCCGGCGCCGTTCTGAGCCGCCCACATGTTCTAGTACTGCATTGGAATAGGCGATATCAAATTCGCAGTCACCGAATGGGAGCTTTTGGCCCGGCTCGATGGGCACATGACGAACGTCTGGATGTGCGGCAGTAATTGCCGCTCCGCTTCCCAATGAAGCACACGTGATCTGCGATGGCCAGGGGTAGAGCTTCTCAAGAATGTTAGCCTCTCTGGTCTCCTTCTCGGAGGTTCCAATATCAAGAATCGTCGTGCTGTCAGTTGGAGCCATCGTGTCCATGAATAGATCAAACATTCTCCTCCGGGCAAAAATCGTCAGGCGCTGAGCCAGAGGGACAGCCCGCGTTACTTTATAGTAGACGTCATCGTCGTGACACACTTTCCTCTACCTCGTTCGAAGCGGAATTGCGATTTATTCATTCCTGCGTCGTGCGCTTGCTGGTGCATGTGGTGGTGCATGTGGTGGTGCAGAGTGGTGGTGCAGAGTGCTGGTGCTGAGGAAGCGCTATCGAGGCCAGCAGTTGTAGCGGTTTTCCGGTGCAAGGCGTACAGTGAAATGCACCGAAACCCGTGCACTGGTGCACAGAAAAGTGCACCACTGCACCACCCCCCGCTATCGAGGCTAGCACGGCCGCGGAGCGCGGCAGGTGACCTTGGGGAAGCAAGATGATCGCAGCCTAACCTGGATTATGCATAACGGTGAGGAATTGAGAGACGGCTGTGGCAAGAGACGAGCGATTCACGTAGCAAGTCGGTGTTTGAGCGAATTGCGATTTGGATCGGCCCTGCGCCACAGCCGCCATGAGCGACGATACGCTGCTTCCCTTCGAGCTTCCATCTGTCCGGCGTAAGAAACTCACAGTAGATTTTGCCGGCGGCAATCAGTCCTCGGCTGGCGGTCTGCTGCTGTTGCGAGAGGCGGAGCGCAAGCTCGGGGTGTGCCGACGGCTTGCGGAGGCGATGCCGGATCGCCGCGATCCGGACCGGGTGCGGCACGCGATGTTCGAGATGGTGATGGCGCGCGCGTCGGCGATTGCGTGCGGCTACGAGGACGCCATCGACCTCGACCGGCTGCGGCATGATCCTTTGATGAAGGTCGCGGTTGGCCGCTGTCCGCAGACCGGGGCGCCGCTGGCGTCGCAATCGACCATCTCTCGCCTGGAGAATGCGCCGAGCAAGACCGCGGCAGGGCGGCTGTCTGCGGCGCTGCTTGATCAGTTCGGCGCGACGGTGAAGCCGGGCAAGCTGGAGGTGCTCGACGTCGACGACACGTTCTGCGCGGCGCATGGCGGCCAGCAGCTTGCGTTCTGGAACGCGCATCACGACGAGCGCGGCTTCGCATCGATGCACATCTATCACGTGGCGAGCGGCACGCCGGTGGCGGCGATCCTGCGCCCGGCACGCACCCCCAAGGGCAGCGAGGTGTGCACCGTCATCAAGCATGTGAGCAAGCGCCTGCGCCGCCATTGGCCGAAGACCCGCCTGGTGTGGCGCGGCGACAGCCATTACGGCCGGGTCGAGGCGATGGACTGGGCGGAGGAGCACGGTGCGGACTACATTTTTGGCCTTGCCGGCAATGCCGCACTCGACGCCCTGGTGGCGGAGACCGCGGTCAATCTGCGCTTTTATCATGCGATGAGCAGCAAGCCGAAGCTGCGCACCTATGCGAGCTTCCTGCACCAGGCCGGCAGCTGGAGACGGCCGCGCAAAGTCGTGGCGCGGCTCGAGTGCTCGCTGCAGCCGGTCGCAGGGTCGACCGGCATGCGCCAGGAGGTCGACATCCGCTACGTCGTCACCTCGCTCAAGGGCTCGGCGCGGCATCTTTACGAGAACGTCTATTGCCGGCGCGGGCAGATGGAGAACCTGATCAAGCTGCACAAGGCGCAGTTGGCGTCGGATCGCATGTCGTGTCACAGCGCGACCGCCAATCAGGTGCGGCTCGTCCTCCACACCGCCGCATTCTGGCTGATGCATGGCGTGCGCGCCGCGATCCCGCGGAGCAATCCGCTCGCCAAGTGCGAGTTCGCGACGATAAGAGAGCGCCTGATCACGATCGGCGCGCGCGTGATCGAGCATCTCGCCCGCATCCGCGTTCATCTGCCGACGAGTTGCCCGGAGGGCGCGCTGTTCCGCACCGTCGCCCTCGGCCTCATGCCGTCCGGCCCATAGGCCGCGGGGCCGTGTGCCCCGTCGAGCCGCCGACATGGCAGATCAACCCAAACGCGTCGCACAGCGAGTGTCCTCACACCGATCCCGCCGGACGGAACGTCGGCGCGCGTCAGCTCGCCCGACCTGAAAAAAGCCTCGCGTCATGCATGATCCGGGCTAACGGCACTCCACATGCACCAGCAAGCGCACGACGCAGTGAAATGAATAAATCCTCGTTCGCAGTGACCATATCGCTTGTATTCCCGCGCGCGAGCATCAAGGTGGGGGCAGAAAACCGGTTACAGAGCAGGAGGCGCTAAAGGCAGTGCGTAAATCCCGCAAATCGCGCCAGTCACGACTGGCCCTTGTCGGAGAGGCGCAATGACATACAGCTACCACTGCAAGAAATGCGGGTTTTTCGGCGTCGGGGAAGATGAGGAGCCGATCATCCGGCTCCCATTCTACAACCCGCATCGTCGAAAGTGCCCGGATTGCGGCGATGAGATGGTGGGTGAACATATCGACACCAGTTCGCCCTCTGTTTCCGTGGAATAGTATGAACTAAATCTGACATTTTGGGTTTGATTGGCGGAGGATGAGCCGGCTGCGCGCATCTAAAGCGGGACGGCGACGTCCCTCTTTCGCGCGACGCGCAGCGACCAACGCCGGCCTCTCAGTGCATCAGCGCGACCTGCGCGCTCACGGCGCAAATCAAAACATTCAGGACGGCGACGTCCCTAAAGTGACGTGCGAGATGCGCATCGGTGAGACGCCGGTCGCGTGTGCGAAATAGCGCTGCGATAGCCCAAGCTCGTCGAGAATCTCCGCGAGGAATTCCCCCGGATGAATGGCAATCCCGCTCGCCTTCATGGGACTACCTCGACCACCAATTGGCCCCTTCGCCCTCGGTCCGCATCGGGGCTCGGCACAGGATCGCCATCCGCAATGCGCGCCGCGATGGCCTCCTCGATAGCGTCGCGGGCATGCCGCTGGATCTCGCCTTCCTCAGGTGCGGCAAAGGTGGCGAACTCGGGAAAGCTCGGGACTATGATCAGCACTTGGTCGTAGTCGTCCGGCCGGGTCTCGATCAGATATCCGAGTTTCATGTCAACCGGCCGCACGCTCGATCTTTTCCCGTGCGGCGCTCGCAAGAAAGGCCGAGCGCGTCAGACCGTGCGCCTCCGCCGCATCGTCGATCGCCTGTAACAGGCCAGCGTCGAACGACACGTTGGCCTTCGTCGGTCGGCCGGTCTCACGGAATACCGGAATAACCACGAGCAATGCGCCCTCCGCCAAGTCGCGCCGCACCCCCGGGTCGTCGCGCAATGCCTCTACCGACCGCGGCCGCGGCGCCTTCCCCACCGCCTCAATCCATTCGGCCGCCGCCTCGCCAGCATTGCGCAGCGCCTCGTCGCCAGTCCGCCCCATCGCGGTGCAGCCCGGAAGATCAGGAAAGACGACGCCATAAGCGCCGCGCTTTCCGTCGAGTAAACCAATGTACCGAGTCCTGTTCATTGTGGGGACCTCCACCCCGCCGCCTTGGCGATGCTGCGCGCTACACCATCCGAAAGCGTTCGGTGTCGCGGCACCGTGATGGCCAGATCAGGAAAGCGCCGATGCTGATAGACGTCGTGCTTGCTGCCGTGCCGAAGCTGCCACCCCTCCCGCTCCAAGCGTCCAACCACTTTCTTGCGATCGGTCTCCACGTTAGCCATCGAGGGGCAATATAATGCGCATAAGCGCCGCACTACAAGGCCGCGCCCAGGGGTGAGGCCACAGAGAAGCCCCGTTGGTGCGAACCAGGGCCCAGCCCGCTGGGCGAGGCGGGGCATCCTGGATCAAGGCGAGCCTGTGAACTACGGCTTCACGTGAAATCTGCGACCAGCACCGCATGCAATCAGGCCGTAAGCTTGCACACGCGAACCCGTGTCCCGGGGGCCCGAGGCCAAAAAAAAACATTTTCCTGAGGATTTGAACATATACGGTGGCGCCGCACCCCGAGATTTGAACATATTTCGCATTGAAATTATTGAGGTTTCCTCCCCCAGCCGGTACGATTGCCGGCAACCTGGCACGCGCGTAAGACGTGAGTCGCAGCGGACGAAGCAATCGAGGTGGGCCGATGGCTGAGGAGCGACGGGTTGAAATGCTGAGCACCGCCCAGGCGGCGCAATTGCTGATGCTGCCGGCTCCTGTCGAGATCAGCAAGCTCTCGCGCGATGGCTGGATGAAAGCGGCGGGTCGGGATCGCTGGCGGCTTGTCGACGTGGTGCAAGGCTATGTCCGCTATCTCCGGGATTGTGCTGGTCTGATCGACAGCAAGGCGCTCGAATCTCCTTGAGCATACGCACCGCGAGTTCGTCTGACATGCCGACCGCGTCGGCGACATCTGCTAGTGACGTGCGGGTTTCCCATTCCACTTTGCTCGGATCGATCCCATGTGCGCGCAACCAGTCATCCATCTGCTCTCGCGAGCAGGGGCCAATAATGCGCTTTGCGCGGTAGCCATCTGGAGCGAGCTGGTCCAGCTTCGCAAAAACGTCGCCCTGTTCCGGCGTCAGCCGCACGCCGATAGGCGGGGACAACGGTTCCTCGTTCGCCTCTTTGCTCAAGACCCGCTCTCGCTGGCCTCAACGGTTTCATCCGATAACACTTAAGCGGCGCGTGGTCGGCGCTAAGCGGGGCCCCTGCGAAACATGGCGGCGATAAACCACACGACAGCCTTTCGGAGCATATTGCGGCATTTTCGGCGCCGGTGCGCTGGTTCCAAGCGCAGCGAGCAAGCGGTCGCGCGCCTCGACCAGCTTGCGAAACATCACGGCGGTGCCGCCAGCGTCAGGGTGAGCCTTCTTCGCCTCGCAGCGAAAAGCGGTAAGCACATCATCCTTGCTGTAGTCGGGAGCGACGCCAAGCAGTGCCATCGCTTCCGCGAGCGGCATCTGCATCGAAGGTGGAACACCGCCAGCGGCGCGGCCGTAGCGCTCTCGCCATTTTGCATCTAGCTCGTTCGCGATGCGCCCGGTGCGCGACGATACGAACATGACGCCGCGCCACCAGGCCCACCATCGCCAAATCCTGTCGCGATCGAGCCGCGCGGTCTCGCCGCGGTAGCGTACCACAACGTTGCGCACGGTTATCTTGGTGACGTCAGCCTCTGCCCAGATCACCCCCGCGGCCTGGATTGAGACTGCCCAGACTCGAACCGGAACGTCGGGAGGATGAAACCAAAGCCGACCCTTAAACGTCGCCGTGCACCAATAATCAATTTCAAATTTCAGCCGGCCACGCCGTTCGCCAGGCATGATGCGGGACCACATGCCGACGTGCTCGCAGAATTGCCATAGGCGTTCCCGTTCCGGCCATTCCGGGTTACTAGTTAGCCGCCGCTGATACTCTTCATAAGTGTTATCATTCGGCGACGGCGTATCGGTCAGGCCAAGGCCGGCCCGCACGCTATCATGAACACGGTTAACGATGTCGCGATGTTTTGCATAGGACTCACGCACGCGGAGCAACAGGCGGTGCGCCGCCCGCGTCGCCGAGAGCCGCTGCGCCCGTGTCGGCGGCTTGCCGGCGAGCCCGAAAGCGTGATCGCAGATTTCGTCAACACTTAGGGCGCTGTCGCGCGTTGCTGCAAATAGGTCAGCAATTCGCCTTTCGATGAGACCAGGCCCCTTGCTCATCGCCACCTCCGTGATGTGAAAGGCGGCTTGCTCAGCGGAATGCGATGCGATGGGCTATCCGACGTGTTGCTTGGATTATCCTTCGCCCCGCCGTCGCAAGCGGCGGGGTTTTTCGTGTGGTCCATGGCGGATCACGCGGCCGGCGCCCGGCGCGGATTCTGGGCGACCGCGCGGTCCTCGAAAAACTTGCGCCAAGCTTCGAGTTTGCTCAGTGGCCTTTTTCCAACACGGATGATAGCCGGAGCGTCCGGATACTCCCGCCTATAGCGGCGGATCGTGCGGACCGTGAGGCCAAGCTGCTCGGCAATGACCGCGTCTGGGTGATAGCCGTCGAGAATGTGATTCATATGACCGTCCTGCGGGTTGTGGCGGACGGTCACGTATTAGATACAACTTTTATCCATTGTCACCAAAAAGGTTTCGGATTTTGACCGCCTTTTTTAATAGCTCGAAATCCGAATTAAGTCCGGACGCGGTCCGAGAGCCATCCATAGACTGACGAATAGCCCTTGCCGGTTCCGATGGCCGCAGGAAGGCCGAGGTCTTCCCATCCAGCCGAGATCAGGCGGGCAAACTCTTGCCAGTTGCCTTGCGTGACGGGAATGAACGGACTCAGGCGCCAATCGTCGGCGAGCGTTTGGATGTACCACCGGGTAAAGAGGTCGTTGTTTCCGGCGCCGGATTTGTACAGGGGCATCATAACGTCAGACAGAAATCGCTCGACGGCGGTTTGCATATCGTCGAATCTGTCTTCCACTTCCAGCGCGTTCCGCTCATGATCGTCTGAAGCGCGCGCGCCGGCCGGGATAGCAACCCGTGATATTATCTCCGGGTTGGCTTCCTGGATTGTTTGGCCGAACTTCCGCACCTCCTCAAGAAACAACTCCGTCGCCTTCTTTGCCGCTCTGAATTCTCTTTCGTTTGGACGGGCAACCTCGGCAGCTCGCGCCGCTTGGTTGATGGCTTCGCGCCCTTTCTGGACGACGAAGCGCAAATCCTTGGTTTCCGATTTGAGTAGCGCGTGTCGGTGCTGAATGAGGGCGTCGATCTTGTACGTCGGAAAGCTCGCCTTAATATCGAGCCGATACAGCTTGGACATTTACCTGCCCCCTTTTAGCGGCAGGATCTTGGCCCCGTCGCCCTTGGGCGGCATGATGGCGGCGGCGGCGCGCTCGGTCGCGGCCCGAAGCGGATCGTCGAACAAGTGGCTGTAACGGTGTGTTGTTGACGGCTGCGTGTGGCCGAGCAATGCGCCGATCAGCGGAAGGCTGGAGCCGCCGCTAGCCAGCACAGACGCGAAGGTATGCCTCAGATCGTGCGTGCGCGCGTCGGGGATTTCGGCGGCCTTGCGCAGGGTCTCCCACGCATCGCGAATGTTGGTGCGGCGTCCGCCGGCCGACGCAGGGAACAGCCACTCGGAGTCGCCGGCCTGCTCCTGCATGCCGGTGAGGAGCTGGCACGCCGCGGCCGACAATGGGACATGGTGCGCGGTCTTCTGCTTCGTCGTAGCCGCCGGCTTCGCCCAAGTCCGGTTGACCAGATCAAGGTCCGCCCAGCGAGCGGCTAGCAGCTCTCCGCGTCGCGCTCCCGTGAGCAGAAGCAGGCGTACCGCATTTGCTGCCTGCACGTCTCGCAGTTCGGCCAGGGCCGACGTGAGCCTGACTAATTCGTCGGCCGACAGGTAGCGGTGGCGGCGGTGTTCCTGGTTGCGCTCGACGCCGCGGCACGGATTGTCCGTGCGCATGCCCCACCGAATTGCCAGCGTGAACATCCGCGACAAGCAGGCGATCACACGATTGGCATGCGTCGGCGCTCGAGCACTGATCTTTCGGTGCAGGGCGTCGACGTCGCCGAACGTCACCGCCACCACCCTCAGACGGCCGAGCTCTGGCAGAATGTCAGCCGAGATGGCCTGGCGGTAATCGCGCTCGGTCATGGGCCGTTTGCGCGTGGCGTACTCGCGCAGGAATCGCTCGGCCAGCTCCGCCACGGTTGGTGCCGCGCGCCCGGCCTGCAACTCGCCCAGCGGGTCGCCACCGCCATCGATCTGCCGCTTCAGGCGCTTGGCCTCCTCCCGCGCCGCTGTCGTGCGCCAGGATGGAAACGAGCCGATGGTGAACCGCCGTTCGCGGCCATCCGTGCGAGAGCGATAATTCAGGACAAAGGCGCGCGAGCCCGACGCTGTGACCCGACAGCCGAACCCCTTCACGTCGGCGTCATAGGTGATGCGATTGCCACGCTCCGGCGCGGCCATGGTGGCGATGATCTTGTCCGTGAGGTGCATGCTTGTGTCCGCCGTGTGTCCGCAGCCGTATGTCCGGCCGCAACCCATAGCATGACATTATTGTCCGTTGTTGTCCTCAAAAATACATTGATTATCCAAATTGTTTCGGGCGGACACAGAAAAACCCCTGTCCGTGCAAAGGGGCGCGGAATAGACTTAAAATCCGTTGAGGGTAACCTCGTGCGGGTTCGAGTTCCGCCGTCCGCACCAGCGGCAGTCTAACGAGGGCCGGAGAAAAAGTGCCGGCTCGATTTTTAGACAGCGCGAGAATTCCCGGGAGCCTAAGAAGTCGTGCCACTGATATAAAACATATTTTATATTTCTGCTAAAATATTGACATCACATAAAAGATATTTTATATTTTTTGTGGAATATGGACTATATATAAAATAGGTTTTATATGGCTGCAGCACTGTGGGGCAAAGTCTACTACAACGATTTCTACGCAGGTGAGCTGCGTCAGGAGCCGGGTGGCCGTTGTGTCTTTACCTACGATCCAGCCTATCTTGAGGCCAAACATCCAGCTATTGCCTTCACGCTGCCGCTGCAAGCCGCGCCCCACATCTGCGAGCGGGGACTTCATCCATTCTTTGATAATCTCGTCGCTGAAGGCTGGCTTCGCAATGCTCAAGCCAGAGCCCTCAAGGCAGACCCCAGCAATCGCTTCGCACTGCTTCTGGCATTTGGCAAGGATTGTGCGGGGGCGGTATCGGTCATCGATCCCGCGCCGGCTTCCGAACCGGTCATCGATGCAAATGATCCGATAGTGACGGCAGCGCTCGGCAGTCGGGCATCGCTCTCTGGCATTCAGCCGAAGCTCTTGGCGGTCAAGGACGGCCGCAAGTACCGCGCTGCGCGTGGGAATGAAACTTCGCATTACATCGCCAAGCTACCTTCAGGTACCCTGCGTGACATCGTCGAGAATGAATATCTGACGACGATTGCTTGCCGCGCCTTGCTACCCCGTGACGAAATCGTTCACCCGGAAATTGCGACTCTGGAGGGCATGACGGCCTTGCTCGTGCCGCGCTTCGACCGGCTGCGCAGCGGGGCCAAGCGGCATTTTGAGGAGTTTAACCAGCTTCTCGGTAAGCGCTCTGGTGACGACAAGTACGACGCATCCTACGACGACATGGCGGCGTTTATTCTTAAGACTCCGAATTGCACGCCAGTAGATGCTTGGAAGCTCTATCGGCGCATTCTTGTCTGCTTTCTGACGGGCAACACCGACGCACATCTTAAGAACTTCGCGATGTTCCATACGCCGGATGGTCTGAGGTTGACGCCCGCTTACGACCTCGTGGCGGCGGCGCTCTATCCCGAATACCGTCAACTCGCGCTGGCAATCGGCAATGCATCGAACCTCGTACTTGAATCGCTGCGTCCCAAACATTTGGTCACGCTGAGCGAGGTCTTTGGGTTGGATAGTGCCGTTCTGACCGAGGCGATCAAGAAACTCGACGAGCAGCGCAAGTCAGCGGCGAAGGCCGTTACCGAAGCGGCAAAACGCATCGGCGACGAGGCTCTTGGAAAAAGTTTAATCGACCTTATGGAGCGTAGATGGAACGGGAGTTTCAAATCAATTGGCCAGTTCTTGTCGAAGAAGCAGTCCGCCGCAGACGAGGAATGAAGCTAACACAGAAGCAGCTAGCCTCGCTTGCGAAGGTGAGCATACCTACAATTTCACGTTTTGAAAACGATGAAAAAGACCTCCAGCTTTCGTCGGTTCTATCAATTCTTGCAGTGCTGGGCATGACGGACAAACGTACGCTGGTATTTTTGGATGAAGACTTCACACGCGATACGAGCGACGCCATCGTCTTCTGGGGCCAGGATGGGGAAAAAAGAGTCCGCTGTCGCATCTCGCGTGAGGCCCTTGACGATCATTTTTCGGATGGCGACCGCTTGAAGCTGGAGGCGGCGTTCAGGAAGCATCGAGCGGAGATTGGGGCTTTGGCACGTCGTAAATATTTGTATGGCCAGCGTGAGCCGGATGGATCAGTATTGATCCGCACGGGAGATGTTGCGTAATGTGAAGGATACGGTGACTGCTGATAATCATATTTCATTACCTGCCGGAGCTTTTCAATCCGTTGAGGGCAACCTCGTGCGGGTTCGAGTCCCGCCGTCCGCACCAGCCCCATAAAACTCGTCGTACCATCGGGAACATAGCCCCGTTGTCCAGCGCTACTGCGGCTTCTGGGCAGAGATCAAATGGTAGTAGCCGAATATCTGCTGGCTCTCGAAATTTATAAATCCGGCGCCGGTCAGCATTTCCCGAAATTCCGGGATTGAGTATTGCCGGCCCCGTTCACGAATGAGCATTGCGACGGTAAAGCAGGCGGCAAACAGCGGACCATCTCTGGTGTCGTCGATAGGAACTTCACACAGCAGTATGCGCCCCCCGGGCGCGAGCGTATCAAAAGACATTTTGGCCAGCCGGTGGCACGATTCGATATCCCAGTCGTGGAACATGTTGCTGTAGAGGTGCGCGCCGAAACCGGTGGGCAGCCCGGCAAACATATCGCCTGCAAGCAATGTCGCGCGGTTCTCCAGCCCGTACTTGCGCAACATCTCCTCCCCCTGCGGACACACGGCCTCGACATCGAGCGCCGTCACCCGAATCCCTGGGCGTCTTGCCACAACCGCTGCCGTGATCGGACACGAACCCGCTCCCACATCCAACAGACTCTCGATCTCATCGAAGTAGGGGTGCTCGGCGATGGCCGTTCCCGCCGGCAGGGTGTGAACGTGCAACAGCCGCATGAGACGACGGACCTCATTCGGATCCAGCGTCGGCGTGGCGATCGCTTTAGGATCGGAGGGTCGGGAACCGTCCTTCACCGCCTTACGAATTGCGTCCAAGGCGAAACTGCCCATGTTGACAAACGAGGCGTAGCCGAGCGATTTACCGTAGCTGAAGGGGCTTTCGGGCAATAGGTAAATACGAGCCTGCTCGGTCAGTGCAAAGCGATCGTCGTCGGACTGACGCTCAAGAAAGCTGGTGGCGGCGCTCACGCCGACGATCGCTTCCGCCGCCCGATCGGTCAGCGACAACGCAGTGGCCACCTCTTCAATCGTCAGGGGGGCCTCGGCCAACCGGGCATACAAGCCCAATTCATACGCAACCGCGAGGGTCGGCAACGCCAGGCAGTTATAAATCAGGTCGTAAATGAACCGATCCTGAATTGAAGGGACCTGGAATTTCGTCGCGTTCGTCGACATGGCTCGAGCATGTTGGCTAGAGATAAGGACCGCTAAGATACCGGCCGACAATAGAAAATCCAACCGCCCACAGAATGGCTTCGGAGCTTTGCGTCAGTCACGATTACAATATATGTCCGTTAAGGGTAACCAAGTGCGGGTTCGAGTCCCGCCGTCCGCACCAGTGTTTGTAAGCGCGCGGTTCATTTTGCTCCCCCCCTTGAGGGGGAGGGTTGGGGAGGGGGGTATTCTTCTAAATTTTTGCAGTCATATCACCCCCCTCCCGGCTCGCATGCAGCCCAGCTTGCGCAGGCTGCGCAAGCTGGGCTGCATGGCGATCCGACCTCCCCCCTCAAGGGGGGAGGTAATGTGCGTTATCCCGAGGCGATCAGCCGGAGGCCGCATTCATTCCTGCGACTCTCGTTCCTGCTTCGGTTTCCATAGGCGCGCCAGCTCCTGGGCCTGCGCGATTTCAACAGGCGACATTTTTCTTTCGACAGTGTCGCGGTTCCTGGCGGCGCGGTCACGCGGCAGCGACGAGGTGAAACGCGCAGCCGCCAGGTTGAACCACATATGGGCGAGGATATTGTCCTGCGGCATTCCGACGCCCGTCGCATACATTATTCCGAGATTGTATTGGGCTTCGGGATTTCCGCGTTGGGCAGCGAGTTGATACCACCGCGCCGCCTCGGAATAATCCTGCGGCACGGTCCGCCCATTATAGTACATGGTCCCGATTTGTAGTTGGGCCACAGCATCGCCTTGTTCGGCGGCGCTGCGAAACCATTTCATCGCCTCGCGATCGTCCCGCAGCACGCCGCGCCCTTTGGCATAGAGCAGTCCCATGAGCGCCTGGGCGCGGGCGTCACCCTGGTCGGCCAGCGGATGCGCCAACCGGAGCGCCGCTTTGTACTTGCCGTTTTCGTAGGCCGTATCCGCCGCGTCGATGGCGTCGACCGACTGTGCGGCGTCAAGCCAGGGGACCCATGCCGCAATGGCCTGTTCGATCGGCCTTCGATTGGCGATGATCACGAAAGCCAAGAGCAGAACGACGGCCGTAATCGCCGTCATGAGCCAATGCTTCCGCCGTTGCGCGATCGTCTTGCAGGCGACGAGCGTCGCCTGAAGACGCGTCACTTTTTGCTCCAGGTTCTCCGCTTTCGCCGGTGTCTTCTTTGGATGCCGAAACGGCCACATAGCCGAACTCTCTCCATCGGGCCGGGCCACTATTTCGTAACAATAGTATTACACTCCGCCGGAGACAACTTGGGCGCGCTTCTCCTTGACGGATCGTTCGGAACGCGTTCCACAACGGCGGATCATCCAAGGAGCGTCAAGAGCCTCACGAACGGAGGGTGCATGACTTCGCATCGTTTCATCCCTGGGGTCACTCGGCGCGCGGTGCTGACGCTCGCGGCGTTGCTGCCCGTCCTCGGTAGTCCTGTTCTGACCGGACTGTCGCCGAGCGGCCCCGCGTACGCGCAGACCGCGACCGCGGACCCCTTGGGTTCTTGGAACGACGGACCGGCCAAACAAGCGATCATCGACTTCGTCCGCGCCACGACCGATCCCGCAAACCCGAACTTCGTCGGACCGGAGGACCGTATCGCCACCTTCGACCTCGACGGCACGCTGTGGGTCTCGCACCCGATGTATACGCAGGTGGTTTACGCTTTCGATCGGGTGCCCGCCGTCGTGAAAGCCAAGCCGGAGCTGGCGACGGTCGAGCCGTTCAAGACCGTTCTTTCCGGCGATCAGGCCGCGATTGCGAAGCTGTCGACCAAGGACTTGGAGACGATCGTGTCGGTGGCTTTGAGCGGGATGAGCGTCGAGACGTTTCGTGCGGAAGCGAACAAATGGCTTGAGACGGCGCAACACCCGCGCTGGAAACGGCCCTATACGGCGCTTGCCTATCAACCCATGCAGGAGGTGATCAACTATCTGCGCGCCAAGGGATTCCGAACCTACATCGTGACCGGGACCATCCAGGATTTCGTGCGCGTCTTTGCCGAACGGGTCTTCGGGATTCCGCCGGAACAGGTGATCGGCTCGGCGGACACCTTGAAATTTGGCTACGATGTGCAGGGCAAGCCGCTGCTCACCATCGAGCCGAAACTCTTGCTCAACGACGATTTCAGCGGCAAGCCCGACGATATTCACATGTTCATCGGGCGGCGTCCGTTTGCCGCTTTTGGCAATTCGACCGAGGACCGCCAGATGCTCGAATACACCAAAGCGGGGCGCGGGATCCGGCTGGCGATGATCGTATTGCACGACGACGCCAAGCGCGAATATGCCTATGGTCCCGCCGAGGGCCTGCCCGACACCAGGGTCGGCTATTTCCCGCAGGAGCTATACGACGAAGCGAAAAAGCAGGGCTGGGTCGTCATCAGCATGAAGAACGATTGGAAGCGAATCTTTGCATTTGAATAGTCTTCGCCGAAAGGATCAGATCATGATGAGCAGTCAGAACACCGCCGCGACCATCATCGCACGCCTCGCGCGGCCGGTCGCCACACTCGCGCGCGGCATTGCCAATCGGCGCGCGAAGGGCCAAGGGCGGCGCAGCGCGGATTTGCAGGCTTGGCGCGCGGCCGCTCTCGTGCTCGGGCTCGTTCTGGGTGGCCTGGTTCTTTCTCCGGGGCGCGTTCATGCCACTGGGATCGAGTGTCCTGAATTGGGGTCCAAAGGGATTCCCGATCTGCTTGCCGGTGCGCGGCAGATCGATCGCATGACGAGTGGGAACGAAATCGATCTCGGCAACGAGATCAGGGGCCTCATCAACCGCGTACAGGCCGAGAAACCGGGCATTTCCAGCGACAATATTATCGATGTGTTGCTCGCTGCCTATTGCCCGGTGGTGGCGCACCTGTCGCAAGCGACGGAGGCCCAGAAATGGCGTCTCATGCGTCAGTTCGATGCGGTGCTGTTGCGCGAACTCAGCGCCGCTAAGATGCCGTCGGGATCACTGATCATCGCCAGTGTTCCGCTCCCGCCGCCCGTGTTTCAGACCCTGACGAATCATGCGGAAGCCCATGACCAGACCCCGGCGCAATACATGGCCGCGGTCCTGACAGAGGCGGCGAAGCGAAAAAAATAGTGCGGGAGCTGTCGTCGCAGTGTTGCTTGCCATGCGTCCCTTCAGTCCCGCGCATGGCAAACGTTGCGCCGTTTGACGCGCCGGCGGGCGCCCCATTGGCATGAAAGCCGTAAATCCATGACCGTGCATCGCAACTTCATCGGCGGCGAATGGATCGCCGCCGCCAATGCTGCGCCCGACATCAATCCGTCGGACCTAAGCGACGTCGTCGGCGAGTATGCCCGCGCGAGTGCGGCCGATGCCGATATGGCGGTCGCGGCGGCGAAGGCGGCGTTCCCCGCTTTCGTCCGCACGACGCCGCAGGCGCGCGCGGACGCATTGAAGACGATCGGCGACGAGATCATCGCGCGTAAGGACGAGCTCGGCCGCCTGCTCTCGCGCGAAGAAGGTAAACCGCTCGCCGACGGCGTTGCCGAGGTAGTGCGGGCAGGGCAGATCTTCAGCTTCTTTGCCAGCGAAGCGCTGCGTCTCGTCGGCGAGAAGGTGGCGAGCACGCGGCCCGGCGTCACGGTTGAGATCACGCGCGAGCCGGTCGGGGTCGTCTCGCTCATTACGCCGTGGAATTTCCCGATCGCAATCCCTGCTTGGAAGATCGCGCCGGCGCTCGCCTATGGCAATTGCGTGGTGTTCAAGCC
Organism: uncultured Alphaproteobacteria bacterium; assembly: GCA_963840055.1. Lineage (GTDB taxonomy): Bacteria > Pseudomonadota > Alphaproteobacteria > Rhizobiales > Xanthobacteraceae > Rhodoplanes. The sequence continues at coordinate 46,051 of CAWIXM010000023.1, read as the reverse complement.
GGCCGACCTCGTATCTGCCACCGCGCATGCGCTTTCAGAGATCATTGCGCGCGCAGGATTGCCCGCCGGCGCGTTCAACCTCGTGATGGGGCGCGGAGCGGAAGTCGGCGAAGCCCTGCTCAGCCATGACGACGTCGCCGCGGTGTCATTCACCGGCTCGGTCGCAACCGGCCGCAAGGTGGCCGCGGCAGCCGTCGCCGCGCCAAAGATGAAGAAGCTGCAGCTGGAGATGGGCGGCAAGAATCCACTGGTCGTGCTCGACGACGCCGACCTCGCGCTCGCGGTCGAGGCGGCGGCCAACGGGGCGTTCTACCAGACCGGCCAGCGCTGCACCGCGTCCTCGCGGCTGATCGTGACGGCGGGCATCCACGACCGGTTCGTCGAGGCGCTGACGGCGAAAACGAAAGCCCTCATCGTCGACGATGCGCTCAAGCCGGGCACGCAGATCGGCCCGGTGGCGGACGAGTCCCAGCTGGACCAGGATCTCCGTTACCTCGCAATCGGCAAGGACGAAGGGGCGAAGCTTCATTGGGGCGGCGAGCGGCTCAATCGCGACAAGCAGGGGTTCTACCTTCAGCCGGCGTTGTTCGTGGGGGTCGACAACGCCATGCGGATCGCGCGGGAGGAGATTTTCGGCCCCGTCGCCGCGGTCATTCGGGTGAGGGACTACGAGGAGGCGCTCGCCGTCGCCAACGACACGCCATACGGGCTGTCGTCCGGCATTTTCACCACAAGCCTGAAGCACGCGGCGCATTTCCAGCGCAATTCCGAGGCCGGCATGGTGATGGTCAACGTGCCGACCGCCGGCGTCGACTATCACGTGCCGTTCGGCGGCCGCAAAGCGTCAAGTTATGGCCCGCGTGAGCAGGGCCGCCATGCGGTCGAGTTCTATACGAGCGTGAAGACGAGCTACCTCCTCGCCTAGATTGCGCCTCGGCAATGCCGACGCAGCCCCGTTAGGCATTGCCCAGGGGGTGGGAAGCCGGACCATCCGGTGATAATTGGCTGGAGTCGTTCTCTGGGACCCCGCCGGTTCATCGGTTATCCGACTTGCAACTCGGTTTGCTGAAACGCTTAGACTGGTTCGAGGCGCCGCGGTGGCTGCGCCTGTTTGTCCGCGCGCGCGCATGGAGCCTGCTCGTGCTCGCCGCTTTGGTCGGCGTGTCGGGCGGTCTCGTGGCCACCGCGATGGGACAAGCCGTCGAGTTGGTGCACCGCCTTCTGTTCGGGTTGGGACCGGGCGAGACTCTCTCGGCCCATCCGGCGCTCAGTCCCGTTCTCGCCCTCGGCGTTCCGGTGCTCGGCGGATTGGGGTTCGGTCTGGTCTCGGCGGCGATCGCTCGCAAGCGGCCCAAGCGTGAGATCGACCCCGTCGAAGCGAATGCGCTGCACGGCGGGCGCATGTCGTTGATCGGAAGCCTCGTCGTCGCGTTCAGGACGGTATGGTCGAGCGGCGTCGGCGCATCGGTCGGGCTGGAGGCCGGCTACACGCAGCTGTCGAGCGGGATTGCTTCGTGGATCGGGCAGTCGCTGCGGCTGCGGCGCAGCGACTTGCGCATTCTGGTCGGCTGTGGGGCCGCCGCCGGGATCGCAGGCGCCTTTGGCGCTCCGTTTGGCGGCGCCTTCTATGCATTCGAGATCATCATCGGGAGCTACTCGGTTTTCGGCCTCGCGCCGGTGACCATCGCCGCCGTCATCGGCCACTTCACCGCGAATGCGCTCTCTCCCGCGCATCTTGTCGTCATCGCCTCGGAGGCGCGGGTCGCCGGCCAAGACCTCTTCATTGCCGCCGCCGTGGGCTTGTTGGCCGCCTTTTTCGGCATTGCGCTGATGCGCGGGGTTCCACTGTGCGAGGCCATATACAATCGTCTCGCGGTGCCCAAGTTCTTGCGGCCGATGTTCGGCGGCGCCGTGGTTGGCGCGCTTGCGCTGATCAGCCCGCAGGTGATGTCGTCCGGGCACGGCGCGCTGTATTTCTCCGGCGTGCTCGATGCAGCGCTGCCGACGATCGCGCTTATCGTAACGATCAAGTCGCTGTCCTCGATCGTTTCGCTCGGGTCCGGGTTCCGCGGCGGCTTCTTTTTTTCGTCGTTGTTCATCGGTGCGCTGGCGGGCCGGCTGCTGGCAAGCGGAATATTGGCGGCTTGGCCGGCGATCGGCATCGATCCCGGCGTTTATGCCGTGGTCGGGATGAGCGCGCTGTCGGCCTCGGTGATCGGCGGCCCGCTGACGATGACCTTCATCGCCATCGAATTGACCGGCGACCTGCGGCTGACGGCCGCCGTCCTGATCGCCGTCGTCGTGTGCACCCAGGTCACCCGGGCGCTGTTCGGTTACTCCTTTGCCACATGGCGCTTTCACCTGCGCGGCGAGGTCATACGCAGCGCCGCCGATATCGGCTGGATCCGCGATCTCACCGTGGCGCGGATGATGCGGCATGACATAAAGACGGTCCCGGCCGACATGACATTCGAAGAGTTCCGCACGGGGTTTCCGCTCGGATCGACGGCGCAGGTGGTGGCGGTCGATCACGAGGGCCGGTATGCGGGGCTCATCATCGTGTCGGAAGCGCACTCCTCCCAATTCGACGGGCAAGCCTCGGTCGGCGCGGCGCTGCGCCATGCCGATGACGTGCTTTTTCCTGTCATGAATGTGCGGGAGGCCGTCGCGGCGTTCGACGGCGCCGAAGCCGAGGCGTTGGCGGTCGTCGACTCGGACGCCTCGCGGCGGGTCGTCGGATTTCTCACCGAGGCCTATGTTTTGCGCCGCTATGCGAATGAATTGGAGCAGCACACGCGCGAGTTCATCGGCGAGGTGTAGTCGCGCGGCGCTCGCGTGATTTGCACACTACAGGCGGAACGTAGTCGTCAGCTACGCGGCGGCGACCGGCTGCTTCGTCGGCGCGCCATAGGTATTGGGAATGCGATCGGCGAAGACCTCGACGAAATTGCCCGCGGCGGCGCTGGTGACCGGCTGCAACGCCTCGTCCATATAGTTTTCTGCGCCCGGCTCGGCGAGAATCCGCTTCATGATGGCGCGATGACGCCGAATGAGGCGCCACCACTTGAATCCGACTTTGAGGAAGTCGATCGCCCGCCAAGGGTAGAACACCAGCGGATTGACGAGCGGCAGGCTGGGGCGGCGCTGAGTGCGGATCTTCCGTCGGACAAAGCCGAACTGCAATGGATGCACGCCTTCGATGGGGACTGCGCCTCTGAAAACCGTCAGGGAGTCGAAAATCTTTGTCTTGTTGATGCCGTTCGCGATCCCGCGACGCATGATGGTTTCGACATGCTGGTCTGAATAATAACGCTTCCATGCATTCGCATACACGCGCTCCCACGCCTCTTTCGACATGGTCGCATGCGCGGTGCAGGCGTGTTCGAGGTCGTAATTGTTCATGTCGGGGTCCATTGGAACCCCGCGGACATAGAGATTCTTGTGATCTTCCGAGCCCGGCAGCGGCGTCAGGAAGAAGAACTCGAGTAGTTCGATCGGCAGTTCCTTCTTGATGATTTCGATGTCGCGGGCGATCGATTCCGGCGTGTCGGTCGGAAAGCCGAGAATGTAGCCGGCATAGGTCATCACCTTGGCCTGCCGCCAGGCCAGGAACATCTCGCGATATTCCCAAATCTTGTTCTGGCGCTTTTTCGCGCCCATCAGCGACTCGGGATTGATGTTCTCCAGGCCGATGAAAACCGCGGTGCAGCCCGCCCGCGCCGCCTTCTCGATGAAGCCGGGAATGCGGTGGCAGAGCGTGTCGACCTGCAGCATCAGCCGGATGCGGAAGCCTTCCTTCTCGCGCAGCTCGATCAGCCGGTCGAGGATCGGCTCCCAGTTCTTGTTGCGGGCGAAGTTATCGTCGGTGACGAAGAAACGGGTGACGCCCTGCGCCGCGTTGGCGCGAACGATGCCCTCGACGTCGTCGGCGGTGCGGTAGCGCGACTTGCGGCCCTGCACGTTGATGATGGTGCAGAAGCTGCATTGGAACGGGCAGCCGCGGCCGGCGTCGAAGCTCGCATAGTGGCCGGCGACGCGGGTGACCGTCTCGCGCGGCAGAATCGGATAGGTGGCCGCCGCCATCTCTGGCAGATCGTCCATGTAATTGTAGATCGGCCTTGCCGTCCCGGCCGCCATGTCGCGCAGGAAGATGTCCATGCGGCCTTCGGCTTCGCCGGCATAGAGCGTAACGCCGAGGTCGAGCGCCTCCTTGATGTCGGGCGGTAGCTCGGGGAGCATGGCGAGACAGCCGCTGACGTGGAAGCCGCCGATCGCGACCGCAATGCCGGCGGCGCGGAACTGGCGGGCAAGGTCCATCGCGCGCGGAAACTGGTTCGACTGTACGCCGATCAGACCGACGAATCCGCTGCCGGCCTCGCGGATTTTGCGAATCGTCGCTTTGACGTCGATGACGGTGTTGCACTCGTCATAGGCTTCGACCTCGATGTCCACGTCGGAACCGAGCGTCTTGGCTGCGGCGCATTCCGAGATCAGGCCATGCGCGCTGGCGAGGCTGTTGGATGGGATGGTCGAGCGCCACCACTGAATGACATAGCCGTCGGCGTCGTAGTGCGACGGCTTGATCAGGATGGCCTTGAATCTGCGGCTTGCCATTGCTTTCCCGCCTGGTTTCGACCCACAGGCGAGATCGCGCACGATCCCCCTGCGGTGTCCCCAATCGATCGATCGCCATGGCGATACGACGCTGCGCCGCGGCAGTCTACCTCCGGCCGCGCCGGCCTCAAAGCCGTGAATTATCGAGGCGAAGGAACAGGCGGCCAAGGTGAGGCTAGTCATGAACCTAGTCGCTGCGACGCTGCACTAAGCGGAGCGGTCGGAGAGGGCCCGGCTCGTCACGAGTCCGACACGATTTGCGACAACTCATTCACCGGGGGTGGGTCGGCCCCGGCAAGTGTCCGGGATGGAGGTTTTTCGATGCTCGCCCGCCTGCGCGCCGGCTTTGTGGCGGCGCTAATGTTGCTTTCATTTATTGCGCTCGTTCCAGCCTACGCCGCGGACAAGCCGTTCCAGCGCGACGATCTCGCCGATAGCGCGATCCGGCTGGAGGCACAGATCAGAAAAGACGCCAGACAAGTGGCGAAGCCCTTGGAGGCGCTGCGCCGGGAAGCAGACTTGGCGTTTCAACGCAACGACGTAGGCGCCGGTATTCAGGTGCTTGGGCAGATTGTCGCCGTGGCCCCCGACGACGCGGCGAGCTGGCTGCGCCTAGCCCGCGCCATCCTGCAGATCCGCAGCTCCGACGACCGCGAGCGCACGACGCTGCTCGAACGCGCGACCACGGCGGGCTACATCGCCTATCAGCGCGCGGGCAATAGCGGCGAGGAGGCCGACGCCCTGGTCGTAGTCGGCCGGGGGTTCGCCAACCGGGAACTGTGGCGCCCGGCGCTCGACGCAATGCGGCTCTCGCTCGACCTGCGCGAGGTCGCCGAGTTGCGCGCGGCTTATGAGAAGATGCGGACCGACCATGGTTTCCGTCTGCTCGACTACTCGGTCGATTCCGACACGGCGTCGCCGCGCGCCTGCTTCCAGTTCTCCGAAAGCCTGCCCAGCCGCCGCACCGACTTCTCGCCGTTCGTCGCCGTCGCCGGGCAGGATAAACCAGCGCTCTCGGCCGACGACAAGCAGCTCTGCGTCGAGGGCCTCAAGCACGGTGAGCGCTACACCATCACGCTGCGCCCCGGCCTGCCGTCGGTCGTCAAGGAGACGCTCGCGAAGTCGGCCGAATTCAATATCTATGTGCGCGACCGCAAGCCTTTCGTTCGTTTCACCGGGAAGGCTTATGTGCTCCCGCGCACCGGCCAGCGCGGCATCCCGGTCGTCAGCGTCAATACGCCGGCGGTCGCGATCGCGATCTACCGTATCGGCGACCGCAGCCTGCTCGATCCGATCACCAGCCAGGATTTCGAGCGCAACCTCGACCGCTATGAATTGAAGCGGATAGCGCGAGGGCAGGGAACGACCGTTTGGAGCGGTGAGCTCGCGACCCAGTCTCCGCTCAATGCCGAGGTGACCACAGCCTTTCCGGTCGACCAGACCGTCGGCGACCTCAAGCCCGGCGTCTACGTGATGTCGGCGGAACCGAAGGGAACGAGCCCCGATGATTATGGAGCGCTCGCGACCCAGTGGTTCATCGTTTCCGATCTCGGTCTGTCCGCCTATTCCGGCGGCGATGGCATCCATGTTTTCGTCAATTCGCTGGCGAGCGCTTCGCCAAAGCCGCAGATCGAGGTGCGGCTGGTTGCGCGCAGCAACGAGATTCTGGCGACCCGCCAGACCGACGCTGACGGGCACGCCGCGTTCGAAGCGGGTCTCGCGCGCGGGGAGGGCGGCTTTGCGCCGGCGTTGATCATCGCGTCCGAGGGCGGGCGCGACTATGCGTTTCTCAGCCTGACATCGCCCGCCTTCGACCTGTCCGACCGCGGAGTGAAGGGGCGCCCGGCGCCCGCGGGCCTTGACGCGTTCGTCTATACCGAGCGCGGGGTCTATCGCACCGGAGAGACGGTGCATGTCACCGCGCTTCTGCGCGACGGGATCGGCATCGCCTCGCTCGGCGTTCCGCTTACCCTCGTGGTCGAGCGGCCGGACGGGGTCGAGTACCGGCGCGCCGTCGTCGCCGACCAGGGGCTCGGAGGACGCAACCTCGACGTTCCGATCGCGAGCACGGCGCTGAGCGGGACTTGGCGCGTGCGGGCCTATTCCGATCCCAAGCGGCCGCCGATCGGGGAATCGACGTTCCTTGTCGAAGACTATGTGCCCGACCGGATCGAGTTCGACCTGGCCACGAAGGCGACGAGCATCGGCCGGTCATCGCCGGTCGAACTGACGGTGGACGGCCGTTATCTTTACGGCGCGCCGGGCGCGAACCTCGATCTCGAAGGTGAAATCTCGGTGAAGGCTGCGGCCGAACGGGCGGGTTTCCCCGGCTACCGCTTTGGCAGCGCCGAAGGCGACGATGACCGTGCGCCGCCGCCGGCCCAACAGTCGCTCGACGATCTGCCCACCACCGACGTGAAAGGGCAGGCCAGTTTCCCGATCGTGCTCAGCAAAGTTCCCGAAACCACGCTGCCGTTGGAAGCGCAGATCGCGATCCGTATGGCGGAGCCGGGCGGGCGCGCCGTCGAGCGCACGCTGACCCTGCCGGTCACGCCATCCGGTCCGATGATCGGCGTCAAGCCGTTGTTTTCCGGCCGCTCGCTCGGCGAGGGCGCAACCGCCAATTTCGACGTGATCATGGCGGCGCCGGACGGCAAGCTGCTCGCGCACAACGGACTGCACTACGAATTCCTTAAGGTCGAGAGCCGGTTCCAGTGGTATCGGCAGGATGGCCTGTGGCGCTTTGAGCCGATCAAGTCGACAAAGCGGGTCGCCGACGGGACGCTCGACGTCACGGCCGACAAGCCGGGCCGCATCGCCGTGCCGGTCGCGTGGGGCCGCTACCGGCTGGAAGTCTCGACCACCGATCCGGACGGTCCCGTGACCACGGTCCCGTTCGACGCCGGCTTCTTCGCGGAGGCGAGCGCCGATACGCCAGACCTCCTCGAGATCGCGCTCGACAAGCCGGATTACCACGCAGGCGACCGGATGACGGTCGCCGTCACCGCGCGCAACGCCGGGAAGCTGCGCGTGTCCGTTATCAGCGATCGGCTGATTACGACGGTGACTCAGGACGCGCAGCCGGGGCTCAACCAGGTGCGCATTCCAGTTGGCCGCGATTGGGGCAACGGCGCTTATGTGGTGGCGACGCTCCTGCGTCCACTCGATGTTGCGGCCAGCCGCATGCCGGGCCGCGCCGTCGGCGTGCAATGGTTCACGATCGATCGTGAAGCCAAGACGCTCGCGGTCGATCTCCAGACGCCGCAACTCGTTCGCCCCGAAACGAGCCTGCGCGTGCCGATCAAGATCAGCGGGCTTGCCGGCGAGGAGGCGCGCATCGTCGTCGCGGCGGTCGATGTCGGCATTCTCAATCTCACCAATTACAAGGCTCCAGCGCCGGACGAGTATTTCCTCGGCCAGCGCAAGCTCTCGGCCGATATCCGCGATCTCTACGGCCATCTGATCGATGGCATGCAGGGAACGCGCGGACAGGTCCGCACTGGCGGCGACGCCGCCGCGGCCGAATTGCAGGCGAGTCCGCCGACCCAGCCGCCGGTCGCGCTCTATTCCGGGATCGTCACCGTCGGGCGCAATGGCACAGCGGAGGTCGACTTCGACATCCCCGCCTTTGCCGGCACCGTGCGGGTGATGGCGGTCGCCTGGACCAAGGATAAAGTCGGACACGCCCAGGGCGACGTGATTGTGCGCGACCCGGTGGTGCTGACCGCCACCTTGCCGCGCTTCCTGCTGACCGGCGATCGCAGCACCGTGCAGCTTGACCTCGACAATGTCGAAGGCGCGGGCGGCGATTACCACATCACCGCCGAAGCGGACGGACCAATCGCGATCGCCAGCGGCGCGTCGCAGACCCTGCGCCTTGCGGCGAAGCAGCGCGCCGCGCTCACGCTGCCGGTAGCGGCAAATGCGGCCGGAACGGCAAACCTCAAAGTGCGGATCGCTGGGCCCGGCAACTTCGCCCTGGAGCGCGACTATGTGCTCGCGGTGAAGCCAGCGACGCAGATTCTCGCGCGCCGAACGGTGAAACCGATCGCCAAGGGCGAGAGCCTGACGCTCGGAAACGACCTGTTCGCCGATCTCGTGCCGGGCACTGGGTCGATCGCGCTGTCGATCGGTCCCTCGACCGCACTCGACGTTGCGAGCCTTCTCAAGGCGCTCGACCGCTATCCGTTTGGTTGCTCGGAACAGATCACAAGCCGCGCGCTGCCGCTGCTCTATGTCAATGAGCTTGCGGCGGAGGCGCGGCTCGCACTCGATGCCGGGGCTGACCAGCGCGTCCGCGAGGCGATCGAACGCCTAACCGCGCGACAAGGATCGAACGGCGCGTTCGGGCTCTGGTCCGTTGGCGGAAACGATGCGTGGCTCGACGCCTATGTCACCGACTTCCTGACGCGAGCGCGCGAGCACGGCTTCTCCGTCCCCGGCGGCGCGTTCAAGCTCGCGCTTGACCGGCTGCGCAACTACGTCGCCAACGCGCCGGAACCGGGCAAGGATGGCGCGCGCGACGTTCCCTATGCGCTCTATGTGCTCGCGCGCAATGGCGCGGCGCCGGTCGGCGATCTGCGCTACATCGCCGACACCAAGCTTTCCGCCGTCGAAACCCCGATCGCGAAAGCGCATATCGCGGCTGCGCTCGCGCTGTTGGGCGATCGCATCCGGGCCGAGCGGGTCTATGCCGCCGCCCTGCAGGCGCTCGCGCCGCCTCCGGCACACGAGCTTGGCCGAGCCGACTACGGCTCGACTTTACGCGACGCGGCGGCGGTAGTGACGCTCGCCGCCGAGGGGGGCGCGCCGGCGCCGGTCATATCGGGAGCGTTGCAGCGGCTCGAAGCGGCGCGCAATGCGGTGGTGCGCACCTCGACCCAGGAGGATGCCTGGATGGTGCTCGCCGCCCGCGCGCTCGCCAAGGAAACGCGCCTTTCGCTCGACGTCGCCGGCGCGCGGCGGCAAGGCCCGGTCTATCGCACCGTGCGGCCGAGCGATTTGCAGGCGGGCCCGTTCCGCATCACCAATACGGGCGATGCGACGGTGCAGGCGGTCGTCTCGGTCTCCGGCGCGCCGGTCGCGCCGGAACCGGCGGCCGACAAGGGCTTCAAGATCGAGCGGCTCTACTACACGCTCGACGGCCAGAAGGCCGACGCAACGAAGGCGCAGCAAAACCAGCGTTTCGTCGTGGTGCTAAAGATCACCGAGCCACAGCCCGCAATACGGCCGCGTCCTGTTCGCCGACTATCTGCCGGCGGGTTTCGAGATCGATAACCCGCGCCTCGTCTCCTCGGGCGCGACCGGCACGCTCAAGTGGATTACGGACGCGGCCAATCCGGTCGGTTCCGAGTTCCGCGACGACCGCTTCAGCGCGGCGTTCGCGCGCAACAAGGACTCGCCCGCGGTATTCACCGTCGCCTATGTCGTTCGCGCAGTGTCGCCGGGGCGCTATGTACTGCCGCAGGCTTACGTCGAGGATATGTACCGGCCCGATCGCTTCGGCCGCACCGGCACCGGCGCGGTCGAGGTCTCGGCCGGACGTCAGTGAGGCGCTTGCGACGACGCTAGACGGACGCAATGGCACGTGATCCAACCACTGTCGTTCCGGGATGGCCCGAAGGGCGGGACCCGGAATCCCTAGCCTCGGCCTCGGATCACGAATCCCAGGCTCGTTACGCGACGCCCCGGAGCGACCGCGGTCGTCTTCGCCTGCGAACGCTATTGGCGGTGATCGCGGCTCTGCTCTTTGTGATTTGCTCCGCCGCCGCGGTGTGGATCGTCTCGCTTGGTCCTGCGCCCGTCGGGGAGGGGCTCGCTTTCTCGACCGAAGTGCTCGACCGGGACGGCAAGCTCTTGCGCGCCTACGCGACGGCGGAGGGGCGCTGGCGGCTTCCGGTGCGGCCGGAGAACGTCGATCCCCGCTTCTTGGACCTGCTTTTCGCGTATGAGGACAAGCGCTTCCTGACCCACCACGGCGTCGACCCGGCGGCGCTTGCGCGGGCGATCACGCAGTTTGCGTCCCATGGGCGCATCGTGTCCGGCGCGTCGACCCTGACTATGCAGGTCGCCCGCCTGCTCGAGCCGCGTGAACGCTCGCTCGGCGCCAAGCTCAGACAGATGGTGCGGGCGATCGAAATCGAACAGAAGCTGAGCAAGGATGAAATCTTAAAGCTTTACTTGAGCCTTGCTCCTTATGGCGGCAATATTGAAGGAATTCGTGCTGCATCGCTTGTCTATTTCGGCCACGAGCCGCGCCGCCTTACGCTGGGGGAGGCCGCCCTCCTGGTGGCTCTTCCGCAGTCGCCGGAAGCGCGGCGGCCCGACCGCTACCCCGCCGCCGCGCAGGCCGCGCGTGACCGTGTCCTCGACCGCGCCGTTGAGGCCGGAGTGGTCGAGCCGGGCGACGTCGCGCGCGCCAAAGCCGAACCGGTCCCACGCGCACGCCGGCCGATGTCGAAACATGCCCCGCACGCCGCCGATCGCGCCGTCGCCGAAGCGCCGGCGCGTCCCACCCATCGCCTCACGATCGATGCGGGTTGGCAGGCGAGGCTCGAGGAGCTCGCGCGCGACCGCGCTCGCGCAATCGGTCCCAACGTTTCCGTGGCCATCCTTGCGGTCGATCACGCGACCGGCGAGGTGCTGGCGCGGGTCGGGTCGGCCGACTTTTTCGATGAGCGGCGCGCCGGCCAAGTCGATATGACGACGGCCGTCCGCTCGCCCGGATCGACCCTGAAGCCATTCATCTACGGCCTTGGTTTCGAGGACGGGTTCATCCATCCCGAGACCTTCATCGACGACCGCCCGGTGCGCTACGGGGCGTATGCGCCCGAAAACTTTGACCTCGCCTATCAAGGCACCGTGTCGGCGCGCCGCGCATTGCAGCTCTCGCTCAACGTGCCGGCCATCCTCGTGCTCGACAAGGTCGGGCCGAACCGGCTCAGCGCGCGGCTTGCCCAGGCAGGCGTACGCCTTGTCTTGCCGACAGGCGAGCCACCCGGCCTCGCCATCGGGCTCGGCGGAACCGGCGTCACGCTTGCCGATCTCGTCCGGCTTTATGCCGGGCTCGCTCGTCTCGGCACGACCGTCGCTTTGACCGAAACTCAAGCGGCCTCCTCGGCACTGCAGCCGCGGCGGCTCATGGAGCCGGTTGCCGCCTGGCAGGTTGGGAACGCGCTATTGGGTGCCCCGCCCCCCGACAACGCAGCTGCTGGGCGCATCGCGTTTAAGACGGGCACGAGCTACGGTTTCCGCGACGCCTGGGCGATCGGCTTCGACGGCGAGCACACGATTGGCGTTTGGGTCGGCCGTCCGGATGGCGGGCCGGTTCCGGGGATTCTCGGGCGAACCACAGCCGCGCCGATCTTGTTCGATGCTTTCGCGCGGCTGGGCAAGCCGGTCGCACCGTTGCCTCCGGCGCCGAGAGGCGTCATTTTCGCCTCGAACCGCAAACTGCCGGTGCCGCTGCAACGGTTCCGGCCGAACGGCGTGCCGACCGGGGACACGACCCCGCCGCTGCGGATCCTGTTTCCGCCGAACGGCGCTCAACTCGACCTGACTAGCGGCGGGGCCGACGCGTCGGCTCCAATCGCGCTGAAATTCGCCGGTGGCCGGCTTCCCATTACCGTGCTCGTCAACGGCATGCCGCGCGCAACCTTGCGCGGCCGGCAGACCGCGACGATCGCGCCGGATGGGTCAGGCTTTACGCGCCTGACGATCCTGGATGCGGCGGGCGCAACCGACAGCGTGCTTTTGCGCCTACAATAGGCCACGTTTTCCGCACTCCCTTAGGGAGTACGGAACGGATAGGCGAACCGCGGTTCCTCGCGCGAGCGCGCGACGTTATCTCCTGCCAGAGCGAATTCCGTTCGAACAGAATCGGAATTCGCGCCGGTTGTCATTGAGTGGTCGCATTTTCTGCGGCGAACCGGTTCCCACTTCGCTGGAAAATGCGCTAACGGATAGCGCCGTTCGCCTTTCCCCGATGCACGGATTTCTCTATGGTCCGCCGGCTTTCTAGCGGGACATGACAATGGCGTTGGTATCCGGTTCATCGAAACGCGGCCGCTCGGGCTTGGGCTTTGGGGCGCTGGTCGATTTTGCGACGAGATCGCATAAGCATGCCGCCGCAACCCTTTTGCTCGTAAGCCTGATCGCGTTCCTGCCGGGATTTTTCTACATCCCGCCGGTCGACCGCGACGAAGCGCGTTTCGCGCAGGCGACCAAGCAGATGATCGAGACCGGCGACTATGTCGACATCCGCTTCCAGGAGGTGAGCCGCTACAAGAAGCCGGTCGGCATCTACTGGCTGCAGGCGGCGGCGGTGAAGGCAGGCGAAGCGGCGGGCGTGCCGCGGGCGCTCACGCGTATCTGGCTTTACCGCATTCCTTCATTGTTGGGGGCGATCGCAGCGGTCCTGCTCACCTACTGGGCCGCGCTCGCCTTCGTGACGCCACGCGCCGCGCTGCTCGCCGGGTTCATGATGGCGAGTTCGATGATGCTCGGAATCGAGGCGCGGCTGGCGACGACGGACGCGGTGCTCCTCGCGGCCACCACCGCCGCCATGGGCGCGCTCGGTCGCACCTATCTGGCGGCGCGCGGTGAGTACGCGGAGGAGGCCCGCTCGCTCGCCGTGCCGGCCATCTTCTGGACTGCGGTCGCGGCCGGCTTACTGATCAAGGGCCCGTTGATTCTGCTGTTCATCGCATTTGCCGTCGGAGCGCTCGCCGTGCTCGACCGCTCGGCGCGATTCTTCCTACGTCTCAGACCCTTGCCAGGCATAGCGTGGACGCTGCTTCTCGTTCTGCCCTGGTTCATCGCGATCATCGCGCGCAGCGGGACCGCCTTTTTTTCCGATTCGCTCGGGGGCGATTTCCTCGCCAAAGTCGGCGGGGCGCAGGAAATGCATTGGGGCCCGCCGGGCTATTATCTCGCTTTGTTCTGGCTGATGTTTTTTCCGGCGGCGATGCTGGCGCCGCTTGCGGTCGGCGCGGTGTGGCGATGGCGAAGAGAGCCCGGCGTGCGGTTTCTGCTCGCCTGGATCGTGCCGAGCTGGATCGTCTTTGAGCTCGCGATGACGAAGCTGCCTCACTATGTGCTGCCGCTATACCCGGCGATTGCTATTTTGATTGCCTGCGCGATCGACCGGAAGGCGCTGACGGAGACCCCCTGGTTGAAGCGGGCGACCGTTTGGTGGCTTATCATCGCAACAGCCGCAGCGATCGCGGCCGTCGCCATCAATATCGCGATCGGGCAGCGGCCGGGCTTCGCCTCCTGGCCGCTCGCGGCGGCGGGGGTGATTGTCGCGATCTTTGCGTGGTGGCTCTACGACGTCGATGGGCCGGAAACCTCGTTCCTGCGCGCGGTCGCGGCTGCGATCCTCGTCTACGCCGCTCTTTTCGGCGCAACCTTCCCGGCGATCCCTGCGCTATTTCCTTCGGCGCAGGTCGCCCGCCAGCTTTATCCGCCTCTGTGCGCCAACCCCGCCTTCGTTACGGCGGGTCATTATGAAGCGAGCCTGGTATTTCTCGTAGGTACCGACATGCGTCATGCCTCGGGCTCGGGAGCGGCTGATTTTCTCCGTGGCGGACCTTGCCGTTTCGCCCTTGTGGAGAAGGGACAGGAGCGCGCCTTCGTTGCGCGCGCCGATGCAATCGGTCTGCATTACGCGCTCGGCCCACGAATCGAGGGATACAATGTCGCGACCGGCCGTCCGCTCGAGATCACGATCTTCATGGGAACGGGGTCATGAGCTTTGCCGGCGGCGCGGTGCAGGGGGCGTCACATCGGGCGGCCGTAATCGCCGGCGACATCCTTTATAATCTCGCGCTCTGGACGGCGGCGCTTGTCGGCAGCTCTCGCACAACCGCACGACAAGCCGATTATCGAGCGCTTCTGCGCCAATATCGCTGGCAAGGCGTTGCCGCGCTAGGCTTGGTGGTCGCCTCCATGGCGCTGATCGATCCCTTCGTCGGCTCAGCCGTCGGAGCGCTTCCTTTCTGGCTGGTCTCGTTCTTCGCCGAGATCACCGATTTCGGGCGTTCGAGCTGGGTTCTCATTCCCGTCGGTGCGCTGGTCGTCATGCTGGCGGCGCTTGCTACGCCGACCCTCGATCGGCTTTCGAGCGGGGCGCTCGCCGCGCTCGCCGCGCGCGTCGGGTTCGTCTTTGTCGCAATCGGCCTTCCGGCGCTGGTCGGGAGCATCGTGAAGCGCCTGATCGGACGGGTGCGGCCGTCCGCCGAGGCGGCCTCCCTATTCGAGCCGTTTTCGTGGCGGCCCGACTATGCGAGCATGCCCTCGGGCCACGCCATCACCGCCTTCGGCGCGCTGGTAGCGATCGGACTTATGTTTCCGCGGGCGCGGCCGTATCTGTGGGTTTACGCCATAACGATTGCGGTGAGCCGCATCGTTGTTTCCGCGCATTTTCCCAGCGACGTGATTGCGGGCGCGGCGTTCGGGGCGTTTGGCGTCATTCTCGTGCGCGAATGGTTCGCCTCGCGGCGGCTAGGGTTCTTTATCGATCCGGAAGGAACCGTACATGCGTTTCCCGCTCCTTCACTCCCGCGAGCAAAGCGGGCGATCGCGGTTGCGGTGGAGCAGCTGTTTCACTCCGATGTGCGGGCGGCGATGCTCAAGTTTCCGCGCCGCGCGCAGTTACAAGCAAGCCGGGCGGTCGGGCGCGCCCATGAGTTCACGACCACGGCTTGGAATGCGTCAAGGCTTGCGCTCACCGACGCTAGGTCGTCCCACGCGCCCCAGGCGAGCGAGGGGAGCCAGCGCGAGGTTGATTGGAATGTGAGCCTCGCCAGCCTGCCGCAATTCGAAATCAAGGGGAGGCGGATCGTCCGCATGAGTGGCGTCCAAGAACCGGCGACCGACGTCGAGCAAAATCCGACGGCCGACGCGGAACGGCCCCGCCTGTCCGTGGTCATTCCGGTGCGCAATGAAGCGGGCAATATCGGCCCCCTGGTCGAAGAGATCGCGGCCAGCCTGTCCGAAAAAGTGCCGTTCGAAGTCATTTATGTCGATGACGGTTCGACCGACGAGACCGCTGCCGAAATCGCCCGCTTGATGGAGGAGCGGCCGTGGCTGCGTCATGTCCGGCATGCGGTCTCCTGCGGGCAGTCGGCTGCGATCCGCACCGGCGTGGCGGCGGCCCGCGCACCGTTAATTGTTACGCTCGACGGCGATGGACAGAACAACCCCGTCTTCCTGCCGGCGCTGGTCGAGCGGCTGGAGCAGAGCGACCGGATCGGGCTCGTCGCCGGCCAGCGCGTCGGCCGCAAGGCGACCGGCTTCAAGAAGCTGCAATCGCGCGTCGCCAACACGGTGCGCAGCACCGTGCTGCGCGACGGCACCCGCGATACCGGGTGCGGGCTGAAAGCGTTTCGGCGCGATGTGTTTTTGGCCTTGCCCTATTTCGACGGGCTGCACCGTTTCCTGCCGGCCTTGATGCGGCGCGAGGGCTACGAGATCGCCTATCTCGACGTGGTCGATCGGCCGCGGCACGCCGGCACGTCGAATTACGGCATGTGGGACCGGCTGTGGATCGGCATCCTCGATCTCGCCGGAGTGTGGTGGCTGGTCCGGCGCCGGGCGCACGTGCCGCAGGTGGTGGAGGTTTTGCGGAATGCTGATTGATCTGTCGCAGGCGATCGGGGACTACCTGCACGACGTGTTCGTGGCCAATCTCGATTGGTGGGTCGTGCTCGGGTTCGCGGCGCAAGGCTTGTTCACCATGCGCTTCGCCGTCCAATGGATCGCTTCGGAACGCGCCGGCCGCAGCGTCGTGCCCATGGCGTTCTGGTGGTTTTCCATCGGCGGCGGCGTGCTGCTGCTCATCTACGCGCTTTACCGCCGCGACCCCGTGTTCATCGCCGGCCAGGCGTTCGGTGTATTCATCTATTTGCGCAACGTGTATTTCGTGCTGCGCGAACGCAAAGCGGGCCGGCTGGTCGAAACGCGGCCGGCGTCATAGCGCAGCCGCGAAAGCGGCGAAGCCGCGCTCCAGATCGGCGATGAGGTCGCCGACGTCCTCAAGCCCAATATGCAGACGCACGGTCGGACCGGCCGGCGCCCAGCGGGTCGCGGTGCGGATTTTGGTGCAGTCGAAGGGGATGACGAGGCTTTCGTAGCCACCCCACGACGCGCCGATGCCGAACAGGGTCAGCGCGTTGAGGAAAGCGTGGACTGCGGCCGTCGGAACCGGCTTGAGGACTACCGAGAACAGCCCGCTCGCGCCGGAGAAATCGCGCTTCCAAATGGCATGTCCCGGATGCGATTCGAGCGCGGGGTGGAGGACAGCGAGCACCTCCGGACGGTCCGCGAGCCAGCGGGCGACCGCGAGGCCCGACTCCTGGTGCACCGCAAGCCGCGCGCCCAAAGTCCGCAGGCCGCGCAGCGCGAGATACATGTCGTCGGGGCCGACGCATAGCCCCATGGTGAATACCGATTCCTTGAGTTCCCGCACGAGGTCGGCATTGGCCGCCACGGCGCCGATCATCACGTCGGAATGGCCGCCGATATATTTCGTGCCGGATTGGATCGCGAGATCGACGCCCCGCGCCAGCGCCGGGAAATAGAGCGGCGTCGCCCAGGTATTGTCCATCAGCACGCGGGCGCCATGGGCGTGGGCGACCTCGCTGATCGCCGGGATGTCCTGGACCTCGAACGACAGCGAGCCCGGGCTTTCGACGAAGACGGCGCGCGTGTTCGGCTGCATCAGCGCGGCGATGCCGGCCCCGACGAGCGGGTCGTAGTAGCTGACGGCAATGTCGTACCGGCTCAGGATCCGGTCACAGAAGACGCGGGTCGGCTCGTAAACGGAATCGGTCATCAGCAGGTGGTCGCCCGCGCGCAGCACCGCCAGGAGCGCGGCGGACACGGCGGCCAGGCCGGACGGAAGCAGCGCGACGCCGGCACAGGCCTCGCCTTCGAGATGGCGCAATGCGTCTTCGAGCGCTTCCGAGGTGGGCGTGCCGCGCCTGCCGTATTTGTAGCGCGAGCGGCGGGCGAGGAAATCCTCGGCGGTCGGATAGAGCAGGGTCGAGGCGTGATAGACCGGCGTGTTGACGTAACCGTGATGATCGAACGGATCGCGTCCGGCGACGGCGAGCCGCGTGCGCGGGGCAAGCTTTGACAGCGTGGCATCGCGCTCTGTCGTCCGCTTCATCGATCGATCCTCAAGGCCGTGCTCCTCCGCGCCCGAACATGCGACCGACAATCCCTTGACCCCGGAGAGGCGTTCGTTCTGATATGCGGGAGTTGGAACGCGCGACGGATGTACAGATCGCACGGCCGCCCGGTCGCGCATGAGCGAATTTGGCCGACCGACGCGTCAGGGCGGGTCTGTCGAACCTGCCCATGCACCGGACGGCGCGCAGTGTCAATGAGGGGAACATGAAACGCGTTGTCTTAGCACTCGCCATCGCGAGCGCTGTCGTTGGTTTTGCCATGCCCGCACCGGCGAGCACCCTCGACGACGTCAAGGCGCGGGGGGTGCTCAACTGCGGCGCCAATGGCCAGCTCCCCGGCTTTGGCATGCCGGATCCGCAGGGCGTGTGGACGGGGCTGGACGTCGATTTCTGCCGCGCCATTGCGGCGGCGATCTTCAACGATGCGACCAAGGTTAAGTTCGTCCCGCTGTCCGCAAAGGACCGCTTTACCGCCCTGCAGTCGGGCGATGTCGACGTGCTGGCCCGCAACACGACGTGGACACTGTCCCGAGACACCCAACTTGGCCTTAACGCGACCGGCGTCAATTACTATGACGGGCAGGGCTTTATCATTCGCAAGTCGCTCAAGGTGAATTCGGCGCTCGAACTCAACGATGCGGCGATCTGCGTGCAGCAGGGCACGACGACGGAGCTCAATCTCGCGGACTACTTCCGTACCAATAAAATGCGTCTCAAGACCGTGACCTTCGCCACCCTCGATGAGGCCCTGAAGGCGTATGAAACCGGCCGCTGCGACGCCTTCACCGCCGACGCTTCCGCCCTCTACAGCGTCCGTCTCAAGCTGGCCAAGCCCGACGACAACGTGGTGCTGCCGGAAATCATCTCCAAGGAGCCGCTGGGACCGTTTGTGCGCCAAGGCGATGACCAGTGGTTCGACATCGTGCGCTGGGTCTTGTTCGCCATGTTCAATGCTGAGGAATTGAACGTCACGACGGCGAATGTGGGCGAGCAATTGAAGTCGTCCAACCCCGAAATCAAGCGCTTGCTCGGAACCGAAGGCAATTACGGCGAACAGCTCGGCCTTACCAAGGATTGGGTGGTCCGCATTGTCAAACTGGTGGGGAACTATGGGGAGGTGTTCGACCGTAATGTCGGTCAGGGCTCCCTGCTCAAGATTGCGCGCGGCCTCAACGCGCTGTGGACCAAGGGCGGGCTTCATTACGGGCCGCCCATACGCTGAGCGGCAAGAGAGGGGCGACGAGACACCATCATGACGGAGCGCCTCGACCGGGCCCCGCCGAAGATTTCTCCGCTCTACGATCCGCGATATCGCGCCATCGCCTATCAGGTGGCGCTCTGCCTCGTACTCGGCTTCCTGGCCTATAGCGCGATCGAAAACATGGCGAGCAACCTCGCCCGCGCCAACATCGCGACCGGCCTCGCCTTCTGGAACCACACCGCCGGCTTCGACATCAGCCAGACGTTGATCCCCTATGCGCCTGATGTGTCGACCTATGGCCGGGCATTTTGGGTCGGCCTGCTCAACACGCTGCTGGTGACCGTTCTCGGCATCGTGTTCTCGACGATCCTCGGCTTCTTTATCGGCATCGCGCGGCTGTCTTCCAACGTCCTCATCGCCCGGCTTGCCGCCGCCTATGTCGAGCTTATCCGCAACATCCCGCTGCTGCTGCAGCTTCTGTTTTGGTACAACGCCGTGCTCAAGGCGCTGCCGGGCGTCCGCGAGAGCCTGGGCGTGCCGGGCGGCGGCTTTGTCAACAATCGCGGCCTGTTCCTGCCGCGGCCCGAGATCGCGGGCGCGGATGCGATTGCTATAGCGTTCCTTGCCGGCGTCGCCGCTGCGCTCGTGTTTCTGTGGTTGCGGGGCCGGTTGACGCGGGCGGTCAGCGGCGTGACCGCCTTCGTCGTAACGGCTCTGCTCGTGCTGATTCCTCCGGTCGTGGCCTTCGTCGCCAGCGGCGCGACCGTCGCGTTCGATTATCCGCAGATGGGGCGTTTCAACATTCGCGGCGGCATCGAGATCCTGCCGGAATTCGTCGCCTTGCTCACCGGGCTCGTTTTCTACACCGCCTCGTTCATCGCCGAAGCGGTGCGCGCGGGTCTTGCCGCCGTCGCGAAGGGGCAGACAGAGGCCGCCTATGCGCTCGGACTAAGGCGTGGGGCGACGCTGCGGTTGATCGTCATTCCGCAGGCAATGCGCGTCATTATTCCGCCGCTCACCAACCAATATCTCAATCTGACCAAAAATTCGACGCTCGCGGTCGCGATCGGTTATCCCGACCTCGTTCAAATTTTTGCCGGCACCGTGCTCAACAATACCGGTCAGGCCGTCGAGGTGATCGTCATTACCATGGCGGTCTATCTGACCATCAGCCTCGCAACCTCGCTGTTGATGAACTGGTACAACGCGCGCACAGCGCTGGTCGAGCGGTGAGGGGCGGGCCGTGCCGCAAGAGACCCGACCCAACGGAACCGTCATCGCCTATGTGCGCACCGCGCCGCCCGCGCCGGTCGCCCCGCCAATGGCCGGACTGGGTCCGTTGCGGTGGATCAGGGACAATCTGTTCTCGAGCGTATCCAACGGCGTGCTCACCGTGCTGGTGATCGCGCTGATCGCCTGGGTCATTCCGCCTCTCATCAAGTTCCTGGTGATCGACGCGGTGTGGAGCGGAACGGATCGGGAGGCGTGCCTGGCGACGCCAGCGCGGCCGGAAGTGGGCGCCTGCTGGGCCTTCGTGCGCGAATGGTTCTCGTTCTTCATCTATGGGCCTTATCCGGTCGCTCAGCGCTGGCGCGTCGATGTGTTCTTCGGGCTGCTCGCATTCGGGATCGGCTGGCTGCTGTGGCTCGACGCGCCGCGCCGCGATCTCGGGGCTCTGTTCTTCTTCGTCGTCCTTCCCATCGTCTCGGTCGCGTTGTTGCGCGGGTTTCCGCCGCTCGGACTTCCGGTGGTCGAGACCGCATCATGGGGCGGGCTTCTGGTCACGCTGGTGGTCGCTGCTGTCGGAATCGTGGTTTCGCTCCCCATCGGCATCTTGCTCGCGCTCGGACGCCGTTCGGATATGCCGGCGGTCAAACTCATCTCCGTGCTGTTCATCGAGTTCGTCCGCGGCGTGCCGCTGATCACCGTGCTGTTCATGGCGAGCGTGATGCTGCCGCTGTTCGTTCCGCCGGCCTGGTCGCCCGACAAGCTCGCGCGGGCGCTGGTCGGCATCGCATTGTTCTCCTCCGCCTATATGGCCGAGGTCGTGCGCGCCGGACTGCAGTCGATTGCGAAAGGGCAGTATGAAGCGGCCGACGCGCTTGGGCTCGGCTATTGGACCAGCCTCCGCTTCGTCATTCTGCCGCAGGCGCTGAAGGTCACCATTCCTAACATCGTCAACAGCGCCATCGCCTTGTTCAAAGACACGACGCTGGTATTCATCGTCGGCATTTTCGACTTCCTGCGGACAATCGAGATCGCGCGCGGCGATCCGCGCTGGGCGACGCCGGTGACCAGCGCTACCGGCTATGTCTTCGCCGCATTGGTCTATTTCGTGATCTGCCACTCGATGTCGCGCTATGCGAGCGGCGTGGAGCGACGGCTCGGCGCTGGCGATCGGCGCTGAGGAGCCGCAGATGAACGATGCCGCCGGCATTGGCGAAGGCGCACGCGCCGCTCCGGAAGCTCCCTACGCGGTCGAGATCGTCGACCTGCACAAATGGTACGGCGACTTTCACGTTCTCAACGACGTCAACCTGCGCATCGCACGCGGCGAACGCATCGTCATCTGCGGTCCCTCCGGATCGGGCAAGTCGACCCTGCTCCGTTGCGTCAATGCGCTCGAAACCTATCAGCGCGGGCAGGTGATCGTCGACGGCGTGCTGCTGACGCACGACCTCAAGCGGGTCGATGAAGTCCGTCGCGAGGTGGGCATGGTGTTTCAGCACTTCAACCTGTTTCCTCACCTCACGGTGATGGAGAACTGCACGCTCGCGCCCATCTACGTGCGCAAAATGCCGCGCAAGGAGGCCGAGGCGATCGCCATGCATTATCTGACCCGCGTGCGCATCCCCGAACAGGCGAGCAAATATCCGGCCCAGCTCTCGGGCGGGCAGCAGCAACGGGTGGCGATCGCGCGCGCGTTGTGTATGAACCCGAAGATCATGATGTTCGACGAGCCGACCTCGGCGCTCGATCCGGAAATGGTCAAGGAGGTGCTCGATACCATGGTCGCGCTCGCCCTCGACGGCATGACCATGATGGTCGTTACCCACGAAATGGGGTTCGCGCGCGAAGTGGCAAACCGCATGGTGTTCATGGACGAGGGCCAGATCATCGAGATCAACGCGCCGGAGGCATTCTTCTCCTCCCCGCAGCATGAGCGGACGCGCATGTTTCTCGGACAAATTCTCGCGCGGTGATTTCGGCGCGGGCAAAAGTGCGGCGTCAGGAGTCCAACGATCGTTTACAGCAAGATGAATTGACCTGGAATCGAACCCATCGCCTGCCGTCATCGTCCGCGAAAGCGGACGATCCAGCAAGCACAATGCGCTCTTTAGGTTCGATTTTCCGGCCCGCTGGTGCGTTTTGTGCCATCAGGGTAAAAGGGGGGGCTTGCCCCCCGAACAATTGATCCAACCCTGCGGCACCCTAGCGGCACGGTGGCGGATGGAGGGTGGCCAGGGGCTCACCGGTGCGGCCACACCGGCCCAGAGCGGGAAAGGGGCCAGCCCCTGAAGGTTCAACGCACCAGCGGCGCGCCCAGCGCCACGTGGGCGTATTCCATGGGCCCGAAGACGGCTTTCGAGCACGGACTGGGCATGTTGTATCAATGGATCGGGGCGTAGCGGACATCGATCAAAACGCACCGATCAAGTTCGATTTATGAGTACACGCCACTGGTGTCCGGTTGACGGTGAGGAGCGTTCTGGAAAGAGCTGATCTGGCAGGAGCTTGCCACCGAAAATGGGTGGTGTCGATTTGAACTTGGTCGGGCGCTATTCGGAGTTTTTCCGAGGAGTCGCCCGTGAACATCGGCAAGACGCTTTTCGCCCAGCTGATGGATTTTCTGCCTTGGAGCACTTTTGCGCGGATTGTTACCCGCTACGGTGGCGACGCCCGGGTGCGAACGCTGTGTTGTGCCGAGCAATACCGCGCGATGGCGTTTGCGCAACTGACCTATCGAGAGAGCCTGCGCGATATCGAGGTCTGCCTATCGGCGCGCGCGTCGAAACTCTATCACATTGGTTTTCGCGAGCCGGTCCGACGATCGACTCTGGCCGACGCGAACGAGACGCGCGACTGGCGCATTTACGCGGAGTTCGCTCACCGTCTGATTGCCCATGCGAGGAAGCTCTATGCCAGCGAAAGCCTGGGCATGGAGCTGGCCAACACGGTCTATGCTCTGGATTCCACGACCATCGATCTGTGCCTGTCGCTATTTCCATGGGCGCACTTTCGCTCCACCAAGGCGGCGGTGAAGATGCACACGTTGCTCGATCTGCGCGGCAACATCCCGAGCTTCGTTCACATCTCGAACGGCAAGCTGCACGACGTTCACGCTCTCGATTTGCTGATCCCCGAAGCAGGCGCCATCTACGTCATGGATCGCGGCTACATCGACTTCGCGCGCCTTTACGTCTTGCAGCAGGCTGGCGCCTTCTTCGTCACCCGTGCCAAGTCGAACCTGGATGCGCACCGCGTCTACTCGGCGCCGACAGATCGGGCGACCGGTATCATTGCCGACCAGACTATCGCATTGGATGGCTATTCTACCAGCAAGGACTATCCCGTTCATCTGCGCCGCGTCCGATTCAAGGATGCCGCATCGGGAAAAAGGCTGGTGTTTCTTACCAACCATTTTACCCTGCCGGCGGCATTGATCTGCGACCTATACAAGAGCCGCTGGCAGGTCGAACTGTTCTTCAAATGGATAAAGCAGCATCTTCGGATCAAGCAGTTTTACGGCACGTCGGACAACGCGGTGAGGACGCAAATATGGATCGCGGTTTCCGTCTACGTCCTGGTTGCCATCGTCAAGAAGCGCCTCGGCTTGGAGGCCTCTCTCTACACTTTGCTCCAGGTTTTCTCGGTCACCCTCTTCGAGAAAATGCCGATGTCCCAGGCATTTTCCGAAAGCACAACCACTTTCGAAGACGGCGAACTCAGCAACCAGCTGAATCTGTTCGACTATTAACCGGACAGTAGTGAGTACACGCCCCAAAAAAATCCGAAGTCTAAGCAGCCTGAAGAATAACCGGGAGGTGGATAATTCTGTGGGGTCGTGCGCCACGACGGCGCGAGAAGGAAATTCGAAAATGTAGAAGTACCTTCGAGCAGCTTTGCTGCACAAGAGATGAGGGTAGGTCCCTCGGACTCGGATTGCAGGATCAGGGTCCAAACCACCGCAAGCTGCTCCGACACAATGGTCGGGGTGGTGAGCGTTGCGGGAAAAGGCGGGAAGAACCCGTCAGGTGTGTTGCGGGAAGGCGAACGCAAGTGAACCGCTGATGACGTATCGAAAAGAATTTCTAGACGTTGCCGAAACCAGGAGCGGACTCCATTCCTGGGACGAAGCCCAGCGGAAGCCTGCCGATTGGCTGGGCGGCAACCGGTATTTAGGCGGCGCGATCCCGAGAACAGGCTCTTGTGCGGAACGTGGGAACCTGTGTCCCGATGCTAAGGGAGAACCCCGAAGCGGCGAAACCGTAAGGGGGACAGTACCGATGTGGGCCACAGGGGCGGACGGGTTCGTAGTAGTGATGAAGCCCAGTAATGCGGGTGGAGCGAAGGGACCCGACCTTCCCGCCAAGGATTTTCAGCCAACCGGTAACGGGATGAGCTGATGTCCGAGGCAAAGCCATACGACATTTCCAAACGCCTCGTCTGGGAGGCCTGGAAACAGGTGAGGGAAAACCAAGGG
The DNA here is from genome assembly GCA_963840055.1 of uncultured Alphaproteobacteria bacterium. Classification (GTDB taxonomy): domain Bacteria; phylum Pseudomonadota; class Alphaproteobacteria; order Rhizobiales; family Xanthobacteraceae; genus Rhodoplanes. The sequence continues at coordinate 21,339 of CAWIXM010000023.1, read as the reverse complement.
GTGGGCGGCGTGGACGGCGTATCGCTGACGGCGTTCGAGAAAGATCTAAAGGGTAACCTTTATAAGATATGGAATCGCATGTCGTCGGGATCGTACCTTCCACCTCGTCCTCCTCGTGGAAATCCCGAAAGCCAATGGAGGGGTACGCCCTTTGGGCATCCCGACGTAGGGGGCATAGAGCACCTTATGCAATTAGCGTTGGGGATGATGGGTGAAGATGGGCCGAGTTAGCGACCCATTGTCGGAGGCGGTGATCCAATTCGTCATTGACGGTGATCGCGTATGGTGCATTCGCTTTGCGTTGCAGCGCAGGCAGGATCCCGCGGTTGATCCAGTAATGAACGACCGAGAGGCTGACGCCATATCTCTCGCCGACCTGACGAACGTTGAGAGTTCCTTCGGGCGGTTGCGGGGCCGCAATGCGATGTTTGTATCGCAACCATTTTATCGTGCCCGGCGTAATCGGCCTGCCTGTTGTGGTGCTCTTGTGACCTTCGTTGCGCAGCAGTGCGACGATTTCATTGTCATGATGGTTGATCGCCAGTTCTCGAATACGTCCAACGAACGGCGTGGGATAACGGATTGCGTCAGCCCGTTTCTGAGGCAACTGGACCTGCAGGGTCTCGGTTTTGCCGCCTTGCCAATGGACGTGCAATCTAACGACCTTCGGCTCCGGTCCTTTCGTCACGGTGATGTCGCGCACCAGCAGGCGCAGAATGCGCTTGCGATCGCGCGGCGTGGTGGTTGACGCCGCCCATAGTCGTGGGAATTCGCTCGCCAGCTGGAGAATCTGCCGCTTCTGTTCGGCAGTCACGGCCCGCATGACCTGCCGCTCGAAGGCCGCTAGGTCGGCTTCGAGATCATTCAGGCGCTGCATGGCTTCGTTCCAGCGCTGTTCGAGTGTCGCGGCGATCAGCCGGTTGCCGGGATCAACCGCCTCGTAACGCCGTTCGGCGAGATCGACATCATAGCGAGCCCGCTCGATCCGCATCCGCCACTGCGCGCCGATCTCGCGATCGCGCTCTTCCAGGCTGGTCAGCGCCGCCAGCGCGAGTTCGATCGTCACCGGCGTGATCGCGCCGACCAACCGGTCGGTGATCGCCTTGTCGAGCGGAGTGGAGGACACTTCGAGACAGGCATGCGACGCCAATCCCTCCCGATGCTTCCACAGGCACTGGTACATGGGGTAAAGCCCGCCATTGCCCTTGTAGCGCACGGTCAACCGGCGGCCGCACTCTCCGCACAGCAGCATGCCCTGCAACAAGCAAAGACCCTCTCGGGCGGGTCCGGCCAAACTGTCGCCGTTGGTTCGATTGGCGTCGAGGCGGTGTCGAGGCGACGAACTGGCCCCAGTCGATATAGCCTTCGTGATGGTCGCGGATCACCACGCGCCAGGCCTCCTGCGGGACTGGGCGCAACCGGCTGACGATCTCGCCGGACGGTCCTACCTGCTTGGACGATTGATAGCGGCCGAAGACGTAGGCGCCGGCGTAAGAGGGATTGGCCAGAATGCCGAGCATGCGCGAATGCGTCAGCCGACCCCAGAGAAGCTTTCCGTTCCACGCGCCACCGTAGGCACGACGCGGGAAGCGCAGCCCCAGTTCCTGGAAGCGCCGCACGGCGCCGTAGGCGGTGGCCTCGCGTTCGAACAGATCGAAGGCCATGCGGACCGCGCCTTGAACCTCCCGATCGGGATCGAGCACGATCTTGTCGTCCTCGAATACGAACCCGACCGGCAACGGGAACCGCAGTTCGCCCCTGGACGCCTTGTTGAGCTTGCCGCCATGGAGGCGCGCGCGGATGATGTGCAGCTCTGCCTGGGCGAAGGTGCCCTTCATGCCGAGTACGAGGCTGTCGTTGAACTCGGCGGGATCGTAACAGCCGTCCTCGTCGATCACGAGCGTGCCGGTGATGGCGCACAGTTCGAGCAGGCGGTGCCAGTCCTGGTTCGATCGCGCCAGCCGGGATGCTTCCAGGGCGAAGATCGCACCGATCTGACCCATCGCCACATCGCCGACCAGGGTCTTGAAGTCCGCACGCTTGGTTGCTGCTGCGCCGGATTGTCCGAGATCGCGGTCGAGGATGCGAATCTGCTCCGCCGCCCAGCCGAGCGATTGGGCCTTGTTCAACAGGTTGTATTGGCGGTCCGTGCTCTCCTGGTTCGAGCGGACTTGCGCCAGAGTCGATTGGCGGATGTAGATGCAGGCCTGCCTTGAGAGGTGTCGATCGGCAATCTTGGAGATCATGGTCATCGGGTCCCTCCGGATCGAACGGCGGGGCGCCGGCGGCAAGATAGGATACAACCATGTCGGCGAGGATGGCGCCCGCCTTGGCGAAGTCGAGGGCGGCGAGGGCCGGGTCCATCGCGGTCTATCCCAGATCTTCGCGTCGCCGCAGGAGTTCCGTATTGATCGCGCAGATCTCGTCGAGCATTGCGCGCAGCTTGCGGAAGTTGTCGATCAATTGGGCAACCTGCACATGAGCATCGTTGGGCACATAGTCCCGTCGCGGTCGACCGCCAGGCTGGCTGATGGACAGATATCGCTTCGGGCCATGTCCCGGTCCGTCGACGCAGTGGCAGTTCGGTCGACCACAGCGCTTGTAAGTCTCGACCAATGTGCCGCGCAGTACCTGTTCGATCGGTGGCAAGTCGCGCACCAGTCGGCGACGGCGTCTGCGCAAGGCAGGTGCGGAATAGTTCTGGAACTTCATCGGACCGAATCATAAGTCTGTCCGATCGAATCAGAAGCCGATTCATCGGTCAACTCCGAAGTCGGCCACGTCGAGACAAGCAACAAATTCGGCAAGCGCGACCAGACCGGAGGCATTGATAACCAACGGTGTTCCACCAGCATGAGCCTGCTTGTCCGGCGGTGCCCTGTCGGTCCATTCCCGCGGCATCGCGAACGAGCCGAGCTCAGGATGGCGCAGGCTTAACATCTCGACGCCCGAGACGCGCCGGATCTTCAGGACGACGAACCGCTGGCCACGCAATGGATGAAACGGGTGGACGACTTCAGCGAATCCCAAAGGCTGGTTGGATAGGAGTGCAGTTCGACGAGTGTGTCCCCACCATTGCCGACCGCGTCGCACAGACGGTCGTGAAGATGGTTCTGGAGCCGGAAGTGGAGCCCATATTCCACCCCGACTCCTATGGCTATCGTTCCGGCCGTTCGGCACTTGACGCGGTGGGGGCGGCGCGCGAGCGCTGTTGGAAGTTCGATTGGGTCATCGACCTCGATATCAAGTCCTTCTTTGATACGATTCCGCATGAGCTAATCGAACGAGCCGTTGCCTGTCATACGGATTTGGGTTGGGTACATCTGTACGTGAAACGGTGGCTGAAAGCCCCTGCGGAGCGCACGGACGGGACCCGTATGGAGCGGACGAAGGGAACACCTCAAGGCTCCGTCGTCTCGCCCCTGCTAGCGAACTTGTTCCTGCATTACGCATTCGACTTGTGGATGCGAAGGGCATTCCCTCATCTGCGTTTCGAAAGATACGCCGATGATGTGATCGTCCACTGCCGGAGCGAAAGTCAGGCTCAGTCTGTTCTGGAGGCAATCCGGCAACGCCTTGCTGAATGCGGTCTCGAGCTTCATTCTGAGAAGACTCGGATCGTGTACTGCAAGGATGCCAATAGGAAGCAACGTTACGAGAATGTGGCATTCGACTTCCTAGGCTACACATTCCAACCGGGCCGCGCACGAAATTGGCAGGGCAAGAACTTTGTTAGCTTCCTGCCGGCGATCAGCGCCAAAGCGGCCAAGGGAATCCGGCAGACTGTCCGCGCATGGCGGATAGCTTCGACCCGGAACAACCAGCCGCTCGAACAACTCGCAAAGCTGATCGATCCCGCGGTGCGGGGCTGGATGAACTATTACGGGCGATACTACCGCACGGAATGCATCGCGGTCCTGCAGCACATCAATGAGGCGCTCGCCCGATGGGCGAGATGGAAATACAAGCGGCTGCGACGCCGAAAAACTGCCTCCATACACTGGCTGGGACGGCTCGCAGAGCGAGCTCCGAACCTGCTCGTCTTGTGGCAGCTCGGCATCCGACCGTCGGCTGGAAGGTAGAAGCCGGATGAGTTGAGAGGCTCACGTCCGGTTTCCTGTGGGCGGATGGGTGGAATTCCTGTCCGCTACACGACAATGTAAAGTTGATCTGACTCAAAGGAGGGATGGGGAAAATGAGACTGTCGGCAGTGATGCTTGTCGCCGCCGCCTCCATCGCATTCGGCGGGGTCGCGTCCGCGCAGGTGCAATTTAACGCACTTGGACACGGCACGCACAATACGCCCATATGAACCACCGTTACTGCAAACTCTCCCAGTACGGCTGGGACTGCCGGGATCGGAAGAGACAAAGGGCGATTTGGCAACAGCGGATGCAACGCCGAATGGGGGGTACTAACATGGGGTCCGGCGCAGTCATACGGCGGCCGGTTGAGTATATTGGGGCTCCGGAATAAATTAATTCGAAACGCGCCCTGTGTGTAAACTGCTTCGGGCACCGCGCGACAAGCGTTCCTCGCCGACCTTATCCCCCTCCGGGGCACACCCCCGCGCATTCGGGAAAAAATGTCAGCGCAGCGACGAATGCCCGAGTTGGTCACACGGGTCGGCCCTCCTGCGCGACAAACTGCACGCGAAGTTGCGCGGCAGATGCAAGGGGCACTTCCGGAGACCGGGTCCGGGTCAGACTCGCCCGTCATGCTGTCACGCCGATGACGACTGGTCTGCCCTCAGCAACGGACGCCGTATTGCAGCGCACCGAATTGGCGATGAGTGCCAATTGCAGAAGTAGAACTTTGGCGCACGACGCTGTCGATCAAAATCGGCGGCATCGTCATGAGCAGCGGCTACAGCAATTAATTCCGGCCAGCGGCAGCACTCGTTGAAGGATTGCCGCCAGGCAAATCAGCACCAAAAGCAGTTTAAGAAGGTTTGCCAAACGACCCTCATTAATAAGCTTATCGATGAGCCAGAAACAAATTGCACCGACAACGCCGGGCGAAACCGCGCGCTAAGTTGATCCAAATCAAACCGATAAATGCGCGATTTTATTATACTTCTGTGCCGGCACCAATCGCTGGTGAGTTGTGAGGAAATCGCCCAGTGTTCGGACTGACGCAAAGTGCTGTTGCGAGGGGTTTCGACGAAGATCGCGGCTTCGGGTCCAACCCCGGTAATTTGCGAATGTTCAGTTACGTGCCGTCACGGCTCGCGGCGAATCCAGCCCTCGTCGTTGTACTTCACGGATGCGCACAAACCGCGGCAGACTACAATCTTGGGGCGGGATGGTCGACGCTTGCCGACCGATACGGCTTCGCCCTGCTGCTTCCCGAGCAGCAGCGGTCCAATAACCCCAACGGCTGCTTCAACTGGTTCGACACCGCCGATATCCAGCGGGGTAAAGGGGAAGCGTTGTCCATCCGACAGATGGTTGAGAAAATCGTTGTCGACAGGGGTATCGATCGGCAGTGCGTCTTCATCACTGGACTGTCAGCGGGAGCGGCGATGACTTCGGTCATGCTTGCTTGTTACCCGGAGGTCTTCGCCGGCGGGGCGATCATTGGCGGGGTGCCGTACGGCGCCGCTACGAATGTGCAGCAGGCATTGAAAAGCATGTCGCACAGCCCCGCGCGCTCCGCGCAGGAGTGGGGCGATCTCGTGCGTGCCGCAGCTACGCACGACGGGCCGTGGCCGCTCGTCTCCGTATGGCATGGAAGCGCCGACACAACGGTGGTCCCGTCAAACGCGCGCGAGATCCTCAAACAATGGACGAATGTTCACGGTCTGCCAATAACGCCGTCGGTTCAATTAGTGGTCGACGGTTATCCACGTGAGGTCTGGGTCAACAGAGAAGGCGATGAGCTGATCGAATCTTACTCCATCACGCACATGGCGCATGGCACACCGCTCGCGACAGGTGAGTCCGAGGGCGAGTGTGGCGCTGCTGGACCCTTCCTCCTCGAGGTTGGAATTTCTTCATCGTATCACATAGCCAAATTTTTTGGCCTTACCTTCGCCGGGCTCCACTATGCAGCGTTGGCGAATAGGGTCAACGCCGGAGTGAAAATACACCAGTCTGTCGGAGCAAAAATAAATCAGTGATACTGGCAAGAAGGCCGCCGCATCCAAGGAGGCCTTTGCCATGTCGATGAACAAGCCCGACATCGAGCAAAATCAGGGACGCGGCGGCGACATCGCTGCACGAGCATTGGGTACTCTTTCTGGTCGAGGGGATCATTCTTGTCATCCTCGGTCTGGCCGCCATCGCTATTCCGTCGATCGCAACGCTCGCAGTCGAGATTTTGGTTGGCTGGCTCTTTCTCATCAGCGGAATTGCCGGCTGAATCACCACCTTCTGGATGGGCAGAGTGCCGGGTTTCTGATGGTCGCTCGTCTCGGCGATCCTTGGAATTGCGGCCGGTATCATGCTCCTGTTGCGGCCATTGAGCGGCGTCCTCTCGCGTACATTGGTTCTCATCGTATTTTTCGTGATCGAAGGCGTTGCCTCGATGATGTTCGCGCTTGAGCACAAGCGCGAGCTATCGGGACGATGGGGTTGGATGCTGGCGAGCGGCATCATCGGCCTCCATCTTGGCCGCTATCATTTTTGTAGGCCTGCCCGGCACCGCGGCCTGGGCTATCGGGCTGGTGGTCGGAATCAATATGGTATTCGGCGGCCTGGCGCTGATCGCGATGGCACTGCATGCCCGCGAGATAGATCGGCGTTCGACTGTCTCGGCGCACTGAGCGGGGGGGCCGCCTTGCTCCGCGTTTGACCGCAATGGGTCAGACTCGGTCATTTGGAGATGTCGGCTCAATGTCCGGCTTGCTCGAAAGCGAACTTGGATGGGCGATTTATCAGTTCACACCCTAGATGCCCCGTCTCCGCGGGCATGACCGCTGCGGATGAGGGTGACCGATCCAAGCTGAATGACCGATCCAAGCTGAAATGATCAGGCGTTTGAGCATTTTCCGGCGAAGTGAAAACCGGTTCACCGCAGGAAATGCGGCCACTAAAGGATAACGAGAGCGAATTCCAATTCCGTTGGAACGGGATTCGCTCTAAAGCGCGCGGCCCGGGAGCATGCGCCGCAACGTCGAGTTGCTCAGCACCCAATGATGCGCGAGCGCGGCGAGCGCATGCGCGAAAGCAAGCAGCATCAGGATGTTCGAAAGGAGGCCGTGGATTTCCACGACCGATCTAGCGAAGGCGGGGTCGCGCGCCCAGGGCGAGGCGATCTGAACGAGGCCGAGCACATCCAAGGCCCGCCCGCGCGCGAACACCAGCGTAATGCCTGTGACTGTAACCGCAAGCATCAGCGCATAGAGGGCGATATGGGCGAACTGCGCAGCGCGCACCGCGAACACGCCGAACCGCGACTTTTCGGGCGCGGGTTTGACGTCGATCCAACGCCAGGCGAGCCGTACTGCCAAGAAAATGAGCACCAACAGGCCGGCTTCATTGTGCAGCCAGTGGGCGGAGGGGCTGACGGCCCGCGGAAGGCCGTCCATGTATTGGCCGAGCAACCACGCAAAGACGATCAACAACACGGTGAGCCAGTGCGATCCCTGCACGACAGCTCCGTAACGATCGGGCGAATTGCGCCACTGCATATCATCCTCCACCGGACGGACTGGCACGCGCCAAAATGCTGCACGATCCGCGGGGAGAATTGCCGGCGAATTGCGGCAATCGATATGGCGAACGCGATCGTTATCCTGCCGATTCGTTCTCAAATATAATTGATTCGAGCTGCTATTCGTTCGCAGTGTCTCCGTTGCCGGCGGCATCTTTCGACTCGGCGGCAAGCTTGGCGATGACGGCCGCGACATCAGCCTCGATGTCCGCCGCTGTAGTCTCGATCACGCGATAGCCTCGGTCGGCAAGCCATGCGCGTCGCGCCGCTCGTGCCGCCGCCGTGGAGTCCGCTTCGGGCCATGAGCGCCGTTTTCCCGGCGTTCGCGACAGGTCCGCTTATCCCTTCAAACCCACCATAGCAGCGGACATGCCGTATCGGCAGCGATGTGCCAATAACCGACCTTCGTCCCAGAAAGGTGATCAGGTGTCCGCGCGGCTTCGATTTTTTGCATCCAGATGAGGGCAGGCCCTGAGGCTCTGAAGCGCTTCGCCGAGCGCGTTCCCGGCCTTTGCAACCAATTCATCAATCAAGTCCGAACGTGCACCGCGGAGCCGTTCGAGATTCGTGTCAAGCGACCCGAGCCGTTCGTTGAGACGAGCAACCTCAGGGCCAAGGACAGAAATCCCCTCGGACTTTGCCTTAGTGAGCGCGATGGTGAGTGTATGGACGTCGTCGGAAACGCGTTGGATGTTCTGAACGACCTGTCGTGGGTCTCCGTCAACGCGGTAAAGTACGGCGTTGGTCATGGTCGATGCCACGTTGTGAGCCAGATGTGTGATCTTTGAGGAGGCGACGATCGCGAGAATGGCCGCTGCGATCACGATGATCGCCGTCCCATTGATCAGCGCCAGTAGAAGCTGGCCGGGCAGCCGCCGCAAGCGCATGGAAAGTTCGCCTTTGTGTGGTTCCGGCATTGAGACCTCCCATCGATGGCTCAGGCCTGAGGGCGGGGCCTGAGAGAATTCTCGCTCTTCTAAGAGAAGGCGGCGAATGAGCCGCCTTTAGGCTTAGAGAGTCGGATGCATCTCGACCGTGAATTCCACAGGGTCATCCGGCGCTCTCCCAATCGCCTCTTGAGAAGACATCTGCAGGTCGCGCCAGCTAACCGGGCCATTGGCACCGTGGAGCGCGAAGACAACCCTGTTCTCCGAACGCTCGACGCGGACCTCTAAAAAGCTTTGGTAGAAGGGAGCGTGGTTGAAATCGAACATTCCCGACAATGTCTCGATCGATATGGGCCAGGCGCCGAAACGCTTGATCCAAAGCCAGAATGGCTGCTTCCAACCGGGGGTTTCGGTGTCGAGCTTGGTCGTGATGGCATCGCTTCTTGGATAAAATGCCCATTTCTCTGTTGGTATGGCCGAAGGCCACGCAAGAGCGCTGCCGATACTGAGATAGGCGCCTCCGCCTCCATTGACGAAGTAATAACGCGGACTCTCGCTGCTGGCTGGCTCCTCTACATAATATTCGAAGTCGTGCGTGTCGCCAGCCATGAGCACGCGTACGCCAGCCCGCTCGAGCCTGTCGTAGAGTTCAACGAAGCTCTCATCACCCACGCTGGTGTCGATCCCTGCTGCGTATTTGGGGTGACCAACGATAGCCATGATGAATTTGCCTCGGGCTTGCTTAAGGACATCCTCGAGCCAAGCGAGCTGCCGAGCGTCTACGGTGCGAAGGATGCCTGTGTCGATGGCAATTAGGGCGAAGTCTTCCGTCTGGATATCAAAGTAGGGCGCCCGCTGTTCGGCATTGTGGATGCCGTACAGGTTGCGCAACTCTCGCGCACGCTTCAGGAGGCGATCGACTCTGTCCTTATCTGTGCTCGTCAGATTGAGGTCAGCGTCGGCCCGCGCTGACAGCGCGACGCGCGCTGCCTTGTCTTCGAGGAAGTTCGCATTGAATCCCTCGAGCGCATCGAACCAGTCGTGGTTGCCAGGGATCGCGTAGATCGGCTTCGTGAAGCCCTTGAACGGGAGATAGAAGTTGTTCTCGTAGTCCACCATTGCGCCGGCGGGGTAGATCACGTCAGAGGATATGACGAGGAATTCTACGTCGTCGCGCCTCCCGAGCTCGAGGTAGCGGTCAATGAGAGAGTACTGAGAGGCATCACCCTCCCCTGGATCACCAATGACGAGAAAGCTGAAATGGGGGTCGGCCGCATCTATCAGCAGACCTTCATCGACACCTACAGCAAGGTCGCCTTCGCCAAGCTGTACGATCGCAAGACCCCGATCACCGCAGCGGAGATTTTGAACGACCGCGTGTTGCCGTTCTTCGAGGAGCACGGCATTGCGTTAACCCGCGTGCTGACCGATCGCGGCACAGAGTATTGCGGCAACCCCGAGCATCACGAGTATGAGCTCTATCTGGCGATCGAAGACGTGGACCACACGCGCACCAAGACGAAGAGCCCGCAGACAAATGGAATTTGCGAGCGTTTCCACAAGACCGTGCTCAACGAGTTCTATCGTGTGGCGTTCCGAAAAACGCTGTACCGGTCGATCGCCGAGTTGCAGGCCGACCTCGATCGCTGGATGAAAGAATATAATGAACTGCGCTCGCATCAAGGACGTTGGTGTTTCGGCAAGACCCCGATGCAGACCTTCCTTGACGCCTTGCCGTTAGCGAGGGAGAAAATGCTGCCGGCCGCATGACGCCGGACAACCAGCTTCGTCGGACACCCGCCACGACGGAGACCCACTGTCAGGTCAAGTGCATACTTATACAGCTGAAATCGCCTTCTTCGATTCCAGGCGGCCTCACACGAAACAGTTCGTCATTCCGGTCTCCGTAGGCAGCTGCAACCGCGTCCACCATCCTGGCGCGCCACGTATCGACGCGGAGCTCGGTCACCTTCTGGTAGAACGCGCTCGCCCAGCTCTCAGTGTTGAAGTACCAGCTGAAGCCCCAGATCGGGTTGACCGCCACGAACAGAATGGCGAGCGGCAGACCGAGACGGATGGCCAATCCCGCGGCTGACGGGAGCGATGATCGCGCTTCGCGAAGCGAGGTGGAGAACGAAAATCGGGCATTCGTCCATCCTTGAATGAGGCGCCGCGGCATGGCGTCCATATCCGCGTCCTGACCAGACAACCGGAGCTTCCAGGCTTTTCTCTCGATTGGGCGCGTCATGCGCCGCCACAACAGGCGCACCGGCAGCACAAGAAGCGCTCCTAGAGCAACCGCCATAAAAACATCGCCAGCGGTGGCGACGAATGGTGAGATGAGACCGAGCCACGTCTCCGCCGACTGCATGCGGGCAATGTGAGTGGCTAGCAGGACTACTGCAACCACCAACAGCCAATACAACTCGTTCTGCCAAACAGCGGGAGCGCTTGTGGACTGCTCCTTGTTAATGGCGGCGAACAGCGCATTCTCTCCAAAACCCAAATTCGGGTCCGGATGAGCGTCAGACGGCCATGTCTCGACACCCCCCTCCCTGATTGTCGGCGACATGAGCATCCGCCACCCTGCCATCGCTGTATAACCGGCGACCGCAACACCAATTCCCGCATCGACGCTGATGTTCTTCCACAGCAACCATCCGATTAGCGCAAGCATTAGGCTTGAGGCGCCGTTTATAGCCGTCACCACACGGGATCGGTTGGGAGCAGACCGCAACAATGCCTGGCCGAGTTTCAAGGCACCATCGAGTATGATAAAACCCAAAAGAAGCGTGACTACGCCGCTGACGACTAGAGCAGGACTGAGATACAGAAGAAGTGCGGCTGCAATTGCCAAAATGCCCGTTGCATAAGCGGCGGGACGTGTTCGAAGCGAAGGATTCCTGATTGTCGTGTAGAGATCGATAAGCCCAACCGCGAGCGGGAATAGGCTGAGGAATTGTAGGGACCATTTACCAGCCGTGAGGGGCGCTACAAGCGCCAACAAGCTGATCAGAATCAGAGCCGCACCGATGACGCGAGTCCAACGGCCACGCCATCGCGCCGACTTCGGGTCTACACCTTCTGCGTTCTTCCCCCTCAAGGATCAGTTATCCTCTTTCTGGAAGTCCTTAAAGTTGACTCTAGCACACGGTTCTTTTTGAGGGGCATGTTCCGATGCGCCTAGGCGCGGTACTCAGATGCCTAGCCAGAATGCTATTGGTGGTTGCGACTACGGCCGCCTCGGCGCAAACGGACGCCGAGCCGCTATCAATCACCGCGGAGCTTGCAATACAGGATAGAAATAGGCCAACACGAACAGCTGATGAGAACCCGCAAGTCGCCAAGCGCCCGCCTCAGCGCTTTCGTGAGCGATGGGTGTAGCGGTGGCCTGTCCATAGGTTGGGACTTCGTCTCGACGGCATTTCCAGCAATCGCTCGCTACCATGGAGACAAACTCCCATGGGAGCGTTGCTGCGTGGCCCATGACCGGCTCTACCATGCAGGTGGGCCGACTGATGCTGACGCCGAAATGAGTTACGAGGCTCGGCGCGATGCCGATGAGCAGTTGCGCCGTTGCGTAATCGAGGTGGGCCAAGAGCGAGCGGGGGATTTGGCGACTGCTTACGGTCTCACCCGTGAGCGGGTCGTTCTACTCTACCGGGGCATAGCTGAAATCATGTATGGAGCCGTCCGACTCGGAGGCGCTCCATGCACCCGGTTACCGTGGCGCTGGGGTTTCGGCTGGCCCCAGGTGCGAAAATAAATAACGTCCGCTAAGGGTCTTGTGTCACGAGTAACGCCGGTCCACACGGCGATGCGTAACTGTACGAGAGATGAAGGAAGGTCCTTCGAGTTCGGCAATCAGGTGTTGATCTCAAACCACCGCAAGCTGCTGTGGTCAAAAGGCCACGGTGGTGAACGTTGCGGAAGAGTCGGAACAAGATTTCGACAGGTATGATTGAGAGAGGCGAGCGCAAGCGAACCGCTGCGGAAGTGTCGAAAGCGGATTAGTAGGCGATGTCAAAACCGGGGGCTGACCCTGCCTCCGGGATCAGCTTGGGGGATGTCCTGAGACTGCCCAAGCGGCATCCGGCATGTAGGCGGCGCGAAGCTCAATCTGGCTCTTGTACGGAACGTGAGAACCTGGCCGGCGATGCCAAGGGAAAAGGCACAAGCGGCTCCAACCGCGAGGCCGAAAGTACCGATGCGCCGGAGAGGGGCGGACTGCCTCGTAGTAGCGACGAAGCGGGGTAATGCCCGTGGAGCGAAGGGGGCAGGTCATCGCCGTTGAGCTTGGGCCAACTGGGTCATACCGGGAGGAGCCCGAAGGTTCAGCGGAAGGCGGCAGCCTTCGCGCGGTGACACGAGCCGGATGAATCGAGAGGTTCACGTCCGGAATCTGTGAGAGGCTCGGGGTGAAATTCCCCGGGCCTACTCGGCATGAGCGCCGTTTTCCCGGCGTTCGCGACAGGTCCGCTTATCCCTTCAAACTCACCGCAGCAGCGGACATGCCGTAGGGCGAATTGCGCCACTGCATATCATCCTCCACCGGACGGACCGGCCCGCGCCAAAAATGCTGCACGATCCGCAGGGAGATTTGCCGGCGAATTGCGGCAACCGATATGGCGAACGCGATCGTTATCCTGCCGGTTCGTTCTCAAATATAATTGATTCGAGCTGCTATTCGTTCGCAGTGTCTCCGTTGCCGGCGGCATCTTTCGACTCGGCGGCAAGCTTGGCGATGACGGCCGCGACATCAGCCTCGATGTCCGCCGCTGTAGTCTCGATCACGCGATAGCCTCGGTCGGCAAGCCATGCGCGTCGTGCCGCCCGCGCGGCCGCGGTCTCGTCGCTTTCGCCGCTCGGAACGATCTCGATCACGATGCGCAGCGGGAACGACACGAGGTCGGCGATGTGCGGGCCGATCGGGACTTGCCGCTTGAAGCCCTGGCCGGCCAGACGACGATCATTCACCAGCGCGTCCCATAAAAGCCGCTCGGCGTCGGTCGGGTTGCGGCGCAGAAGCCGCGACAGCCCGCGCACCGGCCCACGCTCGGAGGGAACGCGACCCGCCGCATGTTCGGCGAGAAGCTCGCGGAGCCGCAGCGCTTCCTCGCCGTCGAGCACGCCGCCGCGCGCCGGACCCTTGCGGCCCTCCGCGATCGCCATGATCACGCCATGCAGGGTCTGGATGTCCTGCTGGGTCGGCTGCATGCGCGCGAAAATATTGTGCAGATTGATCAGCATGGTCTCGCGTTTCTCCGCCGGGCGGAAGAATTCGACGCGCTCGAGCTCGCGTTCCAAGGTCGCAAAAAAGGCGAGGAGCTGCTCCTTCGGGGCGGTGCGCGATTTTTCCGGCATGGCGAACGGCAGGGCGCCGCCCGCGCCGAGCTTGAACCATTCATAGGCGACGAGCGCGACCGCCTGCGCCAGATTGAGGGACGCGAAAGCGGGATTCACCGGGAACGTGATGATGCAGTCGGCGAGCCCGACCTCGTCGTTCTCGAGGCCGTTGCGCTCACGCCCGAATACGATCGCGACGGTCTCGCCGGCGGTGACGCGCGGAGCGATGCGGCGGACGCACTCCTCCGGCGCGAGAACGGGCTTGGCCTGATCATGGGCGCGTGCGGTGGTCGCGGCGACGAACGTGCAGTCGGCGATGGCGGCGGGGAAGGTGTCGCAGATTTCCGCCGCATCAAGGATACGGTCGGCGCCGGCCGCCATGATGTGTGCCTTGGGATTGGGCCAGGCTTGTTTCGGCTTGACGAGGCGCAGCCGCGACAGGCCGAAATTCGCCATCACGCGGGCCGCTGCGCCGATGTTCTCGCCGAGTTGCGGCTCGACCAGGATTACGACCGGCGCTGGAGCGGCGATCCAGGTCTTGGTCTTGTCAGTTCCAGCGCCAGGCATTGTCGGCGGCAGGTTGACAGGTTTTTCGGCTTACGGTTGTCTGCGGCAGCGTTGCCTTTCGGAGATCGGAGCGCCAGTGGCAGATCAACTCAAACAATTCCGGCGCCGCCATATTTATCCTCTCTTCCGGCCGTTCTTCCCTTATCGAAAAAACCGCTTCGTCGCGATCACCGTCTACTACAAGAAGCATCTGGACGGCGGCGGACGCGGGATCGGACAAGGCTTCATCCCATTCCTGCAAAGTCGCGGCATGCCGAAGCAGCGCCGCGTTTTCGAGTGGTGCGCCGGCCCGGGTTTCATCGGCTTTTCCCTGCTTGCGCACGAATTGTGCGAGACGCTTTGCCTCGCCGACATCAATCCTGACTCCGTCGCGGCCTGCCGCCGAACCGTCGAGGCCAATCAGCTTGGCGATCGCGTTTCGGTCTATCATTCCGATAATCTCAAGAGCATCCCGTCGAGCGAGCGCTGGGACCTCGTAGTCTCCAATCCGCCGCACTTTGCCGAGGCGTATATCGATGGCTGCCGCACCGATGAATATTCCGGCGACCTGCGCGCATACGATCCGGAGTGGAGCGTTCATCGGGAGTTCTTTGCCACCGTCAAAACATTCCTCGCCCCCGGCGGGGTGATCATTCTACAGGAAAACGGGGCTGGCTCCACGGTGGATACATTCAGGGGAATGATCGAACAGGCGGGGCTCGAGATCATCTTCGTCCAGGGCGGCGCCCCGCAACGCATGCCGATCGGCCGGATTTATTATATCGGAATCAAGCGGGCGGGCGACGTCACGCCGACTTGGGCAAGGCCCCTCTGACAGCCGGCGGAACGCAGCGGTATCGATCGGCCGCGAGGCCTCTACCGAACTTAACGCTTGATCACCGCCGTGGAACGCGCGCCCCGCGAGTTCTCGTTCGAAGGTCTTGCTTCCATCGGCTTTGCCATGACCGGAGGCGATGTTATATGAGCCGGCCCGGCCGCCGGACCTCCCAGACATCGGTTTTGTCCACCCAGACGTAAGCGGAGCTTTCATCTCATGGCGAAGATCAAGGTCAAAAATCCGGTCGTCGAGCTCGACGGCGACGAGATGACCCGCATCATCTGGAGACTGATCAAGGACAAGCTGATCTACCCTTATCTCGATATCGAGCTGCTCTACTACGATCTCAGCATCGAGCACCGCGACGCGACCAACGATCAGGTGACCATCGACGCCGCCGAGATGATCAAGAGAATTGGCGTTGGGGTCAAATGCGCGACCATCACGCCGGACGAAGCCCGCGTGAAGGAATTCAAGCTCAAGGCGATGTACCCCTCGCCCAACGGCACCATCCGCAACATCTTGGGCGGCGTGATCTTCCGCGAGCCGATCATCTGTAAAAATGTGCCGCGGCTGGTGCCGAGCTGGACGCAGCCGATCATCATCGGCCGCCACGCCTTCGGCGACCAGTATCGCGCGACCGACATCAAGGTGCCGGCGGGCGCCAAGCTCAAGCTGTGCTACGTGGTGAACGGCAAGGAGACGGAATACGAGGTGTTCGAGTTCCCGGATTCTGGCGTCGCCATGGCGATGTACAACCTCGACGACTCGATCCGTGACTTCGCCCGTGCCACGTTCAATTACGGGCTTTCGCGCAACTATCCCGTCTATCTCTCGACCAAGAACACGATCCTCAAGGTCTATGACGGCCGCTTCAAGGATATTTTCCAGGAGGTGTTCGACCAGGAGTTCAAGGCGGCGTTCGACAAGCAGAAGCTCACCTACGAACATCGGCTGATCGACGACATGGTCGCGAGCGCGCTGAAATGGTCCGGCGGCTATGTGTGGGCGTGCAAGAACTACGACGGCGACGTTCAGTCCGACACGGTGGCGCAGGGTTTTGGCTCGCTCGGCCTGATGACTTCGGTGCTGATGACGCCGGACGGCAAGATCGTCGAGGCGGAGGCTGCGCACGGCACGGTGACGCGCCACTATCGCCAGCACCAGAAAGGGCAGGAGACCTCCACCAATTCGATCGCTTCGATTTTCGCCTGGACGCGCGGGCTCGCCCATCGCGCCAAGCTCGACGACAACGCCGAGCTTGCGCGCTTTGCCGCGACGCTGGAGAAGGTCTGCGTCGACACGGTCGAGGCGGGCGACATGACCAAGGACCTCGCCTTGCTGATCGGGCCCGAGCAGAAATGGCTTTCGACCACGCGCTTTCTCGATAAGATCGACGAGAATCTGAAAACGGCGATGGCGGGCTGATCGTCTTCGATCGTTGAAGAGCGGGCGACTGTCAGTCAAGAACATGCGCGGCGCGCGGTTCCGCGCACCGTTATCCTTGCCTCACCGATGCGCGACATGCCTACTTGGAATCCACCTCGATAATCGCAAGAATTGCGCGAGCTGCACCCGGGTCCAGCTTTGGCCGTTATCGTGATTTTTTGTGCCAACGCGCGGGGAATGCCGCGCCTCCGCAATCCGTCTTTCGCCTCTGCTCAAGGGGAATGGGATGATTGATCAATCCAAGCTCGAACCGATCCCGCAGCCGCCGGGCCATCCGATCATCGGCAATCTGCTCGATCTCCGCGGTGAGGTTCCTATCCTCAACATGATGAATCTTGCGGAAATCTATGGTCCGATCTATCGCCTCCGGCTCGGCCCTCGCTCGCTCTTGATCCTGTCCAGCTTCGAATTGGTCGACGAAGTCTGCGACAACACGCGGTTCGATAAATTTCTCGGTCCGGGGCTGGCGCAAGCGCGCATGATCGCCGGGGACGGCTTGTTCACGGCATGGACGCAAGAGCCGAACTGGAAAAAGGCTCACAATATCCTGACCCCGTCATTCGGATCGATGGCGGTGCGCAGCTATTTGCCGGAGATGGTGGATATCGCGACGCAGCTTGTCGAGAAGTGGTCCCGCCTCAATCCCAACGATGACATCGACGTTCCCGGGGACATGACGCGGCTCACGCTCGACACCATTGGGCTCTGTGCGTTCAGCTACCGCTTCAACTCCTTCTACAGCGAACAGCCGCAGCCATTCATTGCAGCGATGCAGGACGCGCTGAGCAGTGCGACGAGCAATCTGAGCAAATTGCCGATCCAGCGCCGATTGATGTTCCGTCAAACGCGGCGGGTCCGAGAGGATGTATCGACGATGAACGGCCTGGTCGATCGGCTGATCGCCGAGCGACAGGTCGATCCCAATCAAGGCCAATACACCGACCTGTTGCAGGCGATGCTGACCGGCGTCGATCGCGAGACGGGCAAGTCGCTCGATATGGTCAATATCCGCTACCAGATCCTCACGTTCCTGATTGCCGGCCATGAGACCACGAGCGGCCTGCTCTCGTTTGCACTCTACTTTCTGCTCAACAATCCGGACGTGCTGGCGAAGGCCTACGCCGAAGTGGATACGGTGCTCGGCGGCGATTTGTCGACGCCGCCGGATGAAGATCAGGTCCGGGCGCTGCGATATATCGCTCAAATCCTCAATGAGTCGCTGCGCCTTTGGCCGACGGCGCCCGCTTTCAACCGGCATGCCTTCGAAAATACCGTTCTCGCGGGCAAGTACGCGGTGGCGCCGGACAATTCTCTCTTGGTCCTGACGCCGATGCTCCACCGCGACAAAGCGATCTGGGGTCCCGATCCGGAGAAATTCGATCCGTCGCACTTCGAGCCGGAAGCGGTCAAGAACCGGCCGGCCAATGCCTACAAGCCTTTCGGCACCGGCTTTCGCTCCTGCATCGGACGCTATTTCGCGCTCCAAGAGGCGGCCGTCGCTTTGGCGATGATCCTTCAGCGGTTCGAGCTGGCGGACCCTGCCGGCTATGAATTGAAGGTGAAACAGACGCTGACCATCAAGCCCGAAGGCTTCCAGATCAAAGTGCGACCGCGCCGCGACCGGCCCACGACCGCCGCCCGGCCGGCCGCGCGGAAAGGGGACCAAGCGGCGCCCGAACCCGAGGCAGCCGCCGCCCCGGTGGTGCGGGCGCGGATGCCGCTCCTGGTGCTTTACGGGTCAAATACCGGTACTTGCGACACGATCGCGCATCGCATCGGAGAAGACGCGACGGTCCGCGGCTTCTCGGCGACGGTGGCCGAATTGGATGCATACGTGGGCAAGCTGCCGACCGAAGGCGCGGTCGTCATCGTTACGGCTTCATACAACGGCACGCCGCCCGACAACGCCGCCAAGTTTGTCGAATGGCTAAGCGGCGCGTCTCTCGCATCCAAGGCGCTTACGGGCGTCCGCTACACCGTCTTCGGTGTCGGCGATCACGACTGGGCCGACACCTTCCAGCGCATCCCGCGGCTGATCGATGCGAAACTGGAAGAGCATGGCGCCGAGCGCATCTACCCGCGCGGCGAGGGCGATCAGAGCGAGGACATCGATAGCCAGTTCCGCAATTGGTATGGCGATCTATTCGGGTCGCTCGCGAAAACGCTCAATGTCGCCGCGGTCGATCTTGACGAGGCGGCGAGAGGACCCCGCTACGAGGTCGAGATTCTCGAAGGCGCGGAGGCGGTGCGCACGCTCGTGGCGGAGTTCGGCGCCCAGCCGTTGTCCGTTGCGCAAAACCGCGAATTGCAGAGAAAAGACGGACCCAAGCCGTCGGAACGGTCAACGCGTCATGTCGAGTTTCGCGTGCCTGCGGGAATGTCCTACCGCGAAGGCGACCACCTGGGCGTTCTACCGCGCAATTCCGAGTCGCAAGTGCACCGGGTGCTGGCCTATTTCGGGCTGCCCGAAGACGCGCAGATGCGCATCCGCTTCAACGGGGTCGGCAAATCTTTTCTGCCGGTCGACCGGCCCATCCCCGTGATGCTGCTGCTGTCCGGCTATCTCGCGCTTCAGGACGTGGCGACGCGGTCCGACGTCGAAGTCCTCGCCGAATATGCCGAGACGCCAGCTGACAAGGCGGCGTTGGCGGCGCTTTGCGGCGAGGACGCGGACAGCGTTGCTCGCTATCGCGATCAGGTATTCTCGCAGAACCGCTCGCTGATTGACCTGCTCGAAGACTTTCCCTCCTGCAAGCTTCCGTTCAATATCTTTGTCGAACTCATCCCTATTCTGAAGCCGCGCTACTACTCGATTTCATCCTCGCCGCCCGTCTCGCCATCGCATTTGAGCATTACTGTCGCCGTGGTCGAGGGCCCGGCGCGCGCGGGGCATGGCGACTATCGTGGGGTCGCTTCGGGCTACCTGGCCGGCCTTGCCGAGGGCGGCGAGGCGGAGTGTTTTGTTCGACCGCCGAGCATTCCGTTCTTCCCACCCGCCGACCCGGCGACGCCGATGATCATGGTCGGCGCAGGCACGGGCGTCGCGCCCTATCGTGGTTTTCTGCAGGCGCGCGCCGCGATGAAAGCGCGCGGGGACCGCGTTGGTCCGGCGCTCCTGTTCCAAGGTTGCCGCAACGCGGCGCAGGACCAGATCTACGCCGATGAATTCGCCGCCATGGAGCGGGACGGCGTCGTCGCGCTGGAAATGGCCTATTCGCGGCCCGATACGGGAGAGAAGCGCTACGTGCAGCACCGCCTCGCGGCCGATCGCGACCGCGTATGGGAGCTGATCGACCAGGGGGGCGTCGTCTATGTCTGCGGCGACGCCGCGACGATGGCGCCGGCGGTCGAGCAGGCGTTCATCGTGATCTGCCGCGACAAGCGCGGCATAGGCGATGAAGAGGCCAAGGCCTGGCTCGCCTCGATGAAAGCGGACAAGCGATATCTCGTCGATATCTGGCCGAAAGGCTGAGGGTCTTGCGGCGCGGCGGTGGAACGCGCGTGAGGCCTCGCTCGACACGGATGCAGCATCGCATGAAGCGGATCATTCTCGCGAGTGCGATCACCGTTCTGCTGCTGGCGGCGTTCGCCATCTACAATAATGCTTCAGTTACGACCGCGCCGCGCAGCGTCCGTCCGATGTTGCTCGCCCATCGTGGCCTGGCGCAGACTTTCGATCTCACCGGCGTGACCGGCGAGACCTGCACCGCCAGCCGCATTCATCTCCCTGAGCATCCGTATCTGGAGAATACCCTCGCCTCGATGGAGGCGGCTTTTCGCCTCGGCGCCGATATCGTCGAATTCGATATTCATCCGACGACCGATGGGCATTTCGCGGTCTTTCATGACTGGTCGGTCGAGTGCCGCACCGACGGCGAGGGGGTTACGCGCGGAAAGAGTTTGGCGGAGTTGAAAGCGCTCGACGTCGGCCATGGCTATACTGCCGATGGTGGCCAGACCTTTCCCTTTCGCGGCGTCGGCGTCGGTCTCATCCCGTCGCTTGACGAGGTGCTTGCCGCATTTCCCGACAAGCGGTTCCTTATTAACGTCAAGAGCAACGATCGGAATGAGGGCGGAATGCTTGCGGCGCGCCTCGCCGAGTTGTCGCCGGAACAGCGTAGCCGGCTGATGGTGTATGGCGGCACGGCCCCGGTGGAGGTCGTGCGTGAGCGTTTGCCGGAAGTTCGCACGATGTCGGTGGCGTGGGAAAAGCAATGCTTGTTGCGCTACCTCCTGGTGGGATGGACAGGATATGTGCCGAGGGTTTGCTACCGTGGTCTGCTGCTTATTCCGTCGAACTATGCGGGCTGGCTATGGGGATGGCCCGAGCTCCTGATTCGACGCATGCACGCTGTCTCGACCGAAGTCGTCGTAGTCGGACCGCGCCAGGACAACGACTTTTCCACCGGAATCGACACTGAGGAGGACTTCCGACGACTTCCACCGGGCTATACCGGTGGCGTCTGGACTAATCGGATCGACCGCATCGCTCCGCTGGTCGCAGCCGGTGCGCGTTAGACGAGGCCGGCGGGGGCCATGCACTTCGACCGAGATGTTTCGGGCGATCGTCAAAAAGGGCTGCAAAGCTACGAAAGGCCCAGGCGGTACGACTTGCCG
>CAWIXM010000022.1:0-452763 GCA_963840055.1 uncultured Alphaproteobacteria bacterium | reverse complement strand
TGGAATAGTATGAACTAAATCTGACATTTTGGGTTTGATTGGCGGAGGATGGGCCGGCGGCGAGCGGGGCGCTCACCAGAACGGGCGCCCCGCACAGCCCGCCGGCGTTGACGCAGGATCAGACGCCATGACCAAGGACCAGAAAGTCATTCGAGGGAAGATCGGGTTGCTGGAGCTGGCCAAGCAGCTCGGCAATGTGAGCCAAGCCTGCAAGATGCTGGGCTACTCGCGCGACAGCTTCTACCGCTTCAAGGAGCTGTACGAGAAGGGCGGCGAGCTGGCGCTGCAGGAGATCAGCCCGCGCAAGCCGCTGCTGAAGAACCGGGTGGCGCCCGAGATTGAGGCGGCGGTGGTTGAGCTTGCGATCGAGCAGCCGACCTGGGGCCAGGTTCGGGTCTCGAACGAACTGAAGAAGCAAGGCCTGTCGATCTCGCCCTTCGGCGTCCGCGGGGTGTGGCTGCGGCACGATCTCGCCAACGCCAAGAAGCGGCTGAAGGCGCTGGAGGCCAAGATGGCGCAGGACGGCCTGGTGCTCACGGAGGCGCAGGTCGCCGCTCTGGAGAAGGCCAAGAGCGAGAAGGAAAGCCACGGCGAGTTCGAAAGCGAATGCCCCGGCTATTGCGGCGCGCAGGACACCTTCTATGTCGGCAACATGAAGGGGGTCGGCCGCATCTATCAGCAGACCTTCATCGACACCTACAGCAAGGTCGCCTTCGCCAAGCTGTACGATCGCAAGACCCCGATCACCGCAGCGGAGATTTTGAACGACCGCGTGTTGCCGTTCTTCGAGGAGCACGGCATTGCGTTAACCCGCGTGCTGACCGATCGCGGCACAGAGTATTGCGGCAACCCCGAGCATCACGAGTATGAGCTCTATCTGGCGATCGAAGACGTGGACCACACGCGCACCAAGACGAAGAGCCCGCAGACAAATGGAATTTGCGAGCGTTTCCACAAGACCGTGCTCAACGAGTTCTATCGTGTGGCGTTCCGAAAAACGCTGTACCGGTCGATCGCCGAGTTGCAGGCCGACCTCGATCGCTGGATGAAAGAATATAATGAACTGCGCTCGCATCAAGGACGTTGGTGTTTCGGCAAGACCCCGATGCAGACCTTCCTTGACGCCTTGCCGTTAGCGAGGGAGAAAATGCTGCCGGCCGCATGACGCCGGACAACCAGCTTCGTCGGACACCCGCCACGACGGAGACCCACTGTCAGGTCAAGTGCATACTTATACAGCTATGAACGTCGATCACTACGCGAAGG
Organism: uncultured Alphaproteobacteria bacterium; assembly: GCA_963840055.1. GTDB lineage: Bacteria > Pseudomonadota > Alphaproteobacteria > Rhizobiales > Xanthobacteraceae > Rhodoplanes. The sequence continues at coordinate 451,497 of CAWIXM010000022.1, read as the reverse complement.
GGAAGCGCTGCAATGACGCAATCGGACGCGGCGTAGCTTGCCGGGTGCCCACGGGGCTCCGCGCAGGGTGTGCGCGCGCGAACGCGCGTGCTGCCTAGGGCCTTCCGGGATGCGCCGCCATGGCGACCAGCGCCGGTAGGCCGATGTCCAGCTTGCCAGATAGCGCCGGCATTGCTGCTCGCGATCGTAGCCGAGAAGCGTGCCGAGGATGAAATCCTCCTCGGCGCTAAGCTGGCCAGACGGGCCGAATGGCGATCCGCCGCGCCACGGCGACGAACTGGGCGTTGCCGAAATAGAGATTGACCTTCAGCTCGTTCACCGGCTGCCGATAATAGGCGGCCGCATGCGCGGCAAACCATTCGCTATTCTTGATCTGGAACAATCTTTGTGAAATCGCGCGGCCTATTCTAAAGCGGTTTAAAGAACAACAGCTTTTCCTTCCACACTGCCCGGCGCGATCCGCGCCGGGCATATTTATTTGGGACGCAAACGCCCGTTCTTTCCAAACCCGCGATACCGGCACAAAATTATCGGTTCCAAAACATAAAGCGGCCGAGGTCGACTCTCGGCCGCTCCTGTTCCGCCGTCCGAAACCCGCCTGCAACCCGCGGCACAGTCGCGGTTCGACTGGTTCGGCCCAACGTTATAAATCATAATAAGCGTGTATCCCGATGCTCTTTGACAAAAGTCAACTGCCCGCGGGTTTTGCAGCTCCAATGGCGGCGAACCGATCCATGTCCCATCGCGACCCCGCCTTCGGCGCAAAACTGTTACCCATGTCTCCGGAATAAACCGTCACCCATGTCTCCGGGCTGGACAACTGAAACAATGGCGCGCTCGGAGAGATTCGAACTCCCGACCCCCAGATTCGAAGTCCGGTATTCCATCGAAGGATTTATTCGATTTGGCAATTAGTTAACCCCACAATTCGCCGACTTCGGAATTTTTTTCGGGACCGACTTGACAGAACAAAAGTGAGACTCGGCAGCACTTGCCCGTCGTCAGGGAGCCCCTAAGATCGTCGCTGGTGCGTTATTTCAAGGGAGGGCCATCACTCGTGGGCATCTTCAGCCTCCTGCTTTTGGCTTCGCCGCGAGATCGCGCATGACCCGCTCGAAGCTCTGTTCATAGGCGTCGCGATCTTTCCAACGCAGGAAATCGCCGATGTTGCGATCGGCCCGCAGCTTTGCCGCCCAGGCCTCGTTCGTTTCCATCACCACATCGTCGAGACGGATCGGAAACAGCACGGTCTCCCCACGTTTCCGCTCCTCTTCGTATGCCGTCTTTACTTCATCCGACCCATTCGCTCTTGATCGAATGCTCAGACAGTATCAGCAGCACCTTGTCCTGCACTCGGATGGCGGCATCGATCTCGTCGATGATTTTGCCGCCGATCGGCAAGTCATGCGGAGCAAACCAGCAACGCACACCCTTGTTCTGCAAATCGGCGTGGATTCGATTGGCAAAATCCTGATCCTTAGTCGAAAAGCTTATGAAGCATGAATAATACTGGGCCTGATCCAAGACCGGTAGATATTCGATCAACTCCTCTGGCAAACCGACCCCGCGCTTAAACGAAATTGGCAGCCGGCTGAATTCCCGTAGGGTTTGATAATCGATGATGCTCGGCCCCGTGTGAGTGCATGTCTCCAAGCCTATGACGCCGACGAGGTTGACATTCACGAAACTCGTTTCATGGAGATGCGCTTTTGTCAGATTTGCCCCCCTCAAGCGGGTCCCGTTCAGCTTTGCCCCGCGCAGGTTTGCGCCGCGCAGGTTTGCGTTGCTCAGGTTTGCGCCGCTCAGGTTTGCGCCGCTCAGGTTTGCGTTACTCAGGTTTGCGTCGGTCAGGTTTGCGTTGCTCAGGTTTGCGCCGCTCAGGTTTGCGTTGGTCAGGTTTGCGTCGGTCAGGTCTGCGTCGGTCCGGCCTGCGTGGGTCCAGCCTGCGTCGCTCAGGTCTGCGCCGCTCAGGTTTGCGCCGCTCAGGTCTGCGCCGACCAGATTTGCTCCGCTCAGGTTCGCATCCCTCAGGTTTGCATTGGTCAGGTTTGCGCGGTATAAGCATGCGCTGATCAAGCGCCCGCTGATTAGGCTTGCGCCGCTGAGGTCTGCGCCTATCAGGCTTGCGCGATATAAGCGTGCGCTGTTCAAGCGCGCGCGGTTTAGGTTTGCGCCGCTCAGGATTGCGTCACTCAGGTTTGCGCCGCTCAGGTCTGCGCCGCCCAGGTCTTCGCCGCCCAGGGCTAAGCGACCGTTCAGGTCTGAGCGGATCAGGTTCGCGGGGTATAAGCGTGCGCTGTTCAGGTGTGCGCCCCTTAGGTCTTCACCGATCAGGCCTAAGCGGATAACCTGCCCTTCTTTGAGTGTGAGGATAATCTTTACTTTACGACGCAGCGCGTTCCATGCGGTGACCACGGACCTTTTGTTTGCCACGGCAGCCCTGTTCTGAGCGGTCATCATAGTGCTTCAGATCCGCGACGAGGGCAGGAAGTACCAATACCCGTGCGTTCGAGCGCCAAGTCGCAGCAAAGCGAGAGCGGTTCCCGTTCCTTTATGTAACCTTCGGCGTGGTTGCGAGATCGCGCATTACCCACGCAGGAATCGGTCTTGCGTATTGGACAGCGCAGCCGTCAAAAGAGAAATCGCGTGCTCCTTCAAGTCAGACGCCGTCACTGATGCGGAGCAGCGGGTTGGTCGATTGACGCGGCAAATCACCGAGCTGATACCCGATATGGTGCGATTGATTCTCCAGATAACAAGTTTGTCGCGGCCGGTTGCTGTCTTGGCCGCTTGGCGCGGGGTCAGGCCGCCCAGCATCGTGAGCCTTTCGTCGAGTGTCTGGCGCCAGGATGGTCATAGTCGAAGGATGATGCCGGAAGTCGGCAGACACAACAATGCTGCCGTTCGGTTTCCGCAACTTTTTTGCTGCGGTGCATGAAGTCCGCAGTTGGCACGCCGCGTTATGTCGCTGCCGCGCAATGATTCGGTCGCTACCGACCCGAAACGGACTCCGGCAGAGCCGCAATAGCGCCTCAGTACAGCGCGCATCGCAGCTTAGGCCTGCTGCAATTTAGCCATGATTTTCGCTAGCTCGACAGGCACTAAGCGGAGACGCCGAAAGCTTTTCTCAAGCCTGGGAGGTGTCACGAGGTGTTGTCCAAATACACTTTGATAGATCGGAAGGAGCCCGTGCCCTGGCCTTGTAAGCATCCAGTTTGGATAGTTCACCGAGGTGCCCGATGTGAAGGAACGCGCGCGATGACTGCAACGGATAACAAGGTCCCACCGCTGATCGACGATGCGACACCGGCGCAGATCGCCGCAATCCTCGGTGCCATGCGCGCCGTTGCCGACACTGGAAGGCCAGCGAGTGACAAGGATCGCCACGCCATCACCAGTGCGCGCCGTTACATGTTTGGCGCCAATGGCTCATTCGATGTCGCTGCGCTGAAGCCCGCCACCCCGGACGACCTGGCATCGGCATTGGCGGGAACAAACCTCGCCGAGAATGCGATCAAGTTCATTACCGTGATGGCGTTCATCGACGGCGAGCTGGACCGCGCCAAGATCGCGAAAGTGCTGCGCTATGCCAGCGCGCTCGGCATGCATCAGCACTATATCGACCAGATTGATGAGGCCGCCAACGGCCATCTCCAGGACGTGCTGGCCGATATGATCCGCTGCAACATGGAAAGCATCACCGGAAAATCGTGGGACGGCGGTGACGTCAATCAGTGGCTGCTGCCCTATACCGGCGATCACGCCAATCCGAGCGAGGCGGCCCGCTTCGAAAGGCTTGCCGACCTTCCGCAAGACACGTTCGGTCGTGCGTTCTACGACCACTTCCGTCGCAATAATTATGGTTTCCCCGGAGATCCGACCGCACTCAACGGCGCGTTCTCGCTGCCGCACGATTCCGTCCACGTGCTGACCGGCTACAACACGACGCCCCGCGGTGAAATTCTGGTATCGACCTTCACCGCCGCCATGCATCCCTATTTCCCGATGGGCGGGCATGTCCTACCGGTCATCTTTTCCTGGCATCTGATGGTTCAGATCAATGAGATCGCACGCAGCGCCAAGGATGCGCTTGATCCGGATGAATTCTGGCGCGCCTGGGCCGCGGGCGCGGTGGCGACCATCGATACGTTCGCGCCGAATTACTATTTCTGGAGTCACGTCAAGGAACCGCTGAAGGAGTTTCGCAGCCGTCACGCGATCCTGCCCCAAGGACTTGCCGGCACCGTGACCGCGTGACTGATGCCGCGGAAAAGCGACTTTTAAGCCACGCCGTTTCAAATCCGAAGTGCAACAGGGCAGCATAGACGGCATGGCGGAGTGAGTGGCGGGGGAAAGGGTCGGGGTCAAGGGCTTTAGTCGCCGGAGACGATGCGAGCGCAGCGAGCACCCTTGAGGCCGACGTTTTCTCCCGCCAGACTTTGCCATGTTGTGTATGCCGGTTTTTCTGGCGGTCAGATGGAAGACTATCCTTGCGTGGGACAGCACATCTCACGGAGGAAAAATGCCCGAAGGCTATCTCCATCTGACCTGCGAACAACGCTGCCAGATTTACGCGCTCTTGCAAAGCGGCCACTCGCAAGCCCACATCGCGCGGCAAATTGGCGTCGATCCGTCGACGATCAGCCGCGAGCTTGTTCGCAACACCGGCGCGCGCGGCTATCGCTTCAAGCAAGCGCACGAGAAGGCCTCGCAGAGACGCCAAGAGGCCTCGGACAAGCCGCGCAAAATGACGCCAGATTTGGTGGAGCTGATCGAAGAAAAACTGACGCAACAGCAGTGGAGTCCCGATCAGATCAGCGGGCGTCTGGCGAAGGATGGCGTCGCCTTTATCAGTCACGAGCGCATCTATCAGCATGTCTGGAAAGACAAGAAAGACGGGGGCACGCTGTATCTTCACTTGCGTCACAGCGGCAAAAAATACAACAGGCGCAAGGGCAAGAATTCGGGGCGCGGGCTGATTCCGAACCGCGTCGATATCGATCAGCGGCCTCCTATTGTCGCCGCAAAAAGCCGCATCGGAGACTGGGAGGCCGACACGATTATCGGCGCCAATCACAAAGGCGTTGTCATGTCGCACGTCGAGCGAACCTCCAAATACACCAAGCTCGCCAAACTGCCGGACAAGAACGCGGACTCTGTCGTGCAGGCCTGCGCACGCGTGCTTTTGCCGCTCGCTGACCAAATCGAAACAATCACTTACGACAATGGAAAAGAGTTCGCCTCTCACGCCCAAATCGCAACCTCGCTGGGGGCACTATCCTATTTTGCCAAGCCCTATCACTCGTGGGAACGCGGCCTCAACGAACACACTAACGGCCTCTTCAGGCAGTACTTCCCAAAAGGTTCCGACTTCTCTATTTTGTCCGATGCCGATGTCCAAAGGGTCGAGGACAAACTCAACTCTCGCCCCAGAAAGATACTCGGCTACCAAACCCCTCGCGAGATTTTCTTCAGCGCCAGAAATCTGCCCGTTGCACTTCACTGTTGAATGGGCGCCATATTAAACTGATCTTCTACAGTACGAATTTGCAAGTCATTGAGCGGGCGGCATAAATCACGCCGGAAAATCGGCTTGGCACTACATTCTGGTGGTTTGGCTGGGTTGGGCGGGATCAAGCGTCGGCGAGTTGCCGGACGGTTGGCGGCAGGGCGACGCCGGCGGCGCGCAGGGCGAGGCTTGCAGCGGGGCGTGGCGGCGTGCGCAGCAGAAAGCGTTTGCCGTCCTGTTCGACCTCCGTTTCGGTCAACGAGTTGAGATCGGCGAGGACGTTCGGCCAGGAACTCGCATGGCCGAGCGTGGCGATGCGGTCCTCCAGCTCCTTCTTCAGCACCAGGGCGAGAAAGCTACACGACACATGGCCGCGAATGGTCTCGTCGAGCTTATGGAAAATCGGGCGCGTGGCGAACAGGCTTTTCGAGGTTCGGAACGCGCGCTCCACCATCCACAAATGTTTGTAGCAAAGCATGGTTTCGAGCGGCGAGAGATCGGCGTTGGTGCGCAGCACGAAGATTCCGTCGAACTTTGCGTCCTCCTCCGCCTTGGCGCGATCGATGACGAAATGGTCGTCGTCTGGCGTCGCGAGAAAGCGCCGATAGCCCTTGTTGCCGACAAGGGTTTTATCGCCTTTCTTGAGCTGACGCTCGAGCGCGGCCAGGATCGCGGTTCTGGCGGCGGCGTCCTTCTTCATTTCTTCGCGATTGCGACAGACGATATAGCGCCGCCCCGCCAGCATGACCGCCTTGGCCTCGTAGTCGATCTCCTTGCCCCGCTTGGCGATGGTGAGTGGGATGAAGGGAGCGGGATCGGCGAGCACGAGGTCTCGCACCAGTTTGTCGCTGCGCTCGCGCACGCCGAGAATATAGCAAAGCCCGCGCGCTTCGAGTTCGGCGATGGTCTCGGCGCTGATCATGCCGCGATCGGCGACGACGCAGACGCGTTGAATGGAAAAGCGCTTGCGCAACCGATCGACCACCGGGACGAGGCTGCCGACATCGGCCGTGTTCCCTGGCCACATTTCGGTGCAAACGGGTCGACCGTCGCCATCGAGCAGCACGGCGAGAATCATCTGATTGAGGTCCGGCCGATGGTCTTTGGAGAAGCCGCGCTGTCCCAGCGTCTGGCCGCCCGCTCCCTCGAAATAGAGGCTGGTCGTGTCCATGAACACGAGGTCGAGCTTGCTGAACAGATTGCGCCGGCGCGCGAACAGCTCCTCTTCGATGACGTCCTTCAGGCAGCGCGGCGCAAAGAGTGTGGCGCCGTCCTGTTGATTTTCGCTCAGCTCTTCGCCCAGCCAGGCCATCGCCCGATAAAGGTGATGCAGGTCGATATCCGCGGCGCCATCGATGGCGTAATCCTCGCGCCAGCGGTCCGCCGCCCGATCGGAGCCGCCAGCAAACAGGCGATGCAGAACGGTGAGAAACACCGCGCGTTCGAGCGGGAAGCCGTGCTTGCGGGAACCGGCAAGGTCTTCGATCACCTGGCGGCAGCCGGTCTCTTCCCACAATCGCTCGAAGACAAGCGCGGGCCCGATCCGCCGCGCCGCGCTCGCCGTGACGGCGCCCTCGGCGACGGCGTTGACGACGATGGCTTTCGCAGCGAAGCGCGCGCCTGACCGGAGCAACCGCTCCAGTTGGCCGCTGTCGCGCAAATCCTCGATGCGGCCGAGCGTAGCGATCACCTGCTGGCGCACTTGCGCGCCGTCGCGGCGGCTTTCTACGATCTGGAGGTAGGCTCGGCCGCCCGAGGTCTTTTTGCGGAAATACATGCGCGGAACCGTCCGACCGACTCATTCGTGGTGCGCACATGATCGGCACAGACAAGCTTAAAGTCAACCATATTAGCGCCAGACGTGGCACTACACTTTTGAAAAATCAGTACCCCAAACAAGCAAAATCAATAGCTTACGCGCCGCAACCCGCCCCCAACTGTCGAAGATCAGTTAAACATATTCTTCACGCGAAGAACGACATCGTCCGAGATTACTTTCACAATTATTTGGATACTGGCAGCATCACCAGTACCATTGGACCGCTAAGTGTTGGCGCGCTCGGAGAGATTCGAACTCCCGACCCCCAGATTCGAAGTCTGGTGCTCTATCCGGCTGAGCTACGAGCGCCTGCGCTGGGCGCAGTCTTGATCGCGCCTTTCCCTCGGCCGCGTCAACCCTCATAGTGCCGCCGCGGCGGGGCGCGACCCGCCACAAGCCTTCGACTGGGAGGACGGACATGGATGTGCGCGCGGCGGTGGCGTTCGAGGCGGGCAAGCCGCTCGAGGTGACGACGGTCAAGCTCGATGGCCCGCGCCAGGGCGAGGTCATGGTCGAGATCAAGGCGACCGGGATCTGCCACACCGACGAATACACGCTCTCGGGCAAGGACCCGGAAGGCCTGTTTCCGGCGATCCTCGGGCATGAGGGCGCGGGCGTCGTGGTCGAGGTCGGGGAGGGGGTCACCTCGGTGCGGCCGGGCGATCATGTCATTCCGCTCTACACGCCGGAATGCCGCGAATGCGAATACTGCCTCTCGCGCAAGACCAATCTCTGCCAGAAGATTCGCGCAACACAAGGGGCCGGCGTGATGCCCGACGGCACCTCGCGCTTCTCCATCGAGGGCCGCAAGCTGCACCACTATATGGGCACCTCGACCTTTGCCAATTTCACCGTGCTGCCGGAAATCGCGATCGCGAAAATCCGCGACGACGCCCCGTTCGACAAGGTCTGTTATATCGGCTGCGGGGTGACCACCGGCATCGGCGCGGTGATCAACACGGCGAAGGTGACGCCGGGCGCCAACTGCGTGGTGTTCGGGCTCGGCGGCATCGGCCTCAATGTGATTCAGGGCCTGCGGCTGGTCGGCGCCGACATGATCATCGGGGTCGATCTCAATCCGGAGAAGAAGGCCTGGGGCGAGCGCTTCGGCATGACGCATTTCGTCAATCCGAAGGAGGTGGCCGGCGACCTCGTCGCCCATCTCGTCGAGCTGACCAAGGGCGGCGCCGACTACAGCTTCGAATGCATCGGCAATGTCGATCTGATGCGCGCGGCGCTCGAATGCTGCCACAAGGGCTGGGGCGAGAGCGTCATCATCGGCGTGGCGCCGGCCGGCGCGGAAATCCGCACCCGTCCGTTCCAGCTGGTGACCGGGCGCGTGTGGCGCGGCTCCGCCTTCGGCGGCGCGCGCGGACGCACCGACGTGCCGAAGATCGTCGATTGGTACATGGAAGGAAAGATCGAGATCGACCCGCTGATCACCCACGTCATGCCGCTTGCCGACATCAACAAGGCGTTCGACCTGATGCACGCCGGCCAATCGATCCGCAGCGTGGTGACGTTCTAGCTCCGGGAGATCCGCTGCGGTCGCCCCCAGCTCAGGGCAAAGCACTCATGGTTAGTTTGCCGTCGCCGCATGTGAATTCGTTCACAGGCACGGCGTCGCAACTCGCGTAGGCTGCCTTCAGTTCGCGAAATGGCCGGTCTCATTCGAGATTGAATCGGCCTCATCAAATCGGGAGAACTGAATGCTGACTCGTCCCACGTGGCCGGCCTTCGTCGTAGCCCTTATCGGAGCGCTCGGGGCGCTCGTTCTGCTGGCGCCGCAAAGCGTTGCGACCAAAGCCCGGTCGAATGCCGTGGAGATGCAGGCGGTTGGCCAAGCCGGCGCCCCGATCAACATCCTGCCTGCGGACGGGCGCGTAGCTGTCGGCGATCGGTCCGCCGACTGAGAAAGACCGGCGGGGCGGCCGGCAGAGGCAGGGCCGATCGTTCAGCCGGCTTTGCCTCCAACGCTTCGAGGGGCAAATGAAACTCGCATCTTACAACGTCGAAAACCTCTTCCAGCGCGCCAAGGCCCTCAACCTCGCGACCTGGGAGGAGGGACGCGACATTCTGCAATGGCAGGCGGAGTTGAACCGCGTCCTCGGCAAGGCGAAATACGCCAGCGCAGACAAGAAGAAGATCGTCGATCTGATGAAGAAGCTGAAGATCGACAAGAGGGATAATGGCCGCTTCGTCATCCTCAGGCAGAACCGCGGCCACCTCGTCAAGCGGCCGAGGAATCGCCCTATCGAAATCGTTGCGAATGGCCGCAAAGATTGGATCGGCTGGGTCGACCTCAAGCACGAGGAGGTCAATGAGACGGCGACGCGAAACACGGCCCTGGTCATTCGCGACATCGATGCGGATGTTCTCGGGGTGGTCGAAGCCGAAAACCGACCGTCGCTGGTGCGCTTTTCCGACAACGTGATCAAGGCGGTCGGAGGCGCGCCCTATGAGCATGTGATGCTCATCGATGGAAACGATGATCGCGGCATCGACGTCGCGATCATGACGCGGGAGGACTATCCGATCGTGTCGATTGCCAGCCACGTCGACGATGCGATTGGAAGGAGTCGCATATTCAGCCGCGACTGCCCTCAATTCGAGATCAGGACGGCGAAAGGCAATCCGCTGTTCGTTCTCGTCAATCATCTCAAGAGCAAGGGTTTTGGGTCGAAGGCTGCGTCGGATGCGCGCCGCCAACGGCAGGCCCGCCGCGTCAAAGAGATTTATGATGAGCTCGTGAGCAAACATAGGTTCGTCGCGATCATTGGCGATCTGAACGATACCCCGGCGAGCGCGCCTCTCGCCGTCTTGACGCAGGACCCGACGCTCAAGGACATCAGCGCGCATCCGAATTTCGACGACGGCGGACGCCCCGGGACCTTCGGCAACGGCACGGCGTCGAGTAAGATCGACTACATTCTGCTCTCGCCCGAACTTTTTGCACGGACCAAAGCCGGCGGCATTTTCCGCATGGGGGTGTGGGGCGGCAAGAACGGCACCCTGTTCCCCCATTACCCGGAAATCACCAAATTGGTTGAAGCGGCATCCGACCACGCGGCTATTTGGGCGGAAATCGATATCTGAATGCCGCCAGCCAGCGTCGCCATGGGACAATTCGATCGCCGCGTACTTCCGCCGCCCGTTTGTGGTCGTTGCCGTTATCAACTAATGTCGCGCAGGAAACGGCGCAAATGGCCGTGCGTCCTCGCGTGCCGCTGGAGCATTTTCCGGCGAAGTGGGAACCGGTTCGCCGCAGAAAATGCGACCACTCAAGGATAACCAGAGCGAATTCCGATTCCATTGGAACGGAATTCGCGCTAGGTCAGCCGAGGACCGCACTGCTTTGCGCTACGGTGATCGCAAAGACCGAAGGTGCGAACAATGGAATGGTTGATCAATGATGCAGCGCCGGTAATCGCAAAAATCCTTATTGTCTTGATTTTTCCCTTCAGCGGCCTTGATAAGTTCATCAATCGGCAAGCCGCGCTGAAGCAGGCGAACTCCGGCCTTCTTCCGGGCGGCGCGGTGTTGCTCGGGCTTGCGCAGATCGTCGAGTTTGTCACGCCGATCTGTATCGTCTTCAACTGGTACGCGGGATGGGCGGCTATCGTTCTCGCGGGCTACTGCGCAATCACAGGCATCCTGTATCACAACTTTTGGGCCTATCCGCGGTTCTGGTCGACCGACAGCGAGGGGTATCCCCATATCTGGGATTTCTTCAAGAACTTCGCGATCGTCGGCGGCTGCATCTATATTATTCTGGGCAGCGAGGTCGTGCCGTTTCTGGAACGGCTGTAAAAGCCGCGCCGGCGCACGTAAGCGCTCAATAGCGCTGATCTTGCGCAATGGGATGTCGTCGTGACGCAACTTCAATCGCTCCGCATGCGGCTCTGCGAATGGGCGCCGGATCAGCCGAATTGGCTGCGTTCAAATTTCGATGCACACTTTGCCGACGTGCTGGCCGCTCTTGAGATAGTCGAGCGCGGCGCGCAGGTCGGCGAACGGAAAGACCCGGTCGATCACCGGGCGCAGGCCGTGACGTTCGATCGCCCGCAGCATCGCGGCAAACTGGTCGCGATTGCCGACGATGACCGGATGTAAGCGGATATATTTTGCGATCAGGATCGGGACGTGGAGGGTGTGCTTCGCGCCGGTGACGACGCCGATTATGCTCACCGATCCGCCGACCCGCACGGCGCGGAAGGACTGCGACAGGGTTTGCGCTCCTCCGGTGTCGACGACGAGATCGACGCCCTCGCCGGCAAGCTTGTAGGCCGTCTGTCCCCAGTTCGGATCGTCCCGGTAGTTGATCAGATGCCGCGCCCCAAGCCCGCGCAGCCGTTCGAGCTTGTCGGCCGTGGACGAAGTCGCGATCACGCCCGCGCCTGCAGCCGTCCCGAACTGAACCGCGAACAAGGCGACGCCGCCCGTCCCCTGGGTGAGCATGGTGCGGCTCGGGCCGATCGCATGCTGCTCGATGACCGCGACCCAGGCGGTCAGCGCGGCGCAAGGCAGCGTCGCGGCCTGGACGAAATCGAGGTGAGCCGGGATGGGCAGAATCGCGTTCTCGCCAAATACGCGGTATTCGCAGGCGACGCCGTCGATCGATCCGCCGAGCGTCGCGGCGAGCCGTTGCTCATTCGGCGGACCGCTCTCCCAGCGGGCGAAAAAGCAGCCAATCACCCGGTCGCCCACGCGCCAGCGCGTGACGCCTGCTCCGACTTCGACGATTTCGCCCGCCCCATCGGAGAGGGGGACGAGGTCGCCGCGCTTTTGCTGCGAGCCGTAGCCGCCGTCGATGGCGATGAGATCGCGATAATTGAGCGAGGCGGCCCGCAGGCGCACCAGCACTTCGCCCGCGCCCGGGCGCGGTTCCGGCCGCTCGACAATCGTCAAGTGGTCGAGACCAAGGGGTTCTGCGACGGCGACTTTCACAGGCGATCCATGGGTTGCGGCGAGCGGGTGCGACAGCGGCCCTAGGGCAGGCCTTCAAGATGCGTCGGCGCACGGCGTTGGGCAAGACCGAATGATCAGGGCATTCGTTTCCGCCATGAGCGGCTGCGCGCTTGGGAGCGATCCTCACGTCTCGACCGCAGGTTTTGATATGGCAGCGCATCCGACTTGGTCTTGGACCTTTGCGATGGCACTTCGTATTCAAGGACTTGCCCCCGCTCTGGCGTGACAGCCATGACTCGATTGAATTTGTCGGTCGCGGTCGGCGACTACGATCGCACGCGTCCGCTCATCGACGGCGATGTCCGGATCGATGGCGTCGATCCGGTGTTCATGACGCTGCCGCCGGAGGAGATATTTTTCCGCGCGTTCCGGCACGCCGAGTTCGACATCTGCGAGTTGTCGCTATCGAGCTTCACGTTGAAAACCGCCCGTGGCGACTGCCCCTATATCGGCGTGCCGGTGTTCCTTTCGCGTGCGTTCCGGCACACCGCGATCGTGATCCGCACCGACCGGGGAATCGCGGCGCCCGCCGACCTGAAAGGGCGGCGGATCGGGTTGCCGGAGTACCAGCTCACCGCATGCGTGTGGGCGCGGGCGATCCTCTCGGACGATTACGGGGTCGAGCCGAAGGACATCATTTGGGTGCGGGGCGGCATCGAGGAGCCGGGCCGCGCCGAAAAGATTGCGATCGCACCGCCCCCGGATGTGCGGATCGAGGGGGCGCCTCCAGGACAATCGCTCTCGGCGATGCTCGCGGCCGGAACCATCGACGGCATCATCGCGCCGCGCGCGCCATCCGCGTTTGTTCACTTTGCTCCCAATATTGCCTGGCTGTTTCCCGACCCGACGAGCGCGGCCAAGGACTATTACAAGCGCACGGGCATCTTCCCGATCATGCATGTCCTCGGCGTGCGCCGTGAGATCGCCGCCCAGCACCCCTGGCTACCCCGGGCGGTGCTCAAGGCCTTCGAGCGCGCGAAAGCGGTGGCGCTGGAAAAGCTCACCGACACCTCGGCCACCAAGGTGACGTTGCCCTTTGTCGAAGAACAACTCCGGGCAACCCGCGCCCTGATGGGCTGGGATTTCTGGTCCTATGGCATCGAAGGCAGCCGCAAGACGCTCGAGACTTTCCTGCGACATCACCACGCTCAGGGACTATCGCCGCGCCTGCTTGCCGTTGAGGAGCTATTTCATCCGGGAACGCGCGAGGCGTTCAAAATCTGAGGGGCGTTAAGAGGGACGGGGCCTACAGCGGCCGGGCGAGCGGCCCCAGCGCTTCGAGCACCCGCTTCGCGGTGCTGCGGAGGAAGGCGTCGACGTCGGCCTCGTTGCGCAGCGGCGCACGCTTCGCCGGCTTGGCGAGATAGAGCGTGCGCCGGATGGGCGGGTCGATCCGGTGGGTGACGACCAGGCCCGATCGCAGCTCCTCGATCGCGGAGCCGTAGGGCATGATGCTCGCCGCCACGCCGCGCCGCACCAAGTTCTTCATCGCCGGCACCGACCGCGCCTCGTAAGCCACGCGCACCTCGATGCCCTGGGCGTCGGCCGCGGCCTGGATGAGCTGGCGCACGCTATCGCGCTCGCCCGCCATCACGAGATCGCTGTCGAGCGCCTCCGACAGAGAGATCGGATCGGCCGGGTCGATTCCGCCGGGCGGGGCGACGAGCACGAGTTCCTCCTCGAGCAATGCCACGCGCTGCAGGATCGGCCGGTCGGGCACCTCATAGGCAAGCGCCACGTCCAGCTCGCCGCGTTCAAGCGCCTCGACGAGCACGAAACTCAATTCTTCGACGAGGCTCAAGAACACGTCGGGGATGACGCGGCGTGCATTGACCATCAGGTCCGATCCAGCCAGCAGCATCAGGCTGGGGGAAAGGCCGAGTGTCACCGTTTCGCGGCTGCCGCGGCCGAGCGCTGCGACCTCACCGCGCGCTTCGGCCAGTTGCGCAAGAATCGCGACCGCGCGGTCGTACAACAATCGGCCCGCCTCGGTCGGAACGACCCCGCGGGAATGACGCACCAACAGCGCGACGCCGAGATCGTCCTCGAGTTGCCGGATCTGCAGGCCGAGCGCCGGCTGCGCGACCCGCAGCTGATCGGCGGCCCGCGTCATGTTGCCGACCTCGACGACCTTCACGAAATAACGCAACTGGCGGAGATTGATGGCGTGCTCCAATCGACGACGGCCCCGCGGATAGGGTCGCCCGCCGTGGGCGAGAGATCAAGCGCCGACCGGCTGTCGCAACTTTATGTGGATGTTCTTTTCCTGCGTGAAGCTCAGCAATTCCTCCAGACATTCCTCGCGACCGATGCCCGACTGCTTGACGCCGCCGAACGGCGCGCCGAGGAAATGCTGCGCCAGGCAGTTGCTTGTTTATCCGCGCTTGCGACGAGCATGGCGCGCCGGCTGTCTTCACCTCCCCGAGTATGGAATAGATGCCGGCGACGATCGCGAGGGGCCTTTGCTCGGCTCGTCGCGGGACGGTCGCGCGCCTGCGCCGCCCCGTGATGTTTATTTCAGAAAGGAAAACGCATTATGCGCGGATTGAAGGGGCGACGAGCGATCATTGCCGGCGGGGCCGGGGGCATCGGGGCCGCCATCTGCCGCAGACTTGCTGAAGAAGGCATGCAGGTCGTTTGCGCCGATATCAGTGAAAAGCGGGGACGAGCGGTCGCCCAAGCACTATCGAAAGAAGGCCTGCCAGTCTCGTTCGAACAGCTTGATGCGGGCGATCCCGCAAGCTGGGATCGGATAGCGGCGGCTCAGCCGCGCATCGACGCGCTGGTCACCGCGGCGTATTTCGCGCGGGGAGGCCCGATCCAGGCTCTATTAAACGAGGATTGGAAAGAGAATTTCCGGGTTACCCTCGACGGCGTCTTCTACGGCATGCGCGCCTGCGTGCGGCGAATGGAACGCGGCGCGGCAATCGTCAACATTTCGAGCGTCGCGGCGCTGCTCGGCATGCCGATCAATGCCGGGTATGGCGCGGCAAAGAGCGCGGTGTCCGGTCTCAGCCGCATCGCCGCGGTCACCTTCGCGCCGCAAGGCATTCGCGTGAACAGCGTTTCGCCTGGTTTCATTACGACCAAAGCGCTTGATGGCCTTGGCGAACTCATGGCCTCGATCCATGGTGACGCTGCGGCGGCGAAGCAGTCGTTGCTCGACCGCATCCCGCTCGGCGCTTTTGGCGCACCCGCCGACATCGCCGGCGTCGTCGCATTTTTAGTTTCTGATGACGCAGCCTATGTCACCGGCATTGACCTGGTCGTCGACGGCGGATTTTGCGTGGCATGATTAGGGCCGACTTGCATCTGTCCTTGCAGGCGTCGCCGAGCCGCGGCTCTTAAAGCACGATAATTTCAGCTTGGTCGTTCCACCCTCACCCGTAGTGGTCATGCTCCGCGAAGGCGGAGCATCCAGTAATCACGGCGAACGTTCGAGTTTACTGGGTCGCCCGCTTGCGCGGGCGATGACGGTAAGAGAGATGGATCGATTCCACATCAATTCTCCCGCTATAAGCTAACGGACATGTCGGGCCGTCCGGGCGCTCACCTTATGAAATCATGAAGTTCCGAGGAATAGACATGTTTCCACCGCAACGGATCGTCTGCCTCACGGAGGAGACCGTCGAGACGCTCTATCTCTTGGGTGAGGACGCGCGCATCGTGGGAGTCTCCGGCTTCGCCGTCCGGCCCCCGCAGGTGCGCCGTGAAAAGCCGCGCATATCGGCGTTCACCAGCGCCGATATCGACGGCATTCTCGCGCTGAACCCGGACCTCGTGCTGACCTATTCCGATCTGCAGGCGGACATTGCGGCGCAACTGATCCGTCGCGGCGTCGCCGTGCACGCGTTCAACCATGTCGACCTCGCCGGCATATTCGCCATGATGCGAATGCTCGGCGCGATGGTCGGCGCACCAGAGAAGGCCGAGGCGCTTGTCCGCAGGTTCGAGGGCCGGCTTGCCTCGCTGCCGGCGCCAGCGGGCAAGCGTCCGCGCGTCTTCTTCGAGGAGTGGTACGACCCGATCAT
The DNA here is from genome assembly GCA_963840055.1 of uncultured Alphaproteobacteria bacterium. Taxonomy (GTDB): domain Bacteria; phylum Pseudomonadota; class Alphaproteobacteria; order Rhizobiales; family Xanthobacteraceae; genus Rhodoplanes. The sequence continues at coordinate 435,170 of CAWIXM010000022.1, read as the reverse complement.
TACGGGCAGCCGCTGGGTTTCCGAGCTGATCGAGGCGGCTGGCGGCGCCGACGTCTTTGCCGAAAAAGCGCGCCACAAGGCGGGCAAGGATCGCATCGTCATGCCGGAAGAGGTGGTTGCGGCGGCCCCCGATCTCATCATCGGCTCATGGTGCGGCAAGAAGTTCGTCCCCAATCAGGTCGCCGCGCGCCCCGGCTTTGCGGCCATCCCGGCTGTACGGGGCGGGCAACTTCACGAAATCAATTCTACGCTGATCCTGCAGCCCGGCCCGGCCGCACTGACGGATGGGCTCGATGCGCTGTGCCGGATCATCGCTGGCTTTTCGGAATGAAAACGGTGAGGGCAGGCTGCGCGGCTCGTTGTTGCGGGTTCGACCGTTCAACACGGCCGCGCCCGAAGGTCCTTGAACAACAAGCATTTGACCTTAACCGTGGCTCAGGCCTAATCAGGAGATGACGATTTGCGCCTTCGTTACCGGGCTTTCCGACCTGCAGATTTCCAACAACGAACGGAGCTTCCTACGGGAGGCCCGGCCGTGGGGGCTGATATTATTCGAGCGGAATATCAGCAATCCGCGGCAAGTTGCTGCGTTGGTAAGCGAATTCAGGGATATCCTTGGGTTTGACGCGCCCGTCCTGATCGATCAGGAAGGCGGCCGAGTACAGAGGCTTGGGCCGCCGCACTGGCGGATTTATCCATCCGGGGCGGACTATGGCTGGCTGTTCGACCGCGACCCGGCGCTCGGACTTGCCGCCGCCCGGCTGGGCGCCCGGCTGATCGCTGCCGACCTCGCCGCGCTCGGCATTACGGTGAATTGCCTTCCGCTGGCGGACGTGCCTGCCCCCGGCGCCGATCCGGTGATCGGCACCCGCGCCTATGGGGACACCGCCGACAAGGTTGCGCAGATCGCCGAGGCGATAGCCGCCGGGCTTGCCGAAGGGGGCGTTCTGCCGGTGCTCAAGCACATGCCTGGGCACGGTCGGGCGACCTGCGACAGCCATTTTTGGCTGCCAGTCGTCGCCAGTCCGCGCGAAATCCTCGAAAGCACCGACTTTGCAGCGTTTCGCCGCCTCGCGCATCTGCCGCTCGGCATGACCGCCCATGTTATGTTTACTGCGATCGATCCGGACCTTCCGGCGACGCTTTCACCCAAGATCATCAATGACGTGATCCGCGGCTCCATCGGCTTCGATGGCGCGTTGATGAGCGATGACGTGTCGATGGGCGCGCTGACCGGCGTCGTCGCTGAGCGAACCCGGCAAGCGCTCGCCGCAGGTTGCGACATCGCCCTTCATTGCAACGGAGACTTAAGGGAAATGGAGGAGGTTGCATCCGGCGCCCGCGAGCTGTCGGGAGCCGCTGCACGACGCGCGGAGCGGGCGTTGGCAGCGCGACGCAAGGCCGACGCGGTGGATATCACCGAGGCGCGAATCACCTTTTCCCGTATGATGGGGACGACGGCAGCCGCTGGGTGACCCTGATATGTCCGGCGATACGGACCAGTTTCTGGACGAAACAGTCGAGCGGGCCTCGGATGAGCCGGCGCTGATCGTCGATGTCGACGGATTCGAGGGGCCGTTGGACCTGCTGCTGACGCTTGCCCGCCAGCAGAAGGTCGATCTCACCCGCATCTCGATCCTCGCGCTTGCCGATCAGTATCTCGCTTTCATCGAAGCCGCCCGCAAGCTGCGGCTCGAGCTCGCCGCCGACTATCTGGTAATGGCCGCTTGGCTCGCCTTCCTCAAGTCCCGCCTGCTGCTGCCAGAAGGCACGGAAGGGGATGGGGCGAGCGCGGCCGAAATGGCGACCGCACTTGCGCTCCGGCTCAAACGCCTCGAGGCGATCCGCGCGGCGGCGAGCAAGCTGATGGAGCGGCCACAACTTAATCGCGACGTGTTTTCGCGCGGCGATCCGCAGCCGATCGCCGAGATCAAGCGTCCCGAATGGTCGGCAACGCTCTACGATCTGTTGTCGGCCTACGCGACCGAACGGCAGCGTCACGCGCTTTCCCATGTCCGCGTCGCCAAGCGGGCTGTCTGGTCGCTGACCGAGGCGAGGACCCTCCTCGGCCGCTTGATCGGCGCCGCCAATGATTGGACCGAGCTCGACGCCTTCCTGCTGGCTTATGCGGTTGAACCGGCGATGCGACCTACGGTGTTCGCCTCCAGCCTTGCCGCAACGCTCGAACTTGTGTTCGAAGGCGTTCTTGACGTCCATCAGCCTGCCCCGTTTGCGCCGATTCATGTCCGCAAGCGATCGAATGGCGCATCTCCCGCCGACCAGGCGTCGGGCGCCGGACGCGATTGAGCGAACGATAGAGGGACCTCGACATGAGCCAGGGATGGCCCAAGACGGCACGGGACCTTTCCGAGCATGCGACGCCTGCGCCCGCGGACGCCGCGCAAACAGCGGATGCGCCCGTGGCCGAGCAGCGGCCCGAGGAATTGCGGCTTATCGAAGCGTTGCTGTTCGCCGCCAAGGAGCCGCTCGATGAAAAGGCGCTGGGAAAACGTCTGCCGCCGGGTGCGGATGTACGGGCGAGCTTGAAGCGTCTCGCCCTTGAGTACGCCCCGCGCGGGGTCAATCTCGTGCGGATCGGCAATGCCTGGGCGTTCCGGACCGCCAACGATCTCGCCTGGCTTCTCACCCACGAGGCGGTCGAGCCGAAGAAGCTGTCGCGCGCCGCGATCGAGACGCTGGCAATCATCGCCTATCATCAGCCGGTGACACGCGCGGAGATCGAAGAAATTCGCGGCGTTGCGGCGGCCAAAGGAACGCTCGACGTCCTGCTCGAAACCGGTTGGATCAGGCCGCGCGGGCGGCGCAAAGCGCCCGGCCGGCCGCTCACTTTCGGCACGACCGAGGGATTCCTCTCGCATTTCGGGTTGGAGCGGCTGTCCGATTTGCCCGGTCTCGACGAGCTGAAAGGCGCGGGCCTGTTCGACGGGCAGCTTCCGGAGAGCTTCCGAATCCCCGCTCCATCGGACGACCCGACGTTGCAGGACGATGAGGACCCGCTTGAACCGGCCGATCTGGACCTGGGGCTTGCGCCGCGTCCCGACGCATCGCCGGATGCGGGTGCATACGAGTAAGGAAAACACGAAGGGTCGCGAGCACGGCGTCGCAACGTCCGGAAAAGGGGCGGCGCCATCCTTGTATTTATGGCCGCTGACGCCTAGCTTGTTTAGCAAAACCGAAGGCGAGGCCATGATCCGGCCCCGCGGTCCGGAGGATCAAACCGATGGGTTCCATGAGTATCTGGCACTGGATCGTCGTCATCGGCGTCGTCCTGCTGCTTTTCGGACGCGGCAAGATTTCCGATTTGATGGGAGACGTGGCCCAGGGCATCAAGGCGTTCAAGAAGGGCATGAGCGAGGACGACGAGGCCAAAGTCGAGCCGGTCAAGCCGGAGCCCGTTAAGACGATCGATCATCAATCGACCCAAACGACCCAAACGGTCGGGCAAACCGAGAACAGCAAGACCGGCTAGGCGCGCTAGGACCTTCGCGCTCGACCTTTGCATTCGGAGCGCCCGGCGAACGGGATCCGGGTGCTCGGGAGTTCGCATGTTCGATATCGGGTGGAGCGAGCTTGTTCTCATCGGCGTGGTGGCGCTGATCGTGATCGGGCCGAAGGAGCTGCCCGGCGTGCTGCGTGCGGTCGGGCAGTGGTCGGCGAAAATCCGCCGCATGGCGGCAGAATTCCAAGGTCAATTCCAGGAGGCCCTGCGCGAGGCAGAAGTCGCCGACCTGAAGAAACAAGTCGACGAGATCACCGACAGCGCGCGCAGCATCGGCCGGTTCGATCCGCTGACCTACGACCCGGGCAAAGAAACGAGTCCCCCTCCGGCTGACTCCGTCAAAGAGATAAGCGCGCCACAATCGGCAGCGAACGAAGTCGAGGCTCCGCCGGAAAGTTCCACACCCGCGGAGAGTGATCCGCCTCAGCCGACCGCACCGCCGTCGGAGGTTTCGACTGCGCCGCCTTCCGTCGCGAGCGAGCTTGAGAGCGGGAATCGGCCGGCATGACGCACGAAGACATCGAAGCGACCAAAGCGCCGCTGATGGATCATTTGATCGAGTTGCGCTCGCGGCTCATCAAATCGCTGGTCGCCTTCGCCCTGACCTTCGTCGTCTGCTTCGTCTTCGCGAAACAGATTTACAACATCCTGGTCTGGCCGTTCGTCTTGGTTGCGGGCCCTGAAAACTCGAAATTCATCTACACGGCTCTGCTTGAGTATTTCATTACTCAGCTCAAGCTCGCGATGTTCGGCGCTGCGTTTCTCGCCTTTCCGATCATCGCGACGCAAATCTATATGTTCGTCGCCCCCGGACTCTACCGCCACGAGCGCCGGGCATTTCTTCCCTATCTCGCCGCAACACCGGTGTTTTTCGTGTTCGGCGCGCTCGTCGTCTATTTCGTGGTGATGCCGATGCTGGTGCGGTTCTCGCTTGGCATGCAACAGCTCGGCGGGCAAGGAAGCGCTGAAATCGTGCTTCTGCCGAAGGTGGGCGAATATCTGTCGCTGATGATGGCCTTGGTCTTGGCGTTCGGCGTTGCCTTCCAGCTCCCGGTCATTCTCACATTACTCGGCCGCGTCGGGATCATCACCTCGGAACAGCTCAAGTCGAAGCGGCGGTATTTCATCGTCGGCGCTTTCGCTATCGCCGCCGTGCTGACCCCGCCTGACGTGCTCAGCCAATTATCGCTTGCGGTGCCGTTGCTCGGCCTCTACGAAGCCTCGATCTTCGCCGTGCGGATGGTGGAGCGAAAGGCGCAGGCCTCAAGCAGCGGCACGGCCGATCCCGCTTCGAAGCCTGCCGAGTGATCGTTTCGATCGTCACTACTCGGCGATGCGGCGATCCATCGTCCGCCCGCGAAATGCTATAAACCTGTCCCGATTCCTCTCGAGCGCATCGCTATGTACGACCCAAAGTGGATTCGCGAGAATTCTGCCGCCTTCGACCACGGACTCGCCCGGCGCGGGCTCGAATCTTTGGCGCGCGAACTGCTCGTTATCGACGAGCGCCGGCGCGCGGCGATCGGACATCTTGAAGCAGCGCAGGCGCGCCGCAACGCGGCTTCGAAGGAGATCGCGGAGGCGATGCGCCGGGGGGACAAGGCCGCCGCCGAGGCGGTCAAGAACGAGGTCGCCGCCCTGAAAGAATCGATGCCAGCTCTCGAAGCGGCCGCGAAAGAAGAGACCCGCGAGTTGGAAACGGCGCTGGCGCAAGTCCCGAACCTGCCGCTGGACGATGTGCCGGATGGAATCGATGCAAACGACAATATCGAACACCATCGCTTCGGAGCAATGCGGGACTATGCGTTCGCGCCGAAGCAACACTTCGATCTCGGCGAGGCGCTCGGCCAGATGGATTTCGAGACGGCGGCGAAGCTGTCGGGCTCGCGCTTCGTGGTGCTGAAGGGCAAGCTCGCCCGGCTCGAACGCGCGCTCGCGCAGTTCATGCTCGATCTGCACACGCAGGAGCACGGCTACCTCGAAGTCGACCCGCCGATCCTGGTGCGCGACGAGGTCATGTTTGGTACGGCGCAATTGCCGAAATTCAGGGACGATCAGTTCTCCGCCTATAAGGAGATGATGATCGCGGAACGCGAAAACCGCGCCGTGGCGCGTCTGCTCAAGGACCTCATGGAGCGGGACACCGCGAAGCTCTGGGTCGAGCAGAAAGTCGATCTTTCGGCGGGAACCGCGCGCCTGCTTGCCGATATCGATTCGGAGCCGCGGGACGATCGCTTCTGGCTCATCCCCACCGCCGAAGTGCCGCTCACCAATCTCGTGCGCGAATTGATCGTCGACGAAGACGCGCTGCCGATGCGGTTTACCGCCTGTACGCCATGCTTTCGCGCCGAGGCGGGCGCCGCCGGCAAAGACACGCGCGGCATGCTGCGGCAGCACCAGTTCACCAAGGTCGAGCTCGTATCGATCACGACGCCCGAGCAGAGCAGAGACGAGCACGAGCGCATGCTGAGCTGCGCCGAGGAGGTGCTGCGCCGGCTCGATCTCCATTACCGCGTCGTCACGCTGTGCACCGGCGACATGGGCTTCGCCTCGCAGAAGACCTACGACATCGAGGTATGGTTGCCGGGGCAGGGGCTTTATCGCGAGATATCGTCCTGCTCCACATGCGGCGATTTCCAGGCGCGGCGCATGAGCGCACGCTATCGCACCAAAGAGGGCCGGACCATTCGCCATGTTCACACGCTCAACGGGTCCGGCATCGCCGTCGGCCGCGCGCTCATTGCGGTGTTGGAGACCTACCAACAGGCGGACGGGACGATCGCGGTGCCTGACGTGCTCCAGTCATATATGGGCGGCATGAAGACGATCGAACGAGGCTGAGAGACATGACCCGCCCGGCGCGACGCCTTTCGTGCGCAGCTCCGTGGCGGCTTTCTGATTGGCGGACGCGGCCGCCTTGTTTGCTTCCGCCCGCGCGCATGAGGTGAAGACCAAACAGGAATGCGAATTCTCGTCACCAATGATGACGGCATCCATGCCCCGGGACTCGAAGTGGCGACCGAGATTGCGCGGGCGCTGTCAGATGATGTCTGGATCGTCGCTCCCGAGCTCGACCAGTCGGGCGTCTCGCACTCGCTCTCGCTCAACGATCCGCTGCGGATGCGAGAGGTGAGCGAACGGCGGTTCGCCATCAAGGGCACGCCGACCGATTGCGTGATCATGGGGGTCCGCCATATCCTCAACGGCAAACTTCCGGATCTGGTGCTGTCCGGCGTCAATCGCGGATCGAACACGGGCGAAGACGTGACCTATTCGGGGACGATCGCCGGCGCGATGGAGGGCACAATTCTCGGCATTCCGTCGCTGTCGCTCTCGCAGGCCTATGGTCCCGATACGCGCCTGCGCCCGCATTGGCAGACTGCGCTGCATTTCGGGCCAGATCTGATCCGCAAGGTGCTGAGCGCCGACATGCCACGCGATGTGCTGGTCAACGTCAACTTTCCCGACTGTCGGCCGGAAGAGGTGAAGGGCATCGCCGTCACCAGCCAAGGCAAGCGGGCGCCAGAATGGATACGGATCGAACCGCGTCATGATGGTCGCGGTATTCCATATTTCTGGGTTGCATTCACGCGCGTCGCGCAGGCGACAACGAGTCATGGCACCGATCTCTCCGCGCTCGCCGACAAGTGGATCTCAATCACTCCGCTGCGTCTCGACATGACCGACGAGCCGTTCATGACGCGGCTCGCCCAAGTGTTCGAGTGACATCGGCTAAGGTCGTTCAGCCCCCCGCATAGGCTAAAGCATTTTCCGGCGAAGTGGGAACCGGTTCGCCGCAGAAAATGCGACCACTGAAGGATGACCAGAGCGAATTCCGATTCCATTGGAACGGAATTCGCTCTCGGTCTAGATCAAAAGCACAATGCCCGGCGCAAGGCCGGGCATTCCGTTTGGTCGTTCGGCGGAGTCGCTCCCGGCGCAGGGAGTGCTCAGGCCGGCATGCTTTCGAAAGCCTGGGTGAGAATGCGGCCGAGGTTTTCCTGCTGGAACGGCTTCTGCAATGTGGGGCGGTTGCTGAAGCGCTCCGGGAGGCCGCGTTCGCCGTAGCCGGTGGCGAAGACGAAGGGCAGTCCCCGCGCTTCCAGGATTTCGGCGACCGGGCTCACCGTCTGCCCGTTCAGATTAACGTCCAGGATCGCAACGTCGAACTCGCCCGTCCTGGCAACCTTGACGGCGTCGTCGACGCGCCCGACGGCCGCCGCAATATTATAGCCGAGGTCTGCGAGCATATCCTCGAGCAATAAGCGAATCATGATTTCGTCTTCGACGACGAGCACGTTCTTTCCCGCAGCATCCTTCGCGGTCTGGTTCATCACTGCTCCGCCCCGTATTCTCGCTTGGATCATGCATGATCCTGTTCGAGATAATTGTTACACGAAATCAGATCGGCTCCCAACAGGAACCAAACCATGAGCCGACATGCCGACGCAAGTTATCGTGATTTTATTGGGGCTTGGCCGCCGCTGGCTGCCTCTATTACGTCACATTTCAACGCGCGTCCGATAGTTTCGCAAGAAATGCGGGCGCTTGCGCAGACCCCTGATTGCAGAATGGCGCTCAGGCCGCATGATTGGGATGCGCCGGCATTCTCCGGCCCGGGGCAGAGACATGTCTGAGACGCCGATCGCCGACGATCGCATCGGCCGCATGGGATTTCTCCTGATGCTGCGGCGGCGCGGCATTACCGATCCCGCCGTGTTGCGCGCGATGGATGAGGTTCCGCGGGAGTATTTCGTCGCTCCGGAATACGTGTCGACAGCATATTCCGACCACGCGATGCCAATCGCGTGCGGGCAGACCATAAGCCAGCCCTATGTCGTCGCGTACATGACCGAGCAACTCGCCGTCTCACGCGAATGCCGAGTCCTCGAGATCGGCACAGGGTCCGGCTATCAGGCAGCGGTGTTGTCGCGACTCGGCCAGGAAGTGGTCAGCATCGAGCGGTATCGGACCCTCGCGGAGGCGGCGCGGATCAGGTTCGAGACCCTCGGCTTCGCCAATATCGAAGTCGTTGTCGGCGATGGGCTCGGCGGCGTCCCGGAACGGGCCCCGTATGATCGCATCATGGTGACTGCGGCAGCGGAAGTCATTCCACCGGCGTTGGTCGAACAGTTGGTCGAGGGGGGCATCATGGTGCTGCCGCTCGGCCCGCAACGGAGGTCGCAATCGATCGTCAAGTTAACCAAGACCAAACAGGGACTCGATCGCACCGATCTGATTGCCGTTCGCTTCGTGCCGCTCCTGGCCGGGAAGGCGCAGGAGCTTTAGAGCATTTTCCGGCGAAGTGGAAACCGGTTCGCCGCAGAAAATGCGACCACCAAAGGAGAACCGGAGCGAATTCCGATTCCACCGGAACGGAATTCGCTCTAGCGCGAAATTTGCGCGACTAGACCAAGCCTGCGGCGGCGTAAGACTGCGCGCCGCAGGGACCGCCCTTGCTCTACAGGGACTTGGTGCACATGCGTTAGGCTTAAGGGAGAGTGTAAACCTTAAACCAATCTTTACTCGCTGCGTGTTTACTCTTGTCGATCTCTTCGCGTGGGGTGGGTAGGATAAATGCGTGCGGTCATCGATCTATTGAGCCCACGCTCGTTTGCGCGGGCGTTCGCGTTGGTTGTGGTTGGCCTGAGCGCCGCGAACTGCAGCTCCGACGCGGTCAGGTTAAACGACAACCCCTTTGCCACAAAGACGTCGGCGAACGAGACGACCGGCTCGGTGCCGCCTGGACAGATTGAGACCCGTCCGCTTGCGGAGCCGCAAGCCGGGACCCAGGCTTTGCCAGCCCCGCCGCCGCTCGGCCGGGTGGCTTCGCTCGACCCGTCGGCCGGGATCGCTCCGCCGCAGCAATTGCGTGCAGAGCCGAACCAAAAGCAAGGCTGGACCTGGGAAGGCGGCGTTCCGGTCACGGTCGCTTCGGGCGACACGTTGGCGTCGTTATCGCACCGCTACGGCGTGCCGGCGAACGCTATTGCCGTGGCGAACGGCTTGTCCGGTCCCGCCGCGCTTCGGCCTGGGCAGCGGCTCGTGATCCCGCGCTACAATGCAAGCTCGGCCGGCTCGACGGCTGTCCGCACCGCGGCTCCCGCGCCGACCAACAAACTGCACGCTCCGATGTCGAGCGTCCATGTGGTCGCGCACGGCGAGACGCTTATCGGCATCGCACGTCGATATAAGCGCCCCGTCGCCGAAATCGCTGCGGCAAACCACATTGCTCCGCACACGATGGTGAAGTTAGGCGATCGCCTGGTCATTCCCGGAAAGGCCGGGTCGGAAACACGGACTGCCGCGGTCGCGCCCGCAGCACAGCGCAAGCCGGCGCCTGCAGTTCTGCCGCCCGTGCCACCCGCCGCGCCACGGCACGTGGCTGCGCCTGCCACGCAGAAGCCGGCCGCCCCGCAGAAGGTCGCTTCGATTGATCCCGCTGCGGCGGTGCGGGTCGCGACGCCGACCACTGAGATTGAAGCGGAAGAGGCCCCCACCCATCGAAACGGCGCGCTTGCGTTCCGCTGGCCGGTGCGCGGTCGTGTGATCGCCAACTTCGGCGCCAAGACCAATGGCCAGCAGAATGACGGCATCAATCTCGCCGTGCCGGAAGGCACTGCCGTTCGCGCCGCCGAGGACGGAGTCGTCGCCTACGCCGGCAACGAGCTTAAGGGCTATGGCAATCTGATCCTGGTCCGCCACTCCAACGGCTTCGTCACCGCCTACGCGAATGCGAGCGAGATCATGGTCAAGCGCAACGATAAGGTCCGGCGCGGTCAGATCATCGCCAAGTCGGGTCAGACCGGTGCTGTGGCTTCGCCGCAACTGCATTTCGAAATTCGCAAGGGCTCGTCCCCGGTCGATCCGATGCAGCACCTGCCGAGAGGGGCGTGATTACCGCTCACCACTCGCGCCCGTGGTCAGTCTCACGCTCAGGCGGCCGGCGAGGTCTTGCACATATTGCCAGGCGACGCGACCCGAGCGCGCCCCGCGCGTAGCGGCCCATTCCAGCGCCTCGCGTCGCACCTCCTCGCGATCGGCCGGGATGGAAAAGTAGGACACATAGCCCTCGACCATCGCGAGATATTCGTCCTGGCTGCAGCGATGGAAGCCGAGCCACAGCCCGAACCGGTCCGATAGCGAGATTTTCTCCTCCACGGCTTCGCCGGGGTTGATCGCAGTCGAGCGCTCGTTCTCCATCATGTCGCGCGACATCAGATGGCGCCGGTTGGACGTGGCGTAGAGGATCACGTTCTCCGGCCTGCCTTCGATGCCGCCCTCGAGCACGGCTTTCAGCGATTTGTAGGAAGTGTCGGCGGCGTCGAATGAGAGATCGTCGCAGAACACGATGAAGCGGTCGGCGGCGCGGCGCAGCAGCCCCATCAGCTCGGGCAGCCCCTCGATGTCTTCGCGATGGATCTCGACAAGCTTGAGCGTGCCCGCCCTCGGCCCGAGGCCGGCATTCACGGCGGCGTGCGTCGCTTTCACCAACGAGGATTTTCCCATCCCGCGCGCCCCCCATAGAAGCGCATTGTTGGCGGGAAAGCCGCGCGCAAACCGCTCGGTGTTTTCGACCAACAGGTCGCGCACCCGGTCGATACCCTTTAGCAGCGACATGTCCACGCGGTTGACGCGGGTGACGGGACTGACCCTTGCGCCTTCGGGATGCCAGACGAAGGCATCGGCCGCGGAAAAGTCGGGCGCAGCGGCGGGCGGCGGGGCGAGCCGCTCAAGCGCGTCAGCAATGCGGGCAAGGAGATCCTGATCGAAGCCTTCCGCCCCCGCCGGCTTGCGCAGTTGCGACATCCTCGGATCCATCAGCTCGACAAGACGCGGGCGCGGGCAAGCAGGTTCTTGGCGCGGGTGAGGTGGGGGATATCGAACATCACCCCGTTGATCTGGACGGTGCCGGCGCCGGGCGCCGCGTCGAAGGCGGCGACAATGGCCTCCGCATGGGCGATCGCCTCCGCAGTCGGCGTAAGTACTTCATTGATGATCGGGACCTGCGCCGGGTGAATGGCAAGCTTGCCGGTGAAGCCATCGCGGCGCGCCTCCTCGCATTCGCCCCGCAGCGCCGCCTCGTTGCGGAAGTCGACGCTCAACGTGTCGATCGCCTGCACCCCGGCAGCGGCGGCGGCGGTCAGGCAAATGATGCGGGCGAAGCGATAGGGTTCGAGAAAACGCCCGTCGGCGCCCCGGTTCGCCTCGGCGCCGAGGTCTGCCGAGAGATCTTCGGCGCCCCAGGTCAGTCCGGTCAGGCGGTTGCTCGATCCGCGATAGGTGCCGGCGACGAACAAGGACTGCGCCGTCTCGGTTGCCAGCGCGACAATCTTCACGTGGCCGTCAGGAAGGCCGCTAAGGGCTTCGCGCACGGCAAGTTTGGCGTCGAGGTGAACGACGGAAGGGCCGCCTTCCGCCTTGGGCAGCAGGATTGCGTCGGGACTGGCGGGCACCACGGCGTCGAGGTCGGCGTCCGCGAGGCCAGTCGTCAGCCCGTTGATGCGCACTAAAATTCTCGGGCGTTGCGCGCGGGCAACAGCCGCCTTGACGAACTCGGCAGCAGCGCCCCGCGCCGCGGCCTTGCGATCCGGCACGACCGAATCCTCAAGATCGACGATCAGCGCGTCGGCGCCGGAACCGAGACCTTTATCGAGCTTTTTCTGCGAGTCAGCGGGGACGAACAGCAGCGAGCGCATGAAACGATAACCCTCACTTCGGGCGCTTGAGCATGAAGGCTTGGCGGCGGCACTCGGCCACGAGCTTGCCGTCCTGGTTATAGGCGCAGTGGTGGAACTCGATGATTCCCGCGTCCGACCGCGATTTCGATTCGCGCTTATCGACGATCTCCGTCTTCGCGTGCACGGTGTCGTTCTCGAACAGCGGATGGGGAAATTTCACCTCGGTCATGCCGAGATTGGCGATGACGGTGCCCACCGACAGATCGGAAACCGACATTCCGATCATGAGGCCGAGCGTGAACAGCGAGTTGATCAGGGGTTGGCCCCATTGGGTCTCCTGCTCGCAGAAATGCCGATCGATGTGCAAGGGCTGCGGGTTGAGCGTCATGTTGGAAAACAGCATGTTGTCCATCTGTGTCACGGTGCGCCGATAGCGATGCTCGACGATTTCGCCGACCTCGAAATCCTCAAAATACATGCCGCCCCGTTTGTGCCGCACTGCCGTTGCGTAGGACATCGCTTCACTCCCCGACGAAGGATTTCGACGAGCTCGGCACGGCTTGCGGCGGAGCTCGTTCGACACTGTTTAACATATCCGGCGATCCGGCGAATTGGCGTAAATCGATCGTCCGAGGATTAGGCTGCCGCGCGCTCGCTAGAGCATTTTCCGGCGAAGTGGGAACCGGTTCGCCGCAGAAAATGCGACCACTCAAGGACAACCAGGGCGAATTCCGGATTCGATTGGAACGGAATTTGCTCTCGCGCGGAAGCTTGGCTTGCTGAGGGCTTTCAGAATGGCTGCGGCGTGCGGTCCGGTTCGGTGACGAACTGCTCGCGCAGAATGCGCTCGTCGAGATTATGGCCGGGGTCGAACAGCAGTTTCATGCCGACACTCCGATCCATGCGCACATCGACCCGCTGCACCGAACGTACTTCATCGTGGTCGGCCACGGCCCCCACCGGCCGCTTTTCCGGCTCGAGCACATTGATGGTGACGACCGCGGTGTCGGGCAAGAGGGCGCCGCGCCAGCGTCGCGGACGGAATGGACTGATCGGCGTGAGCGCCAACAGCGGAGCGCCGATCGGAATGATCGGTCCCATGGCGGACAGATTGTACGCGGTCGAACCGGCGGGCGTCGCCACCATGATCCCGTCCGCCTGTAGCTCCTTCAGCCGCTCCTTGTGATCGACCAGGATATTGAGCCGCGCCGCCTGGTAGGTCTGGCGGTACACCGAGACCTCGTTGATGGCGCGATACTGGTAATGGTCGCCATTGACGTCGACCGATTCCATCAGCAGCGGATGGATCACCGTCGTCTCCGCGGCGCGCAGGCGCTCCTTCAGATTCTCCTCGCGATAGTCGTTCATCAGGAAGCCGACGGTGCCGCGGTGCATTCCGTAGATCGGCTTGCCCGAGCCCATGAAGTTGTGCAGGGTTTGCAACATCAGGCCGTCGCCGCCGAGCGCGACAATCATCTGCGCTTCCTCCGGAGCAACCTGGCCATAGCGCCCGGTGAGCGCGGCGTGCGCGGCTTGGGCGTCAGGCGTTCCGCTGGCGACGAATGCGATCCGGTCGATATCGGGCGGCAAGGACATGATGGGTCGAACAGGCCCCTGCGCGCCGGCATCGGCTGAATGCTCGGTTGGAAAGGACGGAAGAATGGAGCGCGCGGTCTTCGTCTATACGACCTACCCCGGCATTGTCGAGGCGGAGGCGGCCGGAAAAGCGCTGGTCGAGCGCCGGCTCGCCGCCTGCGTGAACATCCTGCCCGGGATGATCTCGCATTACGCGTGGGAAGGCGCGGTCGAGCGCGCGGAGGAGGTCGTCATGATCGTCAAGACCCGCGCCTCGCTCGCCGAAAATGTGCGCGCGGCAGTCAAGGAGATGCATTCCTATGCGACGCCCGCCATTCTCGTCATCCCGCTCGAGAGCGTCGATTCGTCCTATCTCGAATGGCTGCTTGCGGCGACCGAGGACGGAGCGGAGGCGTGAAGGGCAATCAGGATGACATCCATCCGTCATTCCGGGGCGCCGCAGAGCGGCGAGCCCGGAATCCATATTCACGCACAGAAGACTATGGATTCCGGATAGCCGAGCGTCGCTCGGCTTCCGGAATGACGGTTCGAATTGGTCAGCTGGAACCGGAATGAAGCGGCGTTCGTGGCACGCCGCGTGCGGGACCCGGCGAGCGTCAAGCTGCGCCTTCGAGCTTGTAGCGCTCGCGCACCAATTTCGTCACCGCGAGATTGTCGACCTTGCCGGAGCCGAGCAGGGGCAATTTGTCGAGCACGATGAATTCAGCCGGGATCAGCATTTCGGGCGCGCCCTTGGAATGCACAAAGGCGATGAACTCGGACCGGCTCGGCGCTTTATGTGTGGTGACGAGAATGAGGCGTTCGCCTTTGCGCAGATCGGGGATCGTCGTCGCGCCGGACACCGCTTCCGGCCACAGTTCGGCGGCAAGCGTTTCGACGGCTGCAAGCGAGATCATCTCGCCGCCGACCTTGGCGAAGCGCTTCACGCGGCCCTTGATGGTGATGAATCCCTGCGCGTCGATGGTGACGATGTCGCCGGTGTCGTGCCAACCGTCGACCGGCCGCTCGATCACGCCCGGATTCTCCACCCGCAGATAGCCGATCATGACATTGGGCCCGCGCACATAGAGCCGGCCGCCTTCTTCGACGCCGGGAACCGGCTCCAGCCGCGCCTCCATGCCCGGAAAGAGCCGGCCTACCGTGCCGAACTTGTTGAACATCGGCGTATTGAGCGAGATCACCGGCGCCGCCTCGGTCACGCCATAGCCTTCGAGAATACGGATGCCGAACTTCTCCATGTAGATGCGACGCGTCGATTCCTTCACCGCCTCGGCGCCGGAGAGGATGTAGCGCAGCGAGCGGAAATCGTACTCGTTGGCCGAACGCGCATAGCCGGCAAGGAAGGTGTCGGTGCCGAATAGGATGGTCGCGTTGGTGCCGTAGATCATCTCCGGCACGATCCGGAAATGCAGCGGAGAGGGATACATGTAGACCCGCACGCCGTGCACGAGCGGCAGAATGAGCCCCACCGTCAGGCCGAAGGAATGGAACACGGGGAGCACATTGAACACCGTGTCCTTCCGCCCGAAGTCGATGCGCGCCTCCGCCTGCGCGGTGTTGGCGAGGATGTTCCGGTGTGACAGCACCACGCCCTTGGGGACGCCCTCCGACCCCGACGTGAACAGAATGGCGGCGGCATCGTCCGGCTTGCGCGCGACGAGCGGATGCTTGATCTCGCGCATTCCGCGCAGCTTGTCACCAAAGGTGACGGTCGCCCGCACGTCCTCAAGATAGACGATGCGGTAGTCGGGCGACAGCGAGTCGATGAGCTTCTCGAACCGGCCCCTCTCGACAAAGGCGCGCGAGGTGATGATGGTGTTGATGGCGGCGGCGCGGCAGGCGGAGGCGACGTTCGTCGGGCCGGCGCTGTAATTTAGCATCGCCGGCACGCGACCGGCCGACATCAGCGCGAGAATGGTGACCACCGTCCCATTCGCGTTCGGCAGCAGGATGCCGATCGCCTGTCCTTCCGCGGCGAACGCCAACAGCTTGCGGCCGAGCACGGCGGCGCCGAGCAGCAGGTGGCGGTAGGAGAGGGGGCCGGCCACCGGGTCTTCGACCGCGATCCAGCGCATGCCGTGCGTTTCGGCGGCCTCGATCATCGCTTCCGGGATCGTGCGGTCGGTCGAGGTGGTGCGGAATACCAGATCGGACATCACCTCATAGAGCGCCGCGCCCGCCGCAATGCGCCGCTTCCTGCCCTTGAGTTCGGGGTCGACGTAAAGCTTGACCGGCTCGAGGATCGTCACCTTGACCTTCGGGAAGAACTTGCGCCGCACCTGGGCGTGATCGAGGCGCGTGAACGGCGTCTGCTCCAGCCCCTTGATTCTCACCGGCACCACCATCGCGCCGGATTTGTCGGCGATGAGTCCGGCCCCGTCATAGACCTTCATCAGGCTGCCGGTGACGGTGAGCCGCCCCTCCGGGAAAATGATCAGCGTTTCGCCTGCTTGCACCGCTCGGATCAGGGTACGCGTGCCCCACGGTTTGGTGGGATCGAGCGGCATCGCGCGGGTGAAGCGCAGGAACGGCTTCACCCACCAGCGCTGCGCGATGTTGCTGTCAATGGCGAACACCGGGTCCTTTTCGAGCATCGACAGCGCCAGCGGCGCATCGAGGAAGCTGACATGGTTCAATGCGACGATCGCATTGGGGCCGGCCTTGGCGATGTTCTCAATGCCATCCACCTCAAGCCGGTAGAAGGCGCGAAATACGATCGAGAGAAAGTCGCGCGCCGGATTGATCGGCAGCGTGCGAAAAACGGCGACGGCGACGGCGAAATTGGCAACGCCGAGCAACATGAACAGAACCGCGGGCGTCACTCCATAAAGCTGCACCAGGGCGACCGCGACGCTGCCCACCACCATGAAGGCGGCGTTGAGCACATTGTTGGCGGCGATGACGCGGGCGCGGTGTTCGGGGCCGGCCCAGGCCTGAAGCGCCGTGAACGACGGCACAATGAACAGCCCGCCGGCGATCGCCATACCGGCGAGGTCGAACCCGACATGGTAGCCGCGGAAGGTCGAGAACACGTCGGCGATGCTGCGCCCGGTTTCTGGACTCGCGACGCCAAGGAGCCACCATCCGAGATCGATGCAGAAAACGGCAAGGAGCACCGCTCCCAAGACGGTCGGCAGCAGTACGACGCGACCGCTCGCGAGCCACGCAGCGAGCGCGGAACCGATGGCGATGCCGATCGAGAAGATCGCGAGATAGACCGTGATCACCGCTTCGCCCGCGCCGAGCCCATTCTTGATGAGCGGCGGCATGAGCGACAGCGCCACCGCGCCCGCGAGCCAGAACCAGCTTACGACCAGGGCCGCCCACCACAACCGCCGCTCGACCCAGAGGTAACGGAGCAAGGCCACGGTCGAACGGGCGATGTTCTTGTCGATGGCAAGATCCGGCGCGCCCTCGCCGGTACGTGGAATAAACAGCGCCGACACCCAGCACATCACGGCGAAGCCGATCATCAGTCCCGCGAAGGAGGCCGGGTCGCCGCCCCCGCGGGCGGCAAGTCCGCCGACGATCGTGCCGAGCAAAATCGCGATAAAGGTCGCGCCCTCGACCAGCGCGTTGCCGGCCGGAAGCTCTGCCTGGGCGAGGTGGTCGGGCAGGATGCCGTATTTGATCGGACCGAACAGCGCGGCGATCACCCCGAAGAAGAACAGCGCCACGAACAGCAAGGGGACGGAGTGCAGCCAGAAACCGAGAACGGCGACTAGGGCGACTGCAATTTCGACGAGCTTGAGCCGCTGCGCGACGATCGATTTGTCGAACCGGTCCGCCGCTTCGCCGCCAAGCGCGGACAGGATGAAATAGGGGAAGATGAAGACAGCGGCGGCGAGCGTGATGAGTGACTCCGAGCTCGACTCGGGGCCAGACATTTTGAATAGAATCAGGAAGATCAGCGAGGTCTTTAAGAAATTGTCGTTGAAGGCGCTGAAGAACTGGCACCAGAACAGCGGCGCAAACCGCCGCGTCAGCATCAAGTGGGAAAACATGCAGGGTCTCGCTGCGTGCTCGGCTGTTCTTGACCAGGAACGGTTACGAAATCTTCGGGTCCGGACTTACAGCATCTCGGCGCCTAACGCACGGGCGGTAGGTCGCATGAGGCGACCGCCGCGACAAGCCCGCCGGACCGCGGCGCGTCCGCCCGGTACAACAATTCGCGCGTATGGCGTTTGATCGCGACGCCCCGGTGACAGCGAGCGCTAAGTCCTCGCGCGCTTGGCTCCCGCGTCGTGACAGCGAAGACGTTGGCTGGAGACCGGCCCAAACAGATACGGCGTCGCCGTGGGCGACGCCGTATCTGTTTGGGAGAGCAGTGGTGGCCCCCGTCGCGCTTATCACGCCGATTGACGGGGCCTTGAGCTTCGACGCGCTATGCCGCAGCGGCGGACCGGCCGGAGCCCTGCCGTCGCAGCTTGACTAATGTGGCGAACTCGGTCCCGCACGCCTCGCAGAACCAAATGTGCTTGATTGTGTGCTCACTGATGTGCTGCGAGGCGTCCGGGGCCACCAGCGTGTACGCACATAGCGGACAGAGCTGACGGCCCAAAAAACTTGCTCCGGGAACGCTCGCTTGCCCGGCGGCACTACCCTCCATGGGAACTTCCTCCCTGCTTCCTCCCAGCACTTCGACTTAC
Source organism: uncultured Alphaproteobacteria bacterium (assembly GCA_963840055.1). GTDB lineage: Bacteria > Pseudomonadota > Alphaproteobacteria > Rhizobiales > Xanthobacteraceae > Rhodoplanes. Next base: position 416,724 of record CAWIXM010000022.1, on the reverse strand, counting down.
GGGCCTTTGTGTCGAGTCGGACCTCTAGATAGCCAAACAGGCATCCGTTCAAGGACTTGATAAGGACACTTAACGTGTTACCTTACCTGACTCGCACGACCTTTTGGATAGGCTGCCCCGTTCAGGAACCCCAGGGCTGCCTGACCAATTTTATACACCTAAAGTCGAAGGATACGCCAGCAGAATATTACCGTGAAGGTAATGATTCTATCGTGCGGCGCAGTATCGATCATGGCAAAATTGCGGCAAACGCCTCGGCTATTCCCGAAAATCACAACCATTCAACCGTCGCCCGATTTTAGTCTTCCGTTGGCTCTTGCCAATTCGAGCTTTATCGCCGCCGATGTCTCCGGGCTGACCGGCGCAGGCGCGGTTTGCTTCCGTAGAACTGAGTAGTTGGGCCGTTGGCCAAATACGGATTGACGTTACACATGCCGCCGACGCCGCTGATTTCTGCGCGGCATTGCTCGAAGGTGGCGAAGTTGCAGCTCATTGGACCGCCCGGCAAGTTGTACTGCGCGCACCAGGGAGCGAGCTGATAGCGGTATTGTGCACTCGCCGGCGCGGCATCGAGGGCGAGAGCAGCCGTCACGATGGCCAGTCCGAGCAGGGTGGTCCGACGCATTTTATTCTCTACCAGCGGAGTCCCGCGCCGGGTGCATACCTTCCGCGGGGCGGAAGGCACGGAGGGGGACCGCATCGCGCGCCCGAAAAATCGGGTTCGTCTCATGTGTGAGCGCTCGGGCCTACGTCGCCGACCGCGCAAACGGCAACTCGTCTCTGAATATCGCGAAGGTCAGCAGGGCTACTAGGCCGATTGCCTTGGCGGCCGCAAATCTGTTCCCGCGAGCGGAAGGGGCCATTCCAATCCCCGTCATCTCCGGCCGTGAACCAGAAGTCGTGAAAAACTGCCATGATCCTGTAACCACAGGAATCAAATGGCATCCGTTCGTCCCATACTTCCCAAAATTCGAGCCCGGTCGCTTCATCGCGGACAAGGGCGAAGGAACGATTGCTGGTGCGCTGATACATGGGTCCCCCAAGATGCTTCATCACCCTAGAACCTGCCAACGCAATGCACGCCACGGCAGGGCGTTTCTTACGAAGCTCATTGTGGGCCAATCGTTGCTTGCCTTATGTGCGCTCCATCACATTGAACCAGCGAGCTTGCCGGTAAGGGGATCGGGAGTCCCGAAATCGCGAAAGCGAGCTGAGGTTACCCGTGGCTGGCATAGCCTATGGGCGATTGATACCCGTGACGCACTGAACTCGCCCGCAGCATAGCTGCCTGCCCCTCGCTCGGGGTGAGCAATACGGTCGTTTGCAGCGTCGTGTTGGCTCCGGCGCCGCTGAGCATCACCGCACACGCGGCGCAGCTCTCGTTATTAGGGAACTCGACGACGCTGACGCCATCGAATTCGCCGAATGCAAAGAAGAACTGATGCATACGGCCGCCGAACGCCTCGACCGCCTTACGCAATTCCGCTGGGCGGTCCTGCGGCGTCTCCATCATCGCCTTGATAGCCGGGTCCTTGTACCGCCACTGGAAAAGATAATACGGCATCTGTGTCCTCCCTTGGCTGTGTCCGCGGCATCGATGTTGGTGGTTCGTCGTTCGGCATTGTCCCAACGTCGGCAAAGCAGGCCACACAGCTTGGCAAGTTGCCGCCGCAGGAAGCCGTCAGCCTGCTCCGAAGACTGGCAGCGGTTGGCACTACAATGCGGGAGATGGCGGCGACGATCCACCGGTCAGTCTTCAGCGCGAACGTCGCCGATTGGCACTCGAAGCTCAAGCGTCGCAAAGGAACAAAGGCGGCCGATGGCGGAATGGAGTAGGCCGTCGAACGAGCCGCAGAGCGAAGTTGAGGTCGAGCGGATGGCGCGCGAGGCGTTCGCTTGGCAGGCCTCGTTCGGGTCGTGGCGAAACCCGTTCGCATCTTCAACCACGAACGCCTGCTCAAGCTCGCGAACGGACGAGGCTGGGAAAGCGGCGCGAGAGCACGGAACGCTGTTTCCCGCAAAGGCAAACCCGGCCCCCTAGGACAAGGGAACCGGGCCACTTAGGGGATTATTACCGGTAAGGATCAGTATCTCGCGACGACTGGTCCTTTTCCGAAGGGAAGTTTACCGATCGGAGCCTTACCAACCGGAGCGGCTGGAGGCAGCGGTTCTTTGCGAGGCAGATCGGCGGCGAGAGCGCCGCCAACCATCGCGAGAGACGCGACAGCGGCAAATAGGAGCTTAAGCAAGGACCCCTCCCATGTTGGACACCAAGGTAAAAAACACTATGAAGGGCCGTTCGAACCTTTTCAATTAAGGTTTCAGTAATATCACTTATCGATCGCCGTTTCCTTAGCGACTGTTGCAAAAAACCTACTAATCCCGATCTCGCGCCTTTAACCGCGGTTCATCGACGCCGACTCAGGGCTGACCTTTTGCTGGCAAAGGTTGTTCGCCTCCATCCCATCGGCTGTCGGTCATCTCCGGTTAGGGTTCTCTGACGTTTCGCCGCATCTCAAGGCGACTCAGGAGATCGATATAGCTGGATGGGCCAATCGTTCGTCTCCACGCACTCTGTCCTATTGGCAGAGTTCTTCAGCCATCTGGAGGGCTATCCTCGGGGCGGAGTCGCTAAGACTTCGCAGCCTGCACACCGGAGGAGGAAGCGTCAGGGCGCGCGAAGACGGCGTCCATTGAACCTCGCGACGTCATCAGGCGACTAACTAAAGCACGCTGAGGCGTGGATGCTTCCCAGTGACGGCGAGCCCCGGGACCTAGTCTTGGGGGCCGGGCCTGAGGCTCGCCGGAAAGAGGCGTGCACCTCTCTCGGCCCAATCATGATGCAATTTTATTTTCATTCAACTCGGTTCCGTAGTCGCCGGTCCTCCGCGGTCGCGAGCAGGGCGTAGCCCCGCGCTCTCACACGTCAGACGTGCTTTATGAGCCGGCGGTGGTTAGCTCGCCTTGATACCGGCCGTTCTGATCCATTTCCCGATCTTGCTTGCGATGAGCTCGCCAATCGAGCGCGAGGTAAGGCGCCGTGGGCGAAAGCCGAAAGGTGCCCCGGAGAGGTGTGACCCACCTCACAGAAGGCGAGCTGGATGTCCGTTACAACGACTAGCACACGATCTTGAGGGGGATTTCGATGCCTGACGCATTTCTAACGCTCGCCGCGTACGGCGCTTGCATGACCAGCCTCAGTTTGTGCTTAGTAGGCTTGTACTGGGTCATCGATGGGCTTCTCGACCAGCTCAGGGAAAATGCATTGGTCAAGATTTAGCCCGCTCGCACTTCATGTTTACGGCGAACAATATCAAATAACTATTTGATTTAGATAATGTACTCGTGGTGCAGGCTGAGGGATTCGAACCCCGAACCCCCCGATTACAAATCAGGTGCTCTACCAGCTGAGCTAAGCCGGCCTTAGCCGAGATGACCGCGCCTGCCGGAGCAAACCGGACACTCTGCCGGTTACGTCGCCCCGCTTCGCCAGTTCCCGCTCGCCTGCATCTCCCGCCAACCAAGCCTCGCGTCGGCACCGAGATGCCCTCCCGGACGGCAAGTCATTACTCGCCCTTGCGCGCCAACAGCTCAGGCAGCTTGGCGATTTTGGCTGCGATCTGCCGGGCCTCGTCGTGCGTGAGCACCTTCGCCTGCCGTGCCTCGTTCTCATCCCTGCGGAAGTAGGTGTAGGCGACGGCCTGCCCCGTCGCGTCGGCCACGACGAATGCCCGCTCAAGCTCGTGGACGGACCAGGGAGTGGGGAAGCGGCGAGGGGCTGTGCTTCATGCCGGCAGTCAACTGGTCCCCGCGGCTAACGAGAACAGCGAGCCCCGAGGGACCTTTAGGGGGCATCCTAACGGGGCTATCGCGCCCGATAGACGGCCACCAGAACGACCATCATCGAGACCAGCCCTATTAGGGCCAGGACCAGTCCTATTAGTTCCGACCTCATAAGCCGCCTCGCCTAGCGCGCCGAATTCCGGCCCCGCCTTTCGCGGGTGCGCAAGCTGCGCACGCCAGCTCGCGCATGTTGCCGAGGGTCATTGGAGGGACAGGAACGGAGGGCATGGCAAGAGGGGTGGACTCTGCTGGGCTGAGTGTGCGTTTCATATCACGGCATCGCATGGCCGCCCGTTCTGGGCGTGCGCAACAAAGGAACTTAAATGATGTTACGCAAAATCTCTCTCGTGGCGGCAGTCGCCGCGTGTTTATTCATCCCCGCTTCGGCGTTCGCCAAAAAAGGCGGTGGCGGCGGTGGCGGCGGTGGTTGGCAGCAGGGCGGTGGTAAGGGAAAGCCGGGTGGCGGTGGTTGGCAAGGCGGTGGTGGTTTCGGCGGTGGTTGGCAAGGCGGTGGTAGACACCATGGCAGACGATTCTGGCGCGGTCGCTGGTGGAACTACGGTGTAGGCCCGTGCTGGCGAATTACGCCCGCTGGCTACATTTGGATTTGCGGCTACTGAGCGCGGCTCGCGACGACCCGCCGTGGGCAGAGGGTATTGCGTGGCCCCGCTCCCCGCTCGCGGCCGGGCCGCTGGTACATCCGCAGTCGGCAGGCGCGAGGGGGTGCGGCCGGGGCCGCACCCCCTATATGGGCACTGCGTTGCCCGGGCGCGCCACAGCACCGGACGAAATTTGCAGATTCTTGCCAGGATCGTTGCCAGAAGCCGAAATTTTCGAGGCTAAAATCCTGCTTGCCCCTCCTGAGAGAGGGGTGACATTTCATACCGGAGACATGGGTGACACTTTTGGCCCTTTGCGGGAGAGCAGAGGTGCCGTGGAAGGAGTGTCACGTCATGGACGAGCGGGTAAAATTCATCGCGCGGATGCTGGACGGCGAGGCGATGTCGCGGTTGTGCGAAGAGTTCTCGATCTCGCGCAAGACCGGCTACAAAATCCTGAAGCGCTATCGCGACTGCGGGGTGGAAGGGCTCACCGACCGCTCGCGTCGCCCCTACCGGCACGCCAATCAGCTGCCGCTGCAGATCGAGACGCTGATCGTTCGGCTGAAGCGGGAGAGGCCGGCCTGGGGGGCACCGAAGATCAGGGAGCGGCTGGCGCGGCGGCTTTATCCGGATGTGCAGCGCGCGATCGAGGCGCTGTTGGCCAGCAAATGTGCAAACCCTCGTGCCGAGCTGCATGTGTCACACGGGGTCGCCCAGCGCTGGTACGTTAGTTTACCCCGCTTTGCGGACGCTCAATTTCTCATCCGTTTCTGGTGGTATTATTATATTGGAGGTAACAATGATCACTTATTGCAGCGACGGCTTCCGGCCGATCAAGCACGGCGAGCATGACATCGACGGTCCGCTGGCCGCTGCCGTAGCATTTGCGGCGAGACTGGCGCACCGGGAGTTCGGCCAAGGCGGCCTTTGCCGGACGATACGGCTCGAGAGCTCTTCCCGCGATGGTATGCACGGCTGTTACGAGGCGTTCATCGGCGCACCAACTGAGCGGCGCACGACCGCCGGCCACAACGTGTGGATCGAGGTCGATATCAAACGCGATTGAGACCCCGCATCAAGACGTCCGGTGGCGCGCCGAGACAGAATCCGGTTCCGTCGAATTGATGAAGTTCGCTGCTTTGTAGGCGGCTTCGGTACGATTGCGAACAGCGAGCGCACGTAGCAATGCGGCCATATGGATTTTGGTCGTTGCCTCGGCGATGGCCAGCGCCCGGGAGATCTCTTTGTTCGAAAGACCTTTAGCCAGTAGCGAAAGCACCTCGCGCTGGCGTTTTGTCAGCTTGAGAACATCAGCCTTAGTCGTGAGCGCCGGCAATACTTCTTCGTCGAATCGGCCACAAAGGGCATCACCGTTGTCTATCTTGGCGAACGACGCCGGCACGTAAATCCGCCCAGCTAGGATGTTCGTGGCGGCGGCGAGAATCTCGGTGTCGGACTGGCTTTTTGAAATGAAGCCGTGAAATCCGGCCGCCAGGGTCGCGAGAATATCTGCCCGGGCGTCCGACGCGGATACGATGGCGAAACGCGTCGATGGCGAGGCTTCGCGCGCCGCCTTCAAGTAATCGAACTGCTCTAAGCCTGACCGATCGGTGCCAACGAGCACCAAATCGAACGCGCCGGCGCGAATTTGGGCCAATGCTTCGCTCGGGTTGCTCGCCTCGATAACCTCGGCCGACGGCATTTCTGCCTTGATGAGGCTGCGCAACCCTATGCGGTAAACGCTCTGTCCATCGCAAACCAAGAGGCGAGGCATTGGCGGGTTCCCCTTGCGCAAACGGGCCGTGGGCAGATTGGCTAACAGCACTCTATGCGAGTATCGGGAACTACGCTTTCAACTATTCGTGGGCGCTTCCAGAACTAGTCGAAACGATCTAGGTCAGTCGGCCTAAACCGAAATGGTTTGGGCCGGAGACTGAGTGAAAGCGCGGCGTGAGGGTTGTGTCGTGAGCCCTCTTGGGCGGTGGCGAAAGCCAGCGAGGGCTTCAGCTGGCGAGCGGGTTACGTTTGGCGAGACTGGCCTCGGTTCAACTCCTCGGACGCCTGTGCCCAGATTTCGTTCAGCTGATCGAGGTTGAGGCGAATTTTATAGGAGAGGTCAGTGAGAGCATCTATTTCACTGGCGGAGATTTCTCCGGGGGGTGTGCTCGCAAGTAGCAGAGCTAGGACGCCGCTCAGCGCCCGCGATGACTCAACCAGAGCGGCGATCCGATCTATTGTTTCCCCTTCCATCGTCGCCTCCACTCTAAGCGCACCGGGGAACCCGAGGTCATGAGTGCTAATTGCCCCCGGACGGTGCGTCTGTCGTTGCTGTGCTTCGAGCAACTCAATCAAGCCGGCGGCAAGAATCGGATGTCTCATTGTTCTAAATTCAATCCTAGAATCAGAAGATGCTCCAGCGGCGTGGTGCATACGAGCAATGGCATTAAAATTGTGTGTACACTAACTAGCCTAACGAACTAGATATTTTGAGCTTGCCGAAAAATCGAATCGCGGCTCGGTTGCGTTCGGCCATGCCTACTAGGCCGTGTTGACGGTTTTTGACAGAGGAATCGAGTTTTGATTCAAGGCTGCCTTTCTGAAGGAGGCAGCATTGAGTTGCGGCGATCTGACGGACGCGCAATGGCGGATTCTTGATCCCTTTCTCCCCGACCGTGGCGAGCGCGGCCCGGAGATCGAAGACAAGCGACGCACGGTCAACGGCATTTTATGGGTGCTGCGCACCGGCGCCCCCTGGCGCGACATGGAACGGTACGGCTATTGGAATTCTGTGTACGTGCGCTTCTCGCGCTGGAGCAAGCTCGGGGTGTGGGACGCGGCGTTCGAAACCTTGGCGAGTTCTGGGGCCTCCGGCCGACGAGGAACATGCCATCGATTCCACGATTGTGCGGGCGCACCAGCATGCAGCCGGCGTAAAAGGGGGAATCAAAGTCAGGAGGCGCTCGGCCGTTCGCGGGGCGGCTTCTCGACCAAAGTCCACCTCCGCACCAACGCCAAAGGGGACCCGCTGACTTTCGATGTGACACCCGGCGAGGCGCACGAAGTCAAAGGCTACGATGCGCTGATGGAGCTTCACGATGTCGATCCCGACAGGCTTCTCGGCGACAAGGGTTACGATAGCGATGAGATTCGCGACGATCTGACCGACCGCGGCATTGACCCCGTCATCCCACCGCGATCAAACCGCAAGACGCCGATCAATTACGACCGCGAAGCCTACAAGCGCCGGAATCTCATCGAGCGGTGCGTCAACCGCCTCAAACAATTCCGTCGCATCGCCACTCGCTACGAGAAAACCGCCAGGGCCTATCTGTCGATGCTATGTATCGCCTCAACAATGCTCTGGCTGAAAACTGTCAACACGGCCTAGCCTCCGACATGCGGGAGTTTTCGTGTTTCGGAGGCCAGTCGTGACGCGTATTACCACTACCTGCGACAGCGCGCGAGCCAGTGGATGATGCATCCGATCACCCGCGAATTCAGCCTGCTAGGCCGATCGTGTCACCAACGCCTGCGAAGTGGGAAGGCAAGGGGGTAGCTCGCCAGCTTCAGGCGGCGTATTTGCGCTCCAATTCCTCGATGACTGCTTTAGCACGATGGAGAACGGCCTGCTTCGTCGCTTCGCCGAACCCCCCGGCCGAAGGTATCGTCGCCTCGACGATTTGCAGGAGCCGCATGACCTCATTTTTCGATAGCGGCCGAACAAAGGCAGTCAACACCTCGCGCTGGCGAGGGGTAAGTTTCGTAAGGTCGACTTCGGTGCGCATCGGACCCTCCTGGGCTGATGCTTGAACGAGTATCGAGCCGATCTCCGGATTAATGTGCGCGGGATCACAGAAGACCACGGGGCGGGGGGTTACGGTAACGGCGAGCCGTACGGTGCCGAGTTCGACGGGGGGAGTATTCCGACGGCCCGCCGGAGGGAGGATACGCACTCCTCGGCTTGAGAACGTAGTGCTTGTTCTCCGGTTCCTCGCAGCGGGGCCGTTCCGGGCATCGTTTAGGCCGAAAGTATTCCGCGTGCTTCCCTGGTGCTTCCCCATTGCTTGTAGGCGATCCAGCGAAAAATGTATGCCCGTAAAATAGCATTGTATTTCATGCGCTTATTCGGTGCCGGCTGAGGGATTCGAACCCCCGACCCCCTGATTACAAATCAGGTGCTCTACCAGCTGAGCTAAGCCGGCCTTAGCCGAGATGATTACGCCATGCCGCCGCTGATGCGGATAAGGCCGCGGCGCGCGTTCCGACCTCTTACCAACGTTTGGCCCAACAAAGAAGATCAATCGCCTCGCCCGGCCGGTTTGCTTTGCCCGGAGGCGGGGCGAAGCGGGGCATGCGGGGCAGGGGCCCGCCCGCTTGGGAGAGAGCGAGCGTTCACCTAAGTGCAGAACGCTGCCGCGAAGGCCACGCGCGAGCGCCGCGCCGAAAACGGGCTGGTCCAATTTGCGGCAACTGGGCTTTCCTGTCAGATAGGCCGTCCATTCGCTGCGGGGAAGCCACGGGCCGACACACTTGGAATGAGCATTCGTCGCGACGAGGTCATGAGCGCGCGCCTGCACGACGCCGGGCAAAGGGAAGATTTGCCGTGGATCGGATCAGCGATCCGGTTCCTTCGCCGCCCGAAAAGCCCGGCGGAGGCCGCTATCTGCGCCATTGCAATCGCCGGCCTCGTCGTCGGCCTCGTTTTTGGACTGTGGCCTGGGCTCGACCTCTCTGTCTCCGGCCTATTCTATGACGAGGCCCAGCGAAGCTGGCCGTTGACGCGCGACCCGGTCTTCCTCGCGGTCCGCGACTTCAACGCGTTTGCTACCCGCGCGATCGTCGCCACGGCCGTCATCGCTTTGATATTCGCCGCGGCGGGCGGCCGAACCTTCGCATTCCTATCGCCGCGGGTTGCGGTGTTCCTGCTTGCGACGCTAGCCGCCGCGCCGGGGTTGATTGCCAATGCGGTTTTCAAGTCCCATTGGGGACGGCCGCGTCCGATCGAGGTGAAGGCCTTCGGCGGCAGCCTCGACTTCGTGCCGTGGTGGAGCCCGTTTGGAGGATGCGACAGCAATTGCTCCTTCGTTTCGGGCGAAGCGGCGAGCGCGTTCTGGCTGCTCGCGGTCGCGATCCTGTTACCGCAGCGCTATCGCGCCGCCGCCATCGTCGTGGCGATCGTTTACGGGCTGACCGTCGGGCTTTCGCGGGTCGCCATGGGCGGCCATTTCTTGTCGGACATCCTGTTCGCCGGCGTGTTCACTGCGCTTGCGATCTGGCTGCTGCACGGCGTGTTTTTTTGCTGGCGGGCGCCACGCGGGTCCTAGTGGTCGCATTTGCTGCGGCGAACCGGTCCCCACTTCGCCGGAAAATGCTCCAGTGGTCGGCATTTTCTGCGGCGAACCGGTCCTCACTTCGCCGGAAGATGCGCTAGACCCGGTGCGAGATTTCCACGCCCGAGCCGGTCGCGATATCGATATCCTTGGTTTCACGCAGGAACAGCGCGCCGACGACGGCCGTCATGAGGGAGACCACGATCGGGTACCATAGGCCGTCATAGATATTGCCGGTCGTCGCCACGATGGCGGCCGTCAGCAGGGGAAGCATGCCGCCGAACCAGCCATTACCGATGTGGTAAGGCAACGACATCGACGTGTAGCGGATCTTGGTGGGGAACAGCTCGACAAGAAAGGCGGCGATCGGCCCGTACACCATGGTGACGTAGACGAGCATGACGATGAGGATCAGCTCGGCCATTAGCCAATTCACCTTGGCCGGGTCGGCCCGCATCGGATAGCCGGCTGCGTTGAACGCCTCCTGCCATTTGGTCGAATCCCAGCCCTCGACCTTCGTGGACCCGATGCTGAGCGTGACCGGCTTGCCGGGCGTGTTCTCCTTCTTGAAGGACACGCCGAGCCGGTTAACGAAATCCTGCGCGCGGTCGCAGTTGGAGAAGTCCGACCATGGCCCGACGAAAATGTGGAGCTGGCAGGTCGACGCGTCGGCCGAGACCGTGACCTCGTTCTGCGCCTGGAAGGCGGCGAGGTCCGGGTTGACGTATTCGGTGAGCGCCTTGAATAACGGAAAATAGGTCACCGCTGCGATCAGGCAGCCGGCGAGGATGATCTTCAGCCGGCCGATCCGGTCGGACAGCCAGCCGAAGAAGATGAAAAGCGGGGTTCCGATCACGAGCGAGACCGCGACCAGCGCGTAGGCGAGGATGAAATCGAGTTGCAGCGTGATCTGCAGGAAGAACAGCGCGTAAAACTGTCCCGTATACCAGATGACGCCCTGTCCCGCGGTCGCGCCGAGCAGCGCCAGCAGCACGTATTTGTTGTTGGGATAGCGGAAGAAGCTTTCGGTGAGCGGGGCCTTCGAGCCTTTGCCTTCCTCCTTCATGCGCTGGAAGATCGGCGTCTCATTGAGCCGCAGCCGAATATAGACCGAGAAGACGAGCAGGATTAGCGAGACCAGGAACGGGACGCGCCAGCCCCACTCGGCGAAGGTGTCCTCGTCCATGCCGAAGTAGCAAAGCCCGATGACAATGAGCGCGAGAAAGAAGCCGAGCGTCGCCGTAGTCTGCACGAAGCTCGTCGAGAATCCCCGATAGGTCGGGCGAGCATGCTCGGCGACATAGGTGGCGGCGCCCCCGTACTCGCCGCCCATCGCGAGGCCCTGGACCAAGCGCAGCGCGACCAGGAAGAACGGTGCGAGCCAGCCGACGGTGCTGAATGTGGGCAGCAGGCCAACCAGGAAGGTCGCGCCTCCCATCACCATGATGGTGATCAGGAACGTGTATTTGCGGCCGACGAGGTCGCCGATGCGACCGAAGAGGAGCGCGCCGGCCGGGCGGATGAGAAATCCGGCGGCATAGGTGGCAAAAGCCGAGAGCAGGGCGGCGGTATCGTTGCCGTGCGGGAAAAAAAGCGCGGCAAAAAACGGCGCGAGCGTCGCGTAAAGATAGAAGTCGTACCACTCGAAGACGGTGCCGAGCGACGAGGCGAAGATGACGAACTTTTCCTCTTTCGTCATCCCCGCGCCACGCGGCGACGGCCGAGCCATCATCGTCATGAAGCGGTTCTTGCGTGATCGGGCATCCGTCATTGGCGAGCGCGATCTCTGGTCGGGCGTGCCGACGTCGGGGAGGGCCGGTCGAAGCGGGGTGAGAACGTTAAAGGTCGCCACGCCCGAAATCTCTGCGCAACTCGTCTTAGCCTAAAAGTTTAGATCGCGCAGCCGCCTGGCGGTTCGAGCGGCGTGCGAGCGGGCGATTGATGGCGGCGGTCGATTTCTCCGATTTCATCATGGCGGGAGGGCGGAGCGTCCGTTGTCGACTCAAACGGGCAAAGCGTCCAACCTCCTTCCACGCATTACCGGGTCGCGGCAAGCCGGCGCATCGCGATGTACAGCGCAAGCGCGGTCGCATTCGACACGTTGAGGCTCTTGATGCGGCCGGGCAGATCGAGCCGCGCGACGCGGTCGCAGGTCGTGCGCGTCAACTGCCGTAGACCTTTGCCCTCGGCGCCCAGCACGAGCGCGAGCGGCGCTGCGAAGTCGAGATCGGCGAGGTCGGCTTCGCCTGCGCTGTCGAGCCCGATGGTGAGGAAGCCGCGCTCCTTCAGCGCCGTGAGCGCGCGGGCGAGGTTGCCGACGGTGACGATCGGCACATAGTCGAGCGCGCCCGACGCGGCCTTCGCCAGCACGCCGGTCGCCGCCGGACTGTGGCGGGTGGTGACGACCACCGCGGCGACGCCGAAGGCGGCGGCGCTGCGCAGGATCGCGCCGACATTGTGCGGATCGGTGATCTGGTCGAAGACGAGCACGACGCCGTGCGGGTCGAGGTCCTCGATTGCCGGGGAGGGCAGGGGATCGGTTTCGGCGTAGAGCCCCTGATGCACCGCCTCCGGCCCGACCAGCGCCACGATCGCATCGGGCCGCACGATTTCGGGCGTGCGCGGAAGCGCGACCCCGGCCTCGGCGAGGCGGCGCGCGGCATTCTCCGTCGCGAGCAGGCGATGGAATTTGCGCGCGGGATTTTCCAGCGCCGCCAGCACCGTGTGCCAGCCGTAGAGGATCGCCGGGCCTTCGTCTTCTCCCCGCCCCGAGCGCCAACCTCGTCCGCCTGCCGCCAAGCGCTCGCCGGCCCTGCCTTTGCCGGTCCCGTGCGGGCGCGCCTGGCCTGCAAATTTCGCGGAATGCGGGCGCCGGCGCGGAGGCGAGCGCCGCTGTGGCTTATCGGATGGATTGCGGTCGGGCATGCTGCGTTTACATGGTTCGGCAAGACCTTGCGCGTATCAGGGCGGCGGAGGCAACTAGCGCATGATGATTTCGGCTTGGTCGTTCCACCCTCACCCGCAGTGATCATGCTCCGCGAAGGCGGAGCATCCAGTAATCACGGTCAAGGTTCGTGTTTACTGGATCGCCCGCTTCCGCGGGCGATGACGGTAAGTGCGGGTTGACACTCCGGATGGTCGTTCCCATAAACACGGCCCCGAGAGCGGATTCCGTTCCGTTAGAGCGGATTTCACTCTGGTCATCCTTGAGTGGCCGCATTGTCTGCGGCGAACCGGCACCCAGCGCCGGAAAGCGCTCTGGCGGCTCCGTTGCGGTGCAGGCCGGTTTCGTAGGAAGATGCGTCGAACGGCGTCGAACGGCGCGTTCTTCGGGGGAGTGTCCCGAGCGGCAAAGGGGGCGGACTGTAAATCCGCTGGCTAAGCCTTCGTAGGTTCGAGTCCTACCTCCCCCACCACATTGAAATCGTTGTGTAATCTGAAATCGTGCCGGACCTAACCGGCCTTTTTCTGTGTCGCATATGTTGCAAGATACTCCCAAGCGTTTTCAATGGCTGTCATGAGCTGCAGGCAACTCTATGCGACATAACTGAGACATACGGCTTGAAGGTCAGCAGCGCGCCTGGAGCCCTATCAATCGGTTATACATACTGGAGGTCGAGCCGTGGAACTCGAACAAGAACATAAAGACGTTTTGGAAGAGCACTTGCCGTACGAGCTAGACATGCTTGAGGAGGCCCTCAGCCGTTGGGGATCGTTGCCGAAAGAACCCGATTTTTTCCGTCGAAATAGCACCATCGAGACGTTTTGGGTGCACGCGAGAAATATTCATGAGTTTTTTCAGAATAAACAAACTAACGGTCGAACTGCCGCAGCCAATAAATTTACAACAAAATCTATTTATTATGAGTTTAAAGAATTCGGCAACAAAATACAAAATATACACGATCAGATCGCACATCTAAATTATAGTAGGCCTCGAACAGCTGAACAAAAACTTGATCTTGCCTTCGCTCGGCGTGTCAAGGAAGCCATCGATCGCGCGGTTGGGAATTTTCAGGCAAACTTACGTCCTGAGGCAACGCGCTATTGGAGAACGCGCTCCGCGAAGCAAATAGCAAGTGTCAGTGAATTGGCGCTAAACTCATCTCACACCACCTCATTAAGCAAGACTGTTGGTTTCAATTCCCGCTAAAAAACGACCCCCTCGTGTCGGGGGGAGGGGGACCAGCGAATTGCTGGAAGTGGAGTATGTTATGTCCCCCGCGTCCCACCATCGACCGTGTAGTGCGATGCCATCCGTCCACCACGCCAGCCGCACGCCGCTTCAAGCTCCGAGACGGTAGCGCCCCGCTCGGCGAGTTGCGTTGCGAACCGCTTCCGGAGTCAATGCGCCGATTTCTCAACGTCAGCGGCGCGGCAGCGACACCTATTCGTCCAGGAAGCTCTGTACCTGATTGATGAGGAGCATACGGTTCTTCTCAATCGCAATCGTGTGGGTGCCCTCTCCAATCACGACGGGTAGGCGCTTAAATTAACCTGCCCGCTAAGTCGTTCGCCGGGATTTATTAGGCGGTTCCGCGCTTGCGCGGGCCCGCTGTTGCAAGTCGGCAACTGATTGCCGTTTTCGAAATCTCGGCACCGAAACGCCACCCTTCCGCTTGAAATCAGAACGAACGTCCCTTCCGGACTTGCTCGGTCGCGTCGCGCCAATCCCACAGCCGTCGCAGTGGGAGGCGATCAGGCGATTACAATTAAACTTGGACTGAAGAGGGGGGAAGACATCATGATTTACTTGGCGCTTTGGATCGTTCCCGCGCTTATAGTTTGTGTGACCCTGTCCTTCATCTTTGGTACCATTGTGGGCGCCCTTGTTTCGACCTTTGAGAAACTGTGGATCAAGGTCAAAAACCCCGACAGCCCGGCGATGACACGGGTATGGGGCGGTGAGCCCCCGCCGTTTTGACACACCCTGGTCTTTCCGCGAGCTCGAGCAGGCATTCCGCATTGAGGACGTCAACGGGCAGGCGGTCGCGTACACCTATTTCCGCAAGGACGAAAACAAGGCACGGCAGGCGAATGTGCCGACCTGGGACAAGGCCCGGCGGATCGCAGCGAAGTTCGCGGCAGTCGATGGGCGAGTTGATGCGCTCGACCAGATCAGCGGGAATGTGAATACCGAGGGTCTCGGCGAGCGCCTCGACCGGCCGACGTTCGGCAATCACTCCGTAATCCGCATGTCAGTGAGTGGAGAGCTGTAAGGACGAACGCTCCGTTTGGCGAGTTGCATGGCGAACCACTTCCGGCGTCCGTGCGCCGACTTCTCAACGCCAGCGGCGCGGCATGCCTCCCGGAACCACGTCCCGAAACCTTCCTTCACCATCGGCCGCCCGCGTTCGCGGAAATGAACGTCATTTCCCCAGCGGGCCCGGCCTCAGGCGTCGCGGCGGGTTTGGGCTGAACGACGATCGCGCTCGACTCGCCGGTCGGTTCGGATGCTGATCACACCGCCGCGGACGAGCGGACGACCGAGTGACGAGTAAACTCGGGGATGGACGCGTTGAGGGCGAGGGGCGTGTCGGTCGGAAGTCGTATGACGACCTCCGGTTGCTCATCGAGAGCCGGGTCGGGGCAGCAAAGGGCGACGAGGAATCATCCGCAACTTGAGAAGCCTCAAGTCGGCAACGCGTAACCCTCAAATGAATAATAGGATCGGAGCTGCGGGCGATTCTTGATGATGCCTCCTACTGAGCTTGGCGCTCACGGTTCATCAAAATCGCCCGAACAAGGTTCGATGCTCATGGCGAAGGATATTGCAAACGATCTTGCCCTTGTTTGGGCGCTCTGGCGCTCGGCAAACGATGTTTCGAAGGCAAGGGCGGGGTCGGGCGCAACACGACGTAATGGACCTTCGCCGCACCTCGTTCGAATGAGTCCGCAACGCGCGGCGACGCGGAGAAGGAATATGTGATGCAGGCAACTACCACGCGAGAAGCCACAGTTTGGCAGCAATATCGCCCGGTTTTGGCACTTCTTCGGTCATAGCTGCTGCAAATTGTGCAGACATTTATTCTTTCGGGGCAGGGGCGAGCATGTTGCACATAGATGGCGAAACGTTGGGTCGACTGACGTCTCTAGTCGACTCTTCGCATGAGTTGAGTTGCGTCCTCACCTTGATAGCGGCCAGCACACCGCCCGGGGAGCTCACCAGTCGCGATATGGATGCGCTCACCGACCTGTCTTACAAGATATTGCAAAATCTTGATCAGCTACAAAAAGCCCTGGCGCAAGTGACCGCAGACGCTTAGGTCGGAGCCAACTTTTTGGGCGCGGCAATTTTCAAGATTGTGACCAACTCGTCACCTTTTTTAGGCTGTTTTGAGATACAAATAACGGTCAAATCGTCGCCTCCCGCGGCGGGGAGCGCTGCCAATGATAAAGACCGAGGCCGATCTTGCTAAATTGTCCCCTCGTCAGCGCGAGGTGCTGACGACCCTCGCGCGGCAACTGTCGAAGGCTAAGGTTGCAAAGCTTTCGCATACCGCCGAGGGCATAGCGAAAATTGACGCAGAGGCGCTTCTTCAGGCCTACGAGATCATCCAAGAGGCACTTCGAAACTTTAAGGGTGAAGGTTCGACCACTCAATCCGTTGGCCCCGCCCTCGCCACGTTGGCGAGGGAATGGTCAGCCGTCAGCTCCAACGAAAAAGCCACAACACAAGAACCTGGAGAGCCCCGCGACAATTCGGTTGAAAACCCATCGGAACGGAAGCCCTGACGGACCTCTGCTCGTTTTGGTGGCGCGCTGCTAAAGCATTTTCCGGCGAAGCCTGCCCCGGACTTGATCCGGGGTGGGAACCGGTTCGCCGCAGAAAATGCGACCACTAAAGGAGAACCGGAGCGAATTCCGATTCCACCGGAACGGAATTCGTTCTAGCGCACGCTGTAGAGCTGCCATTCCTCCGAGACGCCCTTCAGCAGGCGGCTGCCAAAGTCCTGGAATGCTAGGCCCGAACCGGCAACAAGATCCTTCACGGTCCGCGTGACCAGAATATCGTCGGCGCTGGCCAGGCTAGCGACGCGGGAGGCAATGTGAACAGCAATGCCTTGCACGTTATTGTCCGCCAACTCAACTTCGCCCGTGTGCAGTCCGATGCGAACGGGTACACCCAACTGTCGCACCGAGTCCTTGATGGAACGGGCGCAATGAATCGCGCGCGCCGGGCCGTCGAAGGTTGCCAGAAATCCATCGCCGAGCGATTGCACTTCCTTGCCGCGGAAACGGGCCAACTGCTTGCGAACCGCGCTGTCATGACAAGCGAGCAGGTCGCGCCAAGCCTGATCACCTAGCGTCTCGGCGCGGGCGGTTGAATCGACGATGTCAGTGAAAAGCACCGTAGCAAGCACGCGGTCGAGGATCGGCACCGATTTCTTGCCAGTCAGAAACTCTTCGATTTCCTGCAGGTAGGTCTCACTGTCTCCGACGGACGGTATATGGTCCTTGCCCGGCAGCTCGAGCAAGCGAGCGTTTGGGATCCGCCGCGCGAGAGTCCGCCCGCCTTCAATGTTTACAGTCACGTCATCCGTCCGGTGGACGACAAGGGTGGGGACGCGGACGCTCGGCAGGATATCGGTGATGTCGATTTGGCTGTTCATGCGCATCAGGGCAATGGCGGCGCCCGGATTTGCGCCGAGCCGCTCGAATTTCCCCCACCACTGCTGATAGACCGGGTCGTCGGCCATGGACGGCGCAAACATCGGCAGGCTGGCGCCGCCGCCCCATTGGGTGTCGATATATTCGAACAGCTGCTGCAAAGCTTCTTCGGTTGGAAACCACGAAGTGAACTTCGCGAAGGCACCATAGAGCACCAATGCCTCGCATCTGGCTTGGTGGTGCGCCGCGAACACCGTCGCGAGCGAGCCGCCCTCGGATATTCCCATCACCGCGGCTCGCTCGACGCCCACGGCGTCCAAGACCGCGCGCATGTCGTCCATGCGCTCATCCATTGACGGAAGATCAGAAACGCGGTCCGAGAGGCCCGTGCCGCGCTTGTCAAAAATGATGAGGCGGGAAAAACTCGCCAGCCGATTGAGCCACCGGGCAAGGCCGGGCTCGTCCCAATAATTCTCTATGTGGGACACGAATCCGGGCGCAAGAATCAGATCGACCGGACCATCCCCTATTACCTGATACGCAATGTGGATATCGCCGCTCTTGGCGTAGCGCGTTATCGGATGCATCAGACAAAGCTGCGTTTACCCGGGAAGCCCAAGATTAACCCCGAACCTGAGGCGGATGGTACCAATTTCCGCGGCGATGCGGAAATTCCGCGTCGGTTGGCGGCCGGACGCGTTTCTATCCGATCGCGGAGCGCATTCTTGGGGCCGACCCGTTTGATGTTCTCGGCATCTGGGCGCAGTCCTCCTGGTATGTGCTCTTGAACGCATGACCATCGATCCGGTCAGCGACCTCACGCGCTGCCAGCGTCTGCGCCCTGCTCGCGGCCTCGAGGCACTTCCCTCGTTGCGGGCTCCCTGTGTGATGTAGCGCACATAACGACTTAGCCTATCGGCCTATATTTTTGTCGTCTCTTGAGGGAGGTTCCGATGGAAATTTTCGAGCTCCTTCTGATGGCCATTGTCAGCGTCTGGACCATCGTCATATGCCTGCGGTGCGCGGTCGTGGTTCATTCTCTAGCTAAGCAGCTTCCCTCGACGAAATGCGATGGCGGCGTCATCCATTTCGCCCGAGAGTGAGCGGGATTTTGCGTTTCACAGATGAAAGGGACTCGACCCTCTCCGGCGAGCCGTCGGAATGCCCCATTCCTCGCCGCACGTCTCGCCGTCTCCCCCCGGCCCCCCGATGACGCTCGGCAACATGCGCAAGGTTCGGCCACTCTATGAACGAAAACGCGCCGCCCGATTGAGAACGGGCGGCGGGTTCCAGAGCGGCTCTTGTTTTCCTTTAGTGGCCGCATTTTCTGCGGCGAACCGGTTCCCACTTCGCCGGAAAATGCTCTAGATCCTCGAAAAATCCGAGTAGGAAGCGCCGCCGATCGGCGGCGCGCGTTCCCTCACTCAAATCCCTGCACCGCAGGGGCTGGCGGTAAAGCGTTCGCCGACCTTATCGGCGGTTTTGCGGAGGGAGTCGGAATCGAGCCTGTCACGTCGCTTGCGTCACGGCCGGCGGACGGTGCGGAAACGATCTTCTTCGCGGGCGCGCCTTGCTGCGCACGGCCGCGCGCGTCTGCCGACGTTGAGCGTCTCGGCGCATGCGCTCGGCGGCTCCTCCGTGCGGAACGCCCGATCCCCCAGGAACGGGCGATTGCGGGCCCCGCCGTATAGCCGATCGCCGCGCCGGCAACGGCGCCCACGGGTCCCAGAACCACCGCCCCGGACAGCGCGCCCAAAGCTGCGCTGCCGACGCGTTCTTGCGCAACCGCGCTGGATGCCGCGAAACACATCGCGACAGCGGCCGAGATCAAAATTTTCCGCATGTGCATCCCCCCAAATCCCTGGCGGCAAGAAACACGGTAAATGCGGCACTACTTTGGTCCGACATGGCTCGTATTGGGGCGGATAGCATGTCCGCGCCTGCGCCAGCGCTGCGGTTTCCGCCGATGGCTGCGGAAAAAGCACCGGTCGTGTGAGCAAGGTCACAAACATCGCGGATGCGAGACTGCACAGTATCGGCATGTGACGAACCGGAGCGCCGCCATGTCCCTTCGCCTATCCGCAATCATCTTCGGCGTGCTGTGGACCGCGGGAATGCTGTGGTGGAGCGCCCCGCTCGATGCTCCGAAGATCGTTATTTGGTCCGTGGCCGGCGTTCTGACGGCCGTTGCTTGGTATTGGCTGATGGGCTTGTGGCTGAAATTCCGAGCGCAATGAGCAGAGACGAATATCCGAGCCGGCAAAGAGCTGAGGAGGCGCAAGTGTTCAAGCGATACCGCGCAAATTATTCGCTGTGGCCGGAGCAGGCGCGTCCGCGTCGGGGCCGACCGCTGCGGGTCGCCATCGGCAGTTTCGCGCTCGGCGTCGTTTGCGCTGCGGCCTATGGCGTCGTCTTCGGCTTTTCCGGGCCGGTCGCCGCCGGGCAGGAATTGGTGGCGCGAAACGTTGTCGAGCGTGGTCCCGTTTATGCCTCGGTCGCCCCGCCTGTGACGCCCGCGCCGGCGCGGATCGAAACCGAATACCGCAGCCGTCCTCGCGCGCCCGCGGCCAAGACCCGGCTCCCGATCATTGGATCGCAGCCCGTGTTGATCACCGCAGATGACGACAGTGGCGGCGATAAGTTGGCGGGCGAAGCGCCCGCGGCTGACGTGGCGGCAAGCTCCGGCAATCCGTCAACGGCGAAACGCGACGAAAGCGCATTCGCGCGCGAGGTTCCGCTTCCGGAAGCAAGACCCGAGCAGGCACCGACCGCCGGGGTGACCGAGCGTCGCGCCAAGTCGCGCAAGACCATTGTGGAGAAGAAGCGCGAGCGGCCGGCGAAACACGCTGCGCAAAAAAACCGGCAAAAACGCGAGGAACCGGCGCGTCGCGCCGCGCGGCGGCAGGACTCTTCCCCGTCGATCACCGAGGTTGCTCTCCAGGCCCTGCATGCATTCACCGGGGGCCAAGGCATGATCGGATGGCAAGGCGACGGGTTTTAGCGGGATGAATTGATGTGGAATTGACAAATCTCTTACCGTCATCGCCCGCGCAAGCGGGCGACCCAGTAAACACGAACGTTCGCCGTGATTACTGGATGCTCCGCCTTCGCGGAGCATGACCACTACGGGTGAGGGTGGAACGACCAAGCTGAAATCACCATGTTTTAGCGATTGCAGTCGCTCCGACGGTGCAGGGCAGGGCGCGGGCGGAGCTCGCGCCCTTGCCGTTTCATATCGGGAAAGGGCGGCGCTGGCGCTCGTGCGTCGGCGCATCACCGGCGGACGGACGGCGGACTTGAATTGCCGGCTCAGGTCGTGCAAGAGCGGCGGCACGCACCGACTTTGCCCGGTAGGCGCGGATGCTCCGAGTACGGTCATGCGTTCGGCGGCGCGGTGCGGGTGTAGCTCAATGGTAGAGCAACAGCCTTCCAAGCTGATGACGAGGGTTCGATTCCCTTCACCCGCTCCAATCTCCAATCACTTGCTTCATGCCGTTGTTCTCATTCTGACAAGCGGCCTGTTGCTCACTCTGACAAAGCGCCACTTGCCGTTATCGGCACCCCCTTGCTGCCGACACGGCGGCGCGGCATTGCCAAAACCCCGCAGATGGCGCCACTATCATATCAACGAAGGGTTCATCCGGGTGGATGTCGGATTCCAATGAACGATCGTGACCGCACGCCCTCTAAATCCGTCACCGCTTACCTCGGCACTGTTCTACTCGGCCTTTGCACGGCCTTTAAGGCCGGCCCAACAAATGCAAGCGCAGACGAACAGCCAAAAGCCGTCACGCTTCAAGACTATTTTGGGTGTTGGATTTCAACCGAACCATCTGCGCTCACGATCGAAACCGACTACACCAAGCCCGACGGTTATATCGTTCGGATCGAGATGATGATGCTGTCAATTGAGCCTGTGGACAGCAAGCCTGAGTTCCGGGATCTTGTGAAAGGCGCGTTCGATATTTGGTCAGATAACGCAAAGTTTTTTATACCCACCCACTACTGTCCGGTTAATAGTCGAACAGATTCAGCTGGTTGCTGAGTTCGCCGTCTTCGAAAGTGGTTGTGCTTTCGGAAAATGCCTGGGACATCGGCATTTTCTCGAAGAGGGTGACCGAGAAAACCTGGAGCAAAGTGTAGAGAGAGGCCTCCAAGCCGAGGCGCTTCTTGACGATGGCAACCAGGACGTAGACGGAAACCGCGATCCATATTTGCGTCCTCACCGCGTTGTCCGACGTGCCGTAAAACTGCTTGATCCGAAGATGCTGCTTTATCCATTTGAAGAACAGTTCGACCTGCCAGCGGCTCTTGTATAGGTCGCAGATCAATGCCGCCGGCAGGGTAAAATGGTTGGTAAGAAACACCAGCCTTTTTCCCGATGCGGCATCCTTGAATTGGACGCGGCGCAGATGAACGGGATAGTCCTTGCTGGTAGAATAGCCATCCAATGCGATAGTCTGGTCGGCAATGATACCGGTCGCCCGATCTGTCGGCGCCGAGTAGACGCGGTGCGCATCCAGGTTCGACTTGGCACGGGTGACGAAGAAGGCGCCAGCCTGCTGCAAGACGTAAAGGCGCGCGAAGTCGATGTAGCCGCGATCCATGACGTAGATGGCGCCTGCTTCGGGGATCAGCAAATCGAGAGCGTGAACGTCGTGCAGCTTGCCGTTCGAGATGTGAACGAAGCTCGGGATGTTGCCGCGCAGATCGAGCAACGTGTGCATCTTCACCGCCGCCTTGGTGGAGCGAAAGTGCGCCCATGGAAATAGCGACAGGCACAGATCGATGGTCGTGGAATCCAGAGCATAGACCGTGTTGGCCAGCTCCATGCCCAGGCTTTCGCTGGCATAGAGCTTCCTCGCATGGGCAATCAGACGGTGAGCGAACTCCGCGTAAATGCGCCAGTCGCGCGTCTCGTTCGCGTCGGCCAGAGTCGATCGTCGGACCGGCTCGCGAAAACCAATGTGATAGAGTTTCGACGCGCGCGCCGATAGGCAGACCTCGATATCGCGCAGGCTCTCTCGATAGGTCAGTTGCGCAAACGCCATCGCGCGGTATTGCTCGGCACAACACAGCGTTCGCACCCGGGCGTCGCCACCGTAGCGGGTAACAATCCGCGCAAAAGTGCTCCAAGGCAGAAAATCCATCAGCTGGGCGAAAAGCGTCTTGCCGATGTTCACGGGCGACTCCTCGGAAAAACTCCGAATAGCGCCCGACCAAGTTCAAATCGACACCACCCATTTTCGGTGGCAAGCTCCTGCCAGATCAGCTCTTTCCAGAACGCTCCTCACCGTCAACCGGACACCAGTGATACCCACCCAATATTACAATGGCGTTTTCAATCCGGTTACTCGCTCCATCATCCAAGGCGGGCCGGGCCAAGGCAATTCCACTTTTTACCTTAAAGGCGATGAGATCGTTTTCGTTCATCACAAGTCGTCCGAGAGGTCATCGGACATGTCGGTTCGATACCTGAAGAGACTCGACTGCAAAGAGATGTTGGAACGGCGCGCGAAGCTGCAAGCAACATATACATTGCTGCCGGAGGACAAGATTTAACGGCAGGCATGATATTCATTGCGCCACTTCGGCTGATCAAACACCGTGATCGCCGGCAGCGCGCCGGTGAAGCGGCCGCGGGCGCGAGCCTCGGCGAGCGCCCTCGCAACCAGGTCGGCGAGCTTGGGGAGCTGTTCGAGGCGAATTGAGAAGCCCGACGCCGTCGGGAGCTCGACGGTGTTGGCGAGCGCTATCACCCTGAGGTCCGCGAGCTGCACGGTCTACTATTACTTGATAGCGGCGGTGCCGGCGCTGATCGCGGTGGCGACCATGAAGGAGACGGCGCGCAAGCCGCTGGCCTAGGTGAGGATTTAAGGATTTCATCTGAAGAGTAAGTGAGGGTTCGATTCCCTTCACCCGCTCCAAACTGCTGGTAGGCGCAAATTTTGCGTTAATCGATTTGCGTTTAGGCGAGTGCGGAATAAACTCTCGGTTGTTGGTTCATTTTTTATGTACGTCGCATGCCGAGACCGATAACTCAATACCGCGTATTCATCGCATCGCCGAGCGGGCTCGATAGTGAGCGCAAGGCGTTTCGTGAGACGTTGGAGAAATATACTGCGTGCGATGCCGAGCCACGCGGCGTCACATTTCATCCGGTCGGCTGGGAAGACACGATCGGCGGCGTCGGCCGTCCGCAGGAACAAATCAACGAAGACCTCAAGCAGTGCGACTATGCGGTTTTCGTTCTGCACGACCGCTGGGGGTCCCCAACAGGCGAAAAATACACATCGGGCGTCGAAGAGGAGTGGAAGATCGCGGAGGACCTCTACGCCGCGACGACGATCCGCAATATCGGGCTATTCTTTAAGCGGGTCGATGAGCGCCAAATGCGCGACCCGGGCGAGCAGCTCAAGAAGGTCCTGGCGTTTCGGGAATCGATTGCAACAGCGAAACGACATCTGTTCCGCGACTATGATGCGACCAACGAATTCTGTGAGCATTTGCGGTTTCATCTGGCCAAGTGGCTGCGCGATCACGAGGGCAAGGCGACGGGTCCGGGGTTGGCGACTGTCGAAAGCTTCTCCTTGGCACCACCGGGCAAGGAAGAGGCTGAGCCTCTCGAAACGCCAGGGTTCGATTATTGGATCGATTTCGCGGAGCGGCTACGCGATTCTGAGCTGCCGGATAAGCGAGACTATCATGGTGCTTTATTCTGCGCGGAACAGGCTTTGGCTGCGGCTGGATCGGAGATCGAGTGGGCGCAGGCGAAGTTTTTGTGGGGCGTGGTCAAGTTCGACAAGAATGAGCCCTCACTGGCTTTCAGCGCGTTTAATGAAATCGCCGACCGCTTCGCAGACGCCTCTGAGGGTGATCGCCTAGTTCTAGCTGCGAGAGTGCTCGTCAACAAGGGGGTGGCGCTGGGCAGGCTTGGCCGCAGCGAGGAAGAGATCGCTGTCTATGACGATGTGGTTGCGCGCTTTGGCACGGCGACCGAACTGGCGCTGCGCGAAGCGGTGGCCAAGGCGCTTGTCAACAAGGGGCTGAGGCTGGGGGCGCTCGGGCGCAGCGAGGAGGCGATCGGCGTCTATGACGATGCGGTCGCGCGCTTTGGCGCGGCGACCGAACTGGAGCTGCGCGAACAGGTGGCCAAGGCGCTCGTCAACAAGGGGGTCACGCTCGGGACGCTCGATCGCAGCGAGGAGGCGATCGGCGTCTATGACGATGTGGTCGCGCGCTTTGGCGCGGCGACCGAACTGGCGCTGCGCGAACGGGTGGCCAAGGCGCTCGTCAACAAGGGGGTCACGCTCGGGACGCTCGATCGCAGCGAGGAGGCGATCGGCGTCTATGACGATGTGGTCGCGCGCTTTGGCGCGGCGACCGAACTGGCGCTGCGCGAACAGGTGGCCACGGCGCTCTTCAACAAGGGGGTGAGACTCGGGACGCTCGATCGCAGCGAGGAGGAGATCGGCGTCTATGACGATGTGGTCGCGCGCTTTGGCGCGGCGACCGAACTGGCGCTGCGCGAACAGGTGGGCAAGGCGCTCGTCAACAAGGGGGTCACGCTCGGGACGCTCGATCGCAGCGAGGAGGCGATCGGCGTCTATGACGATGTGGTCGCGCGCTTTGGCGCGGCGACCGAACTGGCGCTGCGCGAACAGGTGGCCACGGCGCTCTTCAACAAGGGG
This sequence comes from uncultured Alphaproteobacteria bacterium, assembly GCA_963840055.1. Classification (GTDB taxonomy): domain Bacteria; phylum Pseudomonadota; class Alphaproteobacteria; order Rhizobiales; family Xanthobacteraceae; genus Rhodoplanes. The sequence goes on along the minus strand of CAWIXM010000022.1, from coordinate 391,647 downwards.
GTGAGACTCGGGACGCTCGATCGCAGCGAGGAGGCGATCGGCGTCTATGACGATGTGGTCGCGCGCTTTGGCGCGGCGGCCGAACTGGCGCTGCGCGAACAGGTGGCCACGGCGCTCTTCAACAAGGGGGTCACGCTCGGGACGCTCGGCCGCAGCGAGGAGGAGATCGGCGTCTATGACGATGTCGTCGCGCGCTTTGGCGCGGCGACCGAACTGGCGCTGCGCGAACCGGTGGCCAAGGCGCTCGTCAACAAGGGGGTCACGCTCGGGACGCTCGATCGCAGCGAGGAGGCGATCGGCGTCTATGACGATGTGGTCGCTCGCTTTGGCGCGGTTGACGAACCAGAGTTGAAGGACTTGGTCGAACGAGCAGCGAAACTAAAGGACAAGCTCAGACCGCCAGTGCCGCCCTGACCGGCCCCGCCCTTGCAAAGCCTCCCCCGATCATGCATTTAGAGTCGGTGGCGTAAGCGTGTATGCCCCACCTGCTTCCTTTTTAGGAGTGTAGCTCAACTGGCTAGAGCACCGGTCTCCAAAACCGGGGGTTGGGGGTTCGAAGTCCCTCCACTCCTGCCAGGACCGGGCCGGGCTTCGCCAGAAGTGAGCTGGGCTTTGCCTGCCAGAGTGCAGAACTCAGCGTTCCCGGGACGAGCGGGGTTCACACCTGCCGCACCCGGGCTTAGCTTTATGTTTGTAAGCAGACGAGGACGTAAAACGAGTCGATGGCCAAGGTCAGTCCGTTCAAGTTCCTGCAGGAGGTGCGTCAGGAGACCGAGAAGGTCACCTGGCCGAGCCGTCGCGAGACCGCGATCACCACGCTGATGGTGTTCATCATGTCGACGGTCGCCGCGCTGTTCTTCCTGTTCGCCGATCAAATCATCCGCATGCTCGTGACATTCGTGCTCGGGATCGGACACTGACGGAGTTCGCCGGATCACCGCCATGACCAAGCGCTGGTACATCGTTCACGCCTACTCGAACTTCGAGAACAAGGTCGCCGAATCCATCCGCGAACAGGCGAAGCAGCGCCATCTCGAGCATCTGTTCGAGCAGATCCTGGTGCCCAAGGAGAAGGTCACCGAGGTCAGGCGCGGCCGCAAGGTCGACGCCGAGCGCAAGTTCTTTCCCGGCTATGTGCTGGTGAAGATGGACCTGACCGACGAGGGCTATCACCTCATCAAGAACACGCCGAAGGTGACCGGCTTCCTCGGCACCGACAACAAGCCGATGCCGATTTCGGAAGCCGAGGCGAACCGCATCCTGCACCAGGTGCAGGAAGGCATCGACCGGCCGAAGTCCACGGTCTCCTTTGAGATCGGCGAACAGGTGCGGGTGTCGGATGGGCCGTTCGCCTCGTTCAACGGCGTGGTGGAGGAGGTCGACGACGCCCGCTCGCGCGTCAAGGTGGCGGTGTCGATTTTTGGCCGCGCCACCCCGGTTGAACTTGAATTTGGCCAAGTTGAGAAGATGTAATTGTTCCGTCATTGCCGGGCTTGACCGGCAATCCATTCACCTCTCCCCGCCTGCGGGGATAGGTCGGATCGCCCAGCTAGGGCTGAAGCGATCCGGGTGAGGGGGCGTTCGCGCCTCTGAAAGTTTGCCCCTCACCCCGACCTCGCCGCGCCCGCGCGGCGAGGGAGCAGACAAAGAGGCGAAAAGACGTGGGAGGAGGGCGGTTCGCCGACCGTCTTTGATCCGCACCACGAACCCTGCGAGCCGAAAGTCCGGCGCGAAGGAGCATTGTCATGGCGAAGAAAATCACCGGCTACCTGAAACTGCAGGTGCCGGCGGGGGCGGCCAACCCGTCTCCGCCGATCGGTCCCGCGCTCGGCCAGCGCGGGCTCAACATCATGGAGTTTTGCAAGGCGTTCAACGCCCAGACCCAGCAGATGGAGAAGGGGCAGCCGATCCCCGTCGTGATCACGATCTATGCGGACCGGTCGTTCACCTTCGAGATGCGCACCCCGCCGATCTCCTACTTTCTCAAGAAGGCGGCGAATCTCGAAAAGGGCGCGAAGGCTCCAGGCCGCGACAAAGCGGGCGTGGTCACCAAGGACCAAGTCAAGGAGATCGCGGAAAAGAAAATGAAGGACCTCAACTGTGACACGGTCGAGGCCGCCATGCGCATGATCGAGGGCTCCGCCCAGTCGATGGGCATCGAGGTGAGGGAGTAACCGTCATGGCTCAGAACGGAAAAAGGGTGCGCGCGGCGCGCGAGGGCATCGACCGGAGCAAGCTCTACCCGGTCGCCGAGGCGGTCAAACTGGTGAAGGAGCGTGCCAAGGCGAAATTCGACGAGACGATCGAGATCGCGATGAATCTCGGCGTCGATCCGCGCCATGCCGACCAGATGGTCCGTGGCGTGGTCGCGCTGCCCAACGGGACCGGCCGCTCGGTGCGGGTCGCGGTGTTTGCTCGCGGGGCCAAGGCCGACGAGGCGAAGGCTGCCGGCGCCGAGGTTGTTGGGGCCGAGGACCTGGTCGAGAAAGTGCAGGGCGGCAATATCGACTTCGACCGCTGCATCGCCACGCCCGACCTGATGCCGCTGGTCGGCCGGCTCGGCAAAGTGCTCGGCCCGCGCGGCATGATGCCCAACCCCAAGGTCGGCACGGTCACCATGGACGTGATCGCGGCGATCAAGGCGTCGAAAGGCGGCTCGGTCGAGTTCCGGGTGGAAAAGGCGGGGATTGTCCATGCAGGCATCGGCAAGGCCTCGTTCGCCGCCGATAAGCTCGTGGAAAACATTAAGACTTTTGCCGATGCCGTTCAAAAGGCGAAGCCTGCGGGCGCCAAGGGCCAGTATATAAACCGCGTCGCCGTCTCCTCGACCATGGGACCGGGCGTGAAAGTGGAGCCGGCCACCTTGTTCGCGCAATAATTCCGCTCCTGCGCGGCGAAAGGGCTTGGCAAGGAGCCGCAAACGTCCTAAATAAGCAGCCACGGGCGTGCCGACCCAGTTTGTCGGCGCGCTTTTGCGCGTCCTGCGGATAACACGGCGAACAGGATAAAACTCCTTTCAGCGCTTGAGCGGATTCACAATCGGGGCTCCCACGAGCTTGAGAGGATGCCTTTGCGTCATTGCTGCACGCGCGCACGGCCGCGCCCGCGGTTTGGGCCGGCCGGTCCTGTCCGAGACTGCAGGCGCCCGCGCTTGATGCGTTGGCTTAATTCTCTGCTCTAGGAGCCTGCATAGACGGGGAAGATCGGTTTCGGGGCAAGCCCCGCGACGGTTCGGACTCGGGTCAACCCGACGTTGTCATGCGTCGGGGGACAGGGCGCTGGAGCCTCGTTCCGTCCTCCTGCCCGCACAGCGGCGAGGGGAACGAACCGTCGCAACCGGCGGCATCGCTTTCGCCGCCAATCGGAGAGAGCAACACGTGGATCGAGCGGCCAAGAAGGAGCTGGTCGCGACGCTGAGCGAGGTGTTCAAGGCCTCCAACGTCGTGGTCGTCGCTCACTATGCCGGTCTCACCGTCGCCCAGATGCAGACCCTGCGCAGGCAGGCAAAGCAGGCGGGGGCATCCGTGAAGGTGGCGAAGAACCGTCTCGCCAAGATCGCATTGGACGGAACTAATAGCGCGGCCATTGCGCCCCTGCTGAAGGGACCAACGGTGCTCGCCTATTCGGGCGACCCGGTCGCCGCCCCCAAGGTCCTGTCCGAATTCGCCAGGGCGAACGAGAAACTCGTCATTCTCGGCGGAGCGCTCGGCAACACCGCGCTCGACGCCGACGGCGTCAAGGCGCTCGCCGCGTTGCCGTCGCTCGACGAGCTGAGGGCGAAGATCATCGGCCTGATCCAGGCGCCGGCGACCAAGCTTGCGCAGGTGATCATCGCGCCCGCCGCCAAGGTCGCGCGCGTCGTCCAGGCCTACGCCGCCAAGGGCGAGTGAGTTCTCAACCGAAATCGTCTTATGTCGAAAGGACTTGACTGATGACTGATCTGCAACAGATCGTTTCCGACCTCTCCAGCCTCACCGTGCTCGAGGCGGCCGAGCTTGCCAAGCTCCTGGAGGAGAAATGGGGCGTGTCGGCCGCCGCTGCTGTGGCGGTTGCGGCGGGGCCCGCCGCCGCCGCTGCCGCGCCCGCCGAAGAGCAGACCGAGTTCACGGTCGTGCTTGCCGCCATCGGCGAGAAGAAGATCGAGGTCATCAAAGAGGTTCGGGCGCTCACCGGCCTCGGCCTGAAGGAGGCCAAGGACCTGGTCGAAGGCGCGCCGAAGCCGGTCAAGGAAGGGGTCAACAAGGAGGAGGCCGAGAAGATCAAGGCCACCCTTGAAAAGGTGGGGGCCAAGGTCGAACTCAAGTGATCGTGAGGCAAAACGGGCGATTCGGTCCCTATATTGACAAGATTGCCCTCTTCGCCCACGGCGCACATAAAAAGTTTGCGGTCCGCGTCTGAACCGCGGATCGCTGAATTTGGACGGCGGACGCAAAGAACGTTGTTCGCCGAGATGCATCTTCCAGCGCCATGCCCAGAGGGGAGCGCTGGAAGCCGCCGCCGCTAGTCCGGCTGGCGGGAACCGAGAGGCCACGATGGCAGAAACGTTCACCGGTCGCAAACGGGTTCGCAAGTTTTTTGGCAAAATCCAGGAAGTCGCAGAGATGCCGAACCTCATCGAGGTTCAGAAGGCGTCCTATGACCAATTTCTGTTAATCAAGGAGCCGAAAGGCGGGCGGCCGGACGAAGGGTTGCAGGCCGTTTTCAAGTCGGTCTTTCCCATCTCGGATTTTTCCAATACGGCCCAGCTCGAGTTCGTCCGCTACGAGTTCGAGCCGCCGAAATACGACGTCGACGAGTGCCGGCAGCGTGGCATGACCTATGCCGCGCCGCTGAAGGTGACGCTGCGCCTGATCGTGTTCGATGTCGACGAGGAGACCGGGGCGCGCTCGGTCAAGGACATCAAGGAGCAGGACGTCTACATGGGCGACATCCCGCTCATGACCAATAACGGCACCTTCGTCGTCAACGGCACCGAGCGGGTGATCGTCTCGCAAATGCACCGCTCGCCCGGCGTCTTCTTCGATCACGACAAGGGCAAGACGCACTCTTCGGGCAAGCTCCTGTTCGCAGCCCGCATCATTCCCTATCGCGGCTCCTGGCTCGACATCGAGTTCGACGCCAAGGACATCGTCTATGCGCGCATCGACCGGCGGCGCAAGATTCCGGTGACGTCGCTGCTCTATGCGCTCGGCATGGACGGCGAAGAAATCCTCAACACCTTCTACAAGCAGGTCATCTACAAGCGCACCAAGGACGGCTGGCGCGTGCCGTTCGACGCCAACCGGCTCAAGGGCTACAAGGCGGTCAACGACCTCGTCGACGCCGACACCGGCAAAGTGGTGGTCGAGGCGGGCAAGAAGATCACCGTGCGCCAGGCGCGCCAGCTCCAGGAGAAGGGGCTGAAGGCGCTGCGGATGACCGACGAGGAGCTGATCGGCCGCTACATCGCCGAGGATCTCGTCAACGCCAAGACCGGCGAAATCCATGTCGAGGCGGGAGAGGAGATCACCGAAAAGGCGCTGAAGCTGCTCGCCGAGGTCGGCTATAAGGAAGTGCCGGTCCTCGACATCGACCACGTCAATATCGGCGCTTACATCCGCAACACCCTCTCAGTCGACAAGAATCTGCGGCGCGAAGACGCGCTATTCGACATCTATCGCGTGATGCGGCCGGGCGAGCCGCCGACGATCGAAACCGCGCAGACCATGTTCAACTCGCTGTTCTTCGATCCCGAGCGGTACGACCTCTCGGCGGTCGGCCGGGTCAAAATGAACATGCGGCTCGACCTCGAATGTTCGGACACCGTGCGCATTCTGCGCAAGGAGGACATCATCGGCGTCATCCGGACGCTGGTCGATCTGCGCGACGGCAAGGGCGTGATCGACGACATCGACCATCTCGGCAATCGCCGGGTGCGTTCGGTCGGCGAGTTGATGGAGAACCAATACCGCATCGGCCTATTGCGCATGGAGCGCGCGATCAAGGAGCGCATGTCCTCGGTCGATATCGGCACGGTCATGCCGCAGGACCTGATTAACGCGAAGCCGGCGGCCGCCGCGGTTCGCGAGTTTTTCGGCTCGTCTCAGCTCTCGCAGTTCATGGACCAGACCAATCCGCTGTCGGAGATCACCCACAAACGGCGCCTTTCGGCGCTCGGGCCGGGCGGCCTGACGCGCGAGCGGGCCGGCTTCGAGGTGCGCGACGTGCACCCGACGCACTATGGCCGCATCTGTCCGATCGAGACGCCGGAAGGGCCGAATATCGGACTGATCAATTCGCTCGCGACCTATGCGCGGGTCAACAAATACGGCTTCGTCGAGACGCCCTATCGCAAGGTGAAGGACGGTCGGGTGAGCGACGAAGTCACCTATCTCTCAGCGATGGAGGAGGGCCGTTATTACGTCGCCCAGGCGAACCAGTCCGTCGACTCCCGCGGCCGCTTCACCGAAGACCTGATCGTGTGCCGGCATGCCGGCGACGTCCTCATGATTGCGCCCGACAAGGTCGACTACATGGACGTCTCGCCCAAGCAGCTCGTCTCAGTCGCCGCCGCGCTCATCCCCTTCCTGGAGAACGACGACGCCAACCGCGCGCTGATGGGATCCAACATGCAGCGTCAGGCGGTGCCGCTGGTGCGCACCGAAGCGCCCTATGTCGGCACCGGCATGGAAGGCGTCGTGGCGCGCGATTCGGGCGCGGCGATCGCGGCGCGCCGCACCGGCGTTGTCGATCAGGTGGATTCCACCCGCATCGTGATCCGGGCGACCGAGGAGCTTGATCCGACCAAGTCGGGCGTCGACATCTATCGGCTGCAGAAGTTCCAGCGGTCGAACCAGAACACCTGCATCAATCAGCGGCCGCTGGTGAAGGTCGGCGACGCGGTCGCCAAGGGCGACATTATCGCTGACGGTCCTTCGACCGATCTCGGCGAGCTGGCGCTCGGGCGCAACGTGCTCGTCGCCTTCATGCCGTGGAACGGCTACAACTTCGAAGACTCGATCCTGCTCTCCGAGCGCATCGTCAAGGACGACGTCTTCACCTCGGTCCACATCGAAGAATTCGAGGTGATGGCGCGCGACACCAAGCTCGGCCCCGAGGAGATCACCCGCGACATTCCCAACGTCTCCGAGGAGGCGCTCAAGAACCTCGACGAGGCGGGCATCGTTTATATCGGCGCCGAGGTCCACGCCGGCGACATCCTGGTCGGCAAGATCACGCCGAAGGGCGAAAGCCCGATGACCCCGGAAGAGAAGCTGCTGCGGGCGATCTTCGGCGAAAAAGCGTCCGACGTGCGCGACACCTCGCTTCGGGTGCCGCCTGGCGTGCAGGGCACGGTGGTCGAGGTGCGTGTGTTCAATCGGCACGGCGTCGAGAAGGACGAGCGCGCACTCGCGATCGAGCGCGAGGAAATCGAGCGTCTCGCCAAGGACCGCGACGACGAGCAGGCGATCCTCGATCGCAACGTCTATGGCCGTCTCGCTGAACTCCTGGAAAACCGCATCGGCATTGCCGGCCCGAAGGGCTTCAAGAAAGACTCCAAAATCACCCGCGCGGTGCTGGAGGAATATCCGCGTTCGCAGTGGTGGCAGTTCGCCTCCTCCAACGACAAGCTGATGGCCGAGATCGAGGCGATCCGCAAGCAGTACGATGAGAGCAAGAAAGGGCTCGAGCAACGCTTTCTTGACAAGGTGGAGAAATTGCAGCGCGGCGACGAGCTGCCACCCGGCGTGATGAAGATGGTCAAGGTCTTCGTCGCGGTGAAGCGCAAGATCCAGCCGGGCGACAAGATGGCTGGCCGCCATGGCAACAAGGGCGTGGTGTCGAAGATCGTGCCGGCCGAGGACATGCCGTTCCTCGCCGACGGCACGCCGGTCGACATCGTGCTCAATCCGCTCGGGGTGCCGAGCCGAATGAATGTCGGGCAGATTCTCGAGACCCATCTCGGATGGGCTTGCGCCGGCCTCGGTCGGCGCATCGGTCAGGCGGTCGACGCCTATTACGGGCGCAGCGACCTGAAGCCGCTCAAGGAGACGCTGAAGAAGGTCTACGGCGAGGACGAGACCATCCGCTCGCTCGGCGAAGGCGAATTGGTCGAACTCGGCGAGAATCTGCGCCACGGCGTGCCGATCGCGACCCCGGTCTTCGACGGCGCCAAGGAGAAGGACATCGAGACCATGCTCGAACTGGCCGGTCTCGACCACTCCGGGCAGGTGACCCTATACGACGGGCGCACCGGCGAGGAGTTCGATCGCAAGGTGACCGTCGGCTACATCTATATGCTCAAGCTGCATCACCTCGTCGACGACAAGATCCACGCCCGTTCGATCGGTCCGTACAGCCTCGTGACGCAGCAGCCGCTCGGCGGCAAGGCGCAGTTCGGCGGCCAGCGGTTCGGCGAAATGGAGGTGTGGGCGCTCGAAGCCTATGGAGCGGCATATACCTTGCAGGAGATGTTGACGGTGAAGTCCGACGACGTCGCCGGCCGCACCAAGGCGTACGAGTCGATCGTGCGCGGCGACGACACTTTCGAGGCGGGCATTCCCGAGTCCTTCAACGTGCTGGTGAAGGAGATGCGCTCGCTCGGCCTCAATGTCGATTTGCACAACTCCAAGCAAGGACGCGGCTCGGGCGATACGGCGGAAGCGGCGGAGTAACGACTAACCCATTTGATGCCTCCCTCCACGGCGAGGGAGGTCGGATCGCAAGGCGATCCGCCAGGGAGCGCAATCCCTGACCTCCCGCGCCAATGGGAGACACGGTTCTCAGGAGACGATAATGAATCAAGAAGTCATGAATTTTTTCGGGCCCCAGGTGCCGGCCCAGGTTTTCGATCAGATCCGCATCTCGATCGCGAGCCCGGAAAAGATTCTGTCGTGGTCCTACGGCGAGATCAAGAAGCCGGAGACGATCAACTACCGGACCTTCAAGCCGGAGCGCGACGGACTGTTCTGCGCGCGCATCTTTGGCCCGATCAAGGACTATGAATGCTTGTGCGGCAAGTACAAGCGCATGAAGTACAAGGGCATCATCTGCGAGAAGTGCGGCGTCGAGGTGACGCTGTCGCGGGTGCGGCGCGAGCGCATGGGCCATATCGAGCTTGCGGCGCCGGTTGCGCATATCTGGTTTCTGAAGTCGTTGCCGAGCCGCATCGGCCTTCTGCTCGACATGACGCTCAAGGACCTCGAGCGGATTCTCTATTTTGAGTACTACCTCGTGCTGGAGCCGGGCCTGACCCCGCTGCAGCACCGGGCGCTGTTGAGCGAAGAGGAGTATCTGCGCGCCCAGGACGAATACGGCGCCGACAGCTTCACCGCCATGATCGGCGCCGAAGCGATCCGCGAAATGCTCAAGGGGCTCGACCTCGAAAAGCTCGCGGTTGACTTGCGCAAGGAGATCGCCGAATCAACCTCCGACCTCAAGCCGAAGAAGCTCGCCAAGCGGCTCAAGCTGATCGAAGCTTTCCTTACCTCGGGCAATCGCCCGGAATGGATGATCCTCACCGTCGTGCCGGTGATCCCGCCCGATCTGCGGCCGTTGGTGCCGCTCGACGGCGGCCGGTTCGCGACCTCCGATCTCAATGATCTCTACCGCCGCGTCATCAATCGCAACAATCGCTTGAAGCGGCTGATCGAGCTGCGTGCGCCCGACATCATCATCCGCAACGAGAAGCGGATGTTGCAGGAGGCGGTCGACGCGCTGTTCGATAACGGCCGGCGCGGACGCGTCATCACCGGCGCCAACAAGCGGCCGCTGAAGTCGCTCGCCGACATGCTCAAGGGCAAGCAGGGCCGATTCCGCCAGAACCTGCTGGGCAAGCGGGTCGACTATTCCGGCCGCTCGGTGATCGTGGTCGGGCCGGAGTTGAAGCTGCACCAGTGCGGGTTGCCGAAGAAGATGGCGCTCGAACTGTTCAAGCCGTTCATCTATTCGCGCCTCGACGCCAAGGGTCTGTCGACCACGGTCAAGCAGGCGAAGAAGCTCGTCGAGAAGGAAAAACCCGAGGTGTGGGACATCCTCGACGAGGTGATCCGCGAGCACCCCGTGCTGTTGAACCGCGCGCCGACGCTGCATCGGCTCGGCATTCAGGCGTTCGAGCCGGTGCTGATCGAGGGCAAGGCGATCCAGTTGCATCCGCTCGTCTGCGCGGCGTTCAACGCCGACTTCGACGGCGACCAGATGGCCGTGCATGTGCCGCTCTCGCTCGAGTCGCAGCTCGAAGCGCGGGTGTTGATGATGTCGACCAACAACATTCTGCATCCGGCGAACGGCGCTCCGATCATCGTGCCGTCGCAGGATATCGTGCTCGGGCTCTACTACCTCTCGATCATGAGTGAGGGCGAGCCCGGCCAGGGCAAGATCTTCGGCAATCTCGCCGACATCGACCATGCGCTCGCCCAGAAGGCCATCACCCTCCACACCAAGATCAAGTATCGGTGGGAGGGCGTTGACGAGAACGGCGAAAAGATTCTCCGCTGGTTCGACACCACGCCCGGCCGGGTGGTGCTCGGCGAGGTGATGCCGCGGCATCCCAAGGCCTCGTTCGACACCGTCAACAAGCTGATGACGAAGCGCGAGATCTCCAACATGATCGACACGGTCTATCGCCACTGCGGGCAGAAAGAGACCGTGATTTTCTGCGACCGGATCATGGCGCTCGGTTTTCATCACGCCTTCAAGGCCGGCATTTCGTTCGGCAAGGACGACATGGTGGTGCCGAGTTCGAAATGGAAGATCGTGGATAGGACCCGCACTGAAGCCAAGGAGTTCGAGCAGCAGTTCAACGAAGGGCTCATCACTCAGGGCGAGAAGTACAACAAGGTGGTCGACGCCTGGTCGAAGTGCACCGAGGAGATCGCCGAGGCGATGATGAAAGAAATCTCCGCGGTGCGTAAGGACGAGAAGTCCGGCCGCGAGGTCCCGATCAATTCGATCTATATGATGGCGCATTCCGGCGCGCGCGGCTCGCCCGCGCAGATGCGTCAGCTCGCCGGCATGCGCGGCCTGATGGCGAAACCGTCGGGAGAAATCATCGAGAGCCCGATCATTTCCAACTTCAAGGAAGGGCTGTCCGTGCTCGAATACTTCAACTCGACGCACGGCGCGCGCAAGGGCCTTGCCGACACAGCGCTCAAAACGGCGAACTCCGGCTACCTCACCCGGCGACTGGTGGACGTCGCGCAGGACTGCATCGTCACCGAGGTCGACTGCGGCACGACGGCCGGCATCAAGGTGCGCGCCATCATTGACGCCGGCCAGGTGGTGGCCTCGCTCGCGACCCGCATTCTCGGCCGCACCATCGCCGAAGATGTGCGCGACCCGACGTCCAACGACGTGATCGTCCCGCGCAACACGCTGCTCGACGAGCCGAGCGTGCACGCCATCGGCAAGGCCGGGGTGCAGGAGGTGCGCATCCGCTCGGTGCTCACCTGCGAGACCACCAACGGCGTGTGCGCCGCGTGCTACGGCCGCGATCTTGCGCGCGGCACGCCGGTGAACATGGGCGAAGCGGTCGGCGTCATCGCCGCGCAATCGATCGGCGAGCCGGGAACGCAGCTCACCATGCGCACCTTCCACATCGGCGGGGCGGCGCAAATCTCCGAGCAGTCGTTCATCGAGTTCGAACTTCGACGGCACGATCCGCATCAACAATCGCAATGTCGTGCGCAACTCGGACGGCGAGCTCATCGCCATGGCCCGCAACATGTCGGTCGTCGTGGTCGACCAGGACGGCACGGAACGCGCGGTCCATCGCATTCAGTTCGGCTCGCGTCTCAAGGTCGACGAGGGCGACAAGATCGCGCGCGGCCAACGCATCGCCGAGTGGGACCCCTACACCCGGCCGATCCTCACTGAGGTCGAGGGCGTGGTCGATTTCGAGGACCTGGTGGAAGGCCAGTCGATGTCGGAGATACTCGATGAATCGACCGGCATCGCCAAGCGCGCGGTGATCGACTGGCGCACCGGCTCCGGCCGGGGGCAGCAGGACCTGCGGCCGGCCATCGTCATCAAGGGGAAGGACGGCAAGGTGCTCAAGCTCGCGCGCGGCGGCGAGGCGCGTTACCAGCTCGCCGTCGACGCGATCCTGTCGGTCGATCCCGGCAGCAAAATGAAGGCGGGCGACGTTATCGCCCGCATGCCGAGCGAGAGCGCCAAGACGCGCGACATCACCGGCGGTCTGCCGCGCGTCGCGGAACTGTTCGAGGCGCGACGACCCAAAGAGGCGGCGATCATCGCCGAGGAATTGGGGATCGTTCGCTTCGGCCGCGATTACAAAAACAAACGGCGGCTCACCATCGAGCCGACCGACAAGGATGCCGAGCCGCGCGAATACCTGATCCCGAAGGGCAAGCATATCCATCTGCAGGATGGCGACCCGATCGAGAAGGGCGACTACATCGTCGAGGGCAACCCGGCGCCGCACGACATTCTCGCGGTCAAGGGCGTGGAAGACCTCGCCGCCTATCTCGTCAACGAGATCCAGGAGGTCTACCGCCTGCAGGGCGTCAATATAAACGACAAGCACATCGAGGTGATCGTCCGCCAGATGCTGCAGAAGGTCGAGGTGGACGACTCCGGGGAGACCGAGCTGATCCAAGGCGAGCACATCGATCGGATCGAATTCGACGAGGTGAACGAGCGGGCGCGCGACGCCGGCAAGAAGGAGGCGAAAGCCCACCCCGTCTTGCTCGGCATCACCAAGGCGTCGCTGCAGACCCGCTCTTTCATCTCTGCGGCGTCGTTCCAGGAGACCACCCGCGTTCTCACCGAGGCGGCGGTCAGCGGCAAGGTGGATACGCTCGACGGGCTCAAGGAGAATGTCATTGTCGGCCGTCTGATCCCGGCCGGCACCGGAGCGATGATGAGTGTCCTGCGCGAGATCGCGGGCAAGCGCGATGCGCTCATTCTCGACGAGCGCGAGAAGGAACAGGCGGCGAAGGCCGCCGAGCAGCCGGCGGCATTGCCGGCTGCGGAGTGACTGCGCGGTCTGCGGTATAAGCATTTGTTGGGACGATCGGGCGAGGGGCCGCCTTGTGGGCGGCCCTTCGATTTCCGGCGGGTAACCGAGCGGCCCCGCTTTGCCATGGTGGTGGAACCAGCGTCGCAAGGACGCGTTCTCACCTGAACTTATTTCTGCGGTCCGCCGGGCGGCGAGCGCCACCACCGAGCGCTGAAAGCATAGGGCTGCGATGGCCGAGGGACATTGGTGGCAGTGGGGCGTGCTTTACCAAATCTATCCGCGCTCGTTCCAAGATTCGAATGGCGACGGCGTCGGCGACCTGCGCGGCGTCTTGCAGCGGCTGCCCTATCTATGCGACCTGGGCGTGGACGCGCTGTGGCTGTCGCCGATCTTTCCGTCGCCGATGGCGGATTTCGGTTACGATATCTCCAACTATGTCGATATCGATCCGCTGTTCGGCGACTTGGCCGATCTCGGCGCGCTGATCGAGGCCGCTCATGCGCGCGGCCTCAAGGTTCTGCTCGATCTCGTTCCCAATCATACCTCGGACCGGCATCCCTGGTTCGTCGAGAGCCGCGCATCGCGCGCTAATCCGAAACGCGACTGGTATTTCTGGCGCGATCCGGCCGCGGACGGCGGGCCGCCCAACAATTGGCTCTCCCAGTTCGGCGGCAGCGCGTGGGAATACGATGCGCAGACCGGCCAATATTACTACCACGCCTTTCTGAAGGAGCAGCCCGACCTCAACTGGCGCAATCCGTCCGTGCGCGCCGCGATGGCTGACGTGATGCGGTTCTGGCTCAAGCGCGGCGTCGATGGCTTTCGCGTGGACGTGATCTGGCACCTCATCAAGGACGACCAGTTCCGCGATAACCCGCCCAACCCCGATTACCGTCCCGGCCAGCCGCCGCACCGGCGGCTCATTCCGCTCTACACTGCCGATCGTCCGGAGGTGCATGACGTGATCTCCGAGATGCGGCGGGTGGTGGACGAGTTCGATGCGCGGGTGCTGATCGGCGAAATCTATCTGCCGATCGAGCGGCTCGTCGCCTATTACGGTCGCGATCTGAGCGGAACGCATCTGCCGTTCAATTTCGCGTTGCTCGAAGAACAGTGGCACGCCCGCCGCATCGCCCGGCTAATCGATGAATACGAGGCGGCGCTGCCCCAAGGCGGGTGGCCTAACTGGGTGCTCGGCAACCATGACCGGCCGCGCGTCGCGAGCCGGATCGGACGCGAGCAGACGCGGGTCGCGGCAATGCTGCTGCTCACCCTGCGGGGCACGCCCACGATTTATTACGGCGAGGAGATCGGCATGGAACAAACGCCGATTCCGCCGGAACGGGTGCAGGACCCGTTCGAGAAGAGTGTGCCCGGGGTCGGCGTCGGCCGCGACGGCTGCCGCACGCCGATGCAGTGGGATACAAGCCCCCACGCGGGATTCTCAACGGTCGAGCCCTGGCTTCCGCTCGCCGCCGATTGGCGCCACGAGAATGTCGAGAACCAGCTCGCCGACGCCACCTCGCTCCTCAATCTCTATCGCCGGCTGACCGCGCTGCGGCGGTCCCGCCCGGCGCTCACCCACGGGAGTTATCATCCGGTCGCCGCCAGCGGCGACCTGCTCGTGTACATCCGTGCGCACGAGGGCGAGCGCATCCTGGTCGCCCTCAACCTCGGCGGCGACCCGGTCGCGCTCGGGCTGAAGGACGAGAATATGAAGGGCCGGCTGCTCGTTTCGTCACTGGGCGACCGGGATGGGGAGGCGGTGAACGAGAGCATCGATCTGCGCGGGCACGAGGGCGCGGTGATCGGTTTCGATCGGTAGCGTGCAGCGCTGGCGAAAACGGGTGCGCCGCACTATATGGCGGTACGCAGGCTTGACTTCGGGTTGGCCCGCCGGTACAAACCGCGCACTTTTTTGGCAGGCGGTGAGTTTTCCTTAGTCGGAGGGCGCGTCCCGGCGCCTCGATCAATGAAACTCAAACGCTGCCGTGACAGCCAGTGTCAGACGCGGGTGCATGATCGCGGCGCGGTTGGGCGTTCGCGATCCTCTGTGTGAAAGGATGAGCGCTTTTCCGCAAAGGATGCGGATGGCGCGATATCCTTTTTTCGCGTCGGAGCGGGCGTCGAAACTAGGAGGGGCCCTCGCGCCCCGGGACGAAGAGAACGATGTCGGGCGTTCGCCCGAGACGATGATACGGGGCTTTGCCGCCCCTCACGAGGTGATGAAGGCTTCGACGATGCCGACGATCAACCAGCTGATCCGCAATCCGCGGGTCCCCCAGCGGGCGCGCAAGAAGGTGCCGGCCCTGCAGCAAAGCCCGCAAAAGCGCGGGGTGTGCACGCGCGTCTATACGACGACGCCGAAGAAGCCCAATTCCGCGCTGCGCAAGGTCGCCAAGGTACGGCTGACCAACGGCTTCGAAGTGATCGGCTACATTCCCGGCGAGGGGCATAATCTGCAGGAGCACTCGGTCGTCATGATCCGCGGCGGTCGCGTCAAGGACCTGCCGGGGGTGCGCTATCATATCCTGCGCGGCGTGCTCGACACGCAAGGCGTCAAGAACCGCAAGCAGCGCCGGTCGAAATACGGCGCCAAACGTCCGAAATGACCTGAGCGGAGCGAGAGCCGATGTCCCGCCGTCACCGCGCCGAGAAGCGCGAGATCCAGCCGGACCCGAAATTCGGGAACGTGGTGGTCACCAAATTCATGAACTCGGTTATGCACGCCGGCAAGAAGTCGGTGGCCGAGAATATCGTCTATGGCGCCTTCGACCTCATCGAGGGCAAGACCAAGCAGAATCCGCTCGGCGTGTTCCAGCAGGCGCTCGACAACGTCATGCCGTCGATCGAGGTGCGGTCGCGGCGCGTCGGCGGCGCGACCTACCAGGTTCCGGTCGAGGTGCGTTCGGACCGTCGCCAGGCGCTGGGCATCCGCTGGCTCATCTCCGCGGCGCGCGACCGCAACGAAAAGACGATGACCGAGCGGCTCTCGGGCGAGTTGTTGGACGCCTCCAACAATCGTGGAAACGCTGTCAAGAAGCGCGAGGATACGCACCGCATGGCGGAAGCCAACCGCGCCTTCTCGCATTACCGCTGGTAGTTCGATCGCGGCCGCCACTTCATTCGAGGACGACCCCCATGCCCCGCACTCACCCGATCGAGGACTACCGCAACTTCGGCATCATGGCCCACATCGACGCCGGGAAGACGACGACGACGGAGCGCATCCTCTATTACACCGGCAAGAGCCATAAGATCGGCGAGGTCCATGAGGGCGCGGCCACCATGGACTGGATGGAGCAGGAGCAGGAACGCGGCATCACCATCACCTCCGCCGCGACCACGGCCTTCTGGAAGAACAAGCGCCTTAACATCATCGACACGCCCGGCCATGTCGACTTCACCATCGAGGTGGAGCGTTCGCTGCGCGTGCTCGACGGTGCGGTATGCGTGCTCGACTCGAACCAGGGCGTAGAGCCGCAGACCGAAACCGTATGGCGCCAGGGCGACAAGTACAAAGTGCCGCGCATCGTTTTCTGCAATAAGATGGACAAGATCGGCGCGGATTTCTTCAAGTGCCTCGACGACATCAAGGCCAGGCTCGGGGCCAAGCCGGTGGCGCTGCAATTGCCGATCGGCGCGGAAAATGCCTTCAAGGGCGTGGTCGATCTCATCCGCATGGTCGGCATCGTGTGGGACGAGGAGACGCTCGGCGCCAAGTACCATGACGTCGAGATCCCCGCCGATCTGCTCGACCAAGCCAAGGAATATCGCGAGCACATAATCGAAGCAGCGGTCGAGCTCGACGACGAGGCGATGACCGCTTATCTCGAAGGGCACGAGCCGGACGAGGCGACGCTGAAGCGGCTGATCCGCAAGGCGGTGGTCACCGGCGCGTTCTATCCGGTCCTGTGCGGCTCGGCCTTCAAGAACAAGGGCGTGCAGCCGCTGCTCGACGCCGTGGTCGATTATCTTCCTTCGCCGATCGAGGTGCCGCCGATCAAGGGCATCGATCCCAAAGGCAACGAGGTAGTGCGCAATCCCTCCGACAGGGAGCCGCTCGCCATACTCGCCTTCAAGATCATGGACGACCCGTTTGTCGGCACTATCACGTTCTGCCGCATTTATTCAGGCACGCTGGTGAGCGGCAGCGGCGTCATAAACTCGACGCGCGAGCGCAAGGAGCGCATTGGCCGTATGCTGCTGATGCACGCCAATAATCGCGAGGACATCAAGGAGGCCTATGCGGGCGACATCGTCGCGCTCGCCGGGCTGAAGGAGGCGCGCACCGGCGATACGCTGTGCGATCCGCAGAAGCCGGTCATTCTCGAAAAGATGGAGTTTCCCGACCCCGTCATCGAGATTGCGATCGAGCCGAAGTCGAAGGCGGACCAGGAGAAGCTCGGCGTGGCGCTGGCGAAGCTCGCGGCCGAGGACCCGTCGTTCCGTGTCTCCACCGATCCGGAGTCCGGCCAGACCATCCTCAAAGGCATGGGCGAGCTGCATCTCGACATCAAGGTCGACATCCTCAAGCGCAGCTACAAGGTCGACGCCAATATCGGGCAGCCGCAGGTGGCTTACCGGGAGAAGATCACCAAGCCGGTCACGGTCGACTATGTGCACAAGAAGCAGACCGGCGGCTCGGGCCAGTTCGCGGGCGTGAAGATCGTGGTCGAGCCGAAGGTTCCGGGAACCGGCTACGAGTTCGAAAACAAGGTGATCGGCGGCACTGTGCCGAAGGAATACATCCCGGGCGTCGAGAAGGGATTGACCTCGGTGCTCACCTCCGGCGTGCTCGCCGGCTTCCCCGTTGTCGACCTCAAAGTGTCGCTCGTCGACGGCAAGTATCACGACGTCGACTCATCGGCGCTCGCCTTCGAGATCGCCTCGCGCGCCGCGCTGCGCGAGGCGCTGCAGAGGGGCGGCTCGGTGCTGCTCGAGCCGATCATGCGGGTCGAAGTGGTGACGCCGGAAGAATACACCGGCTCGGTGATCGGCGATCTCAATTCGCGCCGCGGTCACATCCAGGGCCAGGACATGCGCGGCAACGCCAACGTCATCAACGCGATGGTGCCGCTCGCCAACATGTTCGGTTACGTCAATGTGCTGCGCTCGATGACGCAAGGGCGCGCCACTTTCACCATGCAGTTCGATCACTACGAGCAGGTTCCGCAGAACGTTGCGCAGGAGGTCCAGGCGAAATTCGCCTGACCGGCGCGCGGGAGTGTAACGGCAACGGAGAGCCCCGATGGCCAAAGAGAAGTTTGCAAGAACAAAGCCTCACTGCAACATCGGCACGATTGGGCATGTCGATCACGGCAAGACGACGCTGACGGCGGCGATCACCAAAATATTGGCAGAGCAGGGCAAGGCGCAGTTCACAGCCTACGACCAGATCGACAAGGCGCCGGAGGAGAAGGCGCGCGGCATCACCATCGCCACCGCGCATGTGGAATATGAGACCGACAAGCGCCACTACGCGCACGTCGATTGTCCGGGCCACGCCGACTACGTGAAGAACATGATCACCGGCGCGGCGCAGATGGACGGCGCGATCCTCGTGGTGTCGGCCGCCGACGGCCCGATGCCGCAGACGCGCGAGCACATCCTTCTGGCGCGCCAGGTCGGCGTGCCGGCGCTCGTCGTCTACATGAACAAGGTCGACATGGTCGACGACCCCGAGCTGTTGGAGTTGGTGGAGCTCGAGGTGCGCGAACTGTTGTCGAAATACAATTTCCCTGGCGACAAGATTCCGGTGGTGAAGGGCTCGGCCCTGCTTGCGCTTGAAGGCAAGGACGACAAGCTCGGCAAAGAATCGATCTTGGAACTGATGAATGCGGTCGATTCCTACATTCCGCAGCCGGACCGCCCGA
This sequence comes from uncultured Alphaproteobacteria bacterium, assembly GCA_963840055.1. Lineage (GTDB taxonomy): Bacteria > Pseudomonadota > Alphaproteobacteria > Rhizobiales > Xanthobacteraceae > Rhodoplanes. The sequence goes on along the minus strand of CAWIXM010000022.1, from coordinate 372,813 downwards.
AGGACCAGCCGTTCCTGATGCCGGTGGAAGATGTGTTCTCCATCTCCGGGCGCGGCACCGTGGTGACCGGGCGCATCGAGCGCGGCATCGTCAAAGTGGGCGACGAAGTCGAGATCGTAGGCATCAGGCCAACCCAGAAAACCGTGGTCACCGGCGTCGAAATGTTCCGCAAGCTGCTCGACCAGGGCGAGGCGGGCGACAATGTCGGCTGCCTGCTCCGCGGCACCAAGCGCGACGAGGTCGAGCGCGGCCAGGTTCTGTGCAAGCCCGGCTCGGTCAAGCCGCACACCAAGTTTAAGGCGGAGGCCTACATCCTCACCAAGGAGGAGGGGGGCCGGCACACGCCGTTCTTCACCAATTACCGGCCGCAGTTCTACTTCCGCACCACCGACGTGACCGGCGTCGTGCATCTGCCGGAAGGCACCGAGATGGTGATGCCGGGCGACAATATCGCGATGACGGTCGAGCTGATCGTGCCGATCGCGATGGAAGAGAAGCTGCGCTTCGCCATTCGCGAGGGCGGCCGCACCGTCGGCGCCGGCGTGGTGGCGAGCATCATCGAATAGACGTTCGCCTCTCCCCGCGCGTGGGGAGAGGCTGACCGCAGCAGCGGTCCGGCTTGGGGCTGAGTTCGATCGAGAATCGCCCCTCGCAACGACCCTCTCCCGGCCGCAAGCGGGAGAAAGAGATGAGACGAGAGAGAAGAGCAATGAACGGCCAGAACATCAGGATCCGCCTCAAGGCGTTCGATCACCGGATTCTCGACGCCTCGACGCGGGAGATCGTGGCGACGGCGAAGCGCACCGGCGCGCAGGTGCGCGGACCGATTCCGCTGCCGACCAAGATCGAGAAGTTCACCGTCAATCGCTCTCCCCACATCGACAAGAAGAGCCGCGAGCAGTTCGAGATGCGCACGCACAAGCGGCTGCTCGATATCGTCGATCCGACGCCGCAGACCGTGGACGCGCTGATGAAGCTCGATCTCGCCGCCGGCGTCGATGTCGAGATCAAGCTCTGAGACGGGGCCGCTCAGGCGGAGAGAAGGACGAGAACCGATGCGTTCCGGAGTGATCGCGCAGAAAGTCGGGATGACACGCATCTTCACCGATGGCGGCGAGCACGTGCCCGTCACGGTGCTGAGACTTGCGAACTGCCAGGTCGTCGCTCATCGCGCCAGGGACAAGAACGGCTACGTCGCGCTGCAGCTCGGCGCGGGAACGCGCAAGGTGAAGAACGTTCCGGGCGCCGAACGCGGCCACTTCGCCGTCGCCAAGGTCGAGCCGAAGCGCAAGGTGGTCGAATTCCGTGTCGACGAGAAGGCGCTGATCCCGGTCGGCGCCGAGATCACGGCCGATCATTTCGTCGTTGGCCAGTTCGTCGACGTGACCGGCACCTCGATCGGCAAAGGTTTTGCCGGACCGATGAAGCGCTGGAATTTCGGCGGCCTGCGCGCCTCGCATGGCGTGTCGATCTCGCATCGCTCGCATGGCTCGACCGGCGGCCGGCAGGACCCGGGCAAGACCTTCAAGAACAAGAAGATGGCGGGCCACCTCGGCGTCGAACGGGTGACGACGCTCAATCTCAAAGTGGTGCAGACCGACGCGGAGCGCGGTCTCATTCTGGTGGAAGGCGCGGTGCCGGGCGCCAAAGGCGGCTGGATCACCGTGCGCGACGCCGTGAAGAAGTCGCTGCCGAAAGATGCGCCGCAGCCGGGCAAGTTCCGTCTGGCCGCAGACGAGACTGACGCCCCCGCGACGGACGCTAAGGCCCCCGAAGCCGACGTCAAGGCCCCGGAGGCCGACGCCAAGACCACGGCGAAGGAGGCCGCGGCCAAGCCGGCGGCCGGCGAAGAACAGCCCGCGCCCGACAGCACGGCTCAGGCCGCGCCAAGCGAAGCTTCGACGACTGCGCCGACCGAGGCTCCCACTGCGTCTGAGGCGCCGGCGAAACCGGCGCCGGAGGGGGCGTGACATGCAAGTGACGATGACCACGCTTGACGGCAAGGAGGCCGGTGCGGTCGAGCTTCCGGAGGCGATTTTTGGCCTCACGCCGCGTGCCGACATCATCCAGCGCTGCGTCGTCTGGCAGCTGTCGCGCCGCCAGCGCGGCACGCATGCGGTGAAGAACCGCGCCGAAATCGCCCGCACCGGCAAGAAGATATACCGGCAGAAGGGCACAGGCGGCGCCCGGCACGGCTCGGCGCGCGCCAATCTGTTTCGCGGCGGCGGACGCTCGTTCGGACCGCGGGTGCGCAGTCATGCGATCGACCTGCCGAAGAAAGTGCGCGCGCTCGCGCTCAAACATGCGCTCTCGGCCAAGGCGCAAGACGGCGGCGTGATCGTGCTCTACAAGGCCGCGCTAGGCGAGGGCAAGACCAAAGCCCTGAAGAGCCGGTTCGCCCAGCTGGGGCTCGACAATGCGTTGATCATCGACGGCGCCGAGCCTGATCCGACCTTCAGCCTTGCGGCGCGCAACATCCCGAATATCGACGTGCTGCCGGTGCAGGGCCTCAACGTCTACGACATCTTGCGGCGGACGAAGCTCGTCCTCACCAAAGCCGCGCTCGATGCGCTGGAGGCGCGGTTCAAATGACGACCACCGATCCGCGCCATTACGACGTCATCCTCGGTCCGGTGATCACCGAGAAGGCGACCAACGCGTCCGAGCACAATCAAGTGCTGTTCAAGGTGCGCGGTGACGCTACCAAGCCGCAGATTAAAGAGGCGGTGGAGAAGCTGTTCGACGTCAAGGTCAAGTCGGTCAACACGCTGATCCGCAAGGGCAAGGTCCGGCGCTTCCGCGGCAAACGCGGGCAATTGTCGGACGTGAAGAAGGCCTTCGTGACCCTCGAAGAGGGCCACCGCATCGACGTGGCGACGGGACTGTAAGGAAACGGCCATGGCGCTCAAGAAATTCAAGCCAACCACAGCAGGCCAGCGTCAGCTCGTCCTCGTCGACCGCTCGGGCCTTTATCAAGGCAAGCCGGTCAAGGCGCTGACTGAAGGCAAAAGCGGCTCGGGCGGACGCAACAATACCGGTCGCACCACGGTGCGCTTCCGCGGCGGCGGCCACAAGCGCGCGCTGCGCACGGTGGATTTCAGGCGCCGCAAGTTCGATCAGCCGGCGCAGGTCGAGCGCATCGAATACGATCCGAACCGCACCGCCTTCATCGCCCTGATTAAATACGCTGACGGGGAGCTTGCCTATATCCTCGCGCCGCAGCGCCTCGCGGTCGGCGATACCGTCGTCTCCGGCGATCATGTGGACGTGAAGCCGGGCAATGCGATGCCGCTCGCCAACATGCCGATCGGAACGATCGTGCACAATGTCGAGCTGAAGATCGGAAAAGGCGGTCAGCTTGCGCGTTCGGCGGGAAACTATGCGCAAATCGTCGGGCGCGACCGCGATTACGTCATTCTGCGCATGAACTCGACCGAGCAGCGGCTCGTGCACGGCCGCTGCATGGGAACCGTCGGCGCTGTGTCGAATCCCGATCACATGAACATTTCGATCGGTAAGGCCGGGCGCACCCGCTGGCTCGGCCACAGGCCGCACAATCGCGGCGTCGCGATGAACCCGGTCGATCATCCGCACGGGGGTGGCGAAGGCCGCTCCTCGGGCGGCCGCCATCCGGTGACCCCGTGGGGGTTCCCCACCAAGGGCAAGAGGACCCGCAAAAATAAGATGACCACGAAATTCATCATCTCCAGCCGCCACGCGCGGAAGAAGAAGAAGTAGGAAGGCACGCAATGGCGCGTTCGGTATGGAAGGGGCCGTTCGTCGACGGCTATCTGCTGAAGAAGGCGGACGCCGCGCGTGCGTCCGGGCGGCACGACGTCATCAAGATCTGGAGCCGGCGCTCGACGATTCTGCCGCAATTCGTCGGGCTTACTTTCGGCGTTCACAACGGACACAAGCACATTCCGGTGCTGGTGACCGAGGAAATGGTCGGCCACAAGTTCGGCGAGTTCGCGCCGACCCGCACCTTCCACGGCCATTCCGGGGACAAGAGAGCCAGACGCGCGCCGTCGGCAGGCGCGTGAGGCGGGAGATCGGAGCATGAGCAAGCCGTCGCGTCCGCGCAAGCTTGCGGAAAACGAAGCCAAGGCGGTGGCGCGCACTTTGCGCGTCTCGCCGCAGAAGCTCAATCTCGTCGCGCAGATGATCCGCGGCAAGAAGGTGCAGGCTGCGCTCGCCGATCTTGAATTCTCACGCAAGCGCATCGCGCGCGACGTGCAGAAGTGTCTGCAGTCGGCGATCGCCAACGCCGAGAACAATCATGACCTCGACATCGACGACCTCGTCGTCGCGCAGGCTCATGTCGGCAAGTCGCTGGTGATCAAGCGCTTCGTGCCGCGCGGCCGCGGACGCGCAGGTCGCATCATGAAACCGTTTTCGCACCTGACGATCGTTGTGCGTCAGGTCGAAACGCAAGGTTAGGTAGGGACATCCGATGGGTCAGAAGGTCAGTCCGGTCGGCCTGCGGCTCGGCATCAATCGCACGTGGGATTCGCGCTGGTACGCCGGCAAGAACGAGTACGGCAAGCTGATGCACGAGGACATGGCCATCCGCGAAGCGCTCATGAAGCAGCTCAAGCAGGCGGCGGTGTCGAAGATCGTGATCGAGCGCCCGCATAAGAAGTGCCGGGTGACGATCCACTCGGCGCGGCCGGGCGTGGTGATCGGCAAGAAGGGCGCCGATATCGAGAAGCTGCGCCGCAAGGTCGCCCAGCTCACCGATTCCGACGTGGTGCTCAACATCGTCGAGATCCGCAAGCCCGAGCTCGACGCGCAACTGGTCGCTGAGTCGATCGCTCAGCAACTTGAGCGGCGGGTGGCGTTCCGCCGCGCCATGAAGCGCGCGGTCCAGTCGGCGATGCGGCTCGGCGCCGGGGGCATTCGCATCAACTGCTCGGGTCGGCTCGGCGGCGCGGAAATCGCGCGCATGGAGTGGTATCGCGAAGGCCGCGTGCCGCTGCATACGCTGCGCGCCGACGTCGATTTCGGGGTCGCCACCGCCTTCACCACCTATGGCACCTGCGGCGTCAAGGTGTGGATCTTCAAGGGCGAGGTGCTCGAGCACGACCCCATGGCGCAGGACAAGCGGGCGGCGGAGAGCGATAGCGGCCGGCCGCGGCGCGACGTGGCGTGACCGCGCAGACGAGACGAGGACCGAGAGAGGCGTCGACCCATGCTCCAACCGATGCGCACCAAGTACCGCAAGGCGCACAAGGGCCGCATTCGCGGCGTCGCCTCCAGCGCGACCACGCTCGCCTTCGGTCAATTCGGGCTCAAGGCGATGGCGCCGGAGCGCATCACCGCGCGTCAGATCGAGGCGGCGCGGCGGGCGATGACGCGCCACATGAAGCGCGCCGGGCGGGTGTGGATTCGGATTTATCCGGATGTGCCGATTTCGAAGAAGCCGCTGGAAGTGCGCATGGGTTCGGGCAAGGGCGCGCCGGAATATTGGGTCGCGCGGGTCAAGCCGGGCCGCGTTCTGTTCGAGGTGGACGGCGTCACCAGCCAGGTCGCGCGCGAAGCGCTGACGCTCGCGGCGGCGAAGCTCCCGATCAAGACGCGCTTCATCGAACGCATCGCCGAGTAAGGACTGCGCCATGCCGAACGCCGCCGACTTGCGCGCCATGACCATCGACCAGCTCGACGACGAGCTTTTGAAGCTCAAGAAGGAGCAGTTCAACCTTCGCTTCCAGAAGGCGACGGGTCAGCTCGAGAACACCGCGCGCGTGCGGCAGGTGCGGCGCGATATCGCGCGGGTCAAGACCGTGGCGCAGCAGAAGAGCGCCGGCGCGAAGAGTTAGGTTCAGGGGATCGACGATGCCGAAGCGCATGCTCCAGGGAATCGTGGTGAGCGACAAGCAGGACAAGACGGTTGTCGTGCGGGTCGAGCGCCGCTTCACCCATCCGATGATGAAGAAAACGGTGCGGCGGTCGAAGAAGTACCACGCGCATGACGAGAAGAACGAATACTCGGTGGGAGATATCGTGTGGATCACCGAGCATCGGCCGATCTCCAGGCTCAAGCGCTGGGCTGTGACCGAAGGCATCAAGAAGGCGAAGTGACCGGCGCGACCGGAGTAAAAAAGGACACGAGGCCTCCGATGATCCAGATGCAGACCAATCTCGACGTGGCGGACAATTCCGGCGCGCGCCGCGTCATGTGCATCAAGGTGCTGGGCGGGTCGAAGCGCAAATACGCGACGATCGGCGACATCATCGTCGTGGCCGTGAAAGAAGCGATTCCGCGCGGGCGCGTGAAGAAGGGCGATGTCATGAAGGCGGTGGTGGTGCGGGTCGCCAAGGACATCCGTCGGCCCGACGGTTCGATCATCCGCTTCGACCGCAACGCCGCGGTGCTGATCAATCCGCAGATGGAGCCGGTCGGCACCCGTATCTTCGGCCCGGTGCCGCGCGAATTGCGGGCGAAGAACCACATGAAGATCATCTCGCTCGCCCCGGAGGTGCTGTGATGGCCGCGAAGATCCGCAAGGGCGACAAGGTCGTCGTGCTCGCCGGCCGCGACAAGGGCCGCACCGGCGAAGTCATCGAGGTGCGTCCCGCCGAAAATCGCGCGCTCGTGCGCGGGGTCAACCTGGTCAAGCGCCATCAGAAGCAGACGGCGGGCCAGGAAGGCGGCATCATCTCCAAGGAAGCGCCGATCCACCTGTCCAATATCGCAATCGCCGATCCGAAGTCGGGCAAGCCGACGCGGGTCGGGTTCAAGTTTATCGGCGAGGGCGATAAGCGCCAAAAGGTGCGGATCGCCAAGCGTTCGGGAGCCGAGATCAATGGCTGAGAGCGACGACAAGAAAACCGAGGGCAAGAAGCCCGACAAAGCGCCGAAGCCTGACCAGGCGGCAAAGTCCGCGAAGGCGGAAAAGGCTGCAGCCGGGGCGGAGAAGCCTGCGAAGGCGGCCCCCAAGGCGGAGGCGGCCAAGGGCGGCAAGCCCGAGAAGGGCGAAAAGACGGCCAAGCCGGAGAAAGGCGCTCCGGCCGCGAAGGGCGAGAAGGGGGCTCCCGCCAAGCCGGCGGTAGAGGAGCCGCGCACGCCCGCGCGCCTGAAGGTTCAGTACGACAACGTCATCAAGAAGAAGCTCACCGAGCAGTTCAAATACCAGAACCCGCTTGAGGTGCCGCGGCTGGAAAAGATCGTGATCAATATGGGCATCGGCGAAGGCACCGCCGACCGCAAGAAGGTGGAGCAGGCGGCGGTCGATCTCGCCCTCATCGCGGGCCAGAAAGCGGTGATCACCGCGGCGCGCAAGTCGGTTGCGACGTTCAAGGTGCGCGAAGGCCAGGCGATCGGGTGCAAGGTGACGCTGCGCAAATCGCGCATGTACGAATTCATGGATCGGCTGATCAACATCGCGCTGCCGCGTGTGCGCGACTTCCGCGGGTTGAATCCGAAGAGCTTCGACGGACGCGGCAATTACACTCTGGGCGTCAAGGAGCACATCATCTTCCCCGAGATCGACTACGACAAGGCGGCGGAGATCTGGGGGATGGACATCACCGTCTGCACGACGGCGCGCACCAACGATGAAGGGCGTGCGCTGCTTACGGCTTTCAATTTCCCGTTCCGGCAGTGAGGCGGCGGCGATCGTCTCAAACGCGGAGTTAGGAGCATCGAATGGCGAAAAAAAGCTCAATTGAAAAGAACGAACGCCGGCGCAAGCTCGCCAAGCAATTCGCGGCGCACCGATCGCGGCTGAAGGCGATCGCGCGCGATCGCTCGAAGCCGATGGAGGAACGCTTCGCCGCCACGCTCAAGCTCGCGGCGCTGACGCGCAACAGCTCGGCGACGCGCATCCGCAACCGCTGCGAGGTCACCGGACGTCCGCGCGCCTACTATCGCAAGCTGAAGATGAGCCGCATTGCGCTTCGGGAGCTCGGCTCCAAGGGCCTCATTCCCGGGCTCCTGAAGTCGAGCTGGTGAGGGTCGCGCAGCCATGAACGATCCGATCGGCGACATGATCACGCGCATCCGCAATGCGCAGCTGCGCGCGAAGTCGAAAGTCTCCACGCCGGGCTCGAGCCTGCGCGCGCGCGTTCTCGACGTGTTGAAAAGCGAAGGCTATATCCGCGACTACGCCACCGTCGAGCACGCGGACGGGCGCACCGAGTTCGACATCGAACTGAAATATTTCGATGGCGAGCCGGTGATCCGGGAGATCGCGCGGGTGTCGAAGCCGGGACGGCGGGTCTACGCCTCGGTCAGGGCGCTGCCGCGCGTGAACAATGGGCTCGGCGTCGCCATCGTCTCCACGCCCAAGGGCGTGATGGCCGACCACGCCGCGCGCGACGCCAATGTCGGCGGCGAAATTCTCATGACCGTGTTCTAGGGGACATCCTTATGTCGCGTATCGGCAAGCAAGCGGTGCCCGTCCCCTCCGGGGTCACGGCGACGGTCCAGGGCCAGACGGTCGACGTGAAGGGGCCCAAAGGGGCCCGGCAGCTCACGCTGCCGGACGACGTGAACATCAAAATGGACAAGGCCTCGATCAAGATTGACCCGCGCGAGGAAACGCCGCGCTCCCGCGCCATGTGGGGCACGTCGCGCACGCGCATCGCCAATCTCATGATCGGCGTCAGCAAGGGATTCGAAGAGAAGCTGGAAATCACTGGCGTCGGCTATCGCGCCGCGGTGCAGGGCAAGAACCTGCGGCTGTCGCTCGGCTACAGCCACGACATCGTTTACCCGATCCCGGAAGGGATCGCGATCGCGACGCCGCGGCCGACTGAGATCGTCATCACCGGCAACGACAAGCAGAAAGTCGGGCAGGTGGCGGCGGAGATCCGCGGCTTTCGCCGGCCCGAGCCTTACAAGGGCAAGGGTGTGAAATATGCCGGCGAATACATCTTCCGCAAGGAAGGCAAGAAGAAATAACGGAGCGCAGGATGTCGAGGCTCAGCATCAAGACGGAGCGGCGCAGGAAGCGCGTTCGGCGCGCCGTCAAAGCGGCCGCGGGAGAACGGCTGCGGCTGTCGGTGTTCCGCTCTTCCAAGCATATCTATGCGCAGGTGATCGATGATCGCAAAGGCGCGACGGTGGCCGCAGCCTCTTCGCTGGAGAAGGACCTGCGCGCGACTCTCAAGACGGGAGCCGATATCGGCGCGGCGAAAGCGGTCGGCAAGCTGCTTGCCGAGCGCACGGTTAAGAACGGCGTCAAGGACGTCGCCTTCGATCGCGGCGGTTATCGCTATCACGGCCGGGTCAAAGCGCTTGCCGAGGCGGCACGCGAAGGCGGGCTGAATTTCTAGGACGATGCGGGCAGGCGCCCGAACGGAGACGGACGATCAATGGCACGTGAACGTGAACGCGGAAGAGCGCGACAGCGAGTTTACCGACAAGCTCGTGCACATCAACCGCGTCGCCAAAGTGGTGAAGGGCGGCCGCAGATTCGGCTTCGCAGCGCTGGTCGTGGTCGGCGACCAGAAGGGCCGGGTCGGCTTCGGCCACGGCAAGGCGCGCGAGGTGCCGGAAGCGATCCGCAAGGCGACCGAGGCCGCCAAGCGCAGCATGATCCGCGTACCGCTGCGTGAGGGGCGCACGCTTCATCACGATGTGCTCGGCCGTCATGGCGCCGGAAGGGTGTTCCTGCGCGCAGCGCCGCCCGGCACCGGCATCATCGCCGGCGGCCCGATGCGCGCCGTGTTCGAGACGCTCGGCATGCAGGACATCGTGGCGAAGTCGATCGGCTCCTCCAATCCCTACAACATGGTGCGCGCGACTTTTGCTGCGCTCAAGCGACAGGACTCGCCGCGCGCGGTCGCGGCGCGGCGGAGCATCAAGGTGTCCGCGCTGCAGGCGCGCCGCCGCGAGGGCGACGCCGAGCCGGCGGCAAGCGAATAAGCCGCCGGGAGCGCGAACGGAGATCGACGATGGCCAAGGAAGCCGCAAAGACGATCAAGGTCGAACAGACCGGCAGCCCAATGCGCCGGCGCCACGATCAGCGGGAGACGTTGATCGGGCTCGGTCTCAATCGCATCGGACGCGTCGCCGAACTCGCCGATACGCCGTCGACGCGCGGCATGATCCACAAGGTGAAACATCTGGTCCGCGTGATCAAGGGAAAGTGAACAAGAAACGAACGTATCCGGCGGATTTGGTCGGCGGTGGCCGGAGTCTAATGCCGAGCGTCGAGCCGTCGCCGTCCATCTGAGCGGCAGGCTAGAGCATTTTCCGGCGAAGTGGAAACCGGTTCGCCGCAGAAAATGCGACTACCAAAGGAGAACCGGAGCGAATTCCAATTCCACCGGAACGGAATTCGCTCTAAGGAGAGATCCGCAATGAAGCTGAACGAGATCGCCGATAAGCCGGGCGCACGCAAGGCGCGCATGCGCATCGGCCGTGGGATCGGCTCCGGCAAGGGCAAGACCGGCGGCCGCGGCGGCAAGGGCCAGACCGCGCGCGCGGGCGTCAGCATCAAAGGCTTCGAAGGCGGCCAGATGCCCCTCCATCGACGCGTGCCCAAGCGCGGCTTCAACAATATCTTCGCGCTCGATCTCAACGAGGTGAACATCGGCCGCGTCCAGGCGGCGGTGGACAAGGGCACGCTGGCGCCGGATGCGATCGTCAATGTCGAGACGCTGGTCAATGCCGGGGTCTTGCGCCGCGCCCGCGACGGCGTGCGGCTGCTCGGAGACGGCGAGCTTAAGGCCAGGCTCCAGTTCGAGGTTCACGGCGCCTCGAAGTCGGCGGTCACCGCCGTCGAAAAGAGCGGCGGATCGGTGAAAATACTGGCCCAAAAAGAGCAAAAAGACGCGGGCGAAGGCGGGAGTTGAACGCTATATTGACGAGAAGGCGGGCGGGCGACGCCGGCTAGGCGACAACCGGAGCCTCGTAGATGGTTTCTGCGGCAGAACAACTCGCGGCCAACCTGAATTTCTCGGCGCTTGCCAAGGCCGAGGAGTTGAAGAAGCGCATTTGGTTTACGCTGGGTGCGCTCCTCGTCTACAGGCTCGGCACCTACATCCCGCTGCCCGGCATCGACCCGGGCCAATGGGAGCAGATTTTCCGCACCCAGGCCGGCGGCATCCTCGGCATGTTCAATATGTTTGCGGGCGGCGGCATCCACCGGATGGCGATCTTCGCCCTGAACATCATGCCCTATATCTCGGCGTCGATCATCATCCAGCTGATGACGACGGTGTCGCCGACGCTCGAGAACTTGAAGAAGGAAGGCGAGCAGGGGCGCAAGGTCATCAACCAGTATACGCGGTATCTGACCGTGTTGCTCGCCGCCTTCCAGGCGTACGGCATATCGCTAGGGCTCGAAGGCGCGGGGTCGGTGGTGGCCAACCCTGGATGGTTCTTCCGTATATCGACCGTGATCACGCTCACCGGCGGAACCGTCTTCCTGATGTGGCTCGGCGAGCAGGTGACCTCGCGCGGGGTCGGCAACGGCATTTCGTTGATCATCTTCGCGGGGATCGTGGCGGAGCTGCCCTCCGCCGTCGCCGGCATGCTCGAACTCGGCCGTCAGGGCGCTTTATCGACTGGAATTATCCTCATCATCATCGTGATGGCGATCGCGGTGATCGCCTTCATCGTGTTCATGGAGCGCGCCCAACGACGGTTACTGATTCAGTACCCCAAACGCCAGATCGGCAACCGTATGTTCGAGGGGCAGAGCTCGCACCTGCCGCTCAAGCTCAACACCTCTGGCGTGATCCCGCCGATCTTCGCCTCCTCTTTGCTGCTGCTGCCGACGACGGTGGCGAACTTCAATGCCGGGCAAGGACCCGAATGGCTGACGCTCATTACTACCCAGCTTGGCCACGGGCGCCCGCTGTTCCTCGTCCTCTATATCGCGCTCATCATCTTCTTCGCGTTCTTCTATACGGCGATCGTGTTCAATCCGACGGAAACGGCGGACAACCTCAAGAAACACGGCGGTTTCATTCCGGGAATCAGGCCCGGCGAACGCACCGCCGAATACATCGATTATGTTCTCACGCGCATCACCGTCGTTGGCGCGGCCTATCTCGCCATCGTGTGCCTTATCCCGGAAATCCTGATTTCCTACGCTGCGGTCCCGTTCTATTTCGGCGGCACTTCGCTGTTGATCGTGGTGAGCGTGACTATGGACACCGTTGCGCAAATTCAGGGATATTTGCTAGCGCACCAGTATGAAGGGCTGATCAAGAAATCGAAGCTGAGGGGACGGCGTCGTTGAGATTAATCCTGCTCGGGCCCCCTGGGGCCGGCAAGGGCACGCAAGCGCGTCGCCTGGTCGATTGCTATGGAATCGTTCAGCTTTCGACTGGCGACCTGCTGCGCGAGTCGGCGGCTGCGGGAACGCCCGCCGGGCGCAAAGCGCACGAGATCATGGCGCGCGGGGACCTCGTTCCGGACGATATGGTGGTGGCGATCGTGGCCGAGCGGATCGACCGGCCGGATTGCGCAAAGGGGTTCATTCTCGACGGCTTTCCGCGCACGGTCGGCCAGGCCGAAGCGCTCGACCGATTGCTCCGCGAAAAGGGAGTTAGTCTCGACGCGGTTATCGAGTTCAAGGTTGATGAAAGCATTCTGGTGCAGCGCGTTGAAAACCGCGTCAAAGAAATGGCGGGGCGCGGGGAGACGCTGCGAGCGGACGACAATCCGGAGGCGCTGCGCCACCGGCTTGCGGCCTATCGCGGTCAGACGGCGCCCCTAGTCGATTATTACGCCCGCAAGGGCCTTCTCCTGAGCGTGGACGGCATGCTCTCGATCGACCAGGTGACGGCTGAGATCGAATTGCTGCTCGCTCCGCGGAAACGGGTCCAGGCTGACGCCGGCGCCGGCAAGCCGGCTCAGTCGTAAGGCACAGGCTGAACGTATGGCGGGCGGGGGCCCGACCCCGCACGCGCTAGATAGGCAGGTCGCGCAGCCGCGGCATGCGCTTCTGGAGCCGCCCGGCAGAGGTGGAGAAGTGGCCGGGGATGGGTTGACGAGTCACAGTGGAGTTCGTAGATACCTGACACCCAGTCGGAGAGAGTTCCTAGACGGCGCCACGCCCCGGAAGCAGTCGGGGAGGGCGTCGCTTTCGTGCTTATCCGATTGAAAAGAAATGCATTTTGGCTGGTAAGTCTGGCTGTGGCGGCCAGCGGAAGGAGCGGCGGCTTTGGCTCGTATTGCTGGCGTGAATATTCCGACCAATAAGCGCGTTCTTATTGGCCTCCAGTATATCCATGGAATCGGGCCCAAGAAGGCTCAGGAAATCATGGAGAAAGTCGGGATCCCGGACGAGCGCCGCGTATCGCAGCTCACCGATCAGGAGGTGCTGCAAATCCGCGAGGCGATCGACCGCGATTACTTGGTGGAAGGCGACCTTCGGCGCGAGGTGGCGATGAACATCAAGCGGCTGATGGATCTCGGCTGCTATCGCGGGCTTCGGCATCGCCGCGGCTTGCCGGTGCGCGGCCAGCGCACCCACACCAATGCGCGCACCCGCAAGGGACCAGCCAAGCCGATCGCCGGCAAGAAGAAATAGCCGGGGCGAAGCAAGACAAGGCGCGCCCGATTCGACAGCCGTGCCCCACAAGGAAAGACAATGGCCAAAGAGACTACCCGCGTACGGCGGCGCGAGCGCAAGAACATCGTGTCTGGCGTCGCCCATGTGAACGCCTCGTTCAACAACACGATGATCTCGATCACCGACGCCCAGGGCAACGCGATTGCCTGGTCGTCGGCAGGAACGATGGGTTTCAAGGGTTCGCGCAAGTCGACGCCGTACGCCGCCCAGATCGCGGCCGAAGACGCGGCGCGCAAGGCGCAGGAACATGGCATGCGCACACTCGAAGTTGAAGTGGCAGGGCCCGGCTCGGGTCGCGAATCGGCGCTGCGGGCGCTGCAATCGGCCGGGTTTACGATCACATCGATCCGCGACGTGACGCCGATCCCGCACAATGGCTGTCGGCCGCGCAAGCGCCGGCGGGTATGACCGATCGTCGGCCCGGCGCCGACCGAAATTTCCGGGTTTCTGTGTTTCCACGGGCGGAGTGGGATGCGCGGCTCAAACGGTCGCGCTGTTTGATACGATGGTGACGACGTGACAATTCAGAAGAACTGGCAAGAACTGATCAGGCCGAACAAGCTGCAGGTCTCTCCGGGACCCGAGCCAAAGCGCATGGCGACCGTAGTGGCGGAACCGCTGGAGCGCGGCTTCGGCCTTACGCTCGGCAACGCATTGCGGCGGATTTTATTGTCCTCCCTGCAAGGCGCGAGCGTGCAATCGGTGCACATCGACGGCGTCCTGCATGAATTCTCCTCGATCACCGGCGTGCGCGAGGACGTGACCGACATCGTGCTCAACATCAAGGATATCGCCATCAAGATGCAGGGCGACGGTCCGAAGCGCATGGTGTTGAAGAAGCAGGGACCCGCCGTGGTCACCGCCGGCGATATCCAGACGGTGGGCGACGTGGTCATTCTCAATCCCGATCTCGTCCTGTGTCATCTCGATGAAGGCGCCGAGATCCGGATGGAGTTCACGGTCTCCACCGGCAAGGGCTATGTGCCGGCCGAGCGCAATCGCCCGGAGGACGCTCCGATCGGGCTCATTCCGGTCGATAGTCTCTACTCGCCGGTGAAGAAGGTCTCCTACAAAGTCGAGAACACCCGCGAAGGACAGATTCTCGACTACGACAAGCTGACCATGCAGATCGAGACCAACGGCGCCGTGACTCCGGACGACGCGCTCGCCTATGCCGCGCGCATTCTCCAGGACCAGCTCAACGTCTTCGTGAATTTCGAGGAGCCGAAGCGGCCCGAGCAGCCGCTGTCGCTCGCCGACGATCTCGGCGGCATTCCGCCCGCGTTCCTCAAGAAGGTGGACGAGCTCGAACTGTCGGTGCGCTCGGCCAACTGCCTGAAGAACGACAACATCGTCTATATCGGCGATCTCGTACAGAAGACCGAGGCGGAGATGCTGCGCACGCCGAACTTCGGCCGCAAGTCGCTCAACGAGATCAAGGAAGTACTGGCGCAGATGGGCCTGCATCTCGGCATGGAAGTGCCGGGCTGGCCGCCGGAGAATATCGAAGAGCTCGCCAAGCGGTTCGAGGACCATTACTGAGCGCGGTCATTCCGGGACGCGCCGCAGGCGCGGACCAGAATCCACGACGGTGACAACGTTGCGACTGGATTCCGGATCGCCGCTGTGCGGCGTCCGGAATGACGAAGAGAACAAGGACGACAGCGATGCGCCACGGATATGCCCACCGCAAGCTCAATCGCACCGCCGAGCATCGGCGCGCGATGTTCGCCAACCTGGCGGCGGCGCTGATCAAGCATGAGCAGATCGTCACGACGCTGCCGAAAGCAAAAGACCTGCGGCCGATCATTGAGAAGCTTGTGACTTTGGGCAAGCGCGGGGGCCTGCATGCGCGCCGGCAGGCGATTGCCAAAATCCGGGACGTCGCCATGGTGAAAAAGCTCTTCGACGTGCTCGGCCCGCGCTACAAGGAGCGCAACGGCGGGTACACCCGTGTGATGAAGGCGGGTTTCCGCTTCGGCGACTCCGCACCAGTCGGGGTCATCGAGTTTGTCGACCGCGATGTCGCTGCGCGCGGCCAGGATTCGGGACCGACGGCGGAAGACGAGGCCGAACGCGCGGCCGCGGCGTGAGCGGTCGGGCTTAGCCACACCGTGAACAGGGCTGACGCGGCCGCGGTAAATGCTGCTGCGGAATAATGGTGCCTTGGCCGTCGCGGCAGAGCGCGAAGCGGCGTAAGGTGCGGGGGCGGGCGCCAGCAGCGCGGGTCGCCCCGCGATCGCCCTTCTCTTGCCATTGCTGCGTCCTATACCCGGGTTCACGGAGCGGAGACAGATCACATGTCCTCGATGATATGTCGGCGCGTCGCGTTTGCCGTGGCGATGGCGGTGCTGCCTTTTCTCACAGGACAAGCGCTGGCTCAGGAGGCCAGGGTCCTCCCGGCGTCGCCGCAGGCGGTCAAGCTCTCTTTGGCGTCGGTCGCCAAGCGCGCCGCTCCGTCAGTCGTCAACGTCTATGCTGCGCGGGTGATCGAAAACCGCAATCGGCTGCTCGATGACCCGATCTTCCGGCAATTCTTTGGCGGCGGCCAACGCTCCGGCGAGCAGGTGCAACGGTCGCTCGGGTCGGGCGTGATCGTCGATGGCGGGCTCGTGGTGACCAATAACCACGTCATTGAGCGGATGGATCAGGTCAAGGTCTCGTTCGCCGACAAGCGCGAGTTCGAAGCCGAGATCGTATTGAAAGACCCGCGTTCGGACCTTGCAGTGCTGCGCCTCAAGGACGTGAAAGAGAAGTTTCCCGCCATCGAACTCGGCGATTCCGACGCACTACAGGTGGGCGACTTCGTGCTCGCCATCGGCAATCCATTCGGCGTCGGCCAGACCGTGACGCACGGCATTGTTTCCGCCGTCGCGCGGACGCAGGTCGGCATCAGCGACTACCAGTTCTTCATTCAGACCGACGCCGCGATCAACCCGGGGAATTCGGGTGGCGCGCTGGTGGACCAGTCAGGAAAGCTCGTTGGCATCAACACCGCCATCTTTTCGCGGTCCGGCGGCTCGCAGGGCATCGGCTTCGCGATTCCGGTGAACATGGTGCGCGTCGTTCTTGCTTCGGCGCAGGGCGGCAACAATGTGGTGCGGCGGCCTTGGCTCGGGGCAAAGCTGCAAGCGGTGACGGCGGAGATTTCCGAGGCGTTCGGACTGAAGCGGCCGGCCGGCGCGCTGGTCGGGACCGTTATGCCGAAAAGTCCTGCGGACCGCGCCGGCTTGCGCACCGGCGACCTGATCGTGGCGATCGATGACCAGGTGGTGGAGGACCCCAACGCCTTTGACTATCGCTTCGCGACCAAGGCCTTGGGCGGGAAGGCGCAGATTGGCGTGCTGCGCAGCGGCCGGGAAATCCGGGTCGTGGTGGCCCTCGAGCCCGCTCCCGAGACACCGCGGGACGAACGCGTCATTCGCGGCCGCTCGCCATTTGCGGGAGCGCGGGTCGCCAACATGTCGCCTTCGCTCGCCGAGGAGCTCCGCCTCGACGCCGGGCTGCAGGGCTGCATCATCGTCGATTTGACCGAGAGGTCGGTGGCGCGCGAAATCGGCTTCTTCCGGAAAGGCGACGTCATCATCGCAGTCAATGGCAAAAAGGTCGGCCTCACCCGCGACCTCGAACGGGTAGCAAGTCAACCCAGCCGGCTCTGGCGCATCACCATCGTGCGGGAAGGTCAGACGTTCTCGGTCGCATTCGGCGGATAAGGCGCACCTGCAATCTGGAGCTATGGCCGGCCCGCTCGTGGCTCCCCATCTTTCAGGCAGAGTTGCGCAGGCGTAGCGATATGTTCATGTTCGCACGCTTGTGAAAGATCGCCATGACCACCCGCGCCAACAAAAGCGCCAGCCCGAGCCTTTTCTCCGCTGCAGGCCTTGCAGACGATGCGCCGCGCCCCCTTGCCGACAAGCTGCGCCCGCAGTCGCTTGCCGGGGTGGTGGGCCAAGACCATTTGCTCGGGCCGGATGGCGCGCTCACGCGTATGATCGAGACACGCTCGCTCGGCTCGCTCATTTTCTGGGGTCCGCCGGGCACTGGAAAAACCACCGTCGCGCGCCTGCTCGCGCATGCGACCGATCTCGAATTCGTCCAGCTCTCCGCCGTGTTCTCCGGCGTTGCCGACCTTAAGAAGGTGTTCGACGCAGCGCGCATGCGGCGGGAGACCGGGCAGGGCACGCTGCTCTTCGTCGACGAGGTGCATCGGTTCAATCGCGCCCAACAGGACGCGTTTCTTCCCGTGATGGAAGACGGCACCATCGTGCTGGTCGGCGCGACGACGGAAAACCCATCCTTCGAGCTGAACGCCGCCTTGCTGTCGCGCGCCCGCGTGCTGGTGTTCAAGCCGCTCGACGACCTGGCGATCGAAAAGCTGCTCGCGCGCGCGGAAGCCGCGGAGGGGAGGGCGCTGCCGCTCGATTCCGATGCGCGGGCCTCTCTCATGCGCATGGCGGACGGCGACGGCCGCGCGGCGCTGACGCTCGCTGAGGAGGTCTGGCGCGCCGCCCGCCATGGCGAGACCTTCGATGCGGCAAGCCTGCTGGAGATCGTGCAGCGGCGCGCGCCGATCTACGACAAGTCGCAGGACAGCCATTACAATCTCATTTCCGCTTTGCATAAATCGGTGCGCGGCTCCGATCCCGATGCGGCGCTCTATTATCTCTGCCGCATGCTCGACGCCGGCGAAGACCCGCTCTACATCACGCGCCGCGTGGTGCGCATGGCGGTCGAGGACATCGGGCTTGCCGATCCGCAAGCGCTCGTCGTCGCCAATGCGGCGAAGGACGCCTACGATTTCCTCGGGAGTCCGGAAGGCGAGCTCGCCATCGCCGAAGCCGTGATCTATGTCGCGACTGCGCCGAAATCGAACGCGGCCTACGCCGCCTTCGGGGCGGCGATGCGCACGGCGAAGGAGGCGGGGTCGCTGATGCCGCCCAAGCACATCCTCAACGCGCCGACGCGGCTGATGCAGGCGGAGGGTTACGCGCGCGGCTATGAATACGACCACGCGGCGGAGGAGGCGTTTTCCGGGCAGGACTATTTCCCCGAGGCGCTCGGCCGGCAGAGCTTCTACAATCCGCCCGAGCGCGGTTTTGAGCGCGAGATCAGAAAGCGCCTCGAATACTGGGCGAAGCTCAGGCGCGAGCGCGGAGGGTGAACGGCTGCCGCGCTCGGGTCAGTCCCATTATAATGGAAGGGGTAAAAAGGCGAAACATGACGCGCGAAAACGGCCCGCGGCAGCCGGGTGGCGGGCGGCAGATGGCTGGTCCGCGTGCTTGGCGCCGCGGCCAAAAGGAGCGCATCCGCTCGCCCTCTCCCCTTGCGGGAGAGGGTGGCGAGCGCCGCCGGCGCGAGCCGGGTGAGGGGTTCTTTTCCAAACCGACCCCTCACCCGGTCGCTCCTCGCTCTGCTCGGACCGACCGCCCTCTCCCGCAAGGGGAGAGGGCGGGAGGCCCTGCTCCAGCAACCGACCCTCTCCACGCGAGCGGGGAGAGGGAGAAGCAAAGCCATGTGCAGACCGTCACCGTGACGCCCGACGAAGCCGGGATGCGGGTTGATCGCTTCTTCGAGGCGCGGTTTCCCGGGCTCTCCTTCAGCCATATCCAACGCATCATCCGCAAGGGCGAAGTGCGGGTGAACGGCAAGCGTGTCGAGCCCAAGGACCGGCTGGAGGCGGGGCAGGCGGTGCGCATTCCGCCGCTCAAGCTCGACCAGCCGAAACCGGCGCGCGCCGACAGCGAAGCCGACAGGACGCGCGCGTTTCTCAAGTCGATCACGCTTTATGAGGATGCCGACGTGCTGGTCCTCAACAAGCCGATGGGTTTGGCCGTGCAGGGCGGTTCGGGCACGACGCGCCACCTCGATGGCATGCTGGAAAGCCTGCGCGATCGTCACGGCCAGCGGCCGCGGCTGGTGCACCGGCTCGACAAGGACACCGCCGGCTGCCTGCTCGTCGCCAAGTCGCGTTTCGCCGCGGCGGCGCTTGCGAAAACCTTCCGCTCGCGCGCGGCGCGTAAAATCTACTGGGCGCTGGTCGCCGGCGTGCCGAAGCCGCGCCAGGGGCGCATCTCGACCTTCCTCGCCAAGGAGGAGCGCGAGGAAGAGTCGTTCATGCGCATCGCCGCGCACGGCGAGAAAGGCGCGAGCCACGCGGTGACCTATTACGCCGTAATCGAAACGGCGGGACAGCAGCTCGCCTGGCTCTCGCTCAAGCCGGTGACGGGTCGCACCCACCAGCTGCGCGCTCATCTTTCTCATATCGGCCACCCGATCGTCGGCGATCCGAAATACTTCTCCAAGGAGAACTGGCAGCTTCCCGGCGGCATGCAGAACCGCCTGCACCTCCTGGCGCGGCGCATCGTCGTGCCGCATCCGCGGGGAGGCGTGATCGACGTCAGCGCGCCGCTGCCGCCGCACATGGTGCAGTCCTGGAACCTGCTCGGCTTCGACGTTGCGCGCTACGACCCGATCGACGACGCGCCGGAGGAATAGCGGCGGCGACCGGAGGCCTCCACCGGCGGGCGGCCGGCGGCTATACGGCGCGGCGGAATAGCCCGAACGATCTAGACCCATACTCCATCTTTCCTAGATCATTCTGTGGATGGCCGGAACTTTTTTCGCACTGCAGCGTTGGCCCCGAGTTTCGATCGTATTTCAGCCTCATTTTATCCAGGGCCATACCATGAAAGATGCTCCGCAAGATGGTCGCCCGCAAAGCCGGATTTTGTCACTTATGGAGCTAAATAAATTCAGAAATGTAGGTAGCTTAATTCATAATCTTCCGGTCGCGCTTTATGTGTGCGACCAGGCCGGAGCGTTGAGCGAATTCAATCAGCGGGCGGCGCAGCTGTGGGGTTGGCAAGGTATTGATGCGATTGCGAACGTATCCCCTTGCAATGCAGGCGACATTTCGTCGGACGGTCTCCCGCCGCTCCCGGAAGGCGTCCCTGCGGCGGAAGTTATCCGCACCGGTGAGGCGGTGCGCGACCACGAATTCGTTCTGGACCGCCCCGACGGGAGTTCGGTCGTCCTGTTGGCCAGCGCCGACCCGGTGACCGATGACAACGGGACGGTGGTCGGGGTAATCGGCTGCCTGCAGGATGTCACCGATCTTCGGCGCGCCGCCTTTCAGCAGAAGGCGCTGTTGAACGAACTGAACCACAGGGTGAAGAACACGCTCGCCACGGTTCAGCTGCTCGCCGCGCAGACCATCCGGAAATGCGGCCTTCCGAAAGACGTGCAAGACGATTTCGAGGCGCGGCTGATCGCGCTCAGCCGGGCGCATGACCACTTGACGCGCGAGCGTTGGGAACTCGTCGACCTTCACACCATCGTCGCCAAGGCGGTCGAGCCTTATAGCGAGCTGAGTTCCGACATGGTTCGGATCCGCGGCGAGCAGATCAAGATCGGCGCCCAGGCCTCGCTCACGCTCGCCATGATCTTTCACGAGCTTGCAAACAACGCCGCGAAGTTCGGCGCCTTGTCTTCGGAGCAGGGCAAGTTAGCGGTGTCCTGGGCGGTGGCGAGCGATGTGCCCCAACCGACCCTCGTCATCGACTGGGAGGAAAGCGGCGGGCCGCTGGTGAACGCGCCAGAGCGGCTCGGCTTCGGCAGCCGCTTGCTGCAGCAAGGCATCACCCGTCAGTTTAAAGGTTCCGCGAGGCTTGACTACGATCCATCCGGGCTGCGATGTAGAATGGAAATTCCATTGCCATCGATCCCGGGATAATGACGGACGAAAGCGCCGATCAGTTCAAGTCGCTCCTTGGTCGCCTCAACGTCCTCATTGTCGAGGATGAGGCCATCATTTCGTTCCTGATCGAAGACATGCTGCTCGAATTGGGGTGCGGCAGCATCACCAATGTCGCCGGCATCCCGGAGGCGCTGTCGGCGATTGATGAAAGCTGTCCCGACGTCGCCGTGCTCGATGTCAATCTTGACGGGCAGGAGGTCTATCCGGTCGCCGAGCGGCTTAAAGCCTGCGGCGTGCCGTTCGTCTTCACCACCGGATACGGCAGTGACGGGCTTAAGCCCGAATGGGCGCATACGCCCGTCGTGCAGAAGCCTTTCCGCGCCGATATGCTGGCCAAGGCGCTTCTCGCGGTTCTTGCAAGCGCGCAATCGGGCTGAGCGACCCCAGTTGCGAAGTCGCGATCAGCTTCAACCCAACCCTGGACTTGACGCCAATGAATTCTCCCCAGACCGCCGCCTCTGATCGTCTCAACGTCCAATCCTTCGCCGTTCCGCGTGAACTTGCCGATGCGATCGGCAAAGAAACGGCGGCCTGGCGTGAGCAGGGGAAGGTGCGCCGGCTTTGGCAGCGCGACACCTCGCTGTGGACCGGCGGTGATGAAGACAAATGGGTCGGCTGGCTTACCATCATCGAGGAATCGGCCAAGCAACTCGGCGAATACCGGGCCTTCGCGCAGGATGTGCATCAGGCCGGCTTCACCGATGCCGTGCTGCTCGGCATGGGCGGATCGAGTCTCGGCCCGGAAGTGCTTACGGAAATCTTTGCGCCGCAGCCGGGCTTCCCGCATTTGCGGATTTTCGATTCCACCGATCCTGCGCAGATTCTCGCCACCGAAGCCGCGCTGAAGCTTGCCTCGACGCTCATCATCATTTCGAGCAAGTCGGGCAGCACCACCGAGCCGAACGTGTTGCTCGCCTATTTCTTTTCACGGATGCGCGAGACGGTCGGCGACGGCCGCGCCGGAGAGCACGTCGTCACCGTCACCGATCCGGGGTCGTCGATGGAGAAGGTGGCGCAACGGGACAAGTTCCGCCACATTTTCCATGGCGAGCCGAGCATCGGCGGCCGCTACTCGGTACTCTCGCCGTTCGGTCTGGTTCCGGCCGCCGCCGCCGGCTTCGACGTCGACAAGCTCGTCGGCGCTGGACTGGCGATGATGCGCGCCTGCGGTCCTGACGTCGCGCCCGCGGACAATCCCGGCGTGCAACTCGGCCTTGCCCTTGGCCTTGCCGCCCGCATGGGGCGCGACAAGGTCACACTCCTGTCGTCGCCGCGCTTCGCCGACTTCGGCGCCTGGGTCGAACAGCTCATCGCCGAGTCAACCGGCAAGAACGGCAAGGCGATCATCCCCGTCGATCTGGAGCCGCTTGGCCCGCCTTCGGTCTATGGGAACGACCGCATCTTCATCGACGTGCGGATGAAATCGGAGGCTTCGGCGACCGACACTGCGGCGCTCACCGCTTTGGAAAAAGCCGGCCATCCGGTTGTTCGCATCGCGCTGCATTCGCCCGAAGACATCGCGCAGGAATTCTTCCGTTTCGAATTTGCGACCGCTGTGGCGGGCGCTGTGATCGGCATCCATCCGTTCAATCAGCCCGACGTCGAAGCGGCCAAGATCAAGACACGCGAGCTGACCTCCGCCTTCGAGAAAACGGGCGCCTTGCCGAGCGAGATGCCGGTCGTCACCGACGCGACGTTCGAACTCTTCACCGATGCAAAAAATGCCGACGCGTTGCGCAAGGCGGGAGCCGGCGCCGACGTCGAGAGCTGGCTGCGGGCGCATTTCTCCCGGCTGCACCCGGGCGACTATGCCACAATTCTCGCCTTTATCGAGCGCAATCGCGCGAACAGCGAGCTGCTGGAGCGAATGCGGCTAGCGCTGCGCGACGGCTGGCGGGTGGCGACTTGCCTGGGATTCGGGCCTCGCTTCCTGCACTCGACCGGGCAAGCCTACAAGGGCGGCCCCGACACCGGCGTGTTTCTCCAGATCACCGCAGAGGATCACCCTGATCTAGCCGTACCGGGTCAGGCTGCGAGCTTCGGCATCATCAAGGCGGCCCAGGCGCGCGGCGATTTCGGCGTGCTTGCCGAGCGCGGGCGGCGCGCCTTGCGCGTGCATATCAAGGGCAATCTCGCCAAGGGCCTTGCGGCGCTCGCCGACATCGTCGTGCGCATCGCGCAAACGGGCGCGCGGTCGTGACCGCTGCCCAGAACGGCGCTCCGGGGCGCACGCTCGTCAAGGCTCGCGCCACCATCATTCCGGTCACCCCATTCCAGCAGAACTGCACGCTTGTCTGGAACGAGGCGGACCACCGGGGCGCCGTCGTCGATCCCGGTGGTGACCTTGCGAATATCGAGCGCGCAATCGCCGAAGCGAAGGTGAAGGTCGAGCGCATTCTGATAACCCACGGGCATGTCGACCATGTGGGGGCTGCGGCCGACCTCAAGAAAAAGCTCGGCGTCCCCATCGAAGGTCCGCACCGGGCCGACCAGTTTCTGCTCGATCACGTGATCGAGTCCGGGCGCTCGTTCGGGCTGTCCGGCCTGCGTAACGTCCAGCCCGATCGCTGGCTCGAGGAGGGCGATCAGGTGCGGATCGGCGACCTTGTGCTGGACGTGCTGCATTGTCCCGGCCACTCGCCCGGAAGCATCGTTTTTTTCAATCCGGATCAGCGATTTGCGATCGTGGGCGACGTTCTGTTCCAGGGCTCCATCGGACGCACCGACCTGCCGGGCGGGGACTACGACACGTTGATCCGCTCTATAAAAGAGAAGCTGCTGCCGCTCGGTGATGACGTCGTCTTCGTTTGCGGGCATGGCCCGACCAGCACCTTCGGGCGGGAGCGCGCTGCCAACCCGTTTTTGCGGTAACGCACCGCAAATTCAACCCCGGCGCTGCCGCGTTCGGTATCTCCAGAAGAGCGCGCCGGTCAGCGCCAGTCCCGCGAGGGCGAGCGCCGCCGGCCAGAACTTGCGCCCGAACGCGATCAGCGCTGCGGCGTGGTCGCCGACATAATGGCCGAACAGCATCCACGTCGTGACCCACATCGCCGCGCCGAGCGCCTCGAACATGAGAAAGCGCCGCCAGCGCATGTCCAAGGTGCCGGCCACCGGCCCGTTGAGCTGGCGCAGAAAGGCAACGAATCGCGCGAACGCCACAGTCAGCGGGCCGTATTTCTTGAAAACCGCTTCGACTTTGTCGAGACGCTCCGCACCGAGGCCGATCCGGGTGCCGTAGCGTGCAATGAGCTCGCGCCCGGCATAGCGGCCGATCGCAAAGCCGGTATTGTCGCCCAGCACGGCGCCGGCCCAGGCCGCCGCAAAAAGCGTCGGCCACGACAACTCGCCGCGCGCCGCGAGCGCGGAGGCGAACACCAGAAGCGTTTCTCCCGGCAATGGTGCGCCCAGCGTTTCCAGGAAGATGATCACCAGGATCGCCGCCGCTCCATATTCGTGAATCAGCGGCTCCAGCGCTCCGATCAAGTGTTTGATCTCGTTCAATGGTCGATCCCACTCATGATGCCTCTTTTCCATTCAAGCAGTCGCGGATCAGGACAGGGGAGCTTGGCTGCAAGCGGCTTGGACCTCCTAACGATTTCGCTCTTGCCGTACAAACCACGGGAGCGCCAGACCCGACCTTGCCTTTTCACGAACCCTGATCCAAAAAAACCGCTCACCCCGGCGGCCGGGGAGCGGACGGAGCCTTATCCATGGATTTCGCGACGGCGCGACGCAAGATGGTCGATAACCAGGTACGCCCCAACGAGGTCACCGATCTGCGCCTAGTCGCGGCGATGCTCGAAATTCCGCGCGAGCGGTTCGTCCCCGCTGACAAAGCGGCGATGGCCTATATGGACGGTAATCTCGCGCTCGATGAAGGCGGACGTTTTTTGCTCGAGCCGATGGTGGTGGGGCGCCTCATTCAAGCCGCCGACGTGAAGGACACCGATCACGTCCTCGATGTGGCGTGCGGAACCGGGTATTCGTCGGCCATTTTGGCCCGGCTTGCGCGATCAGTCGTTGCGCTTGAGGAGGATCACAACCTTGCCGAACGGGCTGCGCGCCTCCTCAAAGAGATGGGCGTTGATAACGCGAAAGTCGTCAGCGGATCGTTCAGCGCGGGCTGGTCAGTCGAGGCGCCCTATGACCTCATCCTGATCAATGGTGCGGTAGAGTACGTGCCGGAGAGCCTGCTGGCTCAAGTGAAGGACGGCGGGCGGTTAGTCACGATCGTCGGTGGTGCACCTGTCGGGAAGGCGACGCTTTACCGAAACGCCTCCGGCGATATAAGTAGTCGTCCTATCTTCGACGCGACTGCCCCGGTTTTGCCTGGGTTCGTAAAGCCAAAATCCTTTATATTCTGACGACTCCCATGTAAAGGCCACGGTTTTGCCTAGTTTCGCTGAAACCGAGTGGCCAATTCGTAAATAAAATCTTGCAGTTGCTGCTGTGGCTCTCTTGCGCCACCGCATATCTTTTTGATCTGTAGGGTTTTCATCGAGCGTGGAGATTTCTATTGTCATAGTTCTGAAGGGGCGGACGGAGGGATTCGTGGGGGCGTTGGGGGCGCAAGCCACGTCGGGGTCGACAAGGACGCTGGCTGCAACGTTCCGAGTGCAGCTCGCTGCGGCGAGTTTTGTCATCGCATTGGCTGGCGCGGCGTTCACCGCACAAGCGGATACGTTGGAGTGGGCGCTGGCGACCGCCTATCAGACCAATCCGCAGCTCAACTCCCAGCGTTCCATTACTCGAGCGATTGACGAGAACGTGCCGCAGGCGCTGTCGGGTTACAGGCCGACGGTGAGCGCAACTCTATCGGCCGGCCGCCAGTACCAGCGCACCGAGACGGAAGTACCTAATTCCGTGGTAGCCTCAGGAATAGGAGGATCACGGACGGCCGGCACTGCCGGTGGGACGTCGTCGTCGTTTAGGACGACCGGGGGCTTGCGATCGATAACGCAAGGCACATTCGATCCGCGTTCGGCCGGGATCACCGGCACGCAAACCTTGTTCAACGGCTTCCAGACCGGCAATCGTGTGCGCCAGGCGGAACAGCAGGTCTCTGCGGCGCGCGAAACCTTGCGGCTGATCGAGCAGAATGTGCTGCTCAACGCCGCAACCGCCTACATGAATCTCTTGCGCGATACCGCCATTCTGGAGCTGCAGCGCAGCAACGTTGCGGTCTTGGTGGAACAGCTCCGCCAGACGCGAGATCGTTTCTCGGTTGGCGAGGTCACGCGCACCGACGTTGCGCAGGCGGAGTTGCGCTTGGCCGCCGGGCGTTCGCAGTTGGCGACCGCCGAGGCGAACTTCACCAATTCGCGGGCGGTTTACCGGCAGGTGATCGGGGTAGAACCTGGGAAACTCGCCGCGGCTTCTCCAGTCGATCGCTTTTCGCCGTCGAATCTTCCGGCGGCGATCGTTACGGGGCGCGCGACGAACCCGAACGTGACTGCCGCCATGTTCGGCATCGACGTGCAGGCGCTCCAGGTCAAGATCAACGAAGGCGCGCTGTACCCGGTGCTGACGGTTTCCGCCAACGCGCAGCAAAGCTTGGACGTCAGCCCGCTCGTCAAGCAGCAGACTAGCGCCTCGTTGATCGGGCAACTGACCGTGCCGATCTATCGGGGCGGCTTATTTCATTCGGCCGTCCGGCAATCGAAAGAAACTCTGACGCAGCGTCGGTTCGACTTGGAGACCGCGCGCGATCAGGTGCAAGCCAATGTGGTTCAAGCCTGGGGGCAGCTGGACGCCGCCAAGGCCCAGATCGCAGCGACGCAGGCGCAAGTGTCGGCCGCGGAGATTGCGCTCAACGGCGTGCGCGAGGAGGCGCGGGTCGGGCAGAGAACCACGCTCGACGTCCTCAATGCGCAACAGGAGTTGGTGAATGCGCGCGTCGCTCTGGTGACGGCGCAGCGCGACCGCGTGGTTGCCTCCTTTGGGTTGCTCTCCTCTGTCGGCCGCTTGTCGCCGATCGTGCTTGGCCTGCCGATTTCGGTTTACGAACCCATGGTCCATTACCAGCAGGTGCGCGATGTCTGGGCGGGCGTGCGTACCCCGGACGGGAAGTAGCGGCATCCAAGACGCATAGCCTTCATTGATTGGCGTTGCGTCCGCGCATGACTGTCCCGGCAATTGCTTGCGCGTCTCCTCTCGTCTTGCCAATACTGCGACGAGACTGCACGGCTTGATTCGCGCCGGCGTCGTCGAGCGAGCGCGATCCACCGGCAGCGGGGACGCAGCCCATGACCCAATCGGCCAAAGCGCAAGAGCCATCGATGGATGAGATTCTTGCCTCCATCCGTCGCATGATCGCTCATGACGATTCCGCCAATCCCGCGCCGCCCGCTGGCGAGGCGGCAAGGCCCGCCGCTGAGCCGGTGAGGAACGAGGCGTCGCGCGCGTGGCCGCGCAGCCAAGCGGCAGACCCGCGCCCGGGGCGAGGCTCAGAACCGTTGAAGCAACCACAGTTGTTGTCCCCGGCGACCGCGGCGGCCGTTGACTCGGCGCTCGACGCGCTTGCACAGGCCGCCGCCGCGCACAGTTCGCGCACGCTCGAGGATATCGCACGCGATCTTCTGCGTCCGATGCTCAAGACCTGGCTCGATGACAACCTGCCGCAACTGGTCGAGCGGCTGGTGCGCGCCGAGATCGAGCGGCTCTCGCGCGGGCGCTGACCGATCCCGCGGCTAATTCAGCATTTGTGGTCGGCCTCGATCGATCGCCAAGCCTGCCCGTTGACAGGGGCCGGGGAGGCGGGCTTCTTGCCCGCCATCGCAACGAGAGCGTCGCAATGATTGAGAAGACCTATCTGCCCGCCGACATCGAAGGGCGGATCTCCGCCGTTTGGGAGGCGGCGCAGGCCTTTCGCGCCGGCCGGCCGGAGCGGCGGGACGCGCAGCCCTACAGCCTGGTCATTCCGCCGCCCAACGTCACCGGCTCCCTGCATATGGGCCACGCGCTCAACAACACGCTGCAGGACGTGCTCTGCCGCTTCGAGCGGATGCGCGGGCGCGACGTGCTGTGGCAGCCCGGAACCGACCATGCCGGCATCGCAACGCAGATGGTGGTCGAGCGCCAGCTTATGGAGCGGCAGCAGCCGTCGCGGCGCGACATCGGCCGCGAAAAATTCCTCGAGCGTGTGTGGGCGTGGAAGGCTGAGTTGGGTGGGACCATCGTCAACCAGCTCAAGCGGCTCGGCGCGTCCTGCGACTGGTCGCGCGAACGCTTCACCATGGACGAGGGCCTGTCGCGCGCCGTGCTGAAGGTGTTCGTCGAGCTTCACGCCGAAGGCCTGATCTACAAGGACAAGCGGCTGGTCAATTGGGACCCGAAGCTGCTCACCGCCATCTCCGACCTCGAAGTGCAGCAGGTCGAGGTGAGAGGGCATCTCTGGTACATCAAGTACCCGATCGACGAGATCGAAGGCGCCTTCATCACGGTTGCGACGACGCGGCCGGAGACGATGCTCGGCGACACCGCAGTGGCCGTGCATCCGGATGACGAGCGCTACGCCGAGTTTGTCGGCCGCCACGCGATCCTGCCGCTGGTCGGACGCCGCATCCCGATCATCGCCGACACCTATTCCGACCCGGAGAAGGGCACCGGCGCGGTCAAGATCACGCCGGCGCACGACTTCAACGATTTCGAGGTCGGGCGGCGGCACCATTTGCCGCTCGTGAGCGTGCTCGACACGGAAGGCAAACTCGATCTCGCCGGCAATCATGCGTTCCTCGAACATGTTCCGCCCTCCGCGGAACTGGACGAAACGCTTGCGCTGGATGGGCTCGACCGGTTTCTCGCGCGCAAAAAAATCGTTGCCCGCCTCGAAGCGGCCGGCCTGATGGAAAAGATCGAGCCGTATACGCACATGGTTCCGCACGGCGATCGTTCGGGTGCGGTGATCGAACCCTTCCTGACCGACCAGTGGTACGTCGACGCGAAGACGCTGGCCGCGCGCGCCATCGAAGCGGTGCGCGACGGACGCACCGTTTTCGTGCCGAAGAATTGGGAAAAGACGTATTTCGAGTGGATGGAGAACATCCAGCCCTGGTGCATTTCACGCCAGCTGTGGTGGGGCCATCAAATCCCCGCCTGGTACGGGCCGGATGGCAAGGTCTTTGTCGCCGAGACCGAGGACGAGGCGGTCGCCCGCGCGCTCGCCTATTACACCGAGACCGAGGCGATCACGCCGATGGAAGGCCACGACATGGCGCTCGATCCGGAGCGCCGCACGCCCTTCCTCATCCGTGACGAAGACGTGCTCGACACCTGGTTCTCCTCCGCATTGTGGCCGTTCTCCACCCTCGGCTGGCCGGACGAGACCGCCGAGCTACAGCGTTATTACCCGACCGACGTGCTCGTCACCGGCTTCGACATCATCTTTTTCTGGGTCGCGCGGATGATGATGATGGGCCTGCATTTCATGAACGACGTCCCGTTCCGCACCGTCTACATCCATGCGCTGGTGCGCGACGAGCGCGGCGCGAAAATGTCGAAGTCGAAGGGCAACGTCATCGATCCGCTCGAACTGGTCGACGAATACGGCGCCGACGCGCTGCGTTTCACCCTTGCGGCGATGGCGGCGCAGGGACGCGACATCAAGCTCGCCAAATCCCGCGTCGAGGGCTACCGTAATTTCGCGACCAAGCTGTGGAACGCCTGCCGCTTCGCCGAGATGAATGGCTGCGCTACCGTGCCCGGCTTCGATCCCGCCGGGGCGAAAGAGACGCTCAATCGCTGGATCGCGCACGAGACCGCGCGCGCGGCGCGTGGGGTGACCGAAGCAATCGAGGCGTACCGGTTCAACGACGCGGCGGCGGTAGCCTATCGGTTTGTCTGGAACCTGTATTGCGACTGGTATCTCGAACTTGCCAAGCCGGTGCTGCTCGGTGCGGATGGCGCAGCGAAAACCGAGACGCGCGCCATGGTCGCCTGGGCGCGCGACGAGATTCTCAAACTCCTGCATCCGTTCATGCCTTTCGTCACCGAAGAGCTGTGGGCGGTGACGGCCGCTGCAGTCGTCATTCCGGGACGCCGCGAAGCGGCGGGCCCGGAATCCATTTCCACGGGCAGGACTATGGACTCCGGGCTCGCGCCTTCGGCGCGCCCCGGAATGACCGGTGGGAGAAGCACGCTTCTTGCGCTCGCGCGATGGCCCGCCCAGGACGGAGTAGAGGACACCGAAGCGGAAGCGGAGATCGGCTGGGTGATCGATCTGGTCACTGCCGTTCGCTCGGTGCGCGTCGAGATGAATGTGCCGCCGGCCGCGTATATTCCGCTCGTCCTTGTCGGGGCGAAGCAGGACGCGCAACGGCGAGCCGAGCGCTGGGCCGAGTTCATCAATCGCCTCGCGCGGCTGTCTGCGATTACGTTCGCTGCAACTACACCGCGCGGCGCGGTGCAGCTTGTCGTACGCGGCGAAGCTGCGGCAATTCCGCTCGCAGGCGTGATTAACATCGCCGCCGAACGCACGCGGCTTTCCAAGGAGCTCGCCAAAGCCGATGCCGACATCTCCCGCGTGGACGGCAAGCTCGCCAATCCCGATTTCCTCGCCCGCGCGCCGGAGGAGGTGGTGGAGGGCGAGCGCGAAAAGCGGGAAGAAGCCGCGGCTCGTCGAGCCAAGCTTGCGGAAGCGTTCGAGCGGCTGAAGGCGGCTGAAGCTTGATCCGCACTTTCTTTTTCGCGGAAAAATCAAACCGCGTGGCCCGGAGCACGCTGTGCCAAGCACGCCCGCTTTGCCTTCCAATCCGCGCCCGCTATATCAATTTCGTGCCCGGCCTCGTCCGGGCTTTTGGCGTTGGACGGCGCCGGCGCGAAACGATCAGGCAGGGCGGGCATGACGGGATCGACACGATCGAGCGAGGGGCTGGACCCGCGGCGGCGACGGCTTCTGTTCCGCGCCTGGCGGCGCGGCACGCGCGAATTGGATTTGATCATGGGCCGGTTTGCCGACGAAGCGATCGGGACGATGTCGGACGCGGACCTCGACGCGTTCGAGCGCCTGTGCGAGGTGCCGGACCTGGAGCTCTACGCCTGGGTGGTCGGCAACCGTCCGGTGCCGGCGAACTACGATACCGATGTGTTCCGGCGAATCTGCGCCTTCAACCACGCGGCGGCGGCAGGGCTTGATGGCGATAAAGCAGGCTGACAAGGCGCGCTCTCCGGCCGAGTTGCTGCGTTCCGGCCGGCCGCTGACGATTGCGAGCGTCGCCGACGGGGCGGAAGGGCTCGTCCTCGCTGATCTCGCGCGCGCCATTGCAGCCAAGCCGCAGGCCCCTGCGGTGAGCCTCGTCGTTATCTGCCGCGACGGACAGCGTCTGGCGCAGCTTGCTCGTGCGCTCGCCTTCTTCGCTCCCGACCTCGCCGTGCTCGAACTGCCCGCCTGGGACTGCCAGCCCTACGACCGAGTTTCGCCGCATGCGGGCGTCGTCGCCGAACGCATGACCACGCTGTCGCGGCTCGCCCATTTGAAGGGCCACGACAAGGCGACGGTGGTGCTCACGACGGTCAACGCAGCGGTGCAGCGCGCGCCGGCGCGCAGCCTCGTGGCGGGTCAGGCCCTGTCGGCACGACCCGGCAACCGCATCGCGATGGACGGCATCGTACGCTGGCTCGAGCTGAACGGATATCTGCGCGCTTCGACTGTCCGCGAGGCGGGCGAATATGCAGTGCGCGGCGGCATACTCGACCTCTATCCGCCGGGCATCCACGATCCGGTGCGTCTCGATTTCTTCGGCGACACGCTCGAATCGATCCGCAGTTTCGATCCGGAAACGCAGCGTTCGACCGACCAACTGCACGCGCTCTACCTCGTGCCGGTCGCCGAATTCCAGCTCACGAGCGAGATCATCCGCCGCTTCCGCCAGGGCTATGTCGCCGAGTTCGGCGCGGCGACGAGCGAAGACCTTCTTTACCAGGCGGTGAGCGAGGGCCGCCGCTTTCCCGGCATGGAGCACTGGCTGCCGCTGTTCCACGACCGCCTCGACACTTTGTTCGATTACGTGTCGGGCGCGCCGGTTGCCGTCGAGCCGCTCGCCGAGGAAGCCGCCCACGAGCGCTTTGCGCAGATATCCGACTATTACGAGGCGCGCCGTCAGGCGCTGGCGATGGAAGGCGCGGGCCCTCCCTACAAGCCGCTGCCGCCGGACCGCCTCTATCTCGGCGAGAGCGAGTGGCGCGAGCGCCTTGACGCGGCGGCGCTCGTTCGCCTTTCCCCGTTTGCGAGTCCCGATGCGTCCGACGCGGTCATCGATGCGGGCACGCGCGCGGGCCGCACCTTTGCCGCCGAAAGGGCGCAGGCGGAGACCAATGTGTTCGAGGCGGTGCGCGCGCATGTGGAGGCGCTGCAATCGTCCGGCAAACGGGTCGTGATCGCGCTGTGGAGCGAGGGCGCGCGCGAACGCATGAGCCACGTGCTCGCCGATCACCGGCTCCTCAATCTGCGGAATACGGCGACTTGGCCGGAGACGCTTGCTCGTCCCAAGCCGGAGATCGCACTTGCCGTGCTCGGGCTCGAAGCGGGCTTCGAGACGGCCGATGCCGCGATCATCGGCGAGCAGGACATTCTCGGCGATCGCTTGGTGCGGCCGCGCCGCGCCGCCAAACGGGCGGAGAATTTCCTCACCGAACTGACCAGCCTCTCGGCCGGCGACCTGGTGGTGCATGTCGATCACGGCATCGGCCGCTTCATCGGGCTGAAGACGATCGAGGCCGCGGGCGCCCCGCACGACTGTCTGGAAATTCATTACGCCGGCAACGACAAGCTCTTCCTGCCGGTCGAGAACATCGAGCTGTTGTCGCGCTACGGCTCGGAGGAGACCGCGGTCGAGCTGGACCGGCTCGGCGGCGTCGGCTGGCAGACGCGCAAGGCGCGCATGAAGAACCGTATCCGCGAGATCGCGGGCGAGCTGATCAAGATCGCCGCCGAGCGCGCGCTGCGCGAAGCGCCGCGGCTTGCGGTCGGACAGGGGGTCTACGACGAATTCTGCGCCGGCTTTCCTTACGACGAGACCGACGACCAGCGCGGGGCGATCGATGCGACCCTCGACGATCTCGCGGGCGGCCGCCCGATGGACCGGCTGATCTGCGGCGATGTCGGCTTCGGCAAGACGGAAGTGGCGCTGCGCGCCGCGCTTGCCGCGGTGATGAATGGCAAGCAGGTCGCCGTCGTCGTGCCGACCACGCTGCTCGCGCGCCAGCATGCGAAGACCTTCGCCGAACGTTTCCACGGCTTTCCCGTGCATATCGCTCAGGCCTCGCGCCTCGTCGCCGCGCCGCAGCTTGCCAAGACCAAGAAGGGCCTCGCCGAAGGCGCGGTCGACATCGTCATCGGCACCCATGCGCTGCTCGGCAAATCGATCAAGTTTCGCGACCTCGGCCTCGTCATCGTCGACGAGGAGCAGCACTTCGGCGTCGCGCACAAGGAGCGCCTGAAAGCGCTGCGTTCGGAAGTGCACGTGCTTACGCTGACGGCGACGCCGATCCCGCGCACGCTGCAACTTGCGCTCACCGGGGTGCGTGAGCTCTCGATCATCGCGACGCCGCCGGTCGATCGGCTCGCGGTGCGCACCTTCGTCAGCCCGTTCGATCCGCTGATCGTGCGCGAGGCGCTGCTGCGCGAGCGCTATCGCGGCGGCCAGGCCTTTTATGTCTGCCCGCGCATCGAAGATCTCGCCGAGGCCAGGGATTTCCTCGACAAGAACGTGCCCGAGGTGCGCGTTGCGGTCGCCCACGGGCAGATGCCGTCGGGCGTTCTGGAAGACGTGATGTCGGCCTACTATGACGGCAAATACGACGTGCTGCTGTCGACCACGATCATCGAGTCCGGCCTCGATATCCCTAGCGCGAACACGCTGATCGTGCACCGCGCCGACATGTTCGGGCTCGCCCAGCTCTATCAATTGCGCGGGCGGGTCGGGCGGTCGAAGACGCGCGCCTATGCGCTGTTCACCATTCCCGCCGGCCGCAAGATCACGCCGCAGGCCGAGCGCCGGCTGAAGGCGTTGCAGTCGCTCGACACGCTCGGTGCGGGATTCCAACTCGCCTCGCACGATCTCGATATTCGCGGCGCCGGCAACCTGCTCGGCGAGGAGCAGTCGGGCCATATCAAAGAAGTCGGCTTCGAGCTGTATCAGCAGATGCTGGAGGAAGCGGTGGCGAGTCTGAAGGCCGGCGCCGCCGAGCCTATGCTGGGCGAGCGTTGGTCGCCGCAGATCACCATCGGCATGGCAGTGCTGATCCCCGAGGACTACGTGGCCGACCTCGCGGTGCGGCTTGCGCTCTACCGCCGCCTCGCCGATCTCGACGACGAGCGCGAGATCGATGCGTTCGCGGCGGAATTGGTCGATCGCTTCGGGCCGCTGCCGGAAGAGGCGCGGCATCTGCTTGACACGGTGGTGCTGAAGGGCCTGTGCCGGCGCGCCAATGTGGCGAAGATCGAGGCGGGGCCGAAGGGCGCGGTGCTGTCGTTCCGTGACGACACTTTCGCCAATCCGGAGGGGCTCATCGCCTATATTCGCGACCAGGGACCGGCCGCGCGCGTACGCCCGGATATGAAGGTCGTGTTCTTCGACGATTGGGAGCGCCCGGAGCAGCGCCTCAAAGGCGCAACCGCGATCCTGCGCCAGCCTCGTCGCCATCGCCGAGCGGGCGAAGGCGGCGTGATCGAATTCGGCTGAGCGCTGAGCGAGTTGAACATGATCGAAGGCAAAGCAAGCCGCACGGCATTGGGGGCGGCATTGCACCGAGCCGCTCACCAATTTCTTATGCTGCGGGCGTCAACGCCCGCGTCGTCCGTAGAAGCAAAGCAGATTTGATGGTCGCTATGTGAATATTCTAGAAAAGACTATGCGCCGGAAGAAAGCGCGTTAAGGCTTATGCCGCAGATTCCGGTCGGATCAACATTTCGTAGGTAATGGGTTTGGTTATAAGGCCGATGGAGAGTAGCGAGCGAAAGGCGGCGTGACGCGTGCGACGGCGGTTGAATTGGAAGACGAATTCGTCGAGATAGCTTTGGAGATGTTTCCTTCGCAGGCCGTGGTAGACGCCGAGCGCCCAAGTCTTCAAGTTGGAGAAGACGCGATGGATCCACGGCAGCACGATATGGGCAGCCATGTTGCCGACGACATGGGGATCGTGAGCGACGTTGGGCGCGCCTGGATAGGCTGCCCATCCATCGGTTTTGATGGTTGCGCCTCGAGCCAGGTTGGCGGCGACAAAACCGTGCAGCGAGGCGGCGGAAAAGTCCTGGATTGTTGCGAGGCGAATGCGGCCGGGCGCGCCGTCAGCGACTTCGACCGCGCCGGCGACGAGCATTTTGCTCTGGGACGAGCGACCGCCGCCACCCCTGATTGGATCGTCCTTGGCGCGCAAGGGGATTTCTGTCTCGTCGATCTCGGCGATCCCAGCCAGGAGCGCGCGGGCAGGCGCGACCATGGCCCGCCGCAGCTTGGCGCACAACAGCCAAGCCGACTTATAGGAGCCCAGCGCAAGCAGCCTCTGCAATTGCAGCGCCGAAATTCCGTTGGAGTGGGTGGCCATCAGATAGGCGGCCCAGAACCAGACGGTCAGAGGAAGCTTCGAGCCGTGCATGATCGTCCCCGCCGTGACGGAGGTTTGCCTGCCGCAGGCGGCGCATTCGTAGGTGAAAGCCTTTCCCCCGTGCGGCCAGGCCTTGTCGTGATCGCAGGCCGGGCAGCGAAAGCCCGTGGGCCAACGCGCCTCGAACAGCCACGCCGCGCAGGCGGCCTCATCAGGAAAGCGACGTTGAAAATCGACAAGCGACGTGGGGAAATCGACCATGGCGCGACCTCGTGACAGAAAGAATGTTCGCTATTTGTTCTTACGCCACGGCGCGCCGCATGTCACCATATTTCGTAGGCCCGGAGTCAGCGGGATAAGCCTTAGCGCGTTATTGATAAGTCGAATATTAGGTCCCGAAAAACCAATTGTTGCAGATAAGCCACGCGCAAATTAAATTTTATAAGTACGCTCTATTACTTACAATACCACCCCTACATTACAAACACTCCAGCCTCCAACCTATTCTATTTGCTCTGCTTCCCCTCGGCGATTAGGGTTACGTTGCAATTCGTTTGCAAACGCACCGCATCAGGTCCGTCGTCTTTTCGGGGGGGAAGGGCAATGACCAGACGCAGCCGTGTGGCCAGCCGGCCACATCCGCACTCGCGTGAACTGGCGACGCCCAGTTTGCGTGATTGTTCGGATAGACTTCCGCACAGCGTCGCCGAGATACTTCACTCGTGCTGGTTCCCTGGGTCGCAAGCCTGGGGAGGCAAGAGGGAACACGGACCGCCGTCCTCCGCAGGGGGCGCAAACCGTGGCTGCCCCCGCAACTGTGAGCGGCGAGCCGCATCCATTACGGCCACTGGGAAACTGGGAAGGCCGGATGCCAAGCGAGAACCCGCAAGCCAGGAGACCTGCCAGCGCCGTCACCCACCGATGGGCGGGGTGCCCCATACGGAGCGGACTTTCGCAGCGGTGACTCCGAAACCGACGCGAGGGCCGCCGCCATGTTCTCCCTCGAGTGCAGGCTGAACGAGACTCTGTCGCTGGTCGCGATGCCAAGCATTGCGGCGCTGCGTCGACCTCGCGCGTCCTTCGCGTCGGTCACCTCATCTTTCGACACTCTTCAGCGAAGGAACGCTGCCATGACATTTGACCGGATTGCTTTGGGCGAGAACAACATTGAATCGACAAGCTTGGGCAAAGGCAACGGTCGGTTCGGTCCGGTGTTATCCGGCGCCGGAAATGATCGGCCGAATCGCAGGCGCGGCACGCTCGCGCGGTTTGCCGCGGCGCTGTTGCTTGCGACATGCGTGAGCGCGCCGCTGACAGCGGCCTGGGCGCAGGAGGAGCCCTTCGCCGCCCCCAGCCCTCGGGAGGAAGAGTCCCCAAGCGAGCCCTCGATCGCCACCAGTCTGCCGCCGTCGCTCGCCACGACCTTCGGGCTGCGCCCATGGCTTGCGTCGATGGGGATAACCTATCAGCTCCACCAGATCTCCGAGGGGTGGCGCAACAGCCAGGGCGGCGAAAAACTCGGGAACACCTATGTCGGCCGCACAGAGTTGGCGATCGAAACCGATCTCGAGAAGCTGATCGGATGGAAGGACGGGTCGACCTACGTCAACGGCTATTGGATTCAGGGACATGGCCTCTCGGGCTATTGCATCGGCAATATCTTGGCGGTCAGCAATATCGAAGCTCTGCCGACCTTTCGCCTGTTCGAGGCCTGGTTCGAGCAGAAATTCTTCAACGACAACACGTCAATCCGCATCGGCCAGCTCGCCGCCGACTCGGAGTTCCTCATCAGCGAGTACGCGGGCCTGTTCATCAACGGCACGTTCGGATGGCCGGGCGACGTTGCAGCCAACTTGCCCAGCGGCGGGCCTGCCTATCCGCTCGCAACGCCCGCGGTGCGGTTGAAATACAGTCCGACGCCTCAGACCTTATTTCTGGTCGCGGTGTTCAACGGCGATCCTGCCGGGCCTGGTGATCCGGACCAGGACCCGCAACTGCGCGACAAATACGGCGTGAATTTCCGCGTGCAGGATCCGTCCTTCGTGATCGGCGAGGCGCAGTTCAAATACAACGCCGTGACCGGTCTTCCCGGCACGCTCAAGTTCGGCGGCTGGTATCACTTCAGCTCGTTCGATGACCAGCGGTTTGGCGCCGATGGCCGCCTCCTCGCTGATGAAGAGAACAGCAATGGCATACCGGTCCCCCACCAAAGCGATAGCGGCATCTACGGCGTGATCGATCAGCAGCTGTTCCGGATTGCGGGGATGGACGACGACAAGGGCGTCGGCATGTTCGCCCGCGCTTCAGCAAGCCCGAGCGACCGTAACCTGATCGATCTTTATTTCGACGCCGGTTTGACCTTCACGGGTTTCGTGCCCTATCGGCCGGACGACTCCTTCGGCATCGCATTCGGTTATGCGCGCATTTCGAAAGCGGCGCAGAGGTTCGACCACGACGTCGTGCACTTCGCCACGCTGCCGCCTGAAGAAGAGGGCGAGCTGCCCGGCCTGCCGCCGCCGATCCGCGACTACGAGGCGGTGCTGGAACTCACCTATCAGGCGCAGATCGTGCCGGGTTGGACCGTCCAGCCGGACTTCCAATACATCCTCCATCCCGGCGGCCACGTCGCCGATCCGGCCGACCCCGATGGCCTCAGGCCGCTGCGCAACGCCCTAGTGTTTGGGGTCCGCACGACTGTCAATTACTGAATGTCGCGCGAGGAAGTGAGGCCCGCTCGGATCAAGCGAGCGGGCTTCCCGCTTAATGACTAGAATCTTTGGGACGCCGGAAAATGCTCACCGCTTGGCGTCCTCCAGTTCCTTTTCAAACTCCTGCTTTTTCTCTGCGTGCCGGCGCAATGCCTCGATGATGAACGGCTTGGCCGATCGATCGCACCACGTCTTGATCGAGACCGGCGGTCCGCCGGCCGGCTGCTGGTTCAGCAACTGAAGTTCATGGCGCGCCACCTGTCGCGCCGTGTCCGCCGCCGTGACCCTTACTTTCTCCGCTTCGTCCGCGGCGAGATCGGCGGTGACGCGTTTCTTGATCCCCTTGGCAAACGTGTTGATCGCGGCCGGGCCGCCTTTCAGCTCCGAGAGGAATTGGGGGTCCTGAACGGTGCAAACGGCGGCAAAATTCTGGGCCATGTAGGCCGGAACCAGCAGGCGAACGAGTGCGTCCAAATCCGTGGCAAGGGCGTGAGAAAAGAGCAGGGCGCCGGCAAGGCAAAACGGCATGCCGGCGGCGAATGACGACCCGGAAGGAATTTTCATTGATCTGAGCACTTCGAATTGAAGGAGGCGCGCCCATACTAGCTCGCTTCCCCGGATGGCGCGGCGGGTTTCGCGCGGCTTTAGGAATTAAGGGACCGCACCGGCGCAGTCTTGATCCCGCCAATCATCCTAAGCCTTGGCGTCGCCAACTCATCCTGCGAGCTTTGGTCGCTAACTACCCACGACGCCTGCTTGTCTTGGAGCTCTGCCAACTGCCGCCTCAAATCCACGGTGGCGCAGTAATTCATCCTCCCCCCGCGTGCGGGGGAGAGAGGCACACGCCGTATATGCCCGCATCCTCCCCCGTGCAGCGGGGGAGGGGGACCGCCCATCGCAGGCAAGCTTGCGCAGCCTGCGCAGACTTGGCTGCGTCGGCGGTGGAGGGGGCGCGCTGTTATTCCGCGGTGTAGGGCGAGGATGAACTTTCTTCACCCTCCCCCCTTGAGGGGGAGGGTCGGGGCACCCCCGTAGCCCGGATGAAGCGAAGCGCAATCCGGGAAACGATCTAAGTAAGCCTGGATGGGGTCCGCTATGGCGCGTAACGAGGCATAGGAAGCCGCTACCGCTATGGCGGCGGTCGATCCATGAAGAGAGGTAGATCGGCTGTCCCCTTTCTTTCTTCTTCTTCCGTTCCGGACCGCGCGGTATCCTCCATTAGGACTCGCAAATACGCTTCGACGAACTTGTCCGTTTCTGCCCTGAGTTCCGCGGCCGTTAATCTACCGAAATCTCTGCGCCCTAAAGCCTTCACGGAACGATCTTTAGCGTCAGCCTCCGCAGAGAGATCAACAAACGCCAGCGGCATGTCACGATAATCCCGTAGTCGGAATATTGACCGCTCAAGATGGAGCAAAGACTGCGCCGGTCAGTCGGTCGAATTTGTTGCGCTTCCAAAAGCTAGGCCAAAACAATTTCGGTTCTTCGTCCTCAATGATTACCCCGAGGGGGTTAACTGGCACATGTAAGCCTCGGCCAATCGGATAATAAAGCTTATCAACTAAAAACAAATTCCGTAGTTTGTGTTGACAGATATATACCGCGATTGCTGCGACTGCTTCCAAATTACATTTGCGATTTAACTCACCTCGTAACAACAGGCACGCGTTTTCAGGCGGATCAGGTCAATTAGCGATCGATCGCGAAGTAGCGTATAGCTGACCGCTGAAGTCTAGAGAGGCCACAATCCGCTTTTCAACCTGTAAGGTCGACCCACCGAGCAAAGCGCTGAAATCCTGCAAAGTTGGGATGCGAATTGATAATTTCTTCTTAGGCACCGGAGTCCTCCGTGAAGTGCCTCTTCCTTGCAAAAGTAATTTGTAATCTCGTCGGTCTTAAGATTAACATGCCTGGGTTAGACAATGTTCGATAGTTCCAGGCCTTATCCCAAGGGCCATCCTTAACGTGGCTCCACTCGTACAATTGTGCAACCGAGGCGCGCGTGTATATATCGACGTATTGTTCAATGATTTCAGTGTCTTGTTCATTTACTCTTTCGTCGATCATTACCATTTTTCCGAATTCCGAAATCCATTCTTTCCGCAAGAGTCTCAATCGGTTTATCCCCATATTTTTTGAAGCAATTATAAATAGTGTACAGGACGGGACCATGCTTCCATGCTTCAAATTTTTCATTAATTAATGGAGAGCCACATTTTGCAAGGTAATGACCGTGCAAAAAGTAGATAATTTTATTAAGGGAAAAGTTTGTGACTTGATCAGCGGCGATGTGGGCGCGTTTTAGAACGAAATTTGCTATTGCTCGGGGATCGTACGCCATAAAGTGTCGTTCCTCGTTTCAGTCTGCAACTTTAGTAAAGTCCTCACACCCTCTGCACAAAGCTATCCACCACGCGTTTTTCGCCGGCTTTGTCGAATTGGATGGTGAGCTTGTTGCCGTCGACGGCGGTCACTTCGCCGTTGCCGAATTTCTGGTGGAACACGCGGTCGCCGCGGCGGAACGGCGAGGCGGCGCCGGTCGAGCGCGCCACCAGTTCGCCTTCGATGGTGAGCGGCGGCCGCCCTTGCCGATCCCCGCGACCCCACCTCTCCCCGGCGGGGAGAGGTCGACCTTGCCCGGACTTGGTCCGGGGAAGGTCGGGTGAGGGGGCCTTAGCGGTCTGGAACGTCTGATCCCCCTCACCCGATCTCGCTTCGCTCGATCGACCTCTCCCCCCGGGAGAGAGGTGATCGGAGGCGGCGTCGCCGAAGCCTTGGTTGAATTGATCAGGACTTGCTTCGGGTTCATTCTGCCCTTCGCCGAACTCGCGCTGCCCATTTTCACTAAAACCGCGCCGGCCGCCGCGCGGGTGTCCGCCGACGTCCTCGCCGCCACGCCCGCGATCGCCCCCGCTGCCCCCGCCGAACCCGCGCTGGCGTGCCTCGCCGAACCCGCCGCCCTCGCGGCTGCGCTGTGCGCGGCGCCAGCCGGGCGTGGCGTAGTTCGAGCCGAAGGTTTGCGCCGTGTCGAAGCGCGAGCCGTAATTGCCGTAGCCGCCGAATCCGCCAAAGCCCTTGGCTTCCGCGACCTCGACATGGGCCTCCGGCAGTTCGTCGATGAAGCGCGAGGGCAGGCTCGATGACCAGCTGCCGTGAATGCGCCGGTTGGCGACGAAGGAGATGCGCGCCCGCTTGCGCGCCCGCGTCAGCCCGACATGGGCAAGCCTGCGTTCTTCTTCGAGGCCGGCGCGGCCGTTTTCGTCGAGCGAGCGCTGGTGCGGCAGCAGGCCTTCCTCCCAGCCGGGGAGAAACACGCAGTCGAATTCGAGCCCCTTGGCGGCGTGCAGCGTCATGATGGAGACGGCTTCGGCGTCTTCGCCGCGATCGGTGTCCATGACGAGCGAGATGTGTTCGAGAAAGCCTTGCAGGTTTTCGAACTCTTCCATGGAGCGCACCAGCTCCTTCAGGTTTTCCAGGCGGCCGGCGGCGTCGGCGGAACGGTCCTTCTGCCACATTTCGGTATAGCCGGACTCGTCGAGCACGATCTCGGCAAGCTCGGTGTGAGGAAGCGCGTCGCGCTGGCCGCGCCAGCGGTCGAACGAGGCGACGAGATCGCGCAGCGCCTGGCGCGGCTTTGCCTTCAGCTCCTCGGTCCCGACGATCAAACGCGCGGCCTCCATCAGCGGAACGCCGTGGGCGCGCGCGAGGTCGTGCAGGGTTTTCAGCGTGGCGTCGCCCAGGCCGCGCTTGGGCACATTGACGATGCGCTCGAAGGCAAGATCGTCGGCGCTCTGGTTGACGAGACGCAGATAGGCGAGCGCGTCGCGGATTTCCGCGCGCTCGTAGAAGCGCGGGCCGCCGATCACGCGATAGGGCAGGCCGAGGGTGACGAAGCGGTCCTCGAACTCGCGCATCTGGAACGAGGCGCGCACCAGGATCGCGATCTCGTCGAGCTTTTCGCCGTGGCGCTGAAGCTGCTCGATCTCCTCGCCGATCGCGCGCGCTTCCTCCTCGGAATCCCAAGCGGAGGCGACGACGACCTTGTCGCCGGCCTCGCCTTCGGGGCGCAGCGTCTTGCCGAGCCGGCCTTCATTGTGCGCGATCAGGTGGGAGGCGGCGCCGAGAATATGGCCGGTCGAGCGATAATTGCGTTCGAGCCGGATCACCTTGGCGCCGGGAAAATCGTGCTCGAAGCGCAGGATGTTGTCGACCTCGGCGCCGCGCCAGCCATAGATCGACTGGTCGTCGTCGCCGACGCAGCAAATGTTTTTCTGCTCCTTTGTTGCTCCCTGCCCCATCGCCGCAAAGCCGTCACCCTCTCCCCTTGCGGGAGAGGGTGCCCGAGCGTCGCTGGACGCGAGGGCGGGTGAGGGGTCTTGCGTGGCGCTCCGCATGAACCCCTCACCCGGTGCCTCGCTGCGCTCGGCCCCACCCTCTCCCGCAAGGGGAGAGGGTGCATTCGGAGATTTTCCCTCGTCATCACCGGGCCGGCGCCGCTCGTCACTCGTTCTCTCGTCATCACCGGGCCGGCGCGCAGCGCCGAGACCCGGTGATCCATCTTCGCTGACAGGCCGCATGGATTGCCGGGTCATGCCCGGCAATGACGATGAAGTATTTCCCGTTCGCTGTCCCAACAGTCGCAGCCAGAGATATTGCGCGACATTGGTGTCCTGGTACTCGTCGACCAGTATGTATTTGAAGCGCGCCTGATACTGGCGCAGCACCTCGGGGTGGGTGCGGAACAGCCGGATTGTCTCAAGCAGGAGGTCGCCGAAGTCGGCGGCGTTGAGCGTCTTCAGCCGCGCTCGGTAAGCGGCATAAAGCGCCTGCCCGCGACCGTTGGCGAAGGCGGCGGCCTCGCCTGCCGGCGTCTGCTCGGGGGTGAGGCCGCGGTTCTTCCAGCCGTCGATCAGGCTTGCGAGCACGCGCGCGGGCCAGCGCTTCTCGTCGATATTCTCGACCGCCAACAACTGCTTCAGCAGCCTGATCTGATCGTCGGTGTCGAGAATGGTGAAGTCGGGCTTCAGGCCGACCAGCTCGGCATGGCGGCGCAGGATCTTTGCGCCGATCGAATGGAAGGTGCCGAGCCAGGGCATGCCCTCGACCACCTCGCCGACCATGCGGCCGACGCGAGCCTTCATCTCGCGCGCCGCCTTGTTGGTGAAGGTCACCGCGAGGATGTCGGAGGCCCGCGCCCGGCGGGTCGCGAGAATATGGGCGATGCGCGCGGTCAGCACCCGCGTCTTGCCGGTGCCAGCGCCGGCGAGCACCAGCACCGGGCCTTCCAGCGTCTCGACCGCGGCGCGCTGCTCCGGATTGAGCCCCTCGAGATAGGGCGCGCGATGCGCACCCATCGCCCGCGCCGCGATGCCGCCCGCGGCGGGCGCCGACGGGTCGAGGTCGAGGGCTTGCGGCGGACGTTTGTTCGGCTCGGCCATTCCGGTTCTCGTTTGCCGACCGCAGCCGACAATGGCATCCACTTTTTCGAATCGATCCATCACCAAGATGGCATCAGGAATGCCCGGCGGCGAGGGGCTTCAACTGCAAAGGGCGCGTTCACGTGCGCGGTGCGCGGTCACGGAATTGGTCGCTGCGCGAAAATCAACCCAGGGACAGCATCTCGACCCGCCGGCCAGCAGCCTCCGGGATCGGCAGCAGGCCGTGGGACGCCCGCATGTCGGCAAGCCGCGAGGCTATCAGGTTCGACGCCGGCGTCGCCTTTTTGTTGTCCATGTCGACATGCAGGGCCATGGTCTCGAGCGTCGCCGCTATCCATCCCTCGGTCGCGTGATAGAGCTGCTGAAAGAAATGCAACCGCTTGAGGTCGTAAGCGAGAAGCTGGACCGTCACGCGGACGCGATCGCCGGCATGCAATTCGCGCAGATGGCGAATATGGGCCTCCGCCGTGTAATAGGAGCGCCGCTCACTCTTCACGTAATCGGGGCCGGCGCCAATCAGATAGACCGCTTCGTCGAAAGCGCGGTCGAACAGAACGTGATAATAGGCGACGTTGAGATGGCCATTATAGTCGATCCATTCCGGCTCGACCCGCATCGCGGACGAGACGAAAGGCGCAAAGAACACTGGTTTGAATTCAAGCAGATCCAGCATGGCCTTCATGGGTTCAATATGCCAGCATTGTGCCACAAAGTCGAAGCGCCGCACGCCCTCGACTGTGCTGCATCGCAAAATGCCACACGACTGAGGCATGCATGACACATCTTGAAGTAGGACTCGAAAACAGGCCGATTTCACGATGTGACAGCGGGGCAATTGACAGCGCGATTGCCGCGCTGTCGGCGGCTCTTGGCAATCGCATCGTCACCTCCCGCGCGGTGCGCGAGCAACACGGACACACCACCACTTGGATCGCAAACGAGCCTCCCGACGCCGTCGTCTTCCCGCAATGCACCGAGGACGTTCAACAAATCGTGCGCATCTGC
This sequence comes from uncultured Alphaproteobacteria bacterium, assembly GCA_963840055.1. Lineage (GTDB taxonomy): Bacteria > Pseudomonadota > Alphaproteobacteria > Rhizobiales > Xanthobacteraceae > Rhodoplanes. The sequence continues at coordinate 327,830 of CAWIXM010000022.1, read as the reverse complement.
GCCGCTCACGGCGTGCCCGTCATCCCCTTCGGAGTCGGCACGTCGCTCGAGGGCCAAGTGAATGCGCCGCGTGGCGGGATATCGATCGACGTGCGCGACATGAACCGCGTGCTCGCCGTGCATGCTGAGGACCTAGACTGCGTGGTCCAGCCAGGGGTGACGCGTAAGCAACTCAACGAGTATTTGCGCGACCAAGGGCTATTCTTTCCCCTCGATCCCGGCGCCGACGCGTCTTTGGGCGGCATGGCGGCGACGCGCGCCTCCGGCACCAATGCGGTGCGCTACGGCACGATGAAGGACTGCGTGCTCGCGCTGAAGGCCGTGCTTGCGAACGGCGAGGTGCTGTCGACCGGAGGGCGCGCGAAGAAGTCGTCCGCCGGCTACGATCTCGCCCGGTTGTTCATCGGCTCGGAAGGCACGCTCGGCGTGATCACCGAGCTGACCCTGAAATTGCATGGCATCCCGGAAGCGGTCGCTAGCGGCGTCTGCCCGTTTCCCAGCGTCGAGGCCGCTTGCAATGCGGTGATCATAACCATCCAGACCGGGATTCCAGTCGCCCGCATCGAACTTCTCGACGAGGTCCAGGTCAAAGCGGCGAACGCTTACTCGAAGCTTTCCTTGCCCGAGGTTCCGATGCTGTTCGTCGAGTTCCATGGCACCGAAGCGGGCGTCGCGGAGCAATCGGAGCGCTTCGGGGAAATCGCAGCCGAGTTCGCGGGCGGCCCGTTCGAGTGGGCGACGTGGCCAGAGGACCGCACGCGGCTGTGGCAGGCGCGGCACGATGCCTATTGGGCGGCGTGCGCCTTACGTCCCGGGGCGAAGGTGTTCGTCAGCGACGTCTGCGTACCGATCTCGCGGCTCGCTGAATGCATCGTGGCGACGCAGGCGGACATTGCCGAGAGCCGGCTCATCTCGCCCATCGTCGGCCACGTCGGCGACGGCAATTTCCACCTGTGCCTCCTGATCGACATGGACGACGCCGGCGAGGTGGCCCGCGCCGAAGCGCTGCTCGGGCGTCTCGTCGAGCGGGCGCTCGCCATGGATGGCACCTGTACCGGCGAGCACGGCGTGGGGCAGGGCAAGATGAAGTATCTCAATCGCGAACTTGGTCCGACAACCGTCGACGCCATGCGGTCGCTCAAGCAGGCGCTGGACCCGCAGGGCATTATGAATCCCGGCAAGATCGTTGCTTGTCTGTAGCGTCGAGCGCAGACATATAGCTGGACCCGAATCGCGCCCGAAGGTGCGACGATCCCCGACCTCGGCGGCAGCGTCTTGAGGGCGGGGGCGTCCCCGCGAAGAAGCGGATAGATTCGTCCGGAGCGTACGCGTGCAGACGACGTTGCTTGGCTTGGCGATAGCCTTGATCCTGGCGCTAGTGGCGGCGCTGGTCGGTCCGCATTTTGTCGATTGGGCCCGCTATCGCAGTGATATCGAGACGGAGGCAAGCCGGCTGTTGGGGGCGCCGGTGCGGATTTCCGGACCGATAGACGCTCGGCTACTACCGACACCGTCCCTATCTCTGCGCAGCGTCGAGCTGGCCGGCGGGGAGGCCACGTTCTCCGCGCGCGCGCTGCGGTTCGAACTCGCCCTCGGTCCGCTGCTGCGGGGCGAATGGCGCGTGAGCGAGCTGACCCTCAGCGAGCCACGGATCCGTGTTGCGCTAAACGCAGCGGGCCACCTGCAGGCGCCTGGGGTTGGGACGGCGATTGCTCCCGATCGCCTCTCGATCGAGCGCCTTTCGATCGAGCGCGGGCGCATCGTGCTCGTCGACGCTACGAGCAATTCGACTTTGACGCTCGACGGTTTTTCTTTCGAGGGGGATGTACGGTCGCTGATCGGACCAATTCGCGGGGATGGCTCGTTTATTTCTGACGGCGATTCCTATCGTTATCACATCGCTTCCGGCCGGCGCGGCGCGGAGGGCGCGAAGTTCCGCCTAAGCCTTGAAGCGGTCGATCGGCCGCTGATCGTGGAAACCGACGGCGTCTTGCGGATCGACGATGCAACTCCGCGCTATGAGGGCGCGCTCACGCTCGCGCGTCCAGCGGGCGCGGCGCTCCCGGGCGGGCGCACGCTCGCACGCGAGCCGTGGCGGCTGACGACGCCGGTGAAGGCGGACCCCCGCCGCATCTCCGCCGAGCAGATCGAGTTTCAGTATGGACCGGACGACCGGCCATTCCGCCTGTCGGGAAAGGCGGATTCTCGCCCTTGGCGCGAATCCGCATTTCACGGCGACGCTGAGCGGACGCCAGCTCGACCTCGACCGGCTGATCGACGCCCCCGACGCGAGCCGGCGCTCGCCCGCGGCGACGCTGCTCGCCGCGGTGCGGACGCTGTTCGAGCAATTGCGCCCCCCGGTGCGGGGGACACTCGAACTCGATGTCGACGCGCTTGCGATCGGCGCCGCCGCCTTACAGAACCTGCGCGGCACGATCGGCGTCGCCGGCGACTATTGGGACATCGAGACGCTGGAGTTCCGCGCGCCCGGCTTCACCCAGGCGCATCTGAGCGGCCGGCTCGAATCCTCGCGCGCAAAGGGCCTTGAATTTGCGGGTCCCGCAAGCATTGAATTGGGCGATCCCAAGGCGTTATGGTCGTTCATTGAAGGAGAAGGTGATCAGCTTCCCGCCTCCGCAGCGTCGCTGCGGGCAAGCGGCGATCTCACCATTGGCGACCGAGGCATCGTCGTCGATCGGCTGCGGGCCGAGGTCGACAACAAGCCGATCGAAGGGCGTATCGCCTACGCTCCGGCCGGCGCGAACGCTCCGGCCCGCCTCGATGCAACATTGCGGGCGGACGAGATCGATCTCGCCCGCGCGATTGCGATCGCCAATAGCGCGTTCGCTGGCGTGAAGTTCGAAAGGCCGCGCAACGTGGCGCTATCGCTTGCGATCGGAAAGGTCACCTATGCCGACGTTCAAGCGAACAAGGTCGACGCCAAGCTCAAGCTGGACGCAAGCGGACTGACCGTCGAACGTTTTTCCGTCGGCGATCTCCGCGGCGCCCGCATCAGCGCGACCGGCTTGATCGATACCGCGTCGTCGCCGCCGCATGGAGCGGTATCGCTTGCGCTTAATGCAGCGCGGGCGGACGGACTGATCGCGCTGATCGGACGCCTCACGCCGGACGCTGCCGGCGAGCTTCGACGCTACGGTGGACAGCTTGCTCCGGCTGAATTGCGGGCGCGGCTGGAAGTGGGGCCTGCCAAGCCCGGCCCGGCGGGTCAGGGAAGCGCGAGGTCGGCGACGCACGCAAAACTTGCCTTCGATGGCAGGCTCGGCGCGGTCCGGCTCAACCTGTCGGCAAGCGGGATCGGCGATCCGGCGGCGCTCGCTTCGGCGAAAGTGAGGATCGACGGATCGCTCGAGTCCGACGACGGCAAGGTGCTCGCGGCGCTCGTCGGCCTTGATCATGTGGCGGCGATCGATCCTCGGCCCGCGGCGATACTGCTGTCGGGAAATGGTCCGCTCGACGGCGATATCGCATACGAACTGCGCCTTGCCTCGGGCGGGCTTTGGGCGTCCGGCGAAGGCACAGCGCGGCTGGAGAAGGGCGTACCCAAAGGCCTTGCCAAGCTGTCGCTTACGGCAACGGACGCGCGCGCGCTCCTGAATGCGGCCGCACCGGCGGCCATGCCGGTTGCAATCGAGAGCAGGCTTACGTTTCTCGGGCGCGCACTCGCATTCGAGGATGTCAAAGGAAAGATTGCGGGCTCGACGGTCGGCGGACGGGTAAGCCTCAGCCTCGCTTCCCCGGCTGTCATCGACGGCCGCCTTTCGGCGACGGATATTAATGCTGTCCCGGTCATCGCGGCTCTGATCGGCGTCCCCAAGCGCCCGGTGCGGGAACAGGGCGCCGGCTGGTCGGCCGAGCCGTTCGTCCGTCCGTTGTTCGACGACGTCAAGGGCGGCGTTAGTTTTGAAGCCGAACGCGTCGCTCTCTTGCCCGGACTAGACGCGCAGGTTCTCAAAGGACGGGCGCGCTTCGACGGCGCTTCCTTTGACATCGATGATCTCACCGGGAGCCTAGCCGGCGGCACGCTCAACGCGAATGCGGCGTTCCGTTTTGTCCCGGAAGGACTATCCGCGCGGGCGCGTGTGGATTTATCCAAAGGCGACCTCGCCCAGATCGCGTTCGGGCACGACAAGCCGCCGGCCTCGGGCGGCGTTTCGCTCGCGATGGAAGTCGAGGGGACCGGACTGAGTCCCGCCGCCTTGATCGGCGCGCTTCAGGGAAAAGGAACTCTGACCTTCGACCACGTTCAGGTCGCCGGGCTCGATCCCAAGGCGATCGACGCGGCGATCCGGGCCTCCGAGCGCGGTTTGGCGCCGGAACGGCTTTCAGCCTATCTCGGGCGCGCCCTCGATGCGGGGCATCTGGCGGTTCCGTCAGCTACGACCACCCTCGCCATCCTGGATGGGCGGATCAGGATCGTTCCCGTCGTCGTCAATGCCGACGGAGCGGATATCGTCCTCTCGGGCACGTTCAATCTCGTAGACAGCAATCTGGAGGCCCGCTTCACGCTCTCCGGCGCCCCGCGCGAGGACATGAAGGGACGCCGTCCGGAAATCACCGTCTTACTGAATGGGCCGCTTTCGACACCGAAGCGGGAGATCGACACGTCCGAGCTGGTCACCTTCGTCACGCTGCGAGCGGTTGAGCAAGAGTCGAAGCGCGTCGAGGCGGCTGAGCGCGAAGCAAAACGGCGCGAGGAAGCCGCAGCGGCGGCCGAGCGCGCCGAGCGCGAGCGAGTTCGAACGGGAACGCGCATTACAACGCGTGGAACCGGACGGTGTGCCGAGTTCGCGCGGGGACGGCGTGGTGGACGAGGGAACGGGACCCGCCGTGTCCGAACGCGCGCCAGACTTGCCGCCAGCCATTGAGGTCAAGCCGCCGTCAGCTAAACCCGCGCGGCGCCCCCCCGCGACGGCAAAGCGCGCGCCAACCCCAGCGCCCCCGACATCCCTGTCGCCGCCGCGAAGACGGTCCTTCTGGGAAAACTTCTTCGGCCGGCCGTGAAATTTTGCCGCAGGTACGGGCCCCTCGCCTATCCGACCCGCATCGTCGCCGGGGCGAGCTCTTCATGGGGGGAGGGAGGAGCGGTGCGGTTCCCGTTCGCGCGATAGTGGTCCAGCACGAACAGGCGGATAGCCGATGACAGATTTCCGTGCTGACGCCCGGAATCGATCGTCGATACGATATCCGAAAGCGTCATATTACGGTTCGTGGCGATTTCCTTGAGACCGCTCCAGAATTCATTTTCAAGGCTCACGCTCGTCTTGTGGCCGGCAATCACGATCGAGCGCTTTACGACTGGCGATTTCATAACCATCGTCCGTATCCCGGTTTTGGTGGTCGAGATCGCGGTCGGCCTTCATTGTGGCCTTGAGCCGCTTTCATTCAGCCCTTCTCACGAAGAACCCGGTTCCCTGCCACGCGTTCCGCGACCTTTTCGCATTTTTGGCGTTTGACGGGGCGACCGGGTCGGCACCGCCGCCCGCATACCCGCGGGGATGGTTCAACCTGGCCGTGTCATTGTCTGTGGGCGCACAAGGCGGTCGAACTCCTCGCCCGTGACATGGCCAAGCCGGACCGCCTCCTCGCGCAACGTCGTGCCCTTCGCGTGAGCCGTCTTGGCGATTTCCGCCGCCTTGTCGTAGCCGAGCTTGGGCGCAAGCGCAGTCACCAGCATGAGCGATTGCTGCATCAGCGCTGCAATTCTTCCTTCGTTGGGTTGGATGCCGGCGACGCAATGATCGGTAAATGAGCGCGAAGCGTCCGCGAGCAGGCGCACCGATTGCAGGAAGGCGAATGCAATCACCGGCTTGAACACGTTGAGCTCGAAATGTCCCTGGCTCGCCGCGACGGTAATCGTGGTCTCGTTTCCGAAAACGCGGGCGCACACCATGGTGAGCGCCTCGTTCTGGGTGGGATTGACCTTGCCCGGCATGATCGAGGAACCGGGCTCGTTCTCCGGCAGGATGATCTCGCCGAAGCCGGAGCGCGGCCCGCTGCCGAGCAGGCGGATATCGTTGGCGATCTTGAACAAGGCGGCGGCAAGCGCGGCGAGCGCGCCGTGGACGAAGACGAAGACATCATGGGCAGCAAGCGCCTCGAACTTGTTGGCGGCACTCACGAAAGGGCGCCCGGTCAGGGCCGCCATGCGTTCGGCGAAGCGGTCGGCGAATTCGCGCGGCGCGTTCAATCCAGTGCCGACCGCCGTGCCGCCTTGTGCGAGCGGATAGAGTTGCTGGAGGGCTGCTTCGATGCGGACGAGAGCTGAGCCGACCTGCGCGGCGTAGCCGGAAAACTCCTGGCCCAGCGTGAGCGGAACGGCGTCCTGCAGATGCGTGCGCCCGATCTTCACGATCGGCTCGAACGCCTCGCTCTTTTCGGCGAGCGCCGCGCGCAAATGAGCAAGTGCGGGGATCAGCCGTTCGACGATCTCTTCGACCGCGGCGATGTGCATGGCGGTCGGAAAGCTGTCGTTGGACGACTGACTCATGTTGACATGGTCGTTGGGGTGCACCGGGGACTTGCCGCCAAGCGTCCCGCCGAGCAATTCATTCGCGCGATTGGCGACGACCTCGTTGACATTCATGTTGGTCTGGGTGCCGGAGCCGGTCTGCCAAACGATCAGCGGGAAGTGGTCGTCGAAGCGCCCGGCGACGACTTCGTCGGCCGCGGCGACGATCGCGCCCATGCGCTCTTCGTCGAGCAGGCCGAGCCCGTGGTTGACCTCCGCGGCGACACGCTTGACGCGAGCGAGCGCGCGAATGAGCGCGATCGGCATGCATTCCTCGCCGATGCGGAAATTGCGGCGCGAGCGCTCAGTCTGCGCCCCCCAATAGGCATCGGCGGGAACGTCGATCGGTCCGAACGTGTCGGTCTCGGTGCGCATCCGGGTCATGGCAATCTCTTGAAGCAGAGTGGTTTCGTCGCCATTGCGGGGCGTCGCGCAGCGGCGAGCCTGTAAGCCATGCTCTTAGATAGGGAGCGGGGGTCGCGAATGCTTTGCGACGCTCAGCTTCGGAAATGACGGAGCCAAGCCAACGGATCGTCGGGAATAGCGCCGGCGTCGGTGGACGCCGAATCTGGCCCGCTATTTCTTGCGGAAACGGTCCAGGCGAACGACCTCGCCGCCACCCTGAGGCTTGTCCGGCGGCTCGTCCGCGCGCGGCGAAGGAAGTGGACCTTCTGATGGCGACGCGGGCTCGCTGCGACCCGGCGCCCGCTTGTGGCGAACGGGCGGCCGTTCTTTGCCTGCTTTGGCTTGCGGGGAAGCGTCGCTTGCCGGCGTCTCCTCGGCCTCGGGGCCTTCGCCCTTGAGTTCGGCTTCGACCGCGAATTGCAGCCCGAACTGAACGGAGGGGTCGAAGAATCCTTTGATAGCTGCCAGCGGGACGACCAGCCGCTCCGGTATCCCGTTGAACGACAGCCCGACCTCGAACACGTCGTCGCGGATGGAGAGATCCCAGAACTGGTGCTGGAGCACGATGGTCATTTCTTCCGGATATTGCGCAGCCAGCCGGGGAGAGATTTTCACGCCTTCGGCGCGGGTGTCGATGTTGATATAGAAATGGTGCTCGCCGGGCAGGCCCTTCGCCGCCGCGTCGGTGAGCACGGTTCGCACCACGCCTCGCAGCGCTTCCTGAGTGAGGATGTCGTAGCGGATGTAATCGGTCGCCATCGATCCGTCTCGACGATTCGTTGCCGTGCGATGCTAGAGCATTTTCCGGCGAATTGTGAGCGTGCCCCCAGAAAATGCGGGCGGATAACCAGTTCAGGCAAGAACTGCGCCGGCCGCCCGCGCGGACGCCGCCATTACACCATCTTCCGCCTTTGACTAAATGACGCGCCCTCCACAGACGCGAAAAATATCGCCTCCGCTTACGCACCCCGCGACAAGGAGGCGAAGTGGAGGCTTCTGTTGCCAGGTGCCTCCGAACCCCGCCTGACGCTGCTAAACGCCAGGGCTTGAAATCGGCTTTTCAAACCGCATTACGCGGCCTGAGCCACCGGAGCATAGTTGTCGTTGGCAACTATTGCTATGGCCCGATAACGGCGGAACCATACCGAGCGAAAGCGAGCCCTTTACACCCTCGTCGATCCTATTTCGCCCCCATCAGCTGCCCACCGAAGCGCGGCGGATTACGCAAGACGAGACCACAGCCCGATGGGCAGATGGTGGAGGCGCCGGGTACTGCCCCCGGGTCCGATAGGTTTATTGCGACGGCCATTTATCGCCATAGCCGGCAAGCCGGCTTGAAGAATATAGGCGTGGATGGGGGCGGAATAAAGTGTGGTGCACCTCGGCCCGCCCCGCGGGGAGAGGGAAGCGAGGCGCCGCAGCGCCGACCGGGTGAGGGGCCTTCTTAGGACTAGAAGTTCGCCAGCCTTGACATGCGCGCAGCCATCGGCACGCTCTCATAGAGGTTGCAGAGGCGCGGCATGGCGGATGAGAAGAAGAAAGGCGCGGTAAACGGAAGCGGGGCGGCGACGGCCAGCACGAAGCCGGTCATCTTCATCAGCTACAGCCACAAGGACGAGCCGGAAAAGCCGCGTGATGGGGAAGTACGGTGGCTGAGCTACGTCCAGTACCATCTCGCCCCTGCCGTGAAGAGCGCGTTGTTCGACCTCTGGGTCGATGAGGACATTCCCGGCGGCGACAAGTGGAAGGCAACCATCGCTGCCAAGCTGAACGCATGTGATGTCTGCGTTTTGCTGGTCTCGCCCAACTCGCTTGCGTCGGACTATATCATCGACGTCGAGGTGAAGACGATCAGGAAGCGGCAGAGGCGTGAAGGCGTACCGCTATTTCCCATCGTGCTTAAACCATTCGCTATCAGAACTGTTCCTTGGCTGATGGAACTCAATCTGCGTCCACCTAACGGCGAGTCGCTCTGGAGTTTGCCTAAGAGGCGCCGTGAAAAAGAGATGGTGGCGATTGTCGACGAGATCGTCGAGATTGTAGCGAAGATTGCAGATCGGAAGTCAAGAACCATAAGCGTAAAACGGAAAAGGATACGCCGGCAACTTAGTTACGTGCCAGGACCTGTAAAGTGCTTGATCGATATTAGTCATCTTCCTGAGACGCCTTATAAGAAGCTCGTCGGGCGAGATGCGGAACTCAACTGGCTTGATCAAGCGTGGGCATGTAATTCGGCAAACGTTTGTTCGCTAGTGGGACCCGGAGGAACTGGAAAAAGCGCTTTAGTAAGTGCGTGGTTGATCCGGCTGCATCATGAGAATTATCGCGGCGCCGACACAGTGCTCGGCTGGTCGTTTTACAGCCAGGGGTCCAGGGGGCGCGCGACCTCGGCCGACGCCTTCCTCAACTGGGCGCTGGACAAACTCGGGATCACGCTGGACACGACAAGCGCCAGCGCCAAGGGCGAGGCGATTGCGGAAGCGCTGGCAAAACGCCGGGTGCTGCTCCTGCTCGACGGGGTCGAGCCGCTGCAGCATGGGCCGGGGCCCCAGGTTGGGCAGTTGAAGGATTTGGGGCTGCGTGCGCTGCTGCGCCGGTTTGCCGCCACGCCGCCGGGCGATCCGCATGGGCTGATCGTGCTGACCAGCCGGCTCGCGGTCGCCGACCTTGCGCGCTGGAAGGATTCTGCCGCACCGGTCCTCGACGTCGAACAACTGTCGGATGAGGCAGGCGCGGCGCTGCTGCGCGACAATGGCCTGTGGGGTACCGACGAGGAAATAAAGGCAGCAGCACAGGAGTTCGGTGGAAATCCGCTGCCGCTTGTCTTGCTCTCAGGCTTTCTCAGGGAACAGCATTTCGGGGACGTCCGCCGCCGTGACCGCATCTGCGCGCTGCTCAACGAAGAAAATAACCCACTCCACGCCCATGCTGAAATGGTATTGGGGCAATACGAGAAGCTATGGCTAAGAAACCGGCCGCCGCTTCTCGGTATCATGCATATAATTGGTCTGTTTTATCGGCCAACAAGCGCCGATCTCCTCAATGCTTTGCGCAAGAACCCCGTTATTCACGGACTAACAGACGCCATCGTAGGGATGGATGACGCCGCGTGGAAACATGCTGTTAACAGCTTACGCGAGGCGAGGCTCTTGTCACCGCAGGACGAGAGCGCATCTGGAGCGCTCGATGCGCATCCGCTGGTGCGTGAGTGGTTCGGCGAGAGCCTGCGCAAGAACAATGAGAAGGCGTGGCGCGCGGCGCACAGCCGGCTGTTCGAACACTTGCGGGACACGACGCAGGAGGGCGACCGGCCGACGCTCGAAGACCTTGCGCCGCTGTATCAGGCGATCGCCCATGGCTGCCGCGCCGGCCGCTATCAGGAGGCGCTTGCCGAAGTTTACAAGAACCGGATCTGCCGGCGGCTGCCGGACGGCGCGCTTGAATTCTATTCGAGCAAGAAGCTCGGCGCGCTCGGCAGCGACCTCGCGGCGATCACCTGGTTCTTCGAGAAGCCGTACGAGACGCCGGTGGCGGCGCTGAGCGAAGCGGACCGCTCGTGGGTGCTTGGAGAAGCCGCCTTTGGCCTGCGCGCGCAGGGGCGTTTTGCGGAGGCGCTGCCGCCCCAGCGCGCGTCGCTGGAAATGTTCGAGGCGGCGAAGAACTGGCGCAACGCTGCAAGTGCCGCCTCCAATCTCAGCGAGGCCGAGCTGATCGTCGGCGAGGTGCCATCTGCCGTCGCCACCGCCGAGCGCGCAGTCGCGCATGCCGACCGCAGCGGTAATGCTTTTCAAATGATGGCTAATCGCACGGCCCTAGCCAATGCGCTGCATGCCGCTGGACAGCGGAAGGAGGCGGAAGCGCTATTTGCCGACGCCGAGCGGCGGCAGCGGGAATGGCAACGCACCTATCCGCTGCTCTATTCGCTGGGAGGCTATTGGTATTGCGACCTGTTGCTGGGCAAGGCCGACTGGGCGGCGGTCCTTGAGCGATGTGAGACGATCCTAAATTGGGAAGCGGCGTCTGCCTCGCCGTCTCTGTTGGATAAGGGATCGCTTCGCCTCTCTCTTGGCCGCGCCCATCTCGGGCTGGCGCTGGCGGCCAGTGGTGTCGTTGCGCCTTCGGCGGAGCGCCAGCCCGATGCTCGGATGGCATGCGCCCGCCTCGACGAGGCGGTCGAGGGCCTGCGCGCCGCCGGAACGATGGACATGCTTCCCGTCGGCCTGCTCGCCCGCGCCGCGTGCCAGCGCAGCATCGGCGATTGGGCCGGGGCTAAGCGCGACCTCGATGAGGTCGAAGAAATCGCCGAGTCGGGGCCGATGAAGCTTCATCTCTGCGACATGGCGATCGAGCGCGCGCGGCTCGCCTTTGCGCAGATCGAAGCCTTCGCCCCGCTCAACGGGCTTCTGGAAAAGGACAACCCGCCCAAGCCCGCGCCGCTCAGCGCGGATGACATTGCGCGCCTGAAGAAAGACGCGGCGGAGAAGTTGCAGATTGCAGCCGATTACATTTCTTCCTGCGGCTATCATAGGCGCGACGAGGAACTGGCCGAGTTGCAAGCCGTCCTGCGCGGCGAACGAAAATTCGCCGGCTTGCCTCCGCGGGTGTGACGTTGCACTGCCTTCCTTCCTTGATGGGCATATGCCCCCTCCCGCCTCGCTTCGCTCCGCTCCCTCCCCCGCGGGCGGGGGAGGGTTGGGGAGGGGGCCCAGACAAGGGCATTATCTCCCTCTCCCTTCGCGGGAGAGGGTGCCCAAAGCCGCCGTAGCGGAGCGGCCGGGTGAGGGGGCGTATTGGCTGGACCGGCGGCTCGAATTCTGCCCCTCACCCCGACCCTCTCCCCACCCGCGGGGAGAGGAGCGCGGCGGCGTCGCGTCACTCTATCGATCTTTTAGACAGCGCCGTTGATGCGCGGCGGCGTCAGTCGTCGTCGAAGGGAGGGTCGGGGGGGTTGTCGGCATCCGGCTCCCATGGCGGTGGTTCGTTCGCGTCAGCGGGCGGCTGCGGCGTGTCCGCGGAATCAGCGGCGCTCGTCGCCTCGGCCTCGTCGGCAGCAGCTTTTTTCCTGGCGGCCGGCTTCTTCGCCTTGGGTTTCGCCTTGGTTCTTGCGCCAGCGGCCTTCTTGCCCGACTTGGCGGACACCCCGGCCGCAGCTGAACCAGCGTCGCCTGCCTCCGCTTCGCTCGCCGCGGCCTCGCCCGCGAACGTTTTCGCCGCCTTCTTCGTTCCCCTGGCTGCCCGCTTCGGCGAGTTGCCCACCCGTTCTGCACGCGCAGCGAGAAGCCCGAGCGCCTCGTCGAGGGTGATCGCCTCGGGTGACTTGTCCTTCGGGATGGTGGCGTTGAGCCCGTCATGGCTGACATAGGGACCATAGCGTCCGCTCTTGACCACGATCGGCCCGCCTTTGTCCGGATGGTCGCCGAGCGAGCGGCCGGGATCGGCGGCGAACCTGCGTCCGCGCGGGCCCTTGGTGCGCTTGTCGGCGATCAGCGTCACCGCCCGGTTGAGGCCGATGGTGAGCACGTCGTCGCCAGGCTCCAGATTGGCGTAGGTCTTGCCATGCTGGACGTAGGCGCCGTAGCGGCCGATGCCGGCGAGGATCGGCTCGCCGTCCTCCGGATGCCTCCCCACTTCGCGCGGCAGGGAGAGCAGGCCGAGCGCGAATGCGAGATCGATCGTCTCGGGATCGGTTCCTTTCGGCAGGCCCGCGCGTTTCGGCTTCTCCTCGCCATTGCCTTCGCCGAGCTGCACGTAGGGGCCGAACCGGCCGGTGCGCAGCGAGACGTCGAGCCCGGTGTCCGGGTCCTGCCCGAGTAAGCGCGCTTCGGGCTCGGCGACGCCGTCGGCCCCCGGCACCGAGAAGGGGCGGGTGTAGCGGCAGTCCGGATAGTTCGAGCAGCCGATGAACGCGCCATAGCGGCCGAGCTTCAGCGACAGCCGCCCGGTCCCGCAGGTCGGGCACAGCCGCGGATCGGTCCCGTCGGGCCGCGGCGGGAACACATGCGGGGCGAGCATGTCGTTGAGCGCGTCGATGACATCGCCGACGCGAAGGTCCTTGATGTCTTCGACCGCCGCGAAGAAATCGCGCCAGAATCGGCGCATCAGCTCGAGCCACTCGATCTCGTTGTTGGAGACGCGGTCGAGCTGCTCTTCGAGATCGGCGGTGAAGTCGTACTCGACGTAGCGCGAGAAGAAGCTTTCGAGGAAGGCGGTGACGATGCGGCCGCGGTCTTCCGGGATCAGCCGGTTCTTTTCGCTGCGCACATATTTGCGGTCCCTCAGCACCTGCAGGATCGAGGCATAGGTCGAGGGCCGGCCGATGCCAAGTTCCTCCAGGCGCTTGACCAGGGAAGCTTCCGAATAGCGCGGCGGCGGCTCGGTAAAATGCTGGCTCGCGTCGATCGCGATTTTCTTGAGCGCCTCGCCGACGCTCATCTGCGGCAGCCGGCGGCCCTCCTCGTCCTCGGGAGCTTCGTCCCGGCCTTCCTGGTAGACGGCGAGGAAGCCATCAAACATGACCACCGTGCCGGTGGCGCGCAAATCCAGCACGCGCGGTTTTGGGGCGGCGACCTTCGCCGTGATATCGGCGGTGGTGCGTTCGAGTTCGGCCGATTCCATCTGGCTCGCAACCGCGCGCTTGAAGATCAGCTCGTAGAGCCTGGCCTGATCGGAATCGAGGAAGCGGCCGATGTCGCGCGGCCGCCGCGTGGCGTCGGTCGGCCGGATCGCCTCGTGCGCTTCTTGTGCGTTCTTTGCCTTGGTCTGATAGCGCCGCGGCGCATCGGGCACGTAGCGCGCGCCGTAGTCGTCCCGGATCAGCGAGCGGATTGAGGTCACCGCTTCGTCGGCGATCTGCACGCCGTCGGTGCGCATGTAAGTGATGAGGCCGACCGCTTCTCCGCCGATGTCGACGCCCTCGTAGAGGCGTTGGGCGACCCGCATCGTGTGCGCGGGCGCAAAGCCAAGCTTGCGGCTCGCCTCTTGCTGGAGCGTTGAGGTAGTGAAGGGCGGCGCCGGATGGCGCTTGGTTGGCTTCGCTTCGACCGCGGCGACGGCGAAGGCCGCCTGTTCGAGCGCCTGCTTGAAGGCCTCGGCCTCGTCGCCCGCGCCGATATCAAGCCGCGCGATCTTCCGTCCGTCGGCGCCGACCAGGCGCGCCTGGAATGTCTCCCCGCGCGGGGTGGCGAGCGTCGCAATGAGCGACCAGTATTCGCGCGGGACGAACTTCTCGATCTCCAGTTCGCGATCACAGACGAGCCGCAAGGCGACCGACTGCACCCGGCCGGCCGAGCGCGCCCCCGGCAGCTTGCGCCATAGCACCGGCGACAGCGTGAAAGCCGACGAGATAGTCGAGGGCGCGACGGGCCAAATAGGCGTCGACCAGCGCCTGGTCGATTTCCCGCGGATGCTTCATCGCCTCGGTCACCGCTTGCTTGGTGATGGCGTTGAAGACCACCCGCTCGACCGCCTGGCCGCTCAGGGCATGCTTTTCCTTCAGTGCTTCGAGAAGATGCCAGGAAATTGCCTCACCCTCGCGATCCGGGTCGGTGGCGAGAATGAGCTTGTCGGCGGATTTGACTGCGCGCGCGATGTCGTTGAGTTGCTTCTGCGCCTTGGGGTCGACCTCCCAGACCATACGGAAATCGGTCGTCGGATCGACCGAGCCGTCTTTCGCCGGGAGGTCCCGCACATGACCAAACGAAGCAAGCACCTCATAGCCGCGGCCGAGATACTTGTTGATGGTCTTTGCCTTGGCCGGCGATTCGACGACGACTATGTTCATGAAGCGCCTGATCTTTCAGCCTTGCTCGGAGCGCGTTGGGCGGGCCACGCGCCCGCTGGAGCGCTGGAAAATGGGTAAACAGTCCCGACCTGTCAAATTTTGCGGGCTATGCAGATAGCGGCGATGCTAAATTAGAAGTAGAGTTGATTTAAAAAATCAACTAACAAGATATGCTGTTCGGTCTAGCCCGCAGGTCGGTAAGATGTCTCAACAATCGCATATCAAAGATCGCATCGCGGCTGGCGAAGCTGCCGCCTATATTGCTGAAATATCGTCTGATTTAGCACAAATCGCGCGTCAGCACGGGTTCGATGCGCTCGGGTTCATTCTAGACATGGCGCGCCTCGAAGCAGAGACCTTGACTGAGCGCGACGGCCCAGCCGACTGATACAGCCGTTATTAATTTCGCAGCAAGCCGGTGGGTCGATCGCCGCTGCGAGCCGGGCGCCGGCTTCCGGGGCCGGGAATGCTTAAAACCTGAGTCGCCCGATATCGGCTCGACCAAATCATGCTAAGCGATACCCAAGGCTGACCCGCGGCATCCGCCGCGCGGTCTGCGCATCTGAGCCCAGTTGGGGGTTGTCGCATGGCGGGTAAGCCGCGCGTGATCCGGCACTTCTTCGTGCGCGGCCGCGTGCAGGGCATCGGCTATCGCGCCTGGGTGGCGAGCGAGGCGATCCAGCACGGCCTCGAAGGCTGGGTGAGGAACCGGCGGGACGGGTCGGTCGAAGCGGTCATCGCGGGGCCGCCAGCCAAGGTCGCGGCAATGATCGAGGCGGCTCGGCGCGGCCCGTGGCTCGCTCGCGTCACCGGCATGGACGTGGGGGAAGGAACGACCCGCGATCTCGAAGAACGGCGCCGCGGCGAATCCTTCTCCGTCCTATTTACGATGTGACCGGCGTCCGGCCGTTGTTCCGATCGCCAGCACCCGAGCGCGCTTCGGTCAGTTCAGGCGGCTCGCCGGCAATCCATTCGGAGGGGCCAAACAGCGGTTCGAACTCGCGTTTCAGGATGGCATCGACCTCCGGCATCGAGGCCCCGCGGCCAAGGTCTCGAAGGCTCGTGACGCCGTAGCGCGCGTCGGCGACGCCGCATGGCACGATCCCGGAAAAATGCGATAGGTCGGGATCGATGTTCAGACTTGCTCCGTGGAGGCTGACCCAGCGCTTGAGGCGAATCCCAATCGCCGCGATCTTGTCTTCGTAGCCCTCGCCCTTATCGGGCCGCCGCACCCATACCCCGATGCGCCCCGCACGCCGCTCCCCGCGGACATCGAAATGTGCGAGCGTGCGGATCATCCATTCCTCGACGGTCGCGACAAAGCGGCGGACATCGGGTCGGCGGCGCTTGAGGTCGAGCATGAGATAGACGACCCGCTGGCCGGGGCCGTGATAGGTGAACTGCCCCCCGCGGCCGGTGCGATGCACCGGAAAGCGCGCCTCGAGCAGGTCGCTCGCGTCGGCGCTGGTTCCGGCGGTGTAGAGGGGAGGGTGCTCGACGAGCCAAACAAGCTCGGCGCTCCGGCCTTCGGCCACGGCCGTGGCGCGCGCCTCCATCACCGCAAGTGCCTGCGCATAGGGGATGAGCGTCATGCCGGCGCGCCATTCGACCGGCGCGAGCGCGGTCACCGGCGCAACGCCGATGGCGACCGCGTCATTGTGTGTGTCAGTCGCGCCAAGCACTCGTCATAGGTCCGCATCGATTGGCTGCATAAGCCACTACGCATATTAAATGGCGCGGAACGCCGCGAGCGCCAAGGACGCCGGTCGTATCGCTATGGTGGGCGCCGAGCGATCTTGTCGCCACATGATCGATTTGTTACATGCTCGCCTGTCGCCGAAAGCGCTTGGCCCGGAAGGCCAGCGTCCATCCTAAGCGGTCGTGGCGGAACTGGTAGACGCGCTAGCTTGAGGTGCTAGTGGGGCGACCCGTGGAGGTTCGAGTCCTCTCGACCGCACCAATGCGCGCAAGCGCCCTCTTGCAGTTCGCGCTTTTGGAACGTGCGGGCCGCGGCAGCAATCGCGCCGCGCCTGAACCGTCACATCGGCCGCGCCGGCTTGGGCGGGAAGAGGAAGTGCAGAACCCCCGCGGTTTCGACCTTTCGTCGGGCATGACGGCGACGGTGCACGGACGACGTCACGTGGTGGGGGCTCGCCCGGTGAGCGTTCTTTGACCCGGCCGGCGGCGAAAACGATGCATGCCGCTGGAGCGAACTCGGTTCGGGGATCATCAGGATAAAATCGTCGCCATAGCCGAAACTGCTGAGGCCGGGCGCCGGCAACACGGCGCTATCTGCGGAGGCGAGCGCGGCGGGCGGCTTGTCGTTCGTCCTAAGCCGCGACCATGGCGATTCAGGCGGCAGCGGGGTTTTCCCGCGCGCCACCGTAAAAAAGCGCAAGCGGGGCAGGTTGCCGGCCTCTTTCGGCGAGAACGGTTCTGCGAGTCCAAAGCTCGATGGAGCAGGGGCGGGCAGCACCGACTCGGCGAGTAGAACCGCGATACTTAGCTCCGGCTTCGGCCACTCGCCGTCCTTGCCGTCCTTGTGGTTCTTACCGTTCTTGTGGTTCTTGCCGTTCTTGTGGACCAACCAATCCGACGACAGCGTCGCCGTTTTCACGCGATCCGGGGTCGCCGGCACGACTTGAACGATGCGGTAGCCGCGGCGCTTGAGCTCCTTGAGGATCGTCGGCATCGCCAACGCGGTCGCGGGCTGAATGTCATGGAGGAGGATCATGCCGCGGCCTTTGGCCTCAAGACGCTGAAAGGCGCGCTTAACGATCGTCTTGGCCGAGATGTGTTTCCAATCGTCCACAGGGAAATCGGCGCTCCAGGTCATCAACGATCGGCCGGCGAGATAGTGCTCGACCGTATCGCTGCGCAAAAGCCCAGGGATGCGGAAGAAGGGCGCAATCTCATTGCGATCGCCGAGGGCGGCGGCGACCGCTTCGATCCCGCCTTCGACCTCTGCGTCCGCCTGCTGGGGCGACATGCGGTTGAAGTTGAAGGGATGGTTGTTGCTGTGGGTGCCGATGGTGTGTCCGGCGGCATGAATCTTCCGCACCATGTCGGGATAGGCCTTCGCCATCCGCCCGACGAGGAAGAAGGTCGCCTTGACGCATTCGGAATCGAGGACGTCGAGAACGCGGCTGGTGTAGGGGGGCAGCGGTCCGTCGTCGAAGGTGAGCACGACCTCATGGTCGGCAAGCGGCAGCGTCTCGGGGTATTGCATCATCCCGAGGCGCACATGCTCATTCGGGTCGATGACGAGGGTGCGGCTCGTCCCCAGCGCGTCCGGCTTTCCCGGGCATTCGGCAGCCTGCGCCGGGCCCGTCGCGGTCAGCGCAAGCAAGACAACCGCTGCGCCCAAAGCGCGCAGGTCGATCACGGCACCCTCCCCAAACCATTACCAGATGAGTCCTTTCACAGATCGACTGATTTGGTAACGGCCTCTTTAATGGAATAGAGTGCATAAGCGTTGAAAATGCAGTGAGCGTGCCCCGCCTGCATCACAATTGGCGGCAAGCTGCACCGCTAGTACGTGAAACTCCTGCTCGTCTCGCGCCGGATCGGGACGCAAGCCCCCGAACTAACTCGCCAAAGTAGTGGCGATTAAATAACAGTCGATGCGCGGTGCGAATCGCACCTCGTCATAATGCTGTCGCTCACGGTTTGCACAGGTCGGCAAACGCCCGTAGAGCCGGGCATGCGCGCCGCTCAATCGGAAGGATGCGATGCTCGAGCCAGTCAGTGAGACCTCGGCACGCGACGCCAATAATCCTCCGCTCCGCGACGAGGAAGGTGCGATCCGTTCTGAATTCATTGAGCAGGTGCGAACCGCCGTCGAAGCGGCCGACGCGGAGACGTTGCGCAGGCTCGTCGGCGAACTGCACGAGGCCGATCTCGGTGATCTCCTCGAAGCGCTCGATCCGGAAGAGCGTCCCCAGCTGATCAAGCTGATGGGGGCGGATTTCGACTTCGCCGCCCTGGCCGAGGTCGACCATGCGGTACGCGAAGAGATTCTCGACGAACTGCCGCCCGAAACCGTCGCCGAGGGCGTGCGCGAACTCGATTTGGACGACGCCGTCTACATTCTCGAGGACCTTCCGGAGGATGAGCAGGCGGAAATCCTCGATCAGCTTTCTCCGCCCGAGCGCGTCGCGCTGGCGCGCAGCCTGCGATATCCGGAGGATTCCGCCGGCCGGCGGATGCAGACTGACTATATCGCGGTGCCTCCCGCATGGCGCGTCGGCCATGCCATCGACTACATGCGGGAGACGGAGGAGCTTCCCGAACGGTTCTACGAACTCTACGTGGTCGACACCGATTCTCGTCTGCTCGGCGCGGTCAGCCTCGATCGCCTGTTGCGAACCAAACGGCCGACGCTGGTTTCCGAATTGATGGACGCCGAGCGCCGCCGCGTGCGGGCGACCGACGACCAAGAAGAAGTGGCGCGCCTGTTCGAGCGCTACAATCTGATCGCTGTGCCGGTGGTCGACGAAGCCGACCGGCTGGTGGGCGTCATCACGGTGGACGACGTCGTCGACGTGATCGAGGAGGAGGCGGAAAAGGACATCAAGGCCTTGGGCGGCGTCACCGGCGATGAACAGTTGTCCGACTCGGTGTGGACCATCGCCCGCGGCCGCTTCAACTGGCTCCTGGTCAATCTGGCGACGGCTTTCCTCGCTTCTTCCGTGCTGGGCCTGTTCGAGGGCGAACTGCAGAAAATGGTGGCGCTCGCGGTGCTGGCGCCGATCGTCGCGAGCCAGGGCGGCAATGCAGCCACGCAGACGATGACGGTGGCGGTCCGCGCGCTCGCGACGCGTGAGCTGCGCGACAGTAATGCCTGGCGCGTCGTTTTCCGCGAGCTCCTGGTCGGGCTCGTCAACGGCGTCGCGTTTGCCGTCATCGCCGGGGTCGCGGCCTATGCGTGGTTCAATATCCCTGACCTCGGTCTGGTGATCGGCCTCGCCATGATCTGCAACCTCGCCGCGGCGGCGCTCGGCGGCATTTTGATCCCCCTGGCTATCGCCAAGTTCCGGCTCGATCCGGCGGTGTCATCCGGCGTGTTCGTCACGACCGTGACCGACGTGGTCGGTTTCTTTTCGTTTCTCGGCATCGCCACGCTGTGGTTCGGCCTCAGGTGACGGCCGCACGCCGAAAGAGGCGAACGCCGATCGGGCGTCCTGCTGACAAACCCGACGCGTGAAAGAAATGCGCGGGCCAAGCCCGCGCATGAGAATCATCACCGCGCCGTCCGGATCGACCGGACAGGGTCTACAGCCTCGTCTCACTTCGTCGCGGCGTCCGAAAGCTTCGGGCACTGCCGCTGTTCGACCGGGGTTTCGTAGGGCTGATAATTTGTCTTGTCGATGACCTTCGGCTTCAGAATGATTTCCTTTGGCGTCGCTTCCTTGCGAAGATTGCGGACGGCGATTTCGACTCCGTAGCAGCCCTGGATGAAGCCATTGAAGTCGCCGGATGCGAGCAACCGGCCGGACTTGATCAATTCGATCGCTTCGCGGCTGCCATTGATGCCGACCACCGCCGCCTTTCGATTGGCTCCGTCAAGGGCTTCGAGCGCGCCAATCGCCATTGCGTCATTGGCGGCGAGCACGCCGTCGATCTGCGGGAAGGACTGGATCAAGTTCTCCATCACCTGGAGCGCCTGCAAACGCTGATAGTTGCCGGGCTGCGAGGCGAGCAGCTTGACCTGGGGGAACTCCTTGAGCGCGTCGTTGAAGCCGCGCACGCGGTCGGAGTTGGTCAGCGAGCCTTTGACGCCTTCCAGGATCACCACATTGCCCTTCCCCCCGATCGCCTTGAGCAGCGCGCGAGCGGTCGAGAGCCCAATGTTGTAGTCGTCCGCGCCGACATAGGCGACCAGTTTGCCTTCCGCGATACGGTCGGTGATGTTGGTGACCGGAATGCCTGCGGCGTTGATTTTTTCCACGGCCGGAACCAGCGCCCTGGAGTCGACCGGAATGAAGACGATCGCGTCCGGCTTCTTCACGATCACGTCCTCGACCTGCGAGAGCTGCTCAGGGATGCTGTCCGGCCTGGTAGGAATGTATTGGATGACATTGGCGCCGAGCGTCTTCGCCGCGGCTTCCGCGCCGACCCGCACCGCCTGGAAATAGGGGTTGGTCTGGTTCTTTGTGAAAACCGCGATTGTCTCGTTTGCGGCGAGCGCTGGTCCGGCGCAGGCGAGCGCGGCGATAGCAGCCGCAGGAAGGACAAAACGAAGCATGGTTTCACTCCCTTGTTTGGCGCACTGCACGATGGCGCCGTGATGCGACGATCGCTCAATCGGCGTCCCGCCGGGTGGCGAGATCGATCCACACGGCGAGAAGAACGATGAGCCCAGTGGCGAGCGGCTGCCACGAAGCGTTGATCTGCAAAAGATTCATCCCGTTGACGACGAGGGTGAGAATTAGCGCCCCGACCAAGGTGCCGGACACCGTACCCGACCCCCCGAACAGCGACGTGCCGCCGATCAAAACCGCGGCGATCGCCGGCAGCGTCAGATCCTCGCCGAGGTCGCCCTGGGCGGAATTGATGCGGGCGAGAATGATCAGCGACGCGAGCCCCGCCATGGCGCCGCTGATCATATAGACGAGGAGAAGACGCCGCTCGACCGGAACTCCGGACAGCCGCGCCGCCTCCGGATTGGCGCCGATCGCATAAACCTGTCGGCCCCAGACCGTGCGCTCGGCAAACAATGTTCCGATTCCAAGGAAGAACACCATCACATAGACCGGGATTGGAATGCCGAACAGGTAGCCGATGCCGAACTGCCGAAAGCCTGATGGGAATCCGTGAATGGTCTCCCCGCCCATGTAATAGTAGGTGATCCCGGTAAGGATCCACATCATTCCATAAGTCGCGATAAAGGACGGGATGCGCAACAGCGTCACTAGCGCCCCGTTCAAGAATCCGATGAGCGATCCGCAGCCGACTCCGACCACGACTCCGAGCCATGGCGAATCAGCGCCCTTGAACACGCTTGCCGCCAGGCAGGCCGACAGCGCGACATTGGCCCCGACCGAGAGGTCGAGGCCGGCGGTAAGAATCACGAGGGTCAGTCCGGAGGCGATCAGGAACAGAAGGGCCGTCTGTCGCAGCACATTGAGCAGGTTGCCCGAGGTCGGGAACACATCGCTGGCGACGGAGAGGGCGAGGCAGATGAGCACCGCCGCGAGCAGGCGATAGAGCCCCGGCGGCATGTGCCGCACGAAGGCCAGAGGAGCGCGTGGCGCGGATTCGAGGCTCATCCGCGGCTCCGCAGCGCATCGATGAACAGGGCAAGAATCACCAGGGCGCCGATGCAGGCGACCTGTGTCGACGAAGGCACCGCCACGAGGTTCAACCCGTTGCGCAGCACGCCGACCGCGATGACGCCGAGCAGCGAGCCGAATAGCCAGCCATTGCCGCGCTCGAACGACGTGCCACCCACCGCCACCGCCGCGATGGCATCGAACTCGAGGCCAAGGCCGGCGGTCGGATGTGCTGCGTTGAGCCGCGCGGTCATCAGCAGCGCCGCGAATCCTGCGGTTAGGCCGGCCAACGCATAGACGGCGACCAGCATCGTCCGATCGGACGCACCGGCGAGCCGCAGCGCCTCGCGGTTGCCGCCGAGCGCGAACACCGCGACCCCGAAACGGGTCCGATACAGGAGCAGGTGAAAGACGCCATAGGCGAGCGCCGCCAGAACGATTGGGAATGGAATGCCCAGTAGCGTGCCGGAATAGACATACTCGATGGAGGAGGGGATGCCGACCACACTCTGCCCGTCGGTCACGACCAGGGACAGGCCTTGCGCGATCCCGAGCGTTCCCAGCGTGGCGATAAAAGGCGGCAGATTGAGCGCCGTCACCAGGAAGCCGTTGACGAGGCCGAAGGCAAGGCCGACGGCAAGCCCGGCGAGAATGCCCAGCGCCGCAGAGCCGGTGGCGACGACCGTCAGCGCGAGCGCGATCGAAGCGAGCGTGAGAACGGCGCCGATCGAGAGATCAAGCCCCTCGGTCATGATGACAAGAGTCATCGGCAGCGCCAGCAGCGTCAACAAGGTCGACTGCACGAGCAGATTGGCGAGGTTGCCGGGCGTTGCGAAGTGCGGATTGGCGAGTGAAAAGCCGACGATCAGCAGCGCGAGCACGATCGCCACGCCCGGAATGCGCGCAAGCAACGAGAGGCCCGGACGCATCGCTTGCGTAGTCATGCGTGCATGCCCAGGCGCACGATATTGGCTTCGGTGAGTTGGTCGCGCGCAAGCTCACCGGCGACGCGGCCGCTGCACATCACATAGGCGCGGTCGCATACATGCACGATCTCGGTCTGTTCCGAGCTGATCATTAAAATCCCGGCTCCGTCCTTCGCCAGCTGGTCGAGCAGTTTGAAGATTTCCGCCTTGGCTCCGACGTCGATGCCGCGCGTCGGCTCATCGACGATGAAGAAGCGCGCCTCGGCGTTGAGCCACTTGCCGACGACGACCTTCTGCTGATTGCCGCCGGAGAGGTATCGCACCGCGCGGCGCGCGCTCGGCGTGGCGATGCGCAGCCGCTCAATGACGGCCTGCGCCGCCCGTGCGGCGCGGGCGGGCGCGTAAACTCCGGTGCGAAACATCTTCGGTAGGCCGGCCAGCACGATATTGTCCGCAACCGAGCGGCCGAGGGCCAATCCCTGCTGGCGGCGGTTCTCCGGAACCAGCGCCATGCCCTGCGCGACGGCGTTTTGCGGCGATCCATGTTGCGGAGCGCCGAATAGGCGGATTGCGCCGGCGGTGACCCGATCGGCGCCGAAGATCGCGCGCGCGACCTCGGTGCGGCCCGAGCCGACCAGCCCACACAGCCCGACGATCTCACCGGCGCGCACGGAGAGGCTCACATCTGCGATGCCGTTGTCGGAGGACAGGCCGTCGACCTCGAGCACAGGTTCGCCAGGCTCGGTGCAGAAGCTCCGCGGATAGCTCGTGTCGACGGCGCGCCCGACCATGAGCTCAACCAGCGCCTCCGGCGTCGTCTCCTTCGGCCGCATCGACGCGATCTTGCGGCCGTCGCGGAGCACGGTAATGCGATCGCCAAGCGCAAACACCTCGGCAAGACGATGGGAGATGTAGATGACGGCGACGCCGCTCGCTCTTAGCTGCCGGATCAGCGCGAACAGCCGCTCGGTCTCGCGGTCGGACAGTGCCGAGGTCGGTTCGTCGAGCACCAGGATGCGGGCGTCCTGCGAGAGCGCCTTGGCGATCTCCACCAATTGTTGTTGCGCGATCGGAAGACGGTGCAGCGGCGTGCGCGGATCGATATCGAAGCCGATCGTATCGAGCACGCGCTGCGCTTCCCGGTAGGTGCGCCGCCAGTCGATCAGCCCGGGAATGCGACTCGCAAATTCGCGGCCGAGAAAGATGTTCTGCGCCACGTCGAGATAGGGGACGAGGGAGAATTCCTGGAAAATCACTGCGATGCCGAATTGCCGGGCATCGGCCGGCCGCGCGATCGTCACCGGCGCGCCCTGGTAAAAGAATGCGCCCGCGTCGGCGCGATAGGCGCCGCACAGCACCTTCATCAGCGTGGATTTTCCCGCGCCGTTCTCGCCCAGCAGCATGTGGACTTCGCCGGCGCGTATTTCGAACGAGACGTCGTCCAAGGCGGTGACGCTAGGAAAACGCTTGGTGACGCCGCGCAGTTCGAACAGAGGAGCCGCCGCATGGGGCAAGCGGGCGGAAAGCTCAATTACTCGCTCCATCCTCCTCGTCCGGGCTTTATCGTTTGCTCCCTATGTCAACGATTATGCCTGACGCGATTCGGCGCGGCAATGCGCGTCGCCTCGGTTCGCAGCATGCGACGTGCGAGCGCCCGGCATTCGTGTGAGGCGACAGCAAATCCAACCAAAATTTCACAGCTTGAAAAAACGCAACCTGCACCAACGAAGGCTCTCGCAAAACGGGCGTGCCGGCAGGGCGGGGATGGGCGGATGCTTACCACCGTTTGGTTATTTTCGCCGTTCGCCGCTATAAGCGCGTGGCATGACCACACGCGGCCGGAGCGCGTTCCATGACTCCCAACGCCTGGTCGGGCCTTAACTTCGGGCTCGGCGACGACATCGACCAGCTGCGCGACCTGGTGCGCCGCTTTTCCGGCGACCGCATCGCGCCGCGCGCCGACGAGATCGACCGCACCAACCAGTTCCCGCGAAACCTGTGGCCGGACCTCGGCGCGCTCGGCCTGCTCGGCATCACCGTCGAGGAGGAATGGGGCGGGGCGGGGCTCGGTTATGTCGCCCATTGCGTGGCGATGGAGGAAGTCTCGCGCGGTTCGGCCTCGGTCGGCCTCTCCTATGGCGCGCATTCCAATCTCTGCGTGAATCAGATCCGGCGCAACGGCAATGACGAGCAGAAGCGGCGCTTTTTGCCCAAGCTCATCTCCGGCGAGCATGTGGGCGCGCTTGCCATGTCGGAGACCGGCTCGGGCTCCGATGTCGTCTCCATGCGCACCCGCGCCGAGAAGCAGGGCGACCACTACATCCTCAACGGCAGCAAGATGTGGATCACCAACGGGCCGGAGGCGGAGACGCTGGTCGTTTACGCCAAGACCGACCGCGACGCGGGGCCGCGCGGGATTACCGCCTTTATCGTCGAAAAAAACATGAAAGGTTTCTCGACCGCGCAAAAGCTCGACAAGCTCGGCATGCGCGGCTCCGACACTTGCGAGCTTTTATTCGAGGACTGCGAGGTGCCGGAAGAGAACGTGCTCGGGCGCGTCGGCCGCGGCGTCAACGTGCTGATGTCCGGCCTCGATTATGAGCGCGTGGTGCTCTCCGCCGGGCCGCTCGGGATCATGCAATCGGCGCTCGACCTGGTGATCCCCTATGTGCATGAGCGCCGCCAGTTCGGCGAGCCGATCGGCTCGTTCCAGCTCATCCAGGCGAAGCTCGCCGACATGTATGTCGCGCTCAATGCGGCGCGGTCCTATGTCTATGCGGTCGCGCGCGCCTGTGACGAGGATCGCGTGACCCGCGAGGACGCCGCCGGCGCCATCCTGTTCGCCTCGGAGCGGGCGACCGCAATGGCGTTGGAATCGATCCAGTGCCTCGGCGGCAATGGCTACACCAACGATTACGCCGCCGGCCGGCTACTGCGCGACGCCAAGCTCTACGAGATCGGCGCCGGCACCAGCGAAATTCGCCGCGTGCTCATCGGCCGGGAGATTTTCGAGCGGACGAAGGGGTAGGTTGCGCCAGGCGCCGGGCAGCAACACGACGGCTGCGGCAGCAGGGAGACGGGCAGTGTGGGAGGATGACAGGGGTAATGGCGGCGGCGGCGGGCGCGGGCCGCGCAACGTGTTCGGTGACCGCCTCGAAATCTGTTCGATACAGCCGATGACAGGCTTTTTCCGCGACGGCTGCTGTGATACGGGGCCCGAGGATATCGGCAGTCACACCGTCTGCGCTGTCATGACCGCCGAATTTCTCGAGTTTTCCAAATCGCGCGGCAATGACCTTTCGACCCCGATACCCGAATTCGGCTTTCCAGGCCTGAACCCCGGGGATCGCTGGTGCCTCTGCGCTCCCCGCTGGCAAGAAGCATTCGAGGCGGGCCAGGCGCCGCGCGTCGTGTTGCGCGCCACGCATGAAGCTGCGCTGAGCTATTGCTCGCTCGCCGACCTAAAACGCTTCGCAGTGGACCTGGCCTAGAAGCGACGCTTGAGTACTCTCAGGAGCGTTTCAGAAACTCCTACGGACCTGATTCATCCTCCCCGTTTCGCTGAAACGGGGGAGGGGGACCATGCGTTGCATGGTGGAGGGGCTTGCACGAGCAGGCTCGCGAGCAGGCGAAAACAGGCCAGCTCAGACTGTCCGTAGGTCTCACCTCCCTTTAGCGCCTAACGGCGGTTCCCCTCCCCCGCGGCGCGGGGGAGGCTGAGGATCCCCCGGCACCGGCCAGTCCGGTCGGCGAGTGCGCGCCGCACGTTTGAGCGCAACGAACCGGGAACCAAGCCCCGGGTTGTGCGTTGACGGTAACGTGGCACTGCACTCTTCTGGGGAGGGATTTCGATGGCCCGCGGCACTCTGAAATACATCATGGGCGCGGGAGTTGCGCTCTCCGCCGGCCTCTTGGCCTTAGCCGCGACGACGACCAGCGCAGCAGCGCAAAGTCCCTCGGTCGCCCCAGCGGGCCCCACCGCCCCGTCCAGCCTTGCCACACCGGCCACTCCTGTCGCTCCGTCGGGCCTTTCAGCCACCAGCCCTGTGACTTCGCCCGGCATTTCCGCTCCGGTCGGCCATCGACAGCCCCACGCGTCCGATTTACCGGCAAGCCTGCAGCGCGAGGAGCAGCTCGCCCCTGTCCAGGCCGCTCCTTCTGAACGCACGAAGGTCCGTAACGAGCGAAGAAGCAGGAGTGCGCGCGGGCGCAGCGCGGTCCCGGCTTTCGATCTCAAGAGGAGCTGCAAAACGACGGAAGACGCCGCTCTTTCCCTGGGCCGGAGTGTCGAGGCGTGCATCAGCAGCGAGGAAGCCGCGCGCGAACAGCTGGAAAATCGCTGGGCGGAGTTTCCTGGCGCGAAGCGGGCGGAATGCGTGGGCGTGAGCAGAATTGGCGGAACGCCCAGCTATATCGAAGTCCTCACCTGTCTGGAGCTGGCGCAGGACCTCGAGCGGATACGTTCGGCTCCCCCCGAGACAACCGGGTTCGGCGGCGGGAACAATTAGCGCCGCATGACACGGTGGCCGCTCGGAATTACGCAGTCGACTCTCGACTGCGTGATCCCGAAGGGCAGGCGTGACCTGCGTCTGACAATAGTATTCGCGCAAACGGACTAAAGCGAATTTCGTTTCGGTGGAATCGGAATTCGCTCCGGTTCTCCTTTGGTGGTTGTTTGCCCCCTTGCTCGCCGGCTTCGTGTCTACTGATAGCGGCCGTGCCGTTGCAGCATCTCGATCTTGTACCCGTCGGGGTCTTGCACGAAAAAGAAGCGCGCCATCAGCGTACCGTCGCGATGGAACTCCTTGATCGGGTTTGGCGCCAGGCCCAGTTTTTCCAACCGCGTGCGCTCGCGGTCCAGATCCTCAACCGCGAACGCGACATGGCCATAGGCATCGCCGTGATTATAGGGCTCGGTCCGATCCTTGTTGACGGTTAACTCCACCTCAAAATCCGTTTCCGGATTGCGTAGATAAACAAGCGTGAAATCATCGAAATCGAACCGGTCGGCGACCGTCAGACCAAATGCTTTCTCGTAGAAATCAATCGATTTTTCTGGATCCAGGACCCGGATCATCATGTGGATTGCCTTGGCCATGGCGCCCTCTCAGACTCGCGAATCCTTATCCGCGCGCGGATGGAGAGCGAACGCGTTCGGCGCCGTCTTGTGATAGGTGGTGCCGAAGCCTTCGAGAATTTTTCGCGATTCCGCATCCGGATCGCCAAAACAACGGCAGGTAATCTTATCGCAAGCGGCGATGACAGCGCCCAGCGGCCCCTTGCCGTTCTCATTTGCGAGATGAGCACGAAAGGCGTCGTCATTGGCATAGATCTCGACCCATTCGCTGACGTTTCCAGAAGGATAGTCGACGTGATAGCAGATGACGCCCGGATGATCATCGAACATCACCTTGCACAGCGCCTCCTGATTAGATTTGAAATCGGCGACCTTGCCGTTTTTGATATCCCACCGAATCTTAAGCATGAAGGCCATTGGTCTTTCCTACGTTGGTTTGACGGCCTACGGGCTATCATTTTTCGCGGGCACCGGAAGCCCGCAGGGCCGACGCGCGTGTTGAGTAAACATCTGTCGGTACGAATATAGCGCGCTTTCCCGCATGAACGCAGAGTTCGCGGGGATGCTAGCAGACTTTGGGATTTTCCAGAAGCTCAGCGAGGGTGTCGATGGGTGTCGATGGCTTGCCGCGGGGCGCCGGCCGTTTCACCCGCCGCAATTAAGGACCGTTGAAAATCTGCGCGCACGAG
Organism: uncultured Alphaproteobacteria bacterium; assembly: GCA_963840055.1. Lineage (GTDB taxonomy): Bacteria > Pseudomonadota > Alphaproteobacteria > Rhizobiales > Xanthobacteraceae > Rhodoplanes. The sequence continues at coordinate 299,150 of CAWIXM010000022.1, read as the reverse complement.
CCGATGTTTAGGCCGTCATATGTCCGTTGGGTTCGATCGCGGGACCGGACGATCGGACCTCTTCGAGAAAGCCACGATTGCTTCTAATGACCTCTCCAACGCCTGCGCGCGGCGAAGACGAGCCGCTTGATCCGGTCGCCGTCCGCAAGATCGTTCTCGGAATTCTGCTCGCCATGTTTCTTGGCGCGCTTGACCAGACGATCGTTGCGACCGCCCTAGCGACGATCGGGCGCGACCTCGCCGACGTCGATAACCTGTCTTGGGTGGTGACCGCCTATCTTGTGACCGCCACGGCGGTGACCCCGCTCTACGGGAAGCTCAGCGATATCTATGGCCGGCGCGCGATGCTTCTCTTGGCGATCGCTGTGTTCTCCATCGGCTCGGTAGCGAGCGCTCTCGCGCCGACGATGATGGTTCTGATCATCGCCCGCGCCTTCCAGGGTCTCGGCGGCGGCGGCCTGTTGTCGCTCGCCCAGACGGTCATCGCCGATGTCGTCTCGCCGCGCGAACGCGGACGCTACCAGGGATATATCGGCGCAGTGTTCGCCTCCTCGAGCATTGGCGGCCCGGTGATCGGCGGTTTCTTCGCCGAGCACCTCCACTGGTCGCTGATCTTCTGGATCAATCTGCCGCTCGGCCTCCTCGCGCTGCTCATGTCCAACAACGCGCTCAAGCGGCTGCCGCGCCACGACCGGCCGCACCAGCTCGATTTCGCGGGCGCCGCCCTGATGATTGGGGCGACTGTGGCGTTGCTGCTCGTGCTGACCTGGGGCGGCACTCGGTACCCGTGGGAATCGGCGCCCATTCTCGTTTTGCTTACAGCGGCGGTGGCGCTCGCGGCGCTGTTCGTCATTCGGCAATTGACGGCGCGCGAGCCCTTCCTGCCGCTTTCGATTCTGCTCAATCCGGTCGTCGGCATGGGCACCGCTTCGGTCACTCTCGTGTTCGGAACGATGGTCGGCTTGATCATATTCGTGCCGATGTACTTCGAAGTTGTACGCGGGCTTACCGCAAGCCAGTCAGGCCTCGCGCTGATCCCGGTGCTCTCCGGCACGGTGGTGGGGGCGACCGCGGTCGGGCGGGCGATGCGGCACCGCGAACACTACAAGCGCATGCCGGTCGTGGGTCTGTCCGTCGCCATTGCCGGGCTCATCGTTCTCGCGATCAATCCGAACTTGCCGCTTGTCATCGTTTGCGCGCTAACCGGGTTGGCCGGACTCGGGATAGGCATGCTGTTTCCCGTGACCACGGTGTCGATCCAAAACGCGGTCCTTCCCCACCAGCTCGGGACGACGACAGGTGCCATGAACTTCTTCCGCTCGCTTGGGGGAGCGTTGGCGGTTTCCGGTTTCAGCGCCATCATTCTCAGTGGCGGCGCAGGCCATGAGGGGCTGACCCTCGCAGCGCTTGCCGCGGAGGCGAGCCACCATAGCGTCGATCTCAGTGGGTCATTCCGCTGGCTGTTCGTGGCAGCCGCCGGATGCATCGCTGCGGGACTTATTTGCCTCCTCGCCATGGAGGAACGGCCGCTGCGCGGGGAGCCCGCGCAGGCGTCAGATCATCCCCTGTCGGAAAGTCTCTCGCCGCCGACAACAGCGTCGGCGTGAACGCGACGATAATCGCCGCCCAGCCGCCATTCAAAAAAATTGAGCCTTATTCCCTCGACCGCAAGCGCCGCGCGCTTGGATAATGGGCCGCGTCAGTCTGGCCGATGGCCTACCCCTGCCACCACATCGTTTCGCGCAAAATGTCGGTAACGGTAATCACGCCCAACAATTTGTCTTTGACCACCGGGGCGCGATGCAGATGATTGCGGGACAAGATTTGACACACCTCCTGCACCGTCATGTCGGGATCAACCTCGACGCAGGGTTTGGTCATGACCTCGCCGATCTTTACGGCATCCGGATTTTTGCCGATCGCCGCCACTTTGTAGACGATATCGGAATCGGTGACGATCCCGTAAGAATCTCCCGGGCTGCTCGGTTCCACCATCAAGCCGCGCAAATGCTTGTCGGACATCAGCTGCATGGCCTCGGCCACCGAGGCCGAGGCCGCGATCGTCACGACCGGCGTCGTCATTATTTCTTTTGCGGTTTGCATAATCTCGTTCCTTTTATTGGTAGGCCTTACCGCTTCGCTTTGCCGCTAGGTCTCACGCCGGAATTGCTGGGTTAAAGAGGCAGCGCCCGGTGGCTCATCTTTGATGAGCCACCGGGATAGAAAAAATTGATAGCCAATAACCTTGCGGCGTTTTCAACCATATCACGGGTTGATCGGCCATGGCCCAACCCACGATCAGGTGTTTAAAAACTTTGACTGTAGGTTTTCCATCACCGTCTTGGTCGTCGCCTCCCGCAAGTCAAACGCCTGCTCGGTCATCGCTTGCGTTTGTCGTTGAATAAAGTCCATCTGCAGCTGCACCAGGGAGCGGACATCCCTCACCAGCATCAGCCTTTGTCCGAAGTCGAAAGCGCTCGCTAAATTGCGCTCGGCATAAGTGAGGACTTTGTGGCTCAGTTCCGAGCCGCCCATGATGTCTTCGGGAATCGCGCGTTGCAGAAATTGGATATATGCGTCAATAGCCCCTCTCACCTGCACCATGCTCTGTTCCGTCATTTTATGCATGTCGGTGGGAATCTCGAAAGGTGGTGTCGTGCTGTTATTCATGGCGCCCTCCATGTCGGCAAAAATACTTGCGCTTTTCCGGTCTCGCCGCAAGATCGGTGCGTCATCAAGACAACAATTGGATATTGCACAAGTTGAATGTCGGTTGAACAAAATACGCTCATCCGTTTCTTGCACTGCGTGCAAACCGCTCAGTGGAAGTGGACTTATGCGGCGCAACAAAATACGCTTACGCGACCGGATAAGATCAGAAAGCAGCGCCAGCGTGCGCTTCCTGAGCCGCCGGTGGCATTAAGAGTCGCGGGGTATCTTGCGCTGCAATGCGATCATCCATCGTTGCGATGACGTGCCGCGAGAGCGGTCCGAGGTGAAGATAGATTCCCATCATCAGGACGATGAAACGCAGTGCGCGCGGGTTGGTCGAGGCGCAATAGCGCATGGTCTCCTGGAAGGCCGTGCGCGCCTCAGGCAGGTGGTTGATGATTCGGTTGAAGTGCTCGGCGGCTCCGGAGCGAAGCTTGATGTCGCCCTTTGGCGGGCGTCGCCGGCTATTCGAGCGGTCGAGGAGATCGCAAAGCCGTCGCAGCCGGCCCGCGAACGCCTCCGGCGAATACAGGTTGTCCAGGATCTGCCGGTAGTCCGAGAGGATGTCGCGCATCGGCCGTTTGGGCTCGAAATTGATTCCCAACAGGCACTGATCGCCGCTGCGATCCGGTCGCATCACGTCATGACCCTGATACAACCTGCCTTCCTTGGCGAGCCGGCGCGTGAGCTGCGTGTTCGGCAGGGCGTATAGCAGGCCGACCATGGCCAGGGGGATCGCGCAATCCTCGATGAATTGCACCATGGCGTCGGCGACCGATTGCCGCTCGCTGTCGAAACCGATGATGAATCCGGCGGTGACGAACATGCCGGCGCCGTAGATCCGGTGAATGCTCGCGACAATGTCGCGGCGGGTGTTTTGCTTTTTTCGCGTCGCCGCCAGGGTCTCGGGATCGGGACTTTCGATGCCGACGAACACCGCGAAGAAATTCGCCTCCGTCATCATCCGCAGCAGTGCGTCGTCATCGGCGAGGTTGATCGAAGCTTCGGTCGAGAACTCGAACGGGTAGTCGCGGGCCTGCAGCCATGCCTTGAGCTCGGGCAGGAATTTCTTGACCGCCTTCTTGTTGCCAATGAGGTTGTCGTCGACGAAGTCGACGTGTCCGCGGTAGCCGAGTTGATAGAGATAGTCGAGCTCGGCAAGTATCTGCTCGTTGGTCTTGGTTCGCGGCACGCGCCCATAAAGCTCGATGATGTCGCAGAATTCGCAGGTGAACGGGCACCCGCGCGAATACTGCACGCAGATATAAAAATAGCGGTCGAACTTGAGCAGGTCGTAGCGCGGCATCGGCGTCGTGGTGACGTCGACCTGGAATTTCTGCGCCTCGAACACGCCGGAACGCTCGCCCCGCTCGCAGGCCGCGATGAAATCCTTGATGATGTCCTCGGCCTCTCCCAGTACCTGGAAATCGGCGGAGCGGTAGAGGTGCGGGCTCGACGTGACGTCGGGGCCGCCGACGGCCACCGGCTTGCCAAGGGCGTGGCAGCGGTCGATCACGCCGAGACAGTCGGGTTGCTGGTTGATCATCCCGCCGGTCATCACCAGATCGGCCCACAGGATATCCTCGTCATGCAACTCCTCGACGTTGCGGTCGATGAGGCGCACCTCCCACGCCTGCGGCAGCATCGCCGCGACGGTGATCAGACCGAGCGGCGCAGCCGGATAGCGAACGCCGAACAGCTCGCAGGTCGCCTGGTAGTTCCAAAACGTGTTCGGAACAAATCCGGGATAAATCAGCAGTACCCGGCAGGGATGGGCCATCATCCACTCCTTGGCTTCGATGCGAGACGACGTTCGCGGTCATGGGACCGCGGCAACGCCAGCGAAAATTGAGACCCTGCGCCAAAGTTGGGGTCGAACGCTGCATCCATACTAGTGATAACAGGAGTGCAATACCTGGAACAGGGGCTGAATCACAGCCCGTTGAGGGTGTGAGTTCCATTCGCATCGCATCACAGGCTCCTCGTGCCGGCGCCCCGCTGGTGCCGGCGAATTAGGCAAATAAGTCACACCCCTAAGAAAAAACGTCCCGCAGCGGCTCTGCGCTGCTCGAAAGACACATCGCTAACGGAATTCTGCCTTAGACACCTCGGTTACTGGTTTTTGCATCGGGGGGTGCAGGGCGTCGTGCGCACCGCGCTAGCCATATCCGTTATCGCCCACGGCCTGTTGTGGGGGCCGCTGGTATGGGTTGCCCGTGGGCCGCTACCGGCGATCACCCATGAGATTGTTGTCGAACTGGTGCCGTCCGACAAGCTCGACGAGATGACGAAGGCGCAAGCGGCGGCCAAGCCGAAGGTCCAAGACATTGCAATGGGCCAGAAGGACGAGCCGCAGCCTTCCCCGTCGCCGCAGCGCCAAGAGCAGGCCCAGCCGAATCAGCAAGCGCCGCGCCAGGACGTCCAGCCGACGCCGCCCGCGCAGACCGCACAGCCGGCACCGTCCACGCAGACGGCGCAGCCGGCGGAAATGGCCGCATTCGATCCGCAGGCCGCGCAACCCGAGCCCGCGTCCGACGACGCGCAGCTTCCGGTGAGCTGGATCAATTCGCCGCTCATGACCGCAAGCGTCGGGTTCGACATGATTCCAAGCGCGGCCAAGCTCTCCGATCGAGAGATCGCGGCCCTCAAGGCGCGCGTGAAAGAATGTTGGACTCCGCCACCCAGCCTTGCGGGGGCGGACGCTCAGAAACTCGTCGTGGTTTTGCGCGTGTCGCTGCAGCGGAATGGGGCGCTGACGGAAGAGCCGACGCTGCTTGCGGCAAGCGCATCGCCGAAGGGCGCTGCGCTGTTGCAAACGGCCAGGCACGCTCTGCGCCAGTGTCAGCCATTCGGTTTTTTGCCCAGCGCAAAATACAAAGAATGGAAGAAGCTCGATCTGGGCTTTTCGCCTGCCGGCCTCAGCTCCCTGCCAAAAATCTGAAACGGACTTGACGCCGAGCGGCTGGAGCGTCGGCGAGGCTGAGCGCATTTGCCAGGTTACGCTTGCTGGCCCAGGGATGCAGGCCTAAGTTCGTTTCATAAGAAGCGCTGTGCACAATGGCGGCTCGGGGTCATGATAAAACGATCTGGCGCAATTTCGGTCGCTGGCAGCGTCGGCATTTGCCTGTTGCCGCTGACCATGGCCGCCGCTTATTCCTCCGCCGACGCCCAGTCCGCCGATCTCGTGCTTTGCGACCGGCTCGCTGCCGACCCGACCGATCCGGACAAGCCGGCGGATGTCCAAGGCACAGCCGACATCGCGCCGTCCGATATCGCGACGGCGATCAAGTTTTGTAAGGTGGCGGCGGCAAAGTCGCGCCGCGCGCTTTTCCAGCTCGGCCGCGCCTACGCCGCCAATCGACAATTGCCGGAGGCGCTCAGCGCCTATCGCAAGGCCGCCGACCGCGGGAGCACGTCGGCCATGGTCGAACTCGGCGTGATGTATGGGACGGGGTCAGGCGTTCCCAAGGACGAAGCCCAGGCGCGTAAGCTGTTCGAGCGCGCCGCCGAGGGGGGCAATCCGCGCGGCGTCACTAATCTCGCAGCCCTCTCCGAGGGCGGCAACGCGCCGCCGGATCCCGCCAAGGCGAGAGCCTTGCTTGCGAAAGCGGCGGAGAAGGATTCCGCAGAAGCGCAATACCAGCTCGGATTGATGATTGCAGAGGGTATCGGCGGAGACAAGGACGACGTCGCCGCACGAGCGCTGTTTGAAAAAGCGGCCGCGCAAAATCACCCGGGAGCGTTGGAACGGATGGGCGCATTCGCGCAGAGCGGGCGAGGGGGGCCGCAGGACACAAACGCCGCCAAAGCCTATTACGAGAAAGCCGCCGCGCTTGGCAACGAAGACGCCAAGGCCGCGCTCAAGCGCCTGCAATGCCGCTGGGCGATCAAAGACAAGCGCGGGAACGTCGTGACCACGCTTTGCTTCTAAACGACCCCGCAAGAATTGCGAGCACCGCTCCGCAGAGGCGTGAGGTTTCACCCAATGATCGACTTGGTCATCGCTCTCTTAAGCATCGTGCTCCCCTTGGTGCATCTCGGCGTCTCAAAAGCAGCCGAGGACGCGCGTCCGCGTTATTCGCCTCCTGCTTCTCTATGCCCTCGTCTTGGACGTCGGCTTCGTCGGCCTGATATTCGGGTTCATCCCTCACATCTTCTTCGCCGATCAGACGGCGAAAAGCATCGGCTGGCCGCCGGGAAGTCCGTTCCAATTCGAGGTCGGGGTTCACGACGGGGCGTGGGGCGTTCTGGGCTTCCTCTGCCTTTGGATTGATGGCTCGTTCTGGCTTGCGACCGGGCTCGGATGGTCGTTCTTCTTGCTCGGGGCCACCTACGGCCACATCTACCAGACGCTGCACGCAGGCAACTATGCTCCGTACAACTTCCTGACGATCTTCTCGGACGGGTTCATCGCGGTGTGGCTGCTGGTGCTGCTCTATCTCTGCTATCGCTGGGGAGGGATGGAGAAGCAGGCCTAGGCCGGGCCAGCGCGAGCGGCGCCCTTGAGCGAAGGGAATGCCGCGCTACATGACCATGGCGGCTCGTGATCGGACGGCCGCGGGCATGCGAGGAAGCTTGTGTTTTCGCTCGATCGCCGCACACTGCTGCGTTCGTTGTCGGCGGCCGGCGTCGCCGCGACGCTTCCGCGCGGCGCGTCGGCGCAACACGGTCGCGTCCTCACCCGGCCAGTTCCCTCGAGCGGCGAGGCGCTGCCGCTGGTCGGGCTCGGCAGCTGGATCACCTTCAATGTCGGCAATGACCCGGTCGCGCGCGACGCCTGCGCGCAAGTCATGGGTGCGTTCTTCGCGGCCGGCGGCCGCACGATCGACTCATCGCCGATGTACGGCTCCTCGCAGCAGGTGATCGGATACGGCCTCACCAAACTTGGCCGGCCGGCGGCCCTGTTCTCCGCGGACAAGGTTTGGATATCCTCCGGCAGCCGCGGCCCGGCGCAGATCGAAGCGTCCCGTCAGGCATGGGGCGTTCCGCGCTTCGATCTCCTGCAAGTTCACAATCTGCTCTCCTGGGAGCCGCATCTCCGCACGCTGCTCGCCATGAAGGCGGCCGGTCAGCTTCGCTATGTCGGGATCACCACCTCGGAAGGACGCCGGCATGGCGAGTTTGAGCGGATCATGCGCGCGCAGCCGCTCGATTTCGTGCAGGTCACCTACAACATTCTCGACCGCGAAGTAGAAAAGCGCATTCTTCCATTGGCGCGCGATCGCGGCATGGCGGTGATCGTCAACCGGCCGTTTCGCCAAGGCGATCTGATCCGCAAGTTCGCGCGGTACCTGCTCCCCGGCTGGGCGGCGGAGATCGGCTGCGCCAGCTGGGCGCAGGTTCTCCTCAAATTCATCATTTCCCATCCGGCGGTGACCTGCGCGATCCCGGCGACGACGCGCGTCGATCACGTGCAAGAGAACCTGGCGGCGTCTGCCGGCCAACTGCCCGACGCGGCGATGCGGGCTCGCATGATCGCGCATGTCGAGAAGCTTTGAATGTCCGAGTGGTGGACCTACTCGCTCTCGGACTTTCTGCTGTTCTCCCCGCGCACCTATTACCGCCTGTTCGAGCTTTACAACTTGGCGGTCTGGCCGTGGCAGATCGTGGCGTTCGTGCTCGGCCTCGCCGTGCTCGCGCTCTGGCTGTACGGCGGATCGTGGCGCGGGCGTGCGATCGCAGGAATCCTCGCCGTCTGTTGGCTGTGGGTGGCGTGGGCGTATCTGCTCGTCCGCTACGACACGATCAACTGGGCGGCCAGTTACTTCGCCATCGGCTTTGTGATCGAGGCGGCGCTGCTGGTGTGGTCGGGGCTCATCCGCGACGAACTACGGCTGCGGCCGGGCTGGGACGCGGCCGCCGTGACGGGCCTCGGCATATTCGGTCTTGCGCTCTTCGTGTGGCCGTTGATCGGATGGCTGCTCGGGCGCCCTATCGTGCAAGCTGAGGTGTTCGGTGTTGCGCCCGATCCCACCGTAGTGGCGACGCTCGGCGTCATGCTCGGCGCCGAGCGGACGCACTGGGCACTTCTCGTCGTGCCGGTTTTCTGGTGCGCGATCAGCGGCGCGACCTTGTGGACCATGCAATCGCCCGACGCCCTGTTGCTTCCGGCTACCGCGCTGTTGACCGCTATGGCAGCTGTCCGCAAATAGCGCGCGTTACCGGATCGCTCGGACCGACCGGAATCCTCAGTGCGGAGGCGCGGGCGCTCGACACTGGCTAGGTAAAAAGATTTAGGTCCATCCTCCCAGAGAATGGGGAGACCTCGTGCCTCAGCGACCAAATCCGTGATTTCAGTCAATGTGTGGTGGCTGAGCGGTCGAGAAGCGCCCCAATTGGACACGTGTCCAGGCGTGCGCTCTGAGACGGCTTCACAGAACCGCCGACGAGAGAATGACTACGGCGTTGCCGAGCAGGCGTGCTCATGAGGCGGATTTTCGAAGCGTAACTCGCGGCACTCTACAGGCCGGTTGTGGAAGGAGGCGAGCTATGAAACGGGCTTTTACTTTAGTCGTCGTGATTTTAGCGCTGAGCTTTGCCACTGTTATCGGTCCTGCAACAGCGCAGAATTGACCGAACATCGTGGTGATTTGGGGCGACGACATCGGCTTCTGGAACGTCAGCGCTTATAGCCGCGGGATGATGGGTTACCACACGCCCAACATCGATCGCATTGCGAACGAGGGTGCGCTCTTTACCGACGCATACGCCCAGCAATCATGCACTGCAGGCCGTGCGGCCTTTATTCTAGGGCAGTCTCCGTTCCGCACTGGCCTTCTGACCATCGGCGTGCCCGGCTCGCAGCAGGGCATCACCAAGGACATGCCCACGATTGCCGAACTCCTAAAGCCGCTCGGCTACACCAGCGGCCAGTTCGGCAAGAACCACCTCGGCGACCGCGACGAGCATTTGCCGACCAACCACGGCTTCGATGAGTTCTTCGGCAACCTCTATCACCTGAACGCCGAGGAAGAGCCCGAAGGTTACTACTATCCCAAGAATCCAGAGTTCCGGAAGAAGTACGGGCCACGCGGTGTGATCCATTCATGGGCCAATCCGGACGGCACGCAAAAGATCGAGGACACCGGGCCGTTGACGACCACTCGGATGCCAACCATCGATCAGGAGATCCACGATGCGGCGATGAAATTCGTCGATGGCGCGGTGCAGAATTGCAAGCCATTCTTCCTTTGGTACAACAGCACGCGCATGCACGTCTGGACCAGACTGAGGAAGGAGTTGGATGGGAAGACAGGCATCGGTCTCTATCCCGACGGCATGGTCGAACATGACGAAATGGTCGGCAAAGTGCTGAAGAAGCTCGATGACCTCGGCATCGCCGACAACACCATCGTAATCTACTCGACGGATAACGGCGCAGAGAAGCTAACCTGGCCGGACGGCGGATCGACACCCTTCTATGGTGAGAAAGGAACGACCTGGGAAGGCGGGTTCCGCGTTCCACTGCTTGTGCGCTGGCCCAACACCATCAAGCCCGGGACGGTCTATAACAACATTCTCTCCCACGAGGATTGGATGCCGACGCTACTCGCGGCTGCCGGTGACCCGGACGTGGTTAAGAAGGTGGCCGAGGGCTACAAGGTCGGCGACAGGACCTTCAAGCAACACCTCGACGGCTACAATTTCTTGCCCTTCTTCCAAGGCAAGGAGCAGAAGAGCCCGCGTCACGAGATCTTCTATTTTGATCAGGGAGGAAATCTAAACGCGGTCCGCTACGACGACTGGAAGGTCAATTTTGCGATCACCGAGGGCGCAATCAACACCGCCTATCGGAAAACGCCGGCTTGGCCAGTCATCGTCAATCTTCGGGCCGACCCGTTCGAGTCTGCGCCGCGGGATTCGGGAATGTATCTGCGATGGTACGCAGATTTGCTGTGGATCTTCGTGCCCATCCAGGGCGAAGTCGCGAAGTTCGCGGCAACTCTCAAGGACTATCCACCGGTACCTGGGGGTTCACTGAGCGGTGGTCTGAGCTACCGAACCAACCAGATCCAGAAGGCACTCGACCTGCTCAACAGCGTGGCAGCATCGCGGGATTGATCCTGCTGTTGTCATAGGCGTTGCGCGTCACTTTGCATTGATCCTCCGCCGTAAGAAGCGGGTGGGAGCTTGCGAGTTTCTTGCGAGGAGGACGCGCCTTGGTCAACGTCTATATCCATCAATTCCAGCCCGCCGGCGCTGTGGTGGATGCGGCGGCGCTCAAGCAGTTCCAGGAGCAGTGGGCGACTATATCGCAAGCTGGTCGAAGCCAATTATATCGCGCATCGCGAGGTCGGAAACATCCTGCACGCCACGCTGAACGAGGTTTTCACATCGCCGTTTGACTTTCTCGACATTGCATGTGGCGACGCCAGTATGATGAAGACCGCGCTGCGCGGCACCAAGGTCCGCCATTATCACGGCATCGACCTGTCGCAGCCGGCTCTTGAACTCGCCGCCGCCAATCTTGCCGATGCGCCCTTCGCGGTCGATCTCGATCACCGCGATTTTGTCGAAGCCATGATGAACCGACCGACCCGCACCGACGCAGTGTGGTGCGGTCTGTCGATCCATCACCTATCGACCGAAGACAAGCTGCACCTGATGAAGGCGATCCGTGGGGCGATGAGCGCACGCGGGTTTTTCTTGCTGTACGAGCCTGCGCGTCGGGACGGCGAGGATCGGGCCGCCTATCTCGACCGCTTCATGCGAACGTGCAAACCCTTGTGGACGGCATTGACGCCAACCGAATGGGACCGGACATGGCAGCACATCTCCACGTGCGATTTCCCCGAGACGGCAACCGGCTGGTGCGAGCTCGGCCGCGAAGTCGGCTTCGATCAGGCGCGGCAGGTCTTCGTGGACCCAACGGACTTGTTGACCCTCTTTCGCTATGAGCCATGACGAAAGCGAGCTGCCGCCCATGATCTTGGTCTATTTCGCCGCCAGTTTGGAAGCCGCGGTCGGCCTTCTTTTGATAATCAGCCCGTCTTTCGTTGCTTCGGCGCTGTACGGCGCCGATTTGTCTGAGCCCGGACAAGCGCTCGGCCGGTTTGCGGGAACCGTGTTTATCGCATTCGCCGTGGCGTGCTGGCCCGAGGTCGGGACGGGGAAGCGGTCACTGGCGGCCTTGCACGGACTCTTGACCTATAACCTGCTTGCGACGCTCTATTTTCTCTCTATCGGCCTCGACGGCAGGCAGGTGGGCATGGTGCTATGGCCGGTGTTTGCGCTGCACGCGATCCTGGCAATGCTGATACTTCGCGCCTGGCTCACCGCGGGTGCAAAGCAGAGCGGGTGAGTGGAGCGTGCCTGGAGCGTTTCAAGCGCAGCGAAGCGATTGAACGGCGGGTCGACGTTGACCCAAACTGGAATCACGTACGCAAACGAGCAAGGGGTGGTCTCATGAACCCAATTTTGTTTACTCCCTTTATCATCGTCGCCGGGGCGCTACAGGCTCTCGGCGCTGTGATGAGCGCACAACTGCGGATCTCGCTCACGAACCCGTGGCTCGCCCTAACTATTCTTTTCACGCTGAATGCTTTCTTCTTCGCCGGCCTCTTCGCCGTTTTTCCCCGTCCGCTACCAACGATTGAAGGAATCAGCACCATGCCGTGGTGGGCGCCGTTGGCGGGGCTCACTGGCGCGGTCGCGGTATTCGCCGGCCTAGCCCTTATTGACAAGTTGGGGGCAGGACCGGTCAACGGGCTGATCATCACGGCAAACCTCCTTGCCTCGCTCGCCATCGATCACTTCGGTGTCATGAACATGCCCGTGCACTCCCTGAATGTTTGGCGCGTTATCGGCGGCGCTCTCATGGTGGTCGGAATTTTCTTCGTCTCCCGGTTCTGATCTCCAATCCAGACGGCAGGTTCAGGTGACAGATCACGGTTAATCCGTCTTTGATTGCTTGTCGCTGTACAGCGCCGAATTGTCTGAGCCCGGACAGGCGCTCGGCCGGTTCGCAGGAACGGTGTGGCCTCGCGGAGCGGGCAGGCATCCGCTTCGCCTTCATCGAGTACATGAAAATAGCCTACCCGGTGATGCTGATAACGGTCGCCCTCAGCATGATTTATTTGGAATTGCGCTATCTCTGACGGTGCAGGAGCGGCAGACTGATTTGGGATGCCGGCACGGCGCGGTCGCCGACCCCGCTTCGAGCCTGGTCGAAGGCGGCGGCAATTTTTATATTCCGCAAATACTAGAGCGGAGATCGAGGAAGAAAATCTCCTTCCGTACCATCATCTCCAACCGACTTTCGGTTGGCCAAGAGGCCATCAATGGAGTTCGTTGAAGCAAATGGCGCGACCATTCCCGCTATCGGGCTTGGAACCTGGGAGCTGCGCGGCCGCGCCTGTGCGCGGCTGGTGGAACAGGCGCTGCGCATCGGCTATCGCCATATCGATACGGCGGAGATCTACGAGAACGAACGCGAGGTGGGGGAGGGGCTGCGCGCCTCCGGCGTTTCGCGCGGCGATGTATTCATCACCACCAAAGTATGGACGGATCATCTCGCCCCGCGCGAGTTCGTGCGCGCGACCAAGGAAAGTCTTACGCGGCTGCGCCTGTCGGAGGTCGATCTCCTCCTTATCCACTGGCCTAACGCGCGCATTCCGCTTGCCGACACCGTAGGCGCGCTGTGCGAGATGAAGAACGCGGGCTTGGCGCGGCATATCGGCGTGTCGAACTTCACCGTCGCGCTGATCGAAGAGGCGGTAAAGCTTGCGACCGAGCCGCTCGTCGTTGACCAAGTCGAGTGGCATCCCTTCATCGATCAATCGAAGATACGCGCCGCCTGCCGCCGGCACGGGATGGCGGTTATCGCCTACAGCCCGATCGCCAAAGGCCAGATCGTCGGCAACGACGTGCTCAAGAAGGTCGGGGCGGCGCATGGCAAAACGGCGGCGCAGGTCAGCCTCCGCTTCCTGGTCCAGGAGGGCGCGATCGTCATTCCACGCACATCGCGGCCAGAGCGGCTTGCAGAAAACTTTGCGATCTTCGATTTTGCCCTGAGCGCCGACGAGATGGACGCCATTCGCGCGCTCGCGCATCCGCGCGGACGCATCGTCGACTGGACCGGCGCGCCACAGTGGGACGAACCCGAGCGATGAGCGGTTGGCGCGCGCGGCTCGCGGTCGGCGACCTACGGACGACGGGCGCGGCGGACACGGTCGCTCATGAGCTTGTCGCCGCACCAGCACGCACTGGCGAACTCATTGCGCTTCTGTTTGATTCCGACCGGGGCGTGCGCATGCGCGCCGCCGACGCTCTGCAAAAAGCGTCGGTGCGCCGCCCGGAATTGCTGACAGGCCGCGCGGGCGATCTTCTCGCATGCGCCGAAGCAGCGAAGACGCCGGAATTGCGCTGGCATCTCGCGCAATTGCTTGCGCAGGCATCCTTATCGGTGGAAGGGCGAACACGGGCGGTCACGCTACTGCGAGGCTGGCTCAATGATCGCAGCGTCATCGTGCGCGTCGAGACCTTGCAAGCCCTAACGTCCATCGCTTCGAGCGACACCGCGCTGATGTCCATGGTCAAAGTGCGCCTGCGACACGTGCTGTCCACAGGTCGCCCGGCCGAGAAGGCGCGAGCGCGCAAGCTTCTGCGCGAGCGCGCGGCTGCGCCGGATTGATATTGGCGGATATCGTGGACAGATCTATCTCCGGCAATGGACGCAAGCGCCCATTATTGCGGAATGCGTAATATGGAAGGCCAATGATCGCCTCGGAATGCGCCCTTGTTCTGTTGTCCGGCGGCCAGGATTCGACCGTGTGTCTTGCCTGGGCGCTGACGCGGTTCGCCTGCGTTGAGACGGTCGGCTTCTTCTACGGCCAGCGGCATGCGGTGGAACTTGAGCAGCGCCCGCGCATCCGCGAACAGATCAAGGCGATTGATCCAGCCTGGGCGCAACGGCTTGGCGACGACCACGTGCTCAAGCTCGATGCGCTCGCGGCGATTTCGGAGACCGCGCTGACCCGCGACGCGGCGATTACGATTGCGGCGAACGGCCTGCCGACCACCTTCGTTCCCGGTCGCAATCTTATATTTCTCGCCTTCGCCGGCGCGCTCGCCTATCGGCGCGACGCCAAACATCTGGTCGCCGGCATGTGCGAGACCGACTATTCCGGTTATCCCGACTGTCGCGACGATACGCTCAAGGCGATGCAGCTCGCGCTCAATCTCGGCATGGAGCGACGCTTCGTCGTGCACACCCCGCTGATGTGGATCGACAAGGCGGCGACTTTCGCGCTGGCGCATGAGCTGGGCGGGCAGGCTTTGATCGATATGCTTCTCGAACACACCCACACCTGCTATCTGGGTGACCGCTCCCACCGCCATGCCTGGGGCTACGGTTGCGGCGAATGCCCCGCCTGCCGGCTGCGCGCCGACGGTCACGCCCGATGGAGCGCATCACGATGACGGACACCGCCGAGATGCAAACGCGCCGCCGCCGCGAGGGATTGCTGTTTCTTATCCTGTTCGGGCTCACCATTCCGGCAGCGAATTATCTGATTCAGCATGTCGGCACGGTTTGCGTGCCGCGCGGGCCGTGTCTCATTCCGGTGTTTCCCGGTCTCGATGCGCCATCCGGCGTGTTGATGATCGGCGTCGCCCTGGTGTTGCGCGATCTGGTTCAGCGGCGCCTCGGCGTTCTCGCCGCCGCGCTTGCCATTCTCGTCGGCGCGGCGTTGTCCGCTTTCCTTGCTCCGCCTGCGCTGGTGATTGCTTCGGCAGCCGCCTTCCTGCTCTCCGAATTTGCCGACCTCGGCGTCTATACGCCGCTCGCGCGCCGCCGGTTCATGGTCGCGGTCGTCGCCTCGAGCATTGTCGGGTTGGTGGTCGATTCCATCGTCTTTCTCTGGCTCGCCTTCGGATCGCTCGATTTCCTCGCCGGCCAAGTCGTCGGCAAGGCGTGGATGGTGCTGTTGTCGATCCCTCTGGTCGCCTGGTTGCGTCGGCGCGACGCCCGCACCGGTCTCGCTGCCGCCTGAGGACGATGTCAGCGGACGGTCCGTTGAACCGGCGCCGCCGCCATCGCGACACAATCCAAAATTGGCTCGCGTGATCCGAATTGGCTCGCGTGATCCGATCCGATCGATCGCGCCTTCGGGTGCGCCGGTCGCGTTTCTGGCAAGCGCGTTTCTGGCAAGCCCGGTCGATATTGCAATTATTGCGCCTGCGGTATTAGGCTTGTGATGCAATGGACTCGGGGAGGCGCTCATGCGGACCTTGACCCTTGTTCTCTTGTTGGTGCTGTGCGCACCCGCGATCCCCGTTCACAACGCCGTTGCTCAAGAGCAGCAGTCTGCCCTGACCAAGCTGCAGCGGCTGGACCGCGCCTTGGCCAAGATATGCGAGGCGCGCCAAGATCGTCTCGACGATCGCCAACGCGACATGTGGAAGCGCCGGCGCAAGCTCGTGGATGCGCTCGATGAACGGCAGCGCGACGAATTGCGCCGAACAAGCCCGCTCACTAAAGACTGCCTTCAGCTCATTGCGAGGCTGGCCAAGCCAAGAAGAGTGCCCTCCTTCAGCCATTTGAGACATCGCTCGCATTCGGGATACGCACGGCGCAGGCACCACTACCACCGTAAAGCGCCCCAGGCGAAGGTGGCTCCACCATCATCTGCCCAGTCATCTGCCCAGTCGCGGATGGCTCCGCAAGCCGCTCCCCAAGCCGCTCCTAAGGCGCCCGAGGCGCGGGCGGCCCCACCGTCGGAGACGGCGATGGCTCGGGAAACCGCTCCCCAAGCGCCTTCTACGCGTCCAGCCATCGCTCGCGAAACCGGCGATCGCCCGCTGAAGGATTTGTTCCCTTGGCCGCCGCCGACGCCATCCGCGCAGCGCGCGCTCTCGCCCGATGTCAATCCCGATTCCCCTCCTGCGAAAACAGTGGGGGAGGTGGCTCGCCGGCTGGAACGGATCTTGAGGGAGGCCCGTTTTGATTCGTTCGGCTACTATCGCGTGCCCGGCGGCTTTGCCTTGGTCACCCGGATCGAAAACCTCGATGGCACAACCGGAGAGCCGTTCGCTGGCGCCGCGCGTTGGGCGACGCAGAAGGTCTATGCGGGCTTGAGTTTTGCCTCCATTTTCGCAATCACCCGGTCCGCCGGCTATTACCGCGTGTTCGTTTTTCTTCTCACTGACGATCCGAAAGAGCCTCAACCGATCGATCCCGAGAAGACGTTCGAAATCGCGCGAACTTGGGCGAATGAAGGCAGTCCTTCCCTTCCAGCGGAGGTCAAGGCGCTGACTATCGGACCGAATCACGTCCTCTTCGTCATGGTGTACGAGTTCGAAAAGTTCGAGGGCGGCGAGACGAACCATTTCCAACCGAGCCGATGGCCGCTCGATCAACATCTGTCGAGCTTGGGCGCCGAGCTGAAACCGCCGCAATGACCATCAAGACTGCAAAAATCGCACTGACTGCCTTGTGGGGGGTGTGCGCGATCCCCCTGCTGTTGGTTCTCGTCCTGCGCCAGCTCAACGGGTTCTATGGCGATCAGGCGCAGGCGGCGTGGTCATGGGCTGCGCAATTTGTCTTCCCTAATCTGACGCTGATCGGCGGAGCTTGGTCGGTGGCGGGCTCGCCGGAAGACGATAAGCCGCTCGGGTCGGCGATCGTGTTCTGGGGTGCGATGATCGTTTCCGCCTTCTACATCGTCATCCTCTATCACTGGTGTCCGGTTGACGGTGAGGAGCGTTCTGGAAAGAGCTGATCTGGCAGGAGCTTGCCACCGAAAATGGGTGGTGTCGATTTGAACTTGGTCGGGCGCTATTCGGAGTTTTTCCGAGGAGTCGCCCGTGAACATCGGCAAGACGCTTTTCGCCCAGCTGATGGATTTTCTGCCTTGGAGCACTTTTGCGCGGATTGTTACCCGCTACGGTGGCGACGCCCGGGTGCGAACGCTGTGTTGTGCCGAGCAATACCGCGCGATGGCGTTTGCGCAACTGACCTATCGAGAGAGCCTGCGCGATATCGAGGTCTGCCTATCGGCGCGCGCGTCGAAACTCTATCACATTGGTTTTCGCGAGCCGGTCCGACGATCAACTCTGGCCGACGCGAACGAGACGCGCGACTGGCGCATTTACGCGGAGTTCGCTCACCGTCTGATTGCCCATGCGAGGAAGCTCTATGCCAGCGAAAGCCTGGGCATGGAGCTGGCCAACACGGTCTATGCTCTGGATTCCACGACCATCGATCTGTGCCTGTCGCTATTTCCATGGGCGCACTTTCGCTCCACCAAGGCGGCGGTGAAGATGCACACGTTGCTCGATCTGCGCGGCAACATCCCGAGCTTCGTTCACATCTCGAACGGCAAGCTGCACGACGTTCACGCTCTCGATTTGCTGATCCCCGAAGCAGGCGCCATCTACGTCATGGATCGCGGCTACATCGACTTCGCGCGCCTTTACGTCTTGCAGCAGGCTGGCGCCTTCTTCGTCACCCGTGCCAAGTCGAACCTGGATGCGCACCGCGTCTACTCGGCGCCGACAGATCGGGCGACCGGTATCATTGCCGACCAGACTATCGCATTGGATGGCTATTCTACCAGCAAGGACTATCCCGTTCATCTGCGCCGCGTCCGATTCAAGGATGCCGCATCGGGAAAAAGGCTGGTGTTTCTTACCAACCATTTTACCCTGCCGGCGGCATTGATCTGCGACCTATACAAGAGCCGCTGGCAGGTCGAACTGTTCTTCAAATGGATAAAGCAGCATCTTCGGATCAAGCAGTTTTACGGCACGTCGGACAACGCGGTGAGGACGCAAATATGGATCGCGGTTTCCGTCTACGTCCTGGTTGCCATCGTCAAGAAGCGCCTCGGCTTGGAGGCCTCTCTCTACACTTTGCTCCAGGTTTTCTCGGTCACCCTCTTCGAGAAAATGCCGATGTCCCAGGCATTTTCCGAAAGCACAACCACTTTCGAAGACGGCGAACTCAGCAACCAGCTGAATCTGTTCGACTATTAACCGGACAGTAGTGATCCTCTATATCGTCCTGGGCGCGCACGCGAGCGGACAGCTGCGGGCGAGCCTCGAGCAATCAGGCCTGTTCCTTGGGTTAATTCAAGCGCTTGTCGTGGGGTGGATGGGAAAATTTTTCATCGAAGCCAAACGTTGAGCAATAAATGCGTTCGCGCGGGCTGTAAGTAAATCGATGTTCTTTGCACTCTCGAAAATCCTCGGCTTCTTTGCGTTGCCGTCCAACCTCGTGATCGTGGTTGGTCTGATCGGCGTGCTGTTGCTGTTGACGCGCTTTAAGCGAACGGCCCGCGTGCTGATGGTCGCAAGCATTTTGCTGACCGCGATCCTCGCTCTGTCGCCGCTCGGCAACGCGCTGATCATCCCGCTCGAAGACCGCTTTCCGCGGTGGAACGGCAGCGGCGATGTCGCCGGGATCATTTTGCTCGGGGGCGCGGTCACGCCCGACGTTTCGGCGGCGCGCGACGACCTGAGCCTGAACGAGGCCGCCGAGCGCCTTACCACCGTTGCCCGTCTCGCCAGCACCTATCCGCGCGCCAAGATTATCTTGTCCGGCGGCGACGCCGGCCTCGTGCGGACCGAAGGGGCGGAGGCGCCGTATGCGTTGCGCTTCTTGCGCGGCCTCGGCGTGCCGCCCGGGCGCCTCATCCCCGAGGACCGTTCGCGCAATACGGTCGAAAACGCCGTGTTCTCCAAGGAGCTTGCCGCGCCGAAAGAGGGCGAACGCTGGCTGCTGGTCACCTCCGCCTATCATATGCCACGCGCCATCGGCGCCTTCCGCCGCGCCGGCTTCGAGGTCGAGGCATATCCGGTCGACTGGCGCACGCGCGGACCTGCCGACGCGGGGCGGCCGTTCCAGTCGGTCGCCGATGGGCTCAAGCGCACCGACACCGCGGTGCGCGAATGGGTCGGCTTGTTCGTCTACTGGCTAACCGGCAGGTCGTCGGAACTGTTTCCTGCGCCGTGACCGGGCGCGAAATCACTCCCGGTCTTGGAGCGCATGGAGCGGCGCGGACGCGAACTGGCGCAGCAGCATGACGATCAGGACCGCCGCGGTCGCCGCGATCAGCAGCACCGGATGGACGAACCAGCCCAGATAGGCAAGCGCGAAGAAGAAGGCCCGCTGTCCGCGGTTGAAATGACGGCCGGCGGATCGGAATACCCGTGAGGTGCGAACGACATGGGCCTCCGCCTCCGGCGTATCCTTCTCCGCCGCCGGTGGCATCGCGCCCAGCATGATCGCGACATAATTGTACAGCCGATAGGACCAAGCGAATTTGAAGAAAGCGTAGACAAGGATGATGGCGAGCCCGATCGTTTTCGCCTCCCATTGCTCGCGGCTGGTCGGGACGCCGAAGGGAAGACCGGAGAGGAGTTCGACGATCTGTTCAGTGGTGCGCAGAAGCCCGAGCGCGCCGCCGATGGCGATCAGCGAGGTCGAGGCGAAAAACGCGGTTCCGCTCTGCAGGGCCAGCATGATCTGCATGTCGACCATGCGCATCTCGCGGGCGAGCGTGCGGCGGAACCAAACCTCGCGATAGCGGTCTATTCGCCCGTTGAGCCCGTTAGCGCCGAACGATGTCCACTCGAGCAAAATGGCGTAAACGATCCAGGCGATCACAAAGAAGGCGAGGGCGGCGAGGTCAAGCGGGCCGAAGAACATTCGTTGTCAACCTCCTAGCGCTACGATCGTCGCACCCGGAAAGACCCGACGGCAATGGCTAGCATTGGCCGCCGAATGCGATATTCTTTTTGCATTTGCGGTGGGGCTTTTTTCGGCGCAGACGTGCGTCGACGCGGACGCGCAGCGCCGTTGAGGCTGCAGGGGTGCGGGGGACGGAAAGATGGCATCGGTCGTTCGGCGTCGCCCTCGGCGGCTGTGAGAGAGAACGCATGCACCTTATCATCGCCAACAAGAACTATTCATCCTGGTCGTTCCGACCGTGGTTCGCCATGAAAGTGGCGGGCCTTTATTTCCAGGAAACCGTCATTCCACTCGACTCCCCAGATTTCAAGGAGCGGGTCAGGAAACTCGCCGCCACCAGCAAAGTTCCGGTCCTGATCGACGGCGAGATCGTCGTCTGGGAATCATTGGCGATCATCGAATATGTGGCTGAGACTCGCCCGGATGCGAGGCTTTGGCCCACCGATCGGGCGGCCCGTGCGCATGCGCGCGCGATCGCCAATGAGATGCATGCCGGCTTCGTTGCGTTGCGTCGCCATTGTCCGATGAACATGGCGCGGCCGGTCAAGCCGCGCGAACTCCCTTCCGACGTGGTCGCCGATGTACGGCGCATCGATGCAATATGGCAGATGTGCCTTGCCCGCTTTGGCGGCGGCGGTCCATTCCTGTTCGAAGGATTCAGCGCGGCGGACGCGATGTATGCGCCCATCGTCAGCCGCTTCCACACCTATGCAATCGAGGTGAGCAACGCATCGCGCGCCTATATGCACGCGATCATGGAACTACCGGCCTGGACCGAATGGAAGCATGCAGCGCTTCTCGAAACATCCGTGCTACCTGTGGATGAGGTCGACTGG
This sequence comes from uncultured Alphaproteobacteria bacterium, assembly GCA_963840055.1. Lineage (GTDB taxonomy): Bacteria > Pseudomonadota > Alphaproteobacteria > Rhizobiales > Xanthobacteraceae > Rhodoplanes. Next base: position 277,910 of record CAWIXM010000022.1, on the reverse strand, counting down.
CCTTTGGTCCTGCGGGAAGAAGAAGTCGGAATAGTTCAATAGCACAGGGCCCGCGCGCATATGCAGGCGCCGGTGGTCATCAGGGCAGTTTGACCACCACCTTACCCAACGTGCTGCCGCTTTCGACCGCCTCGTGCGCCGCGGCGACTTCGTCGAGCGGCAGCGTAAGAGCGACAGTGTGTCGGAGGCGATTGTCTTCCAGCATGCGGGTGATGGCGCTGATCGCCTCTTGCCGTTCTTCCGAAGATATTTCGTAGACAAAGATGAATTTCAACGCGAGCTGGCTGGTGAGAACGGTTTGGAAAGGAAACGGCGCGTTCGTCTTGCCGGTTCCGTATACGACGACGGTTCCGCGCGGGCGCAAGACTTTCGGCAGGAGATTCGCGTTGGCGGCAATATCCACCTCGATCACCGCATCGACGCCGGCGCTGTCGGTGAGATCCATCACCGCGGCGGCGACATCCTCGCGCTTGTAATCGACGACATGATCGGCGCCGGCAACCAGTGCTTGGTCGGCTTTTTGCTCCGAGCTGATGGTGGCGATAACCACCGCGCCGCGCGCTTTTGCAAATTGGATCGCGTACTGCGCCACCTGGCCCGCGCCGCCCGAAATCAACAGGGTCGAGCCTGCCCAGGCTTCCGCCATCGCCACGGCGTGGTAGCCGGTGATCGCCGGAACGCCGAGACAGGCGCCGATCTCGTAACTGATGTGATCAGGCAGCCGGACGGTAAGCTCTGCCGGCAGCGTCATATATTCCGCGCAGGTGCCGAAAGGGCGGCGCCATTGCGCATTCCAGATCCATACTCGCTCGCCAAGTCGCGACGGCGGCACGCCAGCGCCAATCGCATCAATGACGCCTGCGCCGTCGCTGTGGGGAATTACACGCGGGAATGCAATCTTGCGGGTGAGGCCGGCGCGCGCCTTGACGTCGGACGGATTGACTCCCGAGGCGGCGAGCTTGACACGCACTTCGCCGGGACCGGGCCGCGGCGTCTCGATCGTGCTGACCCGCAACACGTCGCGGGCAGGACCATTTGCTTCGTAGTACGCGGCGCGCATGACGCGGTTTCTCCCGCTCGGGGTTTTGGCGGGTGTCTCAGCCGGTAGGCACTATCTTGCGCCAAACTTGACCTGAAGCAGAACCGTTGTCGAGCCGCCTCGTCGCGGCAAGGCGCAGACTGAAGGTCATTAGAACAGCCGCTGTCGAAGCTCGCGCTTCCTCATGGAGTTGGCCCGCTGCCAGACGCAATGGCGCGCCTTCGATGGCGGTAAACGGAGGTCGACGACAACTACTTCGTCAACCGATCCCATTGCGCGCGAACGGAATTGATGGCGCCGCGCGCGCTCGCGCTCACGACATCCCAATTGACGAAAGGCTGACCGGAAGACGGTGTCGTCGCGTCGCGCACGAAGGCCACGCCAACCGTGACGGCGATCCCCAGAAAAAAAGCAAAAAAGACGCGCATACCCAGCTCCTCATCTGTCGCGGAGTGATGCCCTTTGACGGCGTTCGATCGCATCGTCCCCATGAACAACGATTGCGGCGCCGTCGCGGACAACGCGTAGAAGGCCACGTTAGCGTATGTTGTTCTTGGATTGTTCCTTGCGCGCGTTCGCGACACGCGGACCGGCCCTTGCTGGTCGCCCCTCGCGCGGGCTATAAGCCGCCCGAACACTTCGTTTTATTGCCGTATGTGGTCGCATTTTTCATCGACGAAGCGGTTCCCGCTTTGTTGAAAAAGCTCATCGCGACCGCAGCGTTAATGGGGGGAGTTGGTCATGGGCGTCGAGCGCACCTTCTCGATCATCAAGCCGGATGCGACCGCGCGCAACCTAACGGGTGCGATCAATGCGATGATTGAGGCCGCCGGTCTGCGTATCGTTGGGCAAAAGCGCGTCCGCATCACCCGCGATCAGGCCGAGACCTTTTATGGGGTGCACCGCGAACGCCCGTTCTTCGGCGAGCTCGTCGATTTCATGACTTCCGGCCCGGTGGTCGTGCAAGTGCTGGAAGGCGAGAATGCGATTGCGCGCTATCGCGATGTCATGGGGGCGACCGATCCGGCGAAAGCCGCCGAGGGCACGATCCGCAAGCGCTACGCGCAATCGATCGGCGAGAATTCGGTGCATGGCTCTGACGCGCCGGACACCGCGGTCATGGAAATTGCGCAGTTCTTTTCGGGCAACGAAATAGTCGGCTAGCCACGACGCGCGGGCGCAGCGCGCGATCCGCCAGAGTCCAATTTCGTCGGCAGCGCCATAGGTGTGCCACTATGGCATTGTGAGCCATTATCGCGGGAGCGGCGAAAGCGGGTTACGCGCCGGCCGTGGGGGAGAGGGCGACCCATGGAATGCCAGCATCTTGGCTCTTGGATGCTGCAATTACAGTGTGAGATCGGGCTTCTCTCGCACGTCGCTTTCTGGGTCGCGCTCGGCAAGATTATCTGGATCAATATTCTTCTGTCCGGCGACAATGCCGTCGTCATCGCGATGGCGTGCCGTGGCCTGCCGCCGCGGCAGCGGCTGTGGGGCATGATTCTCGGCGCCGGAGTCGCTGTGGTCCTGCGCATCATATTCACCGTCATCATCGCGACGCTGATGCTGATGCCCTACCTGAAACTGGTCGGTGGGCTCGCGCTATTCTACATCGCCGTGAAGCTGCTGGTTCCGGAACACGACAATGATGGTGGTGTCGAGGCGGTCGCACATCTGTGGCGGGCGGTGCGCATCGTCGCCGTCGCCGACATTGTCATGAGCCTCGACAATGTCATCGCCATCGCGGCCGCGGCGCAGGGAAATATCGTGTTGCTGATTCTTGGCCTCGCCATCAGCATTCCCCTGATCGTCGCCGGCGCCGCCTTGATCATGAGCCTGCTCGACCGCTTTCCGATACTCGTGTGGGCAGGCGCGGCGCTGCTCGGTTGGATTGTCGGCGAAGTGATCGCCACCGATCCCGCCATCGAACCCCTCCTCGTCGCGAGGGTGGGTCCGGAAACGGCGCATGTAATCGATCTCGTGTCCGCCGGCGTCGGTGCCGTGCTCGTGCTCATCGTCGGCGGATTGTGGCGACGCCGGAAGCTGCGCGCGCTGCATGCCTGCCATGATTAAGCATGCCGAGCCGCGGGCGCGTCACGTGCTCGCCGCTCGCTGCGGCGCGATGCGGCTGCGCCGCTCGATACGCAGCGCGAATTTGACGATCTCCAGGACGCCAAGCAGCGTTGCTCCAACGCCCGCCGTTATAAGCCAGTCACCGGTCGAAAGAGCCACAGTATGGAACGCCGTCTGCAGCACCGGGACATAGATTACGGCAATATGCGCGACGAGCGACAGCAAGACCGCTCCGATCAGCCACCAATTCGTCAACAGGCCGCTGAAGGCGCTGCGCCAAGTCGAGCGGCAGTTGAACACGTTGTAGAGCTGGAACATCATCAGCGTGGTGAACGCCATAGTCCGCGCATAGGCCTCGTCGAACGCATTCGGGGTGGCGGTGTGCGCGAACAGCGTGAATACGCCGCCGGGATAATAGGCGTCGAGCACGGCCAGCGTGCCGATCATCATCACGATGCCGACGCCGCCGATGCGCAGCCAGTCGGTGGTTCCAATCATGCCGGCTCCTTGCCGACGCGGCGGCCGCTCCATGAGGTCCGGTTCCTTCGGCTCGATTCCGAGCGCGAGTGCTGGCGGGCCGTCGGTGATCAGGTTGATCCACAACAGCTGGGCCGCGAGCAATGGCAGAAACAGGCCCTGCTGCGCCGAGACGAGGCCGAGCAGGCCGGCGAACATCACGCCTGCGAACATGGTCAGGAGTTCGCCCGAGTTCGACGACAAGAGATAGATCAGGTACTTGCGGATATTGTCGAAAATTCCTCGGCCTTCCTCGACCGCCCGAACGATGCTGGCGAAATTGTCATCGGTCAGCACCATGTCGGCGGCTTCCTTGGAGACGTCGGTGCCGGTGATCCCCATCGCGACGCCGATATTGGCCGCCTTGAGCGCAGGCGCGTCATTGACCCCGTCGCCGGTCATCGCCACGATATGGCCTTTGCGCTGCAGCGCCTCGACGATGCGCAGCTTGTGATCCGGGTCGACGCGGGCGAATACGCGCACTTGCTCGACGATCGCGTCGAGCGCGGCGTCGTCCATTTGGCGCAACTCACTGCCGGTAACCAGCCGGACGCCCGGCTCGAAGATTTTGAGCTCCCGCGCGATCGCCAGGGCGGTCGCCGGATGGTCGCCGGTGATCATCACCGTTCGGATATGCGCGCGGCTCGCCACGGCCACCGCGGTTTTCGCTTCCGGTCGAGGCGGATCGATCATTCCGACGAAGCCGAGCAATACCAGATCGTCTTCGATGCTGGCCGGTAACTCGATCTCCTCCGTGCGGTCGCCGGCGGCCGACTCGGCATCCAGCCCGAGCATCTCGGCGGGCACGGCGCGTGTCGCGACGGCGAGCGTTCGCAACGCCTGAGCGGCGAGCGCGTCGTTTTGTTGAATGAGTTCAGCGCGACGGTCGTCCGCCAGCGGCACGGGTTTGCCGTTTTCCCAGACATAGCGGCACTTGCCGAGCAGGACATCGGGCGCGCCCTTGACGAACACGCGCAGCGCAGCGGCGTTGTCGCGGTCGAGATGAACGGTGGCGTGGCGCTTGCGTTCGGAGGTGAAGGGGATTTCCGCGATGCGTGGGAAGCGCGCGAGATCTTTCTCGGACAGGCCGTATTTGCGGCCGGCGACGATCAGCGCGCCTTCGGTCGGATCGCCTTGGACCGTCCAACGCCCCTCGTGGTTGAAGAGCGTGGCGTCATTGGCGAGCATCGCGGCGCGCAATGTGTGTTCGACCGCTTCATCAATCATCGGAGCATTCGCGAGCGGAGCTCCGCCCATGGTGAACTCGCCCTCGGGAATGTAGCCCGAGCCTCCGATCTCGGTGAGCGCGCTGGACGCATAGATCGCGCGCACCGTCATTTCGTTGCGGGTCAGCGTTCCAGTCTTGTCGGAGCAGATCACCGTTGCGGCGCCGAGAGTCTCGACCGCCTGGAGCTTGCGCACGATGGCATGGGCTGCCGCCATTCGCCGCACGCCGAGGCTCAGGCCGACGGTCACGATCGCGGGCAGGGCTTCGGGAATCGCCGCCACGGCGAGCGCCACAGCGAAGAGCGACAAGTTGAGAACGACGGGCAGATTCAGCACGGGACTGGTGACGAGGCCGGTCGCCAACACAACGACGCAGATCGCGAGCATGATCACGGTGAGACGCTTGCCGGTGCGGTCGAGCTCCTGTTGCAGCGGCGTCGGCTCCTTCTGCGCCGTTTCCAAGAGTCCCGCTATGCGGCCGACTTCGGTCGCCATCCCCGTCGCAACGACGACCGCCCGGCCGCGGCCATAGGTCGCCACCGTGCCCGCGAACAGCATGTTGTGCCGGTCGCCAATGCCAACCTCTGCTTCGATCGGTTGAGCATCCTTCGCCACCGGCACGCTTTCGCCCGTTAGCGGCGCCTCATCGGCATGAAGATTGGCATCCTCGATCAGACGGGCATCCGCGGGGATTCGATCACCAGCTTCGACCAACAAAATGTCGCCGGGCACGATATCCCGCGCGGCAATGCGTTGCCGTTCGCCATCGCGCACCAGCGTCGATTCCGGCGCGGCCAACGCCATCAGCGCGCGCACCGACTGCTCGGCGCGGGTTTCCTGAATAAAGCCGAGCAACGCGTTGAGCACGACGATCGCGAGGATGACGATCGCCTCGTAGGGCAGCGCGGTCTCGCGCGGCTCGTCCAGTAGCCACTCGGCCGCCGAAATGACAGTGGCGACGATCAGGATGATCACCAGGAAGCTCTCGAACTGTTCGAGTAAATGTCTCCACCACGGAGTTGGCGGGGCGCTCCTCAATAGATTCGGGCCGTAGTGCGACAGACGGCGCGCGGCTTCGGAGCGGCTTAGTCCGCATGCCGCGTCGGACTTCAGATCCGAAAGAACGACGTCCACGCGATTACGGTAAGGCGACAGCATTGCGTTCATCCGTTTGTCATCCCGCGATGGCGCACGCGGCGATGATATGTCAGCAAGGCGGACAGAATCAGCGCCAGCTTGCCGCAGCGATCGTGCGGCCGAGCGCTTCGGAGCGCGACAATACGCCGGCTTGATCACGCGGCGCGCAATCTTGCGCGATATAAGAACCGGCTCGGATTCCCGGCAATCGCTGCAAAACGTGCCTGCAAGCCTTGCGTCGGGGCGGCTCTCGCGTTAATTACACGCGGCAATCGGATTTTGGCCGTTCCGGCCCGTTGAGCGTTGATAACGCGATCGCTTCGGATCTCCCCAAAACCCGGGTTGTTGCGGCAATTGCAGGCGACTGCAATTGTCGTTCGTTTCGTCAGACTGAGCTAGGAGGCCGACGATGCAGAAGGGCACCGTCAAATGGTTTAACCCGACCAAGGGCTATGGGTTCATCCGGCCCTCGACCGGCGAGAAGGACGTGTTCGTCCACATCTCGGCTGTCGAGCGTGCCGGTCTCAGCACCCTGAATGAAGGTCAGGTGGTCGAGTACGAACTCGTCACCAACCGCGGCAAAACATCCGCGGAGAACCTCAAAGTCGCGTAATGCGACGAGCCGGTTTGCGCCGGCTTTGCGGGTGCTTGCCCGTAGCCCCCGGTTCCGACCGGGGGTTTTTTTGTTGCGCAGAGTCAAGCGACTTGGTTGCTTAGAGCATTTTCCGGCGAAGTGGAAACCGGTTCGCCGCAGAAAATGCGACCACTAAAGGAGAACGGGAGCGAATTCCGATTCCACCGGGACGGAATTCGCTCTAGAGCCGCGCGGCAGACGCGTCATGCGGACGGCGAGATCAGCATTTCGGCGTGGTCGCTAGCGCCAGCGACCTTGCAGCGTCCGTCGACCACCGTGAGGCGGCCTTCGGCGAGCCAGCGCAAGGCGAGGGGATAGATGCGGTGCTCGGCGACGAGAACGCGGGCCGCAAGCGTGTCGGGCGTATCGTCGTCGCGCACCGGCACCGCCGATTGGACGATGATGGGACCGGAATCCATCTCGGGAATGACGAAGTGGACCGATGCGCCATGGACCTTCACTCCCGCGGCGAGAGCGCGCTCATGGGTGTCGAGGCCCTTGAAGGCGGGTAGCAGGGCAGGGTGGATGTTGATCATCCGGCCTTGCCAGCGCGAGACGAACCACGGCGTGAACAGGCGCATGAATCCGGCAAGGCAGATGACGTCGATTTGGCGTGAGGAGAGTTCCGAATCGAGCGCGCGCTCGAACGCCTCGCGATCCTTGCCGAACGCCCTGTGATCGACCACGAGCGTCGCGATTTTTGCAGCTTTTGCCCGTGCAAGTCCTGCAGCGTCCCGACGATTGGAGACGACGAGCACGATCTCGGCGGGATAGTCGGGGTCCGCCGCCGCGGAAATCAGCGCCGCCATGTTCGATCCGCGGCCCGAGATCAGGATGGCGACGCGCTTGCGCTGCATGGTCCTCTCCTCAGGCTTCAGGTCCCGAGGGCGACACGCCCGAAATAGGCGACTCGGTCGCCAGTCGCCTCGACCACCGCGCCGAGCGACACGACGCTGTAGCCGGCCTGCGCGAATACCGCTTCAACCCCGCTGGCGCGGTCGGGAGCGACGATCGCCACCATGCCGACGCCGCAGTTGAAAGTGCGCAGCATTTCCGCCTCGGCGACGCCGCCGGTCTGAGCGAGCCATTGAAACACCGGCAGAACCGGCACGCGTTCGAGGTCGATCCGCACGCCGAGCCCTTCCGGCAGAACGCGCGGGATATTCTCGGTAAGTCCGCCGCCGGTGATGTGGGCGAGCGCTTTCACCGCGCCGGTTGCGCGGATCGCAGCAAGGCAGGCATCGACATAGATCAAGGTTGGCGTGAGGAACGCATGGCCGAGGGAGACTGCCGCGTCGAATGGCGCGGGATCCTCCCACCGCAGGGCCTGCTGCGCCACGATCCGGCGCACCAGCGAAAAGCCATTCGAATGGACGCCCGAGGACACGATGCCGAGCACGGCATCGCCGGGGGCGATGTCGGACCGGGGCAACAGCTTGTCGCGCTCGACCGCGCCGACGGCGAAGCCGGCGAGATCGTAGTCGCCCGGCGCGTAAACGCCCGGCATCTCAGCGGTCTCCCCGCCGATGAGCGCGCAATGCGCCTGCCGGCATCCCGCCGCGATCCCTGCGACGACGCTTGCCCCGACCTCCGGATCAAGCTTGCCACAGGCGAAATAATCAAGAAAAAACAACGGCTCCGCCCCCTGCACGACAAGGTCATTGACCGACATGGCGACGAGGTCAATGCCGATCGTGTCGTGCTGACCGCTCTCGATCGCGATCTTCACCTTGGTGCCGACCCCATCGGTCGCGGCGACGAGGACCGGGTCTTTGAAGCCTGCGCCGTTGAGGTCAAACAGTCCCCCAAAGCCGCCGATTTCCACATTCGCGCCTGGCCGCGCTGTCGCCCGCACCAAGGGTTTGATCAGGTCGACCATCCTGTTGCCGGCATCGATGTCGACGCCGGCGTCCGCATAGCTCAAGCTCGATTGGATGCTTTCGCGCATGGATGGCGGCCCGGTTGGAGGGCGGAAATGGGAGCTAGCGCGACAATCCTGATCGCAATATCAGAAGGTGTCTTGTCTAGCGATGTGAGGTCGACTGATTGCAGTATGGGTGAGCCCGGGCCAACACTTAACCTCCCTAACCTTATCACGATCGGACGCATAATGCTCGTCCCCGCTCTCGTGTGGGCGATCGCTGCAGGCGAGCCGGAGGTCGCGTTCGCACTTTTTCTCGTCGCCGGCGTCAGCGACGCCGTCGACGGCTTTCTCGCCAAACGATTCGGCATGTCCACCAAGTTTGGCGCTCTCCTCGATCCGTTGGCGGACAAGGCGCTCATCATCTCGGTTTTCGTTGGGCTCGGGATCGCTGGAGCGATCCCGCTATGGCTGGTCGTCCTCGTCGTCTCCCGTGATATCCTGATCATCGGGGCGGTGACCCTGGCGCTTCTGGTCGGCAAACCGGTCAAAATACGGCCGCTGTACGTGTCCAAGCTCAATACGGTGGCGCAGATCGTGTTCGCCAGCCTTGTCCTCGGTTCGCTTGCCTTCGGTTTCGACGCAGGCTTGCTGAAGACCGCCCTGATGTTCTTGGTTGCGACGCTCACGCTCGTGTCGGTCGGGTTCTATACGCGGGAATGGATTCGTCACATGAACGCGCAGGAGCACGAGTTCGGCTGATGGGTGCGGGGGCGCGAGAGCCGGTGCAGCTGACCCTTGCGCTCAGCCATCCCGAGAGCTTGGCGCGTGAGGACTTCGTAGCGGGGCCGTCCAACGCCGCGGCGCTCGGCATGGTCGAACGCTGGCCCGATTGGCCGGCACGGATGCTCGCGCTCGTAGGGCCGTGCGGCTCGGGCAAGAGCCATCTCGCGGCGATTTGGGCGACGCGCGCCGGCGCGCGGACGATAGCGGCGAGCACGCTCGACGAAGCCGCGGCACCCGCTGCGCTTGCGAGCGGGGCCGTCGTGGTGGAGGACATCGCCATAGGCGCAGTGAATGAGCGGGCCTTGTTTCACCTCCTCAATATCGCACACGAGGAGCAAGGCTATGTCCTGCTGACGGCGCAGAGCGCGCCCGCCAGCTGGACGCCGCGGCTCGCCGATCTCGCGTCGCGCCTGCGCGCCGTTCCGGTCGTCACCGTCGGGCCGCCGGACGAAACGCTGTTCCGCACGGTTCTGGTCAAGCTGTTCGCCGATCGCCAACTGACGGTCGACGAGGCATTGCTCGTCTATCTTGAACGTCGGGTCGAACGCTCCCTCGTCGCCGCGCAGGCGATCGTTGCCGCGCTCGATCGCGAAGGGCTGCGGCAGCGGCGCCCGGTGACGCGGGCGCTCGCGGCGGAAATTTTGGACACACAGGACGGCGTTATCCGCGGTTAGCCGCTGCCCAGGCCGGTTCGGGCAGCTCGTTGCGACGCCACTGGAACGGACGGCGGTTTCGGGCGTCATGCGCTGGTCATGGTTCGCGGCGGTGATTCGGGATAAGCTCTCCAAGTTGCTGGGGCCGAATCCATCCAGGCCTTAAAGGTAAACATGATGGCCGATCGCAAACTGTCTGTTCTTTCAATCGAACCAGCGGAGCCTGTTGAGCCCGTTGCCTCCTTGGCCGAACAGCCTGAGCAGCCGATCAAAACCAGCCCGGAACGTTTCTTCAACCGTGAGTTGTCATGGCTTCAATTCAACCGTCGCGTTCTCGAGGAAGCGGAGAATCCGAACCACCCGCTCTTGGAGCGGGTGAAGTTCCTTTCCATTTCCGCCAACAATCTCGATGAATTCTTCATGGTCCGGGTCGCCGGCTATATCGGCCAGGTCGAAGCCGGAATCGCCACAAAAAGCCCAGACGGACTAACCCCGAGCGAACAGCTTGTGCGCATCAACGAGGCGGTGGCCGCGCTTGCATTCGACCAGCAGCAGCGCTGGCGCGAACTCAAGATGGATTTGGCAGAGGCCAATATCGTTTTCATCGAAGCCGAGTCCGTCAAAAAGGCCGACAGGCAGTGGCTCGAAGAGTATTTCTTGCATCGGATTTTTCCGGTGTTGACGCCGTTCGCGATCGATCCCGCGCATCCGTTTCCTTTCATTCCGAATTTCAGCTTCTCGCTCGCCCTTCAGCTCGCCCGGGTGCATGACGGGCGCGCGCTGAACGCGCTCATCCGCGTGCCTCCCAAGGTGGAGCGCTTCATTCGGCTGCCCGGGGAAGGCGGCGTCATGCGGCTGATCACGCTCGAACAGCTGATCGCCTTGTTCGTTCCGCGGCTTTTTCCAGGTTATTCGGTCAAGGGGCAGGGCGGCTTCCGCGTGCTGCGCGACTCGGAAGTTGAAATCGAGGAAGAAGCCGAGGACCTTGTGCGGCTGTACGAAACGGCGCTGAAGCAGCGCCGGCGCGGCTCGGTGATTCGGCTCGAAGTCGATGCCGCGATGCCGGCCGAACTGCGGCGCTTCGTTCAACGCGAACTCGCCGTGGCCGACGATGAAGTCTTCACGGTCGAAGGCGCGCTCGCACTCTCCGAACTCTCGCAGCTCTCCTCGCTCAATCGTCGCGACCTCGAATGGAAGCCGTACAAGCCGCGATTTCCCGAGCGCATTCGCGACCACGCCGGCGATTGTTTCGCAGCAATCCGCCAGAAAGACCTTATCGTCCACCATCCTTACGAGTTGTTCGACGTTGTCGTGCAGTTCCTGCAGCAGGCGGCGCGCGATCCGGACGTGGTTGCGATCAAACAAACGCTCTATCGCACCTCGAACGATAGTCCGATCGTGCAGACGCTTGCGGAAGCCGCCGAATTAGGCAAGTCGGTCACGGCGGTGGTCGAGCTGAAGGCGCGCTTCGACGAAGAGGCGAACATCCGGTGGGCGCGCGATCTGGAGCGGGCCGGCGCCCAGGTCGTTTACGGGTTCTTCGAGCTGAAGACCCACGCCAAGCTGTCCCTCGTGGTGCGCCGGGAGGGCGGGTCGCCGCTATCCTATGTTCATACCGGCACCGGCAATTATCACCCGGTGACCGCCCGCGTTTACACGGATCTGTCGTTCTTCACCGCGGACCCGGCGATTGCTCGCGACGTCGCCCGTATTTTCAATTTCATCACCGGCTATGCTGAGCCCGCCGGGCTCGAGCGCATGGCCGTGTCGCCAGTCAATTTGCGCGCGCGCATCCTCGAGCATATCGCCCAGGAGATCACCCATGCCCAGGCCGGCCGACCAGCGGCGATCTGGATGAAGATGAATTCGCTGGTCGATCCCGGCATCGTCGACGCGCTCTACGAGGCGTCCCAGGCGGGGGTTCAAATCGATCTCGTGGTGCGCGGCATCTGCTGCCTGCGCCCGGGCGTCGCCGGTTTGTCCGAGAATATCCGGGTCAAGTCGATCGTCGGGCGGTTTCTCGAACACAGCCGCATCTATTGCTTCGGCGGCGGCCATGGACTGCCGCACCCGAAGGCGTATGTCTACGTCTCGTCGGCCGATATGATGCCGCGCAATCTCGACCGCCGCGTCGAGGCGCTCTGTCCGATCCTCAATCCAACCGTGCACCAGCAGGTGCTCGATCAGATCATGATCGCCAATCTCAAGGACAATCAGCAGAGTTGGACGCTCTTGCCGACGGGAGAGTGGACGCGTATCAAAGTCGCCGCGGGCGAGGAGCCGTTCAATGCGCACAAGTATTTCATGACCAATCCAAGCCTGTCCGGCCGCGGAAAATCGTTCAAGGAATCGTCGCCCCGCAGCCTCACGCGGCGGGGAGAACGTGGCTAGCCACAGTCGAACCAACCGCGGGCCTGCTCAAGGCCGTCTCGATCACGGCCCGCCGGTCGCCGTCATCGACATCGGATCGAACTCGGTCCGCCTCGTCGCCTATGAAGGCCTGACCCGGAGTCCCACGCCGATCTTCAACGAGAAAGTGCTCGCGGGGCTTGGGCGCGAGGTCCAATCGACCGGCCTGCTCGCGCGCGACGCGGTCGAACGGGCGCTGGCGGCGCTGCGGCGCTTCCGCGCGCTGTGCGACACGATGGGCGTGCGCCGCCTGTGGGTTATCGCCACGGCGGCGTGCCGCGACGCCATGAATGGTCCGGACTTCATCCGCGAGGCCGAGAAGATCTGCCGCGTCAACATCAATGTGATCTCCGGCAAGCGTGAGGCCGAACTCTCCGCCCTCGGCATAGTGTCCGGCGTCCATTATGCCGACGGAATTGTCGGCGATCTCGGCGGCGGGTCGCTCGAGCTCATCGATTTGCGCAACTCGCATTGCAGGGCGGCCGTCACGCTACCCTTGGGCGGGCTCACGCTCCAGGACATTTCCGAGAAATCGCTGAAGAAGGCCGAGAAGATCGTCACGCGGACGCTTGCAGGCGTGCGTTTTCTCTCGGCGGGCACGGGGCGCGCCTTTTACGCGGTCGGCGGCACGTGGCGCGCCCTCGCTCGCCTGCATATGCGCCAGACCGGCTATCCGCTGCATGTCATGCACGGTTATTCGATCCCCGCTAAGGAAGCGCTTGAATTCGTCCGCCTCGTCCGGCGCGTCAATCCTGACATGCTGTCGCAAATCGAGGCGGTGAACAATGCGCGCCGGCCGTTGCTCGGCTACGCCGCGCTGGCGCTGGAGCACATTATCCGCCGCGCCAAGCCGCGCGAGATCGTCGTTTCCGCCGTGGGAGTGCGCGAGGGTCTTTTATATTCGCTTCTCAACATGACGGAGCAGAAGCGCGACCCACTGCTCGCCGCAGCGCGCGAACTCAACGTCCTACGCTCGCGCTCGCCGCGGCACGGCGAGGAACTGATCGAGTGGACCGACCGGTTCATGGCCTCGTCAGGGATCGAGGAGACGGCGGAGGAAGTACGCTTGCGCCATGCCGCCTGTCTGCTTGCAGATATCGGCTGGCGGGCCCACCCCGACTACCGCGGCGAGCAGTCGCTCAACATCATCGCGCATGCGAGTTTCCTCGGCATCGATCATCCCGGACGCGCTTTTCTGGCGCTTGCCGTCTTCTTTCGCCATGTCGGGCTGTGGGAGGGAGAATTGTCCCCCCATGTGCGGGAACTGGCGAGCGCTCGGATGATCGACCGGGCGCGCGTGCTCGGCGGCGCGTTGCGAGTCGCCTACCTGATATCCGCCGCCATGCCCGGCATTTTGCCCGAGATACCGCTCGCGGTCGTTCGCGGCCAGCTCGTTCTGCCGCTGAAGGGCCGGCACGTCGCGCTGGGCAGTGAACGGCTTTACAATCGGCTGCGGCAGCTTGGGCGTCTGATCGGGCGGGAGGTTATCTCGGTTTCAAGCTGATGAGCCGGGTCGGCGGTCGACGGCGACGACGCGGTTACGCTCGATGGCGAGCGCCAGGTCGCCGTGCTTGAGAGCGAGCGCCTTCTCGCCGAACAACTCGCGGCGCCAGCCCTTAAGCGCGCGAACGTCGGCGCTATCGCTGGCGACGATCCGCTCGAGATCATCCACGGTGGCAATCACCTTGGCGGCGACGCCGTGTTTTTCAGCCGTCATCCGCAACAGAACCTTCAACAGCTCTACGGTGGCGCTTGAATTAGCCTGCGAGCGCGTCCGCTCAAGGCGCGGCAGCGCTTTGACATCGCGCGCAAGCCCCCGCCGGACCACGTCGAGAATGTCTTGTCCCCATTTCGAGCGCTCAAATCCCTTCGGCAGCGAGCGCAGCGCCGCCAGCCCCTCCGGCGAGGTCGGCGCTTGGGTTGCGATATCACCGAGAACATCGTCCTTGAGCACCCGCCCGCGCGGCACGTCGCGCAACTGCGCTTCCCGCTCTCGCCAGGCGGCCAGCTCGATCAATATCGCGAGCTCCTTCGGCTTGCGCACGCGGCTCTTGAGCCGTTCCCACGCCGTCTCCGGATCGGCGCGATAGGTGTCGGGCGAGGTGAGGATTTCCATTTCCTCGTTGACCCAATTGGTGCGTCCGCGCTCGGCAAGGTCGGCGGCAAGCGCGAGATAGACATCGCGCAGATGCGTGACGTCGGAAACCGCATAGGAAATCTGCGCCGAGGTCAGCGGGCGCCGCGCCCAGTCGGTGAAGCGGCTCGACTTGTCGAGGGCGTCGCCGGTGATGCGGTGAACGAGCTGGTCATAGGAGATGGCGTCGCCGTAGCCCAGCACCATCGCGGCGACCTGAGTGTCGAACAGCGGACGGGGGATCAACGACGCCAGGTTCCAGATGATCTCGACGTCCTGACGGGCGGCGTGGAAAACCTTGGTCACCCGCTCGTTCGTCATCAGCGCATAGAACGGAATGAGATCGATGTCCGCAGCAAGCGCGTCGATGACAATCGCTTCGGTCGGAGTGGCCATTTGGGCGACGCAGAGCAGGGGATAATAGGTCGATTCGCGCAAGAACTCGGTATCGACGGTCACGAACGCGTGGCTCGCCATGCGCTCGCAGGCCGCCGCGAGATCCTCGGTCGTCGTGATCAGCTTCGCCGGCAAGGAATCGAACTTGCTTCCTCTGGCGGATCGGAAACGCGGGTCCTCGATCAACATCGCTCTTGGCATATCAACCTTGACGGGATGAACTGATTTAGAATCACCCCTCAAGGCATCGTTTTCACGCGGTTTTTTGTCATTGTCAAAGACATCATATAGAGCGCGTGCGGGAAGGTCGAGGAGGATTTGGACGTCATGCGGGTGAGGCCGTTGGTTCAGGCCGCCGTCGCATGCTCATAAATATCTTCTTCTTGGGCATTGTGAAGGCGCACCAGCGCCTCGATCGAACTCGATCACCCGTTGCGCATCGCGGATGAGATAACGGTCGACGTCCTGCGGCCGCGCGGTTTCGGCGAGACGGGCGAGCAACCGGGCGAGATGCATGATCTCGCGATGGGCTCGGCTCATGGCGGAGAGGCCGTGGCGGTCATGCAGCAGCTTGGACAGGCGGGGGTAAACCGAGGCCTCGTCGTCGCGCTCGTGGCGCACGATCTGCTCGGAGACGATGGCGTTCGCCTCGACGATCAGGGTGCGCGCGTCCTCGGCGCCGGCGTCGTCGAGCGCATCGGCGATGTTGCGTAGACGGTCGAGGGCCTTCTCGAGGAGTTCGTGCCCCTCATGCAGGTCGCGGGCGGCGTCGGCAGGCAACGTGTGCAAGCGGGTCACCACGCCGCGTCCGGGTCCGAGCGCGCGCAGCGCGTTGAGGATTACGACGACATCGATTCCTTCCTGGATGAGGGCGCCGGCGACCGGGGTAAGGAACCCGAGCGCCGCGGCGCCCATGGCGAGACCGGACAGCGCCATCCCCGCGATAATGCTCTCCACCGCGATCCGCCGCGCCCGTCGTGCGATCGCGACCGCCTGCGAGACCCGGTCGAGCCGATCGACCAGGATCACCGCATCGGCGGCTTGCGAGGAGGCGCTCGCGCCGCGCGCCCCCATCGCGATTCCGACGCCGGCGGCGGCGAGGGCGGGCGCGTCGTTGATGCCGTCGCCGACCATGAGCGTCGGATTGAGCCGTTGTTCGGCGGCGACGGCGTCGACTTTGTCGGAGGGGCTGCGGTCGGCGAGCACTTCGTCGAGATCGAGCGCCGCCCCGATGGTCTCGGCGGCATCGGCGCGGTCGCCGGTGACCATCATGATGCGGCCCACGCCGGCCTGCCGCAGCGCCTGAATGGCGCGCGGGGTCTCGGTGCGCAATTCGTCGGCGAGCAGGAGCGCGCCAATGGCGCGGCCATCGACCGACACGAAGACGCTCAGCGCCGCCCGCCATGAGGCGCGACGTAGCGCCCGCATGGCCCATTCGGGCGGCCGGGCTGTTCCGAACACGAGTGTCTGCGCGCCGACACACACTTTCCGTCCCTCGACCATTCCCTCGAGGCCGGAGCCGAGCGTTTCTTGCACGCCCTCGGGGACGGCGAGGACGAGGCCACGTGCAGTGGCCGCGGCAACGACCGCTTCGGCGGCAATATGGTGCGAGGCGAGTTCCAGGGACGCGGCGAGCTGCAGCACCGTTTCGGCGCTTTCGCCCGGCGCGGTTTCGATCGCGACCAGCCGTGCGCCACCCACGGTCAACGTCCCGGTCTTGTCGAACATCACCGTATGGGTCCGCGCCAGCGCCTCCAGCGCGCCGCCGCCCTTGACCAGGACGCCGTGACGGGCCGCCTGCGAAACGCCGGCGATGAAGGCGACGGGAGCGGCGAGAATGAGCGGGCAGGGGGTTGAGGCGACCAGTACGGCGAGCGCCCGGATCGGATCGTCCGACCAGACATAGGCAGCGCCCGCCACGAACAGCGTCGCCGGCAGAAGCAGCAAGGCATAGCGGTCGGCGATGCGGATGAAGGGCGCCTTCGCCGTCTGCGCGGCGGTGACGAGCCGCACGATCCCGGCATAGGTGCTTTCGCCGGCCGTCGCAGCTGCGCGCATCGCGAAAGTCTCGCCGGCATTGACCGTGCCGCTGCGCACCGGCTCGTGGGCGCGGCGCAGGACCGGCAGCGGTTCGCCGGTCAGCGCCGACTTGTCGATCAGCGCCTCCCCGCCCACGACCGCGCCATCTACCGGGACCACCTCGCCGGCGCGAACGAGCAGAATGTCGCCGATCGCCACTGTTTCGATCGCGACATCCTCGATGTGATTGTCGAGCCGCCGATGGGCGATCCGCGGGGCGCGGTCGACCAGCGATCGCAGATTGCGCTCCGCGCGGGCGACCGCAATTTGTTCAAGCACATTGCCGCCGGCATACATGACGGCGACGACGGCGCCCGCCAGCGCCTCGCCAAGCGCGAGCGCCGCGCTCATCGACACGAAGGCCACCGCGTCCACACCCATGCGCCCGGCCAGAAGGTCGCGGACGATAGCGACGGCGAGCGCAACGATGACCGGCGCAGTGCCCAGCGCCCACGCCCAATAGGCGAACATATCCCTTCCGGCGAGCCAGGCGGCAAGGCCGACGGCAAGTCCCGCCAGCGAGATCAGCACGAGCGCGTATCGCGCCGAGCGTTCGCTCATTCGCTCTCTCCTCATCGCGGCGCCGGCCGCCGGTTGAGCGAGCGCTAGCACTGCCCGACAAAGAGTGAAACTCAGGAGATTCCCGTGTGTACGCAAAAGCTTATGCGAGCGACTTGCAATTCAGCCTCCGCGCACTCGGGGCATTTGGATGAACTCCCAAGGGCTCGGGAAGGGGCCGACCGGCACTTCGATCACCGTAGGGACATCGGCTCGAGCAAAGCCACGGCGCAAGGCTTCACGTAAGTCTTTCGGCGTGCGCGCACGCTCGGCCGCTGCCCCGAAACTTTCCCCAAAGCGCACGAAGTCGGGATTGGCGAGGTCGCAGGCGATCAGGCGGTTGCCGAAATTCTCCTCCTGGATGCGGCGCACATTGCCGAACGAGCCGTCCGCAAACACGATCGCAACGAGCGGGATGCGATGGAGCACCGCCGTCGCCAATTCGTTCGCCGTGAACAGAAAGCCGCCGTCGCCATTGATCGAGACGACAGGCGTGGCGGGGCAGGCGTGCTTGACCCCGAGCGCCGTCGCATAGCCCCAGCCGAGCGGGTCCTGATAGCCCGGCGAGAGAAAGGTGCGCGGCCGGTGGACCGGCATCGCGATGCGCGAGACAAAGCCGAGCTGGGTCACCTCGTCGACGAAGATTCCCTCCTCCGGCAGCTCGGCACGGATTGCTTCGAGAAAGGAAATTTGCGGCGCGAGCTTTTGCAGCCTGTCCGCCCAATGCGCCTGCCGCGATTTCATTTCGTCGTGCCGGGAGGGCCGCTTGGCGTTAAGCGCCCGCAAGACGTCGATGAGACGCCGCAGGATCGGCACCGCGTCGCCGATCAACGCCGCCGTCGGCGGGTGGAACCGCGCTGGCTCCTCCGGGTCGGCGTCGACGCGGATGATCGCGATGTCATCATCGACGCCCCACTGCCGGAACTGCGTCATGAGGCGCGTGCCCACCGCGAGCACGACATCGGCTTCGCCCCACAAATCGTGACCGAGCGGAAGCGTCACGCTGAGCGGGTTGCGGCTATCGAGCACGCCGCGCCCGCGCCGATAGGCAAGCACGGGAGCCTGCAGCATGTCGGACAAGAGCGTGACTTCGGCGGATGCGTCCTGCGCGCCGCCGCCGCACACGATCATCGGGTTTTTCGCGGCGCCGAGTTTTTTCGCGACCGTGCGCACCGCGTCTTCGTCGATCTCCGGCGGCGACGGCGCGCGCGGAGGGCAAAGGTCGATCGAGCCGCTCTGTCCCCATACGTCCATCGCGCATTCGAGCGCTGCCGGGCCGGGCCGCCCGCTGGCCATGGCATGCAGAGCTTGCGCCACTAGGCCCGACGCCTCGTCGGGCGAACGGATGCGGGCGGAGAAATCGACGAGGCGCGACATGATACCGGCCTGATCGCGGATTTCATGCAGATGGCCGAACCCGCGCCCGATATCGGCGTCGGGGATTTGTCCGATCAGCGCGAGCACCGGCGCGTTCATTGCGTAGGCCGTGAGCAGCGCCGTTCCGGTATTGAGGAGGCCCGGTCCCGGCACCACCGCGTAGGCCTGCGGCCGGCCGGTCGCGAGCGCGGCGCCCAGCGCCATGAAGCCCGCGCCCTGTTCGTGGCGGGTGTGGATCACGCGGATGCAGTCGGACGCCTTGAACAGCGCGTCGAACAGGTGATCGTTGTGCACGCCCGGCAGGGCGTAGAGCGTGCGAATGTCGTGTGCGAGCAGCGAGGCGACCGTCGCCTCCGCAGTCGTCATCATATCCATGGTCAACTCGGAATGGCCTTACGGATATGCGCTTGATAGCCGACCGCGCGGCGTCTGTCGCCATGCAAAGCCGCTGAACAACGTCGGAGGGTGCGTGGACTGAAGGATCCGACCGAAAGTGGATTGGGGCTATCCTTGACAAAGCGGGGGACGCATGCACCTTCCGGCCTCCGCCGGAGCAACCGCTCGTGTTTCCCGCCCGGAGAGGCCATGCATCGTTATCGCTCCCATACTTGCGGCGAATTGCGCGCGAGCCATGTCGGCGAGGACGTGCGCCTGTCCGGCTGGTGCCACCGCATCCGCGACCATGGCGGCGTGCTGTTCGTCGATCTGCGCGACCACTACGGCATCACGCAATGCGTCATCGATCCGGACTCGCCGGCCTTTCCGACAGCCGAGACGCTGCGCTCGGAATGGGTGGTCAGGATCGACGGCAAGCTGCGGCTGCGCCCGCCCGGCACGGAAAATCCCGATCTGCCGACCGGCGCGATCGAGGTCTATGCCGCCGAGATCGAAGTGCTCGGCCCCGCCGCCGAACTGCCGATGCCAGTGTTCGGCGAGCAGGAATATCCCGAGGACATAAGGCTGCGCTATCGCTTTCTCGATCTGCGGCGCGAGCGCCTGCATAGCAACATCATGCTGCGCGGGGCGATCATCGATTCGATCCGGCGGCGCATGAAGAAGCAGGGCTTCTTCGAGTTCCAGACGCCGATCCTCACCGCCTCGAGCCCCGAGGGCGCACGCGATTTCCTGGTGCCGTCGCGGCTGCATCCGGGGAAATTTTATGCGCTGCCGCAGGCGCCGCAGCAGTTCAAGCAGCTTATCATGGTGTCGGGGTTCGATCGCTATTTCCAGATCGCGCCCTGCTTCCGTGACGAGGATGCACGCGCCGACCGCTCGCCCGGCGAGTTCTACCAGCTCGATCTCGAGATGAGCTTCGTCACCCAGGACGACGTGTTCGCCGCGGTGGAGCCGGTGCTGCGCGGCCTGTTCGAGGAGTTTTCTCGCGGCAAACCGGTGACGCAGAAATTTCCGCGCATCCCTTACGCCGAGGCGATGCTGAAATACGGCACCGACAAGCCCGACCTGCGCAACCCGATCGAGATGGCCGACGTGAGCGAGGAATTCAACCACGCGACCGTCAACTTCAACGCCTTCAAGCGGGTGATCGCCTCCGGCGGCGTGGTGCGCGCGATCCCGGCGCCGGGCGCAGCCAGCCAGCCGCGTTCCTTCTTCGACAAGCTCAACGATTGGGCGCGCCAGGAGATGGGCGCGCCGGGGCTCGGCTATATCGTGTTTGAGGAAGACGGCGGGAAAGGACCGATCGCAAAGTTTGTGCCTGCCGACGTGCAGGCCGACATTCTCGCCAAGACCGGGGCAAAAGCCGGCGACGCCGTGTTCTTCGCCGCCGACAAGCCGGCGGCGGCGGAAAAACTCGCGGGCGCGGCGCGCACGCGCATCGCCGAGGAGCTGGGCCTGATCGACAAGGACCAGTTCGCGTTCTGCTGGATCGTCGATTTCCCGATGTATGAGTGGAACGAGGAGGAGAAGAAGATCGACTTTTCCCACAACCCGTTCTCGATGCCCAATCTCGCCGCCGAAGATTTTCTCGCGCTCAATCCGAACGACGCCGACACCATCCTCGCGCTGAAAGCGATCCAATACGACGTGGTCTGCAACGGCATCGAGCTGTCCTCGGGCGCGATCCGCAATCACCGGCCCGACGTAATGAAGAAAGCCTTCGCCATCGCCGGCTATGGCGAGGAGGTGCTGGAGCAGAAATTCGGCGGCATGCTGCGCGCGCTCGCGCTCGGCGCGCCGCCGCACGGCGGCATCGCCCCCGGCATCGACCGCATGGTCATGCTGCTCGCGGGCGAGGAGAATTTGCGCGAGGTTGTATTGTTCCCGATGAACCAGCGCGCCGAGGACCTGTTGATGGGCGCGCCCTCCGAGGTCGCGCTAAAGCAGTTGCGCGAGCTGCATATCCGGCTGAACCTTCCTTCCGGAAGTTCTAAGACTTAGCTGCAACACCGGATCACGGTTTTGCATTCGGTTTTGCAAACTATGTCCTCCGATTCGAGCGACTTCGGGTGTGGCGTCCTCGCATTCGATTTCGCCGGGAAGGACCCTCGAAATTTGGCCTTTGGCCTTCGAGCCAGCAATCCCGCGTAGGCGCCAGTGCTCATTCGTCTTTTTCATAAAGCCAGGAGACGAAATTTAAAATTGTCGCCACAAGGAGGGCGAAGATGAACCGTCCGACTGACCTGCCCTCCATTACTGTGCCAGCCGTGATAATGTACCAACCAAGTGATGCGATTTTCCAGGCTGACATTTCACGCCTCCAGACGCCGATTGCCCATCATGGTCCACATTTGTAGTACTTTGCCACTGTCACACGCCAGTCACAATTCTTGTTCGATCCGAGGCAAAACCCATGCTTCGGTGCGCATTTCGCCTCGAAAAAAGCCATGATTCTCCTTAGGCAAGGAGGCTCTATCTCGCAGGAGGAGGGAAGGACGATGATTCGAACCCTTGGGGCTGTCGCGATATTCTCGCTCGCCGCAATCGTGCCGCCCGCGCCTGCCGCAGCGCAGGACGCATTGGGCGGCGCACTGCTCGGCGGCGCCGCGGGCGCGCTGATCGGCGGTGCGGCCACCGGACGCGCCGGCGGCGCGCTTGTCGGTGGCCTGATCGGCGGGACGGCCGGCGCGCTGATCGGATCGGAAGCGGAGCGGCGCAGATCCTATTATTGGTACCATGGCCGGTGCTATCGCGCCGTCGCCGGCGGCTATCAGCCGATTCCGAGGCGGTACTGCTATTGACCGACCGCCGGCCGGCGCAGCCGGTCGGTCTAGGTTGAATGCAAGCCATGTCCAAGGCGCCCCGCGACAAGGCGTCGGCCGATGCCCGAGGGCAGCGTCTCAAGAGTGGATTGACCAACGCTGCGCTCGTCATCGCCGCGCTGGCGATTACCTATTTCGTCAGCGAATACGTCTTCTTCCGCCACGTGCTGCCGCATGTGACGAAGGATTTGCGCGCCTATGTGCCGGATCGGGCCGAGGTCTATCTGCAGAACGCCAAGGCGGACTACAGTCCGCATGACTACATCACGTTGATCGGCGACTCCTACGCGCAAGGTGCGGGCGACTGGCTGTGGTCGGTCGGCTACCGGAACGACCGGCCTTACCACTCCGCCAATGTCATTCACGATCTTTCCGGCAAGGATGTCATCACCTTGGGCAGGGGTGGGGCCGGAAGCCCCGAAGCGATCGTGCTGCGCGTCTCCCGCGTGCTGGGTGAGGCCGATTGCTACATCTTCCCGCCGCTTGAACAGCCGCGCCAGTTCTTCATCTATTTCTACGAAGGCAACGACATCTACGACAACAGCCGGGCGGTGCGACGCGCGCTGAGGGCAGGGGGACCAAACCTGCGGGCCAGCCTTGATTGGGTTCTCAAGCACGACTACGGCGCCCAAGGGCGATGCTACGCACAGCTCAGCGAAATGATGGGCAGCATGGCGTCGTACCTCGTGGTCGATACCATGACCAAGTTCCGCCAATATGTGACGCATTTGCTCGTCAAGACGGCCGCTGCGGAACACCAGGTTGCCCCGAGCGTATCGAGCACCGCGAACGACAAGGGCGCGCCCGCGCCCAACCGCGTACTGATCGGCGGCGCTGCCGTCAGGGCACCCGAACTGCAAATTCCGCCCGTCAATCTGACCGATCGCCAGCTCGACGACGGGGTCGCTGTCTTTGACCGCTCCTTGGCATGGTTTCGCCGCCACTTTCCCAATACGCCGACGACGGTCGTCTATATTCCCTCACCGGCCGCCTCGTATCGTTACGCAGGCGCGAGCGTGACCGCCAAAGACTTTACGCATCACTTTCTTCCCGACGCGAACGGCAGCAGCACGACTGCGCAGGGGCCGTCCTTCCCGGTTTCCGAGGTTTATGCGTACAGCCAGCGCCTATGCCAAAAAATCCGTGACGCCTCGCGGAAGGAGGGCGTGTCGTTCATCGATCTACGGCCGACTTTTCGTCAGGCGGGCGCGCGTCAAGCCATTCATGGCCCAACTGACTGGAACCATCCGAACCAAGCCGGCTACCGGCTATTGGGGGCGGTCGTCGCCAAGCATCTCAACGATCATCCCGCCGACGCCTGCGGCGATTCCTGGCCGTCCTGATCGCGGTTGGACCTCACATCGAGCGCATGGCATTCAACTGCGCGCCGCGCGGCGTAAGGGAAGGGCGCCAGCGCGGGCCTGCACTTCGGACGGTACCCGGTAGTCGCGCATCACCGCTCTCGCATCCCTCAGACCGCACGCATCGCGCTGAACGAGGAACAACCACAATGCGTATCCCGCGTGCTCGACGAGCGCCGCGCGCGCGACGCGGTGCTCCTCGGAGCGGAACGCTTTCGGATGGTCGGCGTCGAAGCTCGCAAGAGCTGCGAGTGCCTGTTCTAGCCCGCGCCCCAGTCGCCCGAGCGCGGCCGCCTTCTCCTGAGCGATTTCGTAATCGAGTGGCCCGGACCCCGAACGGTCGGGACGCCGATGAGGGCTCTGAGTCAACCTCGATCGCCTCTCTCCAGTCGGCGCAAGTCCGATTGCGCTTCTGCTGCGCTTTCGAAAATGTGCGGGGCGACGCCGCGCCGTTCGAGCGACTCGCCGAGCTTCATGCGCAGGAACCCGCTCGTCGTGTAGCGCGAGACGCCTGAATAGTAGCGGTCCACCAGACCGCGCACCATCGCGGAATACTCGTCGAGCAGCTCCGGCGAAATGGAGAAATTATCGTAGTTGACGATCGCATAGACCTTGCGCCCGATCGGCGCGAGTTTTTTCTCCGCGGCCTCCTTGAGCGCGCGGATATCGTTCTTGCTGCGCACCGGCAGCCGCTCGAAATTGACGAAGAACAGGTTCTGCCGCGCGTCGTAGGCGAAGCGCTCGTCGAGCGGCAGGCGCAGCATGTCGTCGCGCAGCTCCATCTTCTCGGCGCGGAAGATGCGCGCATCCATCGTGGCGGGCGTCGCGCGGATGATCGGCTTGAACGGCATCTGCGCGAGGATGTCGCGCTCGATGTCGATGCCCGGAGCGACCTCCACGAGTTCAAGGCCGTCGGGCCGTAGCGCGAACACGCAGCGCTCGGTGACATAGAGCACCGGCCGCCCGCTGGCCGCAGCGAGCGGCCCGCTAAAGGTCACGTGTTCGACCGCGTCGATGAATTTCCGCTCCGCGCCCTCTTGCAGAATCGTCAGCCGGCCGTCGGCGGCGGCGACACGCAGCTTGCCCGCGTTGAAGGTGCCGACGAACACCACCTTCTTGGCGTTCTGGCTGATATTGATGAAGCCGCCGGCGCCCGCAAGCTTGGGTCCGAATTTACTGACGTTCAGATTGCCGCGGCGATCGACCTGCGCCAGCCCGAGGAAGGCGACGTCGAGCCCGCCGCCGTCGTAGAAATCGAATTGGTAGGGCTGATCGAGCACCGCGTCGGTGTTGACCGCCGCCCCGAAATTCAGCCCGCTGGCGGGAATGCCGCCGATCACGCCCGGCTCCGCCGTCAGCGTGATCAGGTCGATCACCTTCTCCTCGTTGGCGACCGCGGCGATGCCCTCCGGCATGCCGATGCCGAGATTGACCACGCTGTTGGGCTTGAGTTCGAAGGCGGCGCGGCGCGCGATGATCTTGCGCTCGGTGAGCGGCATTGGCGGCAACAAGCCGGCGCGAATGCGGATTTCGCCGCTGAAGGCGGGATCATAGGGCGTCGCGAACGTCTGCCAGTGGTGTTCCGGCTGCGCCACCACCACGCAGTCGACCAGCACGCCCGGCACCTTTACCTGGCGCGGATTGAGGGTGCCGCTTTCGGCAACGCGCTCGACCTGCGCAATGACGATACCGCCGGAATTGTGCACGGCCATGGCGATGGCGAGCGCCTCCAGCGTCAGCGCCTCGCGCTCCATGGTGAGATTGCCCTCGGCGTCGCCGGTGGAGGCGCGGATGATGCCGACGTGGATCGGAAAAGTGCGGTACAGCAGGCACTCCTGGCCGTGCAGCGTAATCAGCTCGACCAGATCTTCGGTCGTCCGGGTATTGATCTTGCCGCCGCCATTGCGCGGATCGACGAAGGTGCCGAGCCCGACGGTGGTGAGATGGCCGGGGCGATGGGCGGCGATGTCGCGGAACAGATGGGTGATCACGCCCTGCGGCAGGTTGTAGGCCTCGATCTTGTTGTCGAAGGCGAGCTTTTGCAGTTTCGGTACGAGCCCCCAATGGCCCCCGACCACGCGCTTGACGAGCCCCTCGTGGGCGAGGTGGTTGAGGCCGCGGTCTTTGCCATCTCCCTGGCCGGCAGCGTAGACGAGAGTAAGGCTTTTTGGCGTGCCGGGCGGGCAGGGCGCTTCAGCGCCGGCGCCAGTCGCGCTCGCCCCCTGAGGTTCGGAGCGGTCGCCCCGGAGAAAGCGCTCCTCGAGCGCAAGCGCGATTTCTTCGGCAAATCCGATGCCGACGAAGCCGCCGGTCGCAACCGTATCGCCGTCGCGGATGAGCCGCACCGCCTCCGCGGCGCTTACCACTTTGCCTTTTTCCGGAGACCGCAGATAGGCGAGGGCGGGATGAACGGGCATTGGTTTCCTCTTGTTTTTCGATTTTTGCCGCGGCATGGCCGCGTATGGGCCATCCGTGCGCGACAGTTCACATCAGCCAGTCGCATGAGAGTATAAGCGAATGCGACCGGATGCGACCGTCGGGCATGCGGGGGAGTTGCTATATACGCGGCAGGGGCAACCAACCCGAACGCGGCAGCAGGCCGGACCGCCTCCAATGAAGGGCCAGCGATGAGGCGCCAACTAATTGTTCTGATCGCAATTATTGGCTTGAGCGCATCGGCTATCGCTCAGGGTCGCACCGTCGAGCGTCGGGCCAAGGGACCGTCCGGCGCGAACATCCGAATCGGCATGTACATCAACGTAAGACCCGACTGCACCTCCGGCCCGTTGCCGACGATCCGGCTAGTCGGCGCGCCCGAAAACGGGAAAGTCAACGTTAAAAGGGTCAACGTTCGGGCGACGAACTACCGGCAATGCCTCGCGCTCAACGTCCCCGGCTACATCGCATTCTACCGATCACGGCCAGGTTTTTCCGGAACCGATCTCGTAACGCTGGAAATCAAGTTTCCCAACGGGCGCACCGAAGTTCAGAAGATCACCGTCAAGGTGGCCGGGGCAGACAGCTCGATTTGATGTGATCGGCTTGGCCGTGCGCTTCGCGCCCATGTCTAAGTGGCGGGTGGATGAGGGGGGTTGATCAACGAGCAGTCGGCCGCTCGCGGGTTCATAATCGAGAGTTCCGGACCTGTAGCTTGACCCTGTCCCAAAACACCAGCCGGCCGACCGCGTCCCGTGGGTCGTGGGAGCGTGCCCACCCCATCATATGCGCGCTTGATAGGGAGCGCATGGTGCTGCATCCTATCGTCAATCCGGCATCAAGTCGGCCATAAAACAATCGGAGGAAAGGCTATGCAGGAAGGCAAGTCACCGTCAACGAGACGTAGGTTTCTTAAGAGCGCAGTCGTCACTGGCGGTGCGGCTGTCATTGCTGCTCCTTACATTCGCAACGCCAGCGCTGCCGAGACGACGGTTTGGAAAGTGCAGACCTCCTGGCCGGCGGGCGTCGGTCTTGCCACCTTTAAGGAGTGGTGCGGTACCATCAAAGAAAAGTCAGGGGGCGAACTTGAGCTAAAACCGTTCGGCGCCAAGGAAGTCGTCGGCGATTTCTCGCTTATCGACGGCGTCAAGAACGGCGTGCTCGAAGGGATGAATTCGTTCACGCTGTATTGGGCCGGAAAAATCCCAGCGACGGCGTTTCTCTCATCCTACTTGATGGGGCTGCGCTATCCGCACGAATGGGACGTGTTCTTCTACAGCAAAGGCGGCCTGCAGGCGGCGCGCGACATCTTCGCCAAGCAAGGCATCTACTATGTCGGCCGCATTCATCACGGGGCCAACATCATCCACTCCAAGACGCCGATCCGTTCGATTGAGGACTTCAAGGGTCTGAAGCTGCGCGTTCCCGGCGGCATGATCGCGGAAGGCTTTGCGGCGATCGGCGCAAGGACCACGTTGCTTCCCGGCGGCGAAGTGTTCTCAGCGCTGGAGAAGGGAACGATCGACGCAGCAGACTACGTGGGCCCGGCGGTCAACTGGGACCTCGGCTTTGGGCAGGTCACCAAATACATCTGCATGGGACCGCGCGGTCTCGAATCGATCTACCAGCCGGTCGACTTGATGGATTTCTGCGTCGGCATGCAGCACTGGAACAAACTATCGCCGAAGATGAAGCAGTGGGTCGAGGACCAGATCGAGGTCTACTCGCGCATTCATTACGCCGCAATCCAGAAGGCGGACATGGAAGCGTGGAGCAAATTCGAGAAGGCCGGCACGCAGGTTAACCGCTTGCCGGCGGATGACCTCGAAAAGTTCCAGCGCGTTGCCGTGCCAATCTGGTTCAAATGGGCGAACAAGGACAAGGATGCGGCTCGCCTGTTCAAGATGCAACTTGAAATCATGGAGTCGCCGTCGTTCGGCTATGTCGAGCCCGCAATGTACAAGGGTCTGACGGTCAATCTCTGATCGGCCGGCGCGAGCCTCATCGGCAACGATAATGCAACGAGGGAGGAGCGATTGCTCCTTCCTCGCAAATTTCGACGCCGGCTCTCGGTGACGCAATGCCCAGCTTGAATTTTGTTCTGCCTCATTGGCTCTATTGGGGCACCCTCGGTATCTTTCCCCTGATCGCCTTTTATCTGGTCGCGCGGCAGAAGCGGCGCGGCGTGCCCGAAGGGCCATCGCTCTTCCTCGGCTATTTGTTCTGGCTCTGCGCCGGGTTCCTCGGATTGCATCGCTTTTATTTGCGCAGTGGTTGGGGATTCATCTTCATTCCCGTCTTTCTGGCAATCCTCTACACGACGGCGCAAATCCGCGATGCGCGCGAGGACCTCTCGCGCACGCGCTCCGACTTCGAATTCGCGCAGCGCAGCGTCAGCCGCGCTGAATTGCGGCCCGGCGTCGCGGCCACGGCGGCTACACGCGAGCGATTGAGCAAAGCTCAGGCGGAGGAGGCAAAAGCGAAAGCCGAGTTCGACAGGGCTACGAGCGAACTCGATTGGCGGGAGATGGTGTCGCGCGGCTTCGCTCTCCTGATGGCTGCGATGCTGCTTCTCGACGCCGCTCTGCTGCCAGGGCTCGTGCGCCGGACGCGGGAGCGCGAAGCGCAATCGCGCGCTTCTGCTGAATCTTCAATTCCCGAGCCCGCAATTCCCGAAGTCGTTCTGGCGGGCACACATGAGGACCCGACACTCCAATTGCATACGCCCGTTACCGACGCTCTCGAATGGCTCAATGTCCGGGTTGGCGAGTTCGTCGCCTATTGGGCGGTAATTTCCATCTTTGTCTATTACTACGAAGTGATCGCGCGTTACCTATTCAATTCACCAACCAATTGGGTGCATGAAAGCATGTTCCTGATGTTCGGCATGCAATACATGCTGGCAGGCGCCTTCGCCTATCGTGAAGACCAGCATGTCCGCGTCGATATCTTCTATGCGAGCTTCTCGCCGCGCGGCAAAGCGATCGCCGATATCTTCACGTCGATCTTCTTTTTCATCTTTATCGGCACGATGCTGGTCACCGGCTATCGGTTCGCTGCCGATGCGATCGGTTTGGGGGAGGTCTCGTTTACCGAATGGGCGGTGCAATATTGGCCGGTCAAATTAATGATCCCGGTCGGCGCTGCGCTTTTATTGCTGCAGGGCATTTCCAAGCTCATCAAGGACATAATGATCGTCGTGCGGGCAGGGGCGTAAGCCATGGGGCTGAGTATCGATATTGCTTGGCTGACGCTCTTGCTGTTCGGCTCGCTCGCCATTTTGCTCGCACTCGGGCTGCCGATGGCCTTTTGCACCGGCAGCCTCGCCGTGATCTTTCTTTACGTGTTCGGGAATTCAGCCATCCTGAACATGATGCCGTCGCGCATCTTTCCGTTCATGACGGATTATCAGCTCTCGGCGGTGCCGCTTTTCATTTTCATGGCGGCGATGCTGGAAAAATCCGGGGTCATCGAGGAACTATTCGACACCGTTTACAAGTGGCTCGGCTCGGTAAAGGGAGGGCTCGCCTCGGCGACAGTGGTTGCCTGCACCGCGCTCGCCGCCATGGTCGGGGTAGTCGGCGCCACAGAGGTCACGATGGGCATGATCGCGCTGCCGGCCATGCTCAAACGGGGCTACGACCAGAAAATCGCCTGCGGCTCGCTGCTCGCGGGAGGAACGCTCGGCATTCTGATTCCGCCTTCGGTCATGGCTATCGTCTACGCCGTGGTCGCCCAGCAATCCCTCGGTGAGCTTCTCATCGGGTCGATCTTCCCCGGCTTGCTGCTCTCGGGTCTCTACATCGGCTACATCACCATTCGCTGCACCATCAATCCCAAGCTCGGGCCGGCACTGCCGGTCGAGGAGCGGGTCAATTTCCGTGAGAAACTGCGTCTCCTGAAGAACACGATCGCTCCGATCCTGCTGATCGTTCTCGTGCTCGGCGTGATTTTCGTCGGCATTGCGACACCCGTCGAGGCGGCCGGGATCGGGACCTTCGGCGCGCTTTTCGTCTCGGCTCTGCACCGTCGTTTGAACTGGCTCAACATCCGGGAGGCGGTGATCGCGACGCTAAAGGCGACGGCGATGGTGATGTGGATATTCTTCGGCGCGACGATGTTCGTCGGTTTCTTTATTGTGAAGGGCGGTCAGACCTTCGTCGCTAACACCATCCTGGGTACAGGGCTGCCCCCTTACGGCATTTTGTTTCTCATGATGGGCATTTTGTTCGTGCTCGGGATGTTCCTCGACTGGGTCGGCATTTTGCTCCTCACCGTCCCGATTTTTCTTCCCATTCTCAAGAGTCTGGAATGGGGTGGGGTGTTCGATCTGCCCGGCGTCGCACAAAAGGACGTGCCGCTCTGGTACGGCGTGATCTTCATCGTCAACATGCAGATGGCGTTCTTAAGCCCGCCGTTTGGTTATTCGCTCTTCTATCTGAAGAGCGTGGCGCCGCCCGAGATCAGCATGGCCACGATCTTTCGCGGGGCAATCAACTTCATCGTTCTTCAGGCGATTGCTCTCGGCCTGTGCGTCGTGTTCCCGCAGATCGTGCTTTGGCTGCCGGGTATCGTTTATACGCGGTAAGGTCAGGCATTAAGTCGCGGCGAATATCTACTGTGGGTCAACCGCCGTCAGGCTGCCCCACGTCGTCAGTTGTTCACTCTGCCTTGGTTACCGGCGGCGGGTTCCACTTGCCGGTCAAAGCGTCGGACTTCGGCGCATAGAGGCGCATGGTCAGGTTGAATGGCGCCTTCGGTGCCGGTAGCCAGTTCGCCTCCTTTTCCTTCCCCGGGCTCTCGTTCTGAAAATAGAGATCGAGCGAGCCGTCGTCGTTGTACCTGAACGGCATCCAGCTCGAGACCGCGAAGCGGTTGATTGGGTTCGCGACTTGGAAGCCTTGCGAGTCGTAGAGGGTGATGGACCAGAATGCGTCTACAGGTGGTAATTCGCTCTTGTCGAAGTGGATCGTGTAATTGTTGGTGCCGTCGAGAGGCTTGCCGTCCTTGTCGCCGAGATTGAGGGGATAGACGGCATCCTCAGGCACGTTGGCGCCGAGGCCCTGCTGCGTGATGATGGCACGCTTCAGATAGTAGTTGCCGTAAACACCCATGGTGTTGGTGTTCATCGACCAGTAGTTCACCACCTGCGCCAGCGTCGGCAGCTTCCACGCCATGAGCTTTTGCGCATCCTCGGGCGCGGTCTCGAGCCCCTTCTTTATGGCCGCATCGACCTTCTCGATGTCGAAGCTCTTGCCCGGCTCGATGCCGATCCGCTTTATACGCGCGATGATCGGCTGATCGGTGAAGTGCGGCGGGTGCAGCTTAAGCAGCTCGGCGGCGTAGGCGAAGAACTCGCCCGCCGACATCTTGTCGACCTGCTCTTTCGGCGGCGTCTTCATGTCGACGTCGGAGTTGATTTTCGTGGGCGCCGGCTTCCAGTCGTCATTGCCCATCTGCGATAGGGGCATGAGCTTCAGGCCGGCCTGGATCTTATGAACCGCTTCATAGTCCGCCGGCCCGTCCGTCTTGATACGGCCGATGATCCACACATAAGGCGTCGACGCCTTGATCTGCGTGACACCGGCCGGGACCGTCCCGGTCCAGCCAGGCGGCGTGACGAGGAACGTCTGCGCTTCGGTTCCCGTGGTGCGCCATCCTGGTGAAGCGAACACGTCGGTCCACATGTCGAGCATGGGAAGGAGGTAGTAGCGGCCGTCTGTATTCGGCACCGACACGACCATGGGCTCTTCTGTGAGGTCCAGCCAGGCAGAGGTGTAGAGCGTGTCGAAGTTGGGCCGGACCACTGTCTTCATCTCTGCCGTGGGATAAGCAGGAACGTTCACGAAGACATTCGTCGGACCTTTGAACGCTTCCACGGATTGAACGTTTGTGAACTGGAGCCGCGTCAGGTCCATGGTGACGAGCGAATAGAGATAGAGATAGGTATCGACGCCGATGGCGTGCGCCTCTTCTTCGGTGGCGGCAGGCGCTTCCGCGCGGCCCACAGAAAGCGAAAGGGGAGAAATAAGTAGTGCGAGGATCAGGGCAACGACATGTCTCATGGTTCTTGAACTCCCGATCTACAAAGCCATCAAAACAGCTAACACCTGATTTCGGCGTTCTTATTACGAGGGGAGCGTCCCTATGGGGCATTCCTACCTATCTTCCGCGCGGCGCCTTCCGCCGGGTGACAGACTTTAGCCCCAGGAGTTGGGGCGGCGGAACTCTCCGGTCATTGCCTATCTATGTCTGCTGCTGGCAGTGCGCCCCGAAGGCGCGAATCATCAGTGGAGGAAGATTCCACCCAGAGAGTTGTCGATTGATCTGGAAGCTGACGAGCGGCTCGGCCGGGTAACCGGAAGGGCTGGAGCCTCGTGACAAAGGCCGCTTTAGGCGGCTGAGCAATCTGACGGGCCGCAACGTGAGTGAAGCCTGAGCAGGTCTCGAAAGTGACAATGCGGATGCCGACCCTCCTGCCATTTGGGGAAGGCCGTGTGAGCGGGGAAGCAATCGACATGCGCACCCGCTCGATCCGCCGGGGTAGTGGGCACGGCACGTCGGAAAGGTGGTTCGGGTAATCGGGGGAGACCCGTCACGAGCGAGGGTAGCGGCCTCAACGTCGCGACAGGCGGTGGCCATGGCGGGAGTCGGACGGGGTCGTAGGAGCGTTGATGTCGGGTAATGCCGGCGGAGCAAAGGGCCCTGACTTCTGGTGCGCTTTCGAAGATGGCGAGGTGAAGGTGATTGGCGATGAGCCTGGCAACACCGATAACGATCCGGACCCTTCAGAGAAAGCTGTATCGTAAGGCGAAAGCGGAGCCTGCCTTCCGCTTCTACCTGCTCTACGACAAGATTTGCCGCGAGGACATCCTGTGTCACGCCTATGCGTTGGCCCGAGCAAATGCGGGTGCGCCGGGCAGGGACGGAATGACCTTTGCCCAGATCGAAGCGTCGGGCCTGGAAGGATGGCTGGCTAATCTGCGCGAGGAACTGATCTCGAAGACGTATCGGCCCGATCCGGTGCGGCGGGTGTCCATACCGAAGCCGGACGGAGGCGAGCGACCGCTCGGTATTCCGACGGTCCGGGATCGGGTGGTCCAGACCGCCGCCAAGCTCGTGCTGGAACCGATCTTCGAGGCGGACTTCGAGGACAACGCCTACGGCTACCGCCCCGTCCGCGGGGCGGTGGACGCGGTCAAGGAAGTGCACCGGCTGATCTGCCGGGGCTACACCGACGTGGTCGACGCCGATCTGTCCAAGTACTTCGATTCAATTCCGCACTCCGATCTTATGAAGTGTGTAGCTCGTCGGATTGTGGACCGGCATGCGCTGCGGCTGATCAAGCTGTGGCTGAAAGCGCCAATCGAAGATTGGAATGATGGCGACGGGACCCGACGCATCGGTGGTGGCAAGAGCAATATGCGCGGCACGCCTCAGGGCGGCGTCGCGAGCCCACTGCTTGCCAACATCTACATGAATCGGTTCCTGAAGTATTGGCGGCTGACCGCGCGCGGGGAAGCGTTTCGTGCGCACGTCATCGCGTATGCTGACGACTTCGTCATCCTCAGTCGCGGATGTGCGGCCGAGGCGCTGGCGTGGACAAAGGCAGTGATGACGCGGCTCGGGCTGACACTCAATGAGGCCAAGACCTCGTTGAAGAATGCTCGGCACGAACGCTTCGACTTCCTCGGCTACTCGTTCGGACCTCACCGTTACAAAGCGAACGGCTCTTGGTATCTGAGCGCGAGCCCGTCCAAGAAGAGCGTGCAACGGCTCAAGACGAAGGTTGGCGATCTGCTGGTGCCCGGCAACAACGATCCGTGGCTCGAAGTGCGCGACATGCTGAACAGGTCTTTGTTTGGCTGGTCGAACTACTTCCGCCACGGAACGCGCCGGTCGGCATTCCGCGGTGTTGACCGATACGTCTACGAGCGCGTGCGCGACTTCCTCGCCCGACGGCACAAAGTGGCAGGGCGCGGCACCCGTCGGTTCTCCTGTGACGTTGTCTACGGAGACCGCGGTCTGCTGCGTCTCGAACGCCTGCCCCTTACGGCCCCGCTGCGTGCCTCACGGTGAAACCAGTCGGAGAGCCGGATGCCGGAGATCGGCACGTCCGGTTCGATGAGCGGGGATAGAAAACGGAGCGATGCCGAACGGCCCAAGCTACCGCGCCTATCCTCGACTCTACCATCGCGGAAGTGGCGAGACGTCCGACCCGGGTCCGCGATGCGTTACATAACGGACAGTAACGAGCGGTCTTAGTTGATGAGCACACGGCCTAGAGCATTTTCCGGCGAAGTGGAAACCGGTTCGCCGCAGAAAATGCAACCACTCAAGGACAATTAGAGCAAATTCCGATTCCAACGGAACGGAATTTGCTCTAGTCCCGGGTTCTCTCACGCGGCCGTATCCGGCAGGTCCTCGGGGAACGGACCGAGCGCTTGCCGACGTTCTTCCCAATGCGGGCCGCCCTCTACGGCCTCGACCAGTTCGTAATAGAGGCTCTTGTAGCTGAGAATCACGGCGCCCGCGGCCTGCATGCGCGCGATTGCTGCATCGACATTGCGCGAAGAGGAAAACAACAGCTCCTCAACCAGAAAGACCTCGTAGCCGAGATCGAGCAGGCCGAGGCAGGACTGCAAGACGCAGACGTCGGTTTCGCATCCCGCGATGATCGCCTGTTTTTTCTTCAGACGCCCGATTTGAGCTCGGATTTCACCATCCTTGGCGAGGTCGAAATAGTCTTTCTCAAAGACCTGCGCGTGATCGCCCAGTTGTTTCTTGATTTCTTTCGGCAAGCGGCCCTTGTGGACGACCGGCCGTTCGAGCGTGACGACCAGGGGAATGCGGAAATAGCCGAGCAGCCGCACGAAGTGTTTGGCGTTGGTCTTGAGCTTCGGACGCAGGCTCTTATCGACCCCGGACAGAAAGAACTCCTGGACGTCGATGAGCGCGCCGAAGCACTGATCGGGGATGATGCGTTTCGCCATGGCAGGTCGTCGCTTTGCGTATTCTCAGGTAAACGGCAAGAGGCCAGCGCCGCAATGCTCCACGCCATCAATCGATCTCGGCCGTCATCGCTGTTCGGACCAGCGAGCGCACCTCCGAGAACGTCTTGACCACGGGAGAAATCACCCGGTGCAGCCGCTTTTTTGCAATCAGCATGTCGTGCAGCGCCAGATAGTCCATGCCCGTGTTGAGGAAGCACGCGATCGCATCGTCAGGCGTTTCGACGATGGGCTCGCCCTTCACGTTGA
Organism: uncultured Alphaproteobacteria bacterium; assembly: GCA_963840055.1. Lineage (GTDB taxonomy): Bacteria > Pseudomonadota > Alphaproteobacteria > Rhizobiales > Xanthobacteraceae > Rhodoplanes. The sequence continues at coordinate 242,759 of CAWIXM010000022.1, read as the reverse complement.
ACGAGGTGTTGATCAGCACGGGCACGCCGGTGATCGCCTCGAACTCTTTGAGCAGCCGGTATAGCCGCGGGTTCTGGTCTTCGCGCACGGTCTGGATGCGCGCCGTGCCGTCGACGTGAACGATCGCCGGAATCCTGTCCTTCCATTCCGGCCGCACGCGCTTGGCCAGCAGCATGAAGGGAGATTCCTCTTCGCCCTCGAAAATCTCGTTCACCCGTTCGGCAAGAACGACGGGCGCGAACGGCCGGAACGCCTGCCGGTGTTTGACCCGGCTGTTCAGCTTGTCCTTCATTCCCGTTCGGCGAGGATCGGCGAGAATGCTGCGGTCGCCAAGCGCCCGCGGCCCGAATTCGGACGCGCCCTGGAACCAGCCGAAAACGTGTCCTTCCGCGAGCAGCTTTGCCGTCTCGGCGCAGATATTTGTGCAATTGGTGGGGGTCGTCTGCGCCCGCACCAACGTCTTGTCGGCGGCGGTGCGAGCTTCGCGCTCCGTATAAGGACGGCCGAGAAAGGCATGGTTCATGACGAAAGAGCGGGGCTTTTTCAGAATCTCCAGGTAGCCGTAATAGGCGCAGCCGATCGCAATGCCATCGTCGCCGGCGGCGGGTTGAATCCAGACATTGTCGAAACCGGCCTCGCGTTGGATCCGCCCGTTGGCGACGCAGTTGAGCGCGACGCCCCCCGCCATGCACAGGTTCTTCGCGCCGGTCGCCTGCCGCAGCCATTTGGCGCGTTCGAGCAGGACGGTCTCGGTGTCGTCCTGCATCCGCCAGGCAAGGTCTTCCCAGTGCTTCATGGAAGGGCTTGTCTCCCAGTCCTGTTCGCGGTCGACGAGCCAGGGCTTGTCGAAGTCTAGGTCCCACTCGGGGAAACTGAAGTCACCATCCTTCATCTCGACAAGCGGCTTGAAGGCGTTGGGCCGCCCGTATGGCGCGAGCCCCATCACCTCGCCGCATTTGTTCCAGTCGGCGAAGATATAGCTCGACACCCGGCTGTACATCGCGCCAAGTCCGGGCATGTAGAAAAACTCGTCGCTCAAAAACCCGCGCACCGGGTTTAGCCACACCTTCTTCACGGCTTCGAGCCGACCGCCGTCAAACCGGTAATAGCTTTCCGATTCCCGCGCGAGCGGATTGACATTGTCGGTGAGCTGCCCCGGCTCTTTGATGTCCGCGCAGTAATTGCCGACGCCGTCCACCACCATCACGGCGCCGTCGTTGAAAGGGCAGGCGGCAAACGCGCTGTAGGCATGCGCGAGGTGATGCGACACCGTAATGACCTTGTCCGAATGGGACAGGTAGAGGGGGCTTTTCGCGGCTTGCCGGCGCTCCTTGTCGTCCATGACTTCCGACACATCCAGGTGGACCATGCGGACTTCCAGGTCCTCGACCGGCAGGACGTAACAGTTGCGCACCACCAGATCGACGTCGTCCAGCGAGATGCCTTCGGCGTCGAGGCAATAATCGACGACGCCCTGGAAAAAGCCGGTGGCATGTTTCTTGCGCGTGATCCGCTCCTTGTTTATCGCGAACGCAATCTCGCCGTCGCGAAGCAGACACGCGCTCACGTCATGGTCGTATGCGTTTATTCCAAGTACGTAGACGTGTTTCATTTTTTCCATCGAATGTCTTCTGGAGGGATATTCCGTTGTCCGTTTCACGCGTAGTAATCGGCGGCGCAGTTGACGCCACCATCCACATAAACTAACGTTTGCTGTGCGGGAAGGACAAGGAGAGAACATGACTGGGACAGTTGTCGCGAGGGCGAGAGCCTGGTTGATCCGCGGCTTGGCCGTGGCGGCTGTGGTCTTCACTTACGCCGTCGGGAACGTCGGCACCCAAGTTCTCACGACGGTCGGCGTGTCGAGCCTCGCGCTGACAACATCCACCAAGCCGGCCGAAGCGCAGCGGCGGGGGCGGCGTCGCAGACGGCGCTCACGGCGAAGGCGTCGTCGCTGGTGGCGCGGGGGCTGGCGGTGGTGGTGATACTGAGGCCTGACGTGCACAGCTAGAGTTCGGAGCAAATCGAAAAAAAGCCCGGGCGCGCAAAGCGCGCTCGGGTTTTTTTGTGGCGATGGCGCTTGCGCCCTCGTCAAATAAAATCGCAGCCGATTCCTGGGAAGAGCCGGCCGCGCACGAACCCGATCGTGAGACTGGGGACGAAGGGGAGAGATCGGATTCGCGTAAGTCCTTGGCGGTTTGATTCAGTGCATCTGCGCTGAACCCGTCGATCTGTTCAGCGGGACGCGGCGGTGGCGACCGCCGGGCGCGAGTCGCCAAGCGCGACCCAAGTGTTCGAATCAGACTGCGATTGCCGCTTTACGAAGCGATAGCCGGTTTGATTCCACGGCAGGACATCTTCGGCCTGGTTATCGAGAATGAACTCACCCTTGTCGGTCTTGACCGTGAGCACGGCGTGGCCTTCGTCCTTCTCATCGCGCACCACGGTAATCAGCAACGCTGCGCGCGGCCAACCGGCGGCGATCAACATGCGCCGTTTCAGGAGCACGTAGTCCTCGCAGTCGCCGTAGCGGTCGTCCGGATAGGACCACTTTTCGACCACGCCCCAATGATCCATATCGGTAAGGGGTTGGATACTTTCGTTGACCCAGCGGTTGACGCGCACGAGGTCGCGCCAAGTGCGCTCGGTCAACACCACATCGCGGGGAGCGGTCGGGGTCGGCGCGCATTCCCGCTTGTGCTCGGCGCAGAATGAGACCCAGCCGATCGGCGCGCGCGTAGTCTTGCCGACCGAAACATAAAGCGGGCGCTCCAGCGCCGCGCCGGGCGATGACGCTGCTGCGAGCGCGGCGACGCTCAACAGGGCCGAAACAACCCATCCCAGGCGAATGTTCATCGTCGACCCCTCTCCCGTTTTCTTAGGGTCGATGCTCGCAGGAAAGCTTTGCAGCGGTGCTAAATCGATCCAATCAAATTGAACTAATGACAGTAAAGCGAAACTTTACACGGAGTTCTATTGAGGCTATCGCAAGTATTGAATAGTGATAGCATTTTTGATTCAAATTTTATCTTTCGGCCGAGAAGCGCCGTCAACGCGGGCATTTTGAATAGCGGCGCGCCGTGGCGAGCATGCGCGGCGGGTGCGCCCGCGGCTCCGCGTCTTCGCTTGCAGCGCGAATCGAGGCCTTCACGGATGGGTCGCGCCGCTGCACCTACCCGCTGACGTGGTTTCTAAACGATGATCGCGCAGCCGGGCATTGACATGCTTCGATGGGGCTACGCAAACCCAACACTGCAGACGGCCGGCGATGAAAGGAAGCGCGGCGCCGCAGTGCGCGCAAGGGAATCGGCGGTTGGGGAGGAATCAGTCCTCGCGACGCTCTGCGGCCGCGCCAATGATGTCGTGCTTGGCGAACCGAGCGAGCCGGGCCGTAAGTTTGTCGCGCTTGCGTGCGGTGGCGGCAAAGCTCATCGCGAACCCGTTACCGAAAACGCGGACAATGCTCCCTTCGAGGCGGCCGAATTGGTCGATATAGGCGATTACACGTTCGCCCTCATAACCATTTACGGGCGCGATCACCGCCATCCCGGCGGGCGACATGTCCACCACCTGGCAGGGAAACTCGCGTCGATCTTCGAGCATGTACCGCCCGAGCAAATTGACGGCGACGCGTTGATAATCGTGCCGTTCCTCGGGAAGGCCATGGAGGCTCGGCTTGCGGTCAGCGGTCGGCATCGCGCGTCCGCTCCATCATCGGACCGGACGACCTTATGACGGACGGCGTTAACGCTCGGTGTAGGATCCCTTGGCGGGCGGGATCGAAGGCGCGGGTGCCCCTGTCTGGGCAGATCGCGCAAGACGAGATCTTGCTGCTCCGCCCTCGCAGGCGACGAAGCAGGCGGCGCACGGGCATTTACGGTGATTTAAGGTTAACGCGGGCTTGCCGGCGACGAGGCTTGCGGGCGCTGCGATTTGCCGGCTTGCTTGCGATGACGCCAAGGCTGGCCTATTTGAGCCGGACCCGCTGGAACGGACCTGTGACGAAACCCTCCGAGCCGATTTTCAATGTTCCGCCAGTCATCGTGTTGACGATCGCCGCCTTCTGCATCGTCCACGCCGTGCGCGTATTGATTCTGACGCCGCAACAGGACATCGAATTCCTGATCCTGTTCGCCTTCATCCCAGTGCGGTACACAGACCTTTGGACCTTCGTCACCTACGCATTTCTCCATGGTGACTGGACCCATCTCGCTATCAATGTGATCTGGCTGCTGCCGTTTGGGACTGCCGTGGCGCGTCGGTTCGGAAGCGCTCGATTCCTTGCGCTATTCGCCGCATCGGCGGCGGCGGGCGCGGGGGTGCATCTGTTCGTCTATCCCGACGAGACGCTGCCCCTGATCGGGTCATCGGCCGCGGTGTCCGGCTTTATGGCGGCGGCGATCCGCTTCGTATTCCAGGCTGGCGGGCCCCTCAGCGTCTTTCGCAGCGCCGAAGCGCCGATCTACCACGTTCCCGCAGTGCCGTTGCGCGAGGCGTTACGCGATCCACGCATTCTCGCTTTCCTTGTTGTCTGGTTCGGGCTCAACGCTCTGTTCGGGGTCGGCTCGGTGAGCTTGCTGGGGGTCGATCAGCCAATTGCCTGGCAGGCGCATATCGGCGGATTCCTTACCGGGCTTTTGCTTTTTCCGTTGTTCGATCCCGTCACCGCCGCCGCCAGGGCCAAAAAGCCGCAGTGAACAATCTTTCCATTGCGGTTCGCGAGGTGAAGACCGACGTGCTGCGCCTTGCACGCTCTGCAGATTTGTGGATGATCTTATCCATGGCCCGCCGGAGCACGCGGGCGGCTCGGCTCGTTCGCTGAGGGTAGGGGTATCCCGCGCGGGGGGTCGCTGCGCCCGGTAAGCGGCAAGGCGGCGCTGGTTCGTGCTCCGGTGTTGTTCAGGGAGGCGAGCGTGACCGTTCACACCATCCTGTCCCGCAAGGGATCGACCGTTTTCACCATTGAGCCGACGGCTTCGATCGCCTATGCCGCGAAATCCCTGGCCGACCACGGCATTGGCGCGCTGGTGGTGACGGGCGCGGACGGCCGGACCGTGGGCATCATCTCCGAACGCGACATCGTGCGCGCGTTAAGCGCACAGGGCACCGCTGTGCTCGAGACGCCGGTCGCCGAGCTTATGACCCGCAAAGTCATCAGTTGCAGCCGGCAGGACAAGCTGGTGGAATTGATGCAGCGCATGACCGAAGGCAAATTCCGGCATTTTCCCGTTATCGAGGACGGAAAGCTGATCGGCATCGTGTCGATCGGCGATGTCGTCAAGTCACGCCTCGAGGCGATGGAGCAGGAATCAAACGCGCTGCGCGAATACATTCGCTCCGCGTGATTTCGGTTCTGGCGCGGGTCTTACAAATCAATGCAGTTAGCGCCGGCGCGTCGATCCGCGCCTAAGCGCCACGTGCGGGCGCTCGCCCGAGTGGCGGCGAGCGCCCCCGCGTCAAGTTGCCGCTCAGGAGCGATCGGCGAGAGCTCTTCGTGCGCGGCTCGCATTATAAGGTTCGACGGCGGCGGCGGGCAAACCGCCCTATTTTTAAGCAGCGCGACTCTATTAGGGAGTCAGGCAGCGCAATATTATTTGGCGGTCAGCCGGCCATTAGACGCTTTCATCTTTCGAAGTCGCCTTTGCCTGGGCCAGCGTGGGCCGGATGAACACACATAACCGCTGAAGGAGAACGCGATGACGCGCGCCGATCTCACCGAAAAGATCCTCGACATCAAACGCGAAAAGGGTTGGACCTGGAAATATGTCTGCGAGGCGATCGGCGGCTTTTCGCCGCTGCTCGTCGCCGGCGCGCTGCTCGGCCAGATGAAGCTCACCAAGCCGCAGGCGGCGAAGGCTGCCGAGATGTTCGGACTCTCCAAGTCGGAACAGGCGATGCTCAACGAGGTGCCGATGCGCGGCGCGGGTGTGCCGGTGCCACCGACCGATCCGCTGATCTATCGCTTCTACGAGCTGATCATGATCAACGGTCCGGCGCTGAAGGCATTGATCGAGGATGAGTTCGGCGATGGCATCATGTCGGCGATCGACGTCGATCTCGCGGTCGAGCGGCAGCCGGACCCCAAGGGCGATCGGGTGAAGATCACCATGTCCGGCAAGTTCCTGCCGTACAAATATTATGGCGCGTCCGGCAACGTGCCCGCCTACGGATACAAGGAGGAGTGACGCGCCTTCAGCAGCGACAGGCTCGGCATTCTCCTTCGCTTACTGCATGGCGAATTTCACGGCGAACAGCAGCGCCAGGGCGATGACCGCCGGGCTCGCCTCTTTGTAGCGTCCCGACAGGATCTTGCAGGCGGCATAGGTGATGAAGCCGAGGCCTATGCCGGTCGCAATCGAATAAGTCAGCGGCATGGAGATGGCGGCGACGACGGCCGGGGCGTATTCCGTGACGTCGTCCCATGCGATCTCGGCAAGCCCGCGGGTCATCAGGCAGGCGACATAGAGGAGCGCCGCGGCCGAAGCGTAGGCCGGGATCATGCCGGCGAGCGGAGCGAAGAACAGCGCCAGCAGGAATAGTATCGCCACGACCACCGCGGTGAGGCCGGTGCGGCCGCCCGCCGAGACGCCGGCCGCGCTCTCGATGTAGCTCGTGGTGGTGGACGTGCCGATCAGCGCGCCGAACATCGCCGCGAAACTGTCGGCGATCAGGGCCTGCTTCATGCGCGGCAGCTCGCCCTTCTCGTCGAGCAAGCCTGCCCGGTGAGCGACGCCGATCAGCGTACCGGCATTGTCGAAGACGTCGATGAACAGGAAGCTGAACACGACGATCAAGAAGCTCTGTTCGTAGACGGCGGAAAAGTCGAGCTGCAGAAAGGTCGGCGCGAGTGAAGGCGGCATGGAGACGACCCCTGTAAAGGTCGCCAATCCGAGCGGGATGCCGACGAGCGCGACGGCGAGGATGCCAAGCAGCGTGCCGCCGAGAATTTTACGAAAGTTGAGGGCGGCGATCAGCACGAAGCCAACGAGACAAAGGATCGCTGCAGGCTCGCGCAGGCTGCCGAGCGTCACCAGTGTCGCCGGATGCTGGACGACGATCTTCGCCTCCTCCAGTGCGATGATGCCGAGAAACAACCCGACGCCGGCCGAGATGGCGAGCTTGAGGTTACGCGGGATGGAGTTGATGACGTACTCGCGTAGCCGGAACACGGAGATCAGGAAGAACAGCACGCCCGAGCAAAACACCGCAGCGAGCGCCTGCTGCCAGGAATACTTGTAGGTGAGCACCACCGTGAAGGCGAAGAAGGCGTTGAGCCCCATGCCGGGAGCGAGCGCGATCGGATAATTGGCGTAGAACGCCATCACCATCGTGCTCACCGCCGCCGCAATGCAGGTGGCGACGAACACGGCGCCCTTGTCCATGCCGGCATTGCCGAGGATCGTCGGGTTGACGAACACGATATAGACCATCGTGAGGAAGGTGGTGACGCCGGCGATCAACTCGGTGCGCACCGTAGTGCCGTTCGCTGTCAGCTCGAACCAGCGGTCGAGAAAAGATGCGCGCGTTGGTGCGACCGTGTCAGTCATTGTGCCCCCGTGATCGCCGACGCGACACTGTGCGCGGCGGCTTTGCTTCGGTGAGTGCATAGCATTTTCCGCAATGATCGCAGACCCCTGCGTCACCGCTCTGCAATTGTCCGCTGGGCGGCAGCCCGCGAGGAAACGCGGGCCAAGCTGGCGCACGTCTAGGTGATTGGGAAAATGGTGGACGGTAGGGGAGACTGATCCGACTCCCCGCTCGCGGCTCACCGGTACATCCGCGGCTCAGCACGCGAGGGGGCGCAGGAAACGTCGAAGGACGCGGCGCTGGCGCGCGACCCCCAAGGTTTAGCCGGAATCGCAATCGCCAGGATCTGATTGCCCGGCTTTGGCCGTCCCGACGATGCACCAGCTTATATCCCCGTGCTCGGCTGGCCATCGACTGACTGAATCAAGCATAACTCGAGTTGTGCGAATATCGGGAACACTCCCCTCCGGACCATTCCAATTCGGAATATTTCGTAGAGGGCTTACGAGCCTCATCGAGAGGAACAAGCGTTGGCCGGCGCAGCCAGACGAGCGTCACGATCCGGCGTCTGAGGCATGCGGGCGGGAGGGCAGGAGGGCAGGAGGGCAGGAGGGCAGGGGAAACGCTCGCGACCTGCCAAATGGCGGGCGCTCAACAGCGACTTGACGCTGCAAACCTCACACCGCGGTCACGGAAATTGGTTGTGCACATCAAAAGCCATGACTTGCATCTCCGGCATTCGAGCGCCCGCCCTAGTGAACGCCTTCGTCAGGTCCGTCTTCAGGAAGTTGTCGAAATCCTCTTGTGATTCCCAGACGTCCACGACACCCCAGCCCACTTTCATAGGGCCGGCGATATGGCTGATCATACCCTTGGGCGCGCCGGAGTTCTTCCAGTCAAGCGCTTTCATCACGTCATCGTATTTCGCGCGATCCATGGTGGCAAACTGCAGCATAACGCACACGGCGGCCATAGTCTCTTCTCCGTTCTGAAACGCTTCGCGGAGCTTCGCCGCTATCAGTGCATCACAGCTCCCTTTTCTTGTGAAGTTCGAATTGGCCGAGTCGCCGCCGGCGCAGAAGCGTCCGTTCAAGCTCGGCGACCGCTCGCATCACTGGAGGCGCGAAGGAGAGAGAGGCAGACAGCAAATGAGAGGGCCGTCGCAGTTCGCCTCATTGCTTGCGGGATCGCGCGGCAACCAGAGGCGCGCGAACGCAGGTTCTTGGACGGTCTGAGTCAGTCACCTATTTCCACGCCGCCCTCATCTCTCACTCCCTCGGCGGCGGAAGGCGATGACGATCCGGCACATCGTGTCCGCTGTCTTCTGAGTACGGCGCCGCTTCAGGCCTCTGGGGCGATCGACGGGCTTGCCAGCTGAAGCGGCGCGATCGGTTGCGTCGGAGTCTCTCTCTCGCTCAATCGCATAGCGACGAGATTGACGATGTCCGCGAGGGTGGAGGAAAAGCCGATGGCATCATCGGGCAAGGTTACGCCGAACCGGTCCTCCGCGCGGAGCATGACCTCGATGATGTCGGCCTCATCCATGCCAAGCTCGTCGTGCAGTGTCGCATCGCGCGCGATGACGTCGATGTCTCCGTGCCTGTCGTGCTCCGAGAGCACGGCGGTTACGATCTGTTCGATGGCCGAGGCAATTTCAAGCCGCGTCATTTTAAGGTTCCTCCGAATTCAATCCTGAGCGCCAACGATCATGCGACCCGCGAGCAATCATAGCCGATTCGAAGAATTTAAAAGCCGTGCCCAGCCCCTCTGGCGCGCGTACGAAGCTTCTTTGCGGGCCAGCGCGGCGCCGCCTTCTGCGGGGAAGAGCCTTCGTCGTCAAGTCTACGATCTAGCGCTGTCACTGACATTGACGACATCGCGCATTCTAGACGAGCGCAAGTAGTATGTATGTTGCAGCCGATTGAACCGCAAGCCCGGGCGGGTTTGAGAAATCCTGAATTGGGATTGCGGACATTTGGAAAACTCGCACTATCGGTAGCAGTAACGAGCCAGCAAGACGGAGTCGAGCAAGCCCATGCGCAGCGTTCTATTGACCGGTTTTGAGGCGTTTGGCACCACGCCCGTTAATCCGGCGGAGCAAGTGGCACGACACCTCGGCGGAGCGGATGTGAGCGGGGCTAAGATCGTATCGCGAATTGTGCCAAACACATTCTTCACCTGCATCGAGGTGGTGAAAGCCGCCATCGCCGAGCTTCAGCCCGATGTCGTCGTCATGATGGGCGAGTATGGCGGACGGGCCATGATCACGGTGGAGAGGATTGCGCAAAATCTCAACGACAATGCCCGCTACGGGCTCCGCGACAATGACGGCAAGTTGTTGCAGGACGTGCTGACTGCGCCGGACGGGCCGACCGCTTACCGTTCCACCCTGCCCATTCGCGCCATGGTGCGCGCCATGCGCGACGCCGGGATTCCGGCCGACATCTCTGATGCTGCTGGCACCTTTTGCTGCAATCATCTGATGTACGGCATTCTGCACCACATCGCGGTCAAGGGCCTGGCTATTCGCGCGGGTTGGGTGCATCTACCCCACTTGCCCGAAGTCGCAGCCCTCGAGCAGAATCTTGGCGCGCCCAGCATGTCTGTCGAGACCGCCGCCGCCGGCCTGCGCGTCGCTATTGCCGCCGTCGGCGCCCATCCGCATGACACCGAGGACACCATAGTCTCCCGCCTTCAGATCTAGCAAAGGCGCCTGCCGCTGACGAAAATCAAATCCTGCCGCTCTTGCCATTTTCCGCGGTTGTCCGCGCGTCTTTCGCGGCGCGTATTCCTTGAAAATTCCCAGAACCGCAGGGGCGTTGGCGATCGCGGTCGCAGACGTCAGGTCTGGAGCTCGAAGCAGACCAGTGCGGTTCAGAGCATTTTCCGGCGAAGTGGAAACCGGTTCGCCGCAGAAAATGCGACCACTCAAGGACAATTAGAGCGAATTCCGATTCCACCGGAACGGAATTCGCTCTAGTGAGACAGGCCCGGAATCGCGACGCCCAGTTAAAACGATCCCGACACAACTTGATGCGCATCAATGGACGCTTAGAGCTTGCACTACGCTCAAAAAATCTGTCTTCTCAGGGATCAAGCGCGCTGAAATCTCTCCCGGTGTCAGCGGGCTGAGAAGGAGGTCTGCTATGAAAGCCGCTATGTTGATTACAGGAAGTGGTCCGCTCGTTATCCTGACGTCTCACAGTTCGTTCACCGATCCCGGGCTCGTCGGCAAGCTTCGCTCTAAAGGCATCGAAAAGTTTATTGCATATGAATTACCGATTTCAGAGGTGCAAAAAAAGTACGGCGGGCACTTTAAGCTTGTCATACAGGATTTGCACGAAACTGACGATCTGCGCGTTCTCGACATGAGCGGTGATCGGGCATTTCACCTTTTTAAGCTAACAGAGCTCCCAACGCCGATAATCTTTGAGCCAAGCGAAGTTGCGGGGCCCGTGATGCCGAGAGATGACGTTCGGTGAGTTGCTGTCTAGTGCCTGGCAAGTTGGTCAGATTGGACCCTTCTAATAACCGAGCCTCGGCAAGCTCCTAGTGCCCATGAAGCCTTCATCGCTGCGGTCGCGCCGCGGCTGATTGTTAAGCATGCGGCGATCGAGCCGGAATGCATGCCGTACTGGCGGATGGGGCCTTCAAGGCGGCGCTCAGTGGGCTGGACCGGCTGCTTCGAGTCGCAAGCACTATCCGAGTCGAGTCAGTTTCGGAAGTAAGCCATGCGTAGCTAGTCCACAGAGCACGCATGGCAAAGGGTTACTTCCTGAGCGAAGTCGATGGCACGAATGCACCGCTGCATTCACAGCATTGGAAGCCGCACGCGCCATCAGTCCGCCATCGGCGCTGACCTACATTCTCGGCAGCGTCATTCTCGTAACGTGGGGCGGCGGCAGCCACTCATCAATCCACTCATTAAACACGTTCTCAGTCGCCACCGAAAACACGTTCCCGGTCGCCACCGAAGCTGCCTCTTGCTTGCCTTCCGACTTGATTAGCGCTTCCAGGAGCGTCTTGGCTGCAAACCGCGCATAGGCGGCCGTGTCCTGCAGGTTCGGCTGCTGGTTTGGCACGTCGCGGAATTTGTCAAAAATTGTCTCCATGCATGCCATTCGCTCATCCGCGCTTTTGGCCGTCGTCAAGATCATCGAACAACGAGCCATGGTCAGCCAGCGGTCTTGCTCGCATTGTTCGGGACTGAGATACTCTCCTCTGAATTTAATCTCGTTGTCGCTCATTTGGTTCGTCATAGCTTTCTCCACCTTTCACGTTTTTCGGCTATTCCGCCTTGTTCGATTCGTGTCCGGCACGACGGCCTTTTTCACGCCGGTGCGGCCGAAGTGTGTCGGGACTGCCGCTAGCGCGTGCGTCACATTTACGCGTAAGGGGAGGAAAGAAAGACCTCGACACCTCTGCAGCGCACGCAATTTTCCAGCGGGAACGGCATGCCTTGGCCAATCAGTGGCTATAGGAGCGTCAGCACGGCCACTTCCTTCGGGTCCATGCTAGCGACCCTCATAATCAGCTCTAACCGACGCAGGCTATCCCGTCGCATATCCCATTCATGCTCTGACAGGAACTTTTCAGGGATCCTAGCAATCCTGTCGTATTCCTCGCGTGCCGTGCGGCAGATTTCTTGGAGGTCCTCGTCTACTGCGGCGAGCACGTCATCCGATTTGCGGGCCATGTAGGTCCCCCGTTGGCTTCGACTCGTGTGGTCAGTTTGCTGGCACTCAAGACACGCTCGTCCTCGCCGCGTTCGAGAGAATCTCCTCATCGCGGAATTAAACAGTATTGCCGTAGTTTTATGACGGGTTGTCTGCATCACCTTGAAGGCGCTCGTTGCGTTTGCATGGGGACGTCACAAATCCTGCGCGCAGCGAATAGCCATGGCCGCGGGCTTAATGGCCGTCAGGCCGAAAAGCCCGCGTGCGGCGGTCCTCGATTTTCGACTAGTGCTGGAAAGATTGAAATTTCCCTTCCCGTGAGAGCCGTAAGAGTGCTGCAACCTGCGCCAGCCGGTACCGATCGGCTTGCTCGGCCAATGTGGCATTGAAAGGCAGTGGGCCATACTCCCGATGGACAAGTTCAAAATCGGTATGTTCTGGTTTGATGGACATGACAACCGTTTCCCCTTGCAGTTGGTCAACCTGACGGAACCTGACGGTTCAGGCGCTCGCTCTGTCGCACCGCATTGCCGCTTCCACACCCAAATCCCAAATCTGAGCCAAGTTGCTGTCAGTCTTGTGCGGGTTCGAGACGCGGCCGCCCTGGTAGTCCGAAAATCCCCGTTCGAACTCGTCATGCGCGTCGAAGGGGCGATATTGTTTCCGAATGAAATCGGAAATGAGTCTGCCGTCGGCGATCTTGCTCATGCGATTTCTCCTGTTCGCAAACTCAAGGCTCTTTGCTGCTTACCGGTCGATGCCCGTAGCGCGTCGGGCAGCCTCTTGGCCGCTGCTCCAAGCTTGAGCTGCGTCGACCCGGTTCTTCAGGTCGGCGTAGGGGTTCTGGTGTTGTCCATGTTGATGGTCGATGAACCCTTCCCAAAAGGCTTCATAGGGCACATGCGCATCCATCAAGGTCTTCATTTTCGCCGCTTTCGTCTTCACTCGTCCCATATGACAATTCTATGACGCAACATCTTGGCATACACTGGACAAACGCTGTAATTTTTACTTTCGATCATTTCGGTTGAGCGGCTTTTCAGTGATAATTGTGGTGTTTTGTCGGCCAAAGAACTGACTTCTTCTTTCACCTTGTAACTTGATGTGAGGGAACCTTTCCGCAGTTCGGGTGTTGCGCGCGCCTCGCCTTGAGCACTCCGGCACTACTGCGGGAGCATGGGGACCACGATTTTGGATGTGATGAATTCAGTCAGTTCGCGCAATCAGAGACCCACTGACCTTCTGGGGGCGCACAGGTCAGCATTGCTCGCGCGCACCGTCCGGTGCCACTTAATGGTGTCCGATATTCGGAGGGTCAATCTGCAGGCGACCTAGAGAACCAGAATGGACTGCCTCGATGGCTTCGTGGAGGGTTGAGAAAATCTGCCTTTCCCCCATCACCGCGGTAATGCCGTGGCGGTCCATGTCGGATCGCAGGTACGGACTGACACGCGCGAAGATCATGCCAACTTTTTGCCGGCTCAATTCCTTGAGCAGATCGCGGAGGGATTGCGCGGCTGAATAATCCATATCCGTAATGGCGGCCGCGTCGACAATGAACCACTGGACAGGATTGGGCGCTCGCTCCACGAGGCCACGCACTTCATCGACAAAACGGCTGTCGTTCGCGTAAAACAGGTCTGCGCCAAACCGATAGATGATCAGGCCCGGCGCGGTCTCCACGCCCGGCGTCGCGGGCGCCAGCGTCCACTGGTCGGTTGTATCCGGGACGAGCACAGCCGTATGCGGACGATAACTATGCCGGACGTGCCGAACGAGCGAAAGAACGATCGCCATCACGATGCCCCACTCGACGCCGATCGCGACCACGCCCGCGGCGGTGAAGACCGCGAGATTGAACTCGCCCGGGCTTTCGCGGCGGATCGCGCGCAACCCCTTCGCATCGATCATCCCGACTGCGATCGTGAACACGATGCTGGCCAGTGCACAGCGCGGCAAGTACTGCAGCGGTCCGGTCAGGAACAGCAGCACGAGCAGGACGATGCCGGCGAAGACCAGTTGCGCGAACTGGCTACGCGCACCCGCGCTGTCTGCCATCGCGGTCTGCGTCGGGCTGCCGTTGACGACGAACGTTCCGCTAATGCCGGCAGCCGCATTCGCCGCCGCCAGTCCGAGGATGTCGGCATTCTCGTCGACGCGCTCATGATGCCGCACGGCGTATATCCGCGATGTCGCCGCGCTTTGCGCGATGATCATGACAAAGCATGAAGCAGCTACGGGCAAAAGCGCCAGGGTTTCGCGCCAGCTGACCTCCGGCAACTTGATTGACGGCAAACCGCCTGGAACCGGACCAATGACCGCGATGCCCCGCTCGACGAAATGGAATTGAGCGCTCGCCGCAATCATCCCGACGACCACAACAAGCGCAACAGGCACCCGCGGCGCCAGTCGATCGCCAACAAGGATGCTGCCTGTCACCAGCGTCGAGAGCCCCAGCGTCGGAACATTGAGTCCCGGCAGGCCCCACAGAATCTCTTGAAGCTGAAAAAGCGTGCGATGCGAGGGCGCCGCCACGCCGAGCATGTCGCCGAGCATCGCGATGCCGACTTGAAACCCAACGCCCGTAAGAAATCCAATCAGCACCGTGCGTGAAAGGAAATCGGCGAGAAAGCCCAGTTTGAAGATCCGCGCCACTATCAAGAGCAAGGCCGTTAGCAGCGCCAGCATGGTAACGAGCGCCATGTACTTGTCGCTGGTGGGCTTTGCCATGCCAGACAGCGCATTAGAAAATATCGCCGCAGTCGCAGAGTCCGCCGCCACGACAAGGTGGCGCGAAGAGCCAAAGATGGCGAAGGCGACGAGCGGCAGCAGCACCGTGTAAAGGCCGGTGACGACCGGTGTGCCGGCAATTCGGGTGTAGCCGAGAACCTGCGGAATGTTCATCGAGGCGAGCGTCACGCCCGCCAGGGCATCGCGGCCAGCCTCGCGGGGCCTGAGCGCACGAAGGCCTCCAAAGAGGTTCAATCGCATAGCCCTGCTCCATCTGCTTCACGCGAAAAAATTGCAAGAGGGGGGCAGCTTACAAATCGACTGTCGGTCGTGGCTCAGGCGAAGGTCTATTTGGACTTGTCGGAGTTTAAAGACAGCGCGGATCGCAAATTAAGCGAGATTCGGCTCGTCTCCCTGATAATGTTGCGCGCGTGTTGCGGCGTTTGCCTGCCAACATGTCGCGTTGCCTCGGGCTGCTTCCGTTCGCCCAAGCAATGAAAGCGAAAGTGAAACAGGGGCGATGAGGGCTTCCCATCCAGGCAGTGAAGCGCCGGGCCTTGGCCAACTGATGCGGGCCGTCATGCTGCTCTGGCTTGCGGGCACCGGGCTGCGCATGACGATCCTGGCCGTCCCGCCGGTGATCCCGATGATTCGCGACGATCTTGCGCTCTCGGCGACCGAGGTCGGCGTGCTCACCGGCATTCCATCAGTGCTGTTCGCTGTCGCGGCGGTCCCGGGCTCCCTTCTGATCGCCCGCTTTGGGGCGCTGGCGACGCTTATTTTTGGTCTGCTCGCGACTGCGGCCGGGTCCGC
Source organism: uncultured Alphaproteobacteria bacterium (assembly GCA_963840055.1). Lineage (GTDB taxonomy): Bacteria > Pseudomonadota > Alphaproteobacteria > Rhizobiales > Xanthobacteraceae > Rhodoplanes. Next base: position 227,013 of record CAWIXM010000022.1, on the reverse strand, counting down.
CTTCCGCGGGATCGCACCGAATATCTGGCTGCTCTATGCCACCACCGTATTGACCGGGTTCGGGGTCGCGGTGATGCAGCCTTCGCTGCCGCCGCTGGTGCGCGCTTGGCTACCTGACCGGATCGGCTTCGGCACCGCGGTCTTCACCAACGGCTTGCTGGTGGGTGAGGTGCTGCCGGTCGCGCTCACTTTGCCGGTGTTGCTGCCGCAGGTTGGGGGTAGCTGGCGCGGAAGCTTCATTGCCTGGGCGATCCCTTGCGCAATGATCGCGGTGGCGATCGCGATACTTGCTCCAAGGCGTCGCGCGGGCGCCGTGTCCGGCGTCGTGGCGGGGCGCAAATGGTGGCCAGACTGGCGCAGCGGGGTGTTGTGGCGGATCGGGATCATGTTCGGCACCGTCAACGCAATCTACTTCACCGCGAACGCGTTCGTGCCCGAACTGCTGACCCGTACCGGGCGACCGGACCTCATCAGCATCACCCTGACGGCGCTGAATTTAGGCCAGATCCCGGCCTCGCTCCTGCTGCTCATCTTTGCCGGGAGTCTGGTGCGCAGGGCCTGGCCGTATTTCGTATGCGGCGTGCTGTGCTTTGCCGCGCTGATGGGCATCATCTTCGGACCGCCGCCCGTCGTTGTTACCGGCGCAGCTTTGATCGGGTTCTCGTGCGCTGCCGTCCTGACCATGATCTTTGCGCTGCCGCCGCTTCTCGCGCGGCCCGATGATGTGCATCGGCTTGCCGCCGGCATGTTCACCATCAGCTATTCATGCGCAGTGATCACGCCGGTGTTGAGCGGCCTTGCGTGGGATTTGACCGGCGCACCGCGCGCCGCCTTCGTGCCGGTGCTACTTGGGGCCGTGATCCTCGCCGCGCTATCGCCGGGCCTCGGCCGGGTGCTCAAGGGCGGTCCTGAGCGATTAAATTTAGAGGTGTGCGGATGATGCATCAGCATCATGGACACCCGACCCGGCGCATTGAGGAGTGCGCACACCGTGAGGCCGTCGAGCGCATCATCGATTTCGTCGAGCTGGAGCGGTGCCGGCACGCGCGTGTCATCGCGGCGTATGGTGGCCACGCAAGGAATGGCTCGGTTGGACTAAACGGCTGATCAGCGCTGGTTGGACCGGCGTCAATCGGCGCCAACACTGGATACCTTGTCGCGTCCGCGCACTGAATGCAATCGACTTCACTACGAACGCGTTTGTGCCAAAACTACCGACCCGCACCGGGGCGGCCAGACCTCATCAGCATTGTCCTGACGGCGCTGAATTCGGGTCAGGTCCCCGCCTCGCTCCTACTGCTTGCTTTGCACTCAGGAGCTCGGCGAGCGGTCAATTAGCAACACGAAGCAATGAATCCCGGTCTGCTCGTCTATGCGGTAACGCGAGCGCTTTTTGCGATCGCAATGTGAGGAAAGCAATGGCGATCCACGCGCCGTGAAACAGCAAGCCAACGCCGAGCACAACTTCGCCGGGGATCGGGCCGATGGCGGCACGTGCCAACAACTCACTGTGCGCGCTCAAGGGCGTCGGGTGGACGAAAACCTTGGCGATGTAGCAGGCCAGCAGTATGGTGAACAGCCAACCGTAGATTCTGCGAATGCGGCGACCCAACGCCTCGATCAAGGACATATGGAAGCCCACGTCCTTGTAGTCATCGGCAAGCAGGTCGTTCCAATGATTGTCAATACGTGTCCCCTCGCCTCTGAGGAGCGGGCCGTAGAAATTGATTTCCATCACCCGGAGGCGAACCCGAAATAGGTCATAATACATGTAGCGGTGAGCTTCGAGGAGAAGAAACACTATTACGACCAAGCTCACAAGCAGGATCGGAACGGGTGATGCATTAGCGTTGCTGAAGCTCACTGACAGCGCAATGCCAGTTGAGACAATGGCCCAATTAACGGTCGTATCGAGACGGGTACGCCAGACCTTGCTTTGGTACATCTCGCCTCGGTACAGGTGTGCCAAAGCGCCGATCTCGGCAGGGCTATACTCCTTGGCGCGATTAACGTCCTTTTCCTCCATGGCGTAGTCTCCATTCCTTCGCAGGGCTTGCCCGGGCTCACCCGGGTTGCTTGGTCTAGATCGATTCGGTCACGTCTAGTGGCTGACAACGATCAAACCCGACTTTTCTGCGGGTGGTGCTGCAGAGCCGTCTGTCCGCGTTCGCGCATATTGAACATGCGTTGGAAATGAACGCAGCATCAGACTGTAAAGCGATTGAAATCATTGGCGCGCCCGAGGGGACGCGGAACCCCTGTTTTCGCCGTGAAAGAGCGACAAACAGGCATTGCACGAGCGTCATAGCGGCGACGGAATCGTGTCCGTTAAACTGGCCTGATTTGAAATCAGTTCCACGGCGAAGGCCTTAGCCAGTCGCACATCCGAAACCCCTGATATGTCGTATTACAGTCTTGCGCGGCCTCGCCGGCATTGCGGGGGTTGGTCAAGACAGGGACCGAACGAGAATCGGCGCGGCGATGAGGGTAGCCGATCTGCCGGCGGCTTTGCGCAAACGCGGTCGAAGCCGCGGCGAGAACAAGTGCGGCAATGAAGGCGCAAGTGAGCTTGGTCAACATTGTCCCGCCTTGGCTCAGACTTACGGTCCGATTGAGATTGCCGTAACCGCTACTTTCCCCGCCCGCGCCGTGCTTGCGCGGTCGCGCGCAGGCGCGGCATGGCCGCTCGGCCTATGTGGTGACGATTTGCCCGGTTTGCCAATTCGACGGCGGAGGCCAGGAAGTCATGGCGCGGCGCTCATCATTCTTGACTGCCGGAGCATGTCATTTGGCGCCGCGCGGCGTGCTGATGCCGTAGGTGTTCAGTGCGCTCACACGCCCCACGTCGCGAAGATCGCTTTCGCGCTCGCCGGACCATCTTTAATGCGGTAAGTCCTACGAAACTCGGCAACATGCGCGAGCTGTCGTGCGCTTGCTCGCCGTTACGCGCGCCGTGGCATCGGGAAGTGGCGTGCCAACCTTGAGGAGCTAGCCAATGCTACGTTTGCTCACGGCGGTTTCCATCGTCTTCGGCGCCGTAGTCCTCGCACAGGCACAGTCAACACTTGCGCCTGGTCCCGCCGCGCCGGGAGGGCCGAACCCATACGGTATTGGGCCGGGCGGCGTCCAGGTCGCACCCGGCGCGGGCAGCACCAGCACCACTCCCTCGCCGAGCGTTGCGCCGGAGGGAACGAACGTCAGGCGAGAGGAGCCGACCGTCCGGCGAGAGGAGCGTCGGCGTAGCGTGCAACGTCGCTACGGGAGGCGGCCCGCACGGGTATCCCGTCATCGTCGCTGCCGGCGGTGCGGCCGTTACGGCTGGGCCTATACCGGCGGCTACTATCTGTGGCCTTCGCCATATTATGCGGGCGGATCGGAGCGGCGATATTACGATAACTACGTCCGCTGGGGTTGGGGGCCGCCCTACGTCGGCGGGTATCTCGCCGAGATTGTCCCGTTCAGAGTCTATGGCCGGTGACGCTCGCAAGCCGCGCACTCCATGAAGGCCATCCACTTCGGCTCCCAAACGCAACCAGCCATCAACTGGAGCCGCCGGCGCTTTCTCATCGGAAGCACCGCTGCCGGCATTACGCTCGCCCTGGTACCACTGGCGGCGCGTGCCTCATTTGTCGACGACGAAATCATGCCGACCGCGCCGGGCTGGTCGGGCGACGGGTTCGGGCACCCGCGATACCGAATCGACGGCTATGCCAAGGCCACCGGCGCCAAGCTCTATGCCAGGGATTTTCGTGCCGCGGACATGGACGGCTGGCCGGACGAGACCGATCACGCGATGCTGTTGCTGGCCTCCGTCGCGACCCACCGTTTCGTCGGAATAGATCTGACGATGCTCGCCCCGGCGCTGGAACCCGACAGGGTAGTGACGGCAGAGGACCTGGAGGCCGCCCGGATTCGGCCCAAGGGCTACTTCACGGAAGATCTGATGTGCCCGAAGGGCCAGACGCCGGCCTATCTGGGCCAGCCAGTCGCGTTGCTCATCTTCCGCGGTTTGGAAACGTTCGTGACCGCACGGCAAATCCTGCGCGGCGCCAAGGGGGCAGTTGTCTTCGGCGAGCAAACGGGCGCGGTCGCCAGGCCGCCCTACGGTGCGAACCGCTTCACCCGCATCGGCGGATCCGATCCGTCCGGCCCGGATGTATTTTCCCCGGCCAATGACGGCTGGGTCGTGCCGCCCCGTTTCCGTCGCGGACACGATCTTTCCTGGCCCGAGGCTGACGCCGCCGCCGCGCGACGCGCCGAAAATTTTGGCCACGCCATTCGCGCGGAGCTGGACAGCGGACGGGCGGGCCGGCTGTTCAAGCAGCGCTTTCAGACCCAGTCGACCGATCACTTCTTCATGGAGCCTGAAAGCGGTCTTGCCTGGCACGATGCCGCCAATCATCGCCTGTCGCTTGTGCTCGGCGTGCAGGCTCCGGCAGACACGCTTAGGGCAATCGCCGACCTCTTGGCCGACGCGCAGGTACCGTACGCCATCAAGGACCTGCAAGGCCATTTCGCCTATCTGGGCGGCGCGTTTGGCGGCAAGGACATGACCTTGCTGCCGAACTATGTGGCTTTGGCGGGCCTGTTCGCCGGCGGCCGGCCGGTGCGGCTTGCGCTCGATCGTTTCGAGCAATTTCAACTCGGCATCAAGCGGCACGCCGTCACGATCGACAGCAAGCTGGGAGTCGACCTGGAAACCGGGGCATTCACGGCATTCGCCTGCGATCTCTCACTCAACGGCGGCGGCACCGCAAACTACTCCGCCAGCGTTGCCGACGTCGCGGCGATATCGTCGGCCTCGATGTACTACATGCCCAAGAGCGACATCAGCACCGTTGCCACGCATTCGCGTGGCGTCACGGCAGGATCGATGCGCGGCTATGGCGGGCTGCAGTCGATAACGGCCATGGAATGCCTGGTCGACGACGTTGCCACGCAGTTGAACATGGATCCGATCAACCTGCGGCGGAAGAACGCCCTGCGGACCGGCTATCGCAACCTGACCGGGGCGGTGCCGGTCGTCACGATACGCAGCGAGGAACTTTTGGATCGGCTCGAGCGGGCGCCACTGTGGTCCGGGCGCGACGAAGATCGGCGCGCGTTCGAGGTTGCCCATCCATACAAGGCCTACGGCGTCGGCATTGCCTGTGCCATGTTCAAATACGGCACAGGCCAGGACGGCGCGCTGGCGGCCGTGTCATTCGATGCCGACGGGCGCATCGAGGTCGCCGCCAGCACCATCGAGATGGGCACCGGGACCTCCACTGCTGTCGCGGTGCGCGTCGCTGATCACCTTGGGCACAGCGCCGATCGCGTCACCCTCGATTCGACAGGGCCGCTGTGGGAGCCGTTGGGTCTCGTGACATCCGGCGATCCGCTGAAAATGAGCCAGCAGGATCAGGATGCGGCCGCGGCGAATCCGCGCTGGGTCCCGGAAATTACCAGCCGCGCCAGTGCATCGGTCGGCGCGCCCGTGACGACCCATGCCGTGGCGGAGGCCGCATATGCGCTCCTGCGCTATAGCCTTTGGCCCGCAGCGCGAGCGATCTGGCAAGCCGGCGACAACGTGGCCTTCGACGATCTGAAGTGGATCGACGGCAAGCTCACCGCGGAGGGCATGGAAACGTTGTCCTTCGCCCAGCTGGCGGAGCGCTGCCATGCCTCCGGCCAGACGACCGGCGTCATGGTTCACGCCTTCAGTCGCTGGCAGTGGGCCAGGGCGGAATTCGCCATGGGAACCGGTATCTGGAATGGCGCCATCGACGCCCTGGCGTTGCGGCGCGGCGGGGATTGGCGGGTGCAAGACCGCCGGAAGGTGGACTTTCCGCCGGCGTCGACGGAACGAGTTAGCGAGACTTATGCAGCGATCTGCGGAGCGGTCGTGGCGCTCTCCGTCGACCGTACAAATGGTGCGGTAAAGGTTCTGCGCGTGCATGAGGTGCTGGATTGCGGCAGATCCATCGTGCCCGAGCTGGTGTCAGGCATGGCGCAGGGCGGCATCGCGATGGGGCTCGGTCATGCGCTTAACGAATACCTGCCGTTGTATGAGGACGGTCCGGGCAACGGAACCTGGAACGTCAACCGGTACGATGTCGTGCGGGCAAGAGACGTTCCGGTATGGGATATGACTCTCGAAACCCTGCCGCCGGTCAAAAACGACGACGCGCCGCGAGGGATAGCGGAGATCGTCATGGTTCCGGTCATTCCGGGAACCCTGAACGCGATCCATGACGCGACCGGCAAACGGTTCACCCGGCTGCCGGTGACGGCCGACGATATCCTGAAAATGCAGTGATATGGAAACGGTGCAAATCTACGTAACCGTCAACGGACGGCAAACCGGTCCCCATACGATTCCCGCCGGCCTGGCGATGGTCGATTTCCTACACGAATATCTTGGCCTGACCGGTACGAAGTTTGGCTGTGGCATCGGCGTTTGCCATGCCTGTGTTGTGATCGTTGACGAGCCCGACGGAACGAGCCGGACCATGCGGACATGCATCAACGGCGCCGCGGTCTTTGCCGGAAAACGGGTGAGGACCGTCGAGGGGCACGCGAAGGAGGGGCGCCTTTCCGACATCCAGCAGGCGTTCGTCGATCATTTCGCCTTCCAGTGCGGCTACTGCACTTCCGGATTTATCAACAAAACGACGTGTCTATTGGAGGATCTTGCCCGCAACCCCGTTTCCAGGGATGGGTTGGAGGAGCGGATCGAGGCCTCGCTCGGCGATCATATCTGCCGGTGCACCGGTTATGTCCGCTACTATGAGGCGCTGCGCGACCTGATCCTCGCGGATGCGCAGTTGACGACGCGATAGGCCATGTGGCGCTGGATTGTTCGACTGGCTGCCCTGGTTCTGATCGCGATCGCGGCCTACGGTCTTTTCGCCGTGCTGTGGGGTGTACCCTCCGTCGCCGATCACCCGCTTTCGCGTCACCCGGCGACCGTCGCGTCCGGCAAATATCTGGCGGCGGCGGGCGACTGTGCGTCCTGCCACACAGCCGAGGGCGGCGAAGCCTTCGCCGGCGGGCGGCCTTTGGCTACACCGTTCGGCACGATCTATTCGGCAAACATCACACCGGATCCGAAAAGCGGCATCGGAGATCTGAACTCGGCCCAATTCTACCAACTCATGGCCTATGGCGCGGACAGCGTGCTTGCGCCGCTCTATCCGGCGATGCCTTACACGTCTTTTCACAACGTCACGCGGAACGATAGCGACGCTCTGTTCGCTTACTTTATGAGCGTGCCAGCCGTGGAACGGCCGGCCACGCCCAATGAGATGCCGTTTCCCTTCAACATTCGCCCGCTGATGTTCGGCTGGAATTTGCTGTTCGCCAGCCGCAGACCGTTCCAGAAGAATCCTGACAAGGACGAGGTTTGGAACCGCGGCGCCTATCTGGTCGAGGGGCTCGGTCACTGCGGTGAATGTCACACGCCGCGCAACATGCTCGGCGCCATGGAGAAGAAAAGGGCCTTGGAGGGGGCACTCATCGGCGGTTTTGAGGCGCCGAATATCACCGCGACGGCACTGGCTGAGCGTGGCTGGAACCGCGAGGATCTCGTTCTGTATTTCGAGACCGGGGCGAGCCCGCAAGGGTCCGCGTTCGGCGACATGTTTCTGGCCACTAAGAACTCGCTGCGCCCGCTGACCCACGACGACCGGGTGGCGATTGCCACCTATTTGATGGATGTCGACGGGAACGCACCGAGCAAGGGCGACGCCGCGGTTGCGGCGCTGGGCGAGAAAGTGCACGAAAACCGTTCCGGACAGGCGCTTTATCTGTCCAACTGCTCGCTTTGCCACGGACCGGACGGGCAGGGCGTCGAGTCGACAATGCCGCGGCTTGCTGGCAACGCGACGCTTGCCCAGCCGGACGGCGTCAATCTGATCGAAGTCATCGCCCACGGAATCGATCCGCAGAGGATGTCTCTGACGCGGGGCTATGGTCCGATGCCGGCGTTTCGGAACCGGCTGTCGGCGGCCCAAATGGCTGATCTCGCCAACTATGTACGGTCGGTTTTCGCGGTCAACGGAAACGACCTTCCGGATCTCAGCGAGAAGGATGTGAATCGGATCCTGCGATAAGGGTGAGATCCTCGCGCGTTCTGCTCCCGGATAGATGGATTGTTGTTGGCTCCGTGAGTTGAACGACTCGGCCGGCGAAGTTCAGTACTCACTCGTTGCGACGCGGGGTTCGGCGGCCAGTGCGTTGTCGGTTCTTGGTATGCGGCTTACGGAACCGTATTACTCCCTCGGCCGTAGAGGTGGCAGGCGGGAAAAAGCGCGAAGACGGTACGTCGGTAAGCGGCCGCAGCGCGGCGTACCGCGTCACGGACATGGTCAGGCTTTTTGGTTCAGCGATTATCGTTTTCCTACGCCTGAGCAAGCGCTGCGGTGGTCGCCCGACTTGCGTGGACCTCGCGGTCCAGTGCACTAACAGATGTCCGACCGTTACGACGGCCGCATTCACCCACTATGATGTGGTGCTCCACGCCACGCCGTGGTTGCTAACCGCCCGCCGGAGCTGCCCAAAGCCCTACGATAGTGGACCGCGCGAGCCCGAATAGGGTGAGCGATATCAGGGGCGGTCGTTCCGTGGCCGGCACCCGACGTCAGCGGCGCGCTTCGTCACATCGCATGGCCCCGCGCCGTGCCGCAATCCACAAACACAACCTTGTGTATCGCACACATATGTGCGATACTGCCCAATGACCGGGAACGAATTCGAGAGAAGAATCAGGAATTTGGGACGCCGACGGGGTGTGCCCGTCTCCTTCGATCGCAGTCATGGTAAGGGCAGTCATGGGCGCCTCTACTACGGTGACCGGTTCACGACCCTGAAGGATCGGAGGAAGGAGATCGGACCCGGCCTCCTCAATGCGATGCTCGATCAACTGGGCTTGACCAAAGACGACTTGGAGGAGTGATCATGGCGTTTGGATATCGTTACACGTTGGCGCGCCAGGAGAACGGTTGGTGGCTTGTACGATTTCCCGGAATCCCGGAGGCCCTGACCGAAGGCGAGACCGAAGTGGCGGCACGGGCAAACGCCCGTGACTGCGTCATCACCGCTCTTGAAGGATATACGAAGGCCGGAAAGCCGCTGCCGCGGGAGGGCGCGGGACATTCGGGACCCAATCGTGTCGTGCTCCCGTCGCTCGTGACTGCGAAGCTGGCCGTCTATGAAACGATGCGTACCCGTGGCTGGTCCAAGGTCAAGCTCGCCAAGGAGCTCGGCATGTCCGAGAACTCCGTGCGTCGACTGCTCGATCTGCATCACAGTTCGCATATGTGGATCATCGACGACGCGCTGGCGAAGATGAACGCCGAGCTATCCATCGATCTGCCGAAGGTTCGGCCCAGCGGAAAGGCAGCGTAAGGCTCGATCCGATTGCGATCACGGGCCGAGCGCTGCCTGATCCCGCCCCTACGCCTGTCAAACGCAAACACCATGACCGAGGCGCCGCAGACGTTTGACCCTGTGCTTCTGATACGCAGTGATCTGACGAGCGATCGTTCCTGTGTGACCGAACCGCAGGTGTGTAATCGAGGCAAAGAGAGCCTATCGTCGTTCTCCGGACCAAGCTCAACTTTGCAGACGATCCCGCCCTCGTCGCCAGCGTAGTCGACTCGAGTAATGTAGTACCGACGTAACGTATCAGCTTCTGGGGCTTGCTCGCGTATGACAGCGGCCACTTCAGGATTGACCGTGGCGAATAGTGGCAGCGACTCTCTCAACTTGGCGACAAGACGCTCAACCTGATCTGGATTGTCGATCATGGTCCCTCTCAGCAAAGTTGCCGCCCCGGCGAATCGCGGGCTACGAACGGTGCCACTATAGCAGCGCGGAGAAATGCTTCGTGGAAATCGGCGCTCGCGGAGGGCTGCGTCGTGCCCTGGCGTACACTGGCGCGCCCAAGGGGACTCGAACCCCTGTTTTCGCCGTGAAAGGGCGACGTCCTAGACCGCTAGACGATGGGCGCCATGGCGTCGGCACGCCGGCGGCGGCGACGGCGATCGGATGTGCGGCGAGATATAGAGTTGTTTGGCGAGAGCGGCAAGCGAACCATACCGGCCACCGTAGTGCGGAGTGGCAAGGGAATCGAGCAAGCTGTGGCCGGCCGTGCCAAAAACCCGCTGTGCCGGGTGCGAAGGCCCGCGAGTCCGTGGCGAGCCGCCTCCGGCAGCTCGGCTTGCCCTCATGCGCGCCTTTTTTTCCGCCGGCCTTTCGCCGCAGGCGGGCGGCGTTGCAAAAGACGTTTCGGCCGGTATAGTTCCGGCGCTTCGGTGAACCAAAGCGTCATCGGGCCGCGGACGTCGAGATCGGACGGTCACGCGGTTTTTTTAGAGAAGCCACCCAAGGAGAGAGCTTATGATTGTCACGCCCGCCTTTGCCCAGGGCGCGGGAGCGGGCGGCAGCGACATGCTGGTGTCGTTGCTGCCATTCGTACTTATATTCGTCATCATGTATTTTCTGATCCTGCGGCCGCAGCAGAAGCGGTCGAAGCAGCATCAGGAGATGGTCAAGAATATGCGCCGGGGCGACAGCGTCGTGACCTCCGGCGGACTCTTCGGGAAAATAACCAAGGTGGTCGACGAGAACGAGATCGAGGTGGAGGTCGCGGACGGCGTGCGGGTGCGCCAGATGCGCAGCATGGTCGCCGAGGTCCGGTCCAAGGGCGAGCCGGTCAGGGATGACGCAGCCGCCAAGTCGCGCTGATTTCAGTCGAGCGGATCGCGTCGCTCTTATCCTCATGCCGACCGCCAAGACGAGCGCGCAAGAGTAGCCAATGCTGTATTTCTCGCGGTGGAAGGCCATAGCGATCCTGGCGTCGGCATTTTTCATCTGCTTTGCAGCGGTGCCGAATTTGTTCCCCGAGTCGGTCGTCGAGCACTGGCCGAAATGGGCGCAGCGCCACATCGTTCTCGGGCTCGATCTTCAGGGCGGCTCGCATATCCTGCTCGAGGTCGACGCCAATGCGGTGCGCCAGGAGAAGGTGGAGACGTTGCGTGACGACGTGCGTCGCGTTCTGCGCGAGGCGCGCATCGGCTATTCCGGGCTCGTCGCGCGCGGCGATTCGGTTGAAGTACGCATTCGGAACACCGCGGATCTACCCCAGGCGCTCGCCAAGCTGCGCGAGCTGTCGCAACCGCTCGGCGGCCTGCTCGGCGGCACCGGGCAGCGCAGCGTCAACATCAGCGATGCGGGAGGCGGGCTGATCCGGTTGCGGGTGACCGAGGCGGCGATGAACGAGCGCATCCGGCAGTCGGTCGATCAGTCGATCCAGATTATCGAACGCCGCGTCAACGAGCTTGGCACGGTGGAGCCGTCGATCCAGCGGCAGGGGGTTGACCGCATCCTGGTGCAGGTGCCCGGACTGCAGGACCCAGCGCGGCTGAAGGAGTTGCTCGGCAAGACCGCAAAGCTGACATTCCGCCTCGTCGACATGTCGATGAATCCGCAAGAAGCGGTGCGGCAGGGCCGCGCGCCACCGGACTCCGAAATCCTTTACGAAGGGAAGGGGGCACAACGCGTTCCCGTCCTGGTCGAGAAGCATGTCATGGTGTCCGGCGAGGACCTCAATGACGCTCAGCCGGGTTTCGATCGGCGCACAAGCGAACCGATCGTGTCGTTCCGCTTCAATACGTCGGGTGGGCGCCGCTTCGCCCGCGTGACGCAGGAGAATGTTGGCCGGCCGTTCGCGATCGTGCTCGACAACGAGGTGATTTCGGCGCCGGTGATCCGCGAGCCGATTCTCGGCGGCTCCGGTCAGATTTCCGGCAATTTCACCGTCGAGAGCGCCAACGACCTCGCCATTCTTCTGCGCGCGGGCGCCCTGCCGGCGCCGCTCACGATCATCGAGGAACGCACCGTCGGCGCCGGGCTCGGCCAAGATTCGATCGAAAAAGGTAAGACCGCCGCTTTTGTCGGCTCCGCTCTGGTCATCATCTATATCATCGCGACCTACGGGCTGCTCGGCGTGTTCGCCGTCGCCGCGGTCATCATCAATGTCCTGATGATCTTCGGCGTGCTGTCGCTGCTGGACGCCACGCTCACGCTGCCCGGCATCGCCGGCATCGTGCTCACGGTTGGCATGGCGGTCGACGCGAATGTGCTGATCTATGAGCGCATTCGCGAAGAGGCACGATCGGGTCGCACAGCGATCGCGGCTATCGACGCGGGATTCTCGCGGGCGCTTGCCACTATTCTCGATTCCAACATTACGACCTTGATCGCCGCCGTGGTTCTGTTCTTTCTCGGCTCGGGCCCTGTGCGGGGCTTCGCGCTGACGCTCAGCATCGGCATCTTTACGACGATTTTCACCGCGTTCACGCTATCGCGCCTGATCGTGGCGTACTGGGTCCGACTACGGCGGCCTGCCGTGGTGCCGATCTGAGGTTCGGAGTTCTCTGTGAAGCTATTGCGCCTGGTTCCGGACGAAACCAACCTGCCGTTCATGAGTTGGCGGCGGATCACGTTTCCGCTGTCCGGGCTGCTATCGCTGCTCGCCATTGTTCTGTTTTTTACGGTCGGCCTGAATTTCGGCATCGACTTCCGCGGCGGCACTCTCTTTGAGATTCAATCGAAGGCCGGTCCCGCCGATTTGAGCGCGATCCGCGCCACGCTGGGGAAACTCGATCTCGGCGAAGTGCAGCTTCAGCGCTTCGGCGCTGAGAACGACGTCCTCATCCGCCTCGCTCAGCAGCCCGGCGGAGAGGAAGCGCAGCAGGCCGCCGTCAATAAGGTGAAGGCGGCGCTGGGGGATGGGTACGATTATCGCCGCGTCGAAGTGGTAGGGCCGCGTGTTTCAGGCGAGCTTGTCCAGAGCGGCATCCTGGGCATGCTCGTGGCGATGCTCGGAATCCTTCTCTATCTGTGGTTCCGGTTCGAATGGCAGTTCGCCGTTGGCGCGACGATCGCGACACTGCACGACGTGGTGCTCACGATCGGCTTCTTCAGTCTGACCCAGCTCGATTTCGATCTCTCGTCAGTCGCCGCCGTTCTGACCATCATGGGGTATTCAGTCAACGATACGGTGGTGATTTACGACCGTATTCGGGAGATGTTGCGCCGGCACAAACGCATGCCGATCAGCGACCTCCTCGATCTGTCCATGAACTCGACGCTATCCCGCACCGTGATCACGTCGACGACGGTGATCCTGTCGCTGCTCGGCATGTTTTTCTTCGGACCTGAAGCGATCCAAAGCTTCGTGCAGGCCATGCTGTTCGGCTCCATTGTCGGCGTGTACTCGTCGGCCTTCATTGCCGCTCCCATGCTGATCTATCTCGGCGTTCGAACCCAGGGCCGCCAAAAGGACGAAGCAGATAAGTCTGGCCCGGCCGCGCCGCGCCCGGCCGGGGCGCGATCCTGAACGACAGCCGATGCCCGGCGAACGCGCGGCGACCCCGCATTTGCCCTATCCGGCGCTGATCGATGCCTATGGCGCGGGTGGGTTCCGTTTCGCCGGCATGTCGCATCGCGGCTCGCTCCTGTGCCTTCCCAACGGGATATGGGCGATCGACGTCGCCGCCCCGGACGCGATCGGGGAGACGGAGCTGGCGCTCATCCTCGCGAGCGCGCCGCCGATCGAACACCTGTTGATCGGAACGGGACAGGACCCTTGGCTCGCCCCCGATGCACTCGATACGCGCTTGCGCGCGCGGGGAATTGTTCCCGAGACGATGGCGACGGGAGCGGCGGTGCGGACCTACAACCTTCTGCTCGCCGAAGGTCGGCGCATCGGCGCGTTGCTGGTCGCCGTCGATTGAGTGGATGTTCGGCCGCGTGACACCTGCAAGGGCTGCTTCCATCCTTGTCGATCGAGATGATGGATTAGAATGAGCTTCTCCGGCGCTCCGGAATGACCGCACACGGACTGCCAGACCGTGAACTCGTATGCCCACTGCGAAGATCTTGTCCGCACAGCCGACAAGGACCGTTTCCTCGCCAGCCTGTTCGCGCCGGCCGAGGCGAGGCGGTATTTGTTCGCGCTCTATGCGTTCAATGCGGAGATCGCGCGGGCGCGCGAGGTTGTCCGCACGCCGATGGCGGGCGAAATCCGTCTGCAGTGGTGGCGCGACGCCCTCCAGGGCGAGGGCCATGGCGAGGTCAGAGCGAACCCCGTCGCTGACGCCCTCATCGACACGATCGCCTCCTGTCGATTACCGGTCGAGCCGCTGCTCGCATTGATCGAGGCGCGCAGTTTCGATCTCTACGATGATTCGATGCCCAGTCTCGAGGCGCTCTACGGCTATGCGCGCAAAACCTCGTCGAGTTCTGATCGAACTCACCGCCATCATCCTCGGCGGCGCCGACCCGATCGCGGGCGGGCTCGCTGGACCGGCGGGAATTGGCTCCGGCATTGCGCGGTTGTTGCAGGCCTTTCCCATCCACGCCGCGCGCGGCCAACTCTATTTGCCCGTCGATGTGCTCACGAGCCATGGCGTCAACGTCGCCGATGTCTATGCCCGTCGGGCGACGCCGCAACTCCGCGCGGCATTGTCCGATATGCGTGGGCGGGCGCGCTTCGAGCTCGACCAGGTTGCGGCGGCGTCCAACCGGCTGACGGCGCAGGCGCGACCCGCATTTCTCCCCGTTGCGCTCGCCCGTTTGCTGCTCGACCGCTTGGACGCGCGGGCCGCCGATCCGTTTACTCCCGTCGAAGTGCCGCAATGGCGTCGGCAATGGGCGTTGTGGCGCTCCGCGCGCAAGTCTTGAGAGAACGCTTGGCCTTGAAGACTTACAGCGCGTAGCGGTCCCGCAGGTTGTGCCTGCCCGCAACGATGCGTGCGACCACTTCCTTCTCGGCCTCGCTCACAATCAGCGGGTCGATGAGATCGATCTGGTTCATCGCGATGAGTTGCAGGATGTCGGTGCGCAGCGCCCCAAGACCATCGCGCGGCAGCCGCGGCACCACCTGCAGCCGCTCCGGCATGCGCGCTGGGACGGCGGTTGCGGCAAGCTCGCGGAGCAGGGATGCGTCGGGCGTATCGGATTCCACAAACGCATAAAGCCCGGCGCCGCTGCGGCGGTCGGGGAATGCCACGATCGCTGCGTCGCGCACTGACGGGTGCCGCTTCAGCCAGGCGGTCAGCGCCGGCGCGTCGTCGACGAGGCGAAGCCCGCCGCCTTCGCGGTCGGCGACATTCAGCACGCCGCGGGTGACCCAGTAATAGACGCGCTTGCCGGTCGCCATCCAGATGCGGGTGAGCCAGCTCTTGCGCGCAAGCACGCGCCGCTCGCCGGCGGTGAGGCTTTCAGGGGCGTAGCGGCGCTTGTGCTTGAGGAGGTGGCGCAGGTCTTCGTAGGCCATCAGCCGAAACAGAAAGCTGCGCCGGCGGAATCGCGAGGCGAGCTGGAAATCCGTCAGCGCGGCGCGCCCGTCCGGGGTTCTCAGCCAGTTCTGCTCTTTGGCGAGATCGTTGTGGGTCAATCCTGCCCGATGCAACGCGCGCAGGCTCCGCTTTGCCGACTGGAAATACGCCGCATCCGCCACTGGCTTGGCGATGTGGACGGGCAGTCCGTCGATCCAACCGCGAACGAGGCTGCGGCGTCCGGCGAACAACAGCAGAGGCGCGATCCCGAGCTTGCCGGCGATGGCGAGCGCACGCGCTTCCCGATGGAAGAGGTGATGGGCGAGAGGAGACGTCCACCACGGCGCGACGTCGATCCGACGCAGGACCGCTGGAACCTCGCCCTGTTCGGTGAGGAAATGGCCCCGCTCGATCGTGCTGAACACGTCGCGTTTGAGCACGAGCGCGCTGCGAAAGCGGCTCGCGACCTCCTTCGGAAGCGTGGATTCGCCAGTCATCGCCGCGCGATATAGCACAGGCTCCCTGCTCGACGGAGAGCGCATCACTCCGCAGCAGTCGCCGCGCGTCCGGCGATCCAGCGGTCGAGATCGGCGAGCGCCCGGGCGGTGAGGGCGCGCTTTTTGGCGAGCGTTTTCGCCGTGCCCCGCAGCCGCTCGCCGTTCGCGCCGCGCGAGGGGCTGTTGGCGAGTGGGGGAAACAGCCCGAAATTGACGTTCATCGGTTGGAACGAGCGCGGACCCGCATCGATCGTTTCGACATGGCCTCCGGTAATATGCCCGAGCAGCGCCCCAAGCGCGGTGGTCGGCGGCGGCAGCTCAGGGGCCGTGTGTCGCCGCTCGGCAGCGGCGAAGCGGCCGGCGAGAAGTCCGATCGCGGCCGATTCGACATAGCCTTCGCATCCGGTGATCTGCCCGGCAAAGCGCAAGCGCGGCTGGGTCTTGAGCCGTAGCGTCGCATCGAGGAGCTTTGGCGAATTGAGGAAAGTGTTGCGGTGAAGCCCGCCGAGCCTGGCGAATTCCGCAGATTCCAGCCCCGGGATCGTGCGAAAAATCCGGACCTGCTCACTGTGCTTGAGCTTGGTCTGGAAGCCGACCATGTTGAACAGCGTGCCGAACCTGTTGTCCTGCCGTAGTTGGACGACCGCGTAGGGCTTCTGCATTGGTCGGCGGGGATTGGTCAGCCCGACCGGCTTCATCGGCCCGTAACGCAGCGTCTCGCGGCCGCGTTCCGCCATCACCTCGATCGGAAGGCAGCCATCGAAATAGGGGGTCGTCGCTTCCCATTCATGGAACTCGACCGTCTTGGCCGTGCGCAGCGCATCGACGAACGCCTCGTAGCCGGCGCGATCGAGCGGGCAGTTGATGTAATCGGCGCCCGAGCCGCCGGCGATTGCCTTGTCGTAGCGCGATTGCAGCCATGCGACCGACATGTCGATCGTGTCGCGATGAACGATCGGCGCAATCGCGTCAAAGAAAGCAAGCGCCGATTCGCCGGTCGCGGCGAGGATCGCCTCGGCGAGGGCAGGAGAGGTGAGGGGACCAGTGGCGACGATAACGCTGTCCCAGTCCGGCGGCGGCAGGCTCGTGACTTCCCCGCGGCGGACTTGGATCAGAGGGTGCCCGCCAATCGCTTCGGTGACAGCCGCCGAAAAGCCGTCGCGGTCGACCGCGAGCGCGCCGCCCGCCGGCACCTGGTGGGCATCGGCGGTCCGCATGACCAGCGACCCAAGCCCGCGCATCTCCTCGTGCAGCAGGCCGATGGCGCTGGTCTCCCGGTCATTGGAGCGAAAGGAGTTCGAGCAGACGAGCTCGGCAAGCCCCGCCGTCCTGTGGGCTGCGGTCGTTTTATCCGGACGCATCTCGTGCATCACGACGGGAGTGCCGTGATTCGCGATTTGCCAGGCCGCCTCTGACCCCGCGAGGCCGCCGCCAATGACGTGAACGGGCTGCATCGATGATCGTGTCCGATCAGCAGGGTTCAGCACTCAATCGAGCGAGGTCTATCTTATTTGGGATGGGAACGCCGAAACAAAAACGCCCGCCGAAGGCGGGCGCTACACGGTAACTCGACGCAACTCAACTCAACTTACAACTGAAACACATGCATGGCCGGGCTACGCCAGATTGCGAACCATTGGGGGTAGAGTCTCCTCAGCCCTTGAAAGCGACCCACGCCAACAGGGGCAAAGTCCACGCCAAGAGCGCGGATGACCCGAAAAGTATTGTGCACGCCAGGCATTTTCCGGTCAAATTCTTCACCGCCGCCATAATTCTTCTCCTTATAAAGGTGCTTATTCTTAGCGATTCTTCGCGGATATTGGCCGGTGCCTTTCGTCAGCCGCGCGCGGCTGCCCACGCAATCCGCTGAATGTCGCAGCGCGTGATCCCGATATCAGCCAACTCTCGGTCGTCTAACCGGTTCAACTCACGAAGACTTTCACTGTACCGGCGCCAAACCCGCAGCACCCGAACCAAGCCAGCGACGAGATACATGACTGTCTCCTTTTCTCCTCTGCCGCGGCTTTTGCGCCGCGCTATCTTTTCGCTCCTGTAAATAAACGGTCAGGCGCAAAGAAGAAGACCTTATGTTGCGATGCAGCTATTCGCATGTCGCATAGGTCGGTAAGGGTTCATTGACCCTTCCTGTTTACTCGCCTGCTCGACTGCGCCAGCCGATTGGCGACGCTGGGTCCCGCCGTGCGGCGCCGAGTGACGTTGCCAAAGTTACTGATTTTGCCGTGGGATAACCCGCATCCTGCCACCGCGCGGACCTGTCCGCGCCGAAGATCGATCGGATATTGTCGTTGTGATTTGTTTGCCGCAGCCGAACGGGCGGGGCAGAGTGGCGTGACCTATGCGACACATCCGGGGAGGAAATCGTATGCGTTATACTTTGGTTGGACTTACAGCGACAGTCGTCATCACCCTCGGTGCCGGGGCGCAGGCCGCGCCGCTCAGTGCAACGGGCGTGCTCGCCGCCGCGGGCGCGACCGTGAATCTTGCCGAGAATGCTCAGTTCGTATGGGGCGGATACCGCTACTGCTGGTATTACGACGGCTGGCGCGGGCCCGGCTGGTACCGTTGCGGTTTCAGCTGGCGCCGGGGTTTCGGTTGGGGCGGCCCGCTGGGGTGGCGAGGCTGGGCCGCTCCCGGCCCCTACCCGGGAGGGCCGTACGGCAGGCCGCGGTTTCGTCATGGCGGACCTAAATATTACCGTGGTGGTCCTCCGCCCGTCTTCGGCGGCCGCGGGCGTGGTCCCGGCTACGGCGGACCAGGGCCGGGCCGCCGGGGCGGTCCTCCTCCGGCAGCCCTCAGCGGTCCGGGGCCCAGGTCAGGCGGGCCAGGAGGACCCCGCCAAGGTGGAGGCCCGCGCGCCGGATTCCACACGGGCGGAGCCACGGGTTCCGGCGGCGGCCCCGGCAGGGGTGGCGGCGGTGGCCCCGGCAGGTGGCGGCGGTGGCCCCGGCTGGCGGCGGTGGCCCCGTGGCGGTGGACCCGGCGGCGGACCCGGCGGTGGCGGCGGCCCCGGCGGCCCCGGGAGCGGTGGCGGGGACGCCGGCCACCGGTAAGCAAGCCTAGTGATTTTCCAATTGAAGGAAGGGCTTCGCTTCAACCCTTCCGATTATGCCTGCTGCTGGCGCTCGGCCCGATCCGGCCGAGCGCAAAAAAGCGCCTGACAGCACGGGTTTACTCTTGCCAATTCGCTCCGCCCGTGGTGCTCTTCGCACTGCAATAATTTGAGCTGGCCGGAGAGGCAAATGGCAAACGATAAACTGGAAATTCGAAGCCTCTTTTTTGAAGACCTCACACTGGGGTTTAGCGAGTTGATGTCGCATACGGTCACCGATGCCGACATCAGGGGGTTCGCCGAGTTGAGCGGGGATCGCAATCCGATCCATCTCTCGGAGGAATTTGCCGCCAAGACGTTCCTGAAATCACGCATTGCCCACGGGATTTACACCGCGAGCTTCATCTCGGCTCTGATCGGCATGCGACTGCCCGGACCGGGAGCAATCTACATATCCCAGACCCTGTTCTTCCGCGCGCCGGTGCGGCTGGGCGACACGATCAACACGAAGGTGGAGGTCGTTGAGCTCATGGCGGAGAAGTGCCGGGCGCGGCTCGCCTGCACCTGCAAGGTGGGCGACGAGGTCGTGCTTGAGGGTGAAGCGTGGGTGAAGGTGCCGTCGCGCCTGCCGCGCCCCGAAAAGGCGGCCTAATGACGCTTCGCGGTTCTGGCCGCAGGTGGAGCGTGGCTGCGGTCACGCTCCGCTTAAGTCGTATTTGCCGTGCTGTGTCACTGGTGTCCGGTTGACGGTGAGGAGCGTTCTGGAAAGAGCTGATCTGGCAGGAGCTTGCCACCGAAAATGGGTGGTGTCGATTTGAACTTGGTCGGGCGCTATTCGGAGTTTTTCCGAGGAGTTGCCCGTGAACATCGGCAAGACGCTTTTCGCCCAGCTGATGGATTTTCTGCCTTGGAGCACTTTTGCGCGGATTGTTACCCGCTACGGTGGCGACGCCCGGGTGCGAACGCTGTGTTGTGCCGAGCAATACCGCGCGATGGCGTTTGCGCAACTGACCTATCGAGAGAGCCTGCGCGATATCGAGGTCTGCCTATCGGCGCGCGCGTCGAAACTCTATCACATTGGTTTTCGCGAGCCGGTCCGACGATCAACTCTGGCCGACGCGAACGAGACGCGCGACTGGCGCATTTACGCGGAGTTCGCTCACCGTCTGATTGCCCATGCGAGGAAGCTCTATGCCAGCGAAAGCCTGGGCATGGAGCTGGCCAACACGGTCTATGCTCTGGATTCCACGACCATCGATCTGTGCCTGTCGCTATTTCCATGGGCGCACTTTCGCTCCACCAAGGCGGCGGTGAAGATGCACACGTTGCTCGATCTGCGCGGCAACATCCCGAGCTTCGTTCACATCTCGAACGGCAAGCTGCACGACGTTCACGCTCTCGATTTGCTGATCCCCGAAGCAGGCGCCATCTACGTCATGGATCGCGGCTACATCGACTTCGCGCGCCTTTACGTCTTGCAGCAGGCTGGCGCCTTCTTCGTCACCCGTGCCAAGTCGAACCTGGATGCGCACCGCGTCTACTCGGCGCCGACAGATCGGGCGACCGGTATCATTGCCGACCAGACTATCGCATTGGATGGCTATTCTACCAGCAAGGACTATCCCGTTCATCTGCGCCGCGTCCGATTTAAGGATGCCGCATCGGGAAAAAGGCTGGTGTTTCTTACCAACCATTTTACCCTGCCGGCGGCATTGATCTGCGACCTATACAAGAGCCGCTGGCAGGTCGAACTGTTCTTCAAATGGATAAAGCAGCATCTTCGGATCAAGCAGTTTTACGGCACGTCGGACAACGCGGTGAGGACGCAAATATGGATCGCGGTTTCCGTCTACGTCCTGGTTGCCATCGTCAAGAAGCGCCTCGGCTTGGAGGCCTCTCTCTACACTTTGCTCCAGGTTTTCTCGGTCACCCTCTTCGAGAAAATGCCGATGTCCCAGGCATTTTCCGAAAGCACAACCACTTTCGAAGACGGCGAACTCAGCAACCAGCTGAATCTGTTCGACTATTAACCGGACAGTAGTGGTGCTGTGTAATAAAAGAATTTTATGCAGCA
The DNA here is from genome assembly GCA_963840055.1 of uncultured Alphaproteobacteria bacterium. Taxonomy (GTDB): domain Bacteria; phylum Pseudomonadota; class Alphaproteobacteria; order Rhizobiales; family Xanthobacteraceae; genus Rhodoplanes. The sequence goes on along the minus strand of CAWIXM010000022.1, from coordinate 206,046 downwards.
AGAATTTATTTTGAATTCTCATGCTAAAGATATTCGCGGCCGCAAAAATTTCATGTATCTTACACAAGGGGAGGTTACCGTGACTAGAAGGAGGGTCGGATGACCCCTCCCCAAGAGCCGTGGGTTGTATTTGGCGGTTTGCTCGGGCTTTTTAAGACCTGGATAGCGCGGCCTATTTTATCTCTTACGTCGGGCGCGGCTGGCGCACCTAACCGCGGTGAACTCACCCCGGACTCCGAAGTTGCCGACAGCTCGGATCTGCTCAAGCGCCGTATGCGCGCTTTGCATCTCGACCCTGACGACCTGGTCCGAGCGCCGGCGCGAGTGGCGGGCGTCAAGACGGGCCTGTGCGCTCGCTGCGAAGCGCGGGGCAAGTGCGCGCGCGATCTGGATGACGAGTTCGCCGATCTCGGCTGGGGCGACTGGCGCAATTACTGTCCGAACGCCACGACGCTCAGCCTTCTGAGCACGCTGCACGAGTGCGAGGAGAAGCAGAACCAGTTGGGACACGCAGCCCAGCAAGCAGCCTGACGGCCGATCAAAAGCACTGCTCGCGGTTCGCTGGATGCCATTGCAGCGAGGCGGTTTGTGACTCGTGTGCAAATAACTGCCGTTGAAGCGCATGTGTCGCGCGGGGATTTAAGGATTGCTGGAACTCTTCAGGCGTCGCTCCCGCAGCCCCGAAAAAATTGCGTAGCCGTTTTGGTGATTTGGCAACCCGAGCCGCGCAGCTACGGACAGCGCAGGCATGATGTGCGGTCCTCTCCCTCCATCCACTGCAAAATAAACTCTCCGAAAGAAATCCATCGGATTGGATCCGCGAGACGATAGTGTCGTGCCCCCGGGAATGTTGGTGACGGAGCCATCCCATTATGCCGTCGATGCGCTCGACACTGCCCGGATGGTCATCTCAGCGATCATTTGCTCGAGTTCGAGAGAAGACGAACAAGTTCGAGACACGGCGCTGTCCTCGACAAAATTCCAAACGGATGCCGTAATCCACAATGCCAAGCAGCTTCTCGGCTTGCCGCCAGGCAATTGCACCAACATGATTCGGAAAGCTTTGCAGGTAATATTATAGTTTTGTGACTCTGCGAGTACTTAACCTTTGGACGTGCTTGATTATAAAATGAGGCGCGAGGTCTGCTTTTTAGGCAAGCAAGGCCATGAAAATAGGCGCGACAGACATTAAATTCTCGCACATAATTTCGCTCAATAAGTTTGGGCATAGGGACGGAGCAGCAAGGACAATGGAGGTCCGATGCTTCATGCCGATCCTGCACGGGTGCGCCGGTCGCTTGCGCCGGCGGCGAAGTCGGGCGCCGTGAATGAAATCGCGCTGACTGGCGTATATGAAATTTCGAAGATACTGACTTCGGCCAGTCGTCTCGAGACGATGTTGTCGAACGTGGTCAATCTTTTGGCCTCGTTCATGCAGATGCGTCACGGCGTGATCGTACTGCTCGACGACGACGGCGTTCCCAATATCGTGGTCGGCGCTGGATGGAGCGAGGAATCCTCCGAGCGCTATCGCGAGCGCATGCCGAAGAAGGCGATCGGGCAAGTCATCGCCACCGCGATGCCCTTCGTCGTCCCTAATGTGGCGGCGCATCCTTTGTTTGAACCGGCGGACGTCGCTGCGCTGGGCGCCGACGACGGCGCGACCGTGTCGTTCATCGGCGTGCCGATCCGCATCGGCTTCAAGGTCGTGGGTACGCTCACGATCGACCGCGCCTTCGACGCGCGCTCCGCAGTTCGCTTGGACTTCGATGTTCGTTTCCTGGTGATGATCGCCAATCTCATCGGTCAGACGGTCGAGCTGCATCGGGTGCTGGCGCGCGACCGCGAGCGGCTGATCGCCGAGAGCCAGCGCCTGCAGAAGCAGTTGGCCGAATTCAAGCCGGAGCTCGGAAAACCGCCCGTCGCCGGCATCCTCGGCGAGAGCAAGCCGATGCGCGCGCTGCTTGAGAAGCTCGCAATCGTCGCGAAATCGCGTTCGCCGGTGCTGCTGCGCGGTGAATCGGGCACCGGCAAAGAGCTGTTTGCCCGCGCGATCCACGACCTCTCGCCTTGCGCCAACGGTCCCTTCGTCAAGGTAAATTGCGCCGCGCTGCCGGAATCCGTGCTCGAGTCGGAGCTGTTCGGCCATGAGAGGGGCGCGTTCACCGGCGCCGTCGCCGCGCGCAAGGGACGCTTCGAACTTGCTGATGGCGGGACGCTGTTTCTCGACGAGATCGGCGAAATGTCTCCCGCGTTCCAGGCCAAGCTGTTGCGTGTGCTCCAGGAAAGCGAGTTCGAGCGGGTCGGCGGCAGCCGCACCATCAAGGTGAATGTGCGTCTCGTCACCGCCACCAACAAGAATTCTTGAGGAGGCGGTCGTCAAAAAGGAATTCCGCGCCGACCTCTACTATCGCGTCAATGTGGTGTCGCTGATGCTGCCCCCATTGCGCGAGCGCAAGAGCGACATACCGCTGCTGGCTCAGGAGTTTCTCGATCGCTTCAACAGCGAGAACGGGCGTGAGGTCGCGTTCGGGCCAGGCGCGCTCGAAGTGCTCTCCGGCTGCTGCTTCCCCGGCAATGTGCGCGAACTGGAAAACTGCGTCCGGCGCACTGCAACGCTCGCCGAAGGGCCGATGATCGCGGCAGCCGACCTTGCGTGTCGCAACGACCAATGTCTCTCCGCCGTGCTGTGGAAAAGCAACGAGCCGTCGCGCGCTGGGCGCGTGCCGCTTGATCCAGCGCCGTCGCGCCTGAGCGACCCGCTCCCGGTTGCGCCGCCCGAAAGCGCTGCCGACGCAGGCGGCCCTGCTGCAGCGGCGGATGGCCTGGTCGTCGCGCGCGGCGATCGCGGCCCCGAGCGTAGCCGTTTGATCGAAGCCATGGAGCGCACCGGCTGGGTGCAAGCCAAGGCGGCGCGACTCCTTGGGCTTACGCCGCGTCAAATCGGCTATGCGCTGAAGAAGCACGGCATCGTCATCAAGCGGTTCTGACCTCGCCTGCAATCCGCGGATAACGCCGAAAGCGAGCACCCGTTCGGCGCAGCGCGTGACCAGGCGGCCTGTCGCACCGAACCGTTGCCTCCTCCACGCACAGGTGCCTTCGGGCTCGCGTCCGGTTGCGCGCTCGGCCGAAGGGCGGAGTGTCGGAGTTGCGACAGTCTGTCGAAGCCGCGACAGGGCGGCCGACGCCGACCGCGCCGAAAATCGTTGAGAGCCTTGACTTTTCGCCTCTGGCACGGGGCTTGAATGAAGCGGTCCAGCGCCACTCCGACGCCCAGGAACTGGACCATGGCATTTTTCGTGTCGCTCGATGCTTTAGACCAGCCGACGACAACAAAGGAGATGCGGCATGCGCTGAAATCTCCACGCACTCGGAAAAGCCCCGCCCCGGCGCCGAGCGACATTGCGCCCACGCTGTGGGAGCGCATCAAGGATCATCCGTGTTATTCTGAAGAGGCGCACCACTATTTCGCGCGCATGCATGTCGCGGCCGCGCCCGCGTGCAATATCCAGTGCAACTACTGCAATCGCAAATACGACTGTTCGAACGAGAGCCGACCGGGCGTGGTGTCGGAAAAACTCACGCCGGAAGAGGCGTATCGCAAGATCATCGCGGTGGCGAACGAGGTTCCGCAGCTCTCCGTGCTCGGTATCGCCGGACCCGGCGACGCCTGCTTCGACTGGCGCAAGACCAAGGAGACGTTCGCGCTCATCGCTAAAGCGGTTCCCGATCTCAAGCTGTGCCTTTCCACCAACGGACTCGCGTTGCCTGATCATGTCGACGAAATCGCCGACATGAATATCGATCACGTGACCATCACCATCAACATGGTCGATCCGCAGATCGGGGCGAAAATCTATCCGTGGATATTCTACAATCACAAGCGCTATACCGGCGTCGAAGCCTCGAGGATCCTGCACGAGCGCCAGATGCTTGGCCTCGAGATGCTCACCGCGCGCAGCATTCTGGTGAAAGTCAACTCGGTGCTGATCCCCGGGATCAACGACGCGCATCTGTCGACCGTCAACGCCGAGGTGAAGAAACGCGGCGCTTTCCTCCACAACATCATGCCGTTAATCTCCGACCCCGCGCACGGCACCCATTTCGGATTGACCGGCCAGCGCGGGCCGACGCCGGCAGAACTCAAGGCGGTGCAGGACGCCTGCGAAGGCGGTGCCAATCTAATGCTCCATTGCCGTCAGTGCCGAGCCGACGCCGTCGGCCTGTTGTGCCAGGACCGCGGCCAGGACTTTCCGCTCGCCAGCATTCCCGAAGATATCACCTACGACCCGACCAAGCGCGAGGCCTATCGCGCGGTCATTGCGCGCGAGCGCGCCGATCATCGGCAGGCCAAGCACGCGGCTGCGGCGGCGCTGCGCGACACGGAAAGCTCGGCGCGCATTCTCGTTGCGGTCGCGACCCAGGGAGGAGGGCGGGTCAACCAGCACTTCGGCCACGCCAACGAGTTCCAAATCTACGAAGCCTCCGCAGCGGGCGTGCGCTTCATCGGGCACCGCAAGGTTGACGCCGGCTATTGCGGCGGCGGCGGCGATACGGCGCTCGATGGAATCATCAAGGCGCTCGCAGGCGTCGAAGCCGTGCTTTGCGCGAAGATCGGCGAATGCCCGCAGGAAAAGCTCATCGCCGCCGGCATCGCGACGAGCGATGCCTACGCCTACGACTACATCGAGAGCGCCATTGGCGATTACTACGCGGACAAATATGGCGTGAAGCAGCTTGCGCTCCGTGCCTGAGCTGAGCCGTCAGGAGGAATTCGTATGGCTATGAAAATCATCGCATCGCAATGCACGGCGTGCGGCGCCTGCGAGTTCGAATGCCCCAATGCGGCGATCAGCATGAAGCGTGGCGTTTTCACCATCGACCCGAAATTATGCACGGAATGCAACGGTCAGTTCGACAGCCCGCAATGCGCAACGGTCTGCCCCGTCGACAATACCTGCGTGCCAGCGTGACCCGAGGTCGGATTAAGGAGAAGCCGGATGGCACTTGATCGCGAGGAGACGTTGGAAATCCTGACGCCGCCGCGCTTCCTGCCCTGCGCGAAAGTGCGCGCGACCAAATACGTCAAGAATGACGGAACCTATCCGAATCGCGACATTGGCGACATCCTTGTTCATAAGGGCGACGTCGGTTATGTGCGCGACGTCGGCACGTTTCTTCAGCGCTTTTACGTCTATGCCGTCGAGTTCGCCGAACGAGGCGTGATCGTCGGCATGCGCGCGCATGAACTTGCGGCCGACGACCCCGAAGCCGCGCTTGCCCCCGCGTCTGACGCGAGCATTCAGGAGCCTGCAGCATGAAAGTGATGATCCGCCGTACCGATGCCGGGCTCTCCGCCTATGCGCCGAAAAAGGATCTCGAGGAGCCGATCGTCGCAAGCGAGAAAGAATCGTTGTGGGGCGGCTGGGTGAAGCTGAAGAACGGCTGGGTTCTGGCGCTGCCCGACATGCCCGTGGAAACGCGGTTGCCGATCACGGTCGAGGCCAAGCGGCTGGGCGAGTGATCGCCTGAACAAGCTCTAGAGCATTTTCCGGCGAAGTAGAAACCGGTTCGCCGCAGAAAATGCGACCACTCAAGGACAATTAGAGCGAATTCCGGTTCCAACGGAACGGAATTCGCTCCAGGATCGCTTATCGCAGGACGAGCGGCTCGTCGGCGCTCGCAATCCGCAAATCCTCCCCTTGAATCCTGATCGATGAGTTTCGGCTTCACCTACGGATGAGGGGCGGCGCGCGGCGCTGACGGTGCCTGCCCGGAAGCGATCTGCGTTCAAGCATGACGATTTCGGCTTGGTCGTTCGCCCTTACCAGCAATGGTCATGCTCCGCGAAAGCGGAGCATCCAGTAATCACGGTGAACGTTCATGTTTACTGGATCGCCCGCTTTGCGCGGGCGATGACGGCGAGAGATTGGTCGAGTCCACATAAATTCGATCTACGTTCGCATCTCGGCCGAACTCTTTTCCCGCATAAGGATCGCCGCAAGCGCGCGGATGCGTACATAGTTTTGCGTGCGCCGACTGTCGGCGAGCCGCCCCCCGACATGGTTTGTCGGCTTTGTCGGTTTGCGCACAGGCGTCCAGCAGCCGAAGCATCTGCCCTCGAACGTTTCTAACCCATTGCAGCATTGAATTAACCGCGTGCGCATCGACGGTTTTGCGCACTTGGCACGCGGGTTGCTCCAAGCATGTCGACAGGCGCCGATGTCACCTCAACGCCAGCGGCGCGGAAGAAAGGAAAGACCATGGCCTCTTTGCGGCAGATCGCATTTTACGGGAAGGGCGGGATCGGCAAGTCGACGACTTCGCAGAATACACTCGCCGCGCTGGTCGAGATGGGCCAGCGGATCCTGATCGTTGGCTGCGACCCGAAGGCCAACTCGACGCGCCTTATCATGAACGTGAAAGCGCAGAACACAGTGCTCAGCCTCGCGGCCGAAGCGGGCTCGGTTGAAGACCTCGAAATCGAGGACGTGCTCAAGGTCGGCTACAAGGGCATCAAATGCGTCGAGTTCGGGCGGACCGGAGCCTGGCGTCGGCTGCGCCGGCCGCGGCATCATTACCTCGATCAACTTTCTCGAGGAGAACGGCGCCTATGAAGATGTCGACTATGTCTGTTACGACGTGCTCGGCGACGTGGTGTGCGGCGGCTTCGCCATGCCGATCCGCGAAAACAAGGCGCAGGAAATCTACATCGTCATGTCCGGCGAGATGATGGCGCTCTATGCCGCCAACAACATCTCGCGTGGCATTCTGAAATATGCGCAATCCGGCGGCGTCCGCCTCGGCGGCCTCATCTGCAACGAGCGCCAGACCGACCGCGAGCTCGACCTCTCCGAAGCGCTGGCGAAAAAGCTGAACAGCAAGCTCATTCACTTCGTGCCGCGCGACAATGTCGTGCAGCACGCCGAGCTGCGCCGCCAGACGGTGCTGCAATACGCACCCGACTCCAAGCAGGCCGACGAGTATCGCGCGCTGGCGAAGAAGATCCATGAGAATTCCGGCAAGGGCACCGTCCCGACCCCCATCTCCATGGATGAGCTGGAGCAGATGCTGCTCGACTTCGGCGTGATGAAGACCGAGGAGCAGATGCTCGCCGAGCTTTCGGCGAAGGAAGCGGCGGCGAAGCAAGCGTCGGCCGCCGTGCACTGAGCACGGATATCGCATTCGAGCGCGGCGGCGCGATCCGCCGCCGCCCATGCGTCATTCCAGCAAGGAGCACGCCATGAGCCTCGACTACAAGAATGACGGTGCCTTCCACGAGAAGCTGATTGAGGAGGTGTTGTCAGCGTATCCGGACAAATTCGCCAAGCGCCGCCGCAAGCATCTTTCCGTCGCCAAGCCGGCGGCAGACACTGGCGAGGCGGCTGAAGACGGCGGCGCGCTGAACGAATGCGCGGTGAAGTCGAATATCAAGTCGCTCCCGGGCGTCATGACCATCCGCGGCTGTGCCTATGCCGGCTCCAAGGGCGTGGTGTGGGGCCCGGTCAAGGACATGGTGCACATCAGCCACGGCCCGGTCGGCTGCGGCCAGTATTCCTGGTCGCAGCGCCGCAACTACTACACCGGCACCACCGGCGTCGACACCTTCGTGACGATGCAGTTCACCTCGGACTTCCAGGAACGCGACATCGTGTTCGGCGGCGACAAGAAGCTCACCAAGATCATTGATGAGATCGAGACGCTGTTCCCGCTCAATCGCGGCATCACCGTGCAGTCGGAATGCCCGATCGGGCTGATCGGCGACGACATCGAGGCCGTCGCCAAGAAGAAGGGCAAGGAATCCGGCAAGACCATCGTGCCGGTGCGCTGCGAAGGCTTCCGCGGCGTCTCGCAGTCGCTCGGCCATCATATCGCCAACGACACGATCCGCGACTGGGTGCTGGATAAGAAGGAGAGCAATTTCGCGGCGGGCCCGTACGACGTCAACATCATCGGCGACTACAATATCGGCGGCGACGCCTGGGCGTCGCGGCACCTGCTTGAACAGATCGGCTTGCGGGTGATCGCCAGCTGGTCGGGCGACACCTCGATCGCCGAGCTCGAGCGCGCGCCGAAAGCCAAGATGAATCTCATCCATTGCTACCGGTCGATGAACTATATCTGCCGGCACATGGAGGAGAAATACGGCGTCGCCTGGATGGAGTACAACTTCTTCGGTCCGACGCAGATCGCCGCTTCCCTGCGCAAGATCGCGAAGCATTTCGGGCCCGAGATCGAGGAGAAGGCCGAGCAGGTTATCGTCGCCAATCAGCCTTTGGTCGACAAGATCATCGCCAAATATCGCCCGCGCCTCGAGGGCAAGACGGTGATGCTTTACGTCGGCGGATTGCGCCCGCGCCACATCGTCACCGCCTACGAAGATCTCGGAATGAAGATCGTCGGCGCCGGCTACGAGTTCGCCCACAACGACGACTATCAGCGCACCGGCCACTATGTGCGGGAAGGCACGCTGATCTACGACGACATCACCGGCTACGAGCTGGACGCCTTCATCCAGCGGATCAGGCCGGATCTCGTCGGTTCCGGCATCAAGGAAAAGTACCCGGTGCAAAAGCTCGGCGTTCCGTTCCGGCAGATGCACAGCTGGGACTATTCCGGGCCGTATCACGCCTATGACGGCTTCGCGATCTTCGCTCGCGATATGGACCTTGCGATCAACAATCCGGTCTGGGGCCTGTTCGATCCGCCGTGGAAGGCGAAGGAAACCCCGGTCCTGGAAGCCGCTGAATGAGCGATCCGCGCGAGCCCCGGCACTCGCGCGGCGCCTCTCGCGGCGCGGAGGTTTTGACCCTTCGTCGCCGCGGGAGGCCTCCGGAAAGCCGACGGGCCTTACCGCCGGAATCGTCGACCACCGAATAGCGCGCAGCGCCGCGTGGCGCGGCTGCGCAGACAGGACAGGAGTTGACCATGCCACAGTCGGCCGACCGCGTTCTCGATCACGGGCCGCTATTTCGCGAGCCGGAGTACCAGGACCTACTCGAGCGTAAACGGGAAGGCTTCGAATGCCCGGCGTCAGCCGTGGATGTCGAGGCGCAGAACGAGTACAGCAAGAGCTGGGAGTATCGCGAGAAGAACCTCGCGCGCGAAGCGCTGGTGATCAATCCGGCGAAAGCCTGCCAGCCGCTCGGCGCGGTGTTCGCCGCCGCCGGCTTCGAAGGTACGCTGTCCTTCGTGCATGGCTCGCAGGGCTGCGTCGCCTATTACCGCTCGCACTTGGCGCGTCACTTCAAGGAGCCCGCCTCGGCGGTGTCGTCGTCCATGACCGAGGACGCCGCCGTGTTCGGCGGCCTCAACAACATGGTGGACGGTCTCGCCAACGCCTACTCGCTCTACGACCCGAAGATGATCGCGGTCTCGACCACCTGCATGGCGGAAGTGATCGGCGACGACCTGAACGCATTCATCGGGACGTCGAAGCAGAAGGGCTCGGTGCCCCAGGAATTCGATGTCCCGTTTGCGCACACGCCCGCGTTCGTTGGCAGCCATGTCGACGGCTACGACAATATGGTCAAGGGCGTGCTCGAGCATTTCTGGGAAGGCAAAGAGCGCCAGCCCAGCGGAAAGATCAACGTCATCCCCGGCTTCGACGGGTTCTGCGTCGGCAACAACCGCGAGCTCAAGCGCATCCTCAACCTGATGGGCGTCGACTGCACGCTTTTGCAGGATGCGTCCGATCAGTTCGACACGCCCTCCGACGGCGAGTTCCGCATGTATTACGGCGGCACCAAGCTCGAGGATGTCGCCGCGGCGATCAACGCCAAGGCCACCGTCTCGATGCAGACCTACTGCACCCGCCGGACGCTCGACTACGCGGCGGAGAAAGGGCACGAAACCGCGAGCTTCCACTATCCGCTCGGCGTCAGCGCGACCGACGAGATGTTGCTGAAGATCTGTGAATTGACCGGCGTAATGATTCCGGACGAACTCACGCTCGAGCGTGGGCGCTTGGTCGACGCACTTGCCGACTCCCAGGCGTATCTGCATGGCAAGCGCTATGCGATCTTTGGCGACCCCGATTTCGTCTACGGAACGGCGCGCTTCCTGATGGAGTGCGGGGGCGAGCCCGTCCATTGCCTCGCCACCAACGGAACCAAGCCGTGGGCCGCGGAGATGGAGGCGCTGCTTGCCTCATCGCCCTTCGGCGCGGACGGCAAGGTCTGGCAGGGCAAGGACCTCTGGCACCTTCGCTCGCTGCTATTCACCGAGCCGGTGGATTTCCTGATCGGCAGCTCCTACGGGAAGTATCTCGAGCGCGACACCGGCACGCCGTTGATCCGGCTCGCCTTCCCGATCTTCGATCGGCATCACCACCACCGCTTCCCGCTGTGGGGCTATCAGGGTGGCCTGCGTCTCGTAACCACTGTCCTCGACAAGATATTCGACAAGCTCGACGCCGAATCCAACGTCGCGGGCAAGACGGACATCTCGTTCGATCTGACGCGGTAAGTCGCGTGCCGCCACGGCGACGTCGTCGCCGTGGCCCATATGTCTTGGGAGCGGACCGCGATGATGAAGGACAAGGTCCAGCATCTCTTCAACGAGCCTGCCTGTCTGAAGAACCAGGCGAAATCGGAGAAGGAGCGGAGAGTTGGCTGCTCCAAGCCGCTGACGCCGGGAGCGGCGGCGGGCGGCTGCGCTTTCGATGGCGCTAAGATCGCGCTGCAGCCGGTAACCGACGTCGCTCATCTCGTGCATGCCCCGCTCGCTTGCGAGGGCAATTCCTGGGACAATCGCGGCTCGGCCTCGTCGGGCCCGATGCTCTGGCGCACCAGCTTCACCACCGATCTCGCCGAGATCGACATCGTGATGGGGCAGGGGGAGCGCAAGCTCTACAAGGCGATCCGCGAGATCGCGACGCGCTACCGCCCGCCGGCGATCTTCGTCTACTCGACCTGCGTCACGGCGCTAATCGGCGATGATATCAACGCGGTGTGCCGGCACGCCGCGGCGAAATACGGGTTGCCGGTGATCCCGATCAACGCGCCCGGTTTCGTCGGCTCGAAGAATTTCGGCAACAAGCTCGCGGGCGAGGCGCTGTTCGAGCATGTGATGGGCACGGTCGAGCCGGATGACGTCGGGCCGACCGACATCAACGTGCTCGGCGAGTTCAATCTGTCGGGTGAGTTCTGGACGGTGAAGCCGCTGTTCGAGCGGCTCGGCATTCGCATCCGCGCCTCGATCCCCGGCGATGCGCGCTATGCCGACATCGCCGCCGCCCATACGGCGCGCGTCAATATGGTCGTGTGTTCCACCGCCCTCGTGACGCTCGCGCGCAAGATGCAGGAGCGCTGGGGCATCCCGTTTTTCGAAGGCTCGTTCTACGGCATTTCCGACACCTCCGACGCGTTGCGGAACACCGCAGCGCTCCTGGTCGAGCAGGGTGCCGCTCCCAACCTGCTCGACCGGGCGGAGGCGCTGATCGCCGAGCAAGAAGCGCGCGCCTTTGCCCGGCTGGCGCCTTATCGCGCGCGCCTCGCCGGCAAGCGCGTCCTGCTCAATACCGGCGGCGTAAAGTCCTGGTCGGTGGTTTCCGCGCTGATGGAGATCGGCATGGAGATCGTCGGCACCTCGGTGAAGAAATCGACGCCCGAGGACAAAGAGCGGATCAGGGCGCTGATGCGCGACGATCCGCACATGTTCGAAGCGATGGCCCCGCGCGACCTCTACAAGCTGCTGACGGCGGGCGAGGCCGACATCATGCTGTCCGGCGGACGCACGCAGTTCATCGCGCTCAAGGCGAAGGTGCCTTGGCTCGACATCAATCAGGAACGCCACAACGCCTATGCCGGCTATGACGGCATGGTCGAGTTGGTACGGCAGATCGACCTCGCCATTCACAACCCGGTCTGGGAGGAGGTGCGCACAGCAGCGCCGTGGGATGACGAGGGGCAGTTGACCGCCGCGCATCCGGCGGCATCGGCGCCGATGGCTTCTTTGGTGGAACAGGTCGCAGGCGACGACGTTCCGCCGAGAGCAAAACTTGTCGCCCCCGCATTCGTTGCACGGCACCGCAAGAAGTTCGCCGATACGCGGGTCGACAACACTGATCCCAATTTCCTGGCCCATCACCGCAAGAAGTTCGCCGGCGCAGCCGGTGACGATATGGGCGAATGCTGAGGGTGGAAATCATGACCAAGGTGACGGCGATCCAAAAGGCAGCTTCGATCAATCCGCTGAAATCCTCGCAGCCGCTTGGAGCCGCTTTCGCCTTTCTCGGCGTCGAAGGGGCCATGCCCTTATTCCACGGCGGCCAGGGCTGCACCTCATTCGCCCTCGTGCTGTTCGTTCGCCATTTCAAGGAGACGATACCGCTGCAGACCACGGCGCTTGACGAGGTCGCGACCATTCTCGGCGGGGCCGATCATCTCGAGGAGGCGCTGCTCAATCTCAAGGCGCGCGCAAACCCCAAGCTGATCGGCGTGTGTACGACCGCGCTGGTGGAGACGCGGGGCGAGGATTTCGCTGGCGATCTTGCCTTGATCAAGGAGCGCCGCGCCTGCGAGCTTGCCGGCACCGAGATCGTGCTGGTGCAGACGCCGGACTTCGACGGCGCGATCGAGGAGGGCTGGAGCAAGGCGGTCACGGCGCTGATCGACAATCTGGTTCCGCCGGAAGCGTCGGGGCAGGTCATTCCCAACCAGATCAATATCCTGCCGGGCTGGCATCTCACCGTCGCCGATCTCGAGCTTTTGCGCGAGGCGGTGGAGGCTTTTGGCCTGACGCCGAACATCGTGCCCGATATTTCCGGCGCGCTCGACGGCACCGTACCGGACCGCTGGATTCCGACCACCTATGGCGGAGTGCCAGTCGAGTCCATTCGTTCGCTCGGCCGCGCCACGCACACGATTGCGATCGGCGAGCACATGCGCCGGCCCGCCCAGCGGCTCGCGGAAACCTCCGGCATTCCCTTCACGCTGTTCGAATCGCTTTCATCGCTCGCCTCGGTGGACATCTTCGTGACGCTGCTGGCGCAGCTTTCCGGGCGCGCCGTGCCGCCCAAAATTCGCCGCCGCCGCCGCCAGCTCGAAGACGCGCTGCTCGACGGTCATTTCTTCTTCAGCGGCAAGCGGATCGCGATCGCGGCGGAGCCCGATCATCTTTATGCGCTCGCAACCTTCGTTACCGGACTTGGCGCCGAGGTCGCCGTCGCGGTCACGACGACGCTCGAATTCGCCCGTTCTCACCAAAGTGCCGGCGCAGGAGGTGAGGGTCGGCGATCTCGGCGATTTCGAGGATCTCGTGACCGGCGCCGCCTGCGACCTCCTGCTGACCCACAGCCATGGCAGGCAGGCCGCCGAGCGGCTGGACATTCCACTCATGCGCGTCGGTTTCCCGATCTTCGATCGGCTCGGCAGCCAGCACCGGCGCACCATTCTTTACGAAGGAGTGCGCGACCTGGTGTTCGAAGTCGCAAACGTATTCCAGGCGCATCCGCAGGTGCACACAAGCGAGGGGCTCGAACTCGTTGAGGGAGCGTGGAGACTACCATGACGGCCATACGCAAATTGCGCATCATTGATCCGGACGAAGGTATGCCTGAACAGCCGGCGCATAACGCCATCCGCGTCGCCATCGCGACCGAGGACCTGAAGAATCTCAACGCGCATTTCGGCGCGGCGCACCGCTTCGCCATCTTCGATGTCACAGCGGACGGATGGACGCTGACCGAGACGATCGTGTTCGACAATGTATCGGACGCCAATGGCACGCATGCGCCCGAAGGGGATGACCGGATCACCCCGAAGATCGAGGCGCTGAAGGGTTGTCATCTCCTGTTTTGCCTCGCCATCGGCGGACCTTCGGCGGCGAAGGCGGTGGCTGCGAAGATTCATCCAATCAAGGTGCCCGCGGCGCAGCCACTGGAGGCCGTGCTCGAACGCACGCGCGCGATGCTTGCCGGAACGCCGCCGCCCTGGCTGCGCAAGGTGATCGCTCAGGCGGGCGCGGGACCGGCCAAGCCTTCTTTTGTCGACGACGAGTGAGGACGTACCGTGGTCGTTACTTTGAATGAAGACGGATTCAAACCGCCCCATCAGGTTCTTGCGCCTGCCGACGAGCAGGCGTTCACAACTCCGTTCGTGCAAGCCTTGGCGCGCTTGGTCCGCTCCCACGACACCTTCGGCGCTTACGCCAAGCGTTCCGATGCGCAGATGCTTGCGGGCTATATCGTCACCAAAGAGCAGCGGCGCGCCGCCGCCGCTCAATGCCGGGCCGACCCCGACCTGGTGTGGCGCATCGAGCAATTTTACGGCGCAATCGGACTCATGATCGAGCAGGAGACCGGGCTGGTCGCAAGTCCGATGCTGAAGATTTACGATGAAGGATTTGGCCGGGTGATCCTGATCACCGGAAAGCTCGTCGTACTGACGAAGCATCTGCGCGACGCGCAGCGATTCGGTTTCGAGACCTTCGCCGCGCTCGCGGCCGAAGGAACCAAACAGATCGCGACCGCGGTCGCGACCATTCAACAGTTCCCGGAAGCGGCGCGCGCCTGACGGCGTTGCGTGACCCAGGAGGAGGGCATCGCCATGTTCACGACCCGCGACGGTACCCCTTGGGAGCCGTCCTATCTGACGGAAATCAGCGGCGAAAAGTGCATCGGCTGCGGCCGTTGCTACAAGGTCTGTGCGCGCGACGTCATGATCCTGATGGCGGTCAACGAAGACGACGAACTCGTTGCCTGTGACGAAGACGATGACGAGGAATTCGAGCGCAAGCTCATGGTGCTGACAAACCCTGGCAACTGCATCGGCTGCGGCGCTTGTGCGCGCGTATGTCCGAAGGACTGCCAGACCTTCACCGGTGCGAGCGCGCTCGCGGCCTGATCGATGACCTTTCAGTTCACCCCGCCTGCTTCGGTCTGCGTCGATCCGCAGTCGGTGGCTGCGAACTGCCACCGGGGCTGCGCCAGCGAGGACATCTATTTCGCGCTCACCGGGTGGCATCCCGGCGACGCCGCGGCCGACGATGATGGTGAGTTTGACATTCATGTGCTTGCCTCGCTGATCGCGATCGCCGCGGCGCAGGGCAGCGCCGTGCACACGCAGCTCGGATTGTCGATCGGGGATTTCCAGGCGCTGATCGATCGATTGTTTCCGGGCGCTTGCGACGTATTCTGCGGCTGTGACAATGACCAAGCCACCGAAGAGGACGACGAGGTCGTGATGGTGCGCGAGCTGCTGCTCGCGCACCGCTCGACCGAAGGCGAGGAGAGCCGGTGGCTCGCCTCGATGATCGCGCGGCGCGCGGTCGAACCGAATCACCTGTGGGAAGACCTCGGCCTGCGCAACCGCGCGGAGCTTTCGCGCCTGCTCATGCGCCATTTCGCGCCGCTCGCCACGCAAAATACCCGTAACATGCGCTGGAAGCGCTTCTTCTATCGCATGCTGTGCGAGGCCGATGGCATGGTGCTGTGCACGACCCCGGTCTGCACGGACTGCACCGATTTCGACCTTTGCTTCGGCGAGGAAACCGGCGAGAGCCGCCTCGCGCGCACGCGGCGCACCGGCGCCGAGCCTCCCGAAACCTGAGCCCATTGGCGGAAGTGCGACACGGCTCGACGTGTCAGTGTTGCGACATGTCCAATCAGGCGCCCCGGTTCCCGTCAGGACGCGCGACCAGGAATGACAATGTCAGGGCACGATCAAGCGTCCGTATAGGCGGAAACTATACCAATCCAATTCATGGGTTCTGGAATGCCGAGCAACGCGCGGCTTTGTGGAATAGCTCGAAATGGCCCCGGCCACTCCGTTTGTCTTCATTCAGCTGGCATGCGGGTTGCTTCGATTTCCTTAGATGCAAACGAGCGGAGCCCCTGAATGGTGACCCTGTCGAACGAAGCCGCTACTGCAGTGCGAAGCGCGATGTCGCGTGCGGGCAAACCGGACGCCGGCCTTCGAATTATCATCGAGGCGGGAGGCTGCAGCGGCCCGAAATACTCGATCGGCTTGGAAACGGAGCCGGAGCCGGACGATATCGTGATCGAATCCTCGGGCGTGCGCATGTTCATCGATCCAGGCTCGCACCGGCTCGCCGCAGAGCTATCCGTCGACTTTGTCGATCGGCCCGGGCGCGCGGGCTTCACCTTCACCAATCCCAATGCTGCGGGGGGATGCGCGTGCGGCCGCTCGGCCGGCGCTTCTGGCGGTTGCGGGTTGCGGCGTTGACATGATGCGTGCGCGGCCAGCAAGTCTTGCTCGCGCGGGATCGGACCGTGGCCCGCGCGGGCCCGTCGTGCTCAACGACACCACGTTGCGCGACGGCGAACAGGCGCCGGGCGTCGCCTTCACCATCGAAGAGAAGGTCGCGATCGCACGCGCTCTGGCCAAGGCTGGCGTGACCGAGCTCGAAGCAGGGACGCCTGCCATGGGCCGGCAGGAAATCGCCGCCATCCGCGCCATCGTCGCAGCAGGACTTCCGCTCACCGCGATCGCCTGGTGCCGGATGCGAGTGGAAGATGTCGACGCCGCGCTCGAAGCTGGCGTGATGATGGTCAACCTTTCGATTCCCGTCTCCGATATTCAGATCGCGGCGAAACTCAACGGCAGCCGCGCTGCTGCACTCGACCGGCTCGCAAACGTCGTCGGCTACGCTCGCAGCAAAGGCCTCGCCGTCGCGGTCGGCGGGGAAGACAGTTCGCGCGCCGATGTCGATTTTCTGGTCGACGTAATGGCCGCTGCGGCGGACGCCGGTGCGCGACGCTTCCGCATCGCCGATACGCTCAGCGTGCTCGATCCGTTTGCGACCCATGCGCTGGTTTCCGAATTACGGCGGGAGACCGATCTCGAACTGGAAATCCACGCGCATGACGATCTCGGGCTTGCGACCGCCAATACGCTTGCGGCGATCCAGGCAGGCGCGACCCATGCCTCGGTTACCGTGATCGGGTTGGGCGAGCGCGCCGGCAATGCGCCGCTCGAAGAGGTCGCCGTCGCGCTCGCGCAATTGCATGGGCGGGAAACGGGAATCGCGCTGAACCAGCTTGGCGGCGTCGCCGCGCTCGTCGCCGCGGCCGCGGCCCGACCCATTCCGGCGAACAAGGCGATCGTCGGCGATGACGTCTTTACCCACGAGTCGGGCATCCACGTCGACGGACTGTTGAAGGACCGCCGCACCTATCAGGCGCTTGATCCCGGCATGCTCGGGCGCGCGCATCGATTTACGATCGGCAAGCACTCCGGCCTTGCTTCCATCGCTGCGTGCCTGTCCGAGCTAGGACTGCCCGTTGCTGCCCATGAGCTTCCAGCGATCCTGGCGCGGGTACGCGAGCGCGCCGTCGCCGACAAGCGATGGGTGGACGCCGAAGCGCTGCGGGCAATCTGGTCGGAGGTGCGCCGGGACCGGCTCAGCTTCGACGGGACCGCGCCATGAGCGCCGCGGGCTCGCCAGCTCCGAATTTGCTGTCGGCCGTCCGGGTCGCGGCGTCGGCGGAGGAAATCTTCGCTTTGCTCGGCGTCGGCTATGATCCGAAGGTATTAAATGTCGCGCGCCTGCATGTTCTCAAACGCATGAGCGCGTATCTCGCGGAGACCGACCTTGACGGTCTGCCGCCCGGCGACGTCGAAGTCCATCTGAAAGAGGCGCTCGCCCGCGCCTACCAGGATTTCGCCTCGTCGTCGCCGCTCGAACAGCGCGTGTTCAAGGTACTGCAGGACGCGGTCGCCCCTGCGCCGGCGCCCGCCGAAGCGGATGTGTTTGTTCCGCTTGAATCTTTGCAGCCTGACTAGGCCGTGTTGACAGTTTTCAGCCAGAGCATTGTTGAGGCGATACATAGCATCGACAGATAGGCCCTGGCGGTTTTCTCGCAGCGAGTGACGATGCGACGGAATTGTTTGAGGCGGTTGACGCACCGCTCGATGAGATTCCGGCGCTTGTAGGCTTCGCGGTCGTAATTGATCGGCGTCTTGCGGTTTGATCGCGGTGGGATGACGGGGTCAATGCCGCGGTCGGTCAGATCGTCGCGAATCTCATCGCTATCGTAACCCTTGTCGCCGAGAAGCCTGTCGGGATCGACATCGTGAAGCTCCATCAGCGCATCGTAGCCTTTGACTTCGTGCGCCTCGCCGGGTGTCACATCGAAATTTGTAAACGCCGGCCTAGAGCTTGATGATTTCGGCTTGGCTCGTTCCACCCTTACCCGCAGTCGTCATGCCCTGCGGAGGCGGGGCATCCAGTAATCACGGCGCGCGTTTGTGTTTACTGGATCGCCCGCTTTCGCGGACGATGACGGCAGGAGGATCGGTCCGCATCATTTCATCCTGCTCTAGGCGCGCGGCCGGGCGGCCTTTGTCGGTCAACAAACCGGCCGCGTCACCCCCTCAGCACTCGGATTAGCCCGATGAGCGGCAGAGACAGCGCCGCCGACGCTCGGCGTAATGTCGGCGAGCCTAAGGGAACCATTAGGGGGCAACCAAAGGCTCGCCGGAAAGAGGCTTGCGCCCTTCTCGAGGTGGTAATGCGATAAACCGGCATTCGTTTCGTATCGCATCTTAATTGCCGCTCGCCTGACGACTTTCGCGCGCAGATCCCGTAATCCGCATCGGCATGCCGGTCGCCGGCCGGAGCGTCACGCGTAGCCGAGGTTCGGGGGTGTAGCCCGGGCGAAGCTCGAGCTGGAAAGAGCGCAGGAGCGTAGCCAGGACTGCCGCGGCCTCCATCTGGGCGAAGCCCTGTCCAACGCAAATGCGTGGTCCCGCGCCGAATGGCAGGTAGCTGCAGCGATCCCGCGCCTTAGCCGCTTCCGGCTCAAAACGACTGGGGTCGAACCGATCCGGGTCGCTCCACAGCTTCTCGTGACGGTGCACGGCATAGACGGGTATGTAGACCGTTGATCCGGCCCGAATCTGTTCCCCATCGAGCACAACGTCTCTCCGCGCCGCACGCACGATCAGCGCCGCGGGAGGGTAAAGGCGCATCGCTTCCTGGATCACCTGATTGGTGAAACCGAGCGCCTCGATGTGCTCGGGGCGAACCGGACCGCCTCCAGTAACGGCGGCGATCTCGCCCTTCACCCGCTGCTCGATCTCGGGATGAAGGCTCAACAGATAAAACGTCCACGTCAGCGCGAGCGCCGTCGTTTCGTGTCCGGCCGTGATGAAGGTCAGAAGATTGTTGCGAACATCGATTGGGTCCATCGACCTGCCGGTTTCCGGATCGGTCGCGGTCATCAGGTGGGTGAGGAGATCGTTGCCGTGGCCTGGCGCTCTTGTCGCCTCGAGAATCAAGGACTCCAGCATCGCGTGAAGACGCTTGCGGTTGCGGTGCCTTCGGTAGATGCCGGGAAACGGCGTCCAACTCGGGGCGCCAACCATCGCAAGCGCGATGACCCAGGAGGTCGAACTCGAGATAGGAGGTGACGGAACGCTCCATCAAGTCCGGATCGATGCTTCCGCGGCCGGGCAACATGGTGCGCAAAATGATGTCGAAGGTTGTCTGTGTCATTTCATGCGCCACGTCGATTTCGGCCGCGGGCGGCATGGCTTGCCAGCGATCGCGTGTGCGTTCTGCAGCCGCGATCATGTCAGGCAAGAAATCGCGGATCCGCTCCTGACGGAAAAGCGCGGCGACGGCGCGACGTTGCCATCGCCACCGCGATCCATCGGCAATCAAAATTGCGTCGCCGAGCGCCGGCCCAAGCGCACGCCGCGCGACTTCACCCTTTTCAAAACTGTCCGCGTCGTCCAGCAGCACTGTCCGGATGAGATCCGGCGCCATGACGTAAATGATGTCCCGGCCCAGCAGGCGCGATCGATATATACGGTCGCGATACAGCGCACGCGGCCAAGCTTTGATCGGATTGTCCACGATCGCGCGCAGGCGCCGAAATACGGGCAGGGGCTGATCAGGCGGCTCAATTCGGGCGAGACGGGCGGCTTGTGTGAGCATGCGGATTAGAGTGTCGGCTGCGGACAGGACAACATTGCGGCGAGTGAGTTACGAGAGCGACGCGATCCTGTCCAATATGGCCGAGGGGGCCCTCCGGCTGAGCGATCGAAATATCGGAAGTGAGAAATGCGAAGCCCGGCCCCGTCGGCAAACGAACGGGAGCCGGGCCCACAGGCTTCAATGAAGAGGTTACGATGATATCATAATCTTGCCGGAGGGCAATATCGCAGACAGCCCAATTAGTTGGCAGGCTTGCTTAATCTAACGGCAATTGGCGTGCGGCAATCGGAGAGGGGCGCAGCGGGCGTTCCTCGCGTCAAACCAACAAATCCGAGCTTGTGGGCAGCGGCCGCGCGGGCTGAATGCCGGGTGAACGCGTGTTGCGGGGATCATCGGGCCGAAGTTCACGCGCAATTTGCACGGCGATCAGCGCTGGCGCGACCGCCCGGTGAGCCGCCGGGACTGCCCGCCACCGAACGAGTAACGGGAACCGTAAGCGTCATACCAAGGATTTTGCGAACACATGCCGCCAGCGCCGCTGATGGCCGCCCGACACTGCTCGAAACTGGAGAAGTAGCAACTCTCCCTGCCGTTACCGTAATACGCACACCACGGATAGAGCTGATAGCCGTCTTGCGCATTTGCCGGCAGCGCGTCGAGCGCAAGGCTCAACGCCGCGATGGCGAAAAGCGCGGCACGCATAGGCTTCTCCCTGGTGTCGACGATCAAACCGGCTCAGAACTCCGCCCGCGTACCTGCATCGAGGCTCCGCCAGCGGGGCGCTCGAGCCTATGTAGGGATGGGGGCGCCGGTTCGCCAATTCGCGCTCGGCTCCATCGCCGCGGCGGCCACACAAGCTGATCCGGCATCGGATAATGTGTTAGACGTTTCCGCTCGATCCGCGGTCTACAGGCGGCATTTTCGCCGGCGCGTCTCGGCGGGTTTGTCGAGGCGCTTCAATGTCGAGGTTGCCCGGAAGGAGCGGTGCAATGACCGAGAAACACTATCATCTTACGAATGAACACGCCCACATTCTCGTTGGTCTTTCCAAGGACATTAAACAGAATATCGTTCATCACAGCCACATCGACGGCTTCAGTGAAGAGGAGCTGGCGAAACTCTACAATCTCCCCGTTGAGGTCGTGTGGGCGATTCTCGCTCACCAACAGTAGGGATTTCGCGTTTCGGTAAGGGCCGCCTCCGGGCCGCCTTTTGCCTTGGAAGAATTCGCGCAGGCAGCTGCCGCAGTCGACCTCTCGCTGAAGTGATCGTCCGCTGGGAGCCCTTTGCACGGCCTACGTTGTTCTTCGAGGTGAAGGGTTACGGATGAGTTGACGCGGGGAGCTTAGCCGAACCCGCCATCGGAGGGTTGGATGAAAATCATCCTCCTACCGCTGCTCTTGGCAGTCAGCGCCGACCTTGCACGTGACCGCGGGCAGTACGAGCATGTGTCTCCGGAAATCCGCCAGTGGTTCCACGACCTGCGCTCGCCGGATGGCCGCAGCTTTTGCTGTGACGAGGCGGACTGCCTGCGCACGGAGGCGCACCTGTCGGGCAATCATTGGCAGGCCCGAGCCCCGGACGGGAAGTGGATCGATATCCCGCCGAACCGCGTGATCCATGACCGCGGCAACCCGGTCGGCGAGCCAATTCTCTGCGCGACGTGGGGATTCGACGGGTGGAACGTCCTGTGTTTTGTGCCGGGAGCGCTCCTGTGACTGCACTTGTCGTGGCACAGGCAGGATCGGGGCGCGTTTCACCTGCTTGTGAAATTGGTCACAGCAATTCCTCGATTATCGGCGCATAATATCCTGAGCCTTCAGAGGGCCAAGCTATGGCCGCTATTCTGAAACGACGTGGATCATTCGCAAACATAACGGCTCATATTGCCAATTTTGGCGAGTCCTTCGCCTTCGTGGTCGCGTGTCTGCTGTTTGCTCTGATGCTCGTCGCCTTGATTGCTGACCTCGTTTTTACGATCACGCGCTATTGGTGATTGGGGCGGATCTCAGCATTTCTCCATCAGTTCGGGTTTTTGCGCGCACGGCCGAGACCCCGGCCGGCAAGGCGGCGGGAGCCCAACAGATTCTCAGTGCCACATTCACCACACGTAGCGGAGCGTGCCGGTGCCGGCATAGGTCTGCGCGCGGTCAGCGAACTCGCCGTCGAAGCGCGCGGCGAGCGCCCAGCCATTGAGGAAGCGCAGTTCGCCGCCGGCCGAGACAAGCGCCGAGTTGGGAACGGGGGTAGCGCCGGTAACGGCGAAAAACGTGCCCGGCAGCGTTTGAAAGAGGGGATTGAGAATCGGCGTGGTCACCCAGTCATGCGCCCAGGCGGCGCGGGCGTTGAGCGCGAGGACGGCGGTGGTTGCGATCGGCAGCGCTCGATCAAGGCGTGCGCCCAACTCGCTGCGGGTGTCGCTGCCATTGCGGGCGTTGTAGTTCAAGCCGAAGCCGCCCAAGGTCGCGTCGGCCTCGTTGTAGGCTGGCGTATGTAAGCCCTGCGCCTGCACCGCCGCATAAGGCGCGACCCCGCCGAGGAAGGTCGCAAAGCGCCAGCCGCCCTCGAGGCGTCCGCCGTAATTTTGCGCGTTGAAGCGCGCGGTCAGATGATCGCCGGCAAAAGCGAAGCGATCGGTCGACATCCAATGCTCGGCAAAGGAAAGCGCGCCGGCGAGATAGGCGGGGCCGTTGCGCGTGATGCCGTAAAGGCCGGCTTGGAAGGCGTCGCTGTTGCCGCCGCCGAGCCCGCTCGCAAGTCCCCAATTGGTAAAGCCGCCCGCGAGCGCCACGCCCACCGTCGTCCCCGGCCAGAGGCGATAATCGATCCCCGCTCCATAGCCGCCGGTACGCGCCGTGACGTCATGCGAGCCGACGACCACGGGATCGCCCTGGGTGCGGTTGGTGCCGCCATAACCGCCGGCCCACACATTCCAGCGCCGCTCCCCGAGGAACAGTGCCGGCGGCGCGGGTGGCTCTTTGAGGATTTTGGCATAGGCGAGCGCGATCTCCGGCGCTTGGGTCTCTTCCGCGGCAAGCCGCATCGGTCCCACGCCCGCCGGGCGCAAAGCCGAGAGCAAGACCGCGGCCATACACGAGCGGGTCGAGCATCAGGGCGAAGAACTGGTTGCCCAATTGGAACACGCCATATTGCGCTGCCGTCGCCGCCTCGCCGGACAACTGGCTCAGCGCATTGGCGAGGTTGATCCCGTTCAGCCCGAACAGGTTGGCAAAATTCGGCGGCAGCAAACCGCCATTGTTGAAGAAGCCGTTGATCGCAGTCGCGACGTTCACTTGGTTCTGGCTCAGGCCGTTCACCGAACTTCCAAGCACTGCGGTCAGGTTCAGGAACACGTCGTCTGGGTCATAGCTCAGACTGGCGTTGAAGTTCGTGGGCGCGTTGGCGGACAGGCCCGCAAATGCGCCGCTGACGCCTTGGTCGGCGTGCAGAATCGTGTATTGCCGGGTGATGTAGCTGCCCGGCGCGAAGATCGCGAGCACGTTTCCCGCCAGCGTGGCCGTGCCGGTCACATTGGTGCGGTCGGCGGCCGTCGGCGAGACCTCGACCGCGTATTGGCCGCCCGCGCCGAAGGCAAGATTGCCGTTGACCGTGATCGTGCCTATCGAATTGCCGGGCGACAGCGCCCCATTGATCGTGGTCGTGGGTAGAAAACCGGTGCCGCCCACCAATGCGCCCGGGGCCACCGTCAGTCCGCTCGACGAGGCGATCGAGCCATTCACGAGCAGCGCGCCCGCGTTGACCGCGGTCGCGCCGGTATAGCCGTTGGTGCCGATCGCAGTCGTGAATCCGCCGGTCGTCGTCAGGCTCGCGGTGCCGCCAATCCCATTGACCGTGCCGCCCGTGGACGTGATCGCACCAGTGAGCGTCCCGTTCTGGATCGTGCCGCCCGCCAGCGACACCGCATTGATGGTCTGCGCAAAGCCGCCCAGATCGAGCGTCCCGTTGGTGTTGACCGCGGTTGCCGACGCGGCGCTGAACGCATTGGCCGCTCCTCCCAGCAGCGTCCCGCCATTAACATTGGTCGCCCCGGTGTAGGTGTTGGTGCCCGAGAGCGCGAGCGTGCCGGCGCCGGACTTGACGAAGCTGCCTGCAAGCGCGCCGCTGCCCCCTTGGTTGCCCTGGTTCTGGATAACACCGGAAAAGGTGGTCGAGAGGTTGTTCACACCGATCGTCAGCGTCTTGCCGCCGATCGCGACCACGCCTGAGCCCTCCACCGACCCCACCGTGATGCCGGCGTTAGCGCTTTGCGTGATGTCAAGGAGACCGCTCGCGGTCAGGATGTGCCGCGACGTGCCGCCGGTGGCGTTATTTAAGAAACGGGTGCCGGTATTGTTGATCGCGGCCCCGGCGGTCGTCGTGATGGTGGCGCTGCCGGCCGTGCTGGCGTTGGCGAATTGGAGTAAGATGTTGTTGGTGATGGTGGCGCTGCCGGCCGTGCTGGCGTTGATGAATTGGAGTGCGTTGTTGTTGGTGATGGTGGCGCTGCCGGCCGTGCTGGAGCTAAGGAATTGCAGGGCAAAGTTGTTGGTAATGGTGGCGCTGCCGGCCGTGCTGGAGTTGCGGAAATTGAGGACTTCGTTGTTGGTGATGGTGGCGCTGCCGCCGCTTACCTGGATGCCGGCGCCAAAAAAATCATAGATCGCGGAGACGGTGAACGTGTAGTTGGAAGCGCCGGCATTGAAGTCCAGCCAGTGACGGCGAAGCTGTTTGCGATCAACACATTGTTTTGGGTGGAGGCCCCGAAGACAGCGGTGTCGAAGAAGACGGGCACCTGGTTAGGCGTCCAGTTGGTGTTAAGATTGTAATCCCCGGTTCCGTTGAGGTTCCAGGTTATGTCCGCCGCCGCCGCCGGAACGCTCACCACCAGCAGGGCTGAGCAGGCGAGCAGACCCGCCCGCAGCGCCATGGAGGCGGTGCCAAGCAGAACGCGGCGGCTTCGCCATGCGGGCCTATTGGCGCGCGAGGATGGCGCACTTGCCGATGTTTTCGCATTATTGCCGCGGTGCGCCAAACCGCAGCGGGCGCTGTCCACTCGGCGTTTCATCTCCCCGCCCCCCAAGACGGCAACGTCAGCAGAGTACAACTTCAGACGCGAATACCGATGCCTGTCATTGCAGCGATGGGGCGCAGACGAGAGATTCGTTATTGCCTGTGTTTATTTCTGCAACTCTGCTCTGTGGCGGTCAGGGCTAAACGCGTGCGGCCTGTTCGCTCTCAGCAGTGAAGTCGTTTGAAATCGAGACCGAACGCCATTCGGCAAGGATGGCTGCGTGACGCCGCTCTCCGATCCGCTCGCGGCTGGCGCGAGCGCCGCTTACACCCCCGCGCGCTGAGCGACGGCGGTTCATGCGCTTGCGCGGAATTTGCCTGCCGGCAATTTACCACACGTACCGCAGCGTGCCGGTGCCGGCATAGGTCTGCGCGCGGTCGGCGAACTCGCCGTCGAAGCGCGCGGCGAGCGCCCAGCCATTGAGGAAGCGCAGTTCGCCGCCAGCGGAAGCAAGCGCCGAGTTGGGAACAGGCGTGGCGCCGGTAACGGCGAAAAGCGTGCCCGGCAGCGTTTGAAAGAGGGGATTGAGAATCGGCGTGGTCACCCAGTCATGCGCCCAGGCGGCGCGGGCGTTGAGCGCGAGCACGGCGGTGGTTGCGATCGGCAGCGCTTGGTCAAAGCGCGCGCCCAACTCGCTGCGGGTGTCGCTGCCATTGCGGGCGTTGTAGTTCAGGCCGAAGCCGCCAAGAGTACCATCCAGTTCGTTGTAAGCGGGCGTGTGGAAGGCTTGCGCCTGCACCGCCGCATAAGGCGCGACCCCGCCGAGGAAGGTCGCAAAGCGCCAGCCGCCCTCGAGGCGTCCGCCGTAATTTTGCGCGTTGAAGCTCGCGGTGAGATGATCGCCCGCGAAGGCAAAGCGGTCGGTCGACATCCAGTGCTCGGCAAAGCTCGCCGCGCCGGCAAGATAGGCGGGGCCGTTGCGCGTGATGCCGTAGAGGCCGGCCTGGAAGACGTCGCTGTTGCCGCCGCCGAGCCCGCTCGCAAGTCCCCAATTGGTAAAGCCGCCGGCCAGCGCCAAGCCCACTGTCGTCCCCGGCCAGATGCGATAATCGATCCCTGCTCCATAGCCGCCGGTGCGCGCCGTGACGTCATGCGAGCCGACGACCACGGGATCGCCCTCGGTGCGGTTGGCGCCGCCATAACCGCCGGCCCACACATTCCAGCGCCGCTCCCAGAGAAGCGGCGCGGGCGCGCCGGAGGCTCTTTCAGGATTTTGGCATAGGCGAGCGCGATTTTCGGCGCTTGCGTCTCTTCCGCCGCAAGCCGCATCGGTCCGCCGCCGGGTGCAATTCCCACGCCCGGACCGCGGCCATAGACCAGCGGGTCGAGCATCAGCGCGAAGAACTGGTTGCCCAACTGGAACGCGCCATATTGCGCCGCCGTCGCCGCCTCGCCGGACAACTGGCTCAGCGCATTGGCGAGGTTGATCCCGTTCAGCCCGAACAGGTTGGCAAAATTCGGCGGCAGCAAACCGCCATTGTTGAAGAAGCCGTTGATCGCAGTGGCGACGTTCACTTGGTTCTGGCTCAGGCCGTTCACCGAACTTCCAAGCACTGCGGTCAGGTTCAGGAACACGTCGTCTGGGTCATAGCTCAGACTGGCGTTGAAGTTCGTGGGCGCGTTGGCGGACAGGCCCGCAAATGCGCCGCTGACGCCTTGGTCGGCGTGCAGAATCGTGTATTGCCGGGTGATGTAGCTGCCCGGCGCAAAGATCGCGAGCACGTTTCCCGCCAGCGTGGCGGTGCCGGTCACATTGGTGCGGTCGGCGGCCGTCGGCGAAACCTCGACCAGATAGATGCCGCCCGGCCCGAAGGTGAGATTGCCGTTCACCGTTATCGTGCCGATCGAATTGCCGGGCGACAGAATGCCGTTGATCGTGGTCGAGGGCAGGAATCCGTTGCCGCCGACCAGTGCGCCCGGGGCCACCGTCAGTCCGCTCGACGAGGCGATCGAGCCATTCACGAGCAGCGCGCCCGCGTTGACCGCGGTCGCGCCGGTATAGGCGCTCGCTGCCGACAGCGTTAGCATGCCGCCGCCTATCTTGGTCAGGGCGCCGGTGCCGGTAATCTGACCCGACAGGGCCACTTGATTCCCATTGGTGTTAATCGCGCCGTTCCCCGATCCGAGAACGATGGCGCGCGCCGACGAAAAGCCCTGCGAGGCCTTGAGCATGCCGGCATCGAGCGTCAGGACGCCGGAGGAGGCGCCGAGCAGGCTGTTATTGGCGATCTGCAACGTGCTGCCGCCGGTCACATAGGTGCCGCCCGAATATGTGTTCTTGGCACTTGCTGGCATGAAGGAGAAGTTTTGGCCGCTATAGACCGACGGCGCGCTCGTCGGCACGTTCGGCCGCGTCAGGATCAATGTGCCACCGCCGTTGACGACCAACTGGCCCGGTCCGTTGATCAGCGCGGCAAGGGTTATAGGCCCCGTCGCGCCTGAGGTGTCGATTATGCCGAAACCGTTGCTCGCGCCATTGAGCGCTTTCAGCTCGAGCCCCGTCGCCGATTGCGCTTGGCTCGCGCTGATCCTGCCGTTCTTGAGAATGAAAAAGTCGTCGAGCAGGGTCCAGTTGGCGCCATTGCCGTTGGCATTGGCCGGATCGGTCGAGCCCCAGAACTGGGATTCCAGATAGTTGTTCGTGTCGCTCGTCTGGAACAGCTGAAAGCCATAGGTATTGCCCACTTGCATCTGCGTCAGGGCAATCATCTTATTGTTGGACCACGTCGTGCCTGACGAGCCGCCAAAATTAGGGTCGACCTGGTAGGTGTTCTCGCAGCTGTTGGTGGCGCCGGGCTGCTCGCAGAAATAGTGGAACGATTGGTACGTGCCGCCAGTGCCATTGTTGATGTAGGTAATGCCGTTATTGTACAGCCGCTCAAAGCCGTGAACGTGCGCCGAGAGCACGAGGTCGACCTTGGTGTTGTCGAACCATTGCATGTACGCCGTCGACATATGTCCCAGCGGAGTCACCCCCGATGAGTAGTAACCCTCCTGAGGCGTCGAGGCGCTGACGATCGGCTGGTGCGTCTCCACGATGTTCCAGGTCGCGGGCGAAGCGCTGAGCGCGGCCGTGAACCATTGTCCTTGGGGACTGTTGGCGAGATTGTCCGCGGACGTGCCCGAGTCCTGGATGTCGATCGACTTCAACCCGCCCTGAAAGATTTCGTTCGGGTCGGTCGACAGGGCGAAGACGTGCACGTTTCCTTGCAGCGTGTCGTACCAGCGGATCGGCGCGTGGACGCCGTCTGACTCGTGGGCAAGTGGTACAGCGCAGAGAAATAGCTCTCGTAGGTGTCGCCGTTTTCGGGGGTGTTGGGCGCACCGAAGATCGTGATCTGGTTGGCGACCGAGGTTGAAAGGCCGAATTGCGTATTCGAATGATTCGTATTGGCGCCGCTGAGATAGCTCTGCGCGTCGTTATACGCAGTCAGTGCATCCCCGTAGAACGCTGGATTTGTGTCCTTGTTTACGTTGACGTTGTAGCCTTCGAGTGCCGGGCCGACCGAGTAACCCGTCTCCACGTTCACCTGAATGGTCTCATGGTGCCAGTCGTGGTCGCCGACGACGGGAAAGAAATTCATCTCTGTTCCGCCATTCGGGACCAGTGCGCTCTGCTTGATGTACTGGCCGTATAGATCGCCGACGGCGACTTCGAAGCTAGGGTTTCCGGTGGGCCCCAGAGGCTCAAAGTCGAGAAAGGGGTCAGACGGATACGTGCCGTAGAGCATGTCCCCGCCGGACAGGACGAAGGATGGCGACTGCGCGATGAGGCGATCCGCGACGCCCTGCGCGGCCTGCTGGACAACCGCGTTCGGGCCTTCGCCGCCCGAGCCGTAGTTTGCCACTCCGGCAAAGATCTCATCGCCGAGCGCGGAGGTTGGGCAAAACAAGGCAAGCGCCAATGCCAGCGCGATGTCATATGTCCGCAAGGGAGCCCGTGCCGGCAACGGTCGGCGTGCAGTGCATTCGTGACCGAGTTTGGGCATGACGATCCGCGGAGTGGCGACGCTCACGCATTCTAGCAACCGTTGGCGGCGAGACAGTAACCAGAGCAGTCATGAGAGCCTTTGCATCAATTTGTTCTCAGCCAGTTGCTTGAGAGCAACGGTTTGGCGAGAAGGTATCCGCTTACGCTTGTTTTGCAGGCGGGCAGGACATTTCGGCACGGCGCGCAAAACCCATTCCCGTGACTAGTCGGCTGGCCGAGCGGATCGAAGGCCGGAACCTCCAGCCGGCCGTAGCCGCCAGCGGTTATTATCGTCACCATGCCCTTCGAGACGCGAACACCGATGCTTCTTTTTGCAGCAACGGGCCGCACACGAGAGATTCGCTATCGCCTGTGTTTATTCGGCAACTCGGGTCAGTGGCGGTCAGGGCTAAGCGCATGCGGCCGGTTCGCCCTCAGCATTGAGCCACGCTAGACATTCCTTCTTAATACGTCAACTCGTTGGATTTGCGGGCGTTATGGGGCTTTTTCCTGTAAAAATGTAGCCATGTAAATGACGTTTTAATATTGCCTCACGTGGGAAATCATGGCACATTGATGCCATGTATATCGAATCCGTCCCCAACCGGAACTCGCCGCCGGCCATCCTGCTGCGGGAGAGCTATCGGGACGGCGGCAAGATCAAGAAGCGCACCATCGCCAACCTGTCCAGTTGGCCGACCGACATTATCGAAGGCCTGCGCACGCTGCTCAAGGGGGGAAAGGTCGCGGCGGCCGATCAGGAGACCATCGTGGTGCGCCGCGCGTTGCCGCACGGGCATGTGGCGGCCGTGCTCGGCACGCTGCGCGACATCGGTCTCGATCGTTTGCTCGGGCCTGCCGGCAACCGCTGCCGCGACCTCGTCATCGCGATGATTGTGGCGCGGCTGATCGCGCCGGCTTCCAAGCTCGCCACCGCCCGTATGCTCGACCCGCTCACCGCCGCCTTCAGCCTCGGCGAGACGCTTGGTCTTGGAGCGGTTGACGAAGACGAGCTTTATGTTGCCCTCGACTGGCTGGGCGAGCGTCAGGAGGCGGTCGAGAAGGCGCTCGCTCGCAAGCATCTGCGCACCGGCATGCTGGTGCTCTACGACGTGTCTTCGAGCTATGTGGAGGGGCGCTGCTGCGAGCTGGCGCAGCTCGGCTACAACCGCGACGGCAAGAAGGGCAAGCTGCAGATCGTCTACGGTTTGCTGTGCGCGCGCGCACAGTTGTCCGGTGGCGATCGAGGTGTTCGAAGGCTACACCGCCGATCCGCGCACGCTCGCCACGCAGATCGACAAGGTCAAGAAGCGCTTCGCGCTCGATCACGTGGTGCTGGTCGGTGACCGTGAATGATCACGCAGGCGCGTATCGACGGCGAGATCGCCCCGGCCTGCTCGACTGGATCACGGCGTTACGGGCGCCGGCCATCCGGGAACTCGCGGAAGCCGGAGCCTTGCAGATGTCGCTGTTCGACCAGCGCTACATGGCGGCCATCACGTCGCCCTATTATCCGGTCGAGCATCTCATCGTCTGCCGCAATCGCGATCTCGCCCGCGAGCGCGCCCGCAAGCGAGAGGACCTATTGGCCGCGACCGAAAAGTACCTCGCCATCATCGCAGCGGCGGTTCGGCGCGCCCGCAACCGCTGCGCGCGAGGCCGCGATTGCGCTCAAGGTTAGCGCCGTCGTCAACCGGCACAAGATGGCCAAGCACTTCGACCTCGTGATCGGCGAGGCAAGCTTCACGTTCCATCGCAAGGCCGCGGCGATCGCCGCCGAGGCGGCGCTCGACGGCATCTATGTCGTGCGCACCAGCTTGCCGAAGAGAACGCTCGGCGACGCGGCTGCCGTCAGCGCCTACAAAAGTCTCGCCCAGGTCGAGCGCGCGTTCCGCTCCTTGAAGACCGTCGACATCCATCTGCGTCCGATCTTCCACTGGACGACGCCGCGCGTGCGCTCCCACGTCTTCCTGTGCATGCTCGCCTATCACGTCGAGCATCCATGCGCGCCAGGCTCGCCCCCATGCTCTACGACGAGACCGATCACGAGGCCGCCGCCGCCATGCGCACGAGCATCGTCGCCAAGGCCGAGCGCTCCGACGCCGCCAGGCGCAAGCAAACGACCGGCCGCACCGACGACGGATTGCCAGTCCACAGCTTCCGCAGCCTGCTCGCCGATCTCGCCACCTATTGCCGGATCCAGGCGACAACCGCCCTCAATGAGAAATACGTCTTCACCCTCCACACCAGGCCAACCCCGAGCGCATTTTCCGGCGAAGCATGCCCTCGGACTTGATCCGGGGGTGGGAACCGGTTCGCCGCAGAAAATACGACCACCAAAAAGATAACTAGGGCGAATTCCGATTCCATTGGAACGGAATTCGTTCTAGTTCCTCGCGTCGGCGCCGACTCATCCTTCACCGAGTGTGCGTTTCATCACGAACCACCACTCCTTGGTTCGCGACCTCGTGTGATCGCCCAGTTCTGGGCATCAACAGGAGGAACTTAGAGTGATGTTACGCAAAATCTCGCTCGCGGCGGCCGTCGCAGCGTGCCTGTTTATCCCGGCTTCGGCGTTCGCCCGAGGCGGGGGCCATGGCGGTGGCGGCCACGGTGGTGGTCATGGTGGCCACCACGGCGGCGGCTGGCACGGCGGCGGCTGGAGAGCTGGCGGCTGGCACGGCGGCGGTTGGCGCCGTGGCGGTTGGCGCCGTGGCCACGGACGCTTCTGGCACGGTCGGTGGTGGGGCTATGGCGTCGGCTATTGCTGGCGTTGGACGCCCGTCGGCTACGTTTGGGTCTGCGGCTACTGACCCGGCCGAGCAAGTGAGGAGGCGGGGAGCGTGCAGTTCCCGCCTCCTCACACAAGGCAACGGCCGCCTACGGGCGGCCGTCTGCTTGGACACCGGAGAGGGGACCGCCGCCATAAAGAGTGGCGAGCCCGCGTACCTGCCAAATTTTTGGCGCTGTAAATCAGCCCGGCCGATACCTGCGTGACGAGCGGCGCGGGGCGGGACCCCCGAAGGAGTACCAAGAACCGTAAGCTTCATAAAACGGATTCACAGCACACATGCCGCCATTGCCACTGATCGCGAGTTGGCACTGCTGCCAAGTCGAGAAGTAGCAGTTTGTCCCGCCGCCGCGCCCTATGCCGCCATAATACGCGCACCAGGGGTAAAGCCGATAACCGCCTTGCTGCGCGCTTGCCGGCACAGTGCAGAGGGCGGCGGTCAATGCAGCGACTGCGAAAAGCGCGGCGCGCATGGCGTTCTCCTGTGGTCGACGATTGAAGCGGCCCTGTTCCCCGCTCGCGGCCGTTGCCGCTGGTACATCCGCAGTCGGCATCCGCGAGCAGGGCGCGGCAGGAAGCCGCTCGGCCTATGTGGTGACGGCGGGGCCGGTTCGCCAGTTGCGCGAGACTGACATCATTTTCTAGCCCGCCACTATCCGCGCCGATGATCCCGCAGACGGTGCAAACCAGGCGCCCCGGGCCGGCGAGCCCGGAGAGCCTCGCTACCTCTGGGCGCTGTGTGCGGTGTGGATGGCGTGCCGTGGCGCCACGCGTCCGCAACACGACGCATAACGACGATAATCATCCAGTCTGTGAAGAGGGCGCGAACGGTTGCGCCGAGCGAACGACCCAGTCCTGGTGGTTCAGACCGGGCGATTGGAGGTTAACCGGCGGGTCGAACGGGGTGAGATGCGTCAACTGCCAAACAGTGCCGTTAGGCAGCTTCAGTTGAATTTCGTTATCAGCAACGCTCAGAATAGTAGCCTTGGTTTCGACCCCGTCTGCCATCTCTATCAGTATTTTGGAACCCGGCTTGACTGGACTGGGCGATTTTCCGGGAACCGTCGGGGTTTCTTCTAGGCGAAGCGAAGTTCCAACCCCAATCGTGGGAAACTTCGTGCGACCTACCCATGCCATAAGCGCTCTCCAAATTTTAGGGGCACCCACGTTCTAAGCACGAAGAACGCGAGGCTTATTCCCCGGTTCCATGCCTATCGTCCCACTTGTCCGACGCATTGCCGTCCATGGGAGCGTCGGGTGCGATTAGAGTGCCGGCGGGTCCGGGCTGTCAGTTCGGGCGCACAAAGCGCGAGCAAGCTGCAGCGAGCGGACGCCGTGCTCGCGCATATTGCCAAGCGTCATCGGGTGGAACGGGCGCCCGCACGGATTGAACCAGCTCTCAATCCCCGCTCACGGTCGCCGCCCTGACACATCCGCAATCGGCATTCGCGCGCCAAGGCTTGCCGGCGCGCCGATGATGCCACGGAAAGAGCCGTCATCGAATGTAAGAAGTAGCTGCACCCGGTTGCGTTATGTACCACGCGGCCGTGACGCCCGCCGTCATCACTAACGCCACCAAGAATACCAAAATGATCTCGCGCATCGGGGACCTCCCACCTGGATGCCTGATACGGGTATCGGGAGAGGAGCGCTCGGTACTGTGAACAGGCTCACAGAACTGGAATTACACCGATTCTTCAGAAGGCTGGGAGGAGAACGCATCATTGTCCCGCTGTTCCTCACGCCAGCAAGCGTGAGACGTCAGGCCGCAAAGGTCACCTCGCGTCACACCCCGGCGACCGCATGTTCAACCGGGTTGAAGTGTTGCTATCGGGCAACGGCCATCGATGGAATGCAGAAGCCTCGGAACCAATGGGCGGACTAAGGTGTTCACCTGCCGACAACGGGTGGGAGGCATCAATGTCGAAGTTTATCCTGGGAATTCTGGCGTCTGTCGTGTTCGTTGGTGGCGCTCTGGCTGCAGACTTGCCGCGCAAAGAGCCGCTGCCTCCGGTTGCTGCCCCGATTGGCAAGGCTCCGATCGGTAAGGCTCCGCTCGGCAAACTCCCCTTCGGCAAGGGGCCGGTGGTCGCGCGCTACTGATAGGAATGGAATATGCTTAAGTAGCCCGGTCCTCGTTTTCTCGACGGGGACCGGCTTCTTTTTTTATGGTCATCGGGAGTGCGCGGACCGGAAGCGCACAATCAACACGTTGCCCCAGCGCTCCGCCGAAAACATCGTGACATGGCTCGCACGTCACTGCGAGCGAGCGGACGCCATGCGAGCGCATATTGCCGAGCGTCATCGGGGCGAGCATTCGAGTGAACTTCGTCCGCGGTGCGTCCCCCGTGCCATCCTGACGCGATATCCCACGCGGGATAAATCGTATATAATCGTCATAAGTCACTGTTTTTATTGGCGAGCCCGGCGGGACTCGAACCCGCGACCCCATGATTAAAAGTCACGTGCTCTACCGACTGAGCTACGGGCTCGCTTAGCCTGTGTGTTAAGGGCGGCCTCCAGCCCGGTCAAGTTCCGGTGGGCCGGGGGCGGCCTCCAGCCCGGTCAAGTTCCGGCGGGCCGGGGCCGCGTCGCGCAGATACAAAGGCCAAAAGCAGACGTTCCAAAGCGGTCAAAGCATCGCGCGCTGCGTCTGCCTATGGCATTCCGCGATTATCCGCAGATATTAGCGAGGAGCGCAGCGCGCATCCCGACGAGGACTTCCATGCCGACTGTAAACCGCATCGCCGAGTTCCATGCCGAGCTCACCGAATGGCGGCGCGATCTGCATGCGCATCCGGAGCTGCGTTACGACGTTCACCGCACTGCCGGATTCGTCGCCGAACAGCTTACGGCGTTCGGCTGCGACGAGGTGGTCACCGGCATCGGCCGGACCGGCGTTGTCGGGGTGATCCGCGGCCAACGAGGCGCGGGAAAGGCCATCGGCCTGCGCGCCGATATGGACGCGCTGCCGATCCTCGAGACGAACGATCTGCCCTACAAGTCCACGACGCCGGGAAACATGCATGCGTGCGGCCACGACGGCCATACCGCGATGCTGCTCGGGGCGGCGAGGTATCTGGCGGAGACGCGCAACTACGCCGGGGCGGCGGTCGTCATTTTTCAGCCGGCGGAGGAGGGGGGTGCGGGCGCACGGGCGATGATCCGCGACGGCCTGATGGAGCGCTTTGCGATCGAGGAGGTGTACGGGATGCACAACTTTCCCGGCCTCGCCCCTGGGCAGTTCGCGCTCCGCGCCGGCCCGGTCATGGCCTCAGCCGACACGCTCGAAATCGCGATCGAAGGGCTGGGCGGCCACGCGGCGCGCCCGCAGTTCGCGGTCGATACGATCCTGGTCGGCGCGCAGATCGTGAACGCCGTGCAATCCGTTGTCGCGCGCAATGTCGATCCGCTGGAATCGGCCGTGGTGTCGATCTGCATGTTCCAGGCCGGCAATATCGACAATGTCATTCCGCAGACCGCGCTGCTGCGCGGCACTGCGCGCAGCTTCAGTCCGGCCGTACGTGACCTGTTGGAGGAGCGCCTAAGGCGGCTGGTGGAAGGAACGGCGCAGAGCTACGGCGCCAAGGCGAAACTGACTTACAAACGCGGCTACCCCGTGCTGGTCAATCATCGGCGCCAAGCGGATTTCGCCGCCTCGGTCGCAGCGAACGTGGTAGGCCGCGACAATGTCGATGACGCCATGGCGCCGGTGATGGGGGCGGAGGACTTCGCCTATATGCTGCAAGCGCGTCCCGGCGCGTTCGTGTTCGTCGGCAACGGCGACGGCGCCAGCCTGCACCATCCAGCCTACGACTTTAACGACGACGTCATCCCCGTCGGTGCGTCCTACTGGGTGCGCCTGGTCGAAACCGCACTCGCGGCATAAGGAGTCTTCGACCTTTCGACGTCGCGCCAGCTACTGGCATCTACCCGCTTGTCGGCGACGAGGGGCTGGTCCCGCTCCACTCTGACTTCGGCCAAGGCCGGCTGCGCCTCCGCAGGCTGCAACAGGTCCTCGGTCCGGCTCTGCATAACCTGCCAGAACGCGTAGTCGTTCACGCGCGAGCGTTCGAGCAAGGCAATTCCGACTGCGGATAGGAAGGGCACGCTCTGCACGATCAGCACTGCGCCGAACAGATTGATTTCGCGCACCTGCTGCTCGTAATTGCTCCAGAACACGATCGCGGCGCCGAGCAGCAGCAGCCCGGCCATGACGGCCTCATCGAAAGCCGGGAAGGTCACCCGCTTGCGCGCGAATCCGCCCTTGGCCGTCCGGACGAAAGGCAAGTGGTCTTTGATCACACCGAAGGCCACCGCCCGCGCCACCGTCCATTGCATCGACATCGCCGTGAACATCGCGCCGGCCGCTTGCGCCGGACCGATCTGCACGCGCCGGCGATAAAGCGCAATAAAATGCAAGATCGACAAAGCTGAAGCGGCGAGGATCGGTACCGTCAGCACCTTGTCCGGCACGGCGATGCCGACAAAAGCCACCACCGGTACCCAGACGAGATTCAGCATCGCGAGCACGACCCCGACGCTTTCCGCCCCCAGCCAATTGAGCCAGCCGAAGGCGAATTCTCGCCGCTGTTCGGGCGTGAGGCGCGTCACGCCCGGCAGGAACTGGCGCCAATGTTTCCGGATGATCTGGAATCCGCCATAAGCCCAGCGATGGCGCTGCTTCTTGAATGCCTCGAAGCTGTCGGGCAGCAGCCCGCGGCCGTAGCGGCGATTGGTGTAATGCGTCAGCCAGCCCTGTTCCAGGATCGAAAGGCCGAGGTCGGTGTCCTCGCAGATGGTGTCGCTCGACCAGCCGCCTGCGCTTTCAAGGGCATCGCGCCGAATGAGACACATCGTCCCGTGCGTAACGATGGCGTTCGCCTCGTTACGCTGCACCATCCCGATGTCGAAGAAGCCGGCATACTCGCCGTTCATGGCGGTGTGCATGGCGCTCTTGTCGCCGTCGCGATGATCCTGCGGGGCCTGCACCATGCCGACCCTGGGGTCCGCGAACGCGGGCACGAGATCCCGCAGCCAATCGGGCGACACGGTGTAGTCGGCGTCGATGACGCCGATAATCTCGGCGTCCGGCGCGGAATGGGTTAACGCCAGCCGCAACGCGCCGGCTTTGAAGCCTTCAATCTTTTCTGCATTGATGAATTTGAACCGCTCGCCAAGCTCGCGGCACCGTTCCTCAACCGGCCGCCAGAAGGCCGGGTCCGGAGTGTTGTTGATGACGACCACGCATTCGAAATTGGGGTAGTCGAGACGGGCGACCGCGTTGAGCGTCGCCTTCAGCATTTCCGGCGGTTCCATATAAGCGGGCACGTGGATCGACACTTTCGGCGCGTATTCATGGGTCTCGTCACCCTCATCCGCGCCGCCGAGCAGGCGCTTCGGTCGACGTCCGAACAGAACGGTGGCGATTTCTTCGACCCGCCACATCGCGATCATGATCAGCGGAATGAGGAGGAGCAGGCCAACGCCGAGCGCGACACCCGCGCCGATGACGAAATAGTGCCCGTTCCAATAGTCGAACAAGACCGCCGCCCAGGCGCCGACCGCATGGGCGAAAACGGCAAGCGTTAACGCTTGCATTATCGTCGCGCCGGCGATCGCCAGAATAGGCAGCGACACCAAGATACCGACGGCGACGGCGATCGCGCCGATCTTGCTATGGTCGCTGTCGCCGATGATCCCGGTCCAGGAGAATTTCGGCTGCCGCTCGGCGTCGAAGAGGCCCCAGTAGGCGCCGACGCTACCTTCGAAACTCTTCCACGGCTGGTCGAATGCTTCGATGATGTTGTAGTCTATGCCAACCGCTTCGGCGCGTGCGACGAAATTGCGCAGCACGGTGGCCTGCTCAATGCGGCCCGGCTCGGCCGCCTTGCGGTTATAGCCCGCGCTCGGCCAGCCGAACTCCGCGATCACGATGCGCTTGCCGGGAAAAGCCCGGCGCAGCTTGTTGTAGATAATTACCGCCTGGTCGGCCGCCTGTGTCTCCGAGAAGCCTTCCCAGTAGGGAAGGACGTGGGCGGCGATGAAATCGACCTCCGAAGCCAGCTCGGGATGCTCGATCCAGACATGCCAGATTTCGCCGGTGGTCACCGGCACGGCGCCGCCCACCTCCCGCTTCGTCTGGTGAATGAGGCGGATCAGGTCGTCCACCGATTGTTCACCGCGGAAGATCGTTTCGTTGCCGACGACAAGGGCGTTGACGTTACGGTTCTTGCGGACGAGGTCGACGGCGGCGCGAAGCTCCCGCTCGTTTCGCTTCTCATTCTTGTCAATCCACGCGCCGACGGTGACCTTGAGCCCGAATTCGGCGGCAATCGGCGTGACAAGCTCGACGCCACCGGTCGACGAATAGGTGCGGATCGCGCGCGTAAGCGGAGAGAGCACGCGCAGATCCGACCTGATCTTGTCAATGCTTAGCCGGTTATTGGGGTCGTCCGGGTGGGCCGAGCCTTCGAAAGGCGAATAGGATACGCTCGCTAGCGGACCAGAAATATTAGGAGCCGAACTCTGGCTTTCCCAAATAGCCCATGCTGCAGCATGCAGGCACGCCACAAGCGCGACTACGAAGGCGACGGAACGCATGTATTTACCAATCGGGGCGGGGGATTGCGATCTCGAACCTGTCCCCTAGGCTCGACGATGGATGTTGCGCCGCGAGACGTATGCGCCGCGAGACGTATATGTGCGGCCGGCAGTATCTTCAAGTACAAGACCCACATGGCAGTTTGAAGGCGGTCCAATCGGCTGGAGCAACCAGGGCTAGAACGTCAAGTCAACATCGTCATCTGGGGTTCGTTTCGGGCGCGCTCTCGGCGGTCGGGGCCGGCGCAGGCGGCGAGGCGGCGGCAACCAACTCGGGATTAAGCCAGCAGGAATGCACCCGCGAATTGAGCGTTTCAGTCGCCTTGGGATCGATGTTCCCTTGGCGCACGACGCATCGGAAGGTCGACTGTACGTGCCCGCCGGGGCATCCGAAACGATCGTAGAGTTCAAGGTGGCGGAATGCGGTGTCCAGGTCGTCGCGCCACAGCAAACTGACCACCCGCTCGCCGAGCCACACGCATTCGGGAAACGACGCTGGACCCTTTAGCGCTTGGCCTGCTTCAGCCGCTCGGTCGACGCGGGCCTTCTTCTCCTGCCTGGCCGCATCGGCCTGGTTCTTGGAGGCGTCCGGCGCTTGGTCGCCGCTCTGCCCGGGCGCGAGGCTGGGGGACAGGGCTGCAATGAGCGTTATGCACGCAAACGAAATGGCTCGCAAACCAGAGGAGGACATGTTTCTGCTGCGGGTTGATGCCGATGACGACCGGATAAGTTAGGATGCCATCATTGGAATTGGCCGGCATGATGGCGTTGCCTCAACGCACACCCTGTGCGTAATGGCCGAACTTGTCCCCTCTGTCCAGGGTCGCGCGCCGTGAGCCCGGAAAAAGCCGCCTTCACGGCGTCGCATCGGTTGGCGTCGCTGTCAGACATCAACATTGGGTCGATGCGCCGTCCCCTCGCTGTTCTCGTTCTTGCTCTCATCGTGGTGGTAACGGCGTGGTGGTGGATCGGCGCGCCCGTCCGCTTGCCGGCGACGCACGCGGCGGACGGCAAGGTCGAATGCCTGTCCTACGCCCCGTTCCGCGGCGCGCAGAGCCCGCTTGCACCCGGCACCCGCGTCGATCGCGCCCAAATCGAGGAGGACTTGGCGCGCCTTGCCGCGGTTACGAAATGCATACGAACCTATTCGATCACGCACGGGCTCGACCAAATCCCTGCGGTGGCCGAGCAGTTCGGCCTGAAGGTCATTCTCGGACTCTGGCTGTCCAGCGACCGCGCGAAAAACAAAGCCGAAATTGACGGGGTGATCGCGCTCGCCAAACGCTACCCGCATGTGATTTCCGCAATCGTCGTCGGCAACGAGGTGCTTTTGCGCGGCGAGCTTTCGGCGGGCGACCTTTCGCAGATAATCCGTACGGTGAAGGCGGCCGTCCCGATGCCGGTGACCTATGCCGATGTATGGGAATTCTGGCTGCGCAACCGCGCGCTCGCCGCGGACGCCGACTTCATCACCATCCACATCCTTCCCTATTGGGAAGACGACCCGATACCGGCGCATGCGGCCGGCGCACATGTCGAAGCGATCCGCCAGAAAGTGGCGGCGGCGTTCCCGGGGCGCGACATACTGATCGGCGAGGTCGGATGGCCAAGCCACGGACGCATGCGGGAAGGCGCGTTGCCATCGCCGTCCAACCAAGCGCGGGTGATCAACGATGTGGTTACGCGCGCGGCGCAGCGGAGCTATCGCGTCAACCTGATCGAGGCGTTCGACCAGCCATGGAAACGCGCGCTGGAAGGCGCCGTGGGCGGCTATTGGGGTCTTTTCTCGGGTTCCAGCCGCGAACCGAAATTCGTTCTGGGAAAGCCCGTTTCGGACCATCCCTACTGGGTTTGGCAGGCGCTCGGCGGCGTTGCGCTTGCTTGCTTCATCTTCGCCGCCGCATGGCTCGCCGCCGAAGACGCGAACAGGATACCGAGCGTCGTGTGGATCGCCGTGGGACTTAACGCCATTGCCGGCGGCGTCTTGGCAGGATGGGCAATCGAAAACAGCATGATCGAAAGCCTCGGCGTCGGCGGCGCGATCCGCGGGGCGGCGCTCGGCCTGCTTGCGGTCGCAGCGCCGCTCGCAGGCTCGGCCCTGCTTGCGCGGGGCGACCGGCTGCCAGGCTTCGCCCGGCTCCTCGGCGCGCGCGAGGAGCGTCCGAAGGAGCCGCTTCTTCGCGTTGCCGGCGCACTGTTGATCCTTCTGACCCTTGTCGCGATCCAGACGGCGCTCGGCCTCGTGTTCGATCCCCGCTACCGCGATTTCCCATTCGCGGCGCTCACCGCAGCGAGCGTCCCGTTTCTCCTTTATCGGTGGATCGGGCCGACGGGGGAGGGCGGCTGCGGACTAGCCGAGATGGTTGCCGCTTGGGTGCTTGCGCTCGGCGCGGCCTTCATCGTGCTGAACGAAGGTTTCGCCAACTGGCAGGCGCTTTGGCTCGCCGCAAGTTTGTTTGCTCTCGCGCTTACTCTTGCTCGCGGGCGGGACGTGCAAAGCTTATGATCATAAGTCCGGCCGCAAATCCCGCGAGCGTGGTGTTGTAAAGCACCAGCCCGAAAGCGGTGGCGACGATTGCGATCGCAAACAGCGGCAGGGATGGGCGGATGAGGTTGAGCAGGGCCGCGCCGAGCGCGACGAAACCGAAGACCTGCGCCCTGAACAGCCGCGTCGCCACGAATCGGGCGAGGCAGATGATGCTGTCGCGGCCGGCGTCGCAGGCAAGCCCGACCGTCGAATTCTCGATCACCAGGTAGCGCAGGTAAAAGGCGCAAAGCAGCGCAAGAAAACCAATCGTCAGCAGCCAATTGGTCGTGCGGGCAGAGGGGAGAAACCGCGGACGCATGATCACTTAGCTCGCCGGGTCATAGAGTCGGCAAATCGCATCGCGAGGCCCAATCAGAAGAGCGCCACTTTCCGCGGCTTTGCCCGATGATTAACACGGGTCGCTCTTGCCCGGCTGCGTTTTCTGCAGCGAACCGATTCCCATGCCGACGCAAAATGCTCTAAGAGGACTGCGTTCCGGCATGCCAAAGGGATACCAAGCGTGACGACCTGTTCGACCATCGTGCTTGCGGCCGGCGAGGGGACGCGCATGCGTAGCTCGCGGCCGAAAGTATTGCACGCCATTGCCGGGCGGCCGCTGATCGAACATGTGCTGTCCGCGATAGACGACTTTCCGGGAGGCGGGGTCGCTGTCGTCATCGGTCCCGCCATGGACGCCGTCGCCAAGGCCGTCAAGGTCGCCGCGCCCGAGGCGGAGATTTTCGTTCAAGCCGAACGGCGGGGAACCGGCCACGCCGTGCTCACCGCGCGTCCCGCACTTGCGCGCGAAGCGCACGACCTTGTGGTGGTTTATGGCGACACGCCACTGATCCGCGCGAGCACGGTTGCCCGACTACGTGAGGCGCTGGCGGATGGAGCGGCCGTCGCCGTGCTCGGATTCCGTCCCGCCGATCCGATCGGCTACGGCCGCCTGATTACCGAGGACGACCAGCTTCTCGCCATCCGCGAGGAAAAGGACGCAAGCGTCGCGGAAAAGGCGATTACGCTGTGCAATGCGGGCATGATGGGGCTGCGCGGCGAAACCGCGCTCGCCATCCTTGACGAGATCACCAACGACAACGCCAAACGCGAATTTTACCTCACCGACG
The DNA here is from genome assembly GCA_963840055.1 of uncultured Alphaproteobacteria bacterium. Lineage (GTDB taxonomy): Bacteria > Pseudomonadota > Alphaproteobacteria > Rhizobiales > Xanthobacteraceae > Rhodoplanes. The sequence goes on along the minus strand of CAWIXM010000022.1, from coordinate 164,052 downwards.
CTGTCGCCATCGCGCGCCGCAAGGGATTTGATACCGTCGCACTGGAAGTAGAGGACTGCACGGAGGTGCTGGGCGTGAACACTCAGGCCGAACTCGCGCAAGCGGAGACGATCATGCAGCAGCGGCTGCGCGCGGCTGCGCTTGAAGCAGGCGTGACCATGGTTGCGCCAGAAACCGTTTTCCTTTCCGCCGACACAAAGCTCGCGCGCGACGTGGTGATAGCGCCTTACGTCGTGTTCGGACCGGGGGTTACCGTCGAAGAAGGCGCGGTGATCCACTCCTTCTGTCATTTCGAAAATGCGCGGATCAGGCGGGGGGCGATTGTCGGGCCGTTCGCACGGTTGCGCCCCGGCGCCGAGATCGGCGAGAACGCGCATATCGGCAACTTCGTCGAGATCAAAGCCTCGATCATCGAAGCCGGCGCCAAGGCCAATCATCTAACCTATATCGGCAATGCGCGGGTGGGCGAGCGAACCAATGTGGGCGCCGGAACCATCACCTGCAACTACGACGGCATCGGAAAATACCAGACCGACATCGGCAAGGGCGCGTTCATCGGCTCGAACTCGTCGCTGGTAGCGCCGGTGAAGATCGGGGATGGAGCCTATGTCGGTTCGGGATCGGTCATCACCGAGGATGTGCCGGCCGGTAGCCTCGGGCTCGGGCGCGGCCGTCAGATCGTCAGGGAAGGATGGGTCGCGCGCTGGCGCGAGCGGATCCAGGCAGCGGTCAAGAAAAAGCCAGGATCGGCGGCCTGATGTCGCGCATGGCGCGCCATAGGTTGCGCCGGCAGTCCTACAGGCGCTGATGCCTGGTCTGCCACGCCGAGCTCCTCGGCCGGTCGGAAGGGGAATTCTCAAATCTCATGTGCGGAATCGTTGGAATCCTGGGACGCGAGCCGGTCGCTCCGGCGATAATCGATGCACTCAAACGACTTGAATATCGCGGCTATGATTCCGCGGGCGTCGCCACCCTCGAGGACGGCCATCTGACCCGGCGACGCGCCGAGGGCAAGCTCAGGAACTTGGAAGATCTGCTCCACCGTAAGCCGCTGAAGGGGCGGATCGGCATCGGCCATACCCGCTGGGCGACGCACGGCCGGCCGAATGAGACCAATGCGCATCCGCACGCGACCGATCGCGTCGCCGTCGTGCACAACGGCATCATCGAGAATTTCAACGAGCTGCGGACCGAGCTTTCCGGCCGCGGCGCGAAATTCGCAACCGAGACCGACACCGAAGTCATCGCCCATCTCGTCACCGACCTAATGAACGGTGGTTTCGGCCCGGTCGATGCGGTGAAGGCCGCCTTGCCGCGCCTCAAGGGCGCATTTGCGCTCGCGTTCCTGTTCGAGGGCGAGAACGATCTTCTCCTCGGCGCCAGGAGCGGCTCGCCGCTCGCCATCGGCTATGGCGACGGCGAGATGATGTTCGGGTCCGACGCGATCGCGCTGGCCCCGTTCACCTCGACCATCAGCTATCTCGAAGATGGTGACTTCGCCGTGCTCAAGCGCGGCGGCGCGCAGGTTTTTGACGCGAGCGGCGCAGAGGCGAAACGGCCAGTCCTTCGCTCAGGCGCTGCGTCCCTCCTGGTCGAGAAGGGCAATTTCCGCCATTTCATGGCCAAGGAAATCCACGAGCAGCCGGAGGTCGTCGCGCACACGCTCGGCGCCTATATCGATTTTGCCACCGAGCGCGTGGCGCTGCCGGAGCTGCCGTTCGACTTCGCCAAGCTTGATCGCATCGCCATTTCCGCGTGCGGCACCGCGTATTATGCCGGGCTCATCGGCAAGTACTGGTTCGAGCGCTTCGCCCGCCTGCCGGTCGAGGTCGATATCGCCTCGGAGCTGCGTTATCGCGAAGCGCCTTTTGCGCCGGGCAATCTCGCGATCTTCGTCTCGCAATCGGGGGAGACGGCGGACACGCTCGCGACGCTGCGCCACGCCAAGGAGCACGGCCAGCACGTCCTCTCCATCGTGAACGTGGCGACCTCGACGATTGCGCGGGAGAGCGAACTGGTGATGCCGACGTTGGCGGGACCGGAGATCGGCGTCGCCTCGACCAAGGCCTTCACCTGCCAGCTTGCCGTGCTCGCTTGCCTTGCCATCGCCGCCGGCCGCGCGCGCGGGACGCTGACGGAAGAAGACGAAGGCAATCTGGTGCGCGCGCTGATCGAAGTGCCGCGCCACATGACCGAGGCGCTCGCGCTCGAGCCGGAGATCGAGCGGCTCGCCCGCGACATCGCCAAGAACCGCGACGTGCTCTATCTCGGTCGCGGCACGAGCTATCCGCTGGCGCTCGAGGGCGCGCTCAAGCTCAAGGAAATTTCCTACATCCATGCGGAGGGCTATGCCGGCGGCGAACTCAAGCACGGGCCGATCGCGCTGATCGATGCGACCATCCCGGTGATCGTGATTGCGCCCTATGACCGCGTGTTCGAGAAGACGGTGTCGAACATGCAGGAAGTCGCCGCCCGCGAAGGTCGCATCATTCTCATCACCGATCCCCGCGGCGCCCGCGAAGCGACCATCGACTCGGTCGCGATCCTCACGCTGCCCGACATGCCGCCGAGCGTAACCCCGCTCGTCTACGCCTTGCCGGTGCAACTGCTTGCCTACCACACGGCGGTCATCATGGGCACCGATGTCGACCAGCCGCGCAACCTCGCGAAATCGGTGACGGTCGAATAGCTCCGCCGGTTGGACGGGGCGGGGTAGGAGGCCGGGCCGGGCGGGGTGCAAGGCCGCGATTTCGTGTTAGATTGCGGGCCTCCCGTTGTGCGGGGCAACGACCGGGCCGATATCAACGACCATGAGCGCCACCCAAAACCCGCGCGATCCGTCGTCGCCGAACGAGCCTGCATCCGAACGGTCCGGCTCGCATTTCGGCGCGCGCATCCGCAACTACTTCCTGACCGGCCTCGTCGTCGCCGGTCCGATCGCGATCACCTTGTGGCTGACTTGGTCGCTGGTCACCTGGGTCGATGGCCTGGTTCGTCCGGTTATTCCGGTGCAGTACCGACCCGAGACCTATCTGCCGTGGCCCATTCCCGGCACCGGGCTCATCATCGCCTTCGTCGCGCTTACCTTGCTCGGGTTTCTCACCGCCAATTTGGTCGGGCGCAAACTCGTCGAAATGGGCGAGCGCATTCTCGACAGTACGCCGTTGATCCGTTCGGTCTACAAGGGCTTGAAGCAGGTTTTTGAGACTTTGTTCTCCGACTCGGGCACGAGCTTTCGCCGCGTTGGCTTGGTTGAGTTTCCGTCGCCCGGCATGTGGTCGCTGGTCTTCCTCTCCCAACCGCCGGGCACGCAGATCGCCGAGCGACTGCCGGAAGAAGAGCATCTGTCCGTATTCATGCCGTGCACGCCCAACCCGACCACCGGCTTCTTCTTCTACGTGCCGCGCGCGCGGGTGATCGAGCTCGACATTCCGGTGGAGGCTGCGGCCAAGCTGATCATGTCGGCTGGCCTGATCCAGCCGAATGACGGCGATTACCAGAAGAAGCTGTCCTCGCTTGCCGCGGCGGCGCAAACCGCCGAAGCCGCCCGCGCCATGCAAGAAGTCGGGAAGACAAAGGCGGCGGCGGAGTAGCTTGCCGACCCCGCTCGCCGCGAAAGCTTCGTCACGCAGGCTGAGGTTGAACGAGCGTCGTCTGCTCCGACCCCTCTAGAGCGGAGGTTTGCACCGCTCCGGTTATTTCGCCCATTGGTGACGCAAAGCCACCGGCCGCATATTGGCCGAGCAATGCCGCGCTGGTCGCCGACGCGCCGCTGCCCGAAGAAAGTGCGGCGGTTGTGCTCGCCGCGCCAACGGGATCGAATTCGCCGAATATTTCTGCGAAGTCATATAAGCTCCTGCGCGATTCCGCCGTTGAACGGCGAGGCATAAGGAGCGCCCGCGCCGTTCCCGTTGTCGCGCGCCACCGACCACATGGACAGGCGAACCACATTGGGGTCGGTATCGGCGTAATCTTCCAGCATGCGCGCGTCTGCCAAGGTGAATACTTCCGAGACGATGTCGTTGACGCCGATCATCGGCGTGACGCCGATATTGGTGGTCGTCATTCCAAGCTCGGCGAGCTGCGCCTCGGTGGCTTTGATCGCATTGATCGCGTTGAGGCCCATCTGGCCGTTATTGTCGACGGCTGTGCCGTAATCCATGGTCATGATGTTGACGACATCAACCCGCATGCCGGCCTGCGTCGCGCTCCGCAGCAGGTTCAGCCCGCTGTCGACGAGGCCGGTCGGCAGCACCGGCAGCGTGAAGGAGATTGTCACATCTGGGTTGGCTTGTTGCAGCCCGACAAGCGCCTGATTGCGCAGGTCGATCGAGCGCTGGTCGGTCACCGCCCAGCCCTCTATGTCGAAATCGAGCGAATCGACGTGGTAGCGGTCGATCACCGATTGGTACTCGGCTTGCAGCGCAGTGGCGCTCGTCGCCGTCAACGCTGCTTCCTGTCCGGCCGCGCCGCCAAATGAAATCGTGATGTGGCCGCCCGCTGCCTGCACCGCCTGGACTTGCGCGAGAATGGTCGAGCCGTTCGCCAGCCCGTCATCTACGATCGAGCCCGAACCCTGCCAGCCAATGCCCTGATCAGAGCTGAGCATGAACGCAAGGGTGAAGTTTTCAATTCCCGAGGCGCGCGAAATCGCCATCAGGTCGGCGTCCGACGGTATCGCCATATCGATGTAGGGCGAGAACTCCCGCCCCACGGTGCTGCCGCCGCCGGAACCACCGCTCCCCGGGTCGTCCGGGTTTAGCGCCAAGGTATGCACCGAGATCGAACCGGACTGCCCAGACGATCCGGCCGCGTCGAGCGCGCTGACTGAGAACTGGTAGATCGTATCCGCCGTCAGATTGGCAACGGTGTAGCTGGTGCCGGCGGTCGTGCCGATTTGCTGGCCGTTGAGGAATATCGCATAGCCGGTCACGGCAGCGCCGCCGGGCACGGTGGACGCGTTCCAAGTCAGCATGACGGCATCGCTGGACGCATCGGTCGCGGTGAGCCCGGTGGGTACGGTCGGCACGGCATCAGCCGGATCGGCCGGACCCACGACGGACCACGGTCGGCCGATGGTGTTGTTAAACTGCGGATCGTCGCCCTTGGTCCACCATTTGGCTTCGTAGATTACGCCGTCGACGATCGCTTGCATTCCAGCGGTGTAAACCTTGGTCGTAGACCAAGCCGTCGGATCGTTGCTGCCGCCGGCGATGATCGTCCACGGCTCTCCGCTGCCGGTGATACCGTTACGCTCGACCGGATCGACTCCTTGAACCCACCAATTGGCTTTGTAGGTGACGCCGCCTACGACGACCGTCATGCCTTCTGTGTAGACGGCGGTCGCCGACCAAGTGCCGGTGTCGGCGGGCGGCGGCGTGACGGGCGGGGTGACCGGGGGTGACGTGTCCGAGGGCGGATCGGGCGGCGGTGTGACCGGCGGCGAAGCGCTGTTCAGCGCCGCGGTCCATTTGGATATTGCCGATTGGTCCTTGGCCGTGATGTTGGATAGATGCAGATCCTGCAAACTGATGTTTTGCAGTGTGTAGGTTTGGTGATTGGACGGAATCGCAATCACCACCTGTCCGGCCACTTCGCTGATCGTGAATTGATCGGCCTGGAACCAGCCGAAATCAAGAACATCCGCCGCAGGGTTAAAGCTAACGACGGTATTGGTTCCCCATGCCCAGGTAATCTTTGTTGTCGACACGATACGCACTCCCCCATGACTCAACTTTGATACACGTAAGCAATTTCACATATGTTGGCGGGCGAAGTTTGACCGCGCCATGTCGGCACGGTGATCGATTTGCAACCTTTTTCGGGAGTATCGCGCGCGGCTGCGTGGAGCAGCGACGAGAGGCCGCTATCCCGCCCGGATCAGCCGCACCGCTTCGTCCCGCTCGAACAGATAGAGCAGGGTGCGCAGCGCCTCGCCGCGCGGCGATCTCAGTTCGGCGTCGCGGGCGAGCACGAGGGCTGCATCGTCGCGCGCGGTCTGCAACAACGCGCTATGCGCCTCGATGCGGGCGACGCGAAAGCCCGGCATGCCGCTCTGGCGGGTGCCGAGCACATCGCCCTCGCCGCGCAGCCGCAAATCCTCCTCGGCGATGCGGAAGCCGTCCTCGGTCTCGCGCATGATGGCGAGCCGCGCCTTCGCCGCTTCGCCGAGCGGGGCCTTGTAGAGGAGGAGGCAGCTCGACCGCTCCGCGCCGCGCCCGATGCGTCCGCGCAACTGGTGGAGCTGCGCAAGCCCGAACCGCTCGGCATGCTCGATCACCATCACGCTCGCCTCGGGCACATCGACCCCGACCTCGATCACCGTGGTGGCGACGAGCAGCCGCGTCTCGCCTTTAGCGAAGCCCGCCATCGCCTGATCCTTCTCCGTGCCCCGCATGCGGCCGTGGACGAGCGCGGCGGCGTCGCCGAATATCTGCTTGAGCGCGCGAAACCGCGCCTCGGCGGCGGCAAGGTCCGTCGTCTCCGACTCCTCCACCAGTGGACATACCCAATAGATGCGCCGGCCCTCGCCGAGCGCGCGCCCGACGGCGGCGATCACATCGTCGAGCCGGTCGAGCGGGATAGCGCGCGTGTCGATCGGCTTACGGCCCGCCGGCTTCTCGCGCAGCTCGGAGACGTCCATGTCGCCGAAATAGGTGAGCACGAGCGTGCGCGGGATCGGCGTCGCCGTCATCACCAGCACGTCCACGGCGCGCCCTTTCTGCGCAAGCGCCAGGCGCTGATGCACGCCGAACCGGTGCTGCTCGTCGACCACCGCCAGCGCCAGATCGGCGAAGGCGACTTCCGCCTGAAACAGCGCATGGGTGCCGACGAGCAGATCGACCTCGCCGCGCGCGAGCTTGTCGAGCATATCGGCGCGTTCGCGCCCGCGCTCGCGCCCGGTGAGAATGGCGACGCGAATGCCCGCGGCCTCCGCCAGCGGCGCGATCGTCTTCAGATGCTGCCGCGCGAGGATTTCGGTCGGCGCCATCACCGCGGCCTGGCGTCCCGCCTCGATCACGGCGGCGCCGGCGAGAAGCGCGACCACCGTCTTGCCCGAGCCGACATCGCCCTGCAGCAGGCGCAGCATGCGCTCGGGCTTGGCGAGATCGGACACGATGTCGGCAAGCGAGCGCGTTTGCGACGGCGTCAACTTGTAAGGAAGCGCGCCGATGATGCGCGCGCGCAATCGCCCGTCGCCTTCGGTGCGCCGCCCGCTCGCGCGCAGCATATGCGCGCGCACCAGCATCAGCGCGAGCTGGCCGGCGAGGAACTCGTCATAGGCAAGCCGCGACCAGGCAGGCGAGCAGGCGAGCACATCGTCAGGCGCGGCAGGACGGTGAATTCGCCGCAGCGCATCGGCGAAAGAGGGAAAGCCGGAGCGCGCGAGGAAAGCCGCGTCCTGCCATTCCGGCAGCGCCGGAAGCTTGCCCAGCGCCGCCTCGATCGCACGGCGGACCTGGCTCGCCGTCAGTCCTTCCGTCAGCGGGTAGACCGGCTCGATCAGCGGCAGCGTCGCGAGCTCCGCCTCGGCGACCACGCGGTCGGGATGCGCCATCTGCAGCATGCCGTCATAGAGCGCGACGGTGCCGGACACGTAGCGCCGCGCTCCGACCGGAAGAAGCTTCTCCAGATACTCTCGCCGCGCGTTGAAGTAGACGAGGATGAGATCGCCGGTCCCGTCGCTTGCATAGATGAGATAGGGCGCGCGCGCGCGACCCGGCGGCGGCGCGCGGTGGCGCTCTACGGTCACGGCGACGGTGACGACAGTTCCCGGCACGACGTCGCGCAGCTTGGGACGCGCTCGGCGATCGATTGATCCCGTCGGCAGATGGAACAAGAGGTCGAGCACGCGCGGAATCTCATCGCGGTCACGGCCGATGAGCCGGCGGAACAGCTTCTCGACCTTCGGCCCCACGCCCGGCAGCGCCGTGATGGAAGCAAAGAGGGGGTTGAGAATGGCCGGGCGCATCGATTGTCTCGCAGGGGCTCCTAAAGGCTCGCGCGCTTGCCGCAAAGAGGCAATCGGTTGGTGAAAGCCGTTTTGCACGCGCTGCGTGCAAAGAGGCGTGACGTGACGCCCGATTCACCACGGTAGACGGCGCGGCGATATGATCCCGTGCACGTGTTGCCCACAGGCGCCGCAGCCGCGAAAACTAATCGCTTAAATTCCGATCGCCGCGCCGGTATCTTGTGCATCCTGCGCAAGGCTTAAGCCAAATCTCGCCCTGCGCGCCGAATTTTCCTTCCTTGGTCCGCCGGGGCCGTTCCGATAGGGGGCTGCAATGAAGTTCGTCACTGCCGTCATCAAACCATTCAAGCTCGACGAAGTCCGCGATGCGCTGAATGCGATCGGCGTCCATGGGATGACGGTCGCCGAGGTCAAAGGCTATGGACGCCAGAAAGGCCACAAGGAGATTTATCGCGGCGCCGAATACAACGTGAACTTCCTCCCAAAAGTTCGGCTCGACATCGCCGTGCCCGAGGAGCTGGTCGACCGGGTGATCGAGACGATCAGGAACGCGGCCAGAACCGGTCAGATCGGCGACGGCAAGATTTTCATCACCTCGATCGATCACGCGGTCCGCATCCGCACCGGCGAGAGCGACAACGACGCGCTGTAAACGAACGCTCATTCAGGGGGATTCCATGACCAAGTTGGTTTGGCGACGCCGCATGCTTTGCGGTGCGGTCGGCGCGTTTGCGTACGCGCCCGGGATCGCTTGCGCGCAATCGCCGAGCGCGATCAGTCCGGGTGACACCGCCTGGATGATTTCAGCGACCGGGCTGGTGCTGATGATGTCCATTCCCGGCCTTGCGCTGTTCTACTGCGGCATGGTGCGCAAGAAGAACATCCTCGCCACCATGGCGCAGACGCTGCTTTGTACGATGCTCTGCTCGGTGTTGTGGGCGGCGGCCGGCTACAGCTTTGCGTTCACCGACGGCGGCGCGATCATCGGCACGTTCGAGCGGCTGGGGCTTGCCGGCATGGGCATGCAAACAACGAGTCCATTCGCCAAGACCATCCCCGAAGCGCTGTTCATGATCTACCAGATGACCTTCGCGGTCATCACGGTAGCGCTGGTCGCGGGTTCGATCGCCGACCGCATGCGGTTCTCTGCTTTTGTGTGGTTCGCAGCCGGTTGGCTGTTCCTGGTCTATGTCCCGCTCGCCCATTGGGTGTGGGGCGGCGGCTGGCTGGCAAGCCTCGGCGTGCTCGACTTTGCCGGCGGCCTTGTCGTGCATCTCAATGCCGGCATCGCTGGCCTCGTGGCGGCTTATGTGATCGGGCAGCGCCACGGCTATGGCAGCGAGAATTTCGCCCCCTTCGACCTATCGCTTGCGGTGATCGGCACGGGCCTGCTCTGGGTGGGGTGGTTCGGCTTCAATGGCGGCTCGGCGCTCGGGGCGAATTCGCGCGCAGCATTCGCGATCGTCGCGACCCATCTTGCCGCGGCGACCGGCGCGCTCACCTGGATGGCCCTCGAATGGTGGACGCGCGGCAAGCCGTCGGTGCTCGGCATGATCTCGGGCGCGATCGCCGGACTCGGTACGATCACGCCGGCGTCCGGCTTTGTGCTCCCATGGCAGGGGGTCGTGATCGGGCTGATTGCCGGCACGGTGTGTTTCTATGCCTGCACCTGGTTGAAGCTGCGCCTCGGCTACGACGACACGCTCGACGTGTTTGGCGTGCACGGCGTAGGCGGAGCAACCGGCATGCTATTGACCGGCGTGTTCGCCACCGCCGCCGTCTCGGTGAGCGCGGATACGCCGGCGGGCTATTCCGGCCTTCTGGAAGGCAATCCCCAACAGCTCCTGCTCCAGGCCGTCGGCGTCGCCGTGACGCTGGCGTGGTCAGGCGGGCTTACCTTTGTGCTTCTGAAGATAATCGGGGCTTTCCTGCCGTTGCGCGTAAGCCTTCAGCAGGAGATCGAAGGTCTCGACCTGAGCCAGCACGGCGAAGCGTTGCAATAGAGCATTTTCCGGCGAAGTGGAAACCGGTTCGCCGCGGAAAATGCGACCACTCAAGGACAACCAGAGCGAATTCCGATTCGATTGGAACGGAATTCGCTCTAGCCCGTGGCTGCGCCCGCATTTCGCTTGGCAAAAAAGCGCGCTGGCCCCGCCAGCGCGCTGCAGCCTACGCCGATGTCCCCTCGTTGGGAGCGAACCGTCAGGCGATTTCGCGCGCAAGCGTTTTTGCGCGAAGCCGCGCGATCTGCCGACGGCTTTTCCGGATGACCTTCCGGGTCTTGGCGATTTGATCGCGCTGCAACGCCCAGGCGGCATACGCACCAGATATCAATACGAACGATTGATCGATGAGCTCTCACGATCGACGCAGGCGCGCCCCGCGCTATAGACGTTGTCTGGCTCGCGCATTCGCTGCTCCTTAGTGCAGGCGGGAGCGTAGTCATTCAGCCACTGGCGCCCGAATAAGGCTTGCGGGGTCAACTCGCCTCGCCTGAAATCGGATTTGCGACAAAAGCACGCGGGTTATTCGCGGATGCGAACGCGAGTCTCGCTCTCCACCCAAGTCTAAGGTCGTGAGGCGGCCCGCTTAATCGCACCGACGGGGATTATCCCCGCGGTTCATCCGCGACCGGCTGCGGCTGGAACGGCCGGCTGAGATAGGACGAGCCCTTCAGCCCGAACCGCCACGGCTTCTCCGCGGCTTTGGTAATGCCGATGCGCGGGCCCACGGCGATTTCCTCGGGCTGCGTGGCCGCCCGCAACACGAAGGGCGGCGCATCGAGCGGCCAGCCGTTTTGCGCGTCCGTGATGGCGAGCGCCTGACACAGCCGGCCGGGTCCGGAGCACAGCAGCCGCTCCTCCGTCACACCGCGCCGCTTTCGCATGAGCGAAAGCCCTGCCGTGGGGGCGAGGGCGCGGATCAACACGGCGCTGGCGCTTCCCTCCGCCTCGCAAACGAAGTTCACGCACCAGTGCACGCCGTAGGAGCGGTACACGTAAGCGTGCCCCGGGGGACCGAACATGACCGCATTGCGCGCCGTGCGTCCGACATAGCTGTGCGCGGCCGGATCGGTGTGATGATAGGCTTCGACTTCGACGATGGTCCCGCCGACCCCGTCGAACAGGAGTGTCGCCCCGATCAATTCGGGGGCGACCTCATGCACGCTGCGATCGAAAAAGTTGCGGCGGATCAGGGCGGCTTTGATCATTCCGTAACCGGATCGTCAGCCGCGCCCGCGGTAGGGCGGCACGCCCTGATCCGGCGTCCACACCCCTGCCGGTCGCCGGCCGCTCTCGAAAAAAACGTCGATCGGCATGCCGCCGCGCGGATGGAAATATCCGCCAACCCGCAGCCAGCGGGGTTTGAGCAGCGCGACCAGGCGCTTGCCAACCGTGACCGTGCAATCCTCATGGAATGCAGCGTGATTGCGGAAGCTGTTGAGATAGAGCTTCAAGGATTTCGATTCGACGAGCCAGCGGCGCGGGGCGTAGTCGATGACGATGGTCGCAAAGTCCGGCTGGCCGGTGACCGGGCACATCGCGGTGAATTCGGGGAAGGTGAACCGCGCCGCGTAGAGCGTGTCCGGATGCGGGTTCGGCACGCGGTCGAGCTGCGCCGCCTCGGGCGAGGCGGGGAGGGCGGCCGGGCGGCCGAGCAAAGGGGGCCGGGATTTGCGCGCCATGAATGACTCCGGTCGTCAATCTATCGCATGAATGCAGCGCGTCCATCCGCAGCGCTTGGAAGGTTCGCGGCGTCCTGTTAAGACACCGATCGCCAACTCTCACACAATTTTTCGGAGCGGGGTCCCAATGACCGCCATTGTTGATGTTATCGGCCGTGAAATTCTTGACAGCCGAGGAAACCCGACCGTTGAGGTCGATGTCATTCTGGAGGACGGGAGCGAGGGGCGCGCCGCGGTCCCCTCTGGGGCCTCGACCGGCGCACATGAAGCGGTCGAGCTGCGCGACGGCGACAAAAAGCGTTATTCCGGCAAGGGCGTGACCAAAGCGGTCGAGGCTGTCAACGGCGAAATTTACGACGCGATCAGCGGCCTTGATGCCGAGGAGCAGGCCAAAATCGACGAGACCATGATCAAGCTCGACGGCACGCCGAACAAAGGTCGCCTCGGCGCTAACGCCATTCTCGGCGTCTCGCTCGCGGTCGCCAAGGCGGCGGCCGCCTCTAAGGACTTGCCGCTCTACCGTTATGTCGGCGGCGTCTCGGCGCGCCTATTGCCCGTGCCGATGATGAATATTGTCAATGGCGGCGTGCACGCCGACAACCCAATCGACTTCCAGGAATTCATGATCATGCCGGCCGGCGCGCCGAGCTTCGCCGAAGGCTTGCGCATGGGCGTGGAGGTCTTCCACACCCTCAAGCAAGCGCTCAAGGATGCCGGCCACAACACCAATGTGGGCGACGAGGGCGGGTTTGCACCCAACCTGCCATCGGCCGACGCCGCGCTCGGTTTCGTCATGAAGGCGATCGAGAAAGCCGGCTACAAGCCCGGAGAGGATGTCTGCATCGCGCTCGACCCAGCGGCGAGCGAGTTCTTTAAGAACGGCGTCTACGACTATGAAGGCGAAGGTAAAAAGCGCTCGCCTTTAGAGCAGGCGAAGTATCTGGAGGAGCTTGTTTCGCGCTATCCTATCGTCTCCGTCGAGGACGGCATGGCGGAGGATGACTGGGAGGGATGGAAGGCGGTCACCGACCTTCTCGGCAAGAAATGCCAGCTCGTCGGCGACGACGTTTTCGTCACCAACGTCAAGCTGCTCGCCGAGGGTATTAAGAAAGGCATCGCCAACTCCATCCTGATCAAGGTCAACCAGATCGGCTCGCTCACCGAGACGCTGGCCGCGGTCGAGATGGCGCACAAAGCGGGCTACACCACCGTGATGTCGCATCGGTCCGGCGAGACCGAAGACGCAACCATCGCCGACCTCGCGGTCGCGACCAATTGCGGGCAGATCAAGACCGGATCACTCGCCCGCTCCGACCGTATCGCGAAGTACAACCAGCTCCTGCGGATCGAGGAGCAACTGGGCGAGCAGGCACAATATGCCGGGCGGGCGGTGCTTAAGGCGCTCGCCTAGCGTCCCTCACAAAAGCGGAATATGCGGATCGTCGCCCCATGCGGCGGTCCGCACCTGGTCGGCAGCCCGTACCGTCGGCGAGCGATCCAGCAGGCGCTTTTCGCTTGTTCTTGCATGCGAAAAGGCATCGTCATTAATGCCCCCTTAATGGGGCAGCGGCAATGTGCGGCGCATGGTCTCGCGTCCCCAACTCCGGTCGTTCCTCACCGCGCTGTGCCTGCACCTCACGGCGGCGATCGTGATCGGCTATTTCGGCGTCCACGCCTATACCGGCGACCGCGAACTCAAGGCGCGCAAAAACCTCGATCAACAGATCGCTGAACTCACGGCCGAACTCGCCGCCGCGACGGCCGAGCGTGAAAAATGGCAACGGCGGGTTGCGCTCCTCAAGCCGGATCGCCTCGATCCCGACCTTCTAGACGAGCGGGCGCGGGAGCTACTGAACTACGTTCACCGTCGCGACCTTGTCATCGTTACCGGCACACGGTGATCGTCCGCCGCCCCGAGCGGCCCGCCGGCCCACCCTTGCAGGGGACGGCTCGGCGCTTCACATGAGATAAGCTCTAAGGCCAGTGGCCGTTCTTTCGCGGCCACGCAATTTGAGCTATTGGGGTAATCCCTTCGACCCTGACAGGATGACCATGGCCGTTCAGAAAAAAGCCGCGGAAGCCCCCGAAAGGGTACAGCTTGCGCGCTCATCCATCGTGCCCGTGGATGAAGGTCCGGTGCTCGAGCTCGGCAAGGAATTGGAGCTCAAGGCCTACGGCGAGATGCTGCTGGTCCGGCGCTTCGAGGAGAAGGCGGGCCAGCTTTACGGGATGGGACTGATCGGCGGCTTCTGCCACCTCTACATTGGTCAGGAAGCCGTGGTCGTCGGCATGCAGATGGCGATGCGCAAGGGCGACCAGGTCATCACCGGCTATCGCGACCACGGCCATATGCTTGCTTGCGGCATGGACCCGAAGGGCGTCATGGCAGAACTAACCGGGCGGCGCGGCGGCTATTCCAAAGGCAAAGGCGGTTCGATGCACATGTTCAGCCGCGAAAAAAACTTCTATGGCGGGCACGGCATCGTCGGCGCCCAGGTCTCGCTGGGCACGGGGATCGCGTTTGCCAACCGTTATCGCAAGAACGGTTCTGTCTGCCTCACTTATTTCGGCGACGGCGCGGCCAATCAGGGCCAAGTCTATGAAAGCTTCAACATGGCCGCGCTGTGGAGTCTGCCCGTGCTCTACATCATCGAGAACAACCGCTACGCCATGGGCACCTCGGTCGCCCGGTCGTCCGCGCAACCCGACCTTTCCAAGCGCGGCGCCTCGTTCAATATTCCGGGCGAGCTCGTTGACGGGATGGACGTGCGGACGGTCAAGGCGTCAGGCGAGCGGGCGATCGCCTGGTGTCGAGAAGGCAATGGCCCGTACATTCTCGAGATGAAAACCTACCGCTATCGCGGACACTCGATGTCGGATCCGGCGAAGTACCGCACGCGCGAGGAGGTGGAGAAGGTCAAGATCGAGAGCGATCCGATTGAACACGCACGCGCGCGCATCCTCGCCAACGGCTGGGCGACCGAGGATGAATTGAAGAAAATTGACGCCGACGTTCGTAAGCGCATTAACGATGCGGCCGAATTCGCCACCTACGATCCGGAGCCGGATCCCTCCGAGCTCTACACCGACGTGCTCCGCTGAAGGCGCCGTCGGAGGTCTTCCCCGCGCGGTGGTCGGTCGTTGCGCTCAGGGAATGCTGTGAACGAGAGCAAAAAGCTTCGGCGGCTCCGGTGAGCCGATGACGCGCAACCCAGGGGTCGGAAACGACGATGCCAGTTCAGGTGCTCATGCCCGCGCTGTCGCCCACCATGGAGAAGGGCAATCTCGTCAAATGGGTCAAGAACGAGGGCGACAAGGTCCAGGCCGGCGATGTGATCGCCGAGATCGAGACCGACAAGGCGACCATGGAAGTCGAGGCGGTCGACGACGGCACCATCGGCAAGATCTTGGTGCCGGCGGGAACCAATGACGTCGCCGTCAACACGCCAATCGCCATGATCCTCTCCGACGGCGAGGATGCCTCCGCCATAAAAGCCGGCGCGCCGGCTGCAGCAGCGAAAGCGGAAGCCCCTGCCGAACAGATGAAGGTCGTGGCAGAGCCGGCTTCAGCGGTGGCGACGCCGCCGAAGCCGCAGGCCGAACCCGAGTCCGAAGCGCTCGAAGAGGGCGTCGAACTCGTTGCGATGACCGTGCGCGAAGCCTTGCGCGACGCGATGGTCGAGGAGATGCGGCGCGACCCCGAAATTTTCGTCATGGGCGAGGAGGTGGCCGAGTATCAGGGCGCCTACAAGGTCACGCAGGGCATGCTTCAGGAGTTCGGTCCCGAGCGGATCGTCGATACGCCGATCACCGAGCACGCTTTCGCCGGGCTTGGAGTAGGCGCGGCGCTCGCCGGACTGAAGCCGATCGTCGAATTCATGACCTTCAATTTCGCGATGCAGGCGATCGATCAGATCATCAATTCGGCGGCGAAGACGCTCTACATGTCCGGCGGACAGATGGGCTGTTCGATCGTCTTTCGCGGGCCGAATGGCGCGGCGGCGCGCGTCGCCGCCCAGCACAGCCAGGACTACGCGTCGTGGTATTCGCACGTTCCCGGGCTGAAGGTGATCGCGCCCTATTCGGCGGCCGACGCGAAGGGGCTGCTCAAATCGGCGATCCGCGATCCCAATCCGATCATCTTTCTCGAAAACGAAATCCTCTACGGCCATTCCTTCCAGGTGCCCAAGCTCGACGACTACCTCATACCGATCGGCAAGGCGCGGATCGCGCGGCCGGGAACGGACGTCACCATCGTTGCCTGGTCGATCGGCATGACCTATGCGCTGAAGGCGGCGGAGGAGCTGGCGAAGGCTGGCATCGAGGCGGAGGTCATCGACCTGCGCACGCTGCGACCGATGGATACCGAAACGGTCGTCGCCTCCGTGCAAAAGACCAACCGTTGCGTCGTGGTGGAGGAGGGCTGGCCGCAGTCGGGCGTGGCCGCCGAGGTTGCGATGCGCATCATGGAGAACGCCTTCGATTATCTCGATGCCCCAGTCGCGCGCGTCTCCGGAAAGGACGTGCCCATGCCCTATGCCGCCAATCTGGAAAAACGCGCGCTGCCCTCGGTCGACGACGTCGTCGCCGCCGCCCGCGCGGTCAGTTACCGGTAGCTCTCATGACCTCATCCGACAAACCGACCTACGATGCGCTCGCAATCCCCAACGAGGCGATCGCCAACGGCGGCGTGGAGATTCTCCGCGCCGGCATGATCGACGACGAGCTCTACGTGACCGCGCGCCACGCCTTCAAAGACCCGGCGCAATGGGGCGAGGTGCTCGCCGACATCACGCGGCGGCTTGCGCTGCTCTATTCGATGGAGACCGACCTCAGCGAAGCGGAGGCGCGTATCGAGATCGAAGAAGCTTACGCCGCCGAAATGGGCGCGGAGGTGGTTCCGGACCGGGCCGGCGCGCCGGCGGGTTCCGCCGAAGGCGCGCCGAGACCGAAGCGCAAAGCATCCGCCGCGCGGCCACGTCGCAAACGTGCTTCGCCGCCCCCCTCCGAGTCCGAGGGCTAACGTCCCCGCGGTCCTGCTTGCGCAGCGGAAAGCTCTCGCCATGCCGATCAATATCCTCATGCCGGCGCTGTCGCCCACGATGGAAAAGGGCAACCTCGCCAAATGGCTGAAGAAAGAGGGCGACGAGGTGCGGTCGGGCGACATCATCGCCGAGATCGAGACCGACAAGGCGACGATGGAATATGAGGCGGTCGACGAGGGCACGCTGGCGCGCATCCTGGTCCCGGAAGGAACGCAAGACGTGCCGGTGAATCAGCCGATCGCAGTGCTCGCGGTCGAAGGCGAACCGGTAGCGAAGGTCGCCGAGGCTGCGCAGAAGATGAGTTCCACCAGCGCTCCCTCAGCCGCGGCTGCATCAGCAGCGCCGACCTCTCCCCAGCGGGGAGAGGCAAAGGGTGGTCAGCCGGCCAAGGCGGAAGCAAGAGCAACTGCGTCCACCGTCTCTGAAATGACTGCCGCTGCCGTGACCGCTTCTTCCCAAGCCGGCGTTCCGACCTCTCCCCAGGGGGGAGAGGTCGCCGCACGAATGCGGCGGGTGAGGGGGGAGTCGCGCCGAAAGGCAATGGGGCAGCAGGGCGCATTCTTTCCTCGCCGTTGGCGCGCCGGCTTGCACGCGAGGCCGGCATTGAATTGTCCCGCGTCGAAGGTTCGGGCCCGCACGGGCGCATCATCGCGCGCGACATCGAGCAGGCAAAACAAGGCAAAGGACTGCGCGCGCCCGCGGCGGCCCCCGCGGCCGCTGCGCCGCCGCCTGTGCTTACGCCCTCGGACGAGGCGGTCCGCGCACTCTACGAGGCGGGCTCCTACGACTTCGTGCCGCACGACCAGATGCGCCGGATCATCGCGCAACGCCTGGTGCTGGCGAAGCAGACGATTCCGCATTTCTACCTCACCGTCACCTGCACCATCGACGCCCTGTTGCACGCGCGCGAAGAGATCAACGCCGCGGCGCCGAAGGACGAGGACGGCAAGCCCGCCTGGAAACTCTCGGTCAACGACTTCGTCATCAAGGCGCTGGCGCTGGCGCTCATGCGCGTGCCGGAGGCGAACGTCACCTGGATCGATGCCGGCATGCTCAAGCACAAGCATGCCGATGTCGGGGTCGCGGTCGCCATTCCCGGCGGGCTGATCACGCCGGTCGTGCGCCAAGCGGATACCAAGGGCCTCGCGGCGATCTCGGCCGAGATGAAGGATTACGCCGCGCGCGCCCGCGCGCGACGGCTCAAGCCCGAGGAGTACCAGGGCGGCGCGACCGTCGTCTCCAACCTCGGCATGTACGGGATCGAGGAATTCGCCGCCGTGATCAATCCGCCGCACGCGACCATTCTCGCGGTCGGCGCGGGCGAGGAGAGGGCGGTGGTGCGTAACGGCAAGATCGAGATCGCAACGCAGATGAAGGCGACGCTATCGACCGACCACCGCGCGGTCGATGGCGCGCTCGGCGCCGAACTGATCGGCGCGTTCAAGACGCTGATCGAGCATCCGGTGCTGATGGTGGTGTGAGTGCGCCGTCGCTATATAGGACTGGAAATAGCGACCTGGGACGGACCCTGAGGTTGCTCCGAAGAAAACGGCACGAGCGAAGACAGGCCTGAGCCGACCGACATGATCATGCCGATGCTGCGCGAGATGCGTGAAGAGACGCGCCAGGGCTTCGACGACATGCGCTCGCGGCTCGATGGATTGGACGAACGCCTGCGCGCGGTCGAAAGGCTGGTCAAGGTGCAGCGCGAGGCATTCGAAGGCGAAAGTATTCTCGGCCGTTACGCCGCCAAGGAAGCCGAGGAGCGCCTCTCCGCGCTTGAGCGGAAGGTCGAGGCTTTGGAGTCGCGCGAGTAACCCGCAACGCGGATCAGCGGGGGATGGGAGCGGGTGGCGCCCGGTCGCCAAGTCGGAACGCTCCCGCAACATTTTCAAGGGTCATCAGTCCTGTCGCTATGACCTCGATTTCCACCCGCCGGACAACGTTCTGACAACCGCCGAGGCGATATGGCTGACACCTCCTTCGACGTTCTCATCATCGGCTCGGGCCCGGGCGGCTATGTCACCGCCATCCGCGCGGCCCAGCTCGGCTTCAAGACCGCGATCGTCGAAAAGAACCACCTCGGCGGCATCTGTCTGAACTGGGGCTGCATTCCGACCAAGGCGCTCCTGCGGTCGGCAGAGATTTACAATTATCTCAAGCATGCCAAAGAATTCGGCCTGTCGGTTGACAAGATAAGTTATGACCCGGGCGCTGTCGTGAAGCGCTCCCGCGCGGTGTCCAAGCGCCTCAATGACGGCGTCGGCTTCCTCATGAAGAAGAACAAGGTCGCCGTAATTTGGGGCGAAGCGGAGATCGACGGCCCCGGCAAAGTCATGGTCAAGCCGTCAAAAACCGATGCACCCAAGGGCGCGCTCGGTCCCGGCGCCTATCAGGCAAAGCACATCATCATCGCGACCGGAGCGCGGCCGCGCGTGCTGCCGGGGATCGAGCCGGACCGTAAGCTCGTCTGGACCTATTTCGAGGCGATGGTGCCCGAGGCGATGCCGAAGTCGCTGCTGGTGGTCGGCTCTGGGGCGATCGGCATCGAGTTCGCCTCGTTCTACCGCACCTTGGGCGCCGAGGTGACCGTGGTCGAGATCCTGCCGCAGATCCTGCCCGTAGAGGATGCGGAAATTGCAGCCTTCGCCCGCAAGCAGTTCGAAAAACAGGGCATCAAGATCATGACCGGCGCGAAGGTGACCAAGCTCGACAAGCAGGCGAACGGCGTCACCGCGACCATCGATGACGGCAAGGGCGGCACGCAGACGCTCAGCGTCGATCGGGTCATTTCCGCGGTCGGCGTCGTCGGCAATATCGAAGGATTGGGCCTGGAAAAGCTCGGCGTGAAGACCGACCGCGGCACCATCGTGATCGACGGCCAATGCCGCACCAACGTGCCCGGCATCTACGCGATCGGCGACGTCGCCGGGCCGCCCATGCTCGCGCACAAGGCCGAGCACGAGGGCGTCATCTGCGTCGAAGCCATCAAGGGGCTGAATCCGCACCCGCTGAACAAGTTGCTGATTCCGGGCTGCACCTATTGCTATCCGCAGATCGCCTCGGTCGGCCTCACCGAAGCGGCGGCGAAGGAGAGGGGCTACGACATCCGCGTCGGGCGCTTTCCGTTCGCCGCCAACGGCAAGGCGATCGCGCTCGGCGAGGACCAGGGCATGGTCAAGGTGGTCTTTGACAAGAAGACCGGCCAGCTGCTCGGCGCGCACATGGTCGGCGCCGAAGTGACCGAATTGATCCAGGGCTATGTGGTGGCGATGAACCTCGAGACCACCGAGGAAGAGCTGATGCACACGATCTTCCCGCATCCGACGTTGTCGGAAATGATGAAGGAAGCCGTGCTCGACGCCTATGGCCGGGTGTTGAACGCTTGAAGCCCGGACGGGACGCGGGGGCCCGCGCGTTCTCGAAGGTGGGCGCCCGCCCAGACCGACGCGCCAGCCAACCGGGCCTGCGTTGAGTTGAGGCGCTGGGCGCGTTTGGAGCGGCGCTTGGTCGATCCAGCGGTGCCGTCGACGCGCCCGGCATCAAGGATCATCGGCAAGCCATTGGATCACATCAGCAAATTCCCGCCCACAGACCTCACGGGAAATGTTCCATAATATCTCTTATGCGAATCATGGCAGTGCGGATGCGGATCGAGGGGCCGAGCTGCCGGCAACTTCGTCCCAAGCTGCAGGCAACCTCGGAGGCCACTCCTCCCTCTCAGCAGCGTCCTCCTGCGCTTTGTGAAAAACCGGCGGTCGCCTGGACGCGGCGGGCATGCTTTATCTGCCCCGCGGATGACGACGGCGAGGTGAGGCGATCGATGCGAGACGTTTCTGTGGATTCCAGCCAGCCGGATTTTTCGGCGCCGGTCGAGGACCGCTATTTCGAGGACTACGTTCCCGGCTTCGAGCAGGTCTACGGGCCCGTGGCGGTCACGGAAGCCGAGATCCTCGACTTTGGCCGGAGGTTCGATCCGCAGGACATGCACGCCGACCCGGAGAAAGCCGCGCGCGGGCCGTTCGGCGGATTGATCGCGAGCGGCTGGCACACGGCGGCGCTGCTGATGCGGCTCTACGCCACGCACTACCTCTCGCATGTCGCAGGCCTCGCGAGCCCCGGCCTCGACGAACTGCGCTGGCATAAGCCGGTGCGGCCCGGCGATGAGCTGCGCATCCGCGTGCACGTTCTCGCCGCCGAACGCTCGCGCTCCAAGCCGGACCGAGGCATGGTGTACACCGGGATCGAAGTGCTCAATCAGCGCGGGGAGGTGGTGATGAGTCTGCGGGCGATGAACCTGATGCGCTGCCGGGGAGCGGCATGACCCCTGCCCGCGATATCCATCGGCTGATCGAGATCATGACGGCGCTGCGGACGCCCGGCACGGGCTGCCCGTGGGACCTCGCCCAGGATTTTGCGAGCATCGCTCCGTACACCATCGAGGAGGCCTACGAAGTCGCCGATGCGATCGGGCGCGGCGATCTCCATGACCTCAAGGACGAATTGGGCGACCTCCTGCTCCAGGTCGTGTTCCATGCCCGCATGGCCGAGGAGCAGGGCGCATTCGATTTCGGCGACGTGGTCGAAAATATCACGCGCAAGCTCCTGCGCCGGCACCCGCATGTGTTCGGCGAGGCGCGCGGGCTCTCGCCCGCGGCGGTCGAGGACCTATGGCATCGCATCAAGGAGGAGGAAAAGGCGGAGCGCGCGGCGGCGCACGGCGGCGCGCGCTCCGAGCGGACGGGCGCGCTTGCGGGCGTGCCGAGCGCCCTCCCCGCCCTCACCCGCGCCCTCAAGCTGCAGCAGAAGGCCGGCCGCGTCGGTTTCGATTGGAACGATCCTGCGGCGGTGCTCGACAAAATTCGCGAAGAGACCGAGGAGGTCGCGGAGGCGATCGCCGAGGGGGACACCGCGCACGCAATAACCGAAGTCGGCGATCTCTTTTTCGTCGTGGTCAATCTCGCGCGCCACCTCGGGGCCGACCCCGAGCGGACGCTGCGCGAGACCAATCTGAAATTCGAGCGGCGCTTTGGCGCGATCGAGCGGGCGCTTGCCGCCAAGGGCAAGACGCCGGAGCAGGCGACGCTCGCGGAAATGGACGCGCTGTGGGACGAGGCGAAGAAGCAAGAGCGCTCAGAGGCCGTTAGTCCGAGTGGCGGGCGGCGTTCGTGAATCAGGCAATTTGTCCAGGCCACAGTTTCGGTTCGTCCAACTCAGGCACCGTGCGCCGCCTTGATGGCGCCGCGTTCAGGCTCGGCGCGGATGCGCGCGCCGAATTTTCCGCGCACGATGCCCTCCTTTGTGGGGTCGATGCGGATGCGGACGGCCGTCCGGCCCTCCTCGGTCGTCGCCTGATCGAGCACCTCGGCATGGCGGTGCAGCCAGCTCAGCGCGGCGCCTTCGGCGGCATCGAGATCGACGGTGAGGGTGACGCGCGACTGCACGATGCGCGCTTCGATCGCCGCGATCAGCGCGTCGACCCCCTCTCCGCTTGCAGCCGACACCAGCATCGGCCGACGCTCCGGCGGCTGCCGCTTGGCGAGATTATCGAGGCGCTCGCGCTCCGCCACATCGAGGCGGTCGATCTTGTTCCACACCTCGATGATGCGGTTGTCCTCAGGCGCTATGCCAAGTTCGTTCAGGACCCGCTCGACGTCGAGCGACTGCGCCTGCGTGTCGCCGTGGGAGACGTCGCGCACATGCAGGATCAGGTCGGCCTCGATGACCTCTTCCAGCGTGGCGCGGAAGGCGGCGACGAGCATGGTCGGCAGATCGGAGATGAAGCCGACCGTATCGGACAGGATGACGCGCGCGCCATGCGGCAGGTCGACGGCGCGCAGCGTCGGGTCGAGGGTCGCGAACAGCATGTCGGTCGACAGGACCGCGGCCTTGGTCAGCCGATTGAACAGCGTCGATTTCCCCGCATT
Source organism: uncultured Alphaproteobacteria bacterium (assembly GCA_963840055.1). Classification (GTDB taxonomy): domain Bacteria; phylum Pseudomonadota; class Alphaproteobacteria; order Rhizobiales; family Xanthobacteraceae; genus Rhodoplanes. The sequence continues at coordinate 141,423 of CAWIXM010000022.1, read as the reverse complement.
GGTGTAGCCCACCAACGCGACGATCGGATAAGGCACGCGCTTGCGGCTCTTGCGATGCAAGCCGCGCGTGCGCTTGACGCCTTCGAGCTCGCGTTCGATCCGCGCGATGCGTTGCGCAATGATGCGGCGATCCGCCTCGAGCTGGGTCTCGCCCGGCCCGCCGAGAAAGCCAAAGCCGCCGCGCTGGCGCTCGAGATGGGTCCACGACCGCACCAGGCGGCTGCGCTGATAGGTCAGATGGGCGAGTTCGACCTGCAACGCGCCTTCGCGCGTCGCCGCACGCCGGCCGAAGATCTCGAGAATTAGCCCGGTGCGGTCGATCACCTTGGCGTTCCACGCCTTCTCGAGGTTGCGCTGCTGCACCGGAGAGAGCGCGCAGTCCATCACGACGAGACCCGCCTCGAGGCTTTTCCCTAGGCCCGCGATCTCGTCGACCTTGCCCTTGCCGAGATAGGTCGCAGGTCGGACGGTCGCCAGCGTGACCACGCCGGCGTGCACGACCGAAAGATCGATGGCGCGCGCAAGGCCGACCGCCTCGTCGAGGCGTGCCTGCGGTGACCGCTGCGCCTGCTCGCCGCGGTTCGTCTCCGCCCCGGCTTGATGCGTGCGCAGATAGGGCCCGACCACGATCGCGCGTCCGGCGCCCGAGCCCGCTGGCGGGCTCAGCATTCCGTAACGCGTTTCGCGAGGACGGGGCTCCAATCAGACCTTTTCCGTTGCTTCTTCGGCGCCCTCGAACAGCTGGATCGGGTGACCTGGCATGATGGTTGAGATCGCGTGCTTGTACACGAGCTGGGAGTGGCCGTCCCGCCGCAACAACACGCAGAAATTATCAAACCAGGTCACGACGCCCTGAAGCTTTACGCCGTTAACGAGGAAGATCGTGAGCGGCGTTTTGTTCTTGCGGACGTAATTGAGGAAGGTGTCTTGTAGATTTTGTGATCGATCGGCTGCCATGGCCGGTGTTTCCGTTTGCTCGCGGCCCCTATGCGAGTGGGATTTTATCGCGCCTCTCCGCACGCCTCCCGGCGACGTGCGAACAAGCGTGGGCAGGGGTTATTAGATGGCACCCGGCAGGAGAGCGCAAGCCCAAGCTGCGTGCAAGTTTTAGCCCTAATCCGTTCTTCCGACATTAGGAAAACTCCACGTGGCGGTGGAACACTTGCCGCAGCGCAGCGGACACTGGACCGGGCCTGCCATCGCCAATGACATGTCCGTCGATCCGAACGACCGGCATGACGAGCAGGCTGGCGGCGGTGATGAAGGCCTCGCGCGCGGCGTACGCTTCGCCCACGCGGAAGGGCCGTTCCTCGAAGGGGATGTGCGCCGCGGCGAGCGCGTCCCGCGCCACCTCGCGGGAAATCCCGCGCAGGATGTCTTGCGTGGCAGGATGGGTGACCGCCGTCCCGTCCGGGGTGATGATCCAGGCGTTCGAGGCCGCACCCTCGGTCACATAGCCGTCGCGATCGATGAACCAGGCTTCGCGGGCCCCCTGCTCCCGCGCCGCTTGCCGCGCCAGCACATTGGGAAGCAGGGCGATCGACTTGATGTCCACGCGCGCCCATCGCGTTTCCAGCAGGGTGATGACCGAAATGCCCGCCTGCGCCAGGCGCTCGCCTTGGCTGCGGTCGAGCCGGCGCGCCGACACGACGATCGACGGCGCCGTTGCGGGAGAGGGAAATGCGTGTTCGCGCCTGGCGACGCCGCGGGTGATCTGGAGATACACGATGCCGTCGCGGACCTTGTTTCGCCGCACGACCTCATGCAGCACGACGCTCAACGCGGACAGTGGCATCGGCAGACGAATGTGCAGTTCGGAGAGGGAGCGCAGCAATCGCTGCATATGACGGCGCTCGTCGACGATGCGGCCACCGAACACCTCGCAGACCTCGTACACGCCGTCGCCGAACTGATAGCCGCGATCCTCGACATGCACCAAAGCGTCGCGGTGCGGCCGGTAGCGGCCGTTGACATACGCAACCCGGGACATCGGACCGGCTCAGTCCATCCCGAGCGCTTTGAGCTTGCGGTGCAGGGCCGAGCGCTCCATGCCGACGAACTCGGCGGTGCGCGAGATGTTGCCGCCGAACCGGCTGATCTGCGCGCGCAGATATTCCCGCTCGAAGGCTTCCCGCGCCTCGCGTAGCGGCATGCCCATCAGATGCTCGCCGCCATTGCCGCGCGGCATATTGGGCACCATCGAACCGACGTCGGGCGGCAACATGCTGGCGGTGATGATCGCGTCGGGATCCCCGCCGGCAAGAATCATCAGACGTTCGACATTGTTACGGAGCTGTCGCACATTTCCGGGCCAGTCGTGCGACTGCAGGACCGCGAGCGCGTCATCGCCAATGCGGCGCTTGGGCAGGCCGGTCGCCTGCGAAATCTGCTCCTGGAAATACTCGATTAGTTCGGGGATGTCCTCGCGCCGCTCGGCGAGCGGCGGCACGCGGATGGGAACGACGGAAAGCCGGTGAAACAGATCCTCGCGGAACTTGCCGGCGGCGATCTCCTCTTCGAGATTGCGCGCAGTCGAGGAGATGATGCGGACGTCAACCGCAACCTTGGTGCTGCCATTGACCCGCTGGAAGGTCTGCTCGACGAGAACGCGCAGAATCTTGCTCTGCGTCTCGCGCGGCATATCGGCGATCTCGTCGATGAACAAGGTCCCGGCATGCGCCTCCTCCAGCGCGCCGACCTTGGATTGTTGGCCACCGTTCGACTGTTCGATGCCGAACAGCTCGGTCTCCATGCGCTCCGGCGTGATCGCGGCGGCGTTGATGACGACGAACGGGCCGGTCGCCCGGTGGGAGAGAATGTGAATGGCGCGCGCAGCGAGTTCCTTGCCGGCTCCGGACGGGCCGACGATCAGGATGCGGCTGTTGGTTGGCGCGACTTTCTCGATCGTTTGACGCAGATGATTGAGCGCGACCGAATGACCGACCAGGCTGGTCGGCGAGGGCGAGAGTTGCTTGAGCTCCTTCACCTCGCGCCTGAGGCGCAGATTTTCGAGGGCGCGCTCGGCGACCAGAACGAGGCGGTCGGCCTTGAAAGGCTTCTCGATGAAGTCGTAGGCCCCCTGCTTGATGGCGGCCACCGCGGTTTCGATGTTGCCGTGACCGGAAATCATTACGACCGGAAGCTCAGGGTGCTCGCCCTTGATTGAGGACAACAACTGAAGACCGTCGAGCTTGCTTCCCTGCAGCCATATATCGAGAAAAACCAGGCTCGGACGGCGGGCGTTGATGACGTTCAAGGCTTCGTCGCTGTCGCGCGCGGTGCGCGTGCCGTAGCCCTCGTCTTCCAGAATCCCCGCGACCAGATCGCGGATGTCCGCCTCATCGTCGACGATCAAAATATCAGACACCACCATGTTCGCTGCCCGTGCTGCTAGTGAGAGCCGTTGCTTCCGTTAGTTCTTGCTGCGCCGCCGCAGCGGTGACCGGCCCGGCCGCGAAGCGCAGTTGGATCCAAGCCCCGCGGGCGTCCGGCGTCTTCTCCGCCGCGTCGTGGAGTTCGATCCTGCCGCCGTGCTCTTCGAGGATCTTGCCGACAATGGCAAGGCCGAGGCCCGTGCCTTTTTCCCGCGTAGTCACATAAGGCTCCAATAGCCGCCGGCGCTGTTCCTTGGGCAATCCAATGCCATTGTCCACGACATCGATGACGATATACCTGCCCTCGCGCGAGGCGCCGACGCAAATGCGGCCGCGTTCGATCTCGCCAGGCGGGACCGCCGAAATCGCCTCGATCGCATTCTTTATAATGTTGGTAAGCGCCTGAGAGATCAGCCGCCGATCGAAATTGGCGGGCATCGGATCTTCCGGCAGCTCCGTTTCGATGTCGACGTCGCCGTGGCCGACGCGCAACAGAAACACGACCTGGCGAACGGTGTCGGCGACGTCCTCAGCCGCCATGACCGGCTTGGGCATGCGAGCGAAGCGAGAGAATTCGTCGACCATGCGGCGGATGTCCTCGACCTGGCGCACGATGGTTTCGGTGCACTGCTCGAACACCGCGCGATCCGTGGTGAGGACGCGTCCGTATTTCCGCCGCAAGCGTTCCGCCGAGAGCTGGATCGGAGTAAGCGGGTTCTTGATCTCGTGGGCAATGCGCCGCGCGATGTCGGCCCATGCCGAGGTACGTTGCGCGGCCACCAGCTCGGTGATGTCGTCAAGCGTGAACACACAGCCGTGCTCGGGAGCGGCCGCCTGTTCGGTCGTGACCCGCACCGACACCGTGCGCTCGCGACCTCCGCGGTTTATCGCGACCTGCCCTTGAACGAGGCGCTGCGGCGAACTTCGCGCCGAGGCGAGCATGCCGGCCAGTTCTGGCACGACCTCGGCGAGCGGCTGACCCAGCAGTTCGGCCTCGCCCGATCCGATCAGCTGCTCGGCGGAGCGGTTGAGGATGCTGATGCGACCCTCGCCGTCGACGCCGATGACGCCGGCGCTTGCGCCCGCGAGCACCGCCTCCGTGAAGCGGCGGCGGCTGTCGATGAGATCGCGGGCGCGCACAATGTCATCGTGCTGCGTCCGTAGTTCATGCGTCATCTTGTTGAACGTCTCGCCAAGCTGAGCGAGATCGCCTTCCGATCGCTGCACTGGGACCTGCACTTTGAGGTTGCCGGTCGATACGAGATTTGCGGCGGCGATCAGACGCCGGATCGGCGCCACCAGGCGATTGGCGAAGTTGAACCCAATCCACACCGCCGACAGCAACACCGTCAGCGCAATCACGGTGTACATGAGGGCGAAGGCGATCTGCACCCCGAGCCGCCGCGCTTCCAGCGTTGCGTATTCGCTGACGCTTGTTTGCGTGTCGCGGAGCTGCGACAGAACGACCGGATTGAGCGGGCGCGCCACGTAGAGATAAGTGTCGTCGTAGTTGCGCAGTTTGATGACGGCGGACACGTAATTGCCGTCGGGATGCACCACGACCTGCGGTTCGACTTCCCCGACATTGGCGAGGTCGTTGGCCGATGGCAGGGAAGGGTTGCGATCAATCTTGATGTCGGCCTTTTCGACAATGCTCCCGTCGGGCCGGATCATCATCGTGACCGGCAGGCCGCGGAGCGACGCCTGACCGGTCAGGAACTGGCGAAAACGGTCGCGATCCTGATCGAATAGCGGGCGCGCGCGGGCGATGTCGAAGGCCATGGCCTGGATTTCCCCGCGCAATGTCTGGGCGTGCTCGCTCAGATAGGCTTCGGTGACGATCAGCGAATTGGCGATAACGGCGCGGGCGCGTTCGGAGAAAAAGCGGTCGAGCCCACGGTCGAGGGTGACGCTCGCAACCACCGCGACAAGGACGGCGGGTGCCGCCGCGATGACCGAAAATAGGCGCACGATGCGCACATGCAGTTGTGCGCCCGCGCGTCCGTGGCGGCGCGCCTGCACAATCTGCCAGACCTCGCGACCGATGATGCCGAGCAGCAGAAGGACCGCCACTCCGTTGATCAGGAGCAGGCTGACCACGACATTGTGGGTCGGGATAATCGGGGTCAGTCCGGCCAGGACCAGGAACGTGGTCAGCGCCGAGACAAGGGCGATCCCTACGACGATCGGCCCGATAATCCCGGTCGCGACGCGCGCGCCGGGCTTGACCGCACTCCCGAATTCCCCGGTCGCCGCGTCGTCGACCGTCGCCATCGCATCTCCTCGCAGAGCCCGGGGCCACGATAGAAATACGCACGCGCCGCCGCCACGGCCCCCTTGCGGCGTTTGTACAACAATGTTGCTTAATTGAGACGAATCCGCGGCGAACGATCACCCAGGCGTGCGGATTACCCGAATATCGAGATCGCGGATTTTCTTGCGCAGCGTGTTGCGATTCACTCCCAGAAGCTCGGCCGCGCGGATCTGGTTACCCCGGGTGGCGACCAGCACCGCTGAGAGCAGCGGGTATTCGACCTCACGCAGAATGCGGTGATAGAGGCCCCGCGGCGGGAGGCCGTCGCTGAAACCGGCAAAATACCGGGCGAGGTGCCGCTCGACGGTCGAAGAAAGGTTCTCCTCGAGGCGCGGCTCGTCGGGCGCCGCCGGCGCCGCCGGCTGAGCAAGCTCGCCTTCGATGACGGCGGTGGAGATCGCTTCCTGTGGATAAAGGGCGGCGAGCCGGCGCGCCAGATTTTCCAGTTCGCGCACATTGCCCGGCCAGTGGTAGTGCTTGAGCCGGTCGAGGGCCGCTTTCTCGATCTGTTTCGGCGGCAGTCCTTCGCGTTCGGCCTGGGTGAAGAAGTGATGCACCAGATCGGGAATGTCCTCGGTGCGCTCGCGCAGTGGCGGCAGCCGCAGTGGCACGACATTGAGGCGAAAGAACAAATCCTCGCGAAACAGGCCTTGCTGGATCAGGATGCGCAGGTCCTTGTTGGTCGCGGCGATAATACGGACGTCGGCCTTGATCGGCGTGCGCCCGCCGACCGTCGTATATTCGCCCTGCTGCAACACGCGCAGGAGACGGGTCTGCGCCTCCATCGGCATGTCGCCGATCTCATCGAGAAAGAGCGTGCCGCCATCCGCCTGTTCGAAACGGCCGGCGCTGCGGGCGTTGGCGCCGGTGAAGGCGCCCTTCTCGTGGCCGAACAGCTCGGACTCGATGAGGTCGCGCGGAATCGCCGCCATGTTGATGGCGACGAACGGGCCGTTGCGGCGCTTGCCGTAATCATGCAGAGCGCGCGCGACGAGTTCCTTGCCGGTGCCCGACTCACCGGTGATCATCACCGTGAGGTCGGTTTGCATCAGCCGCGCAAGTAGCCGATAAATCTCCTGCATCGCTGGCGAGCGCCCGACCAGCGGGATCGTATCCAATTCCTCCGGCTGCCGCGGCTTTGAAGCGCGCTCCTTCGGCTCCGACAAAGCGCGTCCGACAATGGTGATCAGCTCTTTGAGATCGAAAGGCTTCGGCAGGTATTCGTAGGCGCCGCGCTCGGACGCCCGGATCGCCGTCATGAACGTATTCTGGGCGCTCATCACGATGACCGGCAGCTCCGGTCGCAGCTTCTTAATGCGGGGCAGCAGGTCGAACGCGTTCTCGTCCGGCATCACCACGTCGGTGATGACAAGATCGCCCTCCCCTTGGCTGACCCACCGCCAAAGGGTCGCCGCGTTGCCGGTCGAGCGGACCTCGTAGCCCGCACGCGATAGCGCCTGGTTGAGCACGGTGCGTATGGCGGCGTCGTCATCCGCGACTAGAACGCGTCCCGTCGGCATCGTCACCCTCGTCTGAGACCTTCGACAGCGCCGCCTGGCTCGACGCCCTCACCCGTGTACATCGGCATCAATACGCAAAACGAAGTCTTGCGCGGTTGCGACTCGCATTCGATGATCCCCCCGTGATCGCCGATGATTTTTGCGACGAGCGCGAGCCCGAGTCCCGTTCCCGTCGGCTTGGTCGTCACGAACGGATCGAATAGGTGCGGTCGCAAATCGTCGGGCACGCCCGGTCCGTTGTCCTTGATGCAGAATTCCAACGGCAAGGATACGCGCGTCTTGCTTCCGGGCAGCAACAGACGCACGCCGGGGCGGAACGCCGTGGTGAGCTGGATTTCGCCATCGGTCGCGTTGGGACCGATCGCCTCGGCCGCGTTCTTGACCAGATTGAGGAAGACCTGGATGAGCTGGTCGCGATTGCCGAGGATCGCCGGAAGCGACGGATCGTAATCCTCGACGAAGCGGATGTTGCGCGCGAAGCCTGACTGCGCGAGCTTCTTCACATGCTCCAGCACCGCGTGGATGTTGACCGGCTCGCGCTCGACCGGCCGCTTGTCGGCAAACACCTCCATCCGGTCCACGAGTTTGACGATGCGGTCCGCTTCCTCGCAAATCAGGCGCGTCAGCGAGCGATCGTCGTCGTTGGCCGACTGCTCGAGCAGCTGGGCCGCCCCGCGTATGCCCGATAGCGGGTTCTTGATTTCGTGCGCCAGCATGGCGGCAAGCGCCGTCACCGACCGGGCGGCGCTGCGGTGGGTGAGCTGGCGATCCATTTTGTCGGCGATGGTCCGCTGCTGTAACATCACCACTACATTGCCGGGCTGCTCAAGAACCGGCGCGACATGCAGATCGACGAGCCGCTCGCCAGACACCCGCGGCGTGCCGAGATCCACCTTGTATTCGTTGACGGCGGCGCCGCGACTGCGGACCTGATCGATCAGCGCGAGCAGCGGGCTGCCAAACGGCACCAGATCGCGCAGCACATAGCGCCGCAGCAGGGTCGCCGAGACGTCGAAGAACTGCTCCGCCGCCGCATTGGCGTCGCAGACTTCGCCGTTCGGTCCAACCACGATCACCGGATGCGGCAAGGAATTAAGCACGGCTTCGGCCGCGTCCGCCGAGATGGCCGGACGCATGATGCGCGTGGGCTGCAATGAGCGGTTCTCCATTACTGCGAACCTCATGCCGCGACCTGCCACGTCAATGCGCCGAAGGCATCGCGTAGACGTTTCTCTGTCTCGGCCGGCGTTTCCGCCGTCAAAACATGGCGACGCCAAGCCCTTATGGAAAGCGCCGGCGCGCCCGTGGTGCGTGCGGCGATATCGAGCGCCCAGCCGAGATGCTTGCGACCGTGTTTTGCCCCGATCCGAACGCCATAGTGCGCCAGCGTCTCCTGGTAGAGCCGCAACGCAAGCGCGAGCTGCGCCTCGAGCGAGGGCGCGCCTTCGCGTCGCCCCGTCGCGAGATAGCGCGCGACCTGGCCGGGAAACCATGGCCTGCCCTGCGCGCCGCGTCCGACCATCACCGCATCAGCGCCGGACTGCGCCAGCGCCTGCTCGGCATTGGCGAAGCTCGTAACATCGCCATTGACGACGACCGGGATGGTGACGGCCTCCTTAACCGCGCGCACCGCATTCCAATCAGCCTTCCCCTTGTAGAACTGACAGCGGGTGCGGCCATGCACCGTGACGAGTCGGACGCCGGCGGCTTCCGCGCGGCGCGCGAGGGTCGACGCATTGATCGACCGATGGTCCCATCCGAGCCGCATCTTCAACGTGACCGGCACATCCACAGCAGCGACCGCGGCGTCAATCAGGCGAAGCGCATGGTCCAGATCGCGCATCAAAGCAGAGCCGCTCGCGCCTCCCGTAACATAACGAGCAGGGCAGCCCATATTAATATCTATTATGTCAGCCCCCTGCCCAACCGCGATGCGCGCGCCTTCAGCCATCCAACGCGGCTCGCACGCCGCGAGCTGCACCATATGGAGACCGGTCGCTGGCTTTGCGATCCGCAGCCATTCAACGTGGCGGCCTTTGGCAAGCGCGGCGCAGGCAGTCATTTCCGCCACGACTAAACCCGCACCCAGCTCCGCTACCAGGCGACGGAATGGCAAGTCGGTCACGCCCGACATGGGCGCCAGGACCACCCTGTTGGGTAGGGCAAGCGACCCCAGCCTTGGTCCGGTTACTTGAAACACTGCCGTCATGCTTGCCTATTAATTGGGCTAGCCGTCGCCGTGCATAGATATTAGCCATTTCTCGCCCATGCGCAAGCCCTTCGCATATGCGAAAAGAGTCTAACCCCCCACCCCCCGCCAGAGATGTTCCGGACCTCAACTTGGGCCTTGCCCGCGCGGTCGAACCGGCTAAACCAGACTGTCAAGTCCTCTGCGCTAGCGTACGGTTGACAAAAGCAGAACCCGGTTTTCCATCGAACGCAGTTCCCTCATCAGCCAACGCGGATGCGGAGGCTGAGCTGTTGGCGCTGGCATTGCGCCCAAGGAGTACGACACATGGCAGGCGCAGTGGCGGCAATCGTGGTCGCGGGCGGCCGAGGCGTCCGCGCCGGAGGCGAATTGCCAAAGCAATACAGGATGATCGGAGGAGTTCCTATACTACGCCGCAGCCTGTTGGCGTTCACCTCCCATCCCGAAATCGACCTTGTTCAGCCGGTGATCCATCCCAATGACGAGTGGCTGTTTCATGACGCAGCCGCGGGTCTGTCGGTGAGGAGCCCGGTCAATGGCGGGGCAACCCGGCAGGGCTCGGTGTTTGCCGGGCTCGAAGCGCTTGCCGCGGAGGCGCCGGCCATCGTGCTTGTGCACGACGCGGCGCGACCCTTCGCTTCGGAAGGGCTGGTGTCGAGGGCGATCGCCGCCGGGCGCGCCGGCGCCGCCGTGCCGGGGCTTCCGGTGAGCGACACGGTGAAGGCGATCGATGCGTCCGGGCGGGTCATGGAAACGCTCGACCGGGCCCGCCTGCGCACCGTCCAGACGCCGCAAGCCTTTGACTATGCCGCCCTCCTCGCCGCCCATCGCAAGGCGCGGGCCGCCGGGCGCGACGACTTTACCGACGACGCCGCGCTCGCCGAATGGGCAGGCATGTCCGTCGGCGTGTTCGAGGGCGAGGCCGCCAACGCCAAGCTCACGACGGCCGAGGATTTTATCCGCGCCGAGCAAGAGAGTCTGGCGGCGCTCGGCGATGTCCGTACCGGCATCGGCTACGACGTGCACGCCTTCACCGCCGGCGACCACGTCATGCTCGGGGGCGTCCGCATCCCACATGATTGCGGGGTGGCCGGCCACTCGGACGCCGATGTCGCGCTGCATGCACTGGTCGACGCGATCCTCGGCGCGCTGGCCGAAGGCGATATCGGGGTGCATTTCCCGCCGAGCGATCCGCAATGGCGTGGCGCCTCTTCGGACAAATTCCTCGCCTTTGCTGTCGAGCGGGTGCGCCAGCGCGGCGGCCTGATCGCGCATCTCGATGTGGCGGTCGTATGCGAGGCCCCGCGCATCGGCCCGCACCGCGAGGCGATCCGCGCCCGCATCGCCGCCATTGCCGGGATCGCGACCGACCGCGTCGGCCTCAAAGCCACGACCAGCGAAAAGCTCGGCTTTATCGGCCGGCGCGAAGGCCTTGCCGCTTACGCAACTGCGACCATCCGGCTGCCCTGGGGCGCTCCGTGACCGATGCGGCAGCGGTGGTCCAGCGTCCCTGGCCAAGCACGCCCGACGGTGAAGCGTGCGCTCATGGAACTCGCTTCACGGTGTTGGCCGTCACATGTGGAAAGATGTAGGGCTGGCCCAAAATCGGAATCTCCATAATGATGAGCTGGTTATAGGCTAGATAATTGAAAGTCTTGCCGTGGTCGGTCGACAGCAACCAGTATTCTGCCTTGTATTCGGTCACATTCGCGCGGCGCTGCTCGAACGGAATGTTGGTGACGACGCCGGTGCCGAGATCCTTGCCGTCTACCACCACCGGGTCGGTGTGCACGACCCAGTACATGAATGCGTTCGGCTTTATATTATGGACCGCTTTCTGAAGCACCTTGTTGGGATTGAAAGTCAACTCGCGGTTCGGATTCTCGTAGTCGTTAGCGGCATCAAGTTTGGTATAGTAGGGCCAAGCGGAGATATCCCACGATGGAAATTCGTAGTCCTTCAACGACGTTGGATAGGGATAGTCCGAATGCGGAATGTGGGGAGCACCCTTCTGCACGTCCTGAGGAAGCTGCCTAACGCCAGCACTGAATTGCCGTGTGGCACCGCAATCTGCTTGGCGATCGCCATTTCCAGCGGCTGCGGGGTGATCGGGCCGGGAACGGCGGGCTGATCGTCGTAAGGGCCAAGCGGTTGCGCGACGCTCTGCAGATGGAGCCAGGCGCCATTCTCGACATGCACGACATCGCCTCGCTTCTTGGCCTTGTTGTAGGCTTCCGTTTTCGCGCCGGTCGGACCATGCGGACCTTCCGCAAAGCGGACCTTCTGCTCGTAAAATACGGCGTGCGAGTCTTGCGTGTAGCGTCCGCCGCGGTTGGGCGCGCGGGCGATCACCGCTAAAGCGTTGGGATCATTTTCGGCAAGTGGATCGTTCGGATCATCGGCACCGTTAAAACGGATTTCCTCGGTGAACGAAAAGTTCTTCAAGATATAGCCGAGGCAGCACGGATAACCCTCTTGCGGCTCCACCTGGGGCAGCGGCATGACGTTATACGACAAGGGCTTGCCGTCCTCTCCGATTAGATTCTCGTCATTTTCGTCATTGCTCCATTTGCCGATCAGTTGCTTCTGAAATTCGGCGAGTTCACTGCTTTTGATCGCATACGGCATGGTTGCATCCTCCCAAAGCTGCGCCCTTTGCAGGTAAAGGCATAACATAACTTAAGATTGTATGCACTGTTATTGCCTGCAATAATTCTAGGCAGTGCGGCTATCCCGGCTGCCCTACGATGACGACGCGGGCCCCGGACTGCGGAGGTGGGCAAGTGCTATAGGTTTCATTCACGAGCCGCTTTGCCAGCGCGGTGGATAGGTCTGCGTCATGGAGAATGAAACGAACGCCGCCCAGCGTTTGCTGGACACCTGTCGCGCGCGCGGGCTGAAAGTGGCGACGGCAGAATCTTGCACCGGCGGGCTCGTCGCGGCGACGCTGACCGAGATTTCCGGCTCGTCCGACGTGTTCGAGCGCGGCTTCGTGACCTACTCGAACGCGGCCAAGGAAGCGATGCTGGGCGTGCCTGCGACCGTCCTCAATCGCTACGGAGCGGTCAGCCGAGAGGCCGCGGAGGCGATGGCGACAGGGGCGCTCGCCCAATCGCCTGCGGATCTCGCTGTGGCGATCACCGGCATCGCCGGACCGACCGGTGGGTTGGAGGACAAGCCGGTGGGGCTCGTCCATTTCGCAGCAGCCGCACGCGACGGAAGGTTCATTGCTCGGGAGAAGCAGTTCGGCGACATCGGGCGGCGGCAGGTGCGCCTCGCCGCGGTCGCCGAGGCGCTCGCGCTGTTGGAAGAGCTGGCAACCGGCGCCGGCGCCTGAACCGCGGATTTGTCCTAGAGCGAATTCCGTTCCAATGGAAACGGAATTCGCTCTTGTTTGTCCGTAAGTGATCGCATTTTCTGCGGCGAACCGGTTTCCACTTCGCCGGAAAATGCTCTAACTGGATGCGATGGCGCGCGAGCCGTTGTTTCCGTAAACCTGATCGGCGCGCTTTTCGAACGCTGAAGCGAAGCGGCGGAAGGCGGCTTCGAATACCGCGCCCATCACCGCGCTGAGGATGCGGCTCTTGAACTCGTAATCGATGATAGAATTCGACCTCGCTCGCGGTCTCGCTGATCGGCCGGAACGACCAATGGTTCGACAGCACGTGTAGCGGCCCGTCGAGGTATTCGACTGTGATCCACAGCTCCGGCTCATGCATGGTCACTTTGGTGGTGAAAATTTCCCGGATCATCTTGTAGGCGACGGTCATGCGCGCGGTCGCAACCGTCACGCCCTCATCGATTTCGGTCAGCCCTCTTACCCGCATGTCTCTGCACAGTGGCACGAATTCGGGGTAGCGCTCCATGTCGACGACGAGCGCGAACATGTGGTTCGCGGAATGACGCACGCGGCGCTTGGCCTTGAACTGAGGCATCGCGACTATCGCCTGCCGGCGCGGGCGTCTTTGAGACGCTGGAAATCGTCGCCGGCATGATGCGAGGAGCGCGTCAGGGGCGAGGCTGCGACCATGAGGAATCCCTTGGCGTAGGCGACGGTCTCGTACGCCTTGAATTCCTCGGGCGGTACATAACGCTCGACCGGGTGATGTTTGCGGGTCGGCTGTAGATATTGGCCGATGGTGAGGAAATCGACGTCGGCCGAGCGCAGATCGTCCATCACCTGCAGCACCTCGTTACGGGTCTCGCCGAGGCCGAGCATGATGCCCGATTTGGTGAACATCTGCGGATCGAACTCCTTCACCTGCTGCAGCAGCCGAATCGAATGGAAATACCGCGCGCCCGGCCGCACAGTGAGATAGCGCGACGGCACCGTCTCCAGATTATGGTTGAACACGTCGGGGCGGGCGGCGACCACGGTTGCGACCGCGCCCGGTTTGCGCAGGAAATCGGGGGTCAGCACCTCGATCGTGCTCGCGGGCGACTGCGCCCGGATCGCCCGGATCACCGCCGCGAATTGCCCTGCCCCGCCGTCGTCGAGATCGTCGCGGTCGACCGAGGTGACGACGACATGCGCGAGACCAAGCGTGGCGCTCGCGGCCGCGACCCGGTCAGGCTCCGCCGGGTCGAGCGGACCGGGAAGGCCGGTCTTGACGTTGCAGAAGGCGCAGGCGCGCGTGCACACATCGCCCATGATCATAAAGGTGGCGTGCTTCTTCTCCCAGCATTCGCCGATATTGGGACAACCGGCCTCCTCGCAGACGGTGTGCAGCCCGTTGGCGCGGATGATGCCGTAGGTCTCGCCATAGCCCCGGGAGACCGGCGCTTTCACCCGGATCCACGCCGGTTTCGGCTGGATGGGCGCGTCGGGCCGCCGCGCCTTTTCGGGATGGCGCGGCCGCGACGGCGTATTGGGCGCATTGACGGTATCGAGGACGACGACCATAGCGATTGGCCTCAAGGCGGCTTGCGGTTACTTACTCATCGAGGCTATTGGCTGCAAGCCGGGCGACGAAGCCATTTCCACTGAGCTATATTGCTGGTTGAAGGGTGGCAACCGGGGACCGAAAAGCGGATGTCGCCGGCCCGCCACGCAACAATGAACTCAAACTGATGAACATGGCTCATTCGCCCGATCGCGAGCCGCCGCCGAGGGGCCGCGCTCCAATCACGCGGCTGCAATTCCTCGGTTATCTCAACTGTCCGCCGCTCTACATCATGATTGTGCTGATGGTGATCGAGGCGGCGCTCGCCGCCTTGACCACCTGGTTCATGATCAGAGCGGGACGCGCGGTGGCCAATGACGCGTTGCTGGTCAGCGACCTGATCTGGATCCTGGTTGCGCAATCGGCCGCCTATGTCGCCGGCGCGCTCAGCTGGTACTTCGCCGAGCGGGCCGGGTTTCGCGCCTTCGGGCGATACATGCTGCAATTCGCCCGTGACAATCGCAGCTATACCCGCCTCTTGCCCGACAAGCAGACGCGCGAGCAGGTCGAGCCGTTCCTCACCAGCACGACCTTCACCAATATCTTCAACCTGATGTATGAAATGGAGGATCAGCTGAAGCTTCTGCTCGGCCTGATCTTCAATTCGATCGTGCTTGGCGTCGAGATCGACGCTGGCTTGCCCGCCGCCTATGTCGCGACCTTCGCCATCCTCATGGCGATCCAGTGGTCCGTTCGGCGGCGCGTCGCCGACATCTATCTCGAAAACCAGCGCCAGAATAATCGCCTCATCGCCCATGGCTTCACCGCCTGGGACAATGTCTTCAGCGGCAACCGGTACAATTGGCGTCTCTGGATCGGCGGCTTCAAAGGCAAGCTGCGCGACTGCTTCCGCGCGCAGGTCAGGGCCATCATGGCGCGCGAAGGCTTGAGCGCGCTCGGCGGCATCATCGGGCTCGCCATCGTGTTTTCGACCATGACCTATGTGGCGATCGCCAACGCCGGCGACATCGAGGTGCTGATCGCGCTCGCAACGACGCTGCCGCGGCAGATCGAAATGACCAACAACGTGCACACGCTCACCTCCGGGTGGAATGACGTGCTTGCGCTGTGGGCGCGCCTCGGCGGCGTCGTGCGGAGCATGCGGCCGCACCCCGATCCCCATTTCGACCAGCGCATCAAGTTCGACCGGCTGGTGCTGCGCGAGGAGGATCGCGCCAATGTGTGCTCGTCAGTCGACGAGGCGATGCGGCTCGTTCTCGCGAAGCGGCACGGGCGCGTGCAAGTGCGCGGCGGCAATGGCACCGGCAAGTCGACGCTACTCGCCGCCCTGAAGGCGGGGATCAAGAACCGCGCCTATTATTGGCCGACCAGCGATCGCCTCGCCTTCCGCTTCGCCATCCAGGCCGGCTTGGACGACGCGGATGACTTCGGCGAGGAGGAGCAAGAGGCGCGTCCGCGCAAGCGCCGCCGCGCCGGCTTCTCCTCGGGCGAGCGCCAGCTTAAGTCGCTGGAGGAGATCGTCGCGCACACCGATGCCGCGATCTATCTGCTCGACGAGTGGGACGCCAATCTCGACGCCTCCAACCGGGCCGCGGCCGACGCGCTGGTCGAACAGCTCGCGCACCGCGCCCGCGTGATCGAGATTTCCCACCGCGATCGAGCCTGACGCGCAGTCGCCGCGTTGGAAACATATGCGGTCACACGACCGCATTAGCCTCCACCTTTACCCGCAGCCCGTCATAGGCGGGTTCGACATGGGGCGGCAGGCGGGCTTTCAGCGCCTCGAAGTCGAGGTCGCTGTGCAAATTGGTGAGGATCGCGCGCTTCGGCTTCAGCCGTTCGATCCAGGACAGCGCCTGGCCGACGCTGAAATGGCTGGGATGCGGACGGTTGCGCAGCGCATCGACGATCCACAAATCGAGGCCTTCGAGCGCCTCGACGCTCTCTGCGGGCAGATCAACGAGGTCGCTCGAATAGGCGACGCCGCCGAAGCGATATCCGAGCGAGGGAATATCGCCGTGGTCCTGCAGGAACGGCAGAACCGTGATCGCACCGCCCTCCCCTTTGATCGCCAGCGGCTCGCCCGCCTTGATCCGGTGTTCGGTAGCGATCGGCGGATAATTGCTGCCAGGCGGCGTTACGAAACAGTAGCCGAAGCGCATGAACAGCACGCGCCAGGTCGGCTCGTCGACGTAAACGTCGAGCCGACGCTGCCGCTTCATATACAAAGCGCGCAGATCGTCGATGCCGTGGGTATGATCGGCATGCTCGTGCGTGTAGAGCACGCCGTCGAGCCAGTCGACTTCGGCGTCGAGGAGCTGCTCGCGCAGGTCGGGCGAGGTGTCGACCAAAACCGATGTTCTCCCGCGCGCTCCGACCCGTTCGACCAGGAGCGAGCAGCGCCGTCGCCGGTTTTTCGGATTGCGCGGATCGCAGGCGCCCCAGCCAAGCGCAGGGCGCGGCACCCCGCCGGACGATCCGCATCCGAGAATGGTAAAAGTCAGAGTCATCTAGGTGGGGAGTTTCCGATCTTCGGCTCGGCTTTTGCCCTCTCCCCTTGTGGGAGAGGGCGGCGAGGACTGAACGAAGTGAAGTCCAAGCCGGGTGAGGGGTATTATCGAAGGCCTCTGCTTTACCCCTCACCCGCCCTCGCTTCGCTCGGGCACCCTCTCCCGCAAGGGGAGAGGGTAAACTAGCCGCACTGCGGCACCCAAACCGATCGCCCTCATCATGCCGCTTGGGCCTCCGGGCGCGGGACCTTGGCGAACAGGCGGAAGAAGTTTTCGGTGGTCTCTTTGGCGATTGTCTCGAAAGAAACGCCGCGGGTCGCAGCGAGCACTTCTGCGGTCTCGACGACGAAGGCCGGTTCGTTGCGTTTGCCGCGCCGCGATTGCGGGGCGAGATAGGGCGCATCGGTCTCGACCATGATGCGGTCGGCCGGCAAGGACGCCGCGATCGCCCGCAACTCGTCCGACTTCTTGTAAGTGAGGATGCCGGTGAAAGAGATGTAATGCCCGAGCGCAATCGCGCGTTCGGCAAGATCACGGCCGGCGGAGAAGCAATGCAGGACCGCGACGAAGCTTTGCTTGCCGGTTTCCTCCTCAAGAATGCGCGCCATGTCGGCGTCGGCGTCGCGGGTGTGGATCACCAGCGGCAGACCGCTCTCGCGCGCCGCGGCGATGTGAGTGCGGAACACGCGCTCCTGCACATCGCGCGGGCTGCGGTCATAGAAATAATCGAGCCCTGCCTCCCCGATCGCGACCACCTTCGGCCGCGCGGCGCGGTCGAGCAGTTCGGTGAGGGTCACATCGCATTCTTCCGCCGCGTGATGCGGATGCGTGCCGACCGAGCAGTAGACGGGTGCGAAGCGCTCGGTGATGGCGAGCAACGCGTCGTGTCTCCGCACGCGGGTCGAAATGGTCACCATGCGGCGCGATCCCGGCGGTCTCCGCCCGCGCGACGATGGCATCGACCTCCTTGACGAGATCGGGAAAATCGAGATGGCAGTGGCTATCGACGAGCATCATCGGGCGGCGGCCTCGGGCGTGGGTTCGACATAGCGGGGGTAGACCGGTGCGGGCGGCGGCAGCGTCGCGCCCTTTTTGATCCGTCGTCGCCGCCGAGCGTCAGCGAAAAATTGCGTTCGTTCGGCTGGCACATGCCGAGCAGGTCGAGCAGCTTACGCGGCCGACTGCGGCATAAACGGCCAAACCAGAATCGCAATTGCCGGATCACTTCCGCGGTCACGTAAAGCACTGTTCCCTGGCCGCTTTCGGTCGGTCTTGGCGAGCACCCACGGGGCTTCGCCGGCGAAATAGCGATTGGCGTCGGCCACCACCGCCCACACCGCATTGAGCACCTGATGAAGCTGCTGGGTCGCCATCGCCTCGCGCGCTTTGCCAATCATCGCGTCAGCTGAGGCAAGAATAGCCTTGTCGCTTTCAGAGTACTTGTTCGGTTTTGGCAGAATCCCGTTTAATTGCCGTGCGATCATGGTGAGCGAGCGCTGAGCGAGGTTGCCGAGATCGTTGGCGAGGTCGGCGTTGATGCGCGCGACGATCGCCTCGTGGCTGTAATTGCCGTCCTGGCCGAACGGCACCTCGCGCAGAAAGAAGTAGCGGAGCTGGTCGACGCCATAGGCGTCGGCGAGCGCGAACGGGTCGATGACATTGCCGACCGACTTCGACATCTTCTCGCCGCGGTTGAACAGAAAGCCGTGGCTGAATACGCGGCGCGGCACTTCCACGCCGGCCGACATAAGGAAGGCGGGCCAGTAGACCGCGTGGAAGCGCACGATGTCCTTGCCGATCACGTGCAAGTCGGCCGGCCAGTAGCGGCGGAACATCTCGCTGTCGGTGTCGGGGAAGCCGACGCCGGTGATGTAATTCGTCAGCGCATCGACCCACACATACATGATGTGCTTGTCGTCGCCCGGCACGCGGATGCCCCAGTCGAATGTGGTGCGCGAGATCGAGAGGTCCTGCAGGCCGCCGCGCACGAAGCTCGCGACTTCGTTCAGCCGCTCCTTCGGCAGCACGAAGTCGGGCACGCGCGTATAAAGATCGAGCAGCTTGTCCTGATAGGCGGAGAGGCGGAAGAAATAGCTCTCCTCCTCCACCCACTCGACCGGCGTGCCGGTCGGTCCGCGGCGTACGCCGTCCTCGCCGACGGTCGTCTCGCTCTCGCCGTAATAGGCCTCGTCGCGCACCGAATACCAGCCGGCATACTTGTCAAGATAGACGTCGCCGTTTTTCTCCATCCGCTGCCAAATCGCTCGCGACGACCGATAGTGGCGTTCGTCGGTCGTGCGAATGAAATCGTCGTTCGAACAGTTCAGGCGCTTCACCATAGCTTCGAACAGCGGCACGTTGCGCTCGGCGAGAGCGCGCGCGGTCAGTCCCTCCTTGGCTGCGGTCTGCAGCATCTTGATGCCGTGCTCGTCGGTGCCGGTGAGAAAGAACACGTCGTAGCCGTCGAGCCGCATGAAGCGCGCGATCGCATCGGTCGCAATCGCCTCATAGGCGTGCCCGATATGCGGCGGCCCGTTCGGATAGCTGATCGCGGTGGTGAGAAAGTAGCGCTTCGACGCCATTTCGGACGAGCTCGCAGGCACGGATTTCAAACCAAAGATTGAAGGCCGGGACAGGCCCGGCCGCGACGCCCGCAAGAGGTATCAACCAGGCACGGCCTCGGCAAGCCAGCGGAATACGGCAAAAACCAACGGCCGGCGGTCGAGATTGAACGTCTCGACGTCGCGCGCGGCGCGGTCGAGCTGGCTCCATGCCTCGGCGAGCGGCGCAAGCCGGCCCAGAGTCTGGGGCGTCCGGCGCAGCTCGCTCGACAGCCAGGTCCGCACCGTTTCGACGAACGTGTCGAAGGTGTCGCGGTCGGCGCGGTCGAGAACATCGGCGAGCGCATGCAGTGCGCGCGGATCGACCGCGGGAACGCGGCCGAGCAATTCGTTCACGCGGTCGCGGACGGCAAGCAATGGTCCGCCGCATAGGGCGATGGCGCGCGCGACGCTACCGTCTGCCGCCGCAGCCGCTTCGGCAAGAACGGGATCCGCCGGGTCGCGTTCGAGCGCCGCGGCGGCCGCCTGTACAAGGTCCATTGGGTCGAGCGGTCGCAGCGCCACGATCCGGCAACGAGAGCGGATCGTGGGCAGAACGCGCGCAGCGGAATGGGCGACCAGCAGCAGCAGCGAGCGGTGCGGCGGCTCCTCGACGATCTTGAGCAAGGCGTTCGCGCCGGCGGCGTTGAGCTCATCGACGGAATCGACGATCGCGACGCGCCATCCGCCTTCGCCGGCCGTCGAGCCAAAGAACGACACTGTCCGACGGACGTCGTCCACGGGAATGTCCTGAAAGAGCTTTCCGGTCTTCTCGTTGATCCGCCGCTCCAGCGCGAGAAGGTCGCCCTGCGCCTGGGCCGCGATGCGACGTGCGACCGGATGCGCAGGGTCGATCGCAAGCGACTGGGCCCGCTGCACCGCGGGCGCGGCTGGGTCCGCATGGGCGAGCACGAAGCGCGCCAAGCGGTAGGCAAGCGTCGCCTTGCCGATTCCGGCAGGACCGACGATCAACCAGGCATGCGGCATGCGCCCGCTGCGGTAGGCGGTGAGCAGCGCCTGTTCGGCTGCTGCGTGGCCGTGGAGCGTGTTGGTGGCGCGTGGATGCGGCGGTGCGGTCGCCGCCGGTTCGGCGCGCGTGGCGCTCATGGAGCGGCCCCTGCCGCCAATTCGGCCGGAGCTGAACCTAATCGACGACGGACCGCGTTCCACACCTCGTCGGCAACCTTGTCCTCGGGCGCACTCGCGTCGATCAAGATGCAGCGGCCCGGCTCGCGCGCGGCGATCGCGCGATAGGCGGCGCGCAACTGCTGGTGAAAATCCAGGCCCTCCTGTTCGAAGCGGTCGCCGTCACCGCCGGCGCCGCGGCTGCGGGCCCGCTGCAAGCCGAGCTCGGCGGCGAGGTCGAGGATGACCGTCAGGTCGGGAATAGCGTCGCCTACGGTCACCCGTTCGAGGCCGCGCACGATGCGCGGATCGACCTTGCCCAGCGCGCCCTGGTAAACGCGGGTCGAGTCGGCGAAGCGGTCGCACACGACCCAGCTTCCGCGCTCGAGCGCCGGCCGGATGACGTGGTCGAGATGATCGGCGCGCGCCGCGGCAAACAGGACGGCTTCAACCTCGGGACCGAGCGGCTTGGCGGCGCCCGAGAGGATGACATGCCGGATGATCTCGGCGCCCGCGGAGCCCCCGGGCTCACGCGTGAGCACGACGTCGATGCCTTGCGCTTGCAACCGGGCCGCCAACAGCCCCGCCTGGGTGGACTTGCCCGCGCCCTCCCCGCCTTCAAATGTGATGAATTTGCCCCGCATAATCGTCAGTGGCTCGGGATGATCTTCGCGATGCCGGCGCGGGCGAGCCCGATGACGGACTCCGATGCCGCGTCAAAGGCGCGTCGCGAGAGATTGCCGCGATCGACGCTTTCCACTGCCTGGAGCGGGACTTCGAGGGCGACGTTCGTTCCACGGAAAACCTTGAGCGTTCCGATCCTCTGCCCCTCCTGGATCGGCGCCGGTACTGGCCCTGTGTAAACGATCTTAGCGCTGATCCGATCGCGGCTGTTGCGCGGGATCAGCATTGAAATAGCCTTCGGGCCGACCAGGCCGACGGACATTTGCGAGCCGCCGAATACGCGGGCTTGGCCGAGAACCTCTCCGGCGACAAAGAGCGGGCGCTGCTCGAACCCGCTGAATCCCCAGTCGAGCAGTTTCTTCGCTTCGTTGGCGCGATCCTTCGCCGTCTTCAGTCCGTTGACCACGACGATCAGCCGCAATCCATTCTGGACCGCTGTGCCGACCAAACCGAACCCGCCGTCGCGCGTGTACCCGGTCTTCATGCCGTCGGCGCCAATATTGAGGGCGAGCAACGGGTTTCGGTTCCTTTGCCGGATCTTGTTCCAGGTAAACTCCTCCTCCCCGTAGATCGGATAGAAGTCGGGGTAAGTGCGGATGATGTGCTGGGCGAGCTTGGCGAGGTCGCGGACCGAAACCTTCTGGCTCGGCTCGGGGAGACCGGTCGGATTGGCAAAGTTGAAATTAACGAGACCGAGCTCGCGCGCACGTTTGTTCATCAACACGGCGAAGGCGCGCTCGCTGCCCGAGACTCCTTCTGCAAGCGCGATCGCGGCATCGTTGGCGGATTGAATGATCAGCCCACGCAAGAGATCCTCGACCCGCACACGACTGTGGATCGGCGCGAACATGCTCGAGGTGTGCGAGGGCGCGCCGCCGTGGCGCCAGGCATGCTCGCTGATGATCATTTCGGTGTCGCGCGTGAGCTGACCCTCGGTAATCAGTTTGAAAATGATCTCGGCTGTCATCAGCTTGGCCAAGCTCGAAGGAGGCGTCGGTTCGTCAGCCGCCTTCTCGAACAAGACCGTTCCGGTTTCGGCGTCGATCAGGATCGCGTAGGGCGCGCTCGTCTGGAAGCCCCCGTCCTCTTTCTTCGGCCCGGAGACCGGGTTCGGGGCCGCACCCGCCATCGCGAGGAAGGCGAGCACGCCGATCGCCGCCAAGAGTGCTGATCCAAACCGGAAAATCGCCGTCCCAAGCACTTGCGGTTCCTCTCTGATCGCTCGCCGCCGACAGCGGCGTCTACCCTCCTCAATACACCATTTGTTAGTCACCAGACTTGGCCTGAACAATGGCGGATAACACCGCGGGGCTCGGGTCGTATTACAAGATTATGGGTGCAGCGGCGGTGGGCAGCCGCTCAATCCAGGCCGCTAAGAGCAAACGGCCGGTCGGGCGGCAGCGGGACCGGGCCTTCCACTGGACCCGCCCTCCTGAACATCGGTAGGAACGGGCGCGCCGATGCGACCATGACGAGGGAGGGCGGCGGCGCGGGCTTGCCTTGACGCAACGTCGCCATCAGCGCTCCGTCGTCTGAGCCCTCCAACGGCGCAAGACCGACATATTCGACCCGCACCCGCGCTACTCCGTGTTTGGAGAAGCCGAGCATGTCGGCCGCCTTCACGGAAACGTCGATGATCCGGTTGCGGTGGTAGGGTCCACGATCATTGGCCCGCAGAACGACGGAACGGCCGTTGTTGAGATTTGTCACCCGCACATAACTCGGCAGCGGCAACGTCGGATGAGCCGCCGACATGCTGTACATATTGAACACTTCGCCATTGGCGGTGCGCTGGCCGTGAAAATCCGGCCCGTACCAAGACGCCAGACCTTCGGCGCGATAGTGCGTGTTTTCCTGCGGAACGTACCGGCGATTGCCGACGACATAGGGTTTGCCGAGGAGATAACTTCCGCCCCTCCTGGCTCCGCCAAAATCCGCGAACCGCGGATTCGCCGCAAAGCCAAACTGTGGATCGATCTGGTGAAAATCGGATCCAGAACAGTGCGCGAGCAAGAGGCACGCTGCCGCTGCGCCAAGGCGCGCGACGTTCGCCCTTGCCCCCCGTTTCACCCCCCAAGCCACGGCTGAGGTTTCCCCCTCCCCGGCGCCCATCCTTACCGTACGCCACAACGTTGCGACGACGGTAAACGATGCCCCATTCGATCCGTCGTCTCACTCATGCGGTGAATAATTAGTTTGGAAATTGAAGCAGAAAGAAGACGGGATGAAAGTTGGCTTTGGACTGTTGTAATTGCGCCGCGCATCTAGCTGCGTAGCGGAAGCAAACCCATTATTGGTGTTCCTTCTTTTTTCGCTTGGCTCGGCTTGCTGCAGCAAATTCAGATTCCGATGGAATTGGAATTCGTTCTGGTCGCTCCCTCCGTTGCTCGCGTTGCCGCGTCGAATTCAATTCCCATCTAGCCGGAAAATGCTCTAGAGCGTTGAATTGTCGAAACGGAAGGGTGGCCGAGCGGTTGAAGGCACTGGTCTTGAAAACCAGCAGGGGTCACACCCTCGTGGGTTCGAATCCCACCCCTTCCGCCATCTTTTGCGATGGCTTGGCACGATGTGGAGGCGCTTTGCTCCTCTAAGCTAGGAATCGCGCATTGCCGCCGCTTTTCGCGACAACTCGACGAAGATCGGTTTTTAGTACGATCGCGTTTCCAGAGCCGCGTCGACCGGTCGAACTGCTCAGGCCGTCGCTCTCACAAAGTGCATCGCAGCTTCCACTCCGCGGTCCCATGCCCGCGCGGAGATGGAGTCGGCATCATGCGGATTGCGACAGTCGCCAGACTGGTATGCCGCAAAACCACGTTTGAACTCTTCGTGCGTATCGTAAGGGCTGTACTGATATTTGATCAGATCAAAGATCAGTTTGTTCGTGATTGCGCTCACAGTGCTGTCCCCCCACTGCGGTTCCCCACTGCCACAACACAGTCACAAGAATTACCATCATTGAGGCAAATCTGGGGAGTCGAAGTCTAACCGCGCAGTACTACGTATCCTCTCTATGGCTCACTACGTATCCTCCCTATGAATAATTATTTTTTTGTGAACACAAACGTTAAGAATGGCCTCATCACGTTTCGAAATCGACAGCGTTGCGCGAAAACAAAGGGGAGTAAATTTGTGCCGAGGTGTGCTGCTGTGAAGTCATGCGTTCCTTTTATGTTTACGCACCGTCGCCTTGATCCCAATATGGAATCCCGCTGGGTGCGACCATGACGCCAACGCCAAGAACCGCCGTTATCACCATGGCGTCGATCCTCGCCTATCTTGGGATCGCCATTCTCGGCCGGGGCGGCTTTGCGGCATTTTTCTCCCGGCCGGCTCTGATCGCTCTCGCGATCGCGCTCGTGGCGATGGCGGGCATAGGCCTCTTCAGCGGAGGACATCTCGGTGCAGGCGAGCGCGAAGATCGTTCCAATCGCTGGGTCATCGCAGCGTTAGGTGTGCTCGGATTGCTGCTCGCCTATATACCCGCGTACACCGATCGGAAAGAATTGTGGATACTCGACGGTGATGCTGTTCGTTGGCTTGGCGTTGGTCTCTTCGTCGCCGGCGGCGCACTGCGACTCTGGCCCGTATTTGTTCTTGGCCGGCGGTTCAGCGGATTGGTGGCGATCCAGCCCGGGCATACGCTGCACACGAGCGGCGTGTATAGCATCATCCGTCATCCAAGTTATCTCGGATTGCTGGTCAGCACGCTCGGATGGGCGCTCGCCTTTCGTTCGGCGATCGGCGTAATCCTCACGGCGCTCATGATCGTGCCGCTGCTCGCGCGCATACGCTCCGAAGAAGCGCTGCTGCGCTCCGAGTTTGGCGCCGAGTACGACGCTTATCGGGCGCGCACTGCGTGGCGGCTGATTCCAGGGATTTATTGAGACGAGGCGCAGGCGTTCGTCGGGCGCGCCGCGCTGCGCACGATGGCGTGACCCGACGTTCTGAAAGCCTTCAACTCGCGCATCTCAACTGAGAAGCGCAGGCTTCAATACGTCCTCGCACCATTGGCGGAAGCTGGTTGGCGTTGTGGACTGCGGATTGCGTGGCTCGGCGTCGTCGAGGCCCTCGTTCTTGGCCACCATCATGTCGACATATGCTTGAGCAAAGGCCTCCGACATCCCGTTTTCCAAAAGCCGGGTCTTGAACGCCTCGAAGGGAATTTGTTGGAAGCGCACGGGCTTCCCCAGCACCTGAGACATGATCTGCGCCATGTCGTTGAAGGACACGTCCTCAGGACCGAGTACAGCGACATTGTCTTGCCCACTCCAGGAGTGATCGAGCAGCAGCCTGGCGGCGACGGCGGCGATGTCGCGGGTCGCGCAGGTCGGGAACTTGCGATCCCCGGCGATAGGCGAGAAGAACATGCCCAGGTTCTTGATCGGCTCGACCTGGCGGAGAATGTTGTCCATGAACGATGGCATCGTGAGCGCCCGGAAGTTCACTCCCGTGCTTGCGATCAAGTCGTCCATCGCCAGCGACGCCGTAACCAACCCGGCTTTTCTGGCCACCGCCAACCCGCGGCCAAGAGCGGACACTCCAACCACCCGCTTCACTCCCCGGCTTCGGAAGGCGTCGCACGCCGGCCGGGTGAAGTCCAAATAGGCCGCCTCGATGCTCTTGGCGTAAGGGTCGGGCGGGACCAGCCAGAACACAGAGTCAGCGCCCATGAACGCTTGGTTGACGACATCGATGTCGCCGTGCGACCCGCGAACGACCTCGACGCGCTCGCGCGTGTGCGACGGCAGGCGCGCGGGATCGCGCGCGATCACGCGAATAGGCTCGCCGCCAGCGAGGATATTCTCCAAGACCTGCCGGCCGATAGCGCCGGTGGGCGTGGTAACGACGATCATGGCATCTGATCCGGTATAATTAAGTATACTATACCGTACCGTATACTTTATTGTCAAGCGGGACGAGGTAAGCGACAGTCGAGTATGGCAAGACGGGGCGACCAACTGCGCGAACACATCCTCTGGATCGCCAAGGATGTGTTTCTTGAAATGGGATTCGAACGGGCGTCGATGGATTTGGTCGCCGCCCGTGCGCAAACCTCCAAACGCTCCCTCTATGCTCACTTCGAGAGCAAAGAGAAGCTGTACCTCGCAGTCATTGGCTTGGTGCGAGGACTCTTTCTCAGCAGATTGAAAATGCCCGGCGATTATTCGGAGAAGCCCGCGGAAGCCCTGACGATGTTCTGCGGCCGGTATCTTGAAATCCTGCTCTACCAATCCTCGATTCAGATGTGTCGCGTGAGCATGGCGGAGACCGCAAGGTTTCCGCAAGGAGCGGCGCAGCATTTCGACGTGATGTTCACGGAGGTCCACACACGCCTGAGCGCTTACCTGAAGACAACGTTCGGGCTGTCGGCACGGGCCAGCGCCGAGGCGGCGCAGAAACTTCTCGGCCAGCTTCTCTACCCGCGATTCGTCCGGGCCCTCTTCGGTATGGACAAGCTGGCCGAGAGCTTCGACCGCGAGGCCTTGGCGCCGGATTTCGACCTAAAGCCGCTACGCAAAGCCGTCTCGGCCTTGATCAAGTCGCTGCAGAAACCCTAGACTCGCAAGAGAGGGAGTGGGCGGTTCGCGCGCCTTGATCAAATTTCGCGCGGATCAAAGCGGCTGGTGCAGGCAGGCGCGGCGCCTATCACAACGAGATGGCCGCCGATCTTAATTTGCCGTGAGAACATGCCGCGCTAGGACTCGCCCCTCGCAATGATCTTGCAATCATCCGTGATTTTGCTTGCCCTTCCCGCCCTGTTGTCGCCGCGATCAGGCGTCAAGCAAGCTCGTTGGTGGGGTGGGCGCGTCCGGCATCGCCGGTACCGCAAGCGGCCGTGAAGTGCAGCCCCGTAACGCCGACGTCATCTACCGCACCGGCCAAGACGGGCGGACATCGGAGCGTCGCCAAACAGCAGAACAGAGCAGGGCATCACGTGCGCGAGAAAATGTTACTCGGAACGGAGATGTCGCGTCGGACCGTTCTGCGTGCCGGCGCGGCGGCGGCCTGCGCAGCTGCGCTTCCCGGCTGCGCCAACGTGATCGCCGGAGGCCCCAAGTACGACGCGTCCGACCTTTCGGCCAATCCGACGCTGCTGGTGGCGACGACCCGCAAGCCCGTCGGCGGGGCGCGCGCGGAGCCTTGGTTCGGTGCGGAACGAGGCACGCTGAGCGCAGCGCGCGCAAAGCTCACGCCCCCGGACGACGGCCGGTTTTCGCTCGCCTCGATCGGGCTTGACAATTGGCGCATCGATGCGGTCGAACGGCTCGCCGATGTCGGCGACCTGTTCCGGTTGGCGCCGCGGCGCGATCTGTTGCTTTACGTGCACGGATACAACACAACCTTCGAGTCAGCAGCGCTCGACGCCGTGAAGCTCTCCGACGGCATTCGTTTCCACGGCCACACGATGGTGTTTACCTGGCCGTCGCGGGCCAAGCTCCTCGACTACGGCTATGACCGCGAGAGCGCGATGTGGTCGCGCGACGCCTTGGAGCGCACCGTCAACACGCTGCTGGCGAGCGAGTCGGTGGGCACGATCCATATCGTCGCGCACAGCATCGGCACGATGGTGACGATGGAGGCCCTTCGCCAGCTTTACGCACGCCAGGGCGAGGCCGCGACCGCGCGAATCGGATCAATCGTCTTCGCTTCGCCGGACATCGACATGGACGTGTTCTCCGCTTCGGTCGAGCGCATTGGCGGCCTTGCTCCGAAAATCACGATCGTGACGGCCACGAACGATCGCGCGCTTTCGGTCTCGCGATGGATCGCCGGAGGCATGACGCGCGTCGGCGCAGCGCAAAAGGCCCAGCTCGAGCGTCTGGGTTTGCGGGTGATCGACGCCTCGCAGCAGGGCTGGGGCATCATCAATCACGACCTCTTCCTATCGAATACCGAGATACGTCAGGTGATCCGCCGCGCGATCGACGGCCGCCTCGCCGGTCGCGCGACCGGCGGCGTAACCGCGCAACCACTCTGACTTCGCCACTGTCGGAGGCCAAACTCGGGTTCCCGTTGCGCAAGCGCGCGAGCAACGCAAACCGCGCCAATTGCTAAGAAAAGCGAGACGAGCCCATCGATCGGGCTCGTTTCGTGCAAAGAAAGACAGCAAACGCTCGCAGCATGGCATGCCGCGACGCGCCCCTCGGTATAAAAAAACTCAGCCGGCGGCCTCTAAATCGTCTACACGCCGGCTGCCGCCTGCGAGGAGGGGTTAGGACGAAATCCCACCGCCTTCGCCCGGCGAGCCCCCTACCCCTTTGACCGCGTCCATTACGGCCTTGGTGGCGGTTTCGCTCAGGTCCTTGGCTTGCTCGGTCATCGCCTGCATCTGCGACTGGATGAACTCGGTCTGCAGCTTGACGAGGTCCTGGACGTCTTTGATCTGAACGAGCTTCTGGGCGAACTCGAAGGCATTCGCGACATTGCGCTCGGCATAGGTCAGAACCTTGTTGCTCAGCTCATTGCCGCCCATGGGAGCGCCGGGAACGGCGCGCTGGAAAAACTGCAAGTAGCTGTTAATCGCCGTTCGTACCTGATCCATGCTTTGTTCGGTCATCTTGCGTACGTCGGTCGGCATTTCGAAGGGCGACTTGTTCTTCGTCATGATGATCTCCTAGGCACCACGGGCCCCGTTCAAGACCAGCCCACCCGGTAAGGGCCAATGGTGCAATGTTACAGGCGGCGGATCAGACGGTCAAAGCGCATTGCGCGGGAAAGGCGGTGCGCTATTGCGGGGCAGAAATCAAGTGAGAACTTTTCTGGAACGAGGGCCTGCCGCCCTGTTGGTTAATCCGCATTCCGTGTTTTGGCCACGCCAACCAGTCCGCCGTTGCCCCCCGTCCTCCTACCGATGAGCCAGAGCGAGGACCTCCCGAGCAATCCGAGCGTGGATCTTCTCACTCTTGTCGATGCTGATGTGGGTGATGGTCCAGTCGTTGCTCACGTCAATGTTCAACAGCTTGCCGTGGAAGCCTTCAGCGGTCGTGAGCGGCGCGCCCCACCCGGGCGACTGGTAGAAATTCATCGCACGCAAGACATTGGCCGGAACGGGTTCTTGCAGGAACGGCGCCAGCGTCACCAGAAGGTCGACCTGGACATTATGCTTCGCAAGCTCGCGCGCCATGTCGATCACGTTGTTGGCGCCCTGCGAGTGGCCGACAAGGACGATCGGGGCGACCTTGCCAGCCGCCCGCTCGCGAACAATGTCCTCGACAGCCGTCTCCCAGTAGAGGTGCCCGGCCACTTCGACATAGATGCCCTTCGCTTTGAGTTCATCGGCGAGCGCATCCAGCCCCGTCGAGAACACGCCGAACCAGCCGCGCAGCAATAACACCCGCGGATGCTCGGCGGCGAGCGCGCAGCTTCCCCACAGAAGAACGATCGCCATGGCGGCCGCAATCCAACCGCCACGAGGCCGCAAACTGGAACGCGCGCGCGCGTCTTGCCGGTGCCGCGCCTGCCTCGCGCTGCCCCAACCTCTGTATCGAGCCCGTCCAATCATTTCAGGGATGGCTGCTTTCGCTTAAACGTCCCAGGCCTTTACGAGATGAGCAACCTCGAACGCTGGTTCTGACTACCGCCATTATGCGACACGACGGCGAAGCAGGACTCGCGCGGAGCGCCAGCTCCGCGGTCCTGCCCACCAAGGGCTACTTGTTCATTTTTCATTGAAGCGCCCGCCCGCGGACAGGTCATTGCTCCGGATCGGCCTTTTCCCGTATTAGATCGGCCGTCCCCCGCCGTCAGGCGAACCAGCGGCCTTTTTATGCCACTTCTCGCTACGCTCATCCTTGTCGCTGCGCTCGGCGCCTATTTCCTGCCGATTCAACTTCTGCGCGGCAAGGCAAGCGGCCAAGCCCAGGACTACTTCATCGCCGCCGAACGTACGCCGCCGAGCGTCATCCAGAATTCGTCCATCGCATATGCGCTGAAAATGGCGACATTCGGCCCGTTCTTCGCCTGGGGCGCGAGCGGGGATTTTTGGCCGGCGATCATCGCGTCGGCTTCGTTGGGACTGGGTCTTTATCTGTTAAACGTCCTGCGGCGGCCGATGCTTGAGTTCTTCCAGAGCGCGGTGGCGCACGGCCAATCCTTTACCGTCAATGAGTTTGTTGCACGGCGGCATGGCAACGACTCTCGCGTGCGCCTCGTTGCAGCCAGCCTGACGGTTTTCGCGCTTTCTGGTCTCATGATCTGCGAAGCGTTTGGCGTTGCTACCGTATTGAAGCCGGTCATGCCGGAAACCCCGTATTACCTGGTAATGCTTGGCATGCTGGCGTTGACGGCGACTTACGCTTTGCCTGCGGGGATTTCCGGGGTGCTGCGCTCAACGCAGGCGCAACTCGGCATGTTGTATCTGAGCTTGTTCGGTTCGACCGCCTTGCTCTTGTACATTGTCATGGCGACGCTCAGGCCGCTGTCGCCCCACGGCGCGTTTGCCGTGCTGTTTGTCGCCGTCTGTTGCATCGTCATGCTTGCATACCGGCGCTCGCGTTACGTCGATACGAGCCCGATTGATACGCCCGACGGCAGCGCCACGCCTGACGGCGTGTCCAGGCGCGAGCCCCGCGGCGCTCGGGCGTTCAGAAGATTCAACAAGATCCTCAATGTGTGCGTATCCGTCGCCGCGGTTTTCGTGGTCGTCTTTACCGTCGTCGAGCTGTCGTCCAGGGGATTCGACAGCATCGTGAGTGACAGCGTGGCGACCCTGCGGACGGGAGTCGGAATATCAAGCGCCGGTGTGATCGCCCTTATCCTGCTGCCGTTGCTTTATCCGATCGTCGACATCACCAACTGGCAGCGATTTGCGGCGCTTGCGAAGGATGGAGACACCGATCCCGCTGCTTCGGAAGGACGCGCCGCGACGTTAGGCAGAATCATCAGGACTTACGCAACAGAGACCGCGCTCGTGTCGCTGTTCCTCTGCATGTTCGGCGCGATCGCCGTCGCGGCGCTGAGGGTTCCGGCCGGCGCCCATGTGATGCAGACCTTCGTGGGCAAAATCGCGTCCCAGCAGAACTGGGTGGCCGGCAGCGCGCTGTCGCTCTTGCTCGTGAGCGTCGTGATAATCGCTCTAACGACGATGGCCTCCATGCTCGCGGCAAGCCTCTGCGTCCTGCGCTACGATGTATTGCCCGCATTTCGCTCAACGCCCGCATCCCAAGAAACACACGCCGCGTCGGATAAGGTCGGAGCACGGCCGGCCATTCTCATAGGGAGCGGCTTGTGCCTGCTGATGCTGGCCGCGTTCGTCATCTTCGACGCGCAGTTCACGATTGATTTTTCCGGGGGCGGATTTATCGCCCTCGTCGTCGCGTTCTGCTGCGCCCAGCTCTCCCTTGCGCCCCTTGTCCTCGGGCCGCTCTTCGGCTCAAAGGCGGAAGGCGGCGGCGGCGTGAGCCCGGGATGGGCGCTCGCGATCCTGTGCATCAGCGCGGCTGCTGGAGTGGCCGCCGTGGCGATCTACTTTGCAACGGGGAACGAACCGTGGCTGTGGGCTGCGATTCCGGCCTGTATCGGTTCGGGATGGCTGCTATTTGCGATCGCACGCCTGCGACCATCCAAGGGTGCATCGAAATAGCGATGACCTCGATGTGGGCGCCAGCCGGACCTACAGCGCTTTGAGATGGCGGATCGGGCGGCCCGGCGCGATTGCCTGAGCCGCGGCGACGATGGCGTTGGCGTCGATTCCATAGTGGCGATAGAGATCTGGGATCGAGCCGGTCTGACCGAAATGCTCGACCCCGAGCGAGCGCGTGCGATGGCCGGCGACGGCGCCGAGCCAAGCGAGCGTTGCCGGATGGCCGTCGAGCACGGTAACAAGTGCGCAAGAGGGGGGCGCGTCGGCAAGCAGCCGTTCGATATGCGAGCGCGCATGCGGTAGCCCGCGCTCGCGCGCGCGGCTCGCCGCGGTCCAGCCGGCGTTCAACCGGTCCGCCGACGTCACCGCGAGCAGCCCGACGTCGCGGCGATCCTCGGCCATCAAGCCGACCGCCTGGATCGCTTCGGGCGCGACCGTGCCGGTATAGGCGACCACGACTTGGCAGTTCGGCCCGGGCCGTCGCATCCAGTAGGCGCCGTCGATGATTCCCTGGCGCAGCTCCGGCGTCATTGCCCGCTGTGGCTGCTCGATCGGCCGGGTCGATAAACGCAGATAGATCGAACCGCCGGTCTCGTCGCGCAGCCAAGTTCGTTCGGACGGCTCCCCTTCCCCGTCCCGCTGGATGTAGTCGAAGGCAAAAGCGAGCACGACCGCGAGTTCATCGACGAAGGCGGGCTCGAACGCGGCGAGCCCGTCCTGCGCGAGCCCGATCAGCGGCGTGGCGATCGACTGATGCGCGCCGCCTTCGGGCGACAGCGTAATCCCCGAGGGGGTGCCCGCGAGGATGAAGCGCGCGTCCTGGTAGCAGGCGTAATTCAGCGCATCGAGGCCGCGTTCGACGAATGGGTCATACAACGTGCCGATCGGGAACAGCCGCTCGCCGTGAATCGAATGGGCAAGCCCGAACGCAGCGAGCAGGATGAACAGGTTCATCTCCGCGATGCCGAGCTCGATGTGCTGGCCGCGCGGCGAAAACTCCCAGGTCAAGGTCGAGGGGATGCGTTCGCTCTTGAATGTGTCGGCCATCGCCTCGTGGGCGAACAGGCCGCGCCGGTTGACCCAGGGCCCGAGATTGGTGGACATGGTCACGTCGGGCGACGCGGTGACGATGCGATCGCTGAAGGCGCTTGCTTCCCGGCCGAGTTCATTGAGCAGCGCGCCGAACCCTTGCTGGGTCGACATGTCCGGCTGGATTGCGAGCTTGAGCTCGGAGGGCGGTTCGATCCGCGCAGCGCGGTAGCGCCGGGGACCGCCCTGCGCGAACGGGATGCGGTCGAGAAACGCCTGCAGGTCCTCCGCGCGCACGTTCAGCCCTTCGAACCGGTCCCACTCGTGACCGGGCCGGATTTTCATCGCTTGGCGGAAGGTTTCCATCTGCGCCGTCGTCATCAGGCCGGCGTGGTTGTCCTTATGGCCGGCGAACGGCAACCCGTAGCCCTTGACCGTATAGGCGATGAAGCAGGTCGGCCGGTCGTGGTCGATCCGGCCAAAGGCGTCGATCAGCGTCGGCAGATCGTGGCCGGCGAGATTGGTCATGAGCTGCGCCAACGCGTCGTCGGACAACTCGCCGATCAGCCGCATGACTGCCGAGTCGGCCCCGAGATCGTCGGTCAGCCGCTTGCGCCAAGCCGCACCGCCCTGGAAGACCAGCGCCGAGTAGAGCTGGTTCGGGCAGGAATCGATCCAGCTACGCAGCGCCTCCCCGCCCGGCCGCGCGAACGCCGCCTCGAGCAGCGATCCGTATTTCAGGATCACGACGTCCCAGCCAAAATCGCGGAACAACGCCGCGTAGCGCGCCCATAGCCCCTCGCGGATCACCGCATCGAGGCTCTGGCGGTTGTAGTCGATGATCCACCAGCAGTTCCGCAGGCCCTGCTTCCAGCCTTCCAGCATCGACTCGAAGACATTGCCTTCGTCCATTTCGGCATCGCCGACGAGGGCGACCATGCGCCCTTCCGGACGGTCGCCGCCGAAGCCGTGCGCGCGGATATAGTCCTGGGTGAGGGAGGCGAACAGCGTCTGCGCGACGCCAAGTCCAACCGAGCCGGTCGAGAAATCGACATCGTCGGCGTCCTTGGTGCGCGAGGGATAGCTCTGCGCGCCCTTGTAGCCGCGATAGTCGCGAAGCTTGTCCACGGTCTGCCGCCCCAGGAGATACTGGATTGCGTGAAAGATCGGACTTGCATGCGGCTTGACAGCGACGCGATCCTCGGGCCGCAGCACGTGGAAATAGAGCGACGTCATGATGGTCGCGAGCGAGGCGGAGGACGCCTGATGACCGCCGACCTTCAGCCCATCGACGTTTCCGCGCAGATGGTTGGCGTTGTGGATCATCCAGGCCGCAAGCCACAGCACCTTGCGATCGAGTTCCTTCAGGAGCCTCAAAGTCTCGTCAGTCATGGCGGCTCCACGCGCGTCCGTCGGCGGACGGGATGCGGCGGTTTTCGGGTCTTCAACGGAATCCATCGAACCAGTCAATTCAACTGACGACATTATCGCGGGACCTCGGGCGGCGAATCTTTACACCGGCTGCTCGCGCGCCGCCTCGAACGCGATGAAAGCATAGCCGATGATCAAGGCAATCTCCCCAACGATGATCACCGGCTGGAACCCGTAGATCTGGGGCAAGAGCGCGTGCACGACAATCATCGTGACCGAGCTCGCGAGCCATATGATCACGCCCCAGGACGCGCCAAGCCATAACCCGACGGCGGCGACGAGATCGATGATAGCGAAAAAAACGGTCGCCATCTGCCACGGCGAGCTTTTCGCTTCGAACCCGCCGCCGGGCGCCGCCCCGAAGCCGCAGATCACGGCCCAATGATACAGCCCTTTCGCGAGCGAGAGGACGGCCACCGCTCGGAGAAACAAGGTGAGCCAACCCGCCCAACCATCGCTGCTGGAATGGCGCTCGTCGATCCGCAGCGGCGCGATCGGGTCGGTCGCCTCGCGGATGATCAGTTCGCTCGTGCTGCTCTTGGGCAGGCTCTCGTCCTTGGCCGCTTCGGCAGAGCTGAAGCGGTTTCGAGTCAAGTATGGGCCGATTCGCCACACGACATGGGTCCCGGCAAAGTAAGCGCCGGTTCGCCGCAAAAAATGCGACCACGCATCAGCAAATCGCGTCAATTCTGACTCCGCCGCAACCGAAATTCGGGCTCGTCTGGCTCGGCCGAATTTGGCTCCAGCCGCCCTGGGTCCAATATATGTTGCGGCAGACGCAGCGAACAGGCGATCGGGGCCCCGTTTGGCCGCGGCCGGGCTTGGCGTTGTCCGCCTGGCGCGGTGAGCCTAAAAGAACTCCGTCAAGGCACGGGTCAGTCGGAAGCGTCAGCCGCGGAGGCATTCAATGGCGATCAAGTACGGACGCCCGCTGGAGGCAAAAATGCGTTTCGTTCCAGTCGCGGACGAGACTCCTTCAGTGCGCGCCGAGCAGCTCGACATCACGCATCGGCCCCGCCGCAACCGTCGGGCCGAATGGGCCCGCCGGCTGGTGCGCGAGAACGTCCTGACAGCCGACGACCTGATTTGGCCCCTGTTCCTGGTCGATGGCGAACGAACCCGGACGCCGGTCGCCTCCATGCCGGGCATCGAGCGTCTCTCCATCGACGAGGCGGTGCGTGCGGCCCATCGCGCCGTCGCTCTTCGCATTCCCTGTCTCGCCCTCTTCCCGTACACCGACCCGGCTAAGCGCGATGCGGAAGGGACCGAGGCCCTGAATCCGGAGAATCTGGTTTGCCGGACCGTCCGCGCCATCAAGCGGGAGGTTCCCGAACTCGGCATCATGTGCGACGTCGCGCTCGACCCCTACACCAGCCACGGCCATGACGGGCTCCTGCGCAACGGTGTCATCGTCAACGACGAGACGGTCGCCGTGCTGGTCAAACAAGCCCTCGTCCAAGCCGAGGCGGGCTGCGATATCGTCGCGCCCTCGGACATGATGGACGGGCGCGTCGGGGCGATCCGCCAGGGGCTCGATCAGGCGGGACGATCCGACGTGCAGATCATGGCCTATGCCGCCAAATATGCCTCGGCCTTCTACGGCCCGTTCCGAGATGCAGTCGGCTCAGCGGCGAATCTCTCTGGCGACAAACGCACTTACCAGATGGATCCTGCTAATTCGGATGAAGCGCTGTGCGAGGTCGAGCTGGATATCGCCGAGGGCGCCGACATGCTCATCGTCAAGCCGGGAATGCCCTATCTCGATATTCTGCAACGGGTGAAAGAAACTTTTGCAAGGCCGACCTTTGCCTACCAAGTTTCCGGAGAATATGCGATGATAATGGCTGCTGCCGAGCGGGGCTGGCTCGACGGCGAGAAGGCGATGCTGGAGAGCTTGATCGCCTTCAAACGAGCGGGGGCGGACGGCATCCTCACCTATTTCGCGCCGCGCGCGGCTGAAAGGTTGAAGGGGGCAGTCTGACTAAGGGGGGGCAGGTCAATGCATGACAGGGTTCGCAAACCAAGGCGCGGATCGCGCCGGCTGGTATCGTTTTTGGCGTTCGGCGTGTTGCTGCTCGCCGCATGGGTTCTCGCAACGAACACGATCTTCGGTCCCGCGGACACGGCCGACAATCAGGCCGCACCCGAGCCGGCCGCCATCGTCGCGGCGGCGCCAGAATCCAATAATTCCATCGTCCGCAAGGCCGACTTGATCGAAAAAATCGCGCCGGCGCGAGCGCCGAGCGACGTCGCGGCGGTCGAGGTTTCCGCCCCGGCGGAAAACGCGATGGCTGACGAGAAACCTGCGTCCGTTCCCGCGCCCCTGGAGGGGGTGGAGGTTGCCGCCGTGTCGCCCTTCATGGGAGGCACCGAGACGCTGCTTTCACCCACCCTGGTTTCGCGCTCAGTGGAGCCAGCGGCTGAGTTGCCAGGGAACGTGGTCCCGATTCCGGCCGGCCGCCCGCGCATCGCCGCCATTCCGCTGCCCCAGCCGCGGCCGGCTATTGCCGAGGCGGTAACCGCGGACCGGGAAATCACCGAGTTCGAGATTGGAAGTCAGCAAGTGTTCCGACAGCAGGTGTACTGACACTCCCCTCCCTAGCGCTGCGCCGAGCGGACGCCCGTGCGCCCGCCACGTCTTCCGCTTTTGTTGTCCCGCGCGCGACCGCGATCAGCGCTCAATCGCCTGCCCCGTATCGATCTGGACGGGACAATAGCCCTCCGCTGCAAGGGCGTGGCGGATTTCCTCGGCATGGAGCCGGTCGCGCGTCTCCAAGGTGACGTCGAGCTTGGCGCCTTTCGCCGGCACGTCGAGAAACAGCCGGTGGTGGTCAACTGCCAATATATTTCCGCCGAGCTTACCCAATAAAGTTGCAATCGTCCCGAGCACGCCGGGACGGTCGCCGCTGATGGTTAGCCGGAAGGAGACGATGCGGTCGTCGCGCTCAAGTTCGCGCACCATGATCGAAGCGAGGATGCGCGGATCGATATTGCCGCCGCACAGGATGAGCCCGACGCGTTTGCCGGCGAACCGCTCGGGCGCGGCCAGCATGGCTGCCAGGCCCGCCGCCCCCGCCCCTTCCGCCATGGTTTTCTGCAGCGTAAGGTATGCGTTGACCGCCCGCTCGAGTTGGGCCTCGTCGACCAGGATGATGTCGGCGACCAGCTCCCGCACGATCGGGAGCGTGAGCCGGCCGACATTCTTGACGGCGATGCCTTCGGCGAGCGTCGGCCCACCGATCGCGCGGTTCTCCCCGGTGATTGCGTTGCGCATCGACGGGTAGAGCGCCGCTTCGACGCCGAGGACCTCGATTGCAGGATTGATGGCGCGCGCGGCCACCGCGTTTCCGGCGATCAAGCCACCGCCTCCGATCGGAACCACAAGCACGTCGAGACCGGGCACCACCTCGAGCATCTCGAGCGCGATCGTGCCCTGTCCGGCGATGATGTGCGGATCGTCATAGGGGTGAACCCATGCAAGGTCTTGCCCCGCCGCGATCGCCTCGGTGCGCTGCTGCGCCTCGGTTATCGTTTCCCCATCGAGCACCACGGTCGCGCCGTAGGCGCGGGTCGAGGCGACCTTCACGAGCGGCGTCGTTATTGGCATCACAATGGTCGCCGGAATGCCGAGCCGGGCGGCGTGATAGGCGACCGCCTGGGCATGGTTGCCCGCCGACATGGCGATGACCCCGCGACGACGCTCCGCCTCGGAGAGCGCCACGAGCTTCACGAAGGCGCCGCGGTCCTTGAACGAGTTGGTGACCTGAAGATTCTCATATTTGACGTAGACGTCTGCGCCGGTAAGGGCGGAGAGCTTGGGCGCCGGCAGCATCGGCGTCGCCAGCACTTGGCCTGCGAGCGTCCGGCGCGCAGCCTTGATCGCAGCGAGGGTCACGGTCACGGCGCATCCTCGTCGCGGATGGGCCGGAAAGACCGATCAACCGGCACCGGTGCGCCTTGCCTGCGCCAAAAGCATCGCTTATCCCTGTGCGGTGCGGCGCGCATTGGCGCGGCCTCGATTACGTATCGCCGCCTGCTCGAACGCCATGGAATTGGACGCACCGTCGCGGCCATCGAACCAACGAATTGGAAAGCCAAAATGGCAAACGAGGAAGCCAGACCCCGTGGCGATACGTTCGAGGAACGGCCGCACGCCTTCGACCCGATCCTCAGTCCGGAGCTGTTCGAGGGCGTTCTGCCGCGGCGGGTGATCGCCTTCATCATCGATGTGGTCATCATCGCCGTGCCCGTCGTGCTCGCCGCCATTTTCATCTTTCTGCTCGGAATCGTCACCCTCGGCGTCGGCTGGGTGTTGTACTGGGTATTAAGCCCGGCGGCGATCGTCTGGGCGGTGTTCTACTACGGGCTCACGTTCGGCGGAGCTCAATCGGCGACCATCGGCATGCGGATGGTCGATATCGAGATGCGGACGTGGTATGGCGCGCCCGCCTATTTCGTGCTTGGCGCCGTGCACGGGATCCTGTTCTGGGTACTTATCTCAGCGTTGACGCCGCTCGTGTTGCTCGTGTGCTTTTTCAATCACCGCCATCGTCTTCTCCATGATATTATTTTAGGAACGGTCGTTATCAACAACGAGCAACGTGCGCAGCGGATTAGCGAATTCGGCCCACACTAGTGAACGGGAAATGGCATTCGGCACCACATCTTCCAGTGAACATCGTCCGGGCGCGAGGCCGCCCGAAGGGTCAGCAGAGACGCCGCTATGACCCGGCATTCGCGCGACACCCCGCAGTTCTATCTCACTGCGCCTTCCTCCTGCCCCTATCTTCCCGGCCGGGAGGAGCGCAAGGTGTTCACCCACCTTGTCGGCGAGCGGGCCGGCGACCTCAACGATCTTCTGACCCAGGGCGGCTTTCGTCGCAGCCAATCGATCGCCTACCGGCCGGCCTGCGAGAATTGCCGTGCCTGCGTCTCGGTGCGCGTCTTGGTCGATGAGTTCCGGCCGACGCGCAACATGCGGCGGATCCGCGACCGCAATGCCGACGTGTTCGGCGAGATGCGGGTCGCTACCCCCACTTCGGAGCAGTACGGCATTTTTCGCGCCTACTTGGACGCACGCCACCGGGACGGCGGCATGGCCGACATGACGGTGCTCGACTACGCCATGATGATCGAGGACAGCCATGTCAGCACGCGTCTGATCGAGTACCGGCGGCGCGGCCCCGACAACGGCTCCGGCCGGCGTGGCGATCTTCTCGCCGTCGCCTTGACCGACGTCCTCAAGGATGGGCTGTCGATGGTGTACTCGTTCTTTGAGCCGGATGAGAGCTGCCGATCGCTCGGAACGCTGATGATCCTCGACCATATCGCGCGAGCCCGGCGCATGGGGCTCGGCTACGTCTATCTCGGCTATTGGGTCCCCGGCTCGCGCAAGATGGACTACAAGGCGAGGTTCCTGCCGCAGGAGCGGCTCGGGCCGGACGGCTGGGTCCGGATCGATCACTAGGCGAATTCCGTTCCAATGGAATTGGAATTCACTCTAGTTATCTTTTAGTGCTCGCATTTTCTGCGGCGAACCGGTTCCCACTTCGCCGGAAAATGCTCTAGGCGCGCCTGCGAAGAAACACGATCCCCTTCGAACGCCGCCCGCCGCCGGCAACACGAAACCCTGGCGGAGCCGATCTGCACAACTTCGCCGTTCGTTGGCCCGGAGCAAATCGTAATGATCGACGTCCGACGCAATCACGGCCGCCCAACATTGCGGCGAAGGCTGGTGGGCGCATCCAGTTCCGGAATGCTGCTCATGGCGCCGTTCTTGGCACTCGGTAGGGCTGCGCTCGCGCAAGAGGATTGGCCGCAGCTCAAGACCAACCAGAGCTATATCGAGGAGATCGACCGGCAAACCAAGCTTGCGATCGACGATCCGATGGCAGTCTTCGCTTTCGTCCTCAACAGCCTGCCGGATCGCGTGAAGGTCTACCCGACCGAGAACTACTACTACTTCACGTTCGTGCACGACGGCGTGCCGTACAATGGCAATATCCGCCTCGACGCGAGCGATCGCGACCAGGGCAAATTGCATTTCGCCTATTCCGAGAACATGGCCGAGTGGCGTCGCGAAACCGCCCTCACCTATCGCCTGCTGGATGCGTCGAACGGCGTCACTGTCGAGAAGCTCGAGCGCTTTCTCTATCGGGTGACCTACGGGGGGCGCAGCGTACTGTTCGCGCTAAACGATCTGACGCAGGTAAAGCCGCCCCCAGATGCGCTTGCGCCCGGTGAAACATTTTGTCGGTCCCGTCGCCGACGAATTGGGGCTGAGGTTCTTTCTGGTGTTCAACGAGCGGCTCAAGATTTTTTTATATATTCTGGACGAGACGGCCGAGGTGCCCGAAAGTTTCGATTCCTCGCCGCGCACCGACCGCATCCAGATCGGCAAGCGCACCGGCTTTGCCATTTATCGAGACCACCGGCTGCCGCGGAAAATCCTGATCGGGGTCTTCTACACGAATTCGCAAGTCAACAACTATTTCGACGGCCCGTTCGATCAATTGCCGGACAATTTCATGGAAGGCGAGGCGTTCCGTGAAATGCTGCTCAAAGTTGAGCCGAGCCTGAAGGGCCAGATCGATCGTTTTGGCGGATCGCCGGACGGCGCTCAGCGCTACATGATCGCGCCCTACTTCTATTATGGGAGCATCGACGAACTGACGGCGTTCCATCGCTGCGCCACCGATCCGCGCGTTCCTGCCGCCGATTACTACGCCTGCTTCGTCGCCGACGAGCAGAGTCAAGAGCAATTCAAGCTCCTGCCTCTCGCCCTCAAGAAGATAAAGAGCGGAAAGAGATCGCACCGGCGGTAAAGCATTTTCCGGCGAAGTGGAAACCGGTTCGCCGCAGAAAACGCGACCACTCAAAAGCATTTTCCGGCGAAGTGGAAACCGGTTCGCCGCAGAAAACGCGACTACTTAAGGCTCCAGTAACGACCGCACGACCACTACTTCGTCCCATCGCGTGCCGCGAGGCGCGACCAAATGAAAAGGGCCGGCGCCACACCGGCGGCCGGCCCTCTCCACCAATATCGCAATCGTTACCAGCAGACGCGCCAGCAACGCCACCGATTGCAACGCAGGCGGCAACGGGGTCCCCAGCCGCGGCTGCCCCAACGCCAGTGGCTGCGGCGCGGTCCGTGGCCCCAGCTACCCCAGCGCCAGTGCTGCACCTGGACCACCGGATTGGTTCCGGCCGCCCCGTCCAGGATGGCGGCGCCGCTCGCCGGCGCAGCGGATGCGCCCGTCACTCCGCCGAGCGCAATCCCGGCCGCAATAGCCAAACCAAAAAAGATACCACGCATTGTCTTCTCCCTCGTTGTCATCTCACGACCACGCCCATCGCAGGCGCGCTTTGCCCAGATGCGGGTGGATCATCGGCTCGGCATGCCCCGATCCGATCAGCCGCCTTCGGTCAATA
The DNA here is from genome assembly GCA_963840055.1 of uncultured Alphaproteobacteria bacterium. Taxonomy (GTDB): domain Bacteria; phylum Pseudomonadota; class Alphaproteobacteria; order Rhizobiales; family Xanthobacteraceae; genus Rhodoplanes. Next base: position 99,710 of record CAWIXM010000022.1, on the reverse strand, counting down.
GAACGGCGGATCGTTAGTTGCCTCAAAACAGCTTTGGTTCGTCGGCGCGACGCGAGTCACTCAATACGTAGAATAACTAACAAATCCCGCAAGAATATGAACGGTTCGTTCATCGGCCATTCATCGGGAAAGCACGGCAGCGCCGCGCGAACGCGCTGAAGCGCGCGCGCGTTGTTTATTCGGCTGCGATAGCGGGCCGCTCACGCGGGCGCACTTCCTCAAGCTGCGGCTCGAGGCGACGCCGCAGCCGCCGGTCGAAGCGATCGAGATAGATGTAGACGACGGGCGTAATGTAGAGCGTCAGTAATTGCGAAAAAATTAGGCCGCCCACAACCGCGATGCCGAGCGGCTGGCGCAACTCGGCTCCGGCGCCGGCGCCGAGCGCAACCGGCAAGGCGCCGAAGATCGCCGCGAACGTCGTCATCATGATCGGTCGGAAGCGCAACAGGCATGCTTCGCGGATCGCCGGTTCGGCGCCAAGCCCTACGCGCCGCCGCTCAATCGCGAAGTCGATCATCATGATCGCGTTCTTCTTGACGATGCCGACCAGCATGACGATGCCGATCATGGCGATCACCGACAGGTCCATGCGGAACGCCATGAGCGTCAACAGCGCGCCGACGCCCGCCGAAGGCAAACCGGAGATGATCGTGATCGGGTGAATGAAGCTCTCATAAAGAATGCCGAGCACGACATAGGCGGCGAACACGGCGGCAAGCACGAGAATGCCCTGCCCGCGCAACGATTCCTGGAAGACTTGCGCTGATCCTTCGAAACCGGTGACGATCGAAGCCGGCAGATTCGATTCGCGCTCGATCTTGTGGATCGCATCCACCGCTTGGCCGAGCGAGAACTCTGGCGCGAGGCTGAACGAGATCGTCACCGAGGGCTGTTGACCTTGGTGATTGACCTGCAGCGACCCGACCGTCGGCACGATTTTCGTCACCGCAGAGAGCGGAACCGTCGGCCCGGTGGGAGAGGTGGCGCCGGTGACACCGCCGCCCGGCGCGACCATGCCGGCGACGGTGGCTCCTGCCCCGCTCAATCCGGTTTTCAAGAATATCTTGGACAGCGCCGAGGGGTCGGCCTGAAACTCCGGCAGGCTCTCCAGGATCACTTCGTAGTCGTTCGACGGCGTGTAGATGGTCGCGACCTGGCGCGTGCCGAACGCGTCGAACAACTCCTGACGAACCTGCTCGACCGAGATTCCGTAAGCGGCCGCGCGCTCGCGGTCGATCTCGATCGTCATCTGCGGATTGCTGATGTAGAGGTCGCTGCCGACGTCGCGCACTCCATCGAGCCGCCCGATCTTGTCGCGCAATTCGGGGGCGATCCGGTACAGAGCTTTCGTGTCGCTGGAGCGCAACGTGTACTGGTACTCGGCTTTCGTAAAGCGCCCGGTGACATTCAGATTCTGGACATTCCGGAAATACACGGCCATGCCGATGACGCTGGCCGTTTTCTGGCGCAGCCGCTGAATCACCGCCGTCGAGCGTTGGCGCTCCTTCTTCGGCTTGAGGGAGATGAACATTCGCCCGTTGTTGGTAGTTGGATTGGGTCCGCCGGAGCCGGCCGTCGAGTTGACATAGATGACGGCGGGATCGGCGCGCACAATCTCGGCGATTTGGCGCTGGCGCTCCAACATCGCCTTGAAAGAAATGTCCGCCGGACCCTCCACGGTCGCCGCGATGAAGCCGGTGTCCTCGGTGGGGAAGAACCCCTTGGGAATCACGATATAGAGCCAGATCGTGCCGAGCATGGTGGCGATCGTCACGACGAGCATCGCCGCCTTGTGGCGAAGCACCCGATCGAGCGACCACTCATAGGCCCGCAACAGGGCATTGAACGCGCGTTCGAACAGCCGCAGCACCGGGTTTTGTTTAGCCTCGTGGCGCTCGCTGCCCAACAGGCGCGCGCACAGCATCGGCGTCAACGTCAACGAGACGAAGCCGGAAATCAGGATCGCGACCGAGATGGTGACGGCGAATTCGCGAAACACCCGGCCCACGAGCCCGCCCATCAGCAAGACTGGGATGAAGACCGCAATGAGGGAGAGCGTGATCGAAATGATGGTGAAGCCGATCTCGCGGGCGCCCTTGAGCGCGGCTTCGAACGGCCGCATGCCGGTTTCGATATGGCGCACGATATTTTCCAGCATGACGATGGCGTCGTCGACGACAAAGCCGACCGACAGCGTGAGCGCCAGCATCGTCATGTTGTTGATGGAGAATCCGAGCGCATACATCGCCGCGAACGTGCCGACGAGCGACACCGGCACCGCGAGCCCGGGAATGATGGTCGCCGGCACCTTCCGCAGGAACAGGAAGATCACCAGAATGACCAAGGCAATCGCGATCAACAGCGTGTGCTGAACGTCGGAGACCGACTCGCGGATCGAGACCGAGCGGTCCATCAGCACTTCCATCCGGATCGCGGCCGGGATTTGCGCGCGATAGGAGGGAATATTTTCGCGCACCGCATCGACCACGGCGACCGTGTTGGCGGAGGGCTGGCGCTGGATGGCGAGCACGATCGCCCGCTCGTTGTTGAAGTAACTCGCGATCTTGTCGTTCTCGACACTGTCGACGACGCGCGCGACGTCGCTCAGCTTGACCGGCGCGCCGTTGCGATAGGCGACAACCACGTCGCGATAGTCGGCCGCGTGTAGCATCGCCGCGGTGGCGGTGAGCGTCACGTTCTGGCGGTCGCCCGTGATCGTGCCCACGGGGGTGTTGGAATTCGTCTTGGAAACGACGTTTCGGATGTCTTCGAGCGAGATATTGCGGGCCGCGGCGGCGACCGGATCGACCTGCACCCGGACGGCGAAACGTTGCGCGCCGTAGACCAGCACCTGCGCCACGCCCGGAATCTGCGAAATCTGCTGGGCAAGGGTGGTCTCTGCATAGTCGTTTACCGTCGACAGCGGCAGCGTCGGCGAGACCAAGCTGATATAGAGGATGGGAAAGTCGCCGGGATTGACCTTTTTGAAGGTCGGCGGCGTCGTCATCTCGACGGGCAACCGGCGCTGCGCTACCGAAAGCGCGGTCTGCACATCGAGCGCCGCGCCGTCGATATCGCGGTTGAGGTCGAACTGAACGATGATCTGCGTCGAGCCGAGCGAGGAACTCGACGTCATCGAACTGACCCCGGAAATCGTCGACAGCTGGCGTTCGATCGGCGAGGCGACCGAGGCGGCCATCGTCTCCGGACTCGCGCCGGGCAAGGTTGCCGTAATGGCAATGATCGGGAAGTCGACCGTGGGCAGCGCCGCAACGGGCAGCAGCCGATAAGCGAAGAAACCGAACACCAGCATGGACGCGGTGATCAGCGTTGTCAGCACCGGGCGGCGAATGCAGGTTTCCGACAGGCTCATGTCCCTGCCTTGCGTGCCGGCGCTTCCTGACGCGTGCGCGGGTTGACGCGCGTCCCATCGTTGAGCTGGAGGTGGCCGTCGGTGACGACGGTCTCGCCGCCGACTAGGCCGCTTTCGAGAACGGCTTCGCCCCCCTCCGTCCGAGCCACCTTCACCGGCCGCACATGGGCCGTCCCGTCGGCGACGACGTAGACAAATGTGCCTTGTTGGCTCACCTGCACCGCAGCAGCCGGGACGGTGACCGCATCTTCCGTCCGCAGCGTGAGCCTCGCGGTGACGAGCGTGCCCGGCCAGAGAAGTTCGTCCTTGTTCGGCATCGCGGCGCGGATCATCGCCATGCCCGTGGCGCTATCCACCGCGTTTTCGATCATGCTTACGGAGCCCGTAGCGCGGCGCGCCTCCCCCGGGACGACGGCCTCGACCGGCACGTCACCGGTCGCCAAAGCCGCCCGCACCTCCGGGAGCGCACGTTGCGGGACCGTGAACGAGACGTAGACCGGCGCAACCTGATTGATGGTCGCGATCGGCTGGATATCTGCCATGCGAACCAGATTGCCGACCTTCACGTTGGCTTGGCTGATCCGCCCGCTGATCGGCGCGCGGATCATGCAGTAGCTCAACTGGACCTTGAGATTGTCGATCAGAGCCTGGCTCGCGCGGATCGCCGCGCGATACACATCCACCTGGGTGCGGGCGTTGTCGAGATTGACCTGTGGGGTCGATTGGCGGGCGACCAGTTCGGTATAGCGCCGCAGGTCGCGCTCGGCGCCGGCAAGCTGCGCCTGATCGCGTGCGAGCTGGGCTTCCGCCTGGCGGATCTGCGCTTCAAGCGCGCGGGTGTCGAGACTCACGAGCAGATCGCCCGCTGCCATCAGCGCGCCATCAGTGAAATGAATGCCGACAATCTCGCTGTCGATTCGCGTGCGCACCGCGACGCTGGCGAGCGGCGTCACCGTTCCGAGCCCCTCGATGATCGCGGGCACGCTCTTCTTGACCGCCTTTCCGACTTCGACCGACACGACGCGCGGCTGCGCCGTCTTGGACGCCTGCGCGGCGGCGCGCTCGTTCGCGCCAAACCACTGCATGGCCGCCACGCCGCCCGCAAGCGCCATCACCGCTGCCGCCGCGACCAGAAGCCCAGGCTTTTTCATGAAACGCGGTCTTTCTCGGGTTCGCCCGTGCAACGAACCTCGTGGCCTCGCCTCTCCCCGGCCTCGCTGCACCCGCAACCGGCCAGCTCTTGGCCGGCGCGCGAACCATCCCACAGTGTCGCGATTTATCTATGTAGCACGTCGGCTTATCGGACGCAGCCCCGTCGCTGAAAGCTTGCCAAAATGTAATAGTCGGCTTCGCCTTGCCGTCGCGCTGTCGCGGCCGTAGCCGGCAGGATCGTATGCGGCTAAACGAGATGCCCATGCTGATAGCGACCTGGAACGTAAATTCGGTCAAGCAGCGGCTTGATCACCTCATATCTTGGTTGGAGGACCGACGACCGGACATAGTCTGCCTGCAGGAAACGAAATGCATGGACGAGGCGTTCCCGCGGGAGCCAATCGAGGCGCTCGGCTACAATGTCGCCGTGCACGGGCAGAAGACGTTTAACGGCGTCGCCATCTTTTCCCGCCTCGCCTTCGACGAGGTAATCCCGCGCCTGCCGGGCGACCATGCCGACGACCATGCGCGCTTCATCGAAGCGGTGGTCTCGACGCCGGCAGGCGTCGTGCGGGTCGCTTCCATCTACCTGCCGAACGGCAATCCCGTCGCAGAGAAGTATTCCTACAAACTCAAATGGATGGATAGACTTCTCGATTACGCGCAGGAGCGGCTCGCGCTGGAGGAGCCGCTGGTGCTCGCCGGCGACTACAACGTCATTCCGACCGCGCAGGACGTCGCCAATCCCGAAGCCTGGACCAAGGATGCCCTGTTTCTGCCCGCCACCCGGGAGAAGTTCTCCGCCCTGAAAAATCTTCGGCTCACCGACGCTGTCCGCGCCGGTTCGGAGGCAAGCGGGCTTTACACGTTTTGGGACTATCAGGCCGGATGCTGGCAACGCAATCTCGGCCTCCGCATCGATCACATGCTGCTGTCGCCGCAGGCGGCCGACCGCCTGACCGCCGCGGGCATCGACAAACATGTGCGCGGCTGGGACAAACCGTCCGACCATGTCCCGGTCTGGTGCGCCATTCGCATGGAGGAATAGTCAGCACCCACGGTCGACGACGGCAGCCTGCCACGCGCTGGCGTTAGAGCGAATTCCGTTCCAATGGAATCGGAATTCGCTCTGGTTGTCCTTGAGTGGTCGCATTTTCTGCGGCGAACCGGTTCCCACTTCGCCGGAAAATGCTCTAAACGGAAATGGCGCTGAACGGCCCCAGGACGGGCTTGACCTGCAGGCGGAGTGTCAGGCGATAGGACCGCGGCTTGACGCCTCAGTCCCGGCGGCCGCCGCGGATCCAACGTTCGATATAGGCAAGCGCCGTTGCCCGCTCCTCATCACTCGCCTGCTTGAAGGCGCGGGAATGGAGATCGGCGATCCAGGTCTCGTCGGCAGTCGCCGCGTCGCGCGCAAGCGTCAGCCACATCAGGCCGCGGGCCGCCTGGCGGGCGACCGCTTCGCCCTTGAACAACAGGATGCCGAGCAGCGCCTGAGCCTGGTGCTGACCCTTGTTCGCGGCGAGCTGGAGCCAGCGGGCCGCCTGCTTGGGGTCTTTCACGCCGCCATGGCCTTCGAGATACATCCGGCCGAGGTGATACTGGGCGTCGGGGTCCCCGAAATAGGACGCCGCATAGGTGAACATTTCACGCGCACGGTCGGGATCGGCCTTCACCGGCGATTTCGGGATGCCTTCCAAGTAATACAAGCCGAGCGCGACGAAAGCGTTGGATACGAACCGTGCGCGCGCCGTACCCGGGCTCTCGTCGGCGTGGGCGTCGGCGATCTCGCGGAAATACTCGAAAGCGCGCAGGTCATCCTGTTTCACCCCATCGCCGTCCGCATACATGCGGCCGAGCTTCCATTGAGCGATCGGATGACCGCTCGCCGCCGCATATTCGAGCGCGACGATGCCCCTTTTCACGTCGCCAGCGCGCAAAGCTCGCGCCCCGTTGCGGAACGCCTCGAAGGGAGTGAGATTACGCAGGGATGCGGGGGGCGATTGCAGATCGCTCGGATCAAGGGACGCCTGCGGACTGCTGCGGGTGTAGACATCGACGCTCGATGCCGGGGCGATGCCGTTCGGCGCTCGGCTCGACTCGAAGGCAACCGCTGACGAGAGCCCGAGAATCGAGCTCAGTCCAAGCAACAGGGTCACGCACCTAAACGTCCGCATAACACTTCTTCTCAACTGCGGCCCCCGGGTGGGTAACAGCGCCGGTCCGGGCCGGCCCCACCTGCTGGGCGTATTTCCAAAGGTAGCCGGAGGTGAATTCCGGCGGCTTCACGGCAAGATTGCGCGCCCGCGCCTCCAATTCGGATTTGGAGAGCCTGACGTTCAGTTTGCCGTTCTCGGCATCGATCTCGATGATGTCGTCATCGCGCAGCAGCGCGATCGGGCCGCCCACTGCGGCCTCCGGGCCGACATGGCCGACGCAGACGCCGCGGGTGGCGCCAGAAAAACGTCCGTCGGTAATGAGTGCGACCTTGCCACCCGTACCCTGTCCATAGAGCGCTGCGGTGGTGGCGAGCATTTCCCGCATTCCGGGGCCGCCTTTCGGGCCCTCGTAGCGAATCACCAGGACATCGCCCTCGGCGTATTGACGCTTGCGGACAGCCTCGAAGCAGGCCTCCTCGCTGTCGAAGCAGCGCGCCGGACCGGTGAAGGTGAGGCTTTCGAGGGCGACAACTTTCACGATGGCGCCGTCCGGCGCGAGGTTGCCGGAGAGACCGACGACCCCGCCCGTTGGAAGCAAGGGCCGGTTTGCCGGATACACGACGTCCTGATCCTTATTCCACGCCACGCTTTTCAAATTCTCGGCCATAGTACGCCCGGTCACGGTCAAGCATTGGCCGTGCAGATAGCCGTGATCCAGGAGAGTCTTTAGGAGCAGCGGAACTCCCCCAGCCTCAAACAGATCTTTGGCGACATAGCGGCCGCCCGGCTTCAAATCTGCGAGATAAGGGGTACGCTTGAACACGTCGGCAACGTCGAACAGATCGAATTTTATGCCGCACTCGTTGGCGATGGCCGGCAAATGCAGAGCAGCATTGGTCGAACCGCCGGAGGCCGCAACAACCGCCGCGGCGTTTTCGAGCGCCTCGCGGGTCACAATTTCGCGAGGTCGCAGATTCCGCGCGATCAGATCGACGATCATCTCGCCCGCAGTCATGCAGAAATGGTCGCGCACTTCGTAGGGCGCCGGCGCGCCGGCCGAATAAGGGAGCGCGAGGCCGATCGCTTCCGAAACCGTCGCCATCGTGTTGGCGGTGAACTGGGCGCCGCAGGCGCCCGCCGACGGGCAGGCGTTCTGTTCGAGCACGTCGAGATCCTCGTCGGACATGTCGCCGACGGAATACTTGCCGACCGCCTCGAACACGTCCTGGACCGTCACCGGCTTGCCCTTGAAGGTGCCGGGAAGGATCGACCCGCCGTAAATGAAAATCGACGGTACGTTGAGGCGGCACATCGCCATCATCATTCCGGGCAGCGACTTGTCGCAGCCGGCGAGGCCCACCAGCGCGTCATAGGCATGGCCGCGCACCGTGAGCTCGACGGAATCCGCGATCACTTCGCGCGAGGGCAGCGACGACTTCATGCCCTCGTGGCCCATGGCGATCCCGTCGGTGACCGTGATGGTGCAAAATTCGCGCGGCGTGCCGCCAGCGGCCGCAACGCCGGCTTTGACGGCCTGGGCTTGCCGCATCAGGGCGATGTTACAGGGGGCCGCTTCGTTCCAGCAGGTGGCGACGCCGACGAAGGGCTGATGGATCTGCGCCTGGGTGAGACCCATCGCGTAGTAATAGGAGCGATGGGGCGCACGCTCGGGCCCTTCCGTCACGTGACGGCTCGGCAGCTTGCGCTTTAGGCCAGTCTTCGCGTCCATTACTAACTAGTCCCACCCCCAATCATAGAACTTCGCCGCATGGGGCTTTGTTCCTGGCGCACCTCGGAAATCGTTGAGGCGTGTGGCGGAAAATTGGCGCGCGTGCCCTTGAGAAGAGCCCGCGGAGCGAAGTTATCCACATGTTGCGGTGAAAGCACAGAATGTGGCGGTAATGTCTCGCCCGCGACGCGTGGCCGCCTCGATCGGGTCCCGCTTTCGCCCTAGCGCTTACCTCCGCGCTTACCTTAGCGCTTACGCCTCAGAAAATGAGCGCACATGATTCCCACAAGCACCAGCGTCAGGCCGGCAAGCGCATTCGTTTTGGCAAGGCCGATGGTGGCGAGGCCGTAACGATAACCGATCGGTCCAAGCCCCTGCCCGAGAAAAAAGAAAGCCGAGTGCAGTGACATGGCCAGACCGCGCGCATGCGGCGCGAGCTCGGTTGCGTAGACCTGGATGACCCCGTGCAGCGAATAGAAGCCGAGTCCCAGCGCCATGAAGGCAAGAAACTCGACCGGCCAGGGCAGGCCCGTCGCAACGACGAGGAGTGCCGCCGCGATGACCATGCCCCCGCCCAGCATCATGTGCTGCTCCCCGAAACGGCCAAGCAGCGTCGAGACAGTGAATGAATAGATGATCCCACCGATCCCGAACCCGGCGATGACCAAGCCGGCGATGATCGCCCGATCCTCGCCCCGCGCGACCAGCAGCGCGGCGACATAGGGAAACACGCCAAACACGCCAATGCCTTCGAGCAGGACCGCCGAGAAGCAAATCTTGGCGAGGGGATTACGCAGGATAGTCTGAAAGCCGGTGCCGACCGCCGCGAGATCGAAGCGCCGACGCTGATCGACCATGACGCGGAAACCGAACAACACGGCGACAAAGGCGACCACGGCGATCAGCGTCACGAGAGCAAACACGCCGCGCCAGCCGATCGCGTCGCCGACCAAGCCAGCGAAAGGGGAGCCGAGCAGATTGCCGAGCATGGCGGCGGCAAGCATCCGGCCGATCGCCACCTGCCGCTGCGCGACCGGCACAAGATCGCCGGCCAGCGCAAGCGCGATCGGAAAAATGCCGCCGGCGGCCGCGCCGGCCAGGATGCGGGAGCCGAGCAGCACGGAGAAATTCGGTGCGGTTGCGCCGATCGCGCCCGCTAACGCGCTGATCCCGATCGCGACATTCATCAGCCGCGCCTTGCCGAGCGCGTCGGCGAGCGCGCCGAGCACCGGCTGCACCAGGGCATAGGGAAGCGCGAAGGCGCTCGACAGCAGCGCGACCGTCCCGGTGTCCAAATCAAGATCGCCGGCGATCTGCGGAATCACGGGATCGACCGCACGGATGAACAGGCTGCTCGCAAAAATCGCCAAAGCGGCGGTGGTCAACACCCGCGCCGCTCCCGGCGGCTCGCGCTCGTCGGGCAGCGCGGCCTCCGTGGATGGCTCGGGCGATGGCTGCTTGTTCATGCCTTGGCAAGCCGGTCGAAGGCGACCAGCGTCCGCAGGAGCCCGGCCATCTCTTTCAGCGGCACCATGTTGGGGCCGTCGGAGGGAGCGCGGTCCGGATCCTGATGCGTCTCGATGAACAAGCCGGCGACGCCGACCGCGACCGCGGCGCGGGCCAGCACCGGCACGAACTCCCGCTCGCCTCCCGACGCAGTCCCCTGCCCGCCCGGCTGCTGCACCGAATGCGTGGCGTCGAAGATGACCGGCGCGCCGGTCGTGCGGGCGAGGATCGGCAGCGCCCGCATGTCGGATACGAGTGTGTTGTAGCCGAACGAGACGCCGCGCTCAGTGACCAGCACCCTGACGTTGCCGGCGCCGGTGATCTTGGCGACGACATTGGCCATGTCCCCGGGGGCGAGGAATTGGCCCTTCTTGACGTTCACTACGCGGCCGGTCTCGGCCGCCGCAATCAGGAGATCGGTTTGCCGGCAGAGGAAGGCGGGGATCTGCAACACGTCCACAACCTCGGCGACGCGCGCGCATTGCCACGTCTCATGCACGTCGGTGAGGACGGGAAGGCCGAGCTTTTCTCTGATTTCAGCGAAGATCGGCAGCGACTGGTCGAGACCGAGGCCTCGCGAGCTTCCGGCGCTGGTGCGGTTCGCCTTGTCGAAGGAGGTCTTGTAGACGAGCCCGACGCCTGTCTCCGCCGCGATTTCCTTGAGCGCAGAAGCCATCTCCAGAGCATGCGCCCGGCTCTCGAGCTGGCACGGCCCCGCAATCAGCGCCAAGGGAAGCGCGTTGCCAAAACGCACGGAACCGACGGCAACGATAGCGTCAGGGCGGGGATCAACGGTTTTCTGCGACATGGATGGAGCACTTGCCAGCAATCGCGAGCAATCACAATGGCAAGCCGGGCGCAACCCGCCGGACCGAACAATATCTCGACGGAGCGCTTTTCCTCCATCTCATGCTCGGGCAACCATCAGACTGTCCTGCATGAGAAATAGCGCTCCCTGGCCGATGAATCAGAGAACCCCGACCGTCGGCCGGGGCTCTTACAAAATCGCTTCATCCTTCAGGCCCGTACCTCGGATGTCGCAGCTGAGCGGGCCATGCGCTAGCGCACCGCGATATATCCGGCGAGTCTCACGGCCCTTTGGTCGAAGGTCGCTGTCGCCTCGCAGCCCCGGGCACGGTTGATGCGAAAGATGACGGCGTCGATGAAGTCCACGCGGCGTGACCGGTAATCTGCGAGAGCGGCCCGCACTTCGTCATGGTGTTCAACGACCCGATCGTCACCGGAAAGAAGATCTTCCACAACGTCGGCGATGCTAGCGTGCGAATAGCCGTACGCTCGGGCAAGCACCCAGACGACCTCGGCCAGGACGATACAGTTGATGAATCCTGGGGATTCGCGCGTGCAGCGCGCCGCGATAAATCGTTGCGCCCGCGCGGTTTGATCCGGGTCGTCCGCGACCAGTAGTCGGACGAGGACATTTGTGTCCAGGCCAATCATCGCTTCTTGCCCACGGCGCGGAAAAAGCGTTCGACGGCGGCGTTGCGGATCGCTTCATCCATTTCCTCAAGCGTCGCCGTTCGTTTCGGCGTGCCCAGAATGCCGGCGAGATCAGCGAGTCGAGGCGACGCCGGGGTGATGACAACCCGGTTCTCGTCTTCGATCGCAAACCGAACCTTCTGCCCGCTGCGCAGACGGAGTCGGTCGCGCACATCCTGCGGGATCGTGACCTGGCCTTTGCTGGTGATCGTCGCCTCAAACGACGGCGCATCGGGAGGCGTGGCGAAATAACGGGTCGCCCGGCCTTCCTTGACTTTGCGGATGCGATAGCCACGGCCTTCAAGCTTCCGCAGTACGTTGTATTGCGGCCCGCCGGTCGCGGCGACGATCTCGTCCATCGTCGCGCCCTCCGGCCGGGCCAGCAGCTGTTCGGCGAGCTTCGTGCCGGGAATATGCTCATTCATAGTTTGACTCTGGTGTTCGTGCCGTGGCGGCGGCGTCTTGCCCTTCGGCGCCCGATAAATTGACAAATAAGTGACTAGCTACTCACTTAATTCCTTACATCTTGAATGCAAGCCCGACGGCTGCGGGCTTGAACGCCGAGGGCCTACGTCTGGGGATGGCGACACGACCCCGAGGGCGGGATGGCGACACGACCCCCGAGGGCATCACCATATCCGCAGCGCGTACAACAAGATGCGATAATGGATTCGGGCGCGTGTTCGTCTTGGACAGGCACTGGTCGCGTTGGGCGCGCGCCTGCGCGTCGGTCGCGTAATTCGCTGAAGCGACGTCGCACAGCCCCTGAGAATTGGCGTAGCGATAATTCTCCAGCTCGATGATCGTGCCCCCGAACGTCCACAGGAGAATAGCCAGGAGCGCCGCCAATAATCCAAGTGCGCGTGTCATGGGCTACACCAGCCGGCTCTGCTCGACCGCCGCCTCGACGAAGGAGGAGAACAGTGGGTGCGGCTCGAACGGGCGCGACTTCAATTCGGGATGGAACTGGACGCCAACGAACCAGGGGTGGTCGGCGTATTCGATGATTTCGGGCAGGAGGCCATCCGGCGACATGCCGGAAAACCGCATGCCGTGCTGTTCGAGCCGGCCCTTGTACGTCGTGTTCACCTCGTAACGATGGCGATGGCGCTCGGATATTTCCGTCTTGCCGTAGATCTCGCTGACGCGGCTGCCGCGCGCGAGCACCGCGGGATAGGCGCCGAGCCGCATGGTGCCGCCGAGATCGCCGCCGGCGCGCCGCAGCTCTAGTTCGTTGCCGCGCATCCATTCCGTCATCAGGCCGACCACCGGCTCCGGCGTCGAGCCGAACTCGGTCGAGTTCGCGCCCGAGAGCCCGCATAAATTTCGCGCCGCCTCCACCACCGCCATCTGCATCCCGAAACAAATGCCGAAATACGGCAGACTGCGCTCACGGGCGAACTGGGCGGCGCGGATTTTCCCCTCCGTGCCACGCTGACCAAACCCTCCGGGCACGAGAATGCCGTGCACATGCTCGAGATATGGCGCCGGGTCCCCTTCCCGCTCGAACACCTCGCTTTCGATCCAGTCGAGATTAACCCGCACCTTGTTGGCGATGCCGCCGTGCGAGAGCGCCTCGATCAATGACTTATAGGCGTCCTTGAGCCCGGTATATTTGCCGACGATGGCGATCGTCACATCGCCTTCCGGGTTGCGGATGCGTTCGTCGATCAAGCGCCAGCGGTCGAGGTCTGGCGGCGGCGCATTCTCGGTCCCGAAGGCCGCGAGCAGTTCGGTATCGAGCCCGGCGGCGTGATAGGCTTCGGGCACCGCGTAAATATTGTCGGCGTCGCGCGCCTCGATCACCGCGCTCTCACGGACGTTGCAAAACAGGGAGAGCTTGCGCCGCTCCTCCTTGGGGATTGGGCGGTCGGTGCGGCAGAGCAGGATATCGGGCTGAATGCCGATGGAGAGCAGCTCCTTGACGGAGTGCTGGGTCGGCTTGGTTTTCAGTTCGCCGGCCGAAGGAATAAATGGCAACAGTGTGAGATGGATATAGACCGCGTGGCCGCGCGGCAGCTCGTTGCCGAACTGACGGATCGCCTCGAAGAACGGCAACCCCTCGATGTCACCCACCGTTCCGCCGATCTCAACCAGCACGAAGTCGAAGCCGTGGCTTCCCTCGCGGATAAAGTCCTTGATGGCGTTGGTGACGTGGGGGATGACCTGGATGGTGGCGCCGAGATAGTCGCCACGCCGCTCTTTGGTGAGGATTTCCTGATAGATGCGGCCGGTCGTGATGTTGTCCTGGCGGGTCGCGGGCCGGCCGGTGAAACGCTCGTAATGGCCGAGGTCGAGGTCGGTTTCCGCCCCGTCGTCGGTGACAAACACCTCGCCGTGCTGGTAGGGGGACATCGTCCCCGGATCGACGTTGAGGTAGGGATCGAGCTTGCGCAGCCTGACCGAGTAGCCGCGCGCCTGAAGGAGCGCCCCGAGCGCTGCCGAAGCAAGCCCCTTGCCGAGAGAGGAGACCACGCCGCCGGTGATGAAGATGTACCGCGCCATGGGACCTGCTCTCTAACCTGCCGCGATCGATTCGACGAGAGATTCCCGCATGGCCGACGTGCAAAGCCGTGGATAGTTCTGGATGATTCTAAGCTCCAACAATATATTGCTGATGCTTGCTACGTTATAACTTTAATTTCTCGGATGGCCCGTACAGCTTCCCTGCGGGCCCCCGCTCAATCTCACTGCGACCGCGGCACTTGCGGCCCGGTTGGCGCTGCCGGCGCTGCCGGCGCTTGCTGCTGCTCGCCGCTCTTGCGCAGCGCGTCGAGCACCCCGCTGCCCGAACCGAGCGGAGCGGGCGCCCCTGGGGCAGCCGGTGCGCCGCTTGGCGTTTCCGTCCGAATGATCGAGGTCGGCCGGTGCGCCAGGCCGGCCAGGATCGAGAGCGCAAGGCTGGTGACGAAGAACGTCGCCGCAAGAACCGCCGTCGCCCGGGTGAGCACATTGGCGGTGCCGCAACTCGACATGAACCCGCCCGTTGAACCGATCCCAAGTCCGCCGCCCTCGGAGCGCTGCAGCATGATGACGCCAATCATGGCGACAACGACCATGAGATGGATCAACACGATGACGGTCTGCATCAGAATCCTTCCGCGCGGCGACGCCAAAATCGACCTGCGGCCGCCGAGCGCTTCGCCGCGGCCCTCGACGACACATATAGGGAGCGGCGCCGCAAGGATACGATCCCCGCAACAAGGATTTTGCGAGGCCGCCTTGCGGGCCGTGAGGCGCCGTCGACGCCTGAAACGCGCCCTTCTCGCGAACTGCTACCGGTAGGCGCCTACGATTCCGAGGAAATCGTCCGCTTTCAGGCTCGCGCCGCCGACCAGTGCGCCGTCCACATCGGACACGCTCATCAGTTCCTTGGCGTTCGACGGCTTGACCGAGCCGCCATACTGAATGCGCACGCCGTCGGCGACGGCCTTGCCAAAACGCTTGATGAGCTGCGCGCGAATGAACCCATGCGCCTCGGCCACGTCCGCCGTCGTCGGCGTGAGCCCGGTGCCGATCGCCCATACCGGCTCGTAGGCGATCACGAGATTCGCCGGCGTCGTCCCGTCCGGGAGCGAGCCTTCGACTTGGCGGCCGACCACTTCCAAAGTCTTGCCCCCGACCCGCTCGTCTTTTGTCTCGCCGACGCAGACGATCGCCATGAGCCCGGCGCGCCAAGCGGCGAGCGCCTTGGCGCGCACCTCGGCGTCGGTCTCCTTGTGGTAGGTCCGCCGTTCGGAATGGCCGACGATGACGGCGACCGCCCCGGCGTCCTTCAGCATTTCCGCGCTGATGTCCCCGGTGAAAGCGCCCGCGGTCTCGGCGTGGCAATCCTGCGCGCCGATCGCAATTGGCGAGCCCTGCGCCGTCGCCGCGAACTGCGCAACGAGCGTAGCCGGCGGGCAGACCATCAGGTCGACTTTGCCGGTGAAGGCGCCGGCGGCAGCCATCACCTTCTCGAGCTCGGCGGTCGAGCTTTTCAGTCCGTTCATTTTCCAATTTCCCGCCACCAGCGGGCGACGCGCTGAAGCCATCGTCATCCTCGGAGTTGAGTTTCGTTCCGGGCCTTATTTAGACCAGTGCGGGGAAGCACGCGCCGCGGCCCCCGAGCGGCGGCTGTTTATCGCACGATTTCTCCGGTGCGACAAATGCCGAGCGCAGCGGAAGGAGGCCGTGTTGCGGGGCTTCGCCGCCCTCCCTATGATGGGGCGGCGCTCGGCGAGCCGGGCGGCTGGGCCGGTCGCATTCAAGGAAGCGCCGCTCCCGCCCCCGGATTTGCCCCGGCGGTCATCCGAACAACCCTCAAAATGGAACGCAATGCTTAGGGGTCTGCAAAAAGCTTCTGCCAATTGGCTCGGCAAGGTCATCATGGCCGCCGTCGTGCTGTTCCTCGTCTTGAGTTTCGCGATCTGGGGCATTGGCGACATTTTCCGCGGATTCAGCGTTTCGACCGTGGCCCAGATCGGCTCGACCGAGATCTCGATCGACCAGTTCCGCCAATTCTACAATGACCGCCTCCAGCAGATTTCGCGCCGGCTGGGCCGACCGATCACGCCGGACCAGGCGCGCGCGACCGGGCTCGACCGGCAGATTCTCAACCAGCTCATCGCCGAAGTGGTGCTCGACGAACGCGCTCGTCAGCTTGGCCTGGGCATATCTAACGCCGAAGTCGCCGCCCAGATCACGCAGGAGCCGGCGTTTCACGGAGCGAACGGCCAGTTCGACCAGCAGCGGTTTCAATATCTCATCCGCCAGGCCGGCTTTACCGAGCAGCGTTTCATCGCCGAGCAGCGGCGTACGTCGTTGCGGCGCCAGCTCGCCGCCGCGATCGACCGCGACCTGAAGGCGCCGCAGGCCGCCGTCGATCTATCGAACCGCTTCGAAAACGAGGAGCGCAGCATCGAGTATGTGACGCTCGGCGCGCAGAATGCCGGCGACATTCCCGCTCCCACCCCGGAGCAACTTGCCGACTTTTTCGAACAGCGCCGGTTGCTGTTCCGCGCCCCCGAGTACCGCAAGGTGCTCTTTCTGACGCTGTCTCCACAGGAGATCGCAAAATCCGTCGAAGTGAGCGACGCCGACGCCGAGCGCGCGTATGCGGACCACCGCGCCCGTTATACCGTCCCGGAGAAGCGGCAAGTCCAACAGATCGCCTTCCCCAACGCGCAGGAAGCGGCCGCGGCGCATGAAAAGCTCACAAGCGGAACAACCTTCGAGGCTCTTGCAGCCGAGCGCAACATCCCGGAAAAGGACCTCGATCTCGGCTTGGTCGCTAAGGCCGAGATGCTCGATCCAAAGATCGCCGCCGCCGCTTTCGCCCTCAAGGAGGGCGAGGTGAGCGCGCCCGTGACCGGGCGTTTCGTCACGGCGATCGTGCGTGTGACCAAGATCGAACCCGGGCGCACAACGCCCTATGCGGAGGCGGAGGCCGAGGTTAAACAAAGCCTTGCGCTCGACCGCGCAAGGGCCGACCTCTCGCGCCGCCGCGACCAGATCGAGGACGAGCTTGCCGCCGGACAGCGGCTTGACGAGATCGGGAAGAAGCTCGGAATTCCAGTGCACGTCGTCGAGGCCGTGGATCGGTCCGGCCGCGGACCGAATGGCGAGCCCGTTCCCGATCTGCCAAAGAACGCCGACCTGGTCGCCGCCGCCTTTTCGAGCCAGGTCGGGATCGAGAACGAGCCGCTGCGGATCCCCGGAGGCGGCTTCATCTGGTACGACGTCGCCGCCGTTACGCCGTCGCGCGAGCGCTCCTTCGACGAGGCGAAGGCCCAGGCGGAGGCGCGTTGGCGCGAGGCGGAAATCGCAAAGCGCCTCGATGCGAAAGCGACCGAGATCATCGACAAGCTCAAGGCGGGCGGATGGTTCGGCGAAGTGGCCGCCGCCGACGGCCTCACGCTTGAAAACGCGAGCGGTCTCAAGCGCAAGGGAAGCGGGGCCCTGCCGCCCGCCGTCGTCGCGGAAGTGTTTCGCACTCCGAAAGACGGGGTCGCGAGCGCTCAGGGCGCGGAGCCGACGCAGCGGATCGTGTTCCGCGTGACCGGAATTACGGTTCCGGCGTTCGATGCGCAAAGCGCGTCGGCAAAGCGGTTATTGGACGCGCTGAACACCGCCTATGCCGACGACCTCATCGCGCAATATGTCGCACGGCTGCAGATCGATTTTGGCGTCAAGATCAATCAGACAGCATTGAACCAGGCAATCGGGCGGGGCGCGACGGACTAGCCTTAGGGCCAATTCCAGTTATGCAGATCGAACCGCAGGCCGCGGCATTCGCGGAAGCCTATGAGCGTGGGGTGGCTCAGGTCGTTTCGACGACGCTTGTCGGCGACCTCGAGACCGCCGTGTCGGCCTATCTCAAAGTGGCCGCCGACAAGCCGCCCGCGTTCCTACTCGAGTCGGTCGAAGGCGGCGCGGTGCGGGCCCGTTATTCCATCATCGGGCTTAGCCCCGACCTCGTGTTTCGCACCAACGGCACAACGGCGGAAATCAATCGGACGGCGCTTTCCGCTCCCGACGCTTTCGTTCCATGCAACGATCCGCCGCTCGCGGCCCTGCGCGCCGTGATCGCTGAGAGCCATATCGATCTTCCCGATCGCCTCCCCCCGATGGCGGCCGGGGTGTTCGGCTATCTCGGCTATGACATGGTGCGGCTGATGGAGGAGCTAGGACCGCCGCAACCCGACCCGATCGGCATTCCCGACGCGATTTTGGTGCGGCCGACGGTCGTGATCGTGTTCGACGCCATCACCGATGCGATCAATGTCGTGACCCCGGTGCGGCCCGATCCCGCCGTGTCGGCGAAGGCGGCCTATGCGCGCGCCGTTGAGCGGCTCACCGAGATTACCGACGCGCTCGACCGTCCGCTCGCCCACGAGGAAGCGACGATCGCGACCGAGCACATCGAGGCGAAACCGGTCTCCAACACGACGCCCGACGCATACGCGGAGATGGTGCGCAAGGCCAAGGAATACATCGCCGCCGGCGATATTATTCAGGTCGTGCTGGCGCAGCGTTTCGAGACGCCGTTTGCGCTGCCGCCGTTCGCGCTCTACCGCGCGCTCCGCCGCGTCAATCCCGCGCCATTTCTGTTTTTCCTCGATTTCGGCGGCTTCGCCGTCGCCGGATCGAGCCCCGAGATCCTCGTGCGAGTGCGCCACGGCACCGTGACGATCCGGCCGATCGCGGGAACGCGGCCGCGCGGCGTAAGCCCGCACCAGGACCAAGCCCTCGAAGACGAGCTGCTCGAGGATCCGAAGGAGCGCGCCGAGCATCTGATGCTGCTCGATCTCGGCCGCAACGATGTCGGGCGGGTCTCCGCCATCGGCACCGTGCGCGTGACCGAGCAGTTCTTCGTCGAGCGCTACAGCCAGGTCATGCACATCGTTTCCAATGTCGAAGGCCGGCTCGATGCGCGCTTCGACGCGCTCGATGCGCTCGCCGCCGGCTTTCCCGCCGGCACCGTGTCCGGCGCGCCGAAGGTGCGGGCGATGCAGATCATCGACGAGCTGGAGAAGGAAAAGCGCGGCCTTTACGCCGGCTGTGTCGGCTATTTCTCCGCCGCGGGCGACATGGACAGCTGCATCGTGCTGCGCACCGCCCTCGTCAAGGACCGCAAGATGTATGTGCAGGCGGGCGCCGGCATCGTCGCCGACTCGAACCCCACGGCCGAGCAGCAGGAATGCGTCAACAAGGCGAAAGCCTTGTTCCGCGCGGCCGAGGAGGCGCAGCGCTTCGCCAGCGCCGCCAAGCGTGGGCAGTGAGCCACGTCGCGCACCTGGCTGCTGGAACGTTTGGCAAGCTCAGGGCGTCGGGACCAGCCCCGATGATTTAATACCAAAGCGGTACACGATTCGATCGGCAACGCGCGAGGGCAAAAGCCGAATCAACGTATGATTGATGGGAGAGCGGATTCATGGTCCGCCCTCCCGAGCACCCTGCGACTTATCGGAGCCGCCGCAGGGCGTGTTTTATTGCGCCTCTGATGATGCGCGCGCTTGGAACGGCTCCGCGATTAGTTGGAGCGGGCCATGCCATTTGATTTAACGCCGCCATTCGGCGGAAAACTGCGGGCGTTCGGTGTCGCTTGGTTTCGTCCGGAGGACTACCAGCGCATCCGCAAGATTTCGCACGATGAAATGATCCCCACTTTCGAGCTGTGGGAAGCCAAGATGACGAAGTTCCTCGCGGATAAGCAAACGCCGGGCGTCATCCTTGAGAAGGTGATCGTCGATCCAGATGAGCTGATCGCCTTCGCCAAACGGTTCAACGGCGGCAAGATCGACGCCAAGGTACGCAGCGCATTCGCCGCGGCCCAAGTTATAAAAAAGTATGGAACCGACCACTGAGATTCATGGAATAGCGGCGCGGCCGCGCCAGCGTCTCAGAATCCAAAACGTCGCGGAGTTCCTGGATCACCGCCGCGCCCGCCTGAGCCATCTCAGGCGTGATGGCGACGTATTGATTTGACTCCGGTTTTTCGCCGGCATGATGGGAATATGAACATTTCTCAAGGTGATAAATGAGAATATTTTCCTCGTTCCACCCCCATCGCGCTTGACCCCTCGCCGGGGCGGTTCTATCGGTGCCGCATGATCATCCTGATCGATAATTACGACAGCTTCACTTTCAATTTGGTGCATTACCTCGGCGGGCTTGGTGCGGAGGTCTCCGTGCATCGCAACGATAAAATCTCGGCGGCGGACGTAGTCGCGGCTGAGCCTGAAGCGATCGTGCTGTCTCCCGGCCCCTGCACACCGAACGAGGCCGGCGTCTGCCTCGATCTCATTGCACAAGCTTCGGCGACTATCCCTATACTGGGGGTCTGCCTCGGTCATCAGGCGATCGGCCAGGCTTTCGGCGGTGACGTGATCCGCGCGCCGGTTCCGGTGCACGGCAAGCTCTCGGAGATGAGCCACGAAGGCAGGGGCATCTTCCGCGGCATCAACGCACCGTTCCGGGCGACGCGCTATCACTCGCTCGTGGTCGACCGCAAGACGCTGCCGGACGAGCTTGCTGTCACCGCCGAGACCGCGGACGGGCTGATCATGGCGCTCGAGCACAAGACGCGGCCGGTGCACGGGGTGCAGTTCCACCCCGAGAGCATCGCCTCCGAGCACGGCCACCGGATGCTCAAGAATTTTCTCGACCTCGCTCGCGCATGGAATCGCGCGACGGAGCGACCTGATGAGCGCAGCGCCGGCCGATCCGGCGCGCAGCGCCAGGGGGCCGCATGGCCGAATTGAAGACGCTCATCGCGCAGGTCGCGACCGGCGCCGCGCTCAGCCGCGAAGAAGCGGCGGAGGCCTTTGCGAGCATGATGTCGGGAGAAGCGACGCCGTCGCAGATGGGCGGCCTGCTGATGGCGCTGCGCGTGCGCGGGGAGACCGTCGACGAAATCACCGGCGCGGTGACGGCGATGCGGGCGAAGATGCTGCGGGTCGAAGCGCCGCCGCAGGCGATCGACGTGGTCGGCACCGGAGGCGACGCCTCCGGCTCGTTCAACATTTCGACCTGCGCCGCCTTCATCGTGGCCGGCGCTGGCGTCCCCGTGGCGAAGCATGGCAATCGCGCGCTGTCGTCGCGCTCGGGCGCAGCCGACGTGCTTGCCGCCCTCGGGGTGCGCATCGACCTGCCGCCGGAACGCATCACCGCCTGCATTCGCGAGGCGAATATCGGCTTCATGTTCGCGCCCGCGCATCATCCGGCGATGAAACACGTCGGTCCGACCCGGGTCGAACTCGGCACCCGCACGATCTTCAATCTGCTCGGGCCGCTGTCCAATCCGGCCGACGTCAAGCGCCAGATGGTCGGCGTGTTTTCAAGGCAATGGGTCGAACCGCTCGCCCATGTCTTGAAGAATCTCGGCTCCGACCGCGCGATCGTCGTGCATGGCTCGGATGGGCTCGACGAGATCACGATTTCGGGTCCGACCGCGGTCGCCTCGCTGGAGAATTCCACGATTCGCACTTTCGACATTGCGCCGGAGGACGTCGGTATCGACCGGGTGGAACCGCAGGCGCTGCGCGGCGGCGATGCGGCCGCCAATGCGGCATCGCTGCGCGGCGTGCTCGAAGGCAAGAAGGGGCCGTTCCGGGATGTGGCGATCTTCAATGCCGCCGCCGGCCTCATGGTCGCCGGCAAGGCGAAGGATCTCAAATCGGGCGTCGCTCTTGCCCTTCACTCCCTCGATTCGGGCGAAGCGGAGGCAAGCCTCAACCGGTTGATCGCGGTTTCTAATGCCTGATCGTTGGGGCCAGTGGCGTGATGGCTGACATTCTCGCCAAGATCGAATCCTACAAGCGGGCGGAGATCGCGGCGGCGAAAGCCACGCGCCCATTAAGCGAAATCGCGGCGACAGCGAAAGCGGCCCCTCCCCCGCGCGGCTTCCTCAGAGCGATCGAGCGCCGCCTCGCGGACGGGCGCTACGCCCTCATTGCCGAGATCAAGAAGGCGAGCCCTTCGAAAGGCCTGATCCGCGCCGACTTCGATCCGCCGTCGCTCGCCCGCGCCTATGAAGCCGGCGGCGCGACCTGTCTTTCCGTGCTCACCGATGCGCCGTCCTTTCAGGGCAGCGCCGCCTATCTCGCAGCGGCGCGCGCCGCAACCGCATTGCCGGCGCTGCGCAAGGATTTCCTCTACGACCCCTATCAGGTGGTCGAGGCGCGCGCCTGGGGCGCCGATTGCATTCTGATCATCATGGCCGCGGTCGATGACGCGACCGCGCAGGCGCTCGAACAGGCGGCCTTCGAATACGGAATGGACGCGCTGGTCGAAGTGCATGACGAGCCCGAACTCGAACGGGCGCTGCGGCTGACATCGCGGCTGATCGGTGTCAACAATCGTAATCTCAAGACCTTCGAGACGACCCTCGCGGTCAGCGAGCGGCTCGCGCCGCTCATTCCTTCCGACCGTGTGATCGTCGGCGAGAGCGGAATATTTGCGCCCAGCGATCTCGCCCGCCTCGCCAAGGTCGGGATCTCGACGTTCCTGGTCGGCGAAAGCCTGATGCGGCAGCCCGATGTCGCCGCGGCGACGCGCGCACTGCTGGGGGCGGAGGCCGAACGCGCAGCTCCAGCCGCAGAGTGAACCTTTCTGAGATGGTCATTATGATGTCTGCTCACGCGGCGAGGGAACCTTCTCCCTCCCCCCTTGAGGGGGAGGGTCGGGGTGGGGGGTATTTCTTTTGCAGACTTCGCGATGCACCCCCCTCCCGGATCGCTCCGCGCTCCGACCTCCCCCTCAAGGGGGGAGGTGCCGATGACGATCATCCGGACCGCGCATGAGCAAAGCCGCGCAGAAAAGGCTCACGCATCTCGGCCGCCGCGGCGAGGCGCGGATGGTCGACGTCTCCGGCAAGGCGGTTACGGAGCGGGTGGCGGTCGCCGAAGGGCGCGTCGTGATGGCGCGCGCGACGCTCGATCTTGTGCTCGCCGGCGACGCCAAAAAGGGCGATGTGCTCGGGGCCGCGCGCATCGCCGGCATCATGGCGGCGAAGAAAACGCACGAGTTGATCCCGCTGTGCCACCCGCTCGCGCTGTCGAAGGTCGAAGTCGATATCGCGCCCGAGCCCGACTCCTCCGGCCTGCGCGTGCGCGCCACGGTCAAGCTCGCAGGAAAGACGGGAGTCGAAATGGAGGCGCTCACCGCTGTGGCCGTCGCCTGCCTCACCATCTATGACATGGTGAAAGCGGTCGAACGCGGCATGCGGATCGAGGGCATCCGCCTGCTTGAAAAGCGCGGCGGCAAGTCGGGCCATTATCGCGCCAAGGAAGGCTGAGGGGTGATCGAGATTCTCGCGCTAGAACATGATGATTTGGGCTTGGTTCGTTCCGCCTTACCTGCAGTGCTCACGCCCCGCGGAGGCGGAGCATCCAGTAATCACGGTGAACGTTCGTGTTTACTGGATCGCCCGCGGACGATGACGAGCAGAAGGGTCGATTCCACGTCAATTCATCCTGCGCTAATGCACGTTGACCTTACCCAGAAGCGGAGCAGTAATTTGGCGGCGGAGGTCTGACCGTGGCGCAGTTGTCGGTTGCTGACGCACTTGCCCGCGTGCTCGCCAACGCCGTGCCGCTACCGTCCGAGCAGGCGCCGCTCGCGGAAGCCCATGGGCGCGTGCTGACGCAGGACCTCGCGGCGCTGCGCACCCAGCCTCCGGCCGACCTCTCGGCGATGGACGGCTATGCGGTGCGAGCGGCGGATGTCACGCAGCCCCCCGTTCGCCTGAGGGTGATCGGCGAAGTGCCCGCCGGACGTCCGTTCGACCGCGTGGTCGGCCCGGGCGAAGCCGTCCGCATCTTCACCGGCGGCGTCATTCCGCAGGGGGCGGATGCGATCGTCATCCAGGAAGTCGCATCGCGCGACGGCGACGATGTCGTAATCGCGCAAGGCGCGGCCAAGGGCCGTCATGTGCGTCCGCTCGGCGTCGATTTCACCGCCGGCGAATCGTTACTCAAGCGCGGCCATTGCCTGTCCGCGCGCGACCTTGCGCTCGCCGCCGCGATGAACCACGCCGCGGTGCCGGTGCATCGCCGTCCGCGCCTCGGCATGCTTGCGACTGGCGACGAGCTGGTGCCGCCCGGCACGCCGCCAGCCCCTGGACAGATCGTCTATTCCAATGGCTTTGCGCTGATGGCGCTCGCGCGTGCGGAAGGCGCGCAGGCCATCGATCTCGGCGTCGCCCGCGACCAGCTCGACGCCACTACCGAAGCAGTGCGCCGCGCCCGCGATCTCGAGGTCGATGTGCTGGTCACGACCGGCGGGGTTTCGGTCGGCGAATATGATCTCGTGCAGCGCGCGCTTGCCGCCGAAGGCATGGCGCTGTCGTTCTGGAAGATCGCCATGCGACCGGGGCGTCCGATGATGCATGGACGCCTGGGCGCGATTCATGTGCTCGGGTTGCCGGGCAATCCGGTCTCCTCCTATGTCTGTGGGATCTTGTTCGTCGTGCCGTTGTTGCACCGGCTCGCGGGCATGAGCGACGCCGCTAATACGATTGAGCAGGCGGTGCTCGGCCGCGACCTTCCCACAAACGACGAACGCGAGGAGTACATGCGCGCAAGCCTGTCCACCGATTCGGACGGACGCCTGGTGGCGACGGCGTTCCCGAATCAGGATAGTTCGCTGCTCGCGCCGCTCGCCAAGGCCGATTGCCTCCTCATCCGCCCGCCGCATGCGCCTGCGGCCGCGGCCGGAAATGCTTGCAGCATCATCCGCTTTCGCCGCCCCGCCTAGCCTTCCGCGCGCGCTGCTTTTAGGCGTTCACCTGAAATTAAGGGGTTGCAGAACACATATCGAACGGATAGGTTATGTTCACCCTTTGTTTTTGGGGCTGAGGCGGATATCGACCAGGGGGCTGCGAGATATGTTGACCCGCAAACAATTTGAACTGCTGCGCTTCATCCACGAGCGCCTGAAAGAAGCCGGCATTCCGCCGTCGTTCGACGAGATGAAGGATGCGCTCGATCTCCGCTCCAAGTCCGGCATTCATCGCCTGATAACGGCGCTCGAAGAGCGCGGCTTTATTCGCCGCCTGCCGAATCGCGCGCGCGCCATCGAAGTGATCAAACTGCCCGAATCGGTGGGGCACGGCCTCAGTGGCGGACGCGCACGCGGCTTCACGCCGAGCGTGATCGAGGGTGATCTCGGCCGGGTGCGTGCGGCCGGGCCGGATGAAGACGCCGGGCGCCCGGTCCCGGTGCCGCTGATGGGCCGCATCGCTGCCGGCACGCCGATCGAGGCGATCCAGCACAAGAGCGGGATCATCAACGTGCCGCCCGAGCTATTGACCTCGGGCGAGCACTTCGCGCTCGAAGTGCGCGGCGATTCGATGATCGAAGCCGGCATTCTCGACGGTGACATCGCGTTGATCAGGCGCGTCGAGAACGCCGACACGGGCGACATCGTCGTGGCGCTAGTCGACGATGAGGAAGCGACGCTGAAACGCTTCCGCCGGCGTGGCGCGTCGATCGCGCTCGAACCCGCCAACAGCACGCACGAGGTGCGTATCCTTCCGCCCAATCGCGTGCGCATTCAGGGCAAGCTGGTCGGGCTTTTGCGGCGGTACTGAACGAAGCGTTCGTGCGTCGCCGCGAATTCTAGTTCATTTCGACCGGTGGGGCGCTCGCCTTTTCTGGTCTTTCCGGTTAGCGTTTTTAACGCTCAGGATCACTCCCTAGTCGGCGCGGGTGCATCGCCCGGCTCCAAATCCTTGATGGCAGGCGTTGCGTCCCTCGGCGAAGCCCGCGGACTGCGCGTCGTAGGCGCTTGCGTGCGGGTCTCCGTTGTCGCCGGCGCCCAGGGCCGGTCGAAGCCGGGCGGGCGCGTTGGCGTAATCTCCCAGCCTTGTCCGGCCCGCCAGAGCGCGAGCGCGCCCGAACTGCGCAGGCGCTCGCGATCGATAACGGTGGCGGCGCAATCGGCGGGCGGGTCGCGTCGGGCGATAACCAGCGCGGCGCGTACGCAATCGTCGGCGAACGCCTCGCCCGTAAGTGCGACCGCAACGATCGTTCCGTCGGCAAGGCGCGCGATGCAGCCCACGGGATCGCAGGTAAAGCCGCTGGCGAGGTCCGGATTTTTCTCCGCGCGTGAGTCGCCGTCCGCGCCAAGCCAGTCGCGCGGCGCAAATGATCGCCTTGCCGACTTCAGCACTGCAAGGCGGCCGTCAGCTTTGCGGACCGCTACCGCTCCCCCATCGCCGGAGATCAGCACATCGGGCCGCGGGGCGGCTGCCGCCAGCGCCGCGGCGAGCGCGAGAAGCGCTGCACCGCCCCAGCGCAACGGCGTTCGCAGGAGGCAGATCACGATCAGCCCCAGCGTCCCGACCAGCAGCGAAGCGATTCCGAAGGCGGGTATTCGGCCGACGGCGCCGGGCAGGCCAGCAACCCACACCGCGACCGCCGTCATCCAATCGATGCCGTAGCCCATCAGCCGCCACACCGGCGCGTCGAAGCCGAACGGCATGGCGACGAGCGCGAGAAGGCCGGCCGGCATCACGAAGCCGGAGACGACCGGCATGGCCAGCAGATTGGCGAGCACGCCGTAGGGCGCGAGGCGGTGGAAGTGGTATCCACCGAATATTCGCCCGCGAGTTTCCATAGCTGTCCGATTGCTTCGCAAAAACGCGCGTCCTATCAGCATTTTCGACGGTTCCACCTCCAAGGCCGTCCCTTGCTGTCTTCCAAAATCCGGCGTATAAATTGGGACCAATAGTGGGACTTGATAGGGGCAGCCGTGGGTAAGCACACGCTGAACAAGTTGTCCGCGCGCCGCGTGACCAGTGCGACGAAGCCGGGTCGGTATGGCGACGGAGGCGGCCTGTCCCTGGTTGTCAGCCCGAATGGGTCGCGAAAATGGACGTTCCGCTTTGCTTGGAACGGGAAGCAGCGCGATATGGGCCTCGGTGCTGAACGCGACGTATCCCTTGCTAAAGCCCGCACAGAAGCCGCCGTAGCCCGCGAACATATCCGGGCGGGTCGCGACCCGATTGCAGAGCGCGAGCGAACTCGGCGGGCTGCCAGCGGCGTTCCGACCTTCGGCGAAATGGCCGATGAATTGACCGAGAGCCTTGAAAGCGGCTTCCGAAATGCGAAGCACCGTTACCAGTGGCGCCACACCCTCAAAGAATATGCGAAGCCGCTCCGACACAAACCGGTAGATGCCATCACGACAGAAGATATCCTCGCCGCGCTGCAACCCCTGTGGAAAACCAAGCCGGAAACTGCCGGTCGGCTTCGCGGCCGAATTGAGCGCGTCTTGAACGCGGCGAAGGCCAAGGGATATCGGACCGGCGAGAACCCCGCCCTCTGGCGGGGTCACCTGGACGCGCTCTTGCCAAAGCGCCAGAAGCTCACCCGCGGCCACCTCGCAGCGATGCCATTCGCCGAAGTCCCGGGTTTCTTAATCCGATTACGCGACATGAACGGGACAGCGGCGCGCGCCCTCGAATTCGCCATTCTCACCGCCGCTCGCTCGGGTGAGGTACTTAGCGCGCAATGGTCCGAAATCGATTTCGAGACAAAAGTTTGGATGGTTCCGGCCGCCCGGACGAAAGCGGGGCGCGAACACCGCGTCCCCCTCCCCGATCGCGCCGTGGTGATTTTGAAGGCCATGGGCGCGGTGCGGAGTGGCGATTTCATCTTCCCGGGAGCGCGGCGGGACAAGCCGCAATCCGATAGGACCCTCGTGGCGGTACTCCGGCGGATGAATTGCCCCGTCACGGTGCACGGCTTCCGATCGTCATTCCGTGATTGGGCAGGCGAACGCACGCATTTTCCCAGGGAAGTGGCCGAAGCCGCGCTGGCGCATGTCGTGGGCGACGAGACGGAGCGCGCATACCGCCGCGGCGATGCGCTGGAAAAGCGGCGTGAACTGATGGAGGCGTGGGCCTCGTTCTGCGAAGGTAGCGAAAGCAACGTGGTCGCTTTTCCATCGAGAGCATAGTCGTGACCCACAATCCAGACGGCACTCTAAGCCGCCAAGGCATTCATGAAGCAATTCGGCTGGCGGCCGACGAAATTATTCGGCTGTACGATGCGTCAGAAGATGCCGCGACGGACGAACAGCGAGAACAAGCCGACAAGGAGCTTTATGATTTCGCGTTACGACTGTTGGCCGACGTGGCCGGACCGGCAATCGGCCGCGTCCTCGAACGTGAACGCGACACCTCTCTGCCTGAGCCTTACAAGGATGAGCCGACGATCACCGGGACGTGGCGCGACAACACGTCGGGCATCCGAAAAGCTCTCGCAAGGCTTCTGTTGGATTTGAAGCCCGCTCTTGGGAGTTTTCCCGCAGAGCCCATTGTGCGGGACTTGATTGCTGAAGTGACGGACAATGCTAGCGCGCTCACGCTTACGGAGCCGGTCCGCGGCCGAGGCGAACGAGACCGAGGCGACATAAAGAGAGCGGCGCAAAAAAGGCTTGTGCTCGCGGTTTACTTCGACGCCGGCGAGAGAGAACAATCGATAGCCGATGCGTGTGACAAAGCGACTTCTGGCGACATCACTCAGGGCACCTGGAAAAAACTGAGGCGTGATGTTCCAGGGGAGCGCTGCCGTGCGGTTCGAGCTGCGGGAAAAGCGAAAGCAGCAGCCGAACGCGAAGGTCGTGCCCATACCTTGAGCGATCCTGATGCAGCTCGGGCGCACGCAGACCTACAGGACGGTCTGCGCGATTTGATCGATCAGGCAGTGTCGGTGCGATAGCTCCAAAAAGGGATACGGAAATCCGGATTTCCGTAACCTTTTTTCCCCAGCTTAAAACGCGTATCTCCGCATGGACTTTAACAAATCCGAGCGGAGTCAACATGTCTGCCCAAAACATTCCCCGTCTTTCAGATCAGCTTATCCGGCTTGAAGAAGTCACGAGCCTGTCGGGGCTGAAACGCAGCCAGATATACGCGCTAGCTGCAAAGGGCGGATTTCCCCGCCCTGCAAAACTCGGCTCTGCCTCCCGTTGGTCAAGACACGAGGTTGAGGCTTGGGTCGCGGCACGGCTCGCCGAGCGCGAAGCGCCACGGGCTGCTTAGGTTTGGAATGCCGGCCTGTATGCAAACCCACCGGCAAAGAAAATGCCCGGTCCGGGCGAACGGATACCGGGCAGAAAGGAAACTTAAAATGCACTACCAACTTAAAGAAACTCTTTCCGAAGATCAAGTCCTGGACCTGATCAGTGCGACGATCCGGCCGGGGGCTAAATTAAATTCGGAAGACCAAGCGGCGCTGGCGGCGGCCTCGCAACGTCTTGTGGTTATCGACGATATATCTTCGCAAAATTCGGCATTCGGACCGGATGACACCTCCTTTTGCTGAGGATCGCGACGGCCAAAGACTTTCGGAATTGCGTCAGACGTTGGATTCCTTCCTAGAAGGAGGCGAATTTAGCGTGGCTAAAGACCCTCATTCAAAACCAAGTGATGCAATGCTCGCGCGTGTCGATCCGCCCGAGCTCGAAATATGGGACATCCGAAGTGTCGCGCCGATACCTGGGATTCGTGTGTTTGGCTCGTTCCTAGAGTTAGACACTTTTGTCGCGTTAACCTGGGATTATCGAGAGAATCTCGATGAGCCCAGCGCATGGGACGCTGAAATCTTACGTTGCGCCGAAGAGTGGAAGCTCCGGTTCGGAAATATGACGCCCTTAAAAGGAGCATCGTTAGATGAGTACCTCACTAACTACTACGCTGTCTGAACCTCATGGTGCGGACAAAATCCCGTCTTGGACGCTCTCATATTTTAGAGCGCGGCTTAAGCAACGCGTCCACAGCCTACTTATTAGGGAATTCACTGGTGTCCGGTTGACGGTGAGGAGCGTTCTGGAAAGAGCTGATCTGGCAGGAGCTT
The DNA here is from genome assembly GCA_963840055.1 of uncultured Alphaproteobacteria bacterium. GTDB lineage: Bacteria > Pseudomonadota > Alphaproteobacteria > Rhizobiales > Xanthobacteraceae > Rhodoplanes. The sequence goes on along the minus strand of CAWIXM010000022.1, from coordinate 69,947 downwards.
GCCACCGAAAATGGGTGGTGTCGATTTGAACTTGGTCGGGCGCTATTCGGAGTTTTTCCGAGGAGTCGCCCGTGAACATCGGCAAGACGCTTTTCGCCCAGCTGATGGATTTTCTGCCTTGGAGCACTTTTGCGCGGATTGTTACCCGCTACGGTGGCGACGCCCGGGTGCGAACGCTGTGTTGTGCCGAGCAATACCGCGCGATGGCGTTTGCGCAACTGACCTATCGAGAGAGCCTGCGCGATATCGAGGTCTGCCTATCGGCGCGCGCGTCGAAACTCTATCACATTGGTTTTCGCGAGCCGGTCCGACGATCAACTCTGGCCGACGCGAACGAGACGCGCGACTGGCGCATTTACGCGGAGTTCGCTCACCGTCTGATTGCCCATGCGAGGAAGCTCTATGCCAGCGAAAGCCTGGGCATGGAGCTGGCCAACACGGTCTATGCTCTGGATTCCACGACCATCGATCTGTGCCTGTCGCTATTTCCATGGGCGCACTTTCGCTCCACCAAGGCGGCGGTGAAGATGCACACGTTGCTCGATCTGCGCGGCAACATCCCGAGCTTCGTTCACATCTCGAACGGCAAGCTGCACGACGTTCACGCTCTCGATTTGCTGATCCCCGAAGCAGGCGCCATCTACGTCATGGATCGCGGCTACATCGACTTCGCGCGCCTTTACGTCTTGCAGCAGGCTGGCGCCTTCTTCGTCACCCGTGCCAAGTCGAACCTGGATGCGCACCGCGTCTACTCGGCGCCGACAGATCGGGCGACCGGTATCATTGCCGACCAGACTATCGCATTGGATGGCTATTCTACCAGCAAGGACTATCCCGTTCATCTGCGCCGCGTCCAATTCAAGGATGCCGCATCGGGAAAAAGGCTGGTGTTTCTTACCAACCATTTTACCCTGCCGGCGGCATTGATCTGCGACCTATACAAGAGCCGCTGGCAGGTCGAACTGTTCTTCAAATGGATAAAGCAGCATCTTCGGATCAAGCAGTTTTACGGCACGTCGGACAACGCGGTGAGGACGCAAATATGGATCGCGGTTTCCGTCTACGTCCTGGTTGCCATCGTCAAGAAGCGCCTCGGCTTGGAGGCCTCTCTCTACACTTTGCTCCAGGTTTTCTCGGTCACCCTCTTCGAGAAAATGCCGATGTCCCAGGCATTTTCCGAAAGCACAACCACTTTCGAAGACGGCGAACTCAGCAACCAGCTGAATCTGTTCGACTATTAACCGGACAGTAGTGTAGGGAATTCAAGAAGAGCGGTCTATCTCAGGCTGATCTCGGGCGCCGCCTAGACAAAGAGCCCGCGCAATTATCTCGTCTACTGAGCGGCCCCGGCAATCTCACGCTCGATAGCGTCAGCGATTTGCTATTTGCAATAGGAGGGGGTGAACTTGGACTTTCGGTTGAGCACCCCCTAGCTGCGCGGGCAGCCAGCGCTAATCAGCCAAAGGTGCAGGTCCCTTCGACAGCGATGCGATCGGGCTTTCAGCAGATTCAGACTGAGGCAAAACCCGGTTTGATCGATGCACTTAAATCACAGACTTATCCAACTCAGATTGCCGCATGACTACACGACAAGCATCCGTATTTGTGGCAGACGACTTCACATACTCTCTAAACGGAAAATTCAATCTGTTTGGAGTCTACACTGCTGATATCGCGATAGTTGCGGACCCGTCTGTTGCTAACCAACTGGTCTTTTTATTCGAGATCGAGACACCACCTGATGAGCCATTTGAGAGCTTAGAATTGAGTGTAACGCTTCCAGGTGGAGATACCAGACGGCTGCCACTGCCTCTTGAGAATTTCAGGCCAACGTCGTCCGATAAAATACGATGGAACCTAAAATACCCTCTTCTCTTCCCTACCCCGACGCTGCGCCCTGGACCCATCGAGGCTAGGGTGATCCATGAGAAGGGAGAGATTTCGGTAGTGGCGCCAGTCATCGCTCTTATTCAGCGCCCTCACTCTTCGATGTGAAGCGCTAACGTGTGTGCTATCCCCCACCCTTCACCTTGGCCCAGGTGTCGCGCAGCCCGATGGTGCGGTTGAACGCGAGGCGGTCGGGCCGCGAGTCGGGGTCGGGACAGAAGTAACCCTGGCGCTCGAACTGAACCGCCTGCCCGACCGGAACCGTCGCAAGCGACGGCTCGAGCTTGCAGTCCGCGAGCACCTCAAGCGACTGCGGGTTGATCTCGGAGGCGAAGTCCGCGACGTTCGGCGCAGCATTCAGGAAGAGATGATTGTAAAGCCGGACCTTGGCCGGCACGGCTGCTGCGGCCGACACCCAGTGGATCGTCCCCTGCACCTTGCGGCCGTCGGGCGCGTTGCCGCCTTTGGTCGTCGGATCGTAGGTGCAGCGCAGCTCGATCACCTCGCCGGCCGCGTCCTTGACGACCTCACGGCAGGTGATGAAGTAGGCGTAGCGCAATCGCACCTCGCGGCCGACCGCTAAGCGGAAGAACTTCTTCGGCGGATTCTCCATGAAGTCGTCGCGCTCGACATAGAGTTCGCGGCCGAACGTGACCTTGCGTGTATTTGCCGGATCGTCCGGATGGTTGAGCGCATCGAGCTCCTCGGTCTTCCCTTCCGGATAGTTCTCGATCACGACCTTCAGCGGCTTCAGCACCGCCATCCGGCGCGCGGCCGTCCGGTTGAGAACCTCGCGCACCGAGAAGTCGAGCATCGCAACGTCGACCATGCTGTTCGCCTTGGCGACGCCGATCCGCTTCGCAAAATCGCGCAGCGCTTCCGGCGGTACCCCGCGTCGGCGCAAACCGGCAAGCGTCGGCATGCGCGGGTCGTCCCAGCCCGAGACCAATTCATCGCGCACCAGCAGCGTCAGGACGCGCTTGGAAAGCACCGTGTAGGTCAGGTTCAGGCGCGCGAACTCGTACTGATGCGGTCGCGACGGTACCGGGAGATTGTCGATGAACCAGTCATAAAGCGGGCGATGGTCCTCGAACTCGAGCGTGCAGATCGAATGCGTGATGCCTTCGATCGCGTCCGACTGGCCGTGCGCGAAATCGTAGCTCGGATAGATGCACCACGCGTCGCCGGTGCGCGGATGGCTCGCATGCAGAATGCGATAAAGCACCGGGTCACGCAGATTGATGTTGCCGGCGGCCATGTCGATTTTGGCGCGCAGGACGCGGGCGCCGTTGGGAAACTCGCCGGCCCGCATGCGGCGGAACAGATCGAGGTTCTCCTCGATCGAGCGCTCGCGGAACGGGCTGTTCTGGCCGGGCTCGGTGAGCGTGCCGCGGGTGGCGCGAATTTCGTCCTGCGTCTGATCGTCCACATAGGCCTTGCCGGCCAGGATCAGATGCTCGGCCCAGGCATAGAGCTGCTCGAAATAGTCGGATGCGTAATAAAGGTGCCGGCCCCAATCGAAGCCAAGCCAGCGGACGTCGCGCTCGATCGCGTCGATATATTCTTGTTCCTCCTTGACCGGGTTGGTGTCGTCGAAGCGCAGATGGCAGCGCCCGCCGAACTCCGCCGCGACCCCGAAGTTCAGGCAGATCGACTTGGCGTGGCCGATATGCAGGTAGCCGTTCGGCTCCGGCGGAAAGCGCGTAATTACGTCCTTGTGGCGACCGGCGTCGATATCCGCCTGGATGATATCGCGGATGAAATCGCGCCCCGCTTCATTGGTTATCGCTTCGGCTGCCGTCATGCTTCGTGGTCCGGCTGGTTCTTTACCGCGGCGTACGTGCCCCGGGTGAGGGTTTGTGCCAAATTCACGACAATGCGCCAAGCGGCAATCCGCCCCCCTAACAGCGCCGTATCGCCTCCCCACATGATCGGCTGTTGAACCGCGCGGGGACGCCGCCCAATTGCTCTCGATCCTACCTGTGCTACGAGGAGCGTCCGCCGCCCTCGGGCTCTCCATCAAGGCGCCATGACCAAGACCGTCATCGCTCGCTTCGCTCCCTCGCCGACCGGATTCCTGCATATCGGCGGGGCGCGGACCGCGCTGTTCAACTGGCTGTACGCCCGCGGAAGGGGCGGCAAGATGCTATTGCGGATCGAGGACACCGACCGCGAGCGCTCGACGCAGGCGGCGATCGACGCGATCCTCGACGGACTGAGCTGGCTCGGAATCGACTGGGACGATGACGCCATCTACCAGTTTTCGCGCGCGGCGCGGCACCGGGAAGTCGCCGAGGGGCTACTCGCCTCCGGCGGCGCCTATCTCTGCTACGCCTCCCAAGCCGAACTCGACGAGATGCGCGAGAAGGCACGCCAGGAGGGCCGGACGCGGCTTTATGACGGCGGCTGGCGTGATCGCGCCCGGTCCGAGGCCCCCGAGGGCGTCGCCCCGGTCGTTCGCCTCAAGGCCCCGTTGACGGGCGAGACCGTGATCGATGATCAGGTCCAGGGCCGTGTCGCCTGGCAGAACGAGCACCTCGATGACCTCGTGCTCCTGCGCTCCGACGGCACACCGACCTATATGCTTGCCGTCGTGGTCGATGATCACGACATGGGCGTCACTCACATCATCCGCGGCGATGATCACCTCACCAACGCGGCGCGGCAAAAGCAGATCTATGACGCGCTCGGCTGGGAGACGCCGGTCATGGCGCATATCCCGCTGATCCACGGACCCGACGGCTCGAAACTATCCAAGCGGCACGGCGCGCTCGGCGTCGACGCCTACCGGGCAATGGGCTTTTTACCGGCGGCGGTGCGGAACTACCTCGTTCGGCTCGGCTGGAGCCATGGCGACCAGGAAATCTTTTCCACCGAGGAGATGATCGCCGCCTTCGATCTTCCGCAGATCGGCCGCTCTCCCGCCCGCTTCGACTTCGCCAAGCTGGAGAGCCTTAACAGCCATTATCTGCGCGCCGCGAGCGACCGCGAATTGCTCGCCGCCATCGAAGGGTTGCTTCCCCATATCGCGAACGGAGCCGAGCTTGCGGCAAAGCTCGATGCGGCACTGAAGGAAAAGCTGATCGCGGCGATGCCGGGACTGAAGGAGCGCGCCAAGACCTTGATCGAATTAATCGATCAGGCGCGGTATCTATATGCCGAGCGACCGCTTTCGCTCGAAGACAAGGCGCAGGCGCTGCTCACCCCGGAGGCGCGGCTGATGTTGCGCGAGCTCGGGCATGCGTTGAGCGGGGTCGATCCATGGACGGCGGCGACGACGGAAGCGGCAATCAGGAGCTTTTCCGAACGCCGCACCTTGAAGCTCGGCGCCGTCGCCCAACCGCTTCGAGCGGCGCTCACGGGCCGGACGACCTCGCCCGGCATTTTCGACGTGCTGGCGGTGCTCGGAAAGAGCGAGTGCCTCGCGCGGATCGCCGATCAGGCGGACGAGACCGGTGCGACGAAGGCCCCCTCCCGCCCGGCATCGGCCGACACCATATCGGAGCGGTGACGCCTCGGTCCAGGGCGGGCCGACCTAGACCAAACGCCGTCTTGTGACCCGCGAGGAGATGCGCTAGGCGAGGCGGCAAACCTCGTCGATCGACACCTTAGAGAGCCGGCGAGCAGCGGCGGACTCGTTTGACCACTACCAATCGAGGATTCCATGGACGCGAAGACGGGTGCGAAGGCGAGCGCGAAGACCGGAACCCTGACCGTCGGCAACAAGAACTACGATCTGCCGATGTACGAAGGAACGACGGGTCCTGACGTCATCGACATCAGCAGGCTATACGACGACGTTGGCATCTTCACCTACGATCCCGGCTACACCTCGACGGCAAGCTGCGAGTTGAAGATCACGTTTATCGACGGCGACGAAGGCATCCTGCTCTATCGCGGCTATCCGATCGAACAGCTCGCCGAGCACGGCGACTTCCTCGAGACCTGCTATCTCCTGCTCTATGGCGAGCTGCCGACCGCGGCGCAAAAGGCGGAATTCGACCGCACGGTGACCCGCCACACCATGATCCACGAGCAGATGGCGCGGTTCTACCAGGGCTTCCGCCGGGACGGGCATCCGATGGCGGTCATGGTCGGCTGCGTCGGCGCGATGTCGGCGTTCTATCACGACTCGACCGACATCTCCGATCCGCACCAGCGGATGGTCGCCTCCTTCCGCCTGATCGCGAAAATGCCGACCATGGCGGCGATGGCCTACAAATACACGATCGGCCAGCCATTCATTTATCCGAAAAACGACCTCGACTATGCGTCGAACTTCCTGCGCATGTGCTTTGCGGTGCCGTGCGAGGAATATGAGGTCAACCCGCTGCTCGCACGCGCGATGGATCGCATCTTCATCCTGCACGCGGACCACGAACAGAACGCCTCGACTTCGACGGTCCGGCTCGCCGGGTCGTCAGCGGCCAATCCGTTCGCCTGCATTGCAGCCGGCATCGCCTGCCTGTGGGGACCCGCGCATGGCGGCGCCAACGAGGCGGCGCTGAACATGTTGACCGAAATCGGCAGGCCCGAGCGCATCCCGGAATACATTCGGCGCGCGAAGGACAAGAACGATCCCTTCCGCCTGATGGGCTTTGGCCATCGTATCTACAAGAGCTACGATCCGCGCGCCAAGATCATGCAGACGACCTGCCACAAGGTGCTGGCCGAAACCGGCGTGAAGGACGACCTCTTCGAAGTGGCGAGGGAGCTCGAGCGGATCGCGCTGCACGATGAGTACTTCATCGAGAAGAAGCTCTATCCCAATATCGACTTCTACTCGGGCATCACGCTCAAGGCGATGGGCTTCCCGACCACCATGTTCACCGTGTTGTTCGCGCTCGCGCGCACGGTCGGCTGGATCGCCCAGTGGAAGGAGATGATCGAGGATCCGAGCCAAAAGATCGGCCGCCCGCGCCAGCTCTACACCGGAGCGACGCGCCGGGATTACGTGCCGCTCGGAAAACGCAAGTAAGCGAGCCGGTGGAGCGCGCCGCGTTCACCCGCGGCGGCGTCTGCCAGCATGATCAAGCACGATTTCGGCGGCGGCCTCGCTCGGGTTTGCGGCGCCGATCTTCATCACTTGATCAAGGCGCGCGAACGCGTCGAGTTGGCGCCGTCGTTCCGGCGTATCGGCGAGCAACGGCGCAAGTGCGGCGACGAGCGACTCGGGCGCGACCTGCCGCTGCAACAATTCCGGCATGACGTTCTCTCCGAGCACCAGATTGGCGAGCACGATGCTCGGCACCTTGATCAGCAATCGCCCGACCACCTCTTCGATCAGCGGGACGCGATAGGCGACGACCGTCGGCACGCCAGCCAATGCAAGTTCGAGCGTCACTGTCCCGGACGCCGCAAGCGCTGCGCGCGCTTGCCGGAACGCCGCCCATTTGTTCTCCGCTTCGACCACCACGCGCGGGGGAATGGGCCAATCGGCGGTGGCCGCGCGCACGCGCTCTTCGAGGTGCGGAGTGGTCGGCAATACGGCCTCGATCGGGCCGCAGCGCTGGGTCAGCAGCGCCGTCGCCTCACCGAATAGCGAAAGATGGCGCCTGATCTCCCCCGTGCGGCTGCCCGGCAGAACCAGGACCAGCGGCGGGTTTGCGGCCCGCCGCTCCGCTTCGCGGGCGCTCGGGCGCAGGCGTTCGACCTCGCTCGCCAGCGGGTGGCCGACGAAGTCGCAGGGCGGCCCGCCGAGCTTGGCGTGCGCGGCCGGCTCGAAGGGAAGCAGCGCGAGCACATGGTCGATATAGGCGCGCATCGCCCGCGCCCGCCCCGGCCGCCAGGCCCAGACCGATGGCGACACGTAATCGATGATCGGAATGTCGGGCGAAGCGGCGCGCACGCGGCGCGCGACGCGATGGGTGAATTCGGGGCTGTCGATAATCACGAGCACATCCGGCTGCGCGGCGATCACGGCGTCGGCCGCAGCGCAGATATGGCGAAAGATCGAGGGCAAGCGCGAGAGAATGGCGACGAAGCCAATGATCGCGAGTTCGTCGATCGGAAACAGGCTGACAAGACCGTGCGCGGCCATGTCGGGACCGCCGACGCCGACGAAACGCGCGCCGGGGACGCGGCTTGCGATCGCCTGCATGAGCGCGCCGCCCAGCCGATCGCCGGAAGCTTCGGTCGCGACCAGCGCGATGGTCAGATCGGCGGCGCGTCCGCCCGTTTGATCGTTATCGGTCATTACGGTTGCGGGGATCGCACGCCCACAGCGAACACGCCCGCCGCATTCGCCTTCCGAACGATCTCCTGCGGCTCGGCCATGATGGTCGCTCCCGCGACCACCGCCAGCCCGGCAAGCTCGGCGCGCGCCACGCCTTCCACGGTCTTAGGGCCGATGGTCGGAAGGTCGAAACGATGGTCTTGGCCGACCTTGGCGGCCTTCACCAGAACGCCGACGCCAGGCTTGGTCCGAATGCGCCCTTGCTGCCGCAGGTCAGCAACGCGGTCGAGCATTCGGTCCGTACCTTCCGCCGCTTCGAGCGCGAGCACGTGGCGATCGGCAACCACGGTCCCCTGTCCGACATCGTACGGGCTGGTCGCCCGCAATAGCTCGAGCGCCAACGTAATGTCGGCCATGTCGCGCGGGGACGGGGCGAGCCGGCCGAGCGGCCCTTCCGGCACCAGAATATCGGGCGCAACTTCGTGCGCGCCGATTAGCCGGTAGCCGTGCCCGCCCAGTACGCGGCCGACGCTGGACAGCAAATGATTGTCGCCGCCATGAAAGGCGCGCCAAACATCCGGCAGCACCCTGATCGTCTCCCAATCCAGTCGAATATGCGAGACCGACGGGCGCAAGACCGAGCCGATGAACACGACGTCGCGGCATCCTTCCGCCTGCATCAGACGTCGGAAGCGGCCGTATCGCCCAAGATCGATCCAATGATGCGGAAAAGCCGCCACGGCGGCCGGCTCGGCCCAGCCGCGGATCGCGAACAGCACGCATCGCCGTCCGGTTCGGTCAACGGCCTCGGCGACGGCCCGCGGCAAGCTCCCGCCCCCGCAAATAATCGCGAGCGGCGAGGCGGCCGTGGGCGGCGCGTCGAGCGTCATGGTTCCGCATTGGCCGGAGCGCGGCGCGCGCCCATGGTGAGCGGGCGGTCGCCGCTCGCATGGATGAACTCGATCACGTCGGCGACCGGGGGCTCGCCTTTGTCCGCCGCCATCGCTTCGACTCGCGACCGAAATGTTCCCGGGCCGAAGAACAGGTGCTGATAGGTTTGCCGCAATCGTTGGATGTCCGCCTTGCTGAATCCGCGCCGGCGCAGCCCGACGATGTTCAGACCGGCCAAGTGGCCGATGCGGCCCTCGACCATGCTCCACGGGATGATGTCGGCCCGAATTCCGGTCAAGCCCGCAACCATCACGCCTGCCCCAATCCGCACGAACTGGCGAACCGCGGCCTGCCCGCCGAACACGACGTAATCGCCCACGCTGACATGGCCGGCGAGCACCGCATTGTTGGCGAAGGTGACGTGATTGCCAACCTCGCAGTCGTGACCAATATGCGAACCGACCATTATAAAGCATCCGTCGCCGATCCGGGTAATGCCCCGGCCATCCTCGGTTCCTATATTGGCCGTGCAACCTTCGCGGATTTGACAATCGGCGCCGATGACGAGACGCGTGTCGCCGCCGCGATAATGGACCGACTGCGGCGGCGTTCCGAGCGAGGCGAACGGATAGACGACGGTGCGCGCGCCAATGCTGGTGTGGCCGGTCACGTTAACATGCGCCAAGAGCCGTACGCCCGGGCCAAGTTCGACATGCGGTCCGACGATGCAATAAGGGCCGATCTCGACATCCTCGGCGATCGTCGCGCCGTCGGCCACCCTGGCCGTCGCATCGATTTTGCCCATCGGTTTAGGCCCAGGACAGCATGGCGCCAACTTCGGCTTCGGCGACCATCTGCCCTGCGACCAAAGCCTCGCCGCGGAACCACCACATGTTCCGGCGCTGCGCGATCTTGTTCATGTGGTATTCGACCGTGTCGCCCGGCACCACCGGCTTGCGAAACTTCGCCTTGTCGATCGTCATGAAATAGACTTCGCCCGCCCGTTTGCCGGTGGCCGCGAGAACGCACAAGACGCCCGCGGTCTGCGCCATGCCCTCGATCATCAGCACGCCGGGGAACACCGGACGATTGGGGAAGTGGCCGAGAAACTGCGGCTCGTTGGCCGTCACGTTCTTTATTCCGATCCCATGGTCGTCGCCTCTGATGTCGATCACGCGATCGACCATGAGGAACGGATAGCGATGCGGCAGCGAATTCAGGATCATTGAAATGTCGGCTGCCTCGATGCTGGTGCGAGCCTCCATAGCCCTTTCCCTGTCAATCGTTCTCCAAATCCCCGTCGGCCGTCTTGCCCCCGCCCGATCGCGTCGCGAGGCGTTCGATCAGTTTCATTTCGCGGAACCAGATCCGCGCAGGCTTGGCCGGAGTGCCTCCCCATCGCGCGCCAGGGGGAACGTCGCCGTGGACGACGCTGACGGCGGCGATCTGAGCGCCCTCCCCGATCGTAAGGTGATTGTTGACGCCGACACGGGCGCCGAGCACGACGAAATCCTGCAGCGTCACGCTGCCGGATATTCCCGTTTGCGCCACGATCACGCAATGGCGGCCGATCGACACGTTGTGGCCGATTTGAACCAAATTGTCGATCTTGGTGCCTTCGCCGATGACGGTGTCGCGGGTGCCGCCCCGGTCGATTGTCGTGCCGGCCCCGATTTCCACATCGTCCTGGATGATGACGCGACGGAGCTGCGGCACTTTCTGGTGCCCTTCCGCACCCATCACGAAGCCGAACCCGTCTTGTCCGATCCGGCACCCGGGGTGAATGATCACGCGATCGCCCACCAAAGCGTAGATGAGCGAGACGCCGGCGCCGATGGCGCAATCGCGCCCGATCCGCACATTCGGGCCGACGACCGCCGTCGGGCCAATCACCGTGCCGGCGCCGATTTCCGCGCCGGGGCCGACCACGGCCGCCGGGTCGATGGAGGCCCCGCTCTCGATGCGAGCCGACGGATGGACGAACGCGCTGGGCGATACGCCGTCCGTCGCGAACAGCGACGAAGGTCGTAGCGCGGCGGGAAAAAGCGTGCGGGCGACTTTGACAAAGGCGCGGTACGGCTCGCGTGAGCGCAGAAGCGCGAGCCCGGCCGGGGCGCGCGCCTCAAAGCGCGGGGCGATCAGGCACGCTCCCGCCCGCGTGGTCGCGAGCGCGGGCGCATAATTCGCATTGTCGAGAAAAGCGAGATCGCTTGGACCCGCCCCGTCAAGCGTCGCAACGTCGCGAATGAGCCGGTCGACGGGGGTCCCGGCCAAAGGCTCGGCCCCCGTCAGCTCAGCAATTTGGCCGATAGTCAGGGCTTTGGTGCGTTCGAAAAAGAACGGCTCGGTCATCGGATATGCGCCGACAGTCGTGAGGTTGGCGCATAGTGCGGCAAACGCGCCGCAACGCAACCCCAACCGCGCGTCTTCAGACGCCGCCTTGGAGTGAATTCCGTTCCGGTAGAATCGGAATTCGCTCTAATTGTTCTTGAGTGGTCGCATTTTCTGCGGCGAACCGGTTTCCACTTCGCCGGAAAATGCCCTAGAACTGCCTCCCGCCGCCGAACCGGAAAATCTGCGTCTTGTCGTAGGGCGCCTTGCTGAGCGGATAGGCCACGTCGAACCGTAGCGGCCCGAACGGCGAATCCCAGATCAGGCCGACGCCGACTGACGAGCGAATGATATCGGAGTCAGCGATACAGGGCACAGTCTGGGGTTGGTCGGGGCAAGTCATGATGAGGCCGAGCTCAGGCCAAGTCCGCGCCCCCCGATAATCCAACAATTGACCGGCATCCGCATAAGCCGCGAGTCGCATGCCGAAGTCCTTGGGGGCGAAGAACAGCGGGGTCTGCACCTCGAAGCTCGTCGCCCAGAACATCGTTCCGCCGAGGGCGTCTAGATTGGAACCAGGCGTGATATCGCGTGGACCGAACCCGGCCGGCTGGAAGCCGCGCACCATATTCGGTCCGCCCTGGAAATGATCGAGCATGCGCAGTTCGCGACCGCCCCATCCCGTGACATAACCGCCCTGCAGCCTGAGCACGCTGACGATGTCGGGGAGGAGTTCGTTGTAGAGGCGGGAATCGGCCGTGGTCTTGAAGAAGTTCACGTCGCCGCCGACGCCTGCGAAGTCCTGGTTGAGCGAAATCAGCAGGCCGTTGCTCGGGTTTTTGTTGTTGTCGAGCGTGTTGTAGCTCGTCGTAAAGCCGAGCAATGAAACGATAACCGGCCCCTGCGCGAGCTCGCGCTTGACCGCCAGCGACGCCTCGCCGTCGTAGTAGCAGGTCGCGGTGAACGGCGCGCCGGTCGTCGGATCAATGAAGGGCGCGCCGTTGGGTGCGGTGAACGAAGTCGGATAGAACCACGGGCTCCCCGGGTTGAGATTGTTACAGTTCTCCAATTGTTGCGGCAGTTTGAGCGTTTGCTGATAGGCCGTGTAGCGAAGTTGCCCGACGACTGCATCGGTGATCGGGAAACCGAGCTTGGCGTTGCCGCCAATCGTAGTCGATGTGTACGACGTATATTGCGATGATGTCTGCTGCTTAGCAAACCCATCGAGACCGAACGCGAGCCGCTGCCCTAACAGATATGGTTCGACGAACGACAACTCGAAACCGCGCGCCCGCGAACCGTATTGCACCGCTGCGCGCACGACGTGACCGCGGCCGAGCAGATTGCGCTCGCCTACGCTTGCCTCGCCGATGAACCCATCGGCGGTGGAATAACCGCCCGACACCGAGAACTCGCCGGTGGGCTTCTCCTCGACATCGACGTTGATAATGATCCGGTCCGGCGCCGAGCCCGGCTCGGTGGTGATTCGCACGATCTTGAAGTAGTTGAGATTCTTAATGCGCCGCTCGGCCCGATCGACAAGGGCGCGGTTGTAGGCGTCGCCCTCGACGATGTCGAACTCGCGCCGGATGACATAGTCGCGCGTGCGCGTGTTGCCGCGGATATTGATGCGCTCGATATAGGCGCGCGGTCCTTGCTCCAATGTGTAGACGAGATTGACGGTCCTTGTCGCATAGTCGCGTTCGCCGCGCGGCCTTATCGAGGCAAACGGATAACCGAGCTTGGCGACCTCGACCGTCAGATCTTCAACCGTCTTTTCCACCGCGTCGGCGTTGTAGACGGCCCCCGGCTTGGTGCGCAGCCGCGAGCGCAGCCAGTTCGGATCGAGCCCGCTCACCGTTGTTATGATATCGACGGTGCCGAAGGTGTAGCGCGGGCCCTCGTCGATGACGAAGGTGATGACAAAACCGCGGCGCAACGGATCGTACTCGGCCGTGGCCGAGACGATGCGCACGTCGGCAAACCCGCTTTTGAGATAGAAGCGGCGCAGGAGGTCGCGGTCGACCTCCATCCGGTCGGGGTCGAAAATGTCGTTCGACTTGAGGAAACTCAGGATGCTGGTCTCGCCGGTCTTGATCACGTCTTTCAAGCGCCAATCGGAATAGGCGCGATTACCGACAAAGTTGATCTTGGCGACGCCGGTCTTGCGGCCCTCGCTGATTTCGAAAACGAGATCGACGCGGCCGTTCGGCAATTCGATGATCTTCGGCTCGACGCTTACGTCGTAGCGGCCGCTGTGCTGATAAATTTCAATGATGCGTTGTACGTCCGCCTGCACGATCGCACGCGAGAACGTGCCGCGCGCACGCGACTGAATCTCCGCCAGGAGCTGTTCGTCCTTTATTCTGCGATTGCCTTCGAGGGCGACGCGATTGATCACCGCATTTTCAACCACGACAACGACGATCCGCCCGCCAGAAGGCGTGATCCGCACATCCTGGAATAGGCCGGTCGCGTAAAGCGCCTTCAGCGCGGCATCAATCTTCGCTGCGTCCAGGCGCTCTCCGGGAGCAAGCGCGAAGTACGACCGGATCGTCTCGGCCTCGACCCTGCGATTGCCTTGAACCACGATCTGAGACGCGGACTGAGCAGTCGCCACGCCGGTGCCGCCGACGACCACCATCGCTGCGCATATCTGCGCAACGATAAGGCCGACGACGCTGCACTTATGAAAAACCCTTACCCCCCAAACCATGCGCATGGGCCCCCAAAATTCCCCCACACCCTACGCCCGTCGCTTCCGTTTCCGCCTCCGCATTTATCGACTTCGATCGTTGCTTTGCAAACCTAGAGCGCCGACTTATTCCGTTTTATCGTCAGCGAGTTGCGATACTGACACACTCTATGGCGGACCTGTGGGCACATTATGACGAAGCGAGGTGCAAGATATCGTTAAAGGTGGCGAAGATCATCAGCATCACTACTATCGCGAATCCGATCCGGAACCCGACCTCCTGCGCACGCTCCGACAACGGCTTCCCTCGCACCGCCTCGATCCCATAGAACAAGAGGTGTCCGCCATCGAGCAGCGGCACCGGAAACAGGTTGAGAAGTCCGATCGACACCGAGAGCACAGCCGCAAGGTGCATCAGCGCGACAAAGCCCGCGCTCGCCACCTGTCCCGATACTTGCGCAATTCGAATCGGACCGCCGAGCTGATCGGTCGCTTCGCGTCCGACAATCACCCCGCCGATATAGGACAAGGTTCGTTCGATCACAAACCAAGTCTCCTCGACGCCCATCCGCAGCGCCGTGATCGGCCCGACCTTCTCGTATCGGACATTACCCGGCGCCATCGATCGCGTAATTCCGAGCACGCCGATGCGATGGACGTTGCCGAAATTGTCCTTGATATCCTTTAGCGCAGGCGTCGCCGTCAGCGTGACCACCCGACCGCCGCGATCAACCGCGACCTGCAACGCCTCGCCCGCGCTCGTGCTAACGATCCGCTGCATGTCGGCGAAGCTGTCGATCCGCCGGCCATCGATCGAAAGCACGAGGTCGCCCGGAACAAAACCCGCCGCCTCAGCGGCGCTTCCAGGCTGGACCGCGTCGACGCGAGCACTCGTCGACTGCTTGCCATATAACATGAAAATGCCGGCAAAAATCATTATAGCCAAAAGGAAATTGGCAAGTGGGCCCGCGACGACAACGGCCGCGCGCGCCGCCACCGGCTGGGCCGGAAAGGTCTGCCGGCGCTCCTCCTCCGACATCTGCGAGAGGGCGTCCTGGTCGGGCACGCTCGCTGCATTGTCGTCGCCGAAGAACTTGACATAGCCGCCGAGCGGAATCGCCGAGAGCTTCCAGCGCGTGCCGGTTCGATCGTTATAGCCCAACAGCTCCGGACCGAAGCCCAGCGAAAACACCAGAACCCGGATGCGATGCAGCCGCGCAACCAGGAAATGGCCGAGCTCATGGAAGAACACGACGATCGTCAACACGAACAAGAAGGGAATGAGATAACCCAAGAAACCAAAGCCCCAGTCGTTAATGGTTGAAGCGATGCTCGAACCCATTACAACCTCGTTTCTCGGCCCAGCCCGCCCCGACGCGCTGAAATAGCGCATGATTTGGTTAAATTGTCTTTGCGGCTATTTCTGGCAAGAGGTCACGGGCAAGACGTCGCGCATCGTGATCGATCGCGAGCGCCTCCTCCATGTCCGCCGGCTCGTGCAGCAGGCCGCGGGATGCGCTCGAATTCCAGAGTTGCTTCGACCAACGCGGCGATGCCGCAGAAGCGGAGCCGACCGCCGATAAATTCCGCGACCGCCACTTCGTTCGCCGCGTTGAGGACCGTTGGCGCGCCCGCGCCGGCGCGAAGCGCCTCGCAAGCAAGCCGCAGCGCGGGAAACCGGGCGAGATCAGGCTCCGCAAAAGTGAGGCTCGTCATCTGGTCGAGCCGCAACCGGTTTGCGCCCATGATCCGGGCCGGCCAGGCAAGACAATGGGCGATCGGCACGCGCATGTCCGGAGGTCCGAGCTGAGCGACCACCGAGCCGTCCATGAATTCAACCATGCCATGCACGATCGACTGCGGGTGCACGAGCACATCGATCTGATCCGCTGCGAGATCGAAGAGGTGGTGGGCTTCGATGATCTCGAGTCCCTTATTCATCATCGTCGCCGAGTCGATGGTGATCTTGGGACCCATCGACCAGTTGGGGTGCTTGAGCGCTTCCTCGAGGGTCGCGTTGCGGATCGCCTCGAGCGGCCAATCACGGAATGGACCGCCGGACGCGGTGAGGATGATGCGCAGCACGGCCTCGCGCGGACCCGCGCCGAGCGCCTGGAATATGGCGTTGTGTTCGGAATCAACCGGCAACACGGTCGCGCCCGCCGCTGCCGCCCGTCGCATGAACGCGGTTCCGGCGCAAACCAGGCATTCCTTGTTTGCCAGCGCGACGATGGTGCCGCGCTCGGCGGCGGCGAGCGTCGGCTTGAGCCCGGCCGCTCCCGTGATGGCGGCGATCACCCAATCGGCCGGCCGCCGCGCAGCCTCGATCACCGCGGCTTCGCCTGCCCCGATCTCGATGCCGGAGCCGGCGAGCGCTTCCTTGAGCGCGGCGTAGCAGGTCGGATCGGCGACCGCAGCAAATCGCGCGCCAAGCTCGCGCGCCAGCTTCGCGAGCGCCTCGGCATTGCGGCCAGCCGTGACTGCCTCGATGCGGTAGCGTTCGGGCTGCCGCTTGAGGAGGTCGATTGCGCTCGCGCCGATCGAGCCGGTCGCTCCGAGCAGCGTCACGCGGCGCTCAGAGTGATCGGTGATCTCGGCCGTCCGCTGGAGAGGAACCGCGCTCATCATCACCACGCGAGCAGTCCGCTGCCCGCGCCATTAAACCCGCCGCGCGCCACCCCCAAAAGGGCGGCCACGCCTGCCGCTGCGAGAAATCCGTCGAGACGATCCATCAGTCCCCCGTGCCCCGGAATGATCCGGCTTAAATCCTTGACGCCGAAGCGACGCTTGACGGCCAACTCGATAAGATCGCCGGCCTGCGCGACGATCGACAGTAGCAAGGCAAGTCCGATCGCGGCGAGCAGATTTGTCTGAGGCAATTGTAGCAGGCGCGAACCGATCGCGGCGACGGCCGCGCCGGTGGCGATGGCGCCGAGCGTTCCCGCGATAGCGCCGGACCAGGTCTTTTTCGGGCTGATCGCCGGCGCGAGTTTTGGTCCTCCGATCAACCGGCCGGCGCATAGGGCGAAAACATCGGTCGCCCATACTACCGCAAATAGGTAAAGCATCGCGAGCACGCCGAAGTTCGCATCGACATCGCGGCGCAGCAGCATCGGCCCGACAAGGACGAGCCCGGCATAGAGCACGCCTGCCCCGCACCACAGCTTGCTGCTCTGGGCAAACGCAGCGAGCACGGCCGCCCCCGCTGCGATCACGAGAAGCGCTACGCCCGGGAATCCGGCCGCCCCGAGCACGCCGGCGATTGCCAGCGCGCCAACGCCGACGATTTCGGCTGAGAGCGGCGCCTTTACGATTTCCACAGTCCACTCCCAATAAACGCCAATCGCGGCAAGGCACCAGAACAGCACGAAGGGCCAGCCGCCGACGAAAACGACGAGGATTGCGAGCGGGGCGAGGACAAGCGCGGAAGCGATGCGAGCGAATGGGCGGCCGGCTCGTTCCTTTTCCGCCGGCGGCGAAGCGGAAGGCGGATGCTCGCTCGCCGAGATCAGGACCCGGTCCCCGTGCGTACGGCAAGACCGCCGAAGCGCCGCTCGCGGCGGCGGTATTCGGCGATCGCGCCTTCGAGCGCCGCCCGGTCGAAGTCGGGCCAGTAGGTGGGAACGAACACGAGTTCGGAATAGGCCGCCTGCCACAGCAGGAAGTTTGACAGGCGCTGCTCGCCGCTGGTGCGGATAATGAGGTCGGGATCGGGAAGGTCCGGCGCGTCGAGATGCGCAGCGATCGACTCGGCGGTAATCGCCTCGGGCGCGAGGCGGCCCGCGGCGACTTCGGAGGCGAGCCTACGCGCCGCGCGGGCGACCTCCTGCCGCGCGCCGTAATTGAAAGCGACGACGAGGATCAGGCCAGTATTGCCGCGGGTCAAATCCTCGGCTTCCTGCAGGAGACGTCCGATCTCGGGGTCGAGATGGCCCCGCTCGCCGATGATGCGCACTCGCACGTTACTGTGATGAAGCTCGACAAGATCGTTGCGGACGAACCGGCGCAGTAGTCCCATCAGGTCGCGGATCTCGGCCAAGGGACGCGACCAGTTTTCCGAGCTGAATGAGAAGATGGTCAGAATTCCGATGCCGAGATCGCCGGCCGCGCGGACGGTGCGGCGAAGCGCCTCGACGCCGCGCCGATGGCCCTCGCCACGCGGCAGTCCGCGTTGGGCCGCCCAGCGGCCATTGCCGTCCATGATGATGGCGACGTGACGGGGCGGAGCGAAGCTTTCGCCGCAAACGTTGCGCACCGCCTCGATCTGAGACATCGCGGATCTCCAACCGCCCGGGTTCAGACGGTCATGATCTCTTTTTCCTTGGTCGCAAGCGCCTGATCGATGTCGGCGATGGTGTGATCCGTCGCCTTTTGCACTTCGTCGCTCATCCGGTCATGATCATCGCGGCTCATTTTCCCGTCCTTTTCCATCTTCTTGAGCGCTTCCATGCCGTCGCGCCGGACATGGCGCACGGCGACGCGCGCGGCTTCCGCGTATTTATGCGCGACCTTCACCAATTCCTTGCGCCGCTCCTGATTGAGTTCCGGCACGCGCAGCCGGATGAGCTGGCCCTCGGTGTTGGGGGTGAGCCCGATATTGGCGGCGACAATCGCTTTCTCCACGGCATGAAGCGCTGCCTTGTCCCATACTTGAACCGTGAGCAGGCGCGGTTCGGGCACGCTGATCGAGGCAAGTTGGTTGAGCGGCATATGAGCGCCGTAGACTTCGGCCTGAATATGGTCAAGCAGCCCCGTTGAGGCGCGCCCGGTGCGCAATCCGCCCAATTCTTGCTTGAGCGCCTGCAAGGCGCCCTGCATGCGGCGCTTGAGTTCGTTGAGATCATAGGTTGCGGCTGGCATGAACGTTTCTCCCGGAACGGCAAACGAGCCCAGGTCCGGCTGAAAGGACGATCGGCTCGTCGACAACACGAGCTGTCACGCCGTGGTTCGCCTGTCAGCCGCCGACGATCGTCGCCCGCGCGTTTCCGCGCAAGACGGATTCGACCGCCCCCGGCTCTCGGATCGAAAAAACGATGATAGGTATACGGTGTTCGCGGGCAAGCGCAAAGGCCGTCAGATCCATCACGCCGAGCTGGCGGTCGATCGCCTCGGCGTGGGTGAGCCGGTCGTAACGCACCGCATTAGGATCGCGCTTGGGATCGGCGCTGTAGACGCCATCGACATTGGTCGCTTTCAACACCGCGTCGCAGCCCATTTCCGCCGCCCGCAGGACCGCCGTGGTGTCGGTCGTAAAGAACGGGTTACCGGTGCCGCCGGCAAGCACGAGAATGCGGTCCTCGGCGAGATGCCGGCGCGCCTGCCGCCGCTCATAGGGCTCGCAGACCTGGGGCATCACCAGCGCCGACATGGTCCGCGCCGGCGCGCCGCGGCGTTCGATCGCCGTTTCGATCGCGAGCGCGTTGATGACGGTCGCGAGCATGCCCATGACGTCCGCGGTTGTGCGGTCGACCCCTTCGGCAGCCGCCGTCGCCCCGCGCAAAATGTTGCCGCCCCCGACCACGACGCCGATTGTCGCGCCGAGCGCCCGGGCGGCGACCAGATCGGCGGCGAAGCGGTCGAGCGTCGGGGCGTCGATGCCGAACGGCTCCGGCCCCCCCAGCGCCTCGCCCGAGAGCTTGACGATCACGCGCCGATAGACGGGCGTTGTCATCGCATTCCCTTCCGGGCAACCGCTCGTCGCCTCTCCCCGCTTGCGGGGAGAGGTCGGCGTCGGAGCGAGCAACGCGAGCGGCGCGCCGGGTGAGGGGCGTTTCTGGCAGCTTCACAAGTCCCCCTCACCCGGCCATCTCGTGCTTCGCACGCTAATCCGACCTCTCCCCGCAAGCGGGGAGAGGTGATCTGGCATCGTGCGTCGCCAAGAGGCCCATGACCATCATGCCGAAAAGTTCTGCTCAACCCTGTCCGGCGGCCGCCGCGACGTCGGCCGCGAAATCCGAGTCCTTGCGATCGATTCCTTCGCCGAGCGCGTAGCGCTTGAAGCCCGTCACCTCGACCGCGGCGCCCAGCTTCTTCTCCGCTTCCTTCAAGGCCTGGGAGACGCTCTTGCTCGGGTCGTGGATGTAGGGCTGATCGAGTAGACAGACCTCCTTGTAATAGGTCTTGAGGCCGGATTCGACGATCTTGTCGATCACCTTTTCCGCCTTGCCCTGAGCGCGCGCCTTGTCGGCGATGACTACGCGCTCGCGCGCGATCACGGCGGGGTCGAGCCCGGATGCGTCGATCGCCTGCGGATTGGAGGCGGCGACCTGCATCGCGACCAGGCGACCGAGCGCCATCAGTTCATCGTCCTTGCCGGTCGACTTGAGTGCGACGAGCACGCCGATCTTGCCAAGCCCTTCGGTGACGCTGTTGTGCACATAGCTTGCGACCGCGCCCTGAGCGACGGAGAGCTCCGCGGCCCGGCGCAGCGTCATGTTCTCGCCGATCGTCGCGATCGCCGAGGAAAGAGCGTCGGCAACCGTCGCATCGCCGACCTTGGCCGCCTTGATGCGTTCGACGTCGGCGCCGACATCGAGGGCGACCTGGGCGATCATCCGCACCAAACCCTGAAACAGGTCGTTGCGGGCGACGAAGTCGGTCTCGGAATTGACCTCGACCACCGCGCCCTTTTTTGGCGCCAACGCGAGGCCAATCAGCCCTTCCGCCGCGATCCGGCCGGCCTTCTTGGCGGCCTTGGCGAGACCCTTTTTGCGCAGCCAATCGACCGCCGCCTCGACGTCGCCGCTAGTGTCGGCGAGCGCGGCCTTGCAGTCCATCATGCCGGCGCCGGTCTTGTCGCGCAGTTCCTTGACCAACGAAGCGCTGATATTCGCCATAGGGTGCCTCGGTTTCGTTTATCGAGAATTTCGCATCTCGGCTTGACCGTTTTGCCGTTTCGAAGTGTCGTCATGCTCCGCGAAGGCGGAGCATCCAGTACTCGGCAGACCCGCCGTAACCGTTAGGACCCTGAGCGTTTACTGGATCATCCGCTTGCGCGGATGATGACAAAGGAAAAACTCCCCGGCGATGACACGACCGGGTCGCGGCATCGCCCTCACTCCGATTCGGCGCTGAGTTCCTTCGCCTTGGCGATCCAGCGCTCGACCCGCCCCGGCAGGCCGACCGCCTCGCCCACCTGGTCGGCTGCCCCGGGACCGAAGGCCGCGATCTGCCAGAAATGGAAAATGCCGAGATCGTTGAGCTTCTGCTCGATCGTAGGGGACACGCCGGGCAGCGTCTTGAGATCGTCGGCGACCCCGCGCGGGCCCGGTAGCGCCTCGAAGCCAAGTTCGCCGGCGGCCGCCGGCGCGGCTGGAAGCGCTTCTTCGACGATCGGCGTTTCCGCCGCGCCGATATCGATGCCGGCCTCGCCATGGGCGCGCGAAATGCCGTCGATCGCCGCCTTGGAAATCAGGTCGCAATAGAGGCTGATCGCGCGGCCGGCGTCGTCATTGCCGGGGACGACAAAGGTGATGCCGTCCGGATTGCAATTGGTGTCGACCACCGCGGCGACCGGGATATGGAGGCGCTGCGCCTCCTTGATCGCGATGTCCTCTTTATTGGTGTCGATGACGAACAATAGGTCAGGCAAGCCGCCCATGTCTTTGATGCCGCCAAGCGCGCGTTCGAGCTTGTCGCGCTCGCGCGTCAACGTCAGCCGTTCCTTTTTCGTGTAGGCCTGCGCCTCGCCGGTATTGAGCATCTCCTCGAGCTTGCGCAAGCGCTTGATCGATTCGGAAATGGTCTTCCAATTGGTCAGCGTGCCGCCGAGCCAGCGCGAATTCACGTAGTACTGCGCCGCGCGCTTGGCGGCGTCGGCGACGGCGTCCTGCGCCTGGCGCTTGGTGCCGACGAACAGGATGCGCCCGCCGTTGGCGACGGTGTCGCTCACCGCCTGCAGCGCCCGATGCATCAGCGGCACGGTCTGGGCAAGATCGATGATGTGGATGTTGTTGCGCACGCCGAAGATGAACCCGCGCATCTTCGGGTTCCAGCGGTGCGATTGATGGCCGAAATGCACGCCAGCCTCGAGCAGCTGGCGCATGGAATAATCAGGCAGTGCCATAGAAACTTCTCCGGTTTGTACCGCCGCAGGATTTTTCGCCATCGGCTTCCGCCGCGGGCTTGCGCGCCTCCGGCCTGCCGCCGGATGAACCGTTGGCTTGCCGTGGGCGCGTGCGCCGCTGGCGTCCGCTTCCGGCCTTCGAGCCTGCGAACCTGTCCGCCGCGGACCTTCTGTGAGTTTTCGTCGGAACGACCCTGCGATCGCCGACAGAAAACCACCGGACGGCGTTGAGCCTTGATCCGCGTGTGAGATGGGCTGGTTTATAGGGATGCGGGCGGTAAAGCGCAACCGGCCTTCCCTCTCCCCTTGCGGGAGAGGGTGACGCCGAGCGTTAGCGAGGCGTCGGGTGAGGGGTAGAGTCGCAAGCGCCAAGTTACCGGTACGCCCCCTCACCCGGCTCGGACTTCGCTGCGCTCATCCCTCGCCACCCTCTCCCGCGAGGGGAGAGGGGAAAACACGCGCCCGTCGTTTGCGCGCCGCCGCGCCGGCTGTAATCTGACGCGACTCAACCTCTCGACGTGGGCGGACGCCAAGTGGCCGAAATACCGAAAGATGACGCGCTGCCAGACCCGCGTAGTCGCAAAGCATTCCAGCGATGGCTTGAGGGTAAGCCGCGCGAATGGTCGGTCGTGATCGCAGCCCGCGCGGCGCTGCGCGTCCTGCCCTTGATTCGCACCGCTCAATTCGGCTCAAAAGAAGCCCGCGCCATCCTATTGCCGGTGTTTCGTGCCACCGCGATTGCGCGGTTTGCCGCGGTGTATCCAAACCGCGGGCGTCTCGCCCGTACGGCGCTGTGGCAGCCCGGCGAGGGCATGGAGGCTTACCGGCAAAGCTTTGAGCGGTTCTGGATCGAGCTTCGAAGTGATCTCATTCGCCTCGGCAAACACTGGAAGGTGTGGACGGACTGGTACGACGAGCTGCTCGGCGGTTCACTGCCTTCGCTCGAGAATAGCGAAGCCTGGGAGGCGGCCTTCACCGACGTGCAGAATCCCTCCTACCCCTGGGAAGGCCCCCTGCCCTGGGACGACGGCCCCGAGGCGGTGAACCTCGCCATCAAAGCACGGCTCGATAAGGTGATAGCCGCGGAAGCGGTTTCCACCGTGCCCGACCAGTCGCCCGCGCCGATACGCACGCGTCGGTTGAGCGACTGGACAATCGCTACGCGGTGTACGGCCAATCGCAGACAAAGCCCGCTACGGATTTGCCGCACGAATTCAAGCGCCCTTGGCGCCGGCAAACGTCCTTCTGAAATCGATCGCCAGTCGAGCTGAACGCGACGGAAAAATCCCGGGTGCACGATCGACAGCCCGCGCGGGCAGCCGACGAGACTTCAACGCTTGGCGCGAGCCTGTAATCGACCACCCTTATCGAAGAACTCACGAGGCATCAGACGTTTTCGCGGCACTCATCGAGAAGCTCGCAGGAGCACCTAAATTCCTTACCCTAGCCGCGCGCGGGACCGCGTTTTACGTGCTCTGAATCCAATCGCGCTCATTGGTGAAAACAAAGACAGAAAAGCTGCCTCTGATCTCACCTCGCGCTCGGCACTCTGCTTCCGGGCGATATCGCCGAAGTGAAGGAGCAGCAGTTCCGCATTGGCTACGAGATTGAGCGCTTCGAGGGCCTTATCGCCGCTTACCGTTCCGGCGGCGACGACATGCCGGTGCTGAATGCAGCGGCGCTCGAAGACCTCGACCGGCTGCGCATCGCGCTTAAGATGGGCGTGGACAAGCTGGAGCGCTGGGCTGACTTCCGCCGCTTGGCGACCGACGATCCGCGGCATGAGGGCGACGCCAAACCGGAAGCCGTGGCCGACGCGCTCGACCAGATGGCGGAAAAGATGGAGAGGAAATCCGAGTATTACTCTTCCCCATGCTCATGACGTTCACCAGCGTGGCGATCTTCGGTTCCCACTCGCTCCCAGAGTTCCAGCGACTCTTTCCCGACTCTCGGCCTGCGCCGCCTACCTGAGAAGCTCGCTGGAGCGACGGTTTGTTTCCCCCATTGTCACCAGAGCCGTTCCGCTTCGCATCGTCCTGCGTCTTCGCTGCCGCATGCCGCCTGACACCTTACGGACTCACGCGCGCTCGCACACGCCGCTACTTTTTCTGCCTTCTGGTTCCACCCAGAACTACCCGCCTCGTTCCGCTTCTTGGCCGAAGCCACCAAAGACAGAGTTCCAAATCCTCCACAAGCTCCGCGCGGTGGCGCCGATCAGCTCCCGGCGCGACCAAGACTGTCATCTATGGGGCCGTTAAGAGCGCGGAAAATCTTATTAGCTTCCTCGGCCAGCGCGCGCTCGGGATTGGCAAGAACGCACTCGAAGGCGTGGAGAAGCATATCTCGAAAGCCGTTGCTGCCTCACTGCTGATCGGCCTCAGCAGCGCTGCGCTTGAGCTGTCCGGCGCGCTGCCACATAGCTGGGCGTGGCTGAGGCCTCTGCTTGAAGCGCTGTCGAATCGGCCTCGCGCGGGGCTAACCCCAGGTCGCCGTTCGCCAATCATCCATCTCTCTTCGCACTTGCGAAGGCTCTCGGGTCGGTCACGGCGGCTAAGCCTCCCTCAACCAACCCTTCCCCTTCAAGGCGGTCTAACCGTTCCCCCTCCCCAACCCTCCCCCTCATCGCGGGCGACGTCACCGCACCGACCTACGCAGAGCTTTACTCCGGGCCTGGCGCCCTACAGTCGTCCAGAGGGCAGAGAAGAAATCCGCGGGAGAGGGACACCTCATCCTGAGGAGCCCGCGCAGCGGGCGTCTCGAAGGATGCGCGCACGCACTGCCGGCGTTTCATGGTTCGAGACGCGCAGCTCGCTGCGCTCCTCACCATGAGGGTTCGAGACGCGCAGCTTCGCTGCGCTCCTCACCATGAGGGCAAAGGAAGGCCGCTCGTGCTTTCACCAGTGCCGGCGTCCGCGTCTCAGCCCTTCGAGGCGAGCGGGGTTACGCCGCGTGGCGTTGCAGGCGCTTGATGCGGTGCTTCTGGTAGGCGGCGATGTCGGCGGCGAAGGGCTGCCGCGGGTCGAATTCCAGATGCGTGATCGAGGCGAGCACGCCGCGTAGCCCGTCCGCGCCTTGCAGGTCGAGCCGGCAGATGATCCCGCCCTCGTCCCCAAGATAGTGCACCGCCGTCACCTCGCACTGCCGGGGAATGTATGACGATCCCGACGATTGCTGCCGGATCGTCGCCGCCAATTGCGGCGTCATGCTCGCGACGACGGGAAGGCTTTCTTCGAGCTTCACCAGGAGGCGGTTCACCAGTCTCAATTTATCGATCACGGGAAGCCTCGCGCATCATGAATTTGTCACAAGCCATATCCGATTCGGCAAACGAATAAGCATCACATTGGATTCACATAAAGCGTTTTCCGCTATTTCCTGCCATGGGCGAATAGTCGAATGGGCGCGCGCCTCCCGCGCCCCCTCCCCGCAGAACGAAGAGCAGGCCGCGGCGGGCCGCCGCCGGAAACCAGCCGGGCTTCCGCCGGGGTCTCACACCGCCTCCACCGTCACCACCCCCGGCACGGCCTTGATCGCGCCGGCGATTTGCGGAGAAATTCGGTAGCGCCCAGGGAG
The DNA here is from genome assembly GCA_963840055.1 of uncultured Alphaproteobacteria bacterium. Lineage (GTDB taxonomy): Bacteria > Pseudomonadota > Alphaproteobacteria > Rhizobiales > Xanthobacteraceae > Rhodoplanes. The sequence goes on along the minus strand of CAWIXM010000022.1, from coordinate 44,330 downwards.
CTTTACCTCGATTTCGTTGTCGGGCAGGCGGAGCACGAGCGTCACCTCGCCATCCCCCCTATCGGCCTTGTCGCTGCCATTCGCGGCGCCCGCCTTGTCCGCCGACCGGCCGGCCGCAGGCCCGCCATTTGCGCCGGCGCGCCGGCTGCGGGCGGGCTCAAGCCGCTGGGCGAGCGCCGGCAGCGGGCTCTCGTCGCTCACAACCACCCGCAGGCCCGATTGCAGCTTGGCCGCCGCTTCGTCGAGCGGCTCGCAGGTCTGGATGCGCGCGCGCACCTCTTCGCCCTGCGCCTCCGCCGTCAGGAACAGGATCACGGCGCCGCCGGGTTCGAGCAGGTCGCGGTATTGCTGCAAACCCTCGTTGAAAATCACCGCCTCGTAATGGCCGGACGGGTCGGACAGGCCGATGATCCCCATCTTGTTCCCGGTCTTGGTGCGCCGCTCGGTGCGCGAGACCACGGTCGCGGCAAGCCTGCCCGCGGTCGCGCCGGCCTTGACCGCGCGGGCGAACTCCGCCCAGCACTGCAGGCGCAGCCTTTTCAACAGATGCGCATAGTCGTCGAGCGGGTGGCCGGAGAGGAAAAAGCCGATCGCGTCGTATTCGCGTTGCAACCGCTCGGCCGGCAGCCAAGTCTGGGCCTGCGGGATGACCAGCGGCTCCCTGGCCCCTCCCCCGCCGAACAGCTCCGATTGCCCACTTTCGGCGGCGTCATGGGCGTGCTGGGCGGCGGCCAGGATCGCATCGACCGCAGCGGCGGCGCGCGCGCGATCCCGTTCGAGCGCATCGAAGGCGCCGGCGGCCGCGAGGCTTTCAAGCACGCGCTTGTTCACCGCGCGCGGGTCGATCCGGCGGGCGAAATCGGCGAGATCGGCGAACGGGCGGTCGCCGCGCGCGGTCACGATCGCCTCTACCGCCTGCCGCCCGATCCCCTTCAGCGCTGCAAGCGCGTAGTGAATGGTCTCGCCCTCGACGTCGAAATCGACCCCCGAGGCGTTGACCGAAGGCGGCGCGATCCTGATGCCGAGCCGTTCCGCCTCGGCGCGGAAATCGGCGAGCTTGTCGGTGTTGCCCATGTCGAGCGTCATCGACGCCGCCAAGAACTCGACCGGATAATTCGTCTTCATGTAGGCCGTCTGATAGGCGACGAGCGCGTAGGCGGCGGCATGGCTCTTGTTGAAGCCGTAGTCGGCAAAGCGCGCGAGCAGGTCGAAGATGAGGTCCGCTTGCGCCTTGTCGAGACCGCGCTCGACCGCACCGGAGACGAAGCGCTCGCGCTGCTGGTCCATCTCCTTGCGGATCTTCTTGCCCATGGCGCGGCGCAACAGGTCGGCCTCGCCGAGCGAATAGCCGGCGAGCGCCTGCGCGATCTGCATCACCTGCTCCTGGTAGATGATCACGCCGAAGGTCTCGCGCAGGATCGGCTCGAGCGCGGGATGGATATAGTCGGGCCGTTCGGTCCCTTGCTTGCGCGCGCAATAGGTCGGGATGTTCGCCATCGGCCCCGGCCGGTAAAGCGCGACCAGCGCGATGATGTCCTCGAAGCGGTCGGGCCGCATGTCGACCAGCGCGCGCCGCATGCCGGCGCTTTCCACCTGGAACACGCCGACCGTTTCGCCGCGCGCCAGCATCGCGTAGCTCTTCTCGTCATCGAGCGGGATGCGGGCAAGATCGACCGTAATCCCGCGCTGGGCGACGAGCTTCACCGCGACTTCGAGCACCGTCAGCGTCTTCAGGCCGAGGAAGTCGAATTTCACCAGACCCGCCTGCTCGACCCATTTCATATTGAACTGGGTCACCGGCATGTCCGACTTCGGGTCGCGATAGAGCGGCACGCGCTCGCTTAACGGGCGGTCGCCGATGACGATGCCAGCGGCATGCGTCGAGGCGTGACGGTAAAGCCCTTCGAGCTTCTGCGCGATGGCGAAGGCGCGCGCGACGATCGGCTCGGAATCGCGCGCGGCCTGCAGGCGCGGCTCGCCGTTGATGGCTTCCGCCAGCGTGACCGGCTTCGCTGGATTGTGCGGGACGAGCTTGCACAGCTTATCGACCTGGCCGTAAGGCATTTCCAGCACACGGCCGACGTCGCGTAGGACGCCGCGCGCCTGCAACGTGCCGAACGTGATGATCTGCGCCACCTGATCGCGGCCATAGCGCTGCTGGACGTAGCGGATCACTTCGTCGCGCCGGTTCTGGCAGAAATCGATGTCGAAATCCGGCATCGACACGCGCTCGGGATTGAGGAAGCGCTCGAACAGAAGGCCAAAGCGGATCGGATCGAGATCGGTGATGGTGAGCGCGTAGGCGACAAGGGACCCCGCGCCGGAGCCGCGCCCCGGCCCCACCGGAATTCCCTGCTCCTTCGCCCAGCGGATGAAATCGGAGACGATGAGGAAATAGCCGGAATACTTCATGCGCGCGATCACGCCGAGCTCGAAGGCGAGGCGATCGCGGTAGTCTTCCTCGGTCTGTCCCGGCGCGACGCCATGCGCGGCCAGTCGGTGCGCCAGTCCCTCTTCTGCCCGCGCGCGCAGCGCGGCGTCTTCGTCGACTGAGGCGCCGCCTTCGCCGGAGAAGCGCGGCAGGATCGGTTTTGCCGTGCGCGGCCGGAAGCTGCAGCGTTGCGCGATCTCGACGGTCGAGGCGAGCGCTTCGGGCAGGTCGGCGAAAAGCTTCGCCATTTCGGCGCGCGTCTTGAAACGATGCTCCGAGGTGAGATGGCGGCGTTCGGCTTCCGCGAGCAGCCGGCCTTCGGCGATACACAGGAGCGCGTCATGCGCTTCGTAATCATCGGCGCTGGCGAAGAACGGCTGGTTCGTGGCGACGAGCGGGATACCGCTCGCATAGGCTTGGTCGATCAGCACGCTTTCGGTCGCGCGGTCCGACTGCGCATTATGGCGCTGCAATTCGATATAGAGCCGGCCGTCGAACAACCCGCGCAGCGCCGCCAGCCGCGTCCCGACCAGCGGCATCTGGCCGGCAAGAATCGCCCGGTCGAGCGGACCGTCCGGCCCGCCGGTGAGCGCGATCAGGCCGTCGCTCGCCCCTTCGAGGCAATCGAGTTTGACATGCACCGGCTCGCCCGACGGGGTTTCAAGGAACGCGCGCGAGATAAGCCGCAGCAGATTGCGGTAGCCCTCCTCGCGGGCGGCCAACAGCGCCAGCCGCGGAAAAACATGGCCGGGAGTGTGCGGCCCTTGTCGCGGTCCGTGATCGTGGTCGGCGAAATCGACGGCAGAGGGCGCAGCCGACGATCGGCTGGATGCCGGCGCCCGCGAGCTTCTCGGAAAATTCGAGCGCCCCGAACATGTTGTCGACATCGGTGAGCGCGAGCGCGGGCTGCCGGTCGGCTTTGGCAAGCTCGGCGAGCCGCGCGATCGTCAGCGCCCCTTCGAGCAGCGAATAGGCGGAATGCACGTGCAAATGCACGAAGCAGGGATCGGCACTCACTATCGTCCTCGCGCAGCCGTCCGGAAACGATGCTCGCCAGCATCGGCGCGGGCCGTGGCCCTGTCTACCGGTGCGGCGAAATGATCGCCGCTATGCACAGCCCGCCGCCCGGCCCTCCGATCCGAACAGAGTCTACTCCAGCTCCAAGATCCGGCCGTCGCGGATGGTGACGCGGCGATCCATGCGGGCGGCGATGTCGAGATTGTGGGTGGCGATAACGGCGGCGAGCTTTGAGGCGCGCACGAGCTGGGTCAGCGCGCGGAACACGTGCTCGGAGGTGCGCGGATCGAGATTGCCGGTCGGCTCGTCGGCCAAGAGGATGCGCGGCGCATTGGCGACCCCGCGCGCGATCGCCACCCGCTGCTGTTCGCCGCCCGACAGTTCCGCCGGCCGGTGGTGCAGGCGCTCCTTGAGCCCGAGATAGGAAAGCAGCTGCGCCGCCCGCTCGTCCGCCTCCTTGCGCGACAGCCCGCGGATCATTTGCGGCAGCATCACGTTTTCGATCGCGGTGAACTCGTTGAGTAGGTGATGCGCCTGGTAGATGAATCCGATCTCGTTGCGGCGGATGCGGGTGCGCTCGGCGTCGGTGAGCGTCGAGGTAGGAACGTCGTCGATGTAGACTTCGCCCGCATCCTGGTGCTCGAGCAGGCCGGCAATGTGCAGCAGCGTCGATTTGCCGGCGCCCGAGGGGGCGAGCAAAGCGACCATCTGGCCGGACCAAACCGCAAGGTCCGCGCCATTGAGGATTTCCAGCGCTGCATCGCCCTGCCGATATCGCCGCTCGACCTGATGCAAGAGGACAACGGGGCTTTGCGTCGCGGTCATTGCCTTACTCGTAACGCAGCGTTTCGACGGGATCGAGCCGGGCGGCCCGCCAAGACGGGTAGAGCGTCGCAAGCAGCGACAGCGCAAGCGCCATGACCACCACCGCCGCCGTTTCCGCGATATTCATTTCCGCCGGCAGACGCGACAGGAAATAGAGTTCCGGCGAAAACAGCTCGGTGCGCGTCACAAAGGACAGGAACTGGCGGATCGATTCCACATTAAGACAGACGACCGTGCCGACGATGAATCCGGTCAGCGTGCCGACCACGCCGATCGATGCGCCGGTGATGAGAAAAATGCGCATGACCGCGCCCTGAGTTGCTCCCATGGTGCGCATGATGCCGATGTCGGCGCTCTTGTCCTTCACCAGCATGATCAGGCCGGACACAATATTGAGCGCGGCGACCAGCACGATCAGCGTCAAGATCAGGAACATCACGTTGCGCTCGACTTGGAGCGCGTTGAAGAAAGTCGCATTGCGCTGTCGCCAGTCGATCAGATAGACCGGCCGCGCCGCGGCGTCGGTGACCAGCTTGCGGTAGCGGTCAATATTGTCGGGATCGGTGGTGTAGACCTCGATCGCCGTCACGTCGTTGGGACGATTGAAATAGGCCTGGGCCTCCGGCAGCGGCATGAACACGAAGGCCGCGTCGTATTCCGACATGCCGATCTCGAATACGGCGGCGACCTTGTAGACCTTGATCCGCGGCGTCGTTCCCATCGGCGTGACCGCGCCGCGCGGCGAGACTAAAGTCAGCTTGTCGCCCGCCCGCAGCGAGAGCTGATCGGCGAGCCGTTTGCCGATCGCAAGCCCTTGCCCTTCGTCGAACCCTTCGAGCGTGCCTTGCTTCACGTTCTTCGCCACCGACGCGAGCTTGTCGAGGTCGGCCGCCTTGATCCCACGCACGAGGACGCCGTTGGCCGCAAAAGGCGACGATGCGAGCGCCTGCCCCTCCACGATCGGCGCCGCCAAGCGTACGCCCGGGATCGCGGAGACGCGCTCGGCCACCTGGTTGAAGTCGGTCAGGGGCGATTCGAGCGGCTGGATCAGGAGATGGCCATTGAGACCGAGGATCTTGTCGAGCAGTTCCGTGCGAAAGCCGTTCATCACGGCCATGACGATGATGAGCGTGGCGACCCCGAGCATGATGCCAAGGAAGGAGAAGCCGGCAATGATCGAGATGAATCCTTCCTTGCGCCGCGCTCGCAGATAGCGCAGCGACAGCATCCATTCGAAGGCGGCGAAGGGCCGCGTACCCGCGGAGTTACTCATGGCAGATCCTCTACCTGGGATTTTCACGCGATTCTGGCGGATTCACGCCATTAACATTCTTGGCGCGAAAGCGCCGCACACAGATTTGTAACGTCCATGACGATCAGGCGCCGGCCGCGGCGGCGGGCGGCATGGCGGGCTTGCACGCAGGGGTAAGGCGCGCGCGCGCCTCGGTGGGGGACAATAGCTCGCGCGCCCCGTCGAGACGGCGTTTCAACTCGATTTTGCCCTCCTTGAGCCCCTTCGGACCGATCAACACCTGCCAGGGAATGCCGATCAAATCCATCGCCGCGAATTTCGCGCCGGGACGTTCGTCGAGATCGTTGTAGAGCGTCTCCACGCCGCTTGCCGTGAGTTCGCGATAGAGCGTCTCGGAAGCCTGGTCGGTCGCTGGGTCCCCCTGCTTGAGGTTGAGGATGGCCACTTGATAGGGCGCGACCGATTCGGGCCAGATGATTCCGGCGTCGTCGTGCGACGCTTCGATGATGGCGGCAACGAGCCTGCTCGGCCCGATTCCATAGGAACCCATGTGCACTGGGCGTTCCACGCCGTCGGCGCCCGCCACCACCGCCTTCATCGGCTCCGAATATTTCGTGCCGAAATAAAAGATGTGGCCCACCTCGATGCCGCGAGCGGAGACGCGATCGTCCGGCGCGATCTGCGCAAAGGCCGCCTCGTCGTGCTTTTCCGAAGTCGCCGCGTAGAGCGAGGTCCACTTGTCGACCAGCGCCTGCATGCGGCCGCCATCGTCGAAAGCGACGTCCACGTCCGGCGTCGGAAAGCCGAGATAGTCACGGTGACAGAACACCTCGCTCTCGCCGGTGTGGGCGAGGATGATGAACTCGTGCGACAAATTCCCGCCGATCGGCCCGGTGTCGGCGACCATCGGGATCGCCCGCAGCCCCATGCGTGCGAAGGTGCGCAGATAGGCGACGAACATCTTGTTGTAGGAGTGCCGGGCGCCGGCAAAATCAAGGTCGAAGGAATAGGCGTCCTTCATCAGGAATTCGCGCCCGCGCATCAGTCCGAAACGCGGACGGACCTCGTCGCGAAATTTCCACTGGATATGATAGAGGTTGAGCGGCAGGTCCTTGTAAGAGCGAACATACGCACGAAAGAGCTCGGTGATCATCTCCTCGTTGGTCGGGCCGAAGAGCATGTCGCGCTCGTGCCGGTCTTTGATGCGCAACATCTCCTTGCCGTAGTCGTCATAGCGTCCGCTTTCCCGCCACAGGTCGGCCGACTGGATGGTCGGCATCAGCATTTCGACGGCGCCGGCGCGGTCCTGTTCCTCGCGGACGATCTGGCAAACCTTCTGCAGCACCCGGTATCCCAGAGGCAGAAAGGCGTAGATGCCGGCCGCCTCCTGGCGGATCATGCCTGCGCGCAACATTAGCCGGTGCGACATAATCTCCGCCTCCTTCGGCGTTTCGCGCAGGATCGGCAAGAAGAAGCGTGACAGGCGCATGAGGGCGTGCACTCCGAGCGGGAATCGCGTCGGCAGAGAAACTGGATTGGCTCGAAAAAACAAGCCCCGCCAAGGAGTTTCGCGCCGACTTCGCGGCGGCGCGAGAAAGCATTAGTTGTACAGTCGTACCTTCCGCCGGAGCAAGGCGATATTGTTGCAGTGCACGACAACTGTGGTGACAAGACTACAACATTGGTCTAATAAAACAACGTCCGCTTCCGGCGCCGGGGGTTTTTTGAAACTTTCTTGCCGGAAGTTTGGTCCAGGTCTGTGGGAGGAAGAGCCGACGGCGCGCTTGAACGCAGCCGCTCCAAGCGGAGAAAACTCTGCGGAGGAATGGCGACGCAACTTGAAATGTGAGCAGCAGGACCTTGTTCCTGCTGTTTTTTTGCGCCTAGACATTACCGCGCGTTGTACCGCTTGCTTTTTCAACGAGGAAACAGTCCCCACAGCGTCGCGAACCGCTCGAGATCGATCAGGTCGGCGGCATAGGCGACGTAAAATAAGAGGATAATCACGGTGGTCGCGATGGTCGTCCAGATGGCCTTCATGACCAGTCTTGGAGCGGCTGGCGCCCCTGGGTCGCTGCCGGGAACGATCTCGCCCGCCTCCTCCTGCGACCGCGTGCCGATGGGCAGGACCGCGAACAGCACGATCCACCACAGCACGAAATAAATGCCCGCGAGCGTCGTCCAAGTCACGCCAGTGCCCTTGCCGAGCTATTGTTTTTCGGACTCCCTGCCGCCCGGCGAACATCGCCTTCAATAAAAGACGACCTGGCAGGCGTGCCGCTAATCTACGTCTTACGCTTGAACCAACTCGCCCGGATTCCTCGCTCAGCTTGGAATTCGACCTTGCTTACCACGCAGCGCTCACAGCCATGCCGGATAGCCGTGCGCTTGGCGCGTGTCGCGCGGGCGCACGGCGAACTCCGAGAGTTTCCGGGTCACGCCTGTTCTAGTTCAACCAGCGTGCCGCAAAAATCCTTCGGATGAAGGAAGAGTACGGGTTTGCCATGCGCGCCGATTCTCGGATTGCCGTCGCCGAGCACGCGGGCGCCTTCGGCCTTCAGCTTATCGCGCGCGACGATGATGTCGTCTACCTCGTAGCAGATGTGGTGGATGCCGCCGTCCGGATTCCGATCGAGGAACGCCTGGATCGGAGACTTCTCGCCAAGCGGCTCCAGCAACTCGATCTTGGTGTTGGGCAGCGTAATGAAAACGGTGTTGACGCCGTGGTCGGGTTGCGGCTCGACCGCCGAGACCGAGGCGCCGAGCTTGGTGCGGTAGAGTTCGGAAGCCTTCTTGATGTCCTTCACCGCAATCGCAACGTGATTGAGACGTCCGATCATAGGCCTTCCCCTTTTGCTGGTGGGTCGAGTTCCGGGCCATTCACGGCCACTATTCGTTTAAACGATGTCCCGCCGCGGTTATACCGTCAAGACGTGGGCGAGGCACAGAGGCTTCTTGCCCCAGCCCGCCGCACCCCGCACGGGCGCCGCGATAGGGCATTTCCCAGCGATGAGCGTTTGGGTACGCCGAGGTGCGAGCTCGGCCTGCACCTGAATGCATTTCCCGGCTGCGCAGCCTCATTGCATCGCTTCCGGATCATTTGCGGACGAAGTGCGCGCTTTCGATCAGCCGGATCGACGCCTCTGGGATCGCCTCGAACCAACTCGCTTCGTCCTCCGCCTTCGTGCGAAAGACCCTGTCCCAATGTTGACTGGTTATCGCCGGGCTCATTCCATAGACTCTCGCATTGTGTCAGAGCCGACGCTGCCGATGGCACGCTTCGAGAAAAAACCATGGCCGGACGAGAATCCAGTTCGCCGTTGCTCCTGAACAAGGAGATGGATCAACCGTCCGTCTTCCTGCCTGACGCCCTGATCCGTGAGGCGCGCCGCCAAAAGGGATTATCCGATGCGCCTATGCCGGATGTCTGCGTGCTCGACCCTGACGGCGATATCCTCCGTCGGCTGATATCAGCTGGCGAGGCGCGGCGGTGCGGCGACTGGCCATGTTATCATTCGGATTTATACGCTTTTCAGCTCCGCGGGCGCGAGGTCGGCATGGTCGCATGCGCGGTGGGAGCGCCATTCGCCGTGCTTGTCGCGGAGCAGCTCTTCGCGCTCGGTTGTGAACTGCTGATCAGCATCACGTCCGCCGGCCAGATCGCGGAAATCTGGCCGCCGCCCTATTTTGTGCTGATCGAGCGTGCGATGCGCGACGAAGGCACCAGCCATCACTATCTTGCCCCGTCAATTTTCGTTGCGGCTGACGCCGATCTCATCGCGGCGACGAGCGACGCATTGAAAGAGGCAGGCGTCGGCTTCCACGTGGGCGCGACCTGGACAACCGATGCGCCGTTTCGCGAGACGCGACGGGCAATCGAAGCGGCGCGGTTCCAAGGGGTTCTCGCGGTTGAAATGGAAGCGGCGGCCCTTTATGCGCTTGCGAAAAGCTGCCGCCGACACGTCGTTTGCCTAGCCTATGTAACAAACGCCATGGGACAGAGCGGTGTCGATTTCGAAAAAGGCGCGGATGGTGGAGCGGCTGATGCGCTCCATGTTCTCGATGCAGTGATTGCCAAGTGGAGGACTTCCAAAATCCGTCCGCCCCGGTGAATTCGACAAGCCGCCGGTCGTTCGTTCGCGCGCCGGTTTGCGAGTAGAGCGAATTCCGTTCCGGTGGAATCGGAATTCGCTCTCGTTATCCTTTGGTGGGCGCGTTTTCTGCGGCGAACCGGTTCCCACTTCGCCGGAAAACGCTCTAGCCGCCGGTCGTTCGTTCGTGCGCAGGTTTGCGACTAAGCACTACTGTTCGACCGTAACCACGTGGACAACGCACAAAGGCTTCTTGCCCCAACCCGCGGCAACCCGCGCGCGCACCGCCCGGCGGACGGCTTCGGCGACGGTGTCGGGGTCGCGCCGGCGCGGGCGCGGCAGGGTCTCGACGGTTTTCGCCACGGTCTCGCTGACGATTTCGGCGAAGGACCGCCCAGCCACATCCGCCTCGGGAATGCCGATCAGCTGCACTTCCGGCTCGGCGACGACGACGCCGGTGTCGTCGAGCGCGACCGCGACCGACACGACGCCGACATAGCCGAGCCGCCGGCGGTCGGCGACGGTGCGGCCTTCGCCCTGCACGATCAGAATGCCGTCTTTGTACAGCCGCCCCTGCGGCACTTCGTCGATGATTCCGGCCGGCTCCGGCGCGAGCCGCACGAGATCGCCATTGCGGCACAGGATCGTCTCGCCGACCCCGACTTTGTGCGCGAGCGTCGCATGCTCGGCGAGGTGCAGCGCTTCGCCATGGACGGGGACCACGATACGCGGCCGCACCCAGGACAACAGGTCGCTCATCTCGTCGCGCCGCGGATGACCGGACACATGGACGAGATGCGTGCGGTCGGTGATCACTTCGACGCCCTGATCGACGAGCCCGTTGATCACCCGGTTCACCGCCTTCTCATTGCCGGGGATGGTGCGCGAGGAGAAAATGACCCGATCGCCTTTGTCGAGGCCCACGTCCGGGTGGTTGTTCTCGGCGATGCGCGCGAGCGCCGAGCGCGGCTCGCCCTGGCTTCCGGTGCACAGCGCCACCACCTTCTCCCGCGGCAGACGGTCGAAGGTCTCAACGCTGCGGAACGGCCTTATCCCGTCCAAATAGCCGGTCTCGCGCGCGACCTGGGCGATGCGTTCCATGGCGCGCCCAATCATCACGACCTCGCGGCCGCAGCTTCGCGCTGCCTCCGCAACGCTCCTGATGCGCGCCACATGCGAAGCGAAGGTCGTCACCGCTACCCGCGCGGGCGCGGACGCGATCAGTTCGCTTAGGGTTTTCGCCACCTCCCGCTCCGTCGAGGAGCGGCCGGCGCGGATGGCGTTGGTCGAATTGCCCACAACGGCGAGACACCCCGCCTCTCCCAGCGCCTTGAGCTTGGCCTCGTCGGTCGGCGGTCCGATCACCGGATGAGCGTCGAGCTTCCAATCGCCGGTGTGGAGCACCGCGCCCGAGGGAGTGCGGATAATCAGCGCATTCGACTCCGGGATCGAGTGGGCGACGGAGACGAATTCCACGTCGAATGGATCAAGCGACAGCCGTCCGCCGAGCGGCACGACGTTGATGGGCACCTCGGGCGCGCCCGGCTCGGACAGGCGTTTCGCCTCGAACAGCGCCGCGGTGAACGGCGTCGCATAGACTGGCGCGCGAAACTGCGGCCATAGATCGATCAGCGCGCCGAAATGGTCCTCGTGCGCGTGCGTAAGCACGAGGGCCCGGAGATCGCGCTTCTGGTGAACGAGAAAGCGAATGTCGGGCATGATGAGGTCGATGCCGGGCAAATCGTCGCCGGCGAAGGCGACGCCGAGATCGACCGCGATCCAGGCCCGCTTGCGCGGCGGCCCGAACCCGTAAAGCGACAAGTTCATGCCGATTTCGCCGACCCCGCCGAGCGGTGCGAAGACAAGCTCGTTGGTCCTGTCGCTCATGCGGGACGCCAGCGCGAAGCGAAACCGGAAGCAGCGGCGTCCGCGCTCGGCGTCGCGACCGGAAACACGTCGCCCGCGGTGATGCTCCGACGCCCGCCGTCGGCTTCGGTCAGCACGAGGTTTCCCTCATCGTCGATCGTGTTGAAAAACCCGGTGACATCGCCGTCCGTTAGGCGAACACGCAACGCAGCCCCGGGCGTGGGCCCGTGCGCAAGCCAGGCCGCACGGATGTCGGCAAAGCGCGTCCCGCCGTTCCACAGAGCGAGCCGCTCCGCCATACGGCGCGACAGGGCAGCGAACGCCTCGGCCGCGGTCACCTCCGCCCCCAACATGCTGAGGTCGATCGCCGGATAGATCGCGTCACGCGGATGACGCTGGCAATTGATCCCTATTCCGATCGCCACCATCAGCGGTTTTGTCCCCTCCCCTTCGATCAGGATGCCGGCGAGCTTGCGCCCGTCGCACAACACGTCGTTCGGCCATTTGAGCGACAGCCGCGCGGCCAGGGCGGGAGCCGTGTCGCATACGGCGTCATGGACCGCGAGCGCGGCCACAAAGGAGCACTGCGCGACCTGCATGACCGGCGCGGGCTCGGCAAGCAGGAGGCTCGCATACAAGTTCCCCGGTTCGGAGACCCAGCTACGCCCGCGACGGCCGCGTCCCGCGGTCTGCATCTGCGCCGTGACCCAGAGCGGACCACGCATGCCCGCCGCGCCGTAACGCAGCGCGTGCGCGTTGGTCGAATCAACCTCATCGAGCGCGATATGCTCGACTCCCCTCGCATAGGCCGTGGGATGCAGGTTCATCTTCTTTCATTGTTTCCGCATTCGGACCAGCGCGCCCATTTCTTCGCGCAGAACGATGGATGGACGCTGTCAGCTGCCATCAGAGGCCTGTTGTGACCCCGGGCGAGGTTGGTCCGGCGTCTTCACAAACTCAGAACAAGGACTTTGCCGCCGTGGCTGCAGCATTAACCAGCGGTGCCGGGTAGACGAAGAACAGAAGCACGAACAATCCGGTCACCGTCAGCACCGCTCCGAGCTCGCTGCGCATAGGCGACAGTTCCGGCGCCGGCTCGTCGAAATACATCACCTTGATGATGAGAAGATAGTAGTAGGCGCCGACCACGCTCGCCAGCACGCCGATCACGGCGAGCGCGTAAAGCCCGGCGTTCACGGCGGCGAGGAAGATGTAGAACTTGGCGAAGAAGCCGGCAAGCGGCGGGATTCCGGCGAGCGAAAACAACATCATGGCGAGAAAGAAAGCCATGCCGGGCTTGGTGCGCGCGAGCCCGGCGAGATCGGAAATCTGCTCGACCGGACCTTCCTCGCGGCGCATGGCGATGATGCAAGCAAAGGTGCCGAGCGTCATCGCGACATAGATCGCCATATAGATGATCACGCCCTGCACGCCTTCCACGGTGCCGGCGGCGAGCCCGATCAGCGCGTAGCCCATATGGCCGATCGAGGAATAGGCCATCAGCCGCTTGATGTTGCTCTGGCCGATCGCAGCGAACGCGCCGAGCACCATGGAAGCGATGGAAACGAACACGATGATCTGCTGCCATTGCGGGGCGATGGTCGGGAAGGCCGTGACCGCGACACGCACGAACGCGGCGATCGCGGCGACCTTGGGCGCGGCGGCGAAAAAGGCGGTCACCGGCGTCGGCGCGCCTTCGTACACGTCGGGCGTCCACATATGGAACGGCACTGCCGACACTTTGAAGCACAGGCCGGCAAACAAAAACACAAGGCCGAAAGTCAGCGGCAAGCCGGCCTGGCGCGCCGCCTCGGCAATGCCGGCGAAGCTCACGGTTCCGGTCGAGCCATAGATCAGCGAGGCGCCATAAAGGAGCATCCCGGAGGAGAGCGCGCCGAGGACGAAATACTTTAGTCCCGCCTCGGTCGAGCGCACCCGCTCGCGGTCGATCGCCGCCACCACGTAGAGCGACAGGCTCATCAGCTCCAAACCGAGATAGAGCGCGATAAGATCGGCGGCCGAGATCAGCATCAGCATGCCGGTGGTCGCGAGCACGATCAGGACCGGATACTCGAATCGCCGTCGCTCCACTTCGCTCATGAACTCGCTCGACAAAATCACGGTGACGGCCGAACCGATGAGCGCCAGCAGCTTGAAGAAGCGGGCATAGTCGTCGACGACAAAGCTGCCGTTGAAGGTCGTGGTCTTCCCCGCAGGCATGAGCGCGACCAGCACGCCGGCGGCGACGAGAAGCAGCACCGCCACGCCGCTCGCCAAGCCGGTCGCCCGGTCGCCGCGATACGCCCCGATCACGAGCAGGACCAGGGCGCCGAGCGCCAGCACGATCTCGGGAAGCGCCGGAGCGAGGTCAGGAAGAGCGCTTGTTGGATTCATTTTGGCAGCCGTTCACTGGCCAAGCGCCGCGGCTTTCGGAAGCCCGCGCCCCTGTTGATAGTCGGTCACCACCGCGGTCACCGCAGCCGCCGACAGATTGAGCACCGGCTTGGGATAGACGCCGAACAGGATGGTGAGAATGAGCAGCGGCGCGAAAATGACGATCTCGCGCATCTCGACGTCGCGGATCGCCGCGAGAGACGGTTTGTCGAGCACCCCGAATATGACTTTGCGATAGAGCCACAGCGCATAGGCCGCCGACAGGATCAGACCGAGCGTCGCCAGCACCGCGACCAGCGTATTCACCTTGAACGTGCCGAGCAGCGTGAGGAATTCGCCGATGAATCCCGTGGTGCCCGGCAGCCCGACATTGGCGAGCGTGAACACCATGAAGATCGCCGCATAGATCGGCATGCGGTTGGCGAGACCGCCATAGGCGGCGATTTCGCGCGTATGCATGCGGTCGTAGACGACGCCGACGCAGAGAAACAGCGCGCCCGAAACGATGCCGTGGGAGATCATCTGGAACACGCCCCCGGCGACCCCCTGCGTGGTGCCGGCGAATATCCCCATGGTCACGAACCCCATGTGGGCGACCGAGGAATAGGCGATCAGCTTTTTCATGTCCTCCTGCACCAGCGCCACCATCGAAGTGTAGACGATCGCCACCACCGAAAGCGTATAGATGAGCGGAGCGAAATCGGCGGAGGCGGCCGGAAACATCGGCAGCGAGAAACGCAGGAAGCCGTAGCCGCCCAACTTCAGTAGAATCGCAGCAAGGACCACCGAGCCTGCGGTCGGCGCCTCCACATGGGCGTCCGGCAACCAGGTATGCACCGGCCACATCGGCAGCTTGACCGCGAAGGAGGCGAAGAAGGCAAGCCACGCCCAGGTCTGCAACGAGCGGGGAAAATCATAGTGGAGCATCGTCGGAATGTCGGTCGTGCCCGCCTCTTGGTAGAGCGCGATGATCGCAAGCAGCATCAAGACCGAGCCGAGCAGCGTGTAGAGGAAGAATTTGAAGGTCGCATAGACCCGGCGCGGGCCGCCCCACACGCCGATGATCAGGAACATGGGGATGAGGCCGCCCTCGAAGAACAGATAGAACACCACGGTGTCGAGCGCGGAGAAGGTGCCGACCAGCATCGTCTCGAGCACGAGGAAGGCGATCATATACTCCTTCACCCGCCACTGGATCGGTTTCCAGCTCGCCATAATGCATAGCGGCATCAGCGCCGTGGTCAGAATCACGAAGGGCAGCGAGATGCCGTCGACGCCGACGGTGTAATTGATCGTGCCGGCGAGCCAGGGCCGCTTCTCGACAAACTGGAACTCCGACGAAGACGGATCGAACCGCCACACCAAAACAAGCGAAACGGCGAAGACGATGAGCGTCGTCCACAGCGCGACCCAGCGCGCATTGCGTTTCACCGTCTCGTCCTCGGCGCGCATCGTCGCGATGAACAGCGCGCCGAGGAGCGGCAGGAAGACCGTGACGGAAAGGACTGGCCAGCTCGCCATCACCGCACCCCGCCCGCGAACATGAACCAGGTGACGAGCGCCGCAACGCCGATCAGCATCGCGAACGCATAGTGGTAGAGATAGCCGGTCTGCAGCCGCACCACGTTGCGGGTGACATCGAGCACCCGCGCGGACACGCCGTCGGGACCGAAGCCGTCGATCAGCCAGCCGTCGCCGCCCTTCCACAATAGCCGGCCGAGCCACAGCATCGGCCGCACGAAGATCAGATCGTACAATTCGTCGAAGTACCACTTGTTGAGCAGGAACTTGTAGAGCGGCTCCTGCTGCCGCGCGAGCTCGACCGGCAGGTCGGGCCGGCGGATATAGAACAGCCAGGCGATGAGGAAGCCGATCGCCATCATCACCGTCGGCAACAATTCGACGCCGAAGGAGATGTGATGGATCCGGTCCAGGATGTCGGTGATCTTGACCGAGCCGTTGAAAAACTCGGCCGCGCCGGGCCCGGCGAATATGTCGTAGAAGGGAAGCCCTGCGAGTATGCACCCTGCGCCGAGCACGCCGAGCGGGATCAGCATCGTGATCGGGCTTTCATGCGCCGCTTCGTAAGCGTGCATGTCATGCGGAGAGCCGTGGAAGGTCTTGAACAGAAGGCGCCACGTATAGAACGCGGTGAGCGCGGCCGCCGATAGCGTCGTCAGATAGCCGTAGAACGCCATCGAATTACGTCCCTCGAGCGCGGCGCCGATGATCGCGTCCTTGGAAAAATAGCCGGCGGTGAGCGGAAATCCGGTGAGCGCCAGCGATCCCAGAATCATCATCCAATAGGTGAACGGAATCTTTTTCCTGAGCCCACCCATCTTGCGCATGTCCTGCTCGTGATGCATCGCCACGATCACCGAGCCCGCGCAGAGGAAGAGCAGCGCCTTGAAACAGGCGTGCGTGAACAGGTGATATATGCCGATCGAGTAGGCGCCGACGCCCATCGCCACGAACATGTAGCCGAGCTGCGAGCAGGTGGAATAGGCGATGACCCGCTTGATGTCGTTCTGCACCATACCGATCGTCGCGGCAAAGAACGCGGTGGTGCCGCCGATGAAGGTGATGAAGGCCTGCGCCGTCGGCGCAAGCTCGAACAGCGGCGACAGGCGCGCGACCATGAACACGCCGGCCGTCACCATGGTCGCCGCGTGAATGAGCGCGGACACCGGGGTCGGCCCTTCCATCGCGTCGGGCAGCCAGGTGTGGAGCATGAATTGCGCCGACTTGCCCATCGCGCCCATGAACAGGAGCAGGCAGACCACGGTGAGCGCGTCGAGGTTCCAGCCGACGAATGGGATGGTCTTGCCGGTCAGTCCCGGCGCCTGCGCGAAGATGGTGTCATAGTCGACCGAGCTGGTGAGATAGAAAATGGCGAAAATGCCGAGCGCAAACCCGAAATCGCCCACCCGATTGACGATGAAGGCTTTGATCGCCGCCGCGTTCGCCGACGGCTTCTTGAACCAGAAGCCGATCAGGAGGTAGCTCGCGAGCCCCACGCCCTCCCAGCCGAAGAACAGCTGCACCAGATCGTTCGCCGTCACCAGCGTCAACATGGCGAAGGTGAAGAACGAGAGATAGGCGAAGAAGCGCGGCTTGTACGGGTCGTCGGACATGTAGCCGAACGAATAGAGGTGCACGAACGCCGACACGGTGGTCACCACGACAAGCATCACCGCCGTGAGCGTGTCGACGCGCAGCGTCCAGTCCACCGACAGCTCGCCGGACACGATGAAGGGAAACAGAACGTCGCGCGCGTCATGGTGGCCGAAGCCGACGCGGGCAAAGGCGATCCACGACAGCGCCATCGCAATGAAGAGGAACGTGGTGGTAACGATTTCCGCCGTCCGCGAGCCTGCCGCCTCAGGCTCGTCAGCCTCCGCATCGGCGTCCGCAGCGTCGCCGTGCGGCGCCGGCGCGGCATGCGCGTGGGCGTCGGCGACCGCGTGAGCCGCGTGCTCTCCCGGCGCCGGAAAACCGCCGGGATGCCGCGCCCGCGCGCCGAAAACCGCGATTGCTCCCGCGATGAAAAAGCCCAGGAGCGGCAGGAAAACGATGGCGTGATACATCGTGCGCCGTCAGCCCTTCATGAGATTGATGTCCTCAACCGCGATCGAGCCGCGGTTGCGGAAAAACACGACGAGGATCGCCAGCCCGATCGCCGCCTCGGCCGCCGCCACCGTCAGCACCAGCAACGCAAACACCTGGCCGACCAGGTCCCCCAGATGCGTCGAGAAGGCGACGAGGTTGATATTGACCGCGAGCAGGATCAGCTCGATCGACATCAGTATGATGATGACGTTCTTGCGATTGAGGAAAATGCCGAAAATGCCCAGCGTGAACAGGATCGCCGCGACGGAGAGATAGTGGCCAAGCCCGATCGTCATCGCCCGTCCTCTCAGATTCCCTGGCCCGGCCGCACGTCGTGCAGCTCGATGATGGCCGCCTTGCTGTGCGCAAGCTGCTCGGCGACGTTCTGGCGCTTGACCGAGGGCTTGTGCCGCAACGTCAGCACGATCGCTCCGATCATGGCGACCAACAGCACCAGTCCCGCGGCCTGGAAGAAATAGACGTAGTGGGTATAGAGCACGAGCCCGAGCGCCTCGGCGTTGGTCACCGTCTGCTCCGGCGGAATCGGCAGCACGATGGTCCGCGGCACGCCGGGGCCGATCGCCCAGGCGCCGAGCACCAGCAACAGCTCGACCAGGAGCACCAGTCCGATCACCGCACCGATCGGCAGATAGTTGAGAAAGCCCTGACGCAGCTCGGCGAAGTCCACGTCGAGCATCATCACCACGAACAGGAACAGCACGGCGACCGCGCCGACATAGACGATCACCAGGATCAGGGCGAGGAACTCCGCGCCCATCAGGATGAACATGCCCGCCGCGTTGACGAAGGCGAGAATGAGAAACAACACGGAATGAACGGGATTGCGCGCCGAGATGACCATCAGCGCCGAAGCCACGCAAATCCCGGCGAAGAGATAGAAGAACAAGGCGGGGATCATGCTGCAGTTTCCCCAACCGTCAATCCGGAAGCCGCGCGCAAGCGAGGCTGTCCAGAATCCATGAGTCCGGCCCATGAGTGTGGATTCCGGGCTCGCGGGCTTTCGCCCGCGCCCCGGAATGACCTTCGATTGGAATTCCGCTTGTCCATCACCTTCACCGATAGGGCGCATCGAGCGCGATCGTCTTGGCGATCTCGCGCTCCCAGCGGTCGCCGTTCGCGAGCAGCCGCTCCTTGTCGTAGTAGAGTTCCTCGCGCGTTTCCGTCGCGTATTCGAAGTTCGGTCCCTCGACGATGGCGTCGACCGGGCAGGCCTCCTGGCAGTAGCCGCAATAGATGCACTTGACCATGTCGATATCGTAGCGGGTGGTACGCCGCGTGCCGTCGTTGCGGCGCGGCCCCGCCTCGATGGTGATCGCCTGCGCCGGGCAGATCGCCTCGCACAGCTTGCAGGCGATGCAGCGCTCTTCTCCGTTGGGATAGCGGCGCTGCGCGTGCTCGCCGCGGAAACGCGGAGAGATCGCGTTTTTCTCGAAGGGATAGTTGACGGTCGTTTTGGGTTTGAAGAAATAGCGCATCGACAGGACGAAGGCCTGCAGAAACTCGGTCAGAAAGATCGCCTTGGCCGCGCGGTCGAGCCTCATCGCAGCATCCTCATTTCGGCGCCAGAACGGCGTATTGAACGACGGCTGCGACGATGACGACCGCCGCCAGCGAGATCGGCAGAAAAACCTTCCAGCCGAGCCGCATGAGCTGGTCGTAGCGGTAGCGCGGCACGAACGCCTTCACCATGGCGAACATGAAGAACATCGCCAGCACTTTGAGCACGAACCAGACGACTCCCGGCACCCAGGTGAAGGGAACGACCGGAATCGGCGGCAGCCAGCCGCCTAAAAACAGGATCGTGCCCAAGGCGCACATGGTCATGATGGCCACGTACTCGCCGAGCATGAACAGCACATACGGGGTCGAGCCATACTCGACCATGAAGCCGGCGACGAGCTCGGACTCCGCTTCGACGAGATCGAACGGCGGGCGGTTGGTCTCGGCGAGCGCGGAGACAAAGAAAATCACGAACATCGGCAGCAGCGGCAGCCAGTACCAGCCGAGCACGCCCCATTGCGTTTCCTGCGCCTTGATGATGCCGGAGAGGTTGAGCGTGCCGGCGCATAACAGCACGGTGACGATCACGAATCCGATCGAGACTTCGTAAGACACCATCTGCGCCGCCGAGCGTAGCGAGGCGAGGAAGGCGTATTTCGAGTTCGACGCCCAGCCGGCCATGATGATGCCGTAGACGCCGAGCGAGGAGATCGCAAAAATATACAGAATGCCGACATTGATGTCGGCGACGGCCCAGCCTTCATCCACCGGGATCACCGCCCAGGAGGCAAGCGCAAGCAAGCAGGTGACGACCGGGGCGAGAATGAAAATGCCGCGGTTCGCGCCGTCGGGAATGGTGGGTTCCTTCAGCACGAATTTGAGCATGTCGGCGAAGGATTGCAGCAGGCCCCAGGGGCCGACCACATTGGGGCCGCGCCGGATCTGCACCGCCGCCCAGATCTTGCGGTCGGCGTAGAGCACATAAGCGATCACGAGCAGCAGCACCGCGAGCAGAACGAAGCTCTCGATCACAATGATCAAGAGCGGCCAGAGATATGCGGTCCACAGCTCGGCGATCGACATGTCCGTCACTCCGCCGCGCGCAGCGCCGCGCGGCCTTCGGCGAGCGCCGAGCACTCGGCCATGACCGCGGAAGCGCGCGCAATGGGATTGGTCAGATAGAAATCGGTGATGGCGGCGGCGAACGCCGCGCCTTCTACCGCCCCGCCGCGCTTTGCGAGTTTGCGCACGTCCTCGGGATTAGCCGGCGCGACCTTGTCGCGGCGGGCAAGATGCGGATGCGCCGCAAACAAGGAGGCCCGCAACTGGCCAAGCGAGTCATAGGGGAGCCGCTGTCCGAGAGGATCGGACAACGCGCGCAGGATGGCCCAGTCCTCGCGCGCTTCGCCGGGCGGGAAGCCCGCGCGCGCCCCCATTTGCACGCGCCCCTCGGTATTCACGTAAGTGCCCGGCTTCTCCGTATAGGTGGAGGCCGGAAGAATCACGTCGGCGCGATGCGCACCGCGATCGCCATGGGTCCCGACATAGACGACGAACGCGCCGGGCGCGACGTCGATCTCGTCCGCTCCGAGCAGGAACAGGACGTCGAGCGTGCCATAGGCCGCCATCTCCGCCGCCTTTAGTCCGCCTTGGCCCGGCACAAAGCCGATGTCGAGGCCGCCCACGCGCGACGCCGCGTGATGCAGAACGGCAAAGCCGTTCCACCCATCCTTGATGGCGCCTGTTTCGACGGCCGCCTTGGCGGCGAGCGCGGCAACCGCCGCACCATCGGCGCGCGCGGTCGCGCCGGCGCCGAGCAGAATGATCGGGCGTGCGGCCTTCTTCAGGCGATCGGCGAAATCGCCGCGGCCGGCGGCGAGTTCGGCGAGCGAGTCCGGACCGGCGCCGAGATAATGATACGGATAAGTGAGATCGGCGCGCTCACCGATCAGCCCGATCGCGAACGGGCCGGCGCGCCAGCGCTTGCGGATGCGCCCGTTGAACACCGCCGCTTCGCGGCGCGGATTCGATCCGACGATGAGGAGCGCATCGGCCTGCTCGATCCCCGCAATGGTCGGATTGAAGACATAGGTCGCCCGCCCCCAGGCCGGATCGAGCGCCGAGCCGTCCTGACGGCAGTCCATGTTCTTGCTGCCGAGCCTGGAAAGAAGGTCCTTGAGCGCGAACATTTCCTCGACCGCGGAGAGATCGCCGGCGATCGCACCGATGCGGTTGGAACTCGCGGCGCGGACCTTCCCGGCGATGGCGCGGAACGCCTCGCTCCAGGAGGCGGGGCGCAGCCGTCCACTTTCGCGCAGATAGGGCTGGTCGAGCCGCTGCACGCGCAGACCGTCGACGACATGCCGCGTCTTGTCGGAAATCCACTCCTCGTTCACGTCTTCGTTGAGCCGCGGAAGAATGCGCATGACCTCGCGCCCGCGCGCATCGACGCGGATCGCCGAGCCAAGCGCGTCCATCACGTCGATCGACTCGGTCTTGGTAAGCTCCCACGGCCGCGCGACGAAGGCGTAGGGCTTCGAGGTCAGGGCCCCCACCGGGCAGAGATCGACCACATTGCCCTGCAGCTCCGAGGTCATCGCATGCTCGAGATAGGTGGTGATCTCCATGTCCTCGCCGCGGCCGATCGCGCCCAGCTCCGGCACGCCCGCGACCTCGGTCGCAAAGCGCACGCAGCGGGTGCACTGGATGCAGCGGTTCATGGAGGTCTTCACCAACGGGCCGAGATACTTGTCCTCGACCGCGCGCTTGTTCTCCTGAAAGCGGCTGGAGTCGACGCCGTAGCCCATCGCCTGGTCCTGCAGGTCGCATTCGCCGCCTTGGTCGCAGATCGGACAGTCGAGCGGATGATTGATGAGCAGGAACTCCATCACCCCTTCGCGCGCCTTGCGCACCATCGGGGAGCGCGTCCTCACCTCCGGGGGCTCTCCATGCGGACCGGGACGGCAGTCGCGCACGCCCCAGGCGCAGCTTGCGACCGGCTTCGGCGAGCCGACGAGTTCGACAAGGCACATGCGGCAATTGCCGGCGATCGACAGCCGGGTGTGATAGCAAAAGCGCGGGATCTCGGCGCCCGCCGCTTCGCACGCCTGCAACAGCGTGAATTCGGGAGGGACGTCGATTTCCTTGTCGTCGACGATGAGCTTGGTCATCGTTGAACCTTCATCATTTCGCTTCGAGGCGCTTCATGCGCTTCCTTTGCTCTGCTCATTCCCGCCCGCGCGGGAATCGAGCTTGACCTCACTTCCGGCGATACGGGCTCCTGCCATCGCCCTACTCCGCCGCTTCGGCGACCGTGTTGGGATCAAGCACGCCTTCATTGTCGGGATTGGCTGCATATTCGTCGATGCGGCGTTCGATCTCGCTGCGGAAATGGGTGATCAGGCCCTGGATCGGCCACGCCGCCGCGTCGCCGAGCGCGCAGATCGTGTGGCCTTCGACCTGCTTGGTCACGTCGAGCAGCATGTCGATCTCGCGCTTGTGGGCGCGACCCTCCGCCATGCGGGTGAGCACCCGCCACATCCAGCCGGTTCCTTCGCGGCACGGCGTGCACTGACCGCAGCTCTCGTGTTTGTAGAAATACGAGATGCGGGCGATGGCGCGCACGATGTCGGTCGATTTGTCCATCACGATCACGGCGGCGGTGCCGAGACCGGACCTGAGTTTGGCGAGTGCGTCGAAATCCATCGTGAGATCGTCGCACAGCGGCGCCGGCAGGCAGCGCACCGAAGAGCCGCCGGGGATGACGGCGAGCAGATTATCCCAGCCGCCGCGCACGCCGCCGGCATGCGTATCGATCAGTTCGCGCAGCGAAATGCCCATCGCCTCTTCGACATTGCACGGCTTGTTCACATGGCCGGAAATGCAGAACAGCTTGGTGCCGGTGTTGTTGGGCCTGCCGATCGCGGCGAACCAGGCGGCGCCGCGCCGCATGATGTCCGGCGTGACCGCAATGCTCTCCACATTGTTGACGGTGGTCGGGCAGCCATAGAGGCCCATGTTCGCCGGAAACGGCGGCTTGAGCCGCGGCATGCCCTTTTTGCCTTCGAGGCTTTCGAGCAGCGCAGTCTCCTCGCCGCAGATATAGGCGCCGGCGCCGTGATGGAGATAGAGATCGAAGTCCCAGCCGTTGACGTTATTCTTGCCGATCAGCCTCGCCTCATAGGCCTCGTCGATCGCCGCCTGCAGGCGCTCGCGCTCGCGCACGAATTCGCCGCGGATGTAGATGAAGGCCGCGTGCGCGCCCATGGCAAAGCTCGCGATCAGCGAACCTTCGATCAGAAGGTGCGGGTCATGCCGGATGATGTCGCGATCCTTGCAGGTGCCCGGCTCGGATTCGTCGGCGTTGACGACGAGATAGTGCGACCGGCCGTCCGACTTCTTGGGCATGAACGACCATTTCAGGCCGGTGGGAAATCCCGCGCCGCCGCGCCCGCGCAGCCCCGAGGACTTGACCTCCTCGACGATGGAGTCGCGGCCGCGCTCCAGGATGGCCTTGGTGCCGTCCCATGCCCCCCGCGCGCGGGCGCCGGCAAGCTTCCAGTCATGGAAGCCGTAGAGATTGGTGAAGATGCGGTCGCGGTCCTGCAGCATCATGCGCGCCCGGTGTTGGAGTTGCCGCTGGCGTCGCCAACCGGCGGCTTGGGGATGGCGGCTTCACGAACATTGGCGGCCTCGCCGGGCCGCTTCGCATCGCCGTCGGCGAGCGCCGGCTCCTGCGGCTTTCCTCCGGTTCGTTTCTGATAGATCGACGGATCGGTCAACGTATCCGGCCCGCCGACCGGCGCGGAAAACTGGCGGTCGATCTGCGGTCCCGGCCGCACCGGCCGGCCCGCGGCGAGATCGTCGAGAATCTGGCCGAACCGCTCGGGCGTCAGGTCCTCGTAGGTGTCGAAGTTGATCTGCACCATCGGCGCATTGACGCAGGCGCCCAGACACTCGACCTCGATCCAGGAGAACTTGCCGTCGGCGGTCACATGATGTTCGTCGCCGATCTTTTCGCGGCAGAGCTTTTTCAGTTCGTTGGCGCCGCGCAACATGCACGGCGTCGTGCCGCACAGCTGCACGAAATGCCGGCCGACCGGCTCGAGATTGAACATCGTGTAGAAGGTCGCGACCTCGAGCCCGCGAATGAACGGCATGCTCAGAAATTCGGCGACATGCTCGATCGCCTTCTGCGGCAACCAGCCGCCCGCCTGTTCCTGTGCCCGCCACAGCAGCGAGATCACCGCGGAGGCCTGCCGGCCCTCCGGGTATCGGGCGATCTGATTCTTCGCCCAGGCGAGGTTCTCCGCCGTAAAGGCGAAGCTCGCGGGTTGCATGTCCGCGGGGGCGAGACGGCGGGGGGCCAAGTTCAACTCTCCTTCATTCGCGAACTGACCGGCGCCTGGCGGTTCGACTGCCGGCCGGTGAACTGCAGGACATATCGCTCGACGTTCTTCTGCAGGCGGCGAAGGCCGCGTTTCTTCTCGACATGCATCGAATACAGATCGGGATGCAGGATATCGAGCATCGCCATGTCGAGAAGCGTGACCGCGGCGCCGGGAAACCGGCTCTCAAAATGATCATGGCTGGGAGAGCCGCGCTTCACGTAAAACAGCGTGTTCTGCTTGTACCAGTACGGCACGTCTCGGGTGTTCCAGATCACCGGCCGCAGAAGGTCGTAAGGAATGTAATCGCGGCTGAGGAACTTGCGCGCCCAGTAGGACTGCCATTGTTCGTTGATGTGATTGATGCCGCCTTGCTGCACGATCGCAGCGCCGTACAGCACGACGTCGGCAAGCGCGCACAGGTCATCGACGAGGCTATCCGCCCGCGCAGGCAACAGGTGCTCGCCGACCTCGACCGACAGCGCGAGATCGAAGCGGCCAAGCCCCAAAGGGCCGAGCGGTTGATTGAGGTCCCAGGCAACGAAATGCTTGGGATCGAACTGCAGCCGCGCGCGATTGGTGTAGTCGCCGTCAACGCCGACGATTCTTTCAACGCCGCGCTCGGCGAATGCGGCGAGCAGCACGCCGGCGCCGCATCCGACGTCGATCATCGATCGAACCGGAAAAACATCGAGCACGAAAGGCGTGATCGCCGCCGCGGTCGCGCAGGCATAGCGCATCCCTTCCTGGAAGCGCCGGTCGCTCGGCTGATAGGGTTTCCGCAGCAGCTGGTCGAGCTTCATCGGCCGCCCTCCCCGAAACGCGACGGGGCAAACGCGCCGCGGCGCTTTTCCGGCTGCTGCGCCAATCTCGGCGCGTAGGGTGGAGCCGCGCCGACAACGTTCGTATGTCGATGCGCCCCTCAACGGTCCACCTCGCCGAACACGAGGTCGAGCGCGCCGATAATCGCGGTCATGTCCGCGAGCATGTGGCCCTTGCTGAGGAAGTCGAGCGCGCTCAAATGGGCGAAGCCGGGCGCGCGGATCTTGCACTTGTACGGCTTGTTGGTGCCGTCGGCGATGAGATAGACGCCGAACTCGCCCTTCGGCGCTTCGGCGGCGGCATAGACCTCGCCGGACGGAACGTGGAAGCCCTCGGTGTAGAGCTTAAAATGGTGAATCAGCGCCTCCATCGAGCGCTTCATCTCGCCTCGCCGCGGCGGCACGAACTTGTTGTCCTCGGCGATGACCGGTCCCTGCCCTTCCGGCGCGCGCAGTTTTTCCAGGCACTGTTTGATGATGCGGATCGACTGGCGCATCTCTTCCATGCGCACCAGGTAGCGGTCGTAGCAGTCGCCGTGCTTGCCGGTCGGGATGTCGAATTCAAGCTCGGAATAGCATTCGTAGGGCTGGGCGCGGCGCAGGTCCCACGCGGCGCCCGCCGCGCGCACATGCGGCCCCGAGAAGCCCCAGCCCCACGCATCCTCCAAGGTCATGACGGCGATATCCACCATCCGCTGTTTGAAAATGCGGTTCTCGGTCAGCAATTCCTCGATGTCGTCGAGAACCTTCAGGAACGGATCGCAGAACGCCCAGATGTCGTCGAGCAGCTTCGGCGGCACATCCTGGTGCACGCCGCCCGGACGCATGTAATTGCAGTGCATGCGCGCGCCCGACGCCCGCTCGTAGAAATTCATGATCTTTTCGCGTTCCTCGAACCCCCAGAGCGGAGGCGTGAGGGCGCCGATGTCGAGCGCTTGCGTGGTCGTGTTGAGAATATGGTTGATCAGCCGGCCGAGCTCCAAGAACAACACCCGCATCAGTTGGCCGCGCTTGGGGACCTCAAGCCCGATCAGCTTCTCCACCGCGAGACAGAACACATGCTCCTGGTTGATCGGGGCGCTGTAGTCGAGCCGGTCGAAATACGGAATCGCCTGCAAATAGGTCTT
Organism: uncultured Alphaproteobacteria bacterium; assembly: GCA_963840055.1. Taxonomy (GTDB): domain Bacteria; phylum Pseudomonadota; class Alphaproteobacteria; order Rhizobiales; family Xanthobacteraceae; genus Rhodoplanes. The sequence goes on along the minus strand of CAWIXM010000022.1, from coordinate 17,989 downwards.
GTGCTCGATCAGCTTCTCGGTGCCGCGATGCAAGAGCCCGATATGCGGGTCGGCGCGCTCGATCACCTCGCCGTCGAGATCGAGCAACAGCCGCAACACGCCATGCGCGGCCGGATGCTGCGGCCCGAAATTGATGGTGAAAGTGCGAACCGAAGCTTCAGCCATCCCTATTCACCACTCGCCATTCCTGCTCGCCCCATCATTGTTTCGCCTTCTCGTCGCCGGGGAGCGGATAGTGCGCCCCCTCCCACGGCGAGAGAAAATCGAAATCCCGGTATTCCTGGGCGAGCCGCACCTTGTCGTAAACGACCCGTTTCTGCTCGTCGTCCCAGCGCACCTCGACGAATCCCGTCAGCGGGAAATCCTTGCGCAGCGGGTGGCCGGAAAAGCCGTAGTCGGTGAGGATGCGCCGCAGGTCCGGATGGCCGGTGAACGGCACGCCATACAGGTCGAACACTTCGCGTTCGAACCAATTGGCGCCCGGGAACACGTTGATGATGGAGGGGACCGACTCCTTTTCGTTGACCTCGACCTTGATCCGCACCCGCCAGTTTTTCGTGGGCGAGAGCAGATGATAGACCACGTCGAACCGCTTTTCCCGCTGCGGCCAGTCGACCGCCGTCACATCGACGAAGGCGAAGAACCGGCAACCCGGATCATCACGCAGGAAGGTGACGACCTTGACGATATCGGCCGCACGCGCGGTGATCGTGAGCTCTCCCTTCGCCACCTGATAGCCGGTGACGAACTCGGGAAGCGCGCGCGCAATCGCCTGTCCGAGCTCGTCCAACTTGTCGTTCATCGCGGTGCCTCGAGGACGGTCCGATGCGCCGTCTCAGCGTTCGATCGTGCCGGTGCGGCGGATTTTCTTTTGCAGAAGCAGGACGCCGTACAGCAACGCTTCCGCGCTCGGGGGACAACCTGGCACGTAGATGTCGACCGGCACGATCCGATCGCAGCCCCGCACCACCGAATAGGAATAGTGGTAGTAGCCGCCCCCATTGGCGCAAGATCCCATCGAAATGACGTAGCGCGGCTCCGGCATCTGGTCGTAGACCTTGCGGAACGCAGGCGCCATCTTGTTAGTGAGCGTTCCCGCCACGATGATCACGTCGGATTGGCGCGGCGAGGCGCGCGGCGCCGCGCCGAAACGTTCGAGATCGTAGCGCGGCATCGCGGCGTGGATCATCTCGATCGCGCAGCAGGCTAACCCGAACTGCATCCACATGAGTGAGCCGGTACGCGCCCAGGTGATCAGCTCGTCGGTCGCGGTGACGAGAAAGCCCTTGTCCGCAAGCTCATCCGTGACGCCTCGGAAAAAAGGATCGTTCTCGCCAACCGGCCTGCCCGTCCGCGGATCGAGCACTCCGGTCGCGGCCGGCGCCGCTTGCGCGCGCTCGTTCAATCCCATTCGAGCGCTCCTTTCTTCCACTCGTAGATAAAGCCGACGGTCAAAACGCCGAGAAAAACGATCATCGACCAGAAACCGAACAGGCCGATTTGGCGAAAGGCCGCTGCCCAAGGAAATAGAAATGCAACTTCAAGGTCGAAAATGATGAATAGGAGCGCGATCAGGTAGAAGCGCATGTCGAATTTCATGCGCGCGTCATCAAAAGCGTTGAACCCGCATTCGTACGCCGAAAGTTTCTCCGCATCCGGACTTTTGTAGGCGACGATAAACGGTGCAACCATCAGCCCCAACACGATGACGGCGGCGATGGCGATAAAAACGGCAATCGGCAGGTAGTCTTGCAGAATGACGCTCATTCGAGACCTCTGGTCCGTCCGGATGGCCGTTGCGCGCCGAAACCGAGAGGCGGCTGTCCGCCGGTCCGGCCTGGCCACTTAAGATTCATTCCAGAGCAAGGCGCCGGAGGCTTAGCGCAGCGCACAAATCGCCGCAAGCCGCCTTATGCCGCATTCGGATCGGCGAAGCGGTCCCAGCGCCTACACAATCAGCGCGACATCGGCTGGGGGTTCGATGCAGGTCGCCGGAATTTCCTCACCAGCCATATACCGGTGAAGACCGGGCCGACCCGCGCATGACCGCACGTCGTCACTGCACCAGTTCGGGGGTGCGCGTGAGCGGCTTCGGCGTCGTCAGATCAAGCACGACGCGACACAGGCCGGGGTCTTCCGGGTCGGCCTCGATCTTGAAGCCGAGCTCGCCGCACATTGCCAGCATGGTCGTATTGTCGCGCAACACCTCGCCTTCAATCATGCGCAAGCCCTCGGCGGACGCGTATTCGATCATCGTCTTCATCAGTAGCCAGCCGAGACCGCGGCCTTTCAGATCGGACCGCAGCAGAATGGCGTATTCGCCCGTCTCATAATTTGCGTCGGAATGCAGCCGCACCCCTCCCAGCATCTCGCTGGAATCTTCGTCAACGGCGACGAACGCCACGGCGCGGGCATAGTCGATCTGAGTCAACCGGGCGATGAAGGTGTGGCTGAATTCTTTCACCGGCGCGAAGAAGCGCAGCCGCAGGTCGTCCTCGGTGACATGGCTGAAAAATTCGCGATAGAGCCCTTCATCTTCTGGCCGAACGGGCCGCACCATAAGCCGCATGCCGTGCCAGGACGGGTAACTGCGTTCCCATTCCTTCGGATAGGGCCGGATGGCGAAGTGCGAGTGCGCACGCATCCCCTTCTCGACCGGCGCGATCACCACGCGCGCGTCGACCGCGACCGCCCCGCTTGCATCGGCGAGCACTGGATTGAGATCGAGCTCCCGCACCTCCGGCAGGTCGGCCGCGAGTTGCGCCACCTTGACGAGCATCAATTCGAGCGCCTGGCGATCCGCCGGGGGTACGTTGCGATAGCCGCGCAGCAGGCGCGATACCCGCGTGCGATCGATCTGATCGGCGGCAAGCTTCAGGTCGAGCGGAGGGAGCGCCAGCGCTTTGTCGTCGACCACCTCCACCGCCGTTCCGCCGCTGCCGAACACCACGACGGGGCCGAAGGTCGGATCGTCGGCAAGGCCGATGATCAGCTCGCGGGCCTTCGGCCGCAACAGCATCGGATGGACGGTGACGCCTTCAATACGCGCGGTCGGCCGCGCCGCGTGCGCGCGCTTAAGAATATCGTCGGTCGCCGTCTCAACGGCCTTCTCGCTGGTCAGGTTGAGCCGCACGCCGTCCACGTCCGACTTATGGATGATGTCGGGCGAAAGCACCTTCACCACCACGCCCTGCCCTTGCTGCAGGAAAGGACGGGCAGCGGCGGCCGCTTCCTTGCCGTCACGGGCGAGAATGGCCGGAGATATGGGGATGCCGTAGGCGTCGAAAAGCCGGTTGACGTCGAGCGGATCGAGCCAAGTTTTGCCCGCCGCGAGCGCCTCGGCGATGACTTGGCGCGCCTTCGCGGTATCGGAGACGAACTCGGTCGGGGCGCTCGGAGGCGTCTCCATCAGACCGTGATTTGCCTCGACATAGCGCACGAGATGCATATACCCGCGGATCGCGTCGGTCTCGCTGCTGTAGTAGGGAATGGCCGCGGCGTCGAACGCCTTGGCCGCGCGCCCGTCGTCACCGACCCAAACCGCAAGCACGGGCTTATGCGCGATGCGCTTGACGCGCTGCTCCTGAATGACGCGGACCACCGCATCGGCGCAGTCGCCCGCCGAGGCGAGCGCGGTCGGCACGTTCATCGCAAGGACGGCGTCGTTATCGGCGTCGTCGAGCAACGCATGCAGCGTCGCCGCGTAGCGGCTCGCGTCGGCGTCCCCGATAATGTCGATGGGATTAGACTTCGACCAGGTCGGCGGGAGCAAAGCGTTGAGCGTCTCCATGGTCTGCGGTGAAATGCCCGCGAGCGTTCCCCCAAGATCGATGACGCGGTCGACCGCAAGCACGCCGATGCCGCCGCCATTGGTCATGATGGCGAGGCGCTTGCCCTCGAATGGACTGAGACGCCCGAGGGTCTCGGCGGCAGCGAACAATTCGTCGAGGTCGATGACGCGCAACAGGCCGGCGCGTTGAAAGGCGGCGGCGTAGACCGCGTCGACGCCGGCAAGGGCGCCCGTGTGGGTCGCGGCGGCGCGGGCGGCCTGCGCGTGGCGGCCTGCCTTGACCACGATCACCGGCTTTACGCGCGCAGCGGCGCGGGCCGCCGACATGAACTTGCGCACGTCGGAGATCGACTCGATGTACATCAGGATCGCCCGGGTGCGGCGGTCGAGGGCGAAATAGTCGAGAAGGTCGCCGAAATCGATGTCGATGGCGTCCCCGATCGAGGCGATCCCGGAAAAGCCGATCGACCGGCCGGCCGCCCACTCCACCAGCCCCGCCGCCACGCCCCCCGACTGCGAAATGAGCGCGAGATCGCCGATCTTCGGCTGATGCACCGCAAAGCTGGCGTTGAGGCGCGCGCTCGGTACGAACAAGCCCAGGCAGTTGGGTCCAAGGAGCCGCAGACCGTAAGTGCGCGCCGCCTGCCTCGCCTGCTCGGCGAGCGAGCTCGGCCCGTGGCCGAGCCCGGCGGTGATCACGATGGCCGCGGCAACCCCACGCGCGCCAGCGCTTGCAATGAGGGTGGGGACTTCGGCCGCCGGCGCGGTCACGACCATCAGGTCGGGGGCTAGAGTCGAGCGCCTCGATGTTCGGAACGGTGGCCTGCCCGTCAATCTCAGGATAGCGGGGATTGACGATGTGTATCGGGCCCTTGAAGCCTGCCTTGCGCAGATTGCCGAGCACGATCCGGCCGATCGAGAGTTCGCGCGGGCTTGCGCCCACCACCGCGATCGCGCGGGGGGAAAACAGCGATTTCAGTCGGTAAGTGCTCATCAAAAGCGCCCTCTGTCTCGCCGCAATCGGCTACGCGCCGCCAAGGAACAAAACGGTCGAATCGTCGCCGAACCAACGCCAGACGCGTCTGTCTTTGCATTGACCAAGAACAACGCTCTCAAAGCGCCGCCGCCCGTAGCAGACCAGCCAGAAATGCCCCGATCATGTGCCGATGGTGTGACCGGCCAAGCTTGCGCGGCTAAACGTCTCGACCCGGTCGCAACCAATTGTTCCGGCCGACGACGCCCCAAGCGCCTTCGATTGCGTGAGCGCGGCAAGGGGGAGCCCGTCGAGCGCGTCGATCCCGTCTCTCCCGATCGTGCGATTCGCATGGATGAGGACTGCTTCATCGATCAAATCGTCACGTACGAACGAAGCGGCGACCCTCGGGCCGCCCTCAACCATCAGCCGGGTGATTCCGCGCTGCGCAATCGCTGCGAGCGTCTCGCCCAGATCGAGCGCCCCCGCGGCCCCGACCCGCAATATCTCGGCGCCCTCGCGTCGCAGATCACGCTCGGCCGATTCCGGCGCGCCGGGGCCGGCGACGACCCATACGGGCGTCTGCCGTGCGGTGCGGATGAGGCGGCTTTCACGCGGGAGGCGGAGCCCGCTATCGAGCACGACGCGCACCGGCGACCGGGCGGCCATGCCCGGCAAGCGGCAGGTCAGCTCGGGATCGTCGGCGAGCGCGGTGCCGATGCCGATCAGGATCGCGTCGTGTTGCGCCCGGAGAAGATGGACGACATCGCGCGCGGCCTCGCCGGTAATGGCGACCGGCCGACGGCCAGCGAGCCCGACCTTGCCGTCGGCTGAGACCGCGAGCTTGAGCAGCACGTGCGGGCGTCCGTCACGGACGCGGCGGATATGCCCGGCGTGGGCGCGACGCGCTTCCTCGGCCCCGACCCCGACCTCGACGGCTATGCCTTCGGCGCGGAGGCGGTCATGTCCCCTCCCCGCCACCAGCGGATTGGGATCTTCCATCGCCGAGACGATGCGGGCGATGCCGGCATCGATAATGGCGTCGACACAAGGCGGCGTCTGCCCGTGATGAGAACAGGGCTCGAGCGTTACGTAGAGCGTTGCGCCGCGCGCCGCCGCGCCCGCGCGCCGCAGCGCCTCGGTCTCCGCATGCGGCCGGCCTCCTCGCTGCGTCCAGCCGCGCCCCAGGATGACGGGTCCTTCACCCTCCTCGCGCACGACGACCGCGCCGACCGCCGGATTAGGCCAGACGTTCCCCAAGGCCGCGCCGGCCGAGCGCAAGCGCGAGCGCCATAAACCGAGCGTCCGCAGCCGGTTGGTCGAAATTCTTCATTCGACGGGAAAGTCACGCGGCTTGGTCGGCACAGGTCCGCGTGAATAATCGAAGTGCCACCATTCCTTCGGATAGTTACGGAAGCCCTCGGCGGAAAGCGCGCGAACAAGCCTGTCGCGGTTTGCGCGCGCCTTTTCGGATATCGACGGATTGCGAGTCGCGCTCAGAGGCGAAAAGCAATCGAAAGCGGTACCGAAATCGAGGCTCGACTCCTTTGCGCGCTCGGCAAACGGGCCATCGCAGGCGCCCGCCTTTGTTGGCGTCGGCAGATCGGCGTCGCTTGCGGCGATGAGGCCGATATCGACGGCGATCCCCAGCGAATGATGTGACTTCGACGCAATGTATCCGAGCGCGAACAGCTGCGACTTGTCGAAGGCGGGATAGAAGATGGGTTTCATGGTGTCGCCGCCTGACCCGCGCGACCATGCAGCGAAGGCCCGCACCGCCTGGACGGGGCGATAGCAGTCGTAGACCTTCAGAAGCAAACCTTCGGCCTTGAGCCGCTCCTGCGCGCGCGCAAGCGCCTCCGCCGCCGGCCGCCACAGGACGCACTCCGCCGCCCGATAGCCGGGCACGCGTGCGCCAGTGAAATTGAACGTGCCGGCATAGCGCATGTCCTGCACGATTGTGGGCGCCACATCACGCAGGTGGACGAATCCGGCAGGGAGCGCCGGCTCCTTAGCCGCAGCCGCGCCGGGCAGGACGTTCAGGACGAGGAAAAGAGCGAAGAGCCAAGTCACATCATTGCCCCGCCCGCGCGCCAGTGCTGGCGTCGACCATGCAGCAGGTGGATGCCGAGCCTCCGCACGACTTTCGATCTGTCGACGCAACCAATCCCCGTTGATACCGGGCCAGACTTGACGCGCGCCTATTACTTCCGCGCCGGCGCAGGTCGCGTATGGTCCTCGTCGCCGGCAAGTTCGGCAAGCGCCTGCTCGAAGTCCTTCGCCTCGCGGAAATTGCGGTAGACCGAGGCGAAGCGCACATAGGCGACGTCGTCGAGCTCGCGCAGATACGCCATCACCGTCTCGCCGATCGTCTCGGTCGTGACCTCGTTCTCGCCAAGACTTTCCAGTTCACGGACGATCTTGGAGATGGTCTGCTCGACCCGGTCGGGGTCGACATTGCGCTTGCGCAGGGCGATCTCCACCGAACGCGCCAGCTTGTCGCGGTCGAATGGGACACGGCGGCCATTGCGCTTGATGACGATCAGTTCGCGCAATTGCACCCGCTCGAACGTGGTGAAGCGAAATCCGCAGGACAGACACAGGCGGCGGCGGCGAATCGCCGCCGAATCTTCGGTGGGGCGCGAATCCTTGACCTGGGTATCGAGGCTGCCGCAGCTCGGACAGCGCATCTTTGCGTCCTACTCCGGTTCGATTTCGTTCAAGCGTTGTAGATCGGGAACCGATCGATCAGCCGCTTCACCTTCTCCCGCACCGAAGCCTCGATCAGCGCGTCCTCTTCGACGCGTTTCTGCGCGAGCACGTCGAGTACGTCGGAGATCATCTCGCCGACCTGCTGGAACTCGGCCACTCCGAATCCGCGGGTGGTGCCGGCCGGCGTGCCGAGCCGAACGCCCGACGTCACCGTCGGCTTTTCGGGATCGAACGGGATGCCGTTCTTGTTGCAGGTGATATGGGCGCGGCCGAGCGCCGCCTCCGCCACCTTTCCGGTCAGCCGCTTCGGGCGCAGGTCGACCAGCATCAAATGGGTGTCGGTCCCACCCGACACGATGTCCAGGCCGCGCGCCTTCAGGGTCGCCGCGAGCGCCTTGGAGTTCTCCACCACGTTCTTCGCATAAAGCTTGAATGAAGGACGCAAAGCCTCACCAAACGCGACAGCTTTTGCCGCGATCACATGCATCAAAGGTCCCCCCTGCATGCCCGGGAAGACCGCGGAGTTGAGCTTCTTGGCGATCGCCTCGTCATCGCTCAGGATCACGCCGCCGCGCGGGCCCCGCAGGGTCTTGTGGGTGGTCGTCGTCACCACATGGGCATGGGGGAACGGGCTTGGATGCACGCCGCCGGCGACCAGCCCAGCAAAATGCGCCATGTCCACCACGAGGTAAGCCCCCACTTCATCGGCGATCGCGCGGAAGGCCGGAAAGTCGATGATCCGCGGATAGGCCGAGCCGCCAGCGACGATCAGCTTGGGCCGGTGCTCGCGGGCGAGCCGGCGCACCTCATCGATATCAATGCGATGATCATCGCGCCGGACTCCGTAGGGCACCACCTTGAACCACTTGCCCGACATATTGACGGGGGAACCGTGGGTGAGATGGCCGCCGGCAGCGAGGTTCAGCCCCATGAACGTATCGCCAGGTTGCATCAGCGCCATGAACACCTCGGCGTTGGCGGAGGCGCCGGAGTGCGGCTGGACATTTGCGAACCCGCAGTTGAACAGCTTGGTAATCCGTTCGATCGCCAAGGTTTCCACGATATCGACGTACTGGCAGCCGCCGTAGTAGCGCTTGCCCGGCAACCCCTCGGCGTATTTGTTGGTGAGCACCGAGCCCTGCGCTTCGAGCACCGCGCGGCTGACGATGTTCTCCGAGGCGATCAATTCGATCTCGTCGCGCTGCCGGCCGAGCTCGCGCCGGATCGCGTCGGCAATGTCCGGATCGGTCTCGGCAAGCGGAGCGCTAAACAACGCGGTCTCGGCGCCTGCGCGTGCGGAGGTCTCTCTCTGAGGCATAGCGGTCTCCTGATCCCCAGGCCGCGATTAGCACATTGCGGGAAAAACGCCAATCGTGGGGATGTGTCCCGAGAGGCGCGCAAGATGTTGTTGCGAGGTCAGCGATCTTGATGGCGCCGGCGCACCGACTGCCAAGCGTGGGGTTCCCTCGTAGTGCACTTTACGAAGCGATATATGGCGATTGGCCGTCAAAAGAAACTGCCCGATAGCCGAGCCTCAGCCGGCCGGGACTTCCTCCGCCCAGACGCGGAATTCGGACATGGCGCCGGGGCCGAATATGTGGGTCAGCGGCACGTCAGCGGCATCGCGGCCGTGCGCAATGAGGATACGTCCGACCCGCGGCGCGTTGTTGCGCGGGTCGAATGCGTGCCAACGGTCGCCGAGATAGACTTCGATCCAGGCGGCAAAATCCATCGGTGCATAGGGTGGAGGCAGGCCGACATCGGTGATGTAGCCTGTGCAATAGCGCGCGGGGATGTTCAGGCAGCGGCAAAACGCGACCGCGAGATGCGCGAAGTCTCGGCAAACCCCGCTGCGCTCCGTGTATGTTTCGAATGCCGTTCTGGTGGCCCGGGAATGTTCGTAACCAAAGGTTATGTGGTCGTGAACGAAGTCGCAGACCGCCTGGACCCTTGGCCAGCCGAGCGGTGCATGTCCAAAAAGGCGCCAAGCCTCGTCCGACAGACGGTCGGTCTCACAGTAGCGACTGCCAAGCAAGAACTGCAGTATTTCCGCCGGCAAGTGCTGGACCTGATGCTGCTGAGCGGTCAGATCGGCCGGATCCGGCAGGCCTGAATCACGGACAATGGCGTCCGTGCCGAGAGTGAAGCGGCCGGCGGGCGCCACAAGCCGATTGCACCAATTTCCGAAGCTGTCGCGGTAACCGTCGATGGGAACCGACGGATTCGTTTTCAGATAATCCGGATGCTCAAGATCGGAAACGCGCGAGTAGTGCACATTCAACATAACGATCATCGGCGTCGTCTGCGGAAATTCGAAGCCGAGCTCGCAACCAACGTGAATACGCATACGATTTCCGTTCGATCGTCGACAAGCGACGCGATCCAAAAAATAGCCGATGGCAAGCCAAGCATCCGGCGTGCCAATCCCGGAAAATGGCGATTTGGAATACTTACGCGCGGCCGATTAGTTCCTCGCTCACGGCGCTCAAAATATTCGCCGGCGCGAAAAGCGCAGAACAATGAACACAAACTCGCCGTGAGACGTCAGCCGCGGCTGAGGTTCACGCTGCCGGTAAGGCCGTCGCGTCCGTATATGTCGTCGCGGAACTGCACCACGCCGTCGGGAGTCGCCCAGGCGGTGACATAGACCCAAAAGAGCGGGACCGGTGTCGCAAGGCGCACGTCTTCGCGTTTGCCCGACTTGATCACCTCGTCGATTTCGCTGCGCGACCAGCCCGGCGTGTCGGTGAGCAGCCAAACCACCAGCTCACGAATATTCTGCACGCGCACGCAGCCGGAGGAATGGAAGCGGAAGTCTTCGCCGAAAAGGTTCTTCGACGGCGTATCATGCATATACACGCCGTCATTGCTGGGAAAATTGATGCGGATCGACCCAAGCGAATTGAGTTCGCCCGGATCCTGCTTGAACCGATAATTCACCGCCTCGTTAGAAAACCAGTCGATCTGCTGCGGCGACAGCTCGGATCCGTTCCCGTCGAGGATGCGGATGTGGTTCTTCGTGAGATAGTCCGGCTCCGTTTGCATCCTCGGAATGAGGTCCTTGCGGACGATCGACACCGGCACCGTCCAGTAAGGATTGAAATTGACCTCGATGATTCGGCTCTGAATGTCCGGCGACGGGCGGTCGGGCTTGCCCACGACGGCGACGTGGCGGGAGACCACGACATTGCCTTCGATCGCTTCGAGCTGCGCGGCCGGGATATTGCACACGACGAAACGCGGCCCGAGATTGCCGCTGAGACTGCGCAGGCGCACCGCATTGGTGCGAAGCTGGGCAAGCCGGGTCTCGGCCGGCACGTTCATCGCTTTGAGGGTCTGCTCGCGGGCGACGCCATCGACGGTCAAACCGTGGCGCGCTTGGAATCGGCGTACCCCGGCCTCCACATACGAATCGTAAATGTCTTTCACGCCGCCGGTCGCCTCGATATCGTGCGAGACGGCGAGTCGCGCGCGCAGAATCGACACGGTCGGGTGGCGATTACCGAGCCGCAGGCGCTGGGAGGTCGGAACCGTCGGCCAGCCGCCGCGGGCGACGATGTCTTCATAGCGCGCAATCGCCGCTTCGGTGGTCTGCGCCGTCGACGGATCGAGGGTCGGCAACGACGCATTAGGCATAAGGATGGTTCGCGAGGCGGAATCAAAGCCCTGCCCGAAATCTTGGCTCCGCGATTGCGCCATGAGCGCATCGAGCACAGCGTCCTGGGCCGACGCGGCGCGCGCAAAAGCGAGACCGAGGCCGGCGGTAGCCACTCCTCGCATGAAGGATCGTCGGCTCGCATCGCCGTAACGCCGCGTCTCCTGTCGCTTCATCACATCCCCTCGCCCTACGCAGCGCCGGCACGCGCGCTTGTCCGTGTCGACGCCTGCCGCCACGCGAACGCGGCGCACATGCGTCAATGCCGCTTACGGGCATCGATGGGCGATTTTATGTCAATAAGCGCCACCGCGCGGCGCCGGGGCGCGCCACGCCGGCAAGGCATTGCGCGACTTGACGGTCTCGAGTTCGCGCAAAGCCTGGAAAAAATCAGAGCCGGTAAAGGATTTGGTCGGTCCAGAACCGCTCCAGGCGCTGCAGTGCCTTGTTGAGCGTCGCGAACTCGTCGGCATTGATGCCGCCGACCTGTTCGACCGTGCGGAAGTGCTTCTGATAGAGCGCCTCGATGATGTCGCGCACGGCGCGCCCCTTCTCGGTCAGCCTAATGCGGACCGAGCGGCGATCGACGCGCGAACGCTGATGATCGAGGAAGCCCATCTCGACCAGCTTCTTGAGATTGTACGACACATTCGAGCCGAGATAGTAGCCGCGCGTGCGCAGCTCGCCTGCGGTCAGCTCCCGGTCGCCGATATTGTAGAGGAGCAGCGCCTGCACCGCGTTGATGTCGGCGCGTCCGCGCCGATCGAACTCATCTTTGACGACGTCGAGCAGCCGGCGATGCAGCCGCTCGACGAGCGTCAGAGACTCCAGATAGAGCGGCCGAATATGCTGCAAGCGCATATCCCGCTCGGCCGGCTCCGCCGACCTGACAATCGCTTTCATGATGACGCCCTTTACTTTTAGTTTATTTTGGCGAGGCCCTGTTCCCCCGCCGTCATGCATACACTTAGCCCAAACGCTCTAAGATCGATTTAAGCAACACAATAAAGAAGAGGTTTATCTTTCGAGGTAAATCAAAGACTAAAGGCCGATTGGCGGGCATTTCTTTACTGTTCGTTCACGCCGGCCGAATGGTTTGCGCAAGCCGCTGCGCCGCTCTTTTTTCTGCTTTTACGCGCCGATGAATCGGGCACAAGCGCCCGTTTCTCAACGCATGTCGTCGTTCGATTGCGTCGTCGGCATCGCGTTGCTGGGCGGCGGACCCCGCAGCGGAAACTCGGCGCCCCGCGTTCCGCGAGCAGACACAGCGGCGGCATTTCCTGAAGCGCTTGCATCCTGTTTCGCTGCGGCGTCGTCCCCGCGTGGCGTAACAACGGACGATGGCCGTAGGCCTTGCTCCGGAGCGCTGGAGCGCGCCGCACGTATGGCCGCAGCGACCGCAGCTTCGCGCAACGCGTTCGCCGCCGCGCCGGACGCCGAATAGGAATGCAGGCGCGCCGAACCGCGCTCGGGCGCGTCCGGAGCGGACGGCTGTGCGGGGTCGGCATCCGCGGCAAACGACTTGAGCCGCTCGACGGTCGTATTGGCAAGCCGTTGGAGCGGGCGCGTCTGCGCAACGGGAGCCGCCGAGCCGGTCTGCTGCCCGCCGGGGGTTCCCTGAGCCGCGGGGCGCGCCCGCCCGCGATTGCTGGCGAGATAGCTCGCAAGCGCCGCGGCGACGCCTGGCCGCGTCGTGTAATGGTCGCGCAGGAAGTAAGCGACCGTGGCGGGATTGCGCCCGCGGGCCAACCCTCGCGGAGAGCGGTGGCATGCCGAGCAGTTGGCGGCGAAGAGCTGCGCTGGCGACATGCCGGCGCTGAGATCGGTTTGCGCGCGCGCATCAGGCGCTCCGAGCGCGGCAAGGCCAATCAATCCGCCCAGCGCAAATAATCTCAGCATGTTAGTCCCTTCCAAAGTCCTGGCATTGAAGCGCCGCGCGGCGCCCAATATCCACGTTCGCTCAAGCACTAGAGGATTGCCTGCCGGTGCGAATTTGATCTAGTCTATCCATGCCAGCGCGTAGACCGTAAGGGTGGGTTTTCCCCGGCGCAAGCGGTTTGCGGTCCGCTTCGGCTCACGAAGGTTCCGGCGTTTGGAGTCCGCCGATGGACAGATTACTACGGAGCGCATTTTCCTCGATCGTTAAGCACGGCCAATTGCGGCTGACCACGGCGTCAGGCTCCACTCACGCATTCGGCGATGGGACCGGCGAGCCGATTGCCGTGCGTTTCACGACAAAGGCCGCGCAGCGCGCCGTCCTGCTCGACCCTGAGCTGAAGCTCGGCGAAGCCTTTATGGACGGGACATTCGTGGTCGAGCAAGGAACGATCGCGGATTTCCTCGATCTCATCTTCAAGGGAGTGCGGCGCAAGCCCCGCTTGCCGTGGACCCTGCCGCTGGCGGCGGCGCGGTTTCTCCTGCGCAAGGTCCAGCAGCTGAACCGGCGCACCCGCGCGCAACGGAATGTCGCCCATCATTACGATCTCGACGGACGGCTCTACGGGATCTTTCTTGACTCCGACCGGCAGTACAGCTGCGCCTATTTCGAGAGCCCCGACGATACGCTCGATGACGCTCAACTCGCCAAGAAACGCCACCTCGCCGCCAAGCTCCTGATCGAACGCGGCCAGCGCGTGCTCGACATCGGCTCCGGCTGGGGCGGGCTTGCGCTTTATCTCGCCGAAATGTGCGGCGCGCGCGTGACCGGCATCACGCTGTCGCAGGAGCAACTCGCCGCCTCACGCGGACGCGCGAGCGAGCGGGAGCTTGGCGATGCCGTCCAGTTCCGCCTGCAGGACTACCGCGACGTTTCCGAGCGCTATGACCGCATCGTGTCGGTCGGCATGTTCGAGCATGTCGGCGTGCAGTTCTACGATGCCTATTTCCGCAAGATTGCGCAGGCGCTCGCCGACGACGGCGTCGCCCTCGTCCATTCGATTGGCCGCTCGGAGGGGCCGGCCTACACCAATCCGTGGATCGCCAAATATATCTTCCCCGGCGGCTATATCCCGGCGTTGTCCGAAGTGCTGCCAGCGATCCAGCGGGCCGGGTTGCTCGTGACCGACATCGAAATTCTGCGGCTGCATTACGCCGACACGCTGAAGGCTTGGCGCGACCGGTTTCTCGCCCATCGCGAGGGGCCCGAGCGGCTCTACGATCCGCGGTTCGTGCGCATGTGGGAGTTCTATCTGGCCGGTTCCGAAATGGCGTTCCGCGATCAGAACATGATGGTTCTCCAGATCCAGATGACCAAGCGCCAGGGCGTCGTTCCGATCACGCGAAACTACATCCCGCGGGAAGAGCAGCGGTTGCGCATGCTGGAGAACGGGAACCGTCCGCCGTTCCGGCTGGCGGGCGAATAGAGACGCGGTGCAGCGGGACGCGCTCTCGGAGATCGGATAATATCTCCGGCCTCGTTCGGCGACGCGAGCAGCCGAGCCGAACCCGGCGGAGCGAAGGCAATGGACGTCATCATCTATCACAACCCGAAATGCGGCACGTCGCGCAATACGCTCGGCCTCATCCGCAATGCCGGGATCGAGCCGCACATCATCGAATACTTGAAATGCCCGCCGACCCGCGCGCTGCTCAAGGAGCTGATCGCCCGCGCCGGCCTCACCGTGCGGCAGGCGTTGCGCGAAAAGGGCACGCCATTTCAGGAACTCGGGCTCGGTGATCCGGCGCTCAGCGACGACGATCTGCTCGACGCCGTGATGGCGCATCCGGTCCTGATCAACCGTCCCTTCGTGGTGACGCCCAAAGGCGTGCGCCTGTGCCGGCCCTCTGACTTGGTTCTTGACCTGCTGCCGCCGCAACGCGGCGAGTTTTTCAAGGAGGACGGCGAGCGCGTGGTCGACGAGAAGGGCCGCCACGTCCGAACGGCGTGATCAGGCGCTTCGCGCGCGCCCGGCCGCATCAGTTTCAGCATGCCTCCGCTTCGGTGTGACCGGGGCAGCGGTGCACCTCGACGGTGACGTGCGAAATCCCCGTGAGGCCCTGCAGGCGCGCCTTGTAGGCGTCGGGACGCTGCGGCCGGTCCGACACCACCGCCGCCACGACCGCCATGTGACCCGGGCCGAGACGCCACAAATGCAAATCGGCCAGCCGGTCGCCGCCAACCTCGAGCCGTTCGCGGACGCGGTCGGCGATCTTCGGCGCGGGCACGAGGTCGAGAAGCACAGCGCCGGAAGAACGCAACAGCCCCCACGCCCAGACGGCGATCACCACGCTCCCGATGATGCCCACAACCGGATCGATCCACGGCCAATCGAAAAACCGCGCCGCGAGCAGACCGCCGATCGCCAGCACCGAGGTCACCGCATCCGCGAGCACATGCAGATAAGCGGCGCGGTGATTGTGATCATGATGGTGGTGGTGATCCTCTTCTTCGCCATGCGCATGATCGTCGTCCCCCAGGAGCCACGCGCTAAGCAAGTTCACCGCGAGGCCGAGCGCGGCGATCAGCAACGCTTCATTGTAGTCGATGACAACCGGCCGAAGGATGCGGGTGACGCTTTCATAGCCGATCATCAGCGCGACCAGCGCAAGGATGAGCGCGCTCGCAAAGCCGGCGAGCTCGCCGACCTTGCCGGTGCCGAAAGCAAAGCGGGGGTTCTTTGCGTGACGGCGGGCATAGGCATAGGCAAGCGCCGCAATCGACAGCGCGGCGGCGTGGGTCGACATGTGCCAGCCGTCGGCGACCAGCGCCATCGATCCGTAGATCATACCGCCGGCGATCTCGACGACCATCATCACCGCGGTAAGCGCGACGACGAGCCAGGTCCGGCGCTCGCGCTGCGCATGATGTGCGCCGAGAAACACATGGTCGTGCCGCCAGTCTTCGATCGATCGTGTGTGCATCGGATCGGCCCTCGTTCCGCATCAAGATAGGGTAAGCGTCGGACTGATCAATCGGAACGCCGCGGCGGGCTCTTAGAATCCTTCTTGCGTGCGGGCCGCTCCCCTGCCCCGCTGTGTCGCAGGCGCGTGAGTTCAAGCTGATTTCGTCTTGCGCTCGCCAATTTTTTCCGTGGTGATCAGTGGGGAAACTAGGCTTTTCGATTCGCGCGCAAGGCCCGGCCGAGTAATGTGCCGCAGGATACATCTCCGTGTATTTGGGGCCGCGCGTCGTGCGGCGAAGCAGTCCGGCGGACCGGTGACGGTTCGGCGTGGGTAGCTTTTTGCGGCGCAACGGCGAGTCCGCCGTATCTGACCGGCCTTAGTTAAAGCGCGAGAACGTAAGTCGCGTCTCAAAAAAGAGTTTGGAAAAGAAGAGGCAACGCCATGGCCGTGGAATTGATTGCGCGCAAGCTGCCAACCGACCGGACGCCGGCATTCCGCACGTCGCCGCATAATATTGAGGTTGAGCAGGCGCTGCTTGGGGCCGTATTGGTGAACAATGAGGCGTTCTACCGCGTCTCCGATTTTCTCAATCCGGAGCATTTCTTCGAGCCGATTCATCAGAAAATCTACGAGTTGGCCGGTGGCCTGGTGCGGGCGGGAAAGATAGCGACGCCGGTCACGTTGAAGACTTTCCTGCCGGCCGATCTCGACGTCGCCGGCTTGACGGCGAGCCAGTATCTGGCCCGCCTCGCGGCGGAAGCCACGACCGTCATCAACGCCGAGGATTATGGGCGCACGATCTACGATCTCGCGCTCCGCCGCGCCTTGGTCGGCATCGGCGAGGAGATGGTCAACGAAGCCTATGACGCGGCGGTGGATTCGTCTCCGCGCGACCAGATCGAAGCGGCCGAGCGCAATCTCTACGAACTCGCCGAAACCGGCCGCTACGACGGCGGGTTCCAGCGCTTCGCCCAGGCGCTCACCACCGCAGTCGACATGGCCGCCCGCGCCTATCAGCGCGACGGAAGGCTGTCCGGCCTCGCGACCGGGCTGCGGGACCTCGACCGCATGATGGGCGGCCTTCAGTCGTCCGACCTCGTCATCATCGCCGGGCGGCCGGGCATGGGAAAGACCGCGCTCGCCACCAACATCGCCTACAATATCGCCCGGGCCTGGCGCGGCGAAGTGCGCCCCGACGGCCGCATCGTGGCCGCCAATGGCGGCATCGTCGGGTTCTTTTCGCTGGAAATGTCGGCCGAGCAGCTCGCCACCCGCATCATTTCCGAGCAGACCGAGATTCCTTCCTATCGGATCCGCCGCGGCGAGATCGACCCGCCCGACTTCGACCGGATCGCCGAGGCCGCTCGCGAGATGGAGACGACCCCGCTCTATATCGATGAGACTGGCGGGCTTTCGATCGCCCAGCTCGCGGCGCGCGCGCGGCGGCTCAAGCGCCAGCGCGGGCTCGACGTTATGGTGGTCGACTATATCCAGCTCCTGCAAGGCTCAAGCCGCCGCGCGGTGGAAGGCCGCGTGCAGGAGGTGACCGAGATCACCACTAACCTCAAGGCGCTGGCGAAGGAGCTGAACGTCCCGATCCTCGCTCTCTCGCAGCTCTCGCGGCAGGTCGAGAGCCGCGAGGACAAGCGCCCGCAGCTCTCCGACCTGCGTGAATCGGGCTCGATCGAGCAGGACGCCGACGTGGTGATGTTCGTGTTCCGCGAGGAATATTACCTGAAGAACCGCGAGCCGCGAGCCGGCACCGAGGAGTTCTTCAAATGGCAGGCCGACATGGAAGCCGTGCACGGCCGCGCCGAGGTGATCATCGGCAAGCAGCGCCACGGGCCGACCGGCACGGTGCCGCTCCAGTTCAAGGCCGACGTCACCCGCTTCTCCGACCTCGCCGAGGACGAACGCCTGCCCGACCGGATTTGAGGCCAAGCGACGGCTGCGTTCCTTGCTGCGCTCGAATCCGATTTTCCGGGCCGGGTCCGGCTCGGTTGACGGAAAGCGGTAT
>CAWIXM010000021.1:0-245434 GCA_963840055.1 uncultured Alphaproteobacteria bacterium | reverse complement strand
GAGCCATATCGGCTATGGCGCGCCCCACAAGCATGACACCAGCGCCGTGCATGGCGAGCCGCTCGGCGAACCGGAAATTCGCCTGACCAAGCGCAGCTACGGCTGGCCGGAGGATGCCAAGTTCCTGGTGCCGGATGGCGTGATCGAACGTTTCCGCGACGGCGTTGGCAAACGCGGGGCGCAATGCCGTGCGGATTGGGAAGCACTCTTCAAAGCCTACAAGGCCAAGTACCCGGACCTTGCCGACCAAGTCGAGCGCATGCAAAGACGCGAGCTTCCCGACGGGTGGGACCAAGACCTGAAGGGATTTGCCGCCGACCCCAAGGGCATTGCCAGCCGCGATGCATCGGGCGCGGTCCTCAACATGATCGCGCCCCGCTATCCGTGGCTGATCGGCGGCTCCGCCGATCTCAGCCCGTCGACCAAGACACGTCTGACCTTCAGCGCCGCGGGCGATCTGGAAGCCGAGACGCCGCAAGGCCGCAATATGCATTTCGGCATACGCGAGCAGGCGATGGGCGCAATTCTGAACGGGCTCGCGCTGTCCAAGATCCGTGCTTTCGGTTCGACCTTTCTCACCTTCTCCGACTACATGAAGCCGCCGATCCGGCTGAGCGCGTTGATGGAAGTGCCCGTCATCTACGTGTTCAGCCACGACTCCATCGGCCTCGGCGAAGACGGGCCGACGCATCAACCGGTCGAGCAGTTGATCGCGTTGCGCAGCATCCCTGGCCTGATCACGATCCGCCCGGCCGACGCCAACGAAGTGCTTGAAGCCTGGCGTACAATCATTTTGCTCAAGCATCAGCCGGCTTGCCTGGTGGTGAGCCGGCAGGCGCTGCCGACCTTCGACCGCACGCGCTATGCATCGGCCGCCGGCGTGAGCCGCGGCGCGTACATTCTGGCCGATACCGCCGCCGCCAAGCCGGCGGTGATTCTGATCGGAACGGGCAGCGAGGTCGCGCTCTGTCTTGCGGCCTACGAGGAGCTCAAACAGGAAGGCGTGCCGTCACGCGTCGTCAGCATGCCGTCCTGGGAATTGTTCGAGCAACAGGACCGCGCCTACCGTGAGCAAGTTCTGCCTCCGGACGTCACGGCGCGCGTGTCGGTAGAGATGGCGTCTGTCATCGGCTGGGATCGTTACGTGGGCACCAGCGGCGCCAAGATCGGCATGCACACCTTCGGCTCTTCGGCGCCATTGAAGGACGTGCTGAGAAAGTTCGGCTTTACGCCGGACAAGGTTCTGGCGGCCGCCAAGGAGCAGATTGCCGCAAGTCGGGCGGCGAGCCCGGCATCTTAAAGGCGCGTTCGTTCGAACGGGAGCGACGGCGAAAACGTCCACCGGCCCTGCTGTGAAAGGAAAAGCAAGAATGCAACTCGGCATCATCGGTTTGGGCCGGATGGGCGCCAATATGGCGCTGCAACTCATGCAGGCTGGCCATGAATGCGTCGTCTACGACGTCAGGCCGCAATCGGTCGCGGAACTCGCCAAGGAAGGGGCGGTCGGCGCCAGCTCCATGAAAGATATGGTCGTGAAGCTGAAACAGCCGCGCGCGATATGGATGATGCTTCCAGCGGCCATTGTCGACGAAACGATCGCGGCGCTGGCCGGCGTAATGAGCGCTGATGACGTGCTGATCGACGGCGGCAACTCGTTTTACCAAGACGACATCGCGCGCGCCAAAACGCTTGGACCCAAGGGCATTCACTATGTCGATGTTGGAACCAGCGGCGGCGTGTGGGGCTTGGAGCGGGGCTATTGCATGATGATCGGCGGCGAGGGCGCGGTCGTCCAGCGCCTCGACCCGATCTTCGCGGCGCTGGCGCCTCCCATCGAGGCCGCGCCACGCACGCGCGGGCGCGAGAAACGTCCGAGCACGGCCGAGCACGGCTATTTGCACTGCGGGCCGGCCGGCGCGGGGCATTTCGTAAAGATGGTCCACAACGGCATCGAATACGGAATCATGGCCGCCTATGCCGAAGGCTTCAACATCCTGCGCAACGCCAATATCGGCGCGCGCGCCGCCACGGTCGATGCCGAAACGGCGCCGCTGGAGGATCCGGAGGCTTATCGATACGATCTCGACGTCGGAGAAATTGCTGAAGTTTGGCGGCGGGGCAGTGTGATTGCTTCCTGGCTTCTCGATCTTGCCGCCGATGCGCTGTTCCACGATCCCGATCTGGCGCAATTTCAGGGCCGGGTGTCGGATTCGGGCGAAGGGCGCTGGACCCTCAAAGCGGCCATCGACGAGGGCGTGCCCGCGCATGTGCTGAGCGCGGCGCTTTATGAGCGGTTTGCTTCCCGTGGCGAAGCGAATTTCGCGAACAAGCTTTTATCGGCGATGCGCCACGAATTCGGCGGACACGCCGAGAAAACGCCGGCGAAATAGGGTGAACGGCGTTTCGGGGAGCCCCGAATGACAACGGCACCACGATCGGACGCATTGGTTTTGTTCGGGGCGAGCGGCGACCTCGCGCATAAGAAGATACTGCCCGCGCTCTATGCGATGTGCGCCCGGGGCAGGCTTGACGTCCCGATCGTCGGCGTCGCCAGGTCCGGTTGGGCCCTTGATGATTTCAAGGCGCATACGCGGGACGCCATCAGCGCCGTCAAAGGCGTCAACGAACGAACCGCCGGCAAGCTGATCGGCTTGCTGCGCTACGTCGACGGTGACTATCGAGACGCCAACACCTTCAAGCAATTGCGTATCGCGCTCGATGGCAGCAAACGGCCGCTGCACTATCTCGCCATTCCGCCGAGCATGTTTCCGACCGTCATCGAAGGCCTCGGCGGCTCCGGATGCGCACAAGATGCGCGTGTCGTCGTCGAAAAGCCGTTCGGTCGCGACCTCGCCTCCGCGCAGGCGTTGAATTCCACGCTGCACAAGGTCTTCGCGGAGGATTCGATATTCCGCATTGACCACTATCTCGGCAAGGAGCCGGTGCAGAACCTGCTCTATTTCCGCTTCGCCAATTCGTTCCTCGAACCGATATGGAACCGCAATTACGTGCAAAGCGTGCAAATCACGCTCGCGGAAGAATTCGGGGTCGACGGACGCGGACAATTCTACGACGAGGTCGGGGCGATCCGCGATGTCATTCAAAACCATCTGCTGCAAATAGTTGCGATCCTGGCGATGGAATGTCCGATCGGCACCGAGAGCACCTATTTGCGCGACGAGAAGGTCAAGGTGTTCAATGCAATCCGGCCGTTGAACAAGTCGCAATTCGTGCGCGGCCAGTTCCGCGGCTATCGTAAAGAGCCCGGCGTTGCCGTCGATTCGATGGTGGAAACGTTTGCGGCCCTGCAGCTTTATGTCGACTCGTGGCGGTGGCAGGGCGTGCCGTTTCTGGTGCGCGCCGGCAAACGTCTGCCGATGACTGCGGTCGAGGCGATTGTTGAGCTGCAATATCCGCCGCAGGTCGTTTTCAATGCGGACACGCCGAGCCTGCCCAACTATTTCCGCTTCCAGTTGAGTCCGAACGTGGTGATCGCTCTCGGCACCCGGGCCAAGGCGCCGGGGGAAAGCATGACCGGGGAGCAGGTCGAACTCTACGTCTCGCATCAAAGCGGCGACGAGATGGACGCCTATGAGCGGCTGATCAGCGACGCCATAAGGGGCGACCTGACGCTGTTTTCTCGCGAGGATAGCGCCGAGGCGCAGTGGCGGATCGTCGATTCGATTCTCGGATTGGACACGCCGCTCTATGAATACGAGCCGGGCACATGGGGGCCGCCGCAGGCCGACGAAATCGCGAGGAAGATGGGCGGCTGGCGCGATCCGATCGTGCCGGGGGCGTTAAGCACCGCAAAGGTGCTGAGAAAGGTCGCGCCGGTGTGAGACTGCTCGTATTCGACGGAGATGAAGCGACGGCGCAGCAGGCCGCGGAGCTGATCGCAAGCAAAGCCCGCGACGCGATTGCGGCACGCGGTCGCGCCTGTCTCGCGCTCAGCGGCGGACGCACGCCGTGGATCATGATGCGCGCCCTGGCGGCGCAAGAGCTTTCCTGGCGCGACGTGCACATCTTCCAAGCCGACGAGCGCGTGGCCCCGCTCGGCAGCGCAGACCGCACGCTGACGCATCTCCGCGAGGCGCTGTTGTCGCTCACGCCATTGCGGCCAGAGCAGTTGCATCCGATGCCGGTCGACGACGATGATCTCGTCGCTGCCGCCCAGCGCTACGAGGCGACGCTCAAACAGGTTGCCGGCACGCCGCCCGTATTGGATCTCGTTCATCTCGGTCTCGGACCCGACGGGCATACGGCCTCGCTGGTCCCCAATGACCCCGCGCTCGAGGTCACGGCGGCTGATGTGACGATCAGCGGCCCTTACCAGGGCCATCGCCGTATGACTCTGACTTATCCCATCCTCAATCGGGCCGAGACGGTGCTTTGGCTGGTGACCGGAGCGGGTAAGGCAGAGGCGCTGAAGCGCCTTTACACGGGCGACACCAGCATTCCGGCAGGCCGGGTTAGACGCGATCGGGCGATCATTCTCGCCGACAAGCTGGCGGCGTCGCTCCTGCCCGAAGATGCGGACGAAGACAGCAACGCGACAAGCTCAGGGCCGAGCAATTGATGCTTCGTCCACTTCATGTCCCCTGCTTTGGTCCGCGTTAGCCTTGCACTGGACGCCCCGCCACCGGTCGCACGTCCACCATCTTCGGTACGAACCGAGCGTCCTGGTAGCGCCCATGACGTTCGGCAACATGTGGCCGCTCGGCGCCCGGTCGCTGGCGATAACCTCAGAGCTGTGGCAGCATGAAGCCGGCATCCTGGCTCCGCCACCCGAAGAGGGTCATCCGAGGGAGGCGCGGCAAGGAGAGTGAAGCATTCAAGGGCCGCGCAGGTGAGGCGCGGGTCGGAGAGGCGCGGAGGAGAGAGCGGGCTTTTGCCATGCCTCGTCTCCGCGAGCGGGCTAGATGGCTGACTACTATCCGTTGATCGCGAAGGCCGTTGCGGGCCTGCAGAACGTTTACGATCGCCGCAGGCTCTACGAACGCGGCCGAAACACGCTCATTGCGGAATTGGAAGCCGTGGCGCCACCCCTTAGCCAATCGGTCATAACGAAGGAGCTGCTGGCGTTCGAGGAAGCGATCCGCCAGGTGGAGGCGGAGTTGGCATACTACAGCTCGGATTAAACCGGCCAGTTAGCGGTGGCCATGCCCCGCCCGCGGCCTTCCGATAACCCCCGGCAACATGCGCTCGTGCGGCATGCGCTCGCTCCGTGTTAAGTCGGAGCCGCGCTATCGATCGGAGCAAAAACACCCGGCTCCCGTCCGACGACGGGAGCCGGGCTACTTAGGGGACATTCCGAAAGTGTCAGTACCGCGCGACGACCGGCCCCTTGCCGAATGGGAGTTTGCCGATCGGAGCCTTGCCGACCGCGACAGGCGCGGGCGGAGGCACTGGCTCTCGGCGAGGCAGATCGGCTGCGATGGCGCTGCCGACCATAGCGATTGACACAACGGCTCCAACCACAAGCTTAAGCACTGGACCCTCCACCGTTCTGGATGCAGTTGCTACACGGGGGGACGGTATTGGGCGAAAGTGTTCTTTTTCATACGAATTATGGTGAAAAGGGCGTTTAACGAACCCTGTTGCGGAATTGCCACCCCGGCACTCCCGATTACGGCTCGGCGTGGCCGCGGGCGAATTGGCGCGATGCAGGCGGGAGATAGAGGGTGGGCGATCAAACTAAAAACGGGCGCGCGAACAGGCTTTTTTGATCTGCCGCAAGAGCACTCGAGCAAATCGGGAGTTACCTGCAAGCGTGAGAAATTCTATCTGCGGGTGATCAGAAATGCCCAGAACCTACGTCATCTGCGCCGAAATTGATGCCGACGAAAACCTTGCTACTGGTCTCTATGCCGGCGATTGGTTCAATTGCGGCATTAACGAGAACTCTCGGCGCTACCCATCTGCCGATGAGGCGCTGATGGCGGCGCAAAATGCCTATCGAGGGCCGGACATCGGCGGCGTCGGTTGCCGTGTCTGGGCGAAGCAGGCCGCCTAGCCCATAGACGCAACCTCGGGGAAGGAACTATCCGGGGAAGGAACTATCGTCGCGCCGCCCTGTAGGCCGAGCGTGGGGGTTGCGGTCGCAATCGAGCGAAAGCGCGCATAGCGTAGCGAAGTACTGGGGTGGCGGCGGACACAGTCGCCTTCGAACCTGTCTCCGCATCCAAATTCTCTGCTAACAGGGAAATTTACAGGGAATTTTGGAGAATCTGGCCTTGCCAAGCGATTTTCGCGCCTACTTAGGCAGTAAATTCAATGCCTTGCAGTAAAATTCCCTAGGCAACGGAACAGGGAATTCCTGGAGCCATAACAGCGAATTATAGAAAAAAAACAGGGAATTTTCGGCGAGTGCGATCGGTCCCCCCGTTCAATGGGGGTCGACGAAGCTCTGTTCTCTGTCTCTGCACAACGCACCAATATCGCTTTCGCCGATCCTTATGATCGGTTGCGTTCTTGGGCTAGTAACCGCACGACATCCTTGGCCTCACGCGCCTTATCGCGATTCTCCGGTGTCTCCTTCCCAAGCGCCGTGCCGGCAACGAAGCGATAGATGTCCGCTGCTCCCTGAAACATTTTTGGACTAATGCCGGAAGTGCCGAGGGTCTTCGAGATCTCGAGCATTTCTGGTACCCAGCGATAGGCCTTGGGCGGCAGCATCGGAAATTGGTTGAGAGCCCAGCTGTAACAGTCTGCCTGGGACCGCAGCAACTCTTGCTCCAATATGCCAGCGACATCAAGACGTTGGGCAGCTATCAGGACCTCCAGCCACAGCGCCTGCGTGCCTTTATTGAGGGCGCCGTAACACATCTTGAGCGCACTCGCGTCGGCGGTGCCTTCACCAATTACGCGGACGATGAGCTGCGGTCCTGCAAGTTGTTCGAGGTCAGCAGCGCCGGGACCCGACACGTACAGATTGGTCTTTGCCTTACCGCGGGGTGGAGGGCCAATGATGCCGGCGTCGAGAAAACGTCCGCCCGCTCCTTCGACCAAGCGCGCGATTTCATGCACGGTATCTGGCGCGATCGCATTGTAGTCGACGATCAGCGTTTGGTGACCGCTGGCACGCAGAGCATCCGCGGCCTCGCGTACGAAATCGAGCGCGGCGCCCGGATTCATGATTGAGAGCACAACGTCGCATTCGGCAATGAGTCGTGTAACCGTTCTGACGTCGGTCAACCCCGCCTCGCATGCGAGTGCACGGGTGCGCGCGCTGCGATGCTCCAGCGCGGTGTAGACGTTCAAACCCCTCGCTTTGATCTGTATCGCCACCGCTTGCCCCATGTCGCCGGGGCTCATCAAGCCGACATTCTCAATTCTCATTTTTCCAGTCCGTCACATTCGAACCGAGTCTCTGTCAGATATGCACCTTATAATCACCCGGCACGCTTCACTTGACGAAGGTGCTAGAAGCAGCATGATTCCATTCCATTGTGCGATTCGGTGATTCGCCCGGAGCCGTTAGATCGCTTTAGGGTTTGAGCCGATTGCCCGCTCTGACGATGCCGGCTTCCCAAGCTGGTTGAGCGAGAATATCCCGGACCATGGAGGGTCAGACGAATGACGAACCGGTTGAACCGGCCGTTGTGGCGCGCCCTCGTACCACGACCGCCGGGTAGAGGCAGTTGTGGCAAAACGCACAGGTCGCGACCTAGAGCCATTGTCCCTCCCGAAAATCATATCCGCGCGTAGCAGTGATGCAGGCCTGACAAAATCGGCACGGTGACGATAGCTCCATGTCGCTGGCTCTCTCGACCGAGCGGCACATCCTTTTCTAACGACAGGTGCGTACGCGTCCTGGTTGCAATAGGCGAAATACGCGGCCAGAACCCGCCGCAGATGTCGTGCACCGAAGATGACAACGTGATCAAGGCAGTCGCGCCGCAATGTTCCGATCAGTCGTTCCGCATATGGGTTCTGCCACGGCGACCGGGGCGATATTGGTCGATCTCGGATCCCCATCGCCCGGACCCGCCGTCGGAAGACCGGGCCGTATGCGCCGTCATTGTCGCGCACCAGGTACGTCGGTGCCGTTTCCCACGGAAACGCCTCGACAATCTTTTAACGCCACCCGGAATCTCGACCTCCACCGTGTCTTCCTTGTTCTTGCCGATCAACGCGCGCGCTGGGCGCTGCAGAGGAATGATCGAAGTCTTAGGAAAAAATGTCTCCTTCACCACCATGTCTGCATCGAAAAGACCCGCAAGGCGCTCGGACCCAATCTGCAGGAGAGGGAATTCACCGCGGCGAAACAGACGCTGTGCCGCCGTGCGCTTATTGATGAGTTTGCCGGAAACGCGCGGCGCGTCGGCGCACTGACGCGCACGGGGTTAGTACCTGGCTTCAATAATTCTTCGTCCGTGCAGCGAACCTTCGTCGTCATACTTCCCCTTGTTCGAGCGCTTCGGTAGCTTGATCTTCGGCTTAGCGATTTTCTTGTAGGGGACCAAGGAGAGAATATGCGAAATACAATTGAGCCGCGCCCTTCGCTTATTGTCTGACCGAAGGATGTACCAAGGCGACACCTCAGTATCGGTCGCCTCGAACATCATGTCGCGCGCCCGCGAATAGTCGTACCAGCGGTTCCATGATTTGATATCCATCGGGCTCAGCTTCCACTGGCGAAGAGGATCATCGATGCGCGCCGCAATGCGCCGCGCCTGCTCTTCTTTGCCGACCTCGAGCCAGATCTTGATCAACTGAATGCCGGCATCGACGATGTAGCGCTCGACCTCGGGACACACCCTCAGGAATCGCCGGTGTTGTTCCTTGGTGCAAAAGCCCATGACATATTCGACGCCAGCGCGGTTGTACCAGCTGCGATCGAAGATCACGACCTCCCCCGCAGCGGGAAAATGCTGGACATAGCGCTGCATGTACAACTGGGTCTTTTCGCGATCCGAGGGGACGGGCAGCGCGACGACCCGGAAGACGCGAGGGCTCACGCGTTCAGTAATGGCCTTGATGGCTCCGCCCTTGCCGGCGGCGTCGCGTCCTTCGAACACGATGATGATGCGTTCGCCCGCCCTCTTGATCCAATCCTGGAGATGGCAAAGCTCGGTCTGCAGCTTTTTCAGCTCTTTGCTGTAATCCTTCCACTTCATCTTCGGCGACTGTTCGCCCATCACAGACACTCCTCATTCCGCCGCCGGTGGCACCTCCTTGGTGGTATCGGGAGGTGTTTCGGAGGCTGACGCTGCCGAGGCGGGCGGGGTCGCGGTTTCGTCCCCCTTCGACGCCGCCGATTGCTCCGCGCGCGGCCGCGCCGACGGGCGCACTCTCTCGCGAAGCGCCTGGAACACGACGTAGAGCGGCGGAATGACGAAAATGCCGAGGAACGACGCGAAGATCATTCCGCCGAAGACCGGCGTGCCGACGTTGCGCCGTGCGAGCTGCGAGGCACCGAATGCCACCACCAGCGGAACCAAGCCGAGAATGAAGGAGAACGACGTCATCATAACCGGACGGAACCGCAGGCGCGCGCCCTCGGTCGCAGCCTCGAGTAACGGCACCCCCTTCTCCCGCTGCTCCTTCGCAAACTCAACGATCAGGATGCCGTTCTTGGCCGCAAGGCCGATCAGCACCACCATGCCAATCTGACCATAAAGGTCGAGCGTCAGACCGCCGAGGAGAATCGCGGCAAAAGCGCCAAGCACGCCGACCGTGACCGACAACAGCACCGGTACCGGAATGGTCCAGCTTTCATAGAGCGCGACCAGGAAAAGGAATGCGAACAGGACCGCGAAGCCGAGAATGATCCCGGTCGTGCCCTCGGCACGCTTTTCCTGAAACGCCGTATCCGTCCACGTGCCGCCATAGCCTTGCGGCAAGGTGCGAGCGGCGACCTGTTCCATTGCGTTCAGCGCCTGGCCGGACGACACGCCTGCCGCCGGGCTGCCTTGGACAGTAACGGCCCGCAGATTGTTGAAGCGGATCAACGAAGGCGGGCCGACAACGACGCGGATCTCCACCAGGCTGCGCAGCGGCACCATCTTTCCTTCGGCATTTCGCACATTGATGCGGTTGATATCGTCGACGCTTGCCCGATCGGCAGCTTCCGCCTGGACCTGAACCTGCCAAGTCCGGCCGTACAGATTTATGTCGTTGACATAAAAGCCGCCAAGGGACGCCTGCAGAGCCTGGAAAACGCTGCTCAGATCGACCCCGAGAATCTGCGCCTTGTCGCGGTCGATATCGAGATAGATGGATGGATTGGTGGCGGAAAAAGTGGTGAATACGCGTGCCAGTTTAGGGTCCTGATTAGCGGCAACGACAAGCCCGCGCACCACCTGCGCCAGCGCTTTTGGATCGCCGCCGCGGAGATCCTGCAGCACATAGGTAAATCCACCGCCGCTGCCGAGGCCGATGATCGGCGGCGGCGCGAGCGGAATCACGTTCCCTCCTTCGATCTCCCGAAACTTGGAGCCGAGCCGCGCGATCAGAGCCGGCGCGCCGAGCGAACGATCCTTGCGCTTCTCGAACGGCTTGAGCGTCACCACGATGAAAGCCGAATTCGACTGCGAATAGTTGTCGATGAAGTTCAGGCCGATGACGGAGGTAAAATCCTCGACGGCCTTTTCTTCGCGCAGGATGGCCTCCGCCTTTCGGACAACGTCTGCACTTCGCTCGAGCGAGGCGGCGCCCGGCAACTGGACGACGACGAAAAGCGCGCCTTGGTCGTCTTCCGGCAGGAAACCCGTCGGCGTGATCTTGGAAAGGCCCGCCGTGCCTAGAATGGCGACGCCGACGGCAACGAGACCGATGACCGAAAAGCGGACGATACGGGCGACAGCGCTGCCATAACCATCGCGGACGCGATCGATCGACCGCATGATGACGCCCATCACGCCGCGGCGCGGACCGTGATGCGGGCGCAGCAGAATGGCGCACAGGGCTGGCGACAAGGTCAGCGCATTGATCGCCGACAGGAACATCGACACGGCGACCGTGATGGCGAATTGCCGGAACAGTTCGCCCGAGATCCCAGGAATGAAGGCGACGGGTACGAACACCGACAATAGGACAAGCGTGATCGCGATGATCGGCGCGGTAATTTCCTGCATCGCCTTTTTGGTGGCGTCCGCGGGCGAGAGTTCCGGATGTTCTTCCATCACCCGCTCGACATTCTCGACCACGACGATCGCATCGTCGACGACAATACCGATCGCGAGCACGATAGCGAGCAGGGAGACAGTATTGGCCGAATAGCCAATCGCCAAGAGCGCAACGAAGGTCCCGATCAGGCTGACCGGTACTGCCAGCGTCGGAATCAGCGTTGCCCGCACGCTGCCGAGGAAGAGAAACACCACCAGCACAACGAGCACAAAGGCCTCGATCAGCGTCTTCTGGACCTCGTGGATCGTATCCTTGACGAAGGTGGTTGGGTCGTAGGTGACCTTCCAGTTCAGATCCTCGGGAAATCGCGTCTGCAGCTCCGTCAGCTTCTGCTTCACCGCGTTCAGCGTCGAAATGGCGTTCGCCCCCGGCGACTGATAGATCGCCACAACCGCAGCCGGGCCGCCGTTAAACCGCGTCTCGCGATCGAGATTGGCTGCACCCAATTCCAGCCGGGCGACATCGCCAAGGCGCAGCACCGAGCCGTCCGGATTGGTGCGGATCACGATCTTCTCGAAATCGGCAACCGAACTCAGGCGCCCCTTAGTCTGGATGTTGAGCTGCAGTTGCTGGTCGCTGGAGATCGGCCGGGCGCCGATGCGTCCGACCGGCGCCTGGACGTTTTGTGACTGGATCGCGTTGACGATGTCGGCTGTGGTGAGGTTAAGGCCGGTCAGTCGATCGGTGTGAACCCAGGCCCGCATCGCATAGTCCTGCGGGCCCCAAAGGATTGCGTCGCCGACACCGGGCGTGCTCTTGATCTGGTCGAGCAGGTTGATCGTGACATAGTTCGAGATGAATAGCGCGTTATGGGTCGATTTTGCCGAATAGACCGCGGTTACGCCGAGCAATGCGGAAGACTGCTTCTTCACCGTCACGCCCTGGCGCTGCACGTCCTCCGGCAGCTTGGAGAGGGCAACCTGAACCCGGTTGTTAACGTTGACGGTATTGATGTCGGGATCGGTGCCGAGTTCGAACGAGACCTGCAGCGTGTAGCTGCCATCATCGCCGCTCACGCTTTTCATGTAGATCATCTTGTCGACGCCGACGACCTGCGCCTCGATCGGCTGGGCGATGGTTGCATCGACGACTGAGGCGGATGCGCCCGGATACCGTGTCGAGACCGAGACCTGCGGCGGGACGATATCGGGATATTGTGCGAACGGAATCGCGTAGAGCGCCAACAGGCCGGCAATCGTCGTAACGATTGCGATGACAATCGCGAGGTGCGGTCGGTCGACGAAGATCGCTGACAGCATCGCTCAGGTTCGGCCAATACTCTGCGGTACGGGAGTCGCGCGCACGGGGATACTGGGCCGCACGCCCTGCAGGCCTTCGATGATCACCTGTGCGCCCGGGGCCAGGCCTTCTTCGACGATGACGTCGGTTCCACTCTCGCCGCCGAGCTTGAGTCGCTTCACCACGGCCTTCCCATCTTCGGCGACAAAAACATAGACACCCTGCTGGTCTGCGATAAGCGCAGACTGTGGAATAAGCACCCGTTCTTCCGGCTTGCCGCTCTCGATGATGACACTGACGAGCTGGCCGTCAATCAGCACGCCTTGCGGATTGGGGATCCTGGCACGAGCAAGCACTGTGTCGGTGGTTCGATCAACCGAGACATCGACGAAGTCGATGACGCCGACCTGATCGTAAACAGACCCATCAGAAAACTTGATTCGTACTTTCAGGCTGTCTGGATTGCGCTTCTGCGCGTCGTCCTGGGTCTCCAGAAATTCCCGCTGGCTGACGGGAAAGGTCACATACATCGGGTCCTGACTGACGATCGTAGTCAGCGGACCGCTATCCGGCCCAACGACATTACCTTTGGTGACTTTGGTACGGCCAACCTTGCCTGCGATCGGAGAGACGATGTCGGTGTAGCCGAGGTTGATCTCGGCGTTGCGCAGGTTCGCCTCATCCGTGGTGATCGAGCCCTTGGCACTGGCTTCCTCGGCGACCGCCTGATCACGCGCAACCACCGTGCCGGAATTGCGTGCGAGCAGTTCTTCCGCGCGCTTGCGCTGCAGTTCAGCGAGCGTGAGGGCAGCTTTGCTGCGTTCTAAGGCGCCTTTCGCCCGTTCGACCGCCGCCTCGAACTGTCCCTTCTCGATACGGTACAGAGGCTGGCCTTCCTTGACGAGATCCCCTTCCTTGAACAGTACAGCCTCGAGAAAGCCCTTCACCCGAGCCCTGATTTCGACCCGCTCGACTGCTTCGATACGACCGACAAAATCGGCCGTCTTCGCGATCGGCTTGAGCTCAGCATAAACTGTGCCGACGGCAACCGGCCCCTGCTGCTGATCTTGCGCAAGAGCTGTTGGAAGCGCCGGCGCCAGCATGAAGACTAGGCTCAATGCCCCAAAAGCCGGAAGCAATCCGTTTCGCATCATCGTTTCCCGCGCCCACGCTAGACCCGTCGAGCGATAGCTGGAAAATAAAGGCCTCTGATGACGTTTGCGAGAGGGACAGGATCGGCAACAGCACCTCGGGCAGCCTGAATGGCGGTTGCAGGTCCGCGATTTCAGTTGGCTGATTGCTGCGCGACCGCCGGCTCCGCGAATCATCACCAGCAAATGTATATTCCCACGTCGCCCGGCATCCCTCCCGGAAAACTAATGATTTCAGCTTTCAACTTGTAGCCGCGCGGCTGCATATTTTCCACGAACCATGCATGTGCACGCTTAGGAAAGCCTTCGAGAGTATTGGGCCAATCGGGTTCGAATGATTTCAGCTTTCAACTTGTAGCCGCGCGGCTGCATATTTTCCACGAACCATGCATGTGCACGCTTAGGAAAGCCTTCGAGAGTATTGGGCCAATCGGGTTCGAAGTTGTTTATCGCGCGGCCCCGATCGCTGCATAACGAGGAAGGAAACGTCAGTACCATCACCTCACGCTTGCCTTGTTGCGCAGCGATCTTAACCGCCTTCATCACTCGCGCGGCAGCGTCGGGGTTCACCTCGCGCGTCTTGAAGCTCTCGAGCAACTCACGTTCCTCGGTCTCCTTTCTGCGTTTTTTTCGAGAGCCTCCCGTAACTCCTTTTCTTCTGCCTCATAGCTGATCTGCAAAAGATCTCTTGGATCCAAGATCTCATTTTTTTCTTCATTCGGCATGGCCAGACGCTTACCTTTACTGGTTGCCTACCTGCGGGCACATTCTGCTCCCGGCGACTCCAAATGGTGATATTCACATGCTTGATTCGGCCCTAAATCTCAACTCCACGGATGGCTCCCGGAACGGTAAAAATCTTCGCAATTTCCCGCTGTTTTAGCAAGGAATACAATACGCGCGGAGGTTCGGGCTTTGATTGTTGAGGAAAGCTTGCGTGCCGCAAATCAGATCCGCACGTATTGGTGTCCCTCCCGACAATCATCTCCGCGAATAGCGATGGTGCAGTCCTGACCGGATTGGCGCGGTAATTTAATTTATAGTAATGGTGCAGTCCTGAGTGGCACAGCCATGCGGAGAACCAAACTGGTCTCTCTATTGGTCGGCAGCGTATTCGCCTTCATATTGGGGGCCGGCTGCACGCGGCTAGGCGGCGCTCAGGAAGTCCTTCCGTTCCCGCCCAACCCGTCCGGCAGCAGCGCCTTCTCCAGCGGCCTCGCTTTGTACGTCAAGGATGGCGTGCGGTCCTACGAATACACTTATCTTGCGCCGCCAGGAGCGCACCGCGACGCGTTCCCGCGACCTGAGCGTCCAGTTGCGCACATCGTAAGCCCAAGCAGGTCAACCGAAGAGGAGCGCGACGCCCAAGACGAAGCAGGGCAACTGGCTCGCCTGATGGGCTTTAAGCCTGGTATGACCGTTGCCGACATCGGAGCTGGCAGTGGCTACCACACGGTCCGCCTCTCCCGATTGCTGGGCCAATCGGGGCTGGTCATCGCACAGGACGTCAGCCGCACTTACCTTGGCGATCTCGCCGTACGGATAAACCGCCTGAACTTGCGCAACGTCAAACTTGCGTTGGGCGAGCCGCACGACCCCCGCCTACCAGCTGGCTCCCTCGACGCTGCAATCTTGGTGCATATGTATCATGAGATCGCTGAGCCCTACGCGTTTCTTTACAATCTGGCGCCAGCCCTGAAGCCCGCCGCGCTGGTTGGCATCGTCGATCTGATCAAGCCCACTTCGCAACACGGAACGCCGCCCGAGTTGCTCCGCTGCGAGCTTGCGGCAGTGGGCTATCGCGAGGTTAGCTTTTCCAAACTGGGCGGCGACTCCGCTTATCTCGCAATTTTCTCAGCGCCAAGCGCGGCAACGCGCCCGAGGCCGGTAGCCATCAAACCCTGCGCGCTCACCAACTAGACCTCCTGCAGTTCCGTAAATTCCGTCCGTTCGGATTCGCACGGAAAGGCAGAATCAGTGCATCATTCGTGCACAAAGGCGAAAGCGCGACCCGTATCCTCTAGTCCATCATCGAGAGTTTGTCGGAATGAGCCGGTGACGGCATGTCAGGAATGACAGTGCAAAATCCGGGCAAGCGCTTGAATTTATTGGTGGGCGCACAAGGACTCGAACCTTGGACCCGCTGACTAAGAGTTAGCGATACAGGCGGATCGTACCGGCTCATACCCCTCCGCACTCAACCAGAAAGACTAAACACTATAATGGCTTAAATCGATATAGCGGTAACCGGGGCAAATTTCCGGGCCCCCTTACCCTTGCATGTCATTATGACGGGGCGGGACGGATAAGTTCGGCGAGGTGCGGGATCTGGGCGCCGGGGATGCCAAGGCGATCACCTAAGAATTCGTAGAACGACAGCTTGAGCTTCATGCAAGTCTTAGCGAGGCCCAGCATGATATCTCGGGCGTCGCGGCCTCTGTCGCTGACGGTTCCACCGGAGATTTTCCGTTTAGTGACGAAGGCGCGGATGTCGTTTTCGGAAGCGTTGGTGTTGAGAGGAATTTCCGGCCGGTCGAGGACTCGCAGCAATGCGTCCTTGTGGCGAAACAGCCGTCTGAGCAGCCTGTCAAGTATTACGTAACCGGTTCTGCCGCGATTGAAGATTCGGTCGAAGCGGGCACGCAGGACCTTGGCTTGCTGCGGGCTGGGCGCCAGCTTGTATTCCTTCAGGGAACCATAGAACCACCAGATCATCCGCTTGGCGACCTCGATGGCGTTGCGCTGCTTGTCGTTGGCGGGAACCAGCTTGTGGACGAGGCGTTCGGCGTGAACCCAGCACAGCGCATGGATGCCGACGCGAAACTGGCCGGCGTCATCGGAAACGATGACGGTGTCCGGCAACAGCCCTTGATGGCGGATCGCGCCCCACAGCGCGCCTTCGCTGGCGATCAGGACAGGATCGGGGGTGACGTCCAGGTCGGTCAGGTCCAACGCCTGCAAATGCCGCTCCCAGTCCTCGGGCCGCGAGAAAATACGCTCCTTGTGATCCGCGAACTTGCCGATGGCGACCTGCGGGAGCTGGCGGTCTTTCATATAGTCGAGCGCCGCGTCGTTGATCACATAAAGCGTAGTGCCACCGCACAGCCGCGACAGAAACGCCAGGCGCGATTTGCTCGGGCCGGTGCGAAACACCGTGAAGGTATCGGAGCCGATTTGTGTGGTGTAGCCGCTCTTGCCGGCGTGGCGCGCCCCGGTGTCGTCGACCGTCACAGAGGCGCCGCCAAGACCGGCTTTCAACACCGCTTCGTCTTCGGCGCGGAACGTCTCCAGCTTGGCCGTCAGCAGGCGCACGACTTGCCGCTTTGAAATCAGCACCCCCATGCCGTTGAGAAGCGCGACGATCCGCTCGCAGGTGACTTGCCCGGAGAAATGCAGCGCCAGGACAAAGCGATGCAGATTCGGGCCATATCCCCCGACAATCCCGGGATCAAGCGCGGCGATGATCCGTTCGCCCTCCGGCGTTTCCCAGCGCTCCCGACAATAGAGGGTTACCTGCGGGCTCAGGTTCAGGTCCTGAACCACGATCTCCTCGTAGCCCTTGTGGCGCGAGCCGGCCGGCGCCTTCGCCCTCACAACCACCGTCGCGTCAATCGTCAGCTTGTCCAGTTGGCTGCCGCGTCGACGGCTCGACTTCTCGCCCGCGGGGCTCTTGGCGCCGGCGCCTCCCGAAACACCACGGTCCGTTGCCTTGTCCATGCCGGAAGGCTTTTGCGGCGGACGCGGCGGCAAATTCTTCAACCGTGCAAGCTCGTCCTTGACCGCTTGATGTTCCACCTTCAGCTTCGTCAACGCACCGCTGAGCTTCTCATTCTCAGTCCGCAGGCGTCCAACCTCGCCAATCAACTCGCGAACCACGCCAATCAGGTCCGTGTGCGAAAGACGTTCAAGCGAATCAGGGATGCCAGTTGTCATCCCCAGCTTGAATCATATTTTCGAACCCTTGACTCCCCCACTCGCCCGGAAATTTGCCCCGGTTACGATATAGCGCGGTCCGGCCCGATAGGTTACACTAGAAAACAACGGGCGGACACATGATAGTTTTCCCGGGTGCTAGGTTATTTTGTCGCCTATGAATCTCGATCCTCTGCTTTATTGGATTCGCGAGCGCGAAAGCATCCGCCGGCGCCGCCTGGCCCGCGAGCTGCCTCCCTGGACCAGGGACCCAATCCTCCAACAATGGAGCTTCTGCAACGTCAGACGCGAGCACGATCGCGTGACGCGATGGATTGCAGCGAATTGGCGTTATCCGCACGCCGACGATCCTGATCTTTGGTTTGCGATGGTGGTCGCGCGGTTCATGAACGAGCCCGACACGCTGCGCGAGATCGGCTTTCCGGTTCCCTGGGACCCCGAGCACTTCCTTCGGGTCATGGCGGCGCGTAGGGCCCGCCGCGCCAAGCTGTACCGCGATGACGCCTGCACGATCCGGGCGGATAACCGCCTGCACCGACCCAAACCACAATATCAAGTAGAAGACGTATTCAACCCGCTATGGCGCGATCGCAGGGAGATGCGGCCCCAGGCGGGCGAGAGCTTGGCGAGCTACCACGCGCGGCTCGGCGACTATCACGGAATGGGCGACGGCTTCATGCCAGCGCAGATCGTCGCCGACCTCAAATTTGTTCCCCCGCTGCGGTCAGCCTCCGATTGGATGACGTTCGCCGTATCTGGCCCCGGCAGCCAGCGAGGCCTCAATCGCCTGCTCGGTCGCGACAAGGATGCGCACTGGACCGAAGCAGAGTGGAGGCGACAGTTCGATCGCTTGCGTGAGGCGATCAGGCCTGAACTCGCGCGGGAGGGACTTGGCGATTTAAGCGGGCAAGATCTGCAGGGATGCCTTTTCGAATTCGACAAGTACGAGCGCGTTCGCCTCGGTGAGAGCAAGTTGCATCGTCGCTTTCGCACTAATGACGGAGGATTTTTTTAGCGATGTTGCTGCGGGACGCCGTGTCGCAAATCGACGCCTGTGTGTACCGAAAACCTCGTCCGCATTGAACTGGTGATGGAATCACGTCACGCTTGCGGGGATGATCGCGCTGATCCTCCTGACCCTCAACCTGCTGGCGGCAATCGTCAAGTCCAAGAGCCGACTTGAAGCCGAAAATGCGGCGCTCAGGCAGCAGCTGATTGTTCTGCAGCGCAAGGTGCGCGGCCGCGTCCGGTTCAGTAACACCGACCGCCTGTTCTTCGTCCGACTCTATCGTTGGTTCCCGTCGATCCTTAAGGCAATGCTGATTATCCGGCCCGAGACGTTGGTGCGGTGGGGTTTCGCGGCTACTGGCGCTGGAAGTCTTGCTCTCTGGGAGGCAGGCCGCCGATCGGCCAGGAGTTGCGGGCGTTGATCCGGCGAATGAGACAAGAGAACCCGCTTTGGGGTGCGCCGCGCCCGGCAAGATAGATGACGTCCGCCTTTACAGCAGAGCGCTCTCGGCCGCCGAAGTGCAGCAGCTCTATAACATGGGCAGGTGAAATAGTATGTGCCTCGCGTTGCCTTCAACAGGCGGGCATGTTTGTCACGCTTTCAGCGGCTGTGGGATATGCCTCTCTCTCGCCTCTGGCTATGGCGGAGAATATTTACCCCTCAATCGTGTCGGCAAAGGCTCGTGCGAATCGTACGGCCAGCGCCTTCGCATCTGATATAAGTTGCTCGTCGGTTTTTGGGCGCGTCTTCATATTTTTGACGGTGACCTCTACAACGAGTTTTCCGCCACCGACATCTTGCTCGGACCAAGTGATCTTTGCCCGGACGTGTTTCTCGTCGAGAGGCGCTATTTCGATCTCCACGCCTTTTGCCACAGCCGCTCTCCTTCTGTGTCGGCAGCTACACCTGTCTGTACCGAAAACTCAGATTCGGACGTATTGGTAGTGCAGCCCACCGACAAGCGCATGAGACGCAATGCGTCCGGTCCGCTGAACCGGTCGGGTTATCGGGGCATCTTTGTTCAAGGAACGATGGGTCCGCGTCTCATTGTAATAGCGAGCGTATGAGCGCAGGACCCGGCGCAAGTGCTGCTCGCCCAACGCCACCACGTGGTCAACGCACTCGCGGCGGATGGAGCCAATCAGTCGTTCAGCAAAACAGTTCTGCCACGGCGATGCCGCCGAAATCGGTTTGTCGCGGATGCCCATGGCCCGCAATCGGCGGCTGACAACTGGACCGTAGATCCCGTCGCGATCGCGGATCAGATAGCGTGGTGTCCCTCCCGAAAATTATATCCGCGCGTAGCAATGATGCAGTCCCGACAAAATCGGCACAGTGACGATAGCTCCATGTCGCTGGAGCGCTCGACCGAGCGGCGCATCCTTTTCTAACGACAGGTGCGTACGCGTCTGGTTGTAATAGACGGAGTACGCGGCCAGAACCCGCCGCAGATGTCGTGCACCGAAGATGACAACGTGATCAAGGCAGTCGCGCCGCAACGTTCCGATCAGTCGTTCCGCATATGGATTCTGCCACGGCGAGCGCGGTGAGATTGGTCGGTCTCGGATCCCCATCGCCCGAACCCGGCGCCGGAAGACCGGGCCGTACGCGCCGTCATTGTCGCGCACCAGATAGGTCGGCGTCGTCTCCCACGGGAAGGCCTCGACAATCTGCTGTGCCAACCACTCCGCAGTCGGATGCCGGGTCACCGCAAACCACAGCAGCTGTCGTCGTCCGTGGCCGATAATCACAAAGGCAAACAGGCGCTCGAAGTGAACGGTCGGAACTACACACAGGTCAATTGCCGCGATTCGCCTCCGCATGGTTGCGCAGGAACGTCCGCCAGCTCTGCGAGGGCGGACGCCGTCGTCGAACTCATATACTTTGACACCGTCGACTCGGCGAGTTCGAACCCAAGCTTGAGCAATTCACCATGAATCCGCGGGGCGCCCCACAACGGGTTCTCTCGGCTCATCCTTCGAATCAGATCACGTAGATCACGATCAATCCGCGGCCGCCCTGCCCGCTTTCGGGATTTCCAGCGCCAGTAGCTCCGGAACCCCGCCCGATGCCACCGCAGGATCGTCGCCGGCTCAACCACTTGGACCATGCCGAGCAGGCTTGGCCACAGCCGAGTCATCCACACCAGCAGCGCGCGATCGCTGCCCCGCAACGGCAGCCGCGTCAATCGTTGCCTCAACGCGATATTGAGTTGATGACGGAGAAAGAGGATCTCGGCCTCAAGCTGCCGCCGCGACTTGAGCAGGTCGGCGATAAACGCTGCAAGCAAGCGGAGGATCGCAAGCATTGAATGCAATCATGCGCTGATTCTGCCTGATCGTGCGAATCCGGCCGGATGGGATTTTCGGGAACCACAGGTGTGGTGCACTTCAATGAAAATAGTGAAGCCAACGCCCGCGCCGCCATGCTCGCCTACCTCATCGAAAACAAGCTTATTCCATTACCAGCGCAGCGAAATAGTGTATGGAGAAAGAGTTTGGGGAGGTTGAAAATGTCATTAGGGCACCTCGATCTATTCCGATTTCGAGTGCCGCGGTGAGCGCCGGAGCTGCAAGGTCTGGTTTTTTTGATGGAGTGGGCTGCTCGAGCGCCGATGCGTCCGCTTAGCGCTTGTCGGCGGACGGAGTTCTCCCGTTAGGCGGCGGCCATCCGTTCGAGCGTCGCCAGTCGGCAAATGTTGTAGACAAGGTTTTGCAAGCCGATCTTGAGGCGTGCCCGCACGATCCCGATTGCGCGCAAGATGCGGCCACCGGGCGCGGTCTCCTGCGTGCCGAACACGTGCTCGATGCGGGCGCGGATGCGGCTGTTCGCCCGGTTCGCCGCCGCCCTGGCCTTCGACAGCGGACGGCCGCGCGTGTCGTGCACGCAGATGCGGCTGCACGATCGTGGCGTCCACCATCTGGCCGCCGCGGGCGAGTGCCCTTCGCATTCAGATGCTGGTTGAACCGCTCGAACAGCTTCTCGACTAATCCGGCCTATGCGAGCTTCTCGCGGAACAGCCACAGCGTCGTGCCGTCGGGAATGTACCCCTCGAATTCAAGCCCAATAAATCGCGTGAATAACGACATCCGGTCGCGCACTTGGTTGACTAGGCCTGAGGTGAAGGGAGGGTCATCAGATGAAGAAGGGAACTCGCTCGTCGCCACCGATGCCGCATTCGCGGCGCTCGGTATCGATGCGCGGGACGCGGCGGAAGATGCTGAATCCGCAGCAGATGAGGTGCCAACCAACGTCAAAGCCGAACCGAATCCGCGCCTGAAAACATCCAAGACCAAAGGACCAAAGGCCCCCCCGTACCCGCGATGGCAGTAAGCAGGCACATCTGATCGCCATGCTGCGCCGGGCGAAAGGAGCCGCCGACGAGATCGTCAACGCGCTGGAGTGGCAGCCGCACACCGTGCGCGGCGCGATCGCCGGCGCGCTGAAGAAGAAGCGCCTCGATATCACCTTGCAGAAAGGCGCGGGCGAATTTATCGAATTGCAAATGCCGGCTGAGCCAGCGCTCAGCATCATGCACGCAGCGAAGGGGTCGGGCAGTCTTGGCGGCCCGACCCCTTAAGTTGATGTAAATGATTGACGCCTCAAACTGTCTCTGCCGAGCTGTTTTCGCCCGGTTGCCGACACCATGGCCGACAACGTTATCGCTCCGCTTAACAATCAAAGTTAACCAGATCTACCGCGGCCACGATGCCAAGTTATGATTGATGAGCAGTGACCAGGGCTGCGTTGGCATCTGCCGTCGGCGTGGCTTACATGTCCACCATGCTCTGCGATCGCCGCACCTTTCTGATCATTGCAGGCTCCGTCCTTGCCGGCGGCGCGACGCGAGGCGAAACGGTGAGCCCTCAGTCAGCCATCATCGACGACTTGAGCCGCGATCCGCCCATGTCAGCGATCGGGATCCGGTGGCAGCTGTTCACCGACCGCGTGATGGGCGGCGTATCCAAAGGCACCATGATTCGCGAGATGGTGGCTGGCCGGCCAGCCATCCGCATGCGGGGCAATGTCAGCCTCGAGAATAACGGCGGCTTCGTTCAGATCTCGCTCGATCTTGCACCCGATGGTGGAGCTGTCGACGTCAGCGCGTGGTTCGGCATTGAGCTCGACGTCTTCGGGAACGGTGAGGAGTACGGCGTTCACCTGCGCACCAGCGATCTGACTCGTCCATGGCAATCCTACCGGCAAAGCTTCCGCGCCGATCCGCAGTGGCGGACTCTTCCGTTCCGATTTCAGGAATTCGTGCCGTATCGAACCGATGTTCCTCTCAATACCCGGCGATTAAAGCGTATCGGCGTGGTGGCGATCGGAAGAGCGTTTTCGGCTGATCTCTCCGTCGCTGGCGTGCGGTTGATCGCCTGATGTAGTCATCGTCCGGATTTTGATTGCTGTGCTACTTTCGCAAGCAGTTTCCTGACCTCGGACTG
This sequence comes from uncultured Alphaproteobacteria bacterium, assembly GCA_963840055.1. GTDB lineage: Bacteria > Pseudomonadota > Alphaproteobacteria > Rhizobiales > Xanthobacteraceae > Rhodoplanes. Next base: position 222,524 of record CAWIXM010000021.1, on the reverse strand, counting down.
TGAAATACGGAACTGGCGTGCGATTGCTGATGGCTTGACGCCCGCTTCGAAGGCTGCACGAACCGCATTCACCTGGCCCGAGGTCAGCCGAGAAGCGTCCTCAGCCTGACGCATCGTCGGCGCTTTCCCCCGAGTTGGTTTCGGGCGACCTCGGCGCTCGCTTTCGGCCGTGACTGCTGCAAGCAGAGCATCGAATTCGGTATCACCGAGGTGCTTCAGCGCACCGGCGAGGTCCTTTGGCAGCAGCGGGCACTTGTACGGAGCGGGATTGGCCCGATTGGGACTTACCGGTGAAGCGACAGCCTTCGCCGGTTCTATCGAAAACAGGTCGGGTGTTGTGTCTGCGGAGCGCCGAGGAGGCATTGTCAGATTATGCCGCCACGATTGCATGGCGGCAACGCCTAGTCCTTAGCAGCTGCCATCTTCTTGGAAGCTATCTCGCTGAACTTCTGGCCTGATTGCTCGAGCCTGGCGCTTTGTCCCGTCTGCTCCTGCCAGCGCTGGACCACCACGTCGATATACTTCGGATCGAGCTCGATCAGCCGCGCCCTTCGCCCGGTTCTTTCGGCCGCTATCAGCGTCGTGCCTGATCCGCCGAACGGGTCCGAGACAATGTCTCGGCACTTGGACGAGTTGCGAATGGCGCGCTTGACCAGCGCGACCGGCTTCATCGTCGGGTGCAGATCGTTTTTCGCAGGCTTGTCAGATCCACAGATCGCCGGGACGGCTGATCGGCCCGGCCGGCGGCTCCGGCGCATCGTCGGGATCGCCGCCCATATCACGATCGATGACGAGCAGACTGTCGAGTTCGTCCTGATCGAAACCGGTGAGCGCCAGGTCGAATCCAGCTTCGCGCAAATCACCAAGTTCAAGCCGCAGTAATTCCTCGCTCCACTCGCCGGATTCCGTCAGTTTGTTGTCTGCAATTGCATAAGCTTGGCATTGCGCTTCCGTCCAGCCGCTGGCGATGATGGTCGGGATCTCGGTAATGCCCTCTAGCTTCGCCGCCTCGAGCCGGCCGTGGCCGGCGATCAGCGTTCCTTTCTCGCGCACCAGAACCGGCATGGTCCAGCCGAACTCGCGCAGCGCATTGAGTTTAATCTAAAGCGTCGCTTGGGGCGACCTAAGCCGTTTTTTTCTCGCTAGTCGATCGGAAAGCATCATGACTGCCGGCACGACACCACAATTCGAAATCCCCGCCGACATGCGCAAAATGACTGAACAGAGCGTGGAGCAGGTAAAAACGGCAATCAGCGCCTATCTGGTTTTGCAAACGCAGTGTTCCCGAGGTTAATAACCGCCGGCGGCCACCCGTCCGAGGTTACTTCCGCCATAGGTTTTTGACCAACCCTGAGGGAATTATCGGCGAAAAAGATTACTATTTCCGTGAAGGCGTGAGGCAGCTATTTGCCGGCGGATATGGTCGGCCAATTCCGCGTCCGAACATGCCCCGACCGGGCCAGGGCGACGGACGATCGTGTTCGACGGCGGCTCCTTGAGGGAGCGATAGACGCTGGCACGCGAGATTTTCCACACACGCGCAACGCGCGCCAAGCCATAACAGCCGGTATGCGCTGCCTCTGGTCCTGCCATTAGTGTACTTTGCCGGTGCCACCATCGACCAAAGTGCTAGCCTGGATTATGCATAACGGTGAGGAATTGAGAGACGGCTGTGGCAAGAGACGAGCGATTTACGTAGCAAGTCGGTGTTTGAGCGAATTGCGATTTGGATCGGCCCTGCGCCACAGCCGCCATGAGCGACGATACGCTGCTTCCCTTCGAGCTTCCATCTGTCCGGCGTAAGAAACTCACAGTAGATTTTGCCGGCGGCAATCAGTCCTCGGCTGGCGGTCTGCTGCTGTTGCGAGAGGCGGAGCGCAAGCTCGGGGTGTGCCGACGGCTTGCGGAGGCGATGCCGGATCGCCGCGATCCGGACCGGGTGCGGCACGCGATGTTCGAGATGGTGATGGCGCGCGCGTCGGCGATTGCGTGCGGCTACGAGGACGCCATCGACCTCGACCGGCTGCGGCATGATCCTTTGATGAAGGTCGCGGTTGGCCGCTGTCCGCAGACCGGGGCGCCGCTGGCGTCGCAATCGACCATCTCTCGCCTGGAGAATGCGCCGAGCAAGACCGCGGCAGGGCGGCTGTCTGCGGCGCTGCTTGATCAGTTCGGCGCGACGGTGAAGCCGGGCAAGCTGGAGGTGCTCGACGTCGACGACACGTTCTGCGCGGCGCATGGCGGCCAGCAGCTTGCGTTCTGGAACGTCTGCGACCGAGGCCGCACCGCCGGTGGCGAAGCCGAAGGCCCGTAGTCGTCGACCGCCGGTGGCGAAGCCGAAGGCCCGTAGTCGTCGTCGGTCGGCGAGGAGGAATTGTCGGCGGCAGCCGTCCGGTTATAGGTACGGTTCTCACAGCAGCGCATTTTTTGGGTGGGGCCGTGGCAGTCAATACTATGCCAGGCAGCAATACGGCAGGCGGCGGCAATACGGCAGGCGGCGGCAATATTACGGCAGGCGGCAGCAATATTACGGCAGGCGTCAGTACTATTGATTGTCCCCTTCGGGGATCCAAACCCTCGCCTTTAGGCCGAAGTTCCTTCTTTCAAAAATTATAAGGCATTGATCTCACTCTCGTTTATCGAGGGCGAGGGGCGGATTACTGGGTACGATCCGGGTCGACGCCGAGGAGGTCGAAGGCGCGGCTCTGGATCGGGGTCGACCTGGTGTGCAGGGTGAAGACGTATTTTTCGTTGAGCGCGGTGGTCGCCTGGATCCGGCAATAGGTGGCGAGGTCGGCGAGCAGGCTGCGGAAGCTATGGACGGGCAGACCGTCGTCGGTGCGACCGGTCGTCTGCTTGCGACGCGCGGCGTCGGAGCGCTCGGCCTTGGCGACGATGCTCGTGCGGATGGCGGCGGCGGCCTCGTGATCGGTCTCGTCGTAGAGCATGGGGGCGAGCCTGGCGCGCATGTGATGCTCGACGTGATAGGCGAGCATGCCGGCCGCTTTAATTGATCCTCCCATATTCCGCGCATTTGTGTCTCGGAAGACCATTGGCGGGGCGGAGCCGGTCGGGTACAGCATTGGACGAAAACTTCTTTCCGGTTTTGGCAGGCGCGGCTCCGGCGTTGTAGGGATCGATCGTTTCGGTTTACCAATGCCGGGTGCAGGCGGCGCGAACCCTTGGGGGGATGAACCCGACAGAAAATCGCGTATAGTATCCAGCAAAAATTGGGGATGCGATCGAGCGAGACGGAAGAGTGGACGAACGAGACGATACGGACGGCGGGTGCGAGTCGCGCACGGCCAAGATCAAACGCATTCTGCTCGACATCGACTCGCGGCTCGACTTCGCGGTTTACCAGCTCGGCTATTGGGCGCGGGAGCTGTTTCTCCCACCACGAGGCTGGAGGCACCAACATGACACGAATTGACATTGCATCTGCTGTCGAGGAAATTGTCGCCGCGGTAGCTGACGAGCACGGCCTTTTCGGGGCACGCGACCTGACGCCCGAGAGCACCCTAAATGATCAACTCGGCATGGATGAGGCCGACATCATCGAAGTGATACACCGGGCTGAAAATCGGTTCGGCATTAGTTTGCCAGACAATGGAGTTGGATTTTCCTCAACGCTCACCGATGTCGTCGATCTGATAGCTCAGCGTTTGGGCGATAAACAGGCAGGTTTGATGAAAGGTTCGGGAAGCGATGAGCCGCCTCCGGGCGGCCCTGTGCCCGCCAAGGCGGCTTGATGCGTCGCTTAACCGGCCGTTAAGCGTTCTCCCCGCGAGAACGCCACACACACCGTCAGGGCCCGGCTCCCTCGATCCGCCAAGCCCTTCCTTTTCCCACGCAAAGGCCGCCCGGAGGCGGCCTGCCCAGTATCCCTACGCCTCGCCTTCGCCGTACCGATCGAGGGCAATCTGATATTCCAGGGCCCTCCACCGGAGTTTCGCTTCGGTCCTTGCCGACCACTCCAGCACCCTCACGAGCTGGCGGTACTCCGGGGGCAGGCTCGGGTCTAGCGCCATGACGGTGAGTTTGCGGACCTCTTGCTTCACTTCGGCCAGCTTCAGCAGCAATGTCGTAACATCCGGCATACTGGAAGGCTAGCAATCAGCGAGACCGGAGCAATTCAGCCAGCTTATCTAATTGCATATGGAGCAACATGCCTGTCCGGAGTTGCTCCCCTTGCGAACGCAGTCTAATCCGTCAGCTTGAATTGGCTGACGCCTATTTAGGTGCGACGCTTCCCACAGCGGTCACTGTCTCGGCCCCCCCTGCTGTGGCCGCCGGTTAGTGGAAGCCTTGGCCCGGCGTCGTCATAGCGTACCGGGCCTTTCTTTGTTCCAAAGGCAAAAGGCCGCCCTTTCGGACGGCCCCTCTTGCGTGTGCACCTACCTACGTCCTAGCAGGCGCAGGACAACGCAAGCTCACAACAACCCGGCGCCAGCAACATCGGTGAATATCTCTTCGTCGCGATAGTAGACGGCGAGCATGGCGGGCGTCTTGTGCCGCGTCGTCTGCATCACCTTTGTGGCAGGTATGCCTTCCCCTCCCAACCCTCCGATGACGCTGCTCGCGCCGACCGCGGATGGGGGAACCGGCGCTGGTGAATTTAGTCCATCGGGTTGAATTGGCCTGCCGCCCTTTGAGTGCAACTGTCCTCACAGCGGTCACCGTCACGGCCCCGTTTGCTCGGCGCGACTGCTCTACAATACAGGCCCCGGTTTGGCATTCGCCGGGGCCTGCCTACCGCCCACTCGAAGCCGCCCGCGGATGTATTGGCGCGGGCGGGGAACCTAGCAACCTGCTTGATGCTTAGCGGTACGAGAGGGGGCGCATCTCCCTCTCCGGCGGGCCGCTGGATGTGGCAGCCGTCTAATACTCCCACGCCCTCGGCTCGCCGACATGCCCTTCCCGGCCCACCGATGATGACGTTGGGAAACATGCGCGATCCTCGAGGCCTGGCCGCGTCCTACTCGCGATGAGATTGTACCGGCGAGACGGTGCGGGTTGTGGCGCTTGGCGGCGAGGCTCCCCATGTAAGGGTTACGGCTTCGGCCGCGCCCCCTCGCGGATGCCGACTGCGGATGTACCAGCGGTAAACGACCGCGAGCGGGGAACTTTTGGTCTTGCCCTCCTCGCCGCTTTCCCCGTGCCTTGATGAAGCCCGTCAGCAGAAGAATCGCGGCTCGGAGGAAGCGCCTGGACGACTATTCAGGCTATGGCACGCCGCCTGCCGGAACAGCATGCGAATTGCTCTGCGAAGATCACGTCGGCACCTACGCCCTTCCTTACCTCTGCCAGTGGTCGCACGGGACATGGCGGAATATCAAGACTGGTGAGCCCGTAATGGGCGGTGTGGTCGCATGGAGGAAAGCGCGCTATCGCGCCTGATGATTTGTCATGCCTTCCCCTCCTGGCCCCCGATGACGCTTGGCAACATGCGAGAAACGCGTGTCGTGCTCTTCGTCTCGAGCGCATTGATAATCGTCACGGCAATTTCGGCCGTTGTGTCTGAACGCCATGCCGCCCTTGCGCAGCCTGCGTCCCCCACTGACCATCCGGCCGGTATTCTTGGCGCCAAGGATCACCGCGTCCGAGTTTCATCCGACAAATGGCCGTGGTCCGCGATTGGCCGCGTTAATGTCGTCGCAGGAACAGCTCGGGGGCTGTGTACCGGCACCTTGATTGGGCCGCGCCGCGTCCTCACCGCGGCGCACTGCCTCTTCGACACGCGCACCAACGATTGGGTGAAGCCGAGTTCGATACACTTCGTCGTCGGCCAAGCACGCGACAAATTCCTTGGTCATTCGCTGGCCGAGAGTTTTCTCACGTCGCCGCAGTTCAAGTACAAGCTTGAAGATCGCCCTCGCTATGACTTCTTCGACCCCAAGATGGTCGAACATGATTGGGCTATCCTGACGTTACGTGACGCACTCAAGGTTAAGCCTATCCCGGTTCAGGCAGTAGATAGCGCCGGGCTGCTAGCGGCCGTGAACACTGGCGAGTTGGCGCTCGCAGGTTACGCTGCCGACCGCCCGTATGTGCTCTCGGTGCACAAGGGATGCACCGCGGCGACTAATCCGTTCGAGCCGAGTGTCATCACTCATATGTGGCGTACGACCTCGTTGAAAACGGAGGCTTGCCCCAGCGTCCGCGCGATAATCTGGATCTTTTCCGGGTCAAGATCGGAGATCTTCTCCAGCAGAGCATTGATCGGTGCGGGCTCGAGTTTGGCCGGCATTAAGCCGATGTCGCGCAAGGCCCCAACAGCCTTGTCGAGGTATTGCATGGGGGAAAGGACGACGACATCACTCATCACTATCTCCTTTAAGAGTACTCGTTTTTGAGCCCTTCCGAACCAATGTGACAAGGACGATCATTTGTTGCCAGTGCGATCGCAGCCGCCTCTTATAGACGATATATCTTTTACATTACCAACGTCGAACAGCCGGATGTCGCTTGATCGAGCAAGTTGGCTGTTCGAGTTGCGGGAATACCCGCCGCTGGGTGATCGCCGACGCGACGCGCACACGATAGCAACGCCTTTAGAGCGCTGTTATGTCGCCTGATGACCGTTCGCAGGCATTGCCTTCAAGTCAAACGGCAGGCGCGCCGACCATTTGGTGAAGCCGGGCGACGGCTTCATGATCAAGGCCTACCCCACTCGCCAGCCGTTGAAGGAAATTTCGCTCGGCCGGCGTGTCCACTGAAATAGCCATGAGTGCTGCGGCATAGACCTGAACCCCGACCTGCTTATTCGGAATGGCGCTCACGAGCCCAGCCACGTCTTGCGGCTTGCGCATTTCCCGTTCAACGAACTGCTTTTCCTCTGCCGTGATGCCGCCTTCCTGCAGTTTCCCGACAATAAGTTGAACTTCATCCTGCGATATCTCGCCGTCTGCTTTCGCCGCCTCGATCATGCCCCGGAGACACAATTCCGCAGTTTCTGGAGCCGCAATCTGGCGCATCTCCTCCTCCGATACGGGCGCAGCCTGACCAACTTGCGAGCTCCCTGCCGGCGCCTGCCAATTCTTCAACACGGATAACGCTAGCGTTCCCAACAAGGCCATGGCGCTGCCGCCGACCGCGCCCTTGCCCCCGCCGCCGCCCAACAACGATCCGACCAAGTCACCAATTCCGCCGGCCTGGCCGCGGCTCATGCCGCCAGCATTCTGGCGACCAAGCAAACTGCCAAGACCTCCGAGCAAACCTCCGAGGCCGCCCGATCCTTGGCCGCCTGCTTGACCGCCGAGCATGCTGCCGATGATTTGCCCGAGACCGCCGGAACTATCCGCACCGCCCAGAGCATTCCCGCCCGCGGCATGTTCAATGCGGGAGCGGGTTTGCGGCGAGAGCCCTTCGCGCATTAGCTTCCCACGACGTCGCCAAGATTCATCACTTCCTCCGGTCAAAGAGAATTATCGATCAAGCGTCGCATATCCCTTCTTGGTTGTTAATGAACATTCTGTGATAGCAGGAGCCCTATAGCCGGGATTGATTACTCTAGAGCTACGAAGATGATGAAGCGTTAGAGCTGGTCGACACGCGCCTGGATCTGGGCTCTTGTCTTCTGGGCGACGGCAATTCCGGTTGCCGTGGTGATAGAAGATAACTCGAGACATAACCCTTTATAGCTAGTCGGACCGTAAAATCAGGCTAAGCGCATCGCAAAATTACGACGCAAGTTCAGCAGGTTGTGATTGGACTCAAGGAGGCTTTTGATTGTTTGTAGACTTATGATAGTTTACCTATCCTTGAATTTACTGGTGAGCGAGGCGTTGACAGCAGCCAGCGTGGCCCCTTGAGGGCTTGAGTGGTCTGCTCGAGCGATTCTGACGAAACCGCAAGGAAAGACGATCGGTTCGCTGATCGGACTGAACGGCCCGGTGTCGCCGGATCACCTTGGTGCCGCTCTCGGGTCGATATCATCAAGACGCTGAGCGATGCGGCTTGTCGGCGGAAGAAGTCTTCAAGCCGATCGCAGCTGCATGGACAGTTACGGTCGACAAATGGATGCGGGTCGGCTTCCAGCTCTGGCGGAGCTCCCGTGATACGCGCGGGATGGCTCTCCGCCTTCCGCAAGAGTTCGAATGCCACCCGCAAGGGGAATTTCTTAACTTTGTAACGCTGGGGCGGTTTATGGAATCTCTACTCGTAAAAATCTTCGCGATGGCGCTGGCGATCAGTCAGGTGACGACCGCGTCGGATGCTGTGAGAACCCAATTCGACCGCACGCAAGACCAGGAGCAAGTGACGCGTCTTTTGCGAGACGGCTGTACACACATCAAGAAGGTCTTCGATATCGAGCACATTAATCTCGATGAACTCATTACAATCGCGCTCGACAATTCGCAGGCGATTACTCAGAAGAGCAAAGCGTTTCGTGGGATCAATTTTGTCGACCTGCAAACGGCCTATCGGCGGTTTTGCACGGACCAGAAGGTCGTCGCACCAGCGCTTGATCTTGGCGATGTCATCGATTCCTACAACAAAGCTACTGCCGAGCTCCCTGATCACAGCAAGCTGAAAGGTACGACGCTCCCCGGCACGAGCGCCCTGCTTGACGGGGCCAGTCGGGCCTTTGCGGAAGTGTCCGGCAGGGGCCGACGTCGCAAATGGGTCCCTCTCGCCGACATCCCGAAGCATGTGCAGTCGGCTTTCATCGCTGCCGAAGACCGCAACTTCTATGAGCACAGGGGGATCGATGAGCGTGGCCTCATCCGCGCCTTCGTAAGCAACCTTGCCGGTAATGGGAGGCTACAGGGCGGCTCGACCATAACCCAGCAGGTCGTGAAGAACCTCCTGGTGGGTAGCGATCGGACCTACAAGAGGAAGATTCGTGAGATCATTTTGACGGCGCGCGTCGAGCAGACGCTGAGCAAGGCGGAAATTCTCGAACTCTACCTCAACGCAATCTATTTTGGTCGCGCCTCCTGGGGCATCGAAATGGCGGCGCGCGCCTATTTCAATAAGACAGCAAAGGAGCTGGCGCTCAAGGAAGGGGCGCTCCTGGCCGGCTTGGTGAAGGGACCGAACTATTTCAGCCCGGATCGGCACCCCCGGCGGGCGCAGAAACGACTTGCATACGTTTTGAAACGTCTGGAAGACGATCGGCTGCTGCCAATCGCGCAGTCCGGTCGAGGATTGCCGACATTGCCGAGGCTCGTCGCTTATCAGCGGTCACGGCGCGACATCGGCTATTACTTCGTTGATCAGGTTGTCCGCGAAGCCAAGTCAGCAGGCATCGAAGCCCTTTCGACGGGGGCTTACACGGTGCGTACGACGATCAATCAGAAACTTCAAACAGCAGTGGAAGAGGCCCTGCAAGAGGGTCTCTCGCGCTACGAGCGCAATAGCGGCCGTGCGCAGTTCAAAGCCCCTGAGGCCAACTTGGCGAAGGCGATTGAGCGTGCCAAAACGGGTCAGAAGACCGGCGACGGACATCCCGCGTGGCAGCGGGCACTCGGGAATGCGCGGCTGCCGCTATATGACGTGCATTGGGAACCAGCAGTCGTTTTGGATAACACCGGCGGCAAGCATGGGGAGACCTGGCGCGTCGGATTGACCGATGGTCGCGTTCTGCCGCTCGGTATCGACGCCACCACGAAGCATAAGCTCGCGCTCTATGATGTGGTACTGGTGCGCGTCATCGAAAGCAAGGGTAGGAGGTGGGCTCGCGCCGAGTTGCGCGTACGTCCTACGGTGCAAGGAGCGGCAGTGGTTTTGGAGAACAAGACTGGCCGCATTCTTGCGATGACCGGCGGCTTCTCCTATCCCCTGAGCCAGCTCAACCGTGTAACTCAGGCCGCGCGGCAGCCGGGCTCTACTATCAAGCCGCTGAGCTATCTTGCCGCCCTTGGCAGGGGCGTGCAGCCCAATACGCTGGTTATGGATGAGCCCATCACCCTGCCGCCCCTTGGCAGAAAGCGCGCCAGCGCAGGGGACTACTGGACGCCCAAGAACTACGACGGCCGCTCCCGCGGCGTCCTGACCTTGCGCAGCGCGCTCGAAAACTCGCGCAATCTCGCGACCGTTCATCTGCTCACCGGAGGCATCGAAAAGAAGCCCAGAAGCCAGTCTCAATCGTCTTTGTGATTTGGCGCTGGAAGCGCAGATTTACCGGGAATGCGTGCGGTACTATCCCTTCGTGCTCGGCGCTCAACCGGTACGGCCGATCGATCTCGCGGCGTTTTATGCGACGATTGCCAATGAAGGGTTGCGGCCGGTACCCCATGTCGTGGAGTCGGTCGAGCGCGACGGCCAGCTAATTTATCGCCATCAGCAAAAAGCATCACCGATCAATTCGGTCGACCGCGCCGCATTCTATCAGCTCAAGACCATGCTGCAGGGTGTGCTGGCCCGCGGAACGGCGCGAACGATCTCGGGTTTGGCCCCTTATGTCGCGGGCAAGACCGGGACCTCTGATGATGAGAATGATGCTTGGTTTGTGGGGTTCACCAACGACGTGACCATCGCGGTCTGGATCGGCTACGATAATGCCGACGGCAAGCGCCGGACGCTGGGCGGCGGCTCGACGGGCGCGCTGTCGCTGTTCCGATCTTCGAGCCGATCATCAATGCAGTGTGGAGCAATGTTGCACCGAGAACGGTGCTTGCTCCGCCGTCGCCAGAAGCCAAACGCCGGCTCGCGTGCAAATCGATTGGTCGTGGCCAAGCATTCTCTGAATGCTTTCGGGTCAACGCCAAAGGCAAGGTAATTGACACCGAGAACGCGCTGTTGTCGGGCAAAGGCAGCGAGAGCGACCGTTTATTGAAAAATTATGCGCGCTTGGAAGCCGGCGCTGCTGACAGCAAAGAGGAGGCAGATAACTCTGAGAGGTTGACAGGCGTCAAAGCACAGGCCGACCCCGACGACGAGCCTGAAGTCAGGCGTACCCGGAGAGCCAAGCGAGCCAGAGCGCAGTCCGACGATGCTAGAAAGGATCGCAAGGCGCGATCTAGTAAGTACGGACGCACAAAAACAAAGCGCGACGGCGATCAAGTGAACTCTGCTCGCGCCGACCGCGCTAGCCCTTCTGCTCGCAGCGCTTCTTCGTGGAATGATCCCTGGCGATCACAATGGAATTGGCAGGGCCAATACGGGCGATCCCAATGGAACTGGCAGGGTCAATATGGGCAGACCTCCTCCTGGGGGCGCTGGCGTTAGCAGGATGAGCACAAAACCGGTGCCGGGAGTCATATGCGGAGAGGTGTGGCAGACCGGCGCTGAGTGGGGCGCCCGCGTGGTGTTGCGCATTTCACGCGGGACGCCCCACTCATGAGGTTATCCATTAGAGCCTATGCAAGAAGCGATGGGTGAATATGCCATGGACGACTGCACCGGGAGTACTTTCCTGGACACTGCAAAAGCCTTGTTTCCTGATTTCTTCTTGCTGGAATCGTTGCCAATCGGTTTGGTCGTGGTCGACGCTGGGGCGCACATCATTTCAGTGAACGATTATGTGGAGCAGATGCTCGGCTTTGATCGCGACGAGCTGCTTGGCCAATCTGTCGAAATGCTGCTTCCCGAGCGGTCGCGCATCAAACATGGGAATTTGCGCCGGGTTTTTGCGGCCGGCCCGCGCGAGCAGCCGATAGGGGCAGGTCACGACCTCTGCGCCCGGCGCCGGGATGGCACCGAGATCCCGGTCGAGATCGGGCTCAAGCCGATCCGGCGCGAGGGGCGGTATTACGTGCTTACCATTATGGTCGATATCAGCGAGCGCAAACGCCTCGAAGAGCAGAGGCTGCTGATCGGCGAGCTTAACCATCGCATTCAGAATCTGTTCGCCGTCGTTCAATCGGTGGCTCTGCATAGCCTGCGGGGAGATCGCTCGCTTGAAGACGCCCGCGAGGTCTTTATTGAGCGGCTACACTCGCTCGGCCGCACGTATACGCTGATGACTGAGCAGGAGTGGCGCGCCGCGCCGCTCCGGCAGCTTGTCGCTGCCGAGACATCGACCTTTGCCGACCGTATCAACCTCGCCGGAACTGATGTGATGGTACGAGAAAGGGCGGCGCAAAGCTTCGCGATGATTGTGCACGAGTTGACTACAAACGCCGTCAAGTGCGGTGCACTATCGGTTCCTGCCGGTCGTGTCGATGTGCGCTGGAGCGTGGGTGGAGACGACCATCCCGGCATGTTCAGTCTTTCCTGGCAGGAAACGGGCGGGCCGACTGTGGTTCCACCGAGCGTTACCGGCTATGGGCGCAAGATCATTGAGAGCACGATGCGGCGCATCGGCAAGTACCAGATCGAATATGCGCCCTCGGGACTGGAATTCTCGATGGAAGTGCCGCTCGACAAAATTGGCTGGGTGATACAGCAACCAACTGAGGCGGTTTCGTAGGCTACTTGCCGGGGGGTAATTGATTTTGCAGCGTTTCGACCCAAACCCGCTCGCTTAGCGTAAGCAGTCAGGGAGGACAGGATGGCTCAGAAAACCGACTTCACGGCGGACGAATGGAAGACGATCTTGGCGAGTCCGATGCTGGCGGGCATGGCGGTAACACTGGCGGAGCCGAGTGGACTTTGGGGAATGCTGCAAGAAGGCATGGCGAGCGGCCAGGCGTTATTGGACGTCAAGCGAGACCCTGGGGCGAGCGAGTTGGCAAAGGCTCTGGTGGCGGAGATGGAAACGTCGGCTGGCCGGAGTGCCGCCCGTGACGGGGTGAGGGCCGATCTCACAGGCAAATCGCCTGCTGAGATGCGGCAGCAGATCATCGCGACGCTGACGCAGGTGGGGCAGATTCTCGATACCAAAGCCCCCGAAGATGCGGCGGCTTTCAAAGCTTGGCTCAAGCGGGTCGCTGAGCGGGTAGCACAAGCGGCATCTGAGGGCGGTATTCTCGGTTTTGGCGGCGTTACGGTCACCGATGCGGAGAAGGCTTCCATTGCGGATGTGGCCAAGGCGCTCGGAGTGGGATGATCGCTCCAGATTGCTCGGCGATCAGGATGCAGTCGATTCGGAGAGACTGAGTTTGAAGTTTACGGCTTCGCTTTCGGAGAAGGAATGCTCGTTTCCTGATCGCTGAGATCGGCAGCAAGTTCGGTCTCGGCGCAAGCGAGCTGCGACACGCAACGTCCCGCAACTTTGAGGCGTCACGAGCGATGTCAACTACAGTCATCATAGTGAGGAGCAAACCATGAGCATTTTCGGCAAGATGATGTCATCCATTTTTGGGAAGGCGGAGGCGGCGGGCGCCGCTCCGGCTGCGACTGCGCCTGGGGCCAAAACCACCTCGGCTACGCCGGTTTCGGCACCGGCGGGCTCGATTACGGAAGTCGACGTCGCGGGCATCCTCACCAAGCTTGCCGCGGAAAAGAAAGAGAAGCTGGACTGGCGCAAGTCGATTGTCGATCTGATGAAACTTCTCGACCTCGACAGCAGCCTGTCGGCGCGCAAGGAACTTGCCCAGGAGCTGCAGTACTCAGGCGACATGAACGACTCGGCGTCGATGAATGTGTGGTTGCACAAGCAGGTGATGCGGAAGCTCGCCGAGAATGGCGGGAAGGTGCCGGAGGAACTGAAGGCCTAACAGACTTTAACTAAGGGTGCTTCGGCAACCGCCTGGGGGCCTGGATCTCAGCAATTTCGGCGACGATCCCGACCAGACCAGGCGGCGCGTGCAGAACTTCTTCGCCGGTCCTGAAGAGAACTATCCCGAGGGGCTGGTCGCTGATCTCCACCGGATTGCCGAACTCGCAAATGCCAATGGACTTCAGCTTCAGCGCCGACGGCCAAGTTCGCGTCGTCCTGACCGGCGGCTCCGCTCCGGCTCCAACCGGGCGGGGCCTATTTTTGTTTTTGGGTGGGACTTCAGTGTCCGCTTACTGATCAAGATCAGCCGCGGAGCGGCAATGACCCGAATGTATGGTCCGGCCGTGCGTCGCAAGAGGTTTCGTTGATCTGGCGGTTTGTGGTCTTGCATCAATGTATCCGGCCTCTGCTTGGAGCGCGTTATGCTCCCGGCCATCATGGATATCAGCGCGCGTGCGATCTCATTACCGGACAGGCCTCGACCGGGCCATTCGGGTCACCAGTGTTCGCGTGCGCCGGGAAGACCGATCCTCCATTTCGTCTCATCCTCTCGCAGACCCCGGCCGATGCTCGTCTCCAAGCGCCGCGCGCAAGGGACAGTCAAGGCTGGCCGGCGCGCTTTGCTTGCCGATAACTTCGGCGTTGTCAGGCCAGCCTTGACGGGCCCGCGCACGGAGCGACACTCAAATCGGTCGGGGTGCTATCGCATTCCTGCTGATGCATTGGAAGTTGCGCTCCTTGTTGAGAACGGCCCAGGCGATGCGGGCAAGTTTGTTGGCGAGCGCGATCGCCAGCACGTTGTGGTGCAGTCGCTTCTTGGCGGCTTCGATCCAGGGCTTGAGCCCGTAGCGTTCCCAGCTTTTCGGCCTGATCAGCACGACCCAGGCAGCCTGTACGAACAGGACACGTAGGTAACGATTGCCGCGCTTCGATATCTTGCCGAGGATCGTGCGGTCCCCGGTCGAGATTTGCTTCGGGACGAGCCCCAGCCAGGCGGCGAAGTCGCGACCTTTTGAGAACACATCTCCAGTGTCGATCGCGGCCACCATCGCGCTTGAGATGATCGGTCCGATGCCGGGCACCGTTATGAGCCGCTCACAGGCCGTGTCTTGATGGGCCAGCGTTTCAATTTCGGAGGACAGTCCCTTGATGCGCTCGTCCAGCCGGCGCCAATCCCCTGACAGCTCCTCGATGAAGTGCACCATGCGCGGCGATAGGACGTCGGAGCGCGTAGCGAGAATGCGCGGAAGCTCGGTCCGCAGGAAACGCAGGCCCTGGCGGACGGCAATGCCGCGTTCCAGGAGGAAAGCGCGAATCTGGTTGATGATGCCGGTGCGCTGGCTAACCAACCGCTCGCGCACGCGGTGCAGCGCCTGCAGGTCGAGCTGTTCTGCGGTCTTTGTTGCGACAAACTTCATCGTCGGGCGTTGAACTGCCTCAGCGATCGCTTCGGCGTCGCGGAAGTCGTTCTTCTGTCCTTTCGAGTAGGGCCGCACATACTTTGCCGGCATCAGCCGCGCATCGTGGCCGAGTTCCTTTAGTTTACGGCTGAGATGATGTGCACCGACGCATGCCTCCATGCCGATCAGGCACGGCGGCATGTTGGCGAAGCGCGCTTCCACCTGGCCACGTGACCACTTCTGCCGCATCACGATCGCGCCGCGCTCATCCAGGCCTACGAGGTGGAACGAGTTCTTACCGATATCGACGCCAATCACGGCAATCGCGCTGTTGAGCTTCTGAGACATGGCGTGCTCCTGTCTTTGGCACCCCTTTGCCAACTTCGCTGGCTGGCGGGGCAGGAGCACGGCCGGACCATTCCATTACGGGAGCTCGTGACCCCCAGAACGCAAGCTGCTGGCCGCCATGCGCTGCGCAGAACGTGTCGTCGATGTCGAACACCTCCAGCTTGCCCGGCTTCACGGTCGTGCCGAACTGATCAAGCAGAGCCGCAGACAGCCGCCCCGCCTCGGTCTTGCTCGGCGCATTCTCCAGGCGAGAGATGGTCGATTGCGACGCCAGCGGCGCCCCGGTTTGGGGACAGCGGCCAACCACGACCTTCATCAAAGGATCATGCCGCAGCCGGTCGAGATCGAGTCCGTTGCACAATGTCATCACGATTGACGACGAGCGGATCAAGAGGTGCGTCGTGCATTGGTACCGCAACATCTTCAGCCACGTGCCCTCGACCAAGGTGCGAGAGATCGCGGCCATGCTCAAGGCAATCCACGCCAGTGAGGATATCGTGGCAGCGCGCGAGAAGGCTGTCCGAGTAACCGACAAGCTGCGCGGACTGCGCCTTGTCAAAGCCGCCGAGCTCGCGGAGGCAGCGGTCTGCCGCCCTATTCGCCCGACCGCAATCCAGACGAACTGGTTTGGAAACACCTCAAGGCCGACACTGTTGGCCGCATGACAATTACCGACAAGGCCGATTTTAGCGCGGCGGTTTTCTAGCGTCCCATAGGAGACCCCCCGGCTCTGCCGGGGTTGTGTGTACCGAAAACTCAGGTTCGGACGTATTGGTGGTCTAGCCCACCGACGAGCGCATGAGACGCAATGCTTCCGATCCGCTGAACCGGACGCGGTATCGGGGCATCCTTGTTCAAGGAACGATGGATCCGCGTCTCATTGTAATAACTTGCGTAATATAAGAGCGCAGGACGCGGCGCAAGTGCTCCTCGCCCAATGCCACCACGTGTTCAATGCATTCGCGGCGGATGGAGCCAATCAGTCGTTCGGCAAAACAGTTCTGCCACGGCGATCCCGCCGAAATCGGCTTGTCACGGATGCCCATGGTCCGTAATCGGCGCCTGACAACAGGACCGTAGACCCCGTCGCGATCGCGGATCAGATAGCGCGGCGCCTCGTTCCAGGGGAACGCTTCGGTAATCTGCTGCGCGATCCATTCAGCCGTCGGGTGGGCCGTCACATTGATCCAGATAAGCTCTCGCCGTGCCAGCCGGACCATGACGAAGGCATAGAGCAGGTTAAATCCGATGGTTGGCACAACGAACAAATCCATGGCGGCAATCTGTGGCGCGTGATTGCGGACAAAGGTGCGCCAACTCTGACTGGGCGGGTTACTCTTCCTCGCCATATATCTGGCTACGGTCGACTGTGAGACTGCGAATCCAAGCTTGAGCAGCTCACCGTGAATGCGCGGCGCACCCCAAAGCGGGTTCTCTTGGCTCATTCGCCGGATCAACGCCCGCAACTCCTGGCCGATCGACGGCCTGCCTCCCAGAGAGCAAGACTTCCAGCGCCAGTAGCCGCGAAACCCGGCACGGTGCCACCGCACCAACGTCTCGGGCCGGATAATCCGCATTGCCTTGAGGATCGACGGGAACCAACGATAGAGCTGGACAAAGAACAGGCGGTCGCCGTTGTTGAACCGTACGCGACCCCGCACTCTTCGCTGCAGAACAATCAGCTGCTGCCGAAGGGCGGCATTTTCCGCTTCAAGTCCACTGGTGTCCGGTTGACGGTGAGGAGCGTTCTGGAAAGAGCTGATCTGGCAGGAGCTTGCCACCGAAAATGGGTGGTGTCGATTTGAACTTGGTCGGGCGCTATTCGGAGTTTTTCCGAGGAGTCGCCCGTGAACATCGGCAAGACGCTTTTCGCCCAGCTGATGGATTTTCTGCCTTGGAGCACTTTTGCGCGGATTGTTACCCGCTACGGTGGCGACGCCCGGGTGCGAACGCTGTGTTGTGCCGAGCAATACCGCGCGATGGCGTTTGCGCAACTGACCTATCGAGAGAGCCTGCGCGATATCGAGGTCTGCCTATCGGCGCGCGCGTCGAAACTCTATCACATTGGTTTTCGCGAGCCGGTCCGACGATCGACTCTGGCCGACGCGAACGAGACGCGCGACTGGCGCATTTACGCGGAGTTCGCTCACCGTCTGATTGCCCATGCGAGGAAGCTCTATGCCAGCGAAAGCCTGGGCATGGAGCTGGCCAACACGGTCTATGCTCTGGATTCCACGACCATCGATCTGTGCCTGTCGCTATTTCCATGGGCGCACTTTCGCTCCACCAAGGCGGCGGTGAAGATGCACACGTTGCTCGATCTGCGCGGCAACATCCCGAGCTTCGTTCACATCTCGAACGGCAAGCTGCACGACGTTCACGCTCTCGATTTGCTGATCCCCGAAGCAGGCGCCATCTACGTCATGGATCGCGGCTACATCGACTTCGCGCGCCTTTACGTCTTGCAGCAGGCTGGCGCCTTCTTCGTCACCCGTGCCAAGTCGAACCTGGATGCGCACCGCGTCTACTCGGCGCCGACAGATCGGGCGACCGGTATCATTGCCGACCAGACTATCGCATTGGATGGCTATTCTACCAGCAAGGACTATCCCGTTCATCTGCGCCGCGTCCGATTCAAGGATGCCGCATCGGGAAAAAGGCTGGTGTTTCTTACCAACCATTTTACCCTGCCGGCGGCATTGATCTGCGACCTATACAAGAGCCGCTGGCAGGTCGAACTGTTCTTCAAATGGATAAAGCAGCATCTTCGGATCAAGCAGTTTTACGGCACGTCGGACAACGCGGTGAGGACGCAAATATGGATCGCGGTTTCCGTCTACGTCCTGGTTGCCATCGTCAAGAAGCGCCTCGGCTTGGAGGCCTCTCTCTACACTTTGCTCCAGGTTTTCTCGGTCACCCTCTTCGAGAAAATGCCGATGTCCCAGGCATTTTCCGAAAGCACAACCACTTTCGAAGACGGCGAACTCAGCAACCAGCTGAATCTGTTCGACTATTAACCGGACAGTAGTGCTTCAAGTCGGCTTTTGGACTTGAAGACTGCAGCCAGAAGGTTGAGGACCAGGGAGATCAGGGCGATCATCACCCCAAGCGTGACGTGATTCCATCACCAGTTCAATGCGGACGAGGTTTTCGGTACACACAACGGTAACGCACCGCCAGCTCTTGCTTGAGGACCCGGTCAAGCTGCCTGTCCTCAATATTGAGCTGCCGCTGGTCGGGTTCTTTTCCTAGCGCCGATCCTGTTCGTGATTTTCCACGCTTATGTGCTTATCCCAGGTGCTGCTCCTCGGGCGCACCGCAGCGTTACAAAGCGACCTCGATAATCCCCGCGGGCTCTTCAGCCCGAGACTGACAAAGAATGATCGCACTCTCCCGCTGCTTTTTTGACAGCACGAAGTCGCGGTGCTCGACCTTGCCCGAGAGCAACCCGCATTTACACACGCCACAAATGCCATCAGAGCACTTGACGTCGACATGAATGCCGTTCTCAGCAAGCACGTCGGTAGCGGATTTGTCAGCCGGTATCAGCAGCTCCTTACCCGTCCGGACAAGTCTCAGTGTGAATTCATGGTTCACATAGTCCGGCACGTCGGGCACGGAGAAATATTCCAGATGCCGCGCCTCTTCGGGAAAGCCCTGCCGCTCGGCGGCCGCAGTCACACCATCCATGTACCGGTCGGGCCCGCAAGTGTAAACGTGCCAACCATCGCGATAGCCTTTGAGGATCTCGTCCAGATCGGCGCGCGTGCCGCGATCTGAGAAGTGATAGACGACGCGGTTTGCCCACGCAAAGCTCTGCAAATCATTCAGGAACCCGGCACGATCCTGACGGCTCGCCGAGTAGTGCAACTCGAACTCCTTGCCGAGCGCATGCAGCCGATGGGCAAAAGCGATCATCGGCGTAATGCCGATGCCGCCGGCCATGAGGAATGTCTTGGTGGCCGACTCATCCAATTCGAAGTGGTTGATCGGCTTGGAAATGAATACTCGACGTCCCTCGTTGAATATCCGGTGCAGGAGTCTCGATCCGCCCCTCCCTTCATCCTCGCGCAGGACACCGATCTGATATCTGCTCCGGTCCGCGGGATCGCCAGACAACGAATACTGGCGCAGAAATTCCGGCGCCACGACGATGTCGATATGGCTGCCGGCCGTCCATTCCGGCAGCGCAGAGCCGTCCAGCGAGGAGAACTCGTATTTTGCCACATTGGGCGCCATCTTTTCGACCTTGGTCACTTTGACCTGAAGGACCGGCGCGTCGCCGGGCACGTGGTATTCATGTATATGGTCTGTCTCGCCGCGCGTGAGTTTCAGCCTGTACGCTTCAGCTGTGATGAGCGCCTGGTAAGCCTCAATACCGGCCTCTCTGTCCATCGGGAATGGGTATGGCCAGGGATGCGGGGCAAGCGGCGCGGGGTACACGGCCAAGATCTGGTCTTCGTATTTGAGGTCCAGATCCCTCTGCAGGTCACGCCGGTTGAGCGGGTTTTGCGACGGCCGGTAGGCGCCGTCCTCTTGTAACTCGATGTCCCACCACCATTTCTTTGTGTCGTTGAGACCGCCATTGCCGACCAAGTCATCCAGCTTTGCGAGCAAGGGCGCGGCAGCAGGAATGTTTGAAGCAGCCCAGCGAAAGGGCGCCTCGGCAAACAGGCCCTCGAGGTTCCAGGGGCAGGTCTTCATGCAGCGCCCGCACATCGCACCCCCTGGCGTAGTGATGCGGTAAGTCGCGCATCTCTGGCTATCCGACTTCCAGATTTCATAGCCATTGAACATCAGCTTCGGCCCGGCAGTAATCGCGCCGGACGGACATTCGCGCGCACACTTGTTGCAGTTCTCGCAAAAATTCTGCAGGCCGAACTCGATCGGTTTGTCGTGGGCTAAAGGCATGTCGGTTGTGACAACGCCCGACTTCAGACGTGGGCCGAGATACGGATTGAGGATCACTTCGCCGATGCGGCTGACCTCTCCAAGCCCGGAGAGCAGTAGCAGCGGGGGCTGCAACACCTCTCCGTCAAGCACGGTATGGGCCTTGGCCGTGTAGCCTTGATTGCGAATCTGCTTTGCTATGACACCGCCAAGCAACGAGAAACGAAGATAGGCGCGCATAGATTGCGCAACTGAAATCCAATCGTCGCCGGAGGCACCTTCCATGGTTTCGTAACCCTGGTCGATGATCATCGAGATGGCCTGGTCATGCGGCGGATCGAGAACCGCACCGGCGGCATCGTGTGAATACCAGGTCCATTCCGGACAGCGCGATAAACCGACCGCATCGACGCCAAGAAAATAGCTGGCGGCTTTGACGTTGGCGGCGTTGCGCTCGGCATCGGAAGGTCGCGGGCCATTGGGATTTGCCGGCCCATCCTGCAACAGGACGAAAGCGCCGAGTGCCCGCCGCTGCGCGGAGGACGGTGCCGACTTGCGCGCATAGTGGCCGCCTGTGGCGTTGACCTGATTCGCCTTGCCCATGTCGCCGAATTGTGCGCGCGCAAACATGTCGGTGCGTTTGGGCACGCGGGCAACATGAGCTTCGTCGATGTAGGTGGTCGGCGTATCAACCCGTTTCAGCCGCTCAAACGGCAATGGGCCGTCAACAAAGCGCCGCTTTGCATAGGGGTCACCGTTGAGCGCGGATTTGGCAAACCCCATGCCCAGCCACCACGCCGGCCCGCGCGTCTTGAACCATGGCTGCTGAGCGGCGGGCGCCAAAGGCGCGTCCGGCGCCAGTTCAAAGGCGCAGGTGATGGCCGCCAACCCGAAACGCGGTCCGATATAGGGGACGACCAGCGCCCCATCCTCTGCCGTAGCGAGGCCTGCTGACACGGCCAGCCGGTTCAAGTCGACGTCGGATGCCGATCCGGAATGGGCTTTTGCATCGAAGCCGAGAAGGCGGATGTAATTCGCAATGACGGTCGCGGTCTCATTGGCACGTAAACATGCGCGTTGCGCGAGCGCGTCATCAAGCCAATCGCTGCCGGGTTCGGCCTTGTCAGGATTGCGGGGATTCTCATAAAGAAAGACGATTACGTGTGTGTGTGTTTCGATCGTGGTCGGCGGCGCCTCCATGCTTTCTTTGAGATCGGCCATGATGACGTCGATTCCAGAGGCAAGCGTCTTGGTTTGGCGGGTGCGCAGATCATGCGCCAGGCGCGCGACATCGGGATTGGTGACCGGTTCATCCAGAAATGCCGCGTCAGGCAGCGCGCAGATGCCGAGCATCGCGGCATCACAAAAATAGCCGAAGGCTTTGATGTGATGGGCCCGCTCCTCGGGATCCGCCGGGATCTCGGCCGTGGCTTTGTTGACCAATCCGTAGTGGATCGCATCCAGCATCGCCTCGTACTCACCCATGGCGTTGACGATGCTTTCCGGCACTTCCGGGCGGCGGAACGAGATCGGCCGCATGGCGGGCACGGCATTCAGGTCCGGCATTTGCGCCTGCCGCTGGAGGCGCTCCAGCGGATACGGCCCCAAATGGACCGGACGGTTGTTACTTGAGAAAAGTCGCATGCCCATCGGGACCCATTCCTTGTGCCTGTCGCGAATTAGATCCGTACGTATTGGTGATGCAATCCACCCAGGACTGGACGGGCGAATATGCGGCCAATGGTCTGGATGGCGCGCGAAACGGGCGCATCCCTGTCCAAGGACAGGTGCGTGCGCGTCTCATTGTAGTAATTTAGATACGACCGCAGCAGATGGGAATTCGTCTCTCGGGGCGGTCCAAAAATCACCGCCGGAGATATCGCCAGAAAATTGAAACGATGTCGCCGAACCTCACAGCCAAGCAGTACGCCCACTGCCATCAAGTGTGGCCAGGGGACCATCGTCACTACGCCGATCCTTTCAGGATTCCATCATTGCTACGCGCCGTCGCCTTACGAACATCAAGCGGTTCGCGGCGCACGTCATCGACCCGCTTTGGACGAAAAATTCTGTCTTGATGGCGTCTACGCAATCCGACGCTCCATCCGGTGAGGCAGTCAGAACCCTTTCGTCAGAAGCACCCATTCTTGCCCCTCGGTCAGCCAGCCCTGCTTCACCATGGGGCGGCGTGCGGCCTCCACGTAACCAAACCTCACGTAGAGCCGCTGAGCGCCGGTATTGCTATCTGCAACAATGACACTCATGCCACGCTTTTCCAGTTGCATGCCTGTCTCGTCAGCGAGCGCAAGTAGACGGGAACCGAGACCGCTATTACGGAACTGCGGCAGCACAGCCAACACATTCACGTACCAAGTACCGGGCGCGAGGTTTTCGAGTTCTTGCAGGGGAACGAACATTGCCGGCATATCAGGCGGAAGCGGTTCAGGCTCCTCTGGAATTTCATATCCGATTAGTGCGCCGGCAGCGGCACCATTGAGCTCGATGATCGTCGCATTACGATAGGAGAAGCTCCCCGTCTCGCGTGCCGCGCGCTGTTTTCCGACATCCCATCCGGTTTGTCCGTCCGCCGCCATCTCTTCCCAGAGGTAGAGTGGCATGCCCTCACCTGCATAATTCACAAGCTGCGCCAGAACAGGCGCGTCGTCTGCCTGCGCAGGGCGAAGGGAAATGCTTTCGGGCTTTGCGGTTGACATAGCCGTCCTCCTTGTGCGCCTCCAAGCAAAGCCCGACAGTCAGCTCGATCAGCCTCGGTTTGAATTCGGACGACGTCGAAAAGCTGCCGCTGATCCTCCAAGCTGCCCTAAGGGGGCCGATCCGCCGCACAATCAATCTAATTCTGGCATTGGGGCTGAGCGCGGCGGGCGTCGGCGGCTTTATCTACTTGCTGTTTTTCGTAGCCGGATGGAAGGGCTGGATGGTCATGGGGAGCGGCATGATGGCGTTCCTTGGTCTGTATTGGCTATGGGCTGATTTCATCAATGCGGACCCCCGACCACCTTGCGCACGCTGTCTATGTGAGTTTTGGGTCATGCCACACGACTTGTGTGTACCGAAAACCTCGTCCGCATGGAATTGGTGATGAAATCGCGGCACGCTGGCGGTGATGATCGCCCGGATTTCCCTGGTCCTCAACTTGCTGGCTGCGTTCTTCAAGTCCAAGAGCCGACTTGAAGCCGAAAATGCTGCGCTCCGGCAGCAGCTGATTGTGCTGCAGCGAAAAGTGCGTGGTCGTGTCCAGTTCGACAACGGCGATCGGCTGTTCTTCGTCCAGCTCTATCGCTGGTTCCCATCGATCCGCGAGGCCATGCTGATTATTCGGCCGGAGACATTGGTGCGGTGGCACCGTGCTGGATTTCGTGGCTATTGGCGCCGAAAGTCTCGGTTCCAGGGAGGTCGGCCGCCGATCAGCACGGAAATGCGGGCATTGATCCGGCAAATGAGCCTTGAGAACCCGCTCTGGGGTGCGCCGCGGATTCATGGCGAACTTCTCAAGCTCGGATTTGCAATCTCGCAGTCGACCGTCGGAAAGTACGTGGCCAAGAAGAGTGGTCCTCCCGGTCAAAGCTGGAGTACCTTTGTCCGCAATCACGCGCCGCAGATTGCAGCGATGGATTTGTTCGTTGTTCCCACCGTCGGATTTGACCTGCTCTATGCCTTTGTCATTGTCCAGCTGGCTCGGCGAGAGCTTGTATGGATCAATGTGACGGCCCACCCGACGGCGGAATTCGCAGCAGATTACCGAAGCATTCCCCTGGAACGAGGTGCCACGCTATCTGATCCGTGATCGCGACGCGGTCTATGGTAGCGTTGTCAGGCGGCGATTACGGGCCATGGGTATCCGCGACAAGCCGATTTCGGCGGGCTCGCCTTGGCAGAATTGTTTTGCCGAAAGACTGATCGGTTCCATCCGCCGCGAATGCGTTGATCATGTTGTGGCGTTGGGTGAGCAGCACCTGCGCCGGGGTCCTGCGCTCATACGCGCGCTATTACAATGAGACGCGGACACATCGTTCCTGAGCTATGCGGGAATCTGGGTGACGACGGCTGAATGAAGGCGGCGTATCGAGGCGGGTGTCGAGCCTGCCAGAACCTCCCGAAAGGAGCGATACGCCATGTCGAGAGATAGCACTGTCATTCCCTTCCGTCAGCCTGACGCGATTGACGACCCACTGACCGAGCTTGCTCGTGAAGGCGCCCGTCGGATGCTGGCGCAGGCGCTGATTGCGGAAGCAGACGCCTTCGTCGCCCAGTGGAAGGACTTGAAATTGCCGGACGGACGCGACCGCGTCGTCCGGCACGGCCATGGGCCGCAACGCACGATCCAGACCGGGGTCGGGCCTGTCGAGGTCAGGCGCGCCAAGGTGCGCGACCGGGGCGAGGCAGGCGGGGCGGAAAAAATCCGCTTCAGCTCGTCGATCCTGCCGAAGTGGGCGCGGAGGACCAAGAGCCTCGACGCGCTATTGCCCGTTCTTTACCTGCGCGGGGTGTCGACCGGCGATTTTCAGGAGGCGCTCGCCGCCCTGTTGGGCAAGGACGCGCCCAACCTGTCGCCCGCGGTGATCGCGCGGCTGACGGCGGAGTGGCAGGCTGATTACGACGCCTGGCGGCGGCGCGATCTCTCGGCGCGGCGATACGTGTATGTGTGGGCGGACGGGGTCTACCTGCAGGCGCGGATGGAGGACGCCGCCGAATGCATGCTCGTGCTGATCGGCGCGACGCCCGAGGGAAAGAAAGAGCTGGTCGGCTTCCAGACGGGGGTGCGCGAGAGCGCGCAGAGCTGGCGTGAGCTCCTCATCGACATCAAGCAGCGCGGGCTCGAGATCGCCCCGGACCTCGCGGTCGGCGACGGGGCGCTCGGCTTCTGGAAAGCAATCGAGCAGGTCTTTCCCAGCACCCGGCATCAAAGGTGTTGGGTCCATAAGACCGCCAATGTGCTGAACAAGGTCGCCCTCTCGGTCCAAGCCAACATGAAAACAGACCTTCGTGAAATCTACGGCGCGCCAACCCGTGCCGCGGCCGAGGCGGCGATCGACGTGTTCGCCGACAAATACGGCGCCAAGTACGAGAAAGCGGTCGCCTGCCTGACAAAAGATCGGGAAGCTTTGCTCGCCTTCTTCGACTTTCCCGCCGAGCACTGGGACCATCTGCGCACGTCAAACCCGATCGAGCGTATTCGCGACGGTGCGTCATCGAACCGTGCGAACAAAGGGAGCCCTGTCGGCGAAGACCGCCAAACTCATGGTGTTCAAACTGGTCGACGCCGCCGCGAAGACTTGGCGGCGATTGAAGGGAGAAAACCAGTTGCCAAAGGTCATCGCCGGCGTCAAATTCCAAAATGGAATCGAGGTCGTCAAAATGCCGGCTCACCACGCCGCCTGATCAACCTCGTCACCCAATCTCCTGCATAGCTCGTTCCCTGTTCGCCGAGCACCCAATGAACTTGAGGAACGAGATATAAAAACTAGGCAAACCACTGCGCGCAGTTCAACGAGGACGAATTCCCCGTGATCACGACATTGCCAACATTGCGAATGCGACAGCATGCGCCGGCAGCGGGAACAGCTTTAAGGCAATAGGAGTCAGCACTCCAGACTGCGTCTCCACCCGACCTTAGGAACGCGGCGGCAGAGTTCAGATGCCGGGACTTTTCCCCTAATCCTCTGTCGGCTTCTGCAAGCAGCTCGCGAACCGGAACAATGGCCGAAGCGTAATTGTATTCTGTGTCCATGTTCAGCCCTTCAAGGGAGCACGCAAAAGTAGCAAGAATATGGAACTGGAAGAGACCGAGCATCTGGCCAGAAAGATGAGTTATCACAATGCTTTGCGGCACAATCACGGGGGGAGTTACCCCCGGCTGGCCGCGCTCTGCTGGTGGCCGCCGGGGGTTGGAAGAAACGCATGCAGCGGTTGAACGCCTGCTAACCCAACTTGCGCAGTTGGGGGGTATTTTTTGCGATTTCGCGCGAGGCGGTGCGAGTCGGATCAAAGGGTTGGATGATGCGCGAGGGTGATTTGAGCGTGTAGTGACGACCTTGGGTATTTTCTTTTGCTGCGGAGGTGGTTCTGATGGCGCATGTACCTGCGCCACACGATTCGCAAGAAGGACGGGAAAGTCCACCGCTATTGGTGCCTGGTGCGCAGCGTGCGTATCGGGCGGCGCGTCATCCAGCAAACGGTGGCGCATCTTGGCGAGCTCGATGAGCACGGACGTGTTGAGGCGCGGGGACTTGCGCGCCGACTGATCGGTACTCCCGAGCAAGCGCCGCTGTTCGACGACGGCAGCGAACGTCTGACGTTACCGGTGCGCCTGAAGGGTGTTCGCGTCGAGCGCTCGCACCAGTTCGGCGATCTCGCGTTGTGGCGCGGCACGGGTCTTGAGGATCTGTGTGAGCGGCTTCTGCCGATTGGAAAGGAGCGCATTGCATGGGCGAAGATGGCGGCCGTGCTGGTGATGGCCCGGCTCTGCGAGCCATCGAGCGAGTTGCACATTGCCGAGGATGGTACCGACGCACGGCGCTTGCCGATCTGCTGCAGCTCGGGGGTGAAGAGGTCAACAAAGATCGTCTTTACCGCGGCCTCGATCATCTCCTTGCGCACAAGGCTGCCCTCGAAGCGCATTTGTCGAAGCGCTGCGGAGAGCTGTTTGCGGTCGAGAACGAAGTACTGCTCTACGACGTCACAAGCACCTACTTCGAGGGCGAGGCAGAAGCCAATCCGCAGGCCCAGCGTGGTTATTCGCGCGATCATCGCCCCGACTGCAAGCAGGTCTGCATCGCGCTGGTCGTGACCTTCGACGGCTTCCCCTTGGGCTACGAGGTGTTTGCCGGCAACACGCACGACTCCCGCACTTTGCAGACGATCGTGGCCGCCATGGAGGCGCGGCATGGCGTGCTGGGACGGGTCTGGATCGCCGACCGCGGCATGGCCAGCGCCGCCAATCTGGCGTGGCTGCGGCAGACCGGCCGGCGCTACATCATCGGCGCGCCGAAGTCGGAGCTGAAGAGATTCAGTTCCGAACTCGCTGCCGCGGATGGGGCCGCGCCTATCCGAGGCCCACAAACTTAACCCGGCCCCGAAAGAGTCAAAACATCTATGCAGAGGTACTAGTCGGCTGCGTCAACTAATTTGAAAGGATTGGATGATTCGCTTCCGTCGCGATTCGAGCGACGGAGGCGAGCATGGCTGCAAAGGATATTGCGGTAAAGAAGTATGTGGTGCGGCTGGGCGCGGAGGAACGCGAGCAATTGCAAGCGCTGATCCGCAAAGGAAAGAGCCCAGCGAAGCGCTTGTTGAAGGCGCGCATTCTGTTGAAGGCCGATATCTCGGCGGCCGGTGAGGGGTGGAGCGACAGCCGGATCATCAAGGCCTTGGACACCAGCGCGGCCATGATCTACCGGGTGCGCAAGCAATTGGTGGAAGAGGGCTTCGAAGCGGTGTTGAGCCGCAAGCCCCGCATGACTCCACCAGTCGCTGCGATTTTCGACGGCGAGAAGGAAGCCAAGCTGATCGCCCTGGCGTGCTCCAAGCCGCCCAAGGGACGTGCCCGCTGGACGTTGCGGTTGTTGGAGAACAAGGTCGTGGAACTCGGCATCGTCGAGCGCGCAAGCGACTCCACGATCGGGCGCACGCTCAAAAAAACCGCCTCAAGCCGCATCGCCGGCAATGCTGGGTCATTCCGCCGAAGGCCAACAGCGCCTTCGTAGCCGCAATGGAAGATGTGCTCGCAGTCTACACGCGGCCACGTGATCCCGATCGGCTGCTGGTGTGCCTGGACGAGACCTCAAAGCAACTCATTGCCGAGACGCGCATGCCGATCCCAATGAAACGAGGACGCCCAGCCCGCGTCGATTACGAGTACGAGCGCAACGGCACCGCCAACCTGTTCATGTTGTTCGCGCCGCTCGAAGGCTGGCGCCACGTCGAGGTGACGGACCGCCACACTGCCTTAGACTATGCTCACGTCTTGAAGGATTTGGCTGATCGTCACTTCCCGCACGTCAAGACCATCGTGCTGGTCCAGGACAATCTCAATATCCACAGCAAGGCATCGCTCTACCAGGCCTTTCCGGCGTCCGAGGCCAGGCGGCTGGTCGAGCGCTTCGAATGGCACTACACGCCCAAGCACGGCAGTTGGCTTGACCTCGCCGAATCCGAACTCGGGGTTCTATCCACCCAATGCCTCGATCGGCGCATTCCCGACAAACAGACCCTCATTGAGGAAATCGCCGCCTGGGAAAACCACCGCAACGCCCATCACACCAAGGCAGACTGGCAATTCACAACCAAAACTGCCCGTGTCAAACTTAAACACCTATACCCTTCAATCTAGCTGAATCAACCGACTAGTACCTCTGCACAGAGGTTTTGACTCTTTGGGGCCTGGTTAAGTTTGTTGGCCTTGGATAGGCACGGCCCATTTTGGCGCGGGCCTTTTCGGTTGTGAAGCTCCAGTTGACGCGAGCGCAGGCGGAGTTGCGCTGCTTCTCCCAGGCTGCGACCTCCGCGCCGAGGCGCGAGTAGCTTTCGATGCGGCGGTCGAGACATTGGGCAGCCAACACGCCGATTTCGATCTCGACCATGTTGAGCCAGCTGGCGTGCTTGGGAACGTAGTGGAACTCCAATCGGCGCAGCAAGCGCCGCGCCTCTGGCGCCGGGAAGGCTTGGTAGAGCGCCCCGGCGGAGTGCGTGGACAGATTATCGAGGACGATGCGGATACGCTCGGCCTTCGGATAATGGAGGTCGGTGAGTTCGCGCATGCAGACGGCGAAGTCGGTCGCCGTGCGGCGCTCGGTGACCTTGACCTTGCGCCAGGGGCGGTTCGCATCGAGGAAGACGAACAGGTTGGCGGTGCCGTTGCGCCGGTATTCGCAGTCGTAGCGCTCGATCTTTCCGGGCTCGGGCGGGATTGGTCGGCGCACCTCGCCGATCAGCTGAATTGGGCTCTCGTCGAAGCAGACCACCGGGCGCAGTGGGTCCGGCGCCTCGGCATAGAGATCGAGCACGTCCTCCATCCGGGCGACGTAATCGGCGTCGACCTGCGGGATGCACCACATCTTCCGGCGCCAGGGCTTGAGATCGTTGTCGGCCAGGCGGCGGCGCACGGTCTCGCGCGACAGGCTCTCATGCGCGGTCAGCTTGACCATCTCGCCGGCGAGCAGCTCCAGCGTCCAGCGCGCGCGGCCTGCCGGCGGGTTCGAGCAGGCGGTCGCCACCAGCAGGGCTTCCTCCTTGCCGGTGAGTTTGCGCTCGGCGCCGGGCCGCGGCTCCTCGCTCAGCGCCCGCTC
Organism: uncultured Alphaproteobacteria bacterium; assembly: GCA_963840055.1. Classification (GTDB taxonomy): domain Bacteria; phylum Pseudomonadota; class Alphaproteobacteria; order Rhizobiales; family Xanthobacteraceae; genus Rhodoplanes. The sequence continues at coordinate 193,032 of CAWIXM010000021.1, read as the reverse complement.
CAGGTTGCCTTCCACAAACCGGCGCTTGGTCCGGTACACCGTCGAGCCGCCGACGCCGACATTGATGGCGATCTCCTCGTCGCTCACGCCCGCATCAGCGGCCAGCAGAATCTGCGCCCGCTTGAGCTTGCGCGCCGCCTGCTGGCCCCCGCTCAAGAGCGTCCCGAGTTCATCGCGCTCGTATTGGGTCAGAGTCACACGATACCGTATGTTCATCGCCGCCTCCTCTTCGGAGGCGCAGTCGAATCGACAGATGAATCAAATGTCTGGCCGACACAAACCCGGCTTCACGCCCACCCAGGGGCAGTATCTCGCCTTCATCGACGCCTACACGCGCGTCAACCTGAGACCGCCCGCCGAAGCCGACATCCAGCGCCGCTTCGGCGTCACCCCGCCTTCTGTCCACCAGATGATTCTTGCTCTCGAACGCTCGGGCCTCATCCGCCGCCAACCCGGCGTGCCGCGCAGCATCGAGGTGCTCGTGCCACCGCAGCAGCTACCCGTCTTGGAAATGCCCGACCAATCAGTCAAAACATCTGTGCAGAGGTACTAGCAGGCTTGTGGTGCGCGTCGTGGTGGCACAGCGAAGGGACCGGCGACCGAGATGCCGCCCTACCGGCTCCCCGAAGTCTGTAAGCGCCGGAGCAAAAATCCCTCAGTGAAGCAGCCGAGTTGGTCGGTTGCGCCGGAGTAACGTACGACCTGTGGCAAGCTGGCTTGCGGCCGACTTCCGATTTCGGAGAGACAAACGTTGTAGAGATAGTTTGCCAATGTCTACTTCCTACGTCAGTCGCCACGGAAGAGTTGGGTGGAGGCGACTTTCTGGCTCTATTGCCGGTGTGACTGCCGCTTTGGCGCTTGTTGCGGGACAGGCCTCTGGTCAGCAAGCCCTCGCGGCACCTAAGGTGACCGCGACTTCCGTCTTCGTGCTCAATGCCGATACTGGGCAGCCCCTTTATCTCAAGGGCGAGAACAAGCCGTTCAGGCTCCTCAGCCTCACCAAGCTGATCACGGCCCATGTCCTCGTGGAACGCCTCGGCGGGCGACTGTACGACACCGTGACGATCACTAAAGCGCATCTTGCGCGCGGCTCGACGGCCCGTCTGCGTAAGGGCGACGTGTGGACCTTGCAGGATTTACTTTACGGCATGCTCCTGGTCTCCGGAAACGATGCCGCGCTCGCCATCGCCGATCACGTCGGACGGACCATCCTCGCCCAAGAGAAGAAGCGCGGCGATCCCAGAAAGCGGTTCGTACGAGAGATGGGGTCCGCCGCCACCGCGCTTGGCGCCAGGGACGCGCGCTTCGCCGATCCGTACGGCATATCCCCGGCTAACGTGGCAACAGCGCGCGACGTCGGGCTGATCGCGGCCAAGATCTTCACCGATCCGCGACTGCTACCGGCCTGGCAGTGCCCGGAGCGGACGCTAAACATCGGCGGGCCGGCCGGGCGGTCGGTTACGCTCAAGACCACCCTCGAGATACTCGGCGAAGACAATGTCGTTGGGGCCAAGACGGGAACGCATGTCGGCAATAACATCTACAATCTCGTCACGGCGTGGCGCGCACCAAATGGGGAGACGGTTGTCGCTGTGGTTCTCGGCGCCGCGGACAATTCCTCACGCTACGAAGATGTGCGAACCATCCTGGCAGCGGTGCCACACGACTTCTCGAAATTGGCTGAGCCGGTCGCCGGCGCGGCGCATCAGAACGGCAGAGTAAGCTGCCCGTAGCTTTACCGAGAGTACTGGGGTCGACCGGCGATCTGAATCCAGGCCGACTTGATACCGCTGCTTCGGCGCTTCGTCATCTCCATGGCAGCTTTTGGCACTTACTCTCCGTCGAGTGTAATTCGGCGCGACGGTCGGTCTCGAAGGCGGAGCGGAAACCGTCAGCACCGCGGCGCACCGAGCACCCTTTCGGTGCGCCGCACGTTCCTCAACGGCTTGGGTTCAGGAGTTGATGCTGGGCGGGCACTATGGGTTGGGGCCAGCGCGCCAGTGCGGAGGCACCTTGGGGGGTGAGCGCGTAAACGCCGCGCTCAATTCGGGCGAACCAGCCGTAGAAATTGCGCAGGAGAATGCTGGAGGCGTTTGGGACGACTGACCGAATTTCCCGAGTGCGGCGCGGGCCACTGGTGAGAGAGGCGGCGCAGGCAAGCGCCTGCTGCCGATAGGCGGTCATGATTGGCATCTTGGTCGATCCCCCGAGAGCGGGATCACCTACCCGGCTGCGATGTTCTTGAACCAGCCGAGCACGGCGCTTTGGGTCCTGACGGGGCCGCCACGCGCGATCGTGGAATTATCTGGTGCGATGATGCGCTGTTTCTGTCTCACCTTGCGAATCCGGCCGGATCGGATTTTCGGGAACCACACGCCGAATCGGGTGATCCTGTCGGTCGATGTGGGATGCTTGCAAACTGCTGTGGTCGCTGTTCCTCGGCTTGTTCCGATCAAAACCCCGGCTGTCCCATCGTCTCGCTCTGCAGAATCACGTCCTCACGAACGAGACTCGCATAGCGCCGCGCCACAGCCAATTATTCGAGGTCCCCTTAAGCCTTCAGCCCAAGGTCGAGGAGCTGGTCAGAGACGAAATAGCCGCGGTTACGGGAGGTGGTCCTGTCCGTCCCGACCATATCGACGATCTCATTTGCACGAACCAGGTTATACAGGAATTGATGCGCCTTTATCCTCCCGCGGCGCTGATCGCGCGTGCGGCGCGGAAAGATATTGTGCTTGATGACGAGCAGATCCGAGCCGGTTCTACCGTTTACGTACCCGTTTATGCCGTACACCGCCACGAGAAGCTGTGGAGCGAGCCGGATCGGTTCGACCCAAGCCGTTTCGAGCTGGAGGCTGCGAAGGTTATTGATCGATTCTGCTACCTGCCATTCGGCGCTGGACCGCGTACTTGCACCGGACAGAATTTCGCCCAGGCGGAGGCCGTTGCAGTGATGGCCTCGCTTCTTCGTTCATTCCGACTCAAGCTTCGGCCAGGCTATAGGCCCGAGCCTCGGATACGAGTGACGCTCCGGCCCGCGTGGGGAATGCCAATGCGATTGCAACGACTTTGATGGTCCACGGAGCCTTGGGCAGAATTTCCATCTTGGGTCAGAGTGCGGTGTGCTGCCTGCGATAGGACGGTGTTGGCAGAGATTACCGTTGGCCACAACGGCGACAGTGGCGAGGCCTACTACTAACGCGCACCCGACACCCACGAAGTTTCCCGGGATAGCGTCATCCATCATCTGCCAGGCTGGGATGAATACTTGCCCATCTCGCAGACGATCAGGTGGTGGGTGACGTCGCTGGCTGGCTTTCGAAACAAGGTCACCGTTCTTGAGATGCCGCCGCAGGAAATCGTCCACGACTGAACCTGCCATTGCGAGCGCGACTGCAAGAGGCGGCAGGCCAGTATCGCTCCAGTCAAGAACAAGGGTAGATATGCCGTTCCTGTCACCGAGAGCATGGACGTCATCGGTAAGCTGACTGCCGACCCCAGTGGTTGCTCCCAGCACCCACAAATCTACATCGCCTTTGTCGCCAATCGACAGCTCGGCGATCTTTGAGAGGACGTCGGCGCGAGGTATCCGGCCATCATAGCGCTTGCCCTCAAAATAAACGCCGTCCGTCGCGTAGGCGGTCTTGCCGTCAAGTCCGAACTGCGAACCACTGTGAGCGAGCCGGAACGGAACATTTGCAATCCGAGTCAGGGTGACAGCAAGTAAACCTTCAAACCCTTCAGCTCCCGTTGCAGACAGCTCCAGCAACGCGTCGCGCAAATTTGTCATGTGTTCGTGAAGGGATTTCATTTGTCGTTTCGGCTCGCTTCCGCCGCGAACGTAACGCGGGCTCGATCTAAACGCGACCGCAATCGTCGTGGCGACCTCTTGTCCCTCGCGCTAGCGACTTCGCGTCAAGAAGCGATCATAAGTATCCGGCTCGCTCTCTTCGGCCTGCCACAACGGCTTATATTCGTCCTGTAGCGAAAGAAGAGAAATTGCGAAATCGTACTGGTCTGCAAAGATCGTCATTTCACGGACGTCTTCTCGGAACCAGACGCCGGCAGGCAGATCGGCGCCGGTCCGCCCATCAGCCGACTGGTCCTGACGTCCAACAAGCGACTGTCCGGGGACTGGTATAGGCGAGCCGGAAGTGCGGAAGAAGGCGCCTGTTCGCAATGCGGCGGCGCTGGAACGCGCCCACAGAATATAACCGTCTCTTGAAACAACGAGCACCGCGCGCCGCTCGGTGTATTCCAGCACCACACCCACCGTTTCCCGGGGGCCAAGCGGGTGATCGCGGAAGCCTCGGCGAGATTTCAAGGTCCAGGTCCTACTTTCTTTACTCGGCCGATACGTAACGCGATCGAAATGCGAATGCGAGGCTTTTGCACCAAACTTTCACAGCACGACAAACTCTGCATGTCTCGTCTGGCTTGCGGGGATGCCGAAAAAGCGCGAATATATTCACCCCAGTTCGGGAGCCATCTGGGGAATCCCTATTAGAAGGGGTGCCGTATTATGGCAATCAAACAAAGACCCTCATTTGAGCCGAAATCTCTTCTTGCCAAGGTCGGCGAGGGGCGGAGCTTCGGAAACTACCGCAAGAATCAGATCGTCTTTTCACAGGGCGATCCGGCGGATTCGGTCTTCTTCATCCAGAAGGGCAAGATCAAGGTCACGGTTGTGTCGGAGCAAGGCAAAGAAGCAGTTGTCGCGATTCTCGGAGCGAACGATTTCTTCGGAGAGGCGTGTCTGGCCGGACAGGGGAGGCGCATCGCGACGGTCACGGCAATGGCAGACTGCGTCATCGTGCGACTGGAGAAAGCGGTGATCATTCGCCTGATCCATACTGAGCCGGCGTTTGCGGAGATGTTCATTGGCCATCTCTTGGGTCGGACCATCCGCATTGAAGCAGACCTCGTCGATCAGCTGTTCAATTCGAGCGAGAAACGGCTCGCGCGCCTGCTCCTGCTGTTGGCGAATTTTGGCAAGGAGGGGCAGCCAGAGCCGGTGATCGCCAAGATCAGCCAGGAGACGCTTGCGGAAATGATCGGCACGACGCGCGCCCGCGTCAGTCATTTCATGAACAAGTTCCGCCAGCTGGGCTTCATCGATTACAACGGCGGCATTGCAGTCCATCGCTCGCTGTTGAGCATGGTTCTGCACGATCAGCCGCAGATCAACATTTAAATGTCAACTGTGCGCTCGATGTGAGCAATCCTGCACAGTTTTTACTACGACATTGGTACATCATTATTGCGACCGATAAGAGCGTTTCGATTCTGTTTATTTCCATGCACGCCAGTAAAGCACATGTATTCGAAGGAGCGAGCGCAAGGGAGCTCATGCCTTTGTTTGCGGATGTAGAAGCATTTCCTAGCTTTGTGCCAGGTTATAAGAGTGCAGAGGTCGTTGAAAGAAAGGGCAACCAGTATAAGACCAAGTCAGTGATGGCGCTTCAATTGGGATTTTTTACGCTCGAAGAGGAACTGGATTCAGTCACGACGCTCACTTATCCGTCGTGCATCGAGGTCCATTCGATCGGGACCAAGTTTGTTCGATCCTTTCCCAATGTCTGGCGCTTTCGCGATGTGCCCGGCGGCTGCGAAGTGACCTTCGACATGACGCTCGATATCGCAGCGGTGCCTGCGGTCCTGCAGCCGATACTTGCGGGTTTGGTGGAACTGCAGGCCGAGAGGATCCTGCATGCCTTCGTGGCGCGCGGAGCGCAGCGGCAGGCCGCCTGACGGGGACGTTACTGCGGCGTTGTTTTAGAGCACGATCGCCCTGTGGCTCCCGAAATTCCGATCCGGCCGGATTCGCAAGATGAGACAGAATCAGCGCATCATCGCGTTTGATGCTCGCGATCCTCCGCTTGCTTGCAGTATTTGTCGTCGATCTGTTTAAGTCGCCGCGTCGGCTTGAAGCAGAGAACCTCTTTCTGCGTCATCAACTCAATATTGCATTGAGGCACCGTTCGACACGTTTGCCGCTGCGGGGCAGCGACCGCGCACTGCTGGTGTGGATGACGCGGCTGTGGCCGAGCCTGCTCGGTATGGCCCAGGTTGTTGAGCCGGCGATGATCCTGCGGTGGCATCGGGCGGGGTATCGGAGCTACAGCTGGGCTTCATCGATTACAACGGCGGCATTGCAGTCCATCACTCGCTGTTGAGCATGGTTCTGCACGATCAGCCGCAGATCAACATTTAAATGTCAACTGTGAGCTCGATGTGAGCAATCCTGCACAGTTTTTACTACGACATTGGTACATCATTTTACTTTAAGCCGCCTCTGTTGCGGCAGTTCCGCGCCCGGAGGCGATAGCCGAGGGAGGCGATGATGGCATCTGTGACACGCGAGCAGTTCGAGATCAGAAGCGAAGTAGAAGTAGTCCATATTCCGACCGGAGGTGAATTTCGGGCGTATCCTTACAGCGACGTCGATGACATGCTGCAAAGCGTCAAAGTGAGTTGGGGCCGAGCCGGCACGCCGGCAGGCGACTACGCCGAGCAAGTCCGATGTACGGCATCGCAGTTGCTGCGTGAGCGAGCGCATCAATTGTCCAGAGGTGGACGATTCTTGCGCAATGCTGCAGAATATTTCGATATGCTTGGACATGGGCGAACCGGTCTTCGCGAACAATCCTAAAGGGAGGACGTTCGTGAGTGGCGACGATCATTGAAAGCCCAAATGCCCAGCACGAAGAGCCGGCCTTTCGATTCCTTATGTTCTGTGTGGTCCTGGCGGCCATGATCTTCGGACTGGTCCACGCCGTCATCTACTTCACCGACTCCACGGACGCGGCAGCCCGCGCCGCCGTTAAATCGGCGATGGCGATCGACGACCGATAAAGCGTTTCTTGTCGCCTCTTAGTGCTTAGTCGGCGCGCGGCTTGAGCACCTCGTTGAACGCGTAACGCGCCGGACCGGCAAGCCGCGGCCTTCTATTCAAAGACACAATGGAAAGGAAACTTGAAATGGGAAAGGAAACTTGAAATGGAAACGAAACTTGAACAAATAGCAGCGACGGAGCAGTCAAGAGACCCTGGATTGAATCCGGATCGCGAGTTAGACCTCCTTGGGAAGATCGTGACGTACGGGTTTTTCACGTTGCTTTGGGCGGCCCTTCTCAACTCGCTCGTGCAGCTTGTGTTGTAAGCGTCTGATGGTATCCGCTCGGGACTGCTCTCAAGATGACCGGTAATGGGATGGCCTGGCCATGCTCCCCCACCCCGTGAGACGTAGAGTCTCGCAGGGAATCAGCAAAAGGAGGACGTCCCATGTCACGACAATCAGCGTCATCATATGCCAGCGGCCTGTTCGAGGCGCTTGCTGAGCGCTGTCAGGGCGCTGGAATCGATGTGTATGGTGACCACTGTTTTTATGCTACCAGCACACACGGAAGGGTGTTAGGTGTTAGGTGTTAACCGAGGTGTGCTCTAACTTCCCTTTCCCTTTTCCCCTGCAACCCCTTTTTACTACTAACACCCTAACTATAAAGGGGTATGTATTATATATCAATGACTTAGTCTTACTGCATCACAAAGTTTTCGGTCGTGATCGTCTGACGATCGGCGCTGCGCAGCATGGGCATCGCGGCAGCGTTTTGACGAGGGCGGCGACGAGGCGGCGGCGCATGGTGGCGATCGAGTTCGGAACATGGCGTTCGGGCCGCAGCGGCGGCGCCGCGGGGTCGGTAACCGTCGGGAACGGCAGGTCGCGGGAACATCCTGGCGGAACGGTTTGCTGAGGGGGGAATCGTCGCCCGCTCGGCAATCAGAAACCCATAGGCGGCGATGCACAGCGTGGCGTGGTGGTGGAAGCCGCGCCATCCACGGCCTTCGAAATGGCCAAGTCCGACTTCCTGCTTGAGCTCCTGATAGTCGCGCTCGATGCGCCAGCGCAGCTTGGCGAAGTCGACCAGATCAGCGAAGGCAATGTTTTGCGGAAGCGTCGAAAGCCAGTATTTGGTCGGCTCGCTCTCGCCTTTCGGCCACTCGATCAGCAGCCATTCCTCCGCTCGCAGCTCGGCGCGCCATTCGTCGCGATGCGCGGCGCGAACCCGCAGGCGGGCAAAGCGCGAGCGCAGCGGCTCGGCCGTGCCCTCGCGCCATGCAATCGTGCGCCAAGCCCGTTTCGGCAGGCCGAGCGCCAGCGCCTTGACCGCGACCGGTCGGTGCTTGGCGTCGCGCCGCATCAGTTTCGGCGGGCGGCCACGGCCCGACCACGGCTTCGCCGGCAACGGCCGCGCGCCTTGCGCCCATACCGTGGTCGTCGACAGAATCCCGGCTGCGTAGGTCAAGCCCAGCGCCGTGATGTCGGCGCGCAGCGCGCTGTTATTGCCATAGCCGGCATCCAGCTGTGGCTCCCGAAATTCCGATCCGGCCGGATTCGCAAGATGAGACAGAATCAGCGCATCATCGCGTTTGATGCTCGCGATCCTCCGCTTGCTTGCAGTATTTGTCGTCGATCTGTTTAAGTCGCCGCGTCGGCTTGAAGCAGAGAACCTCTTTCTGCGTCATCAACTCAATATTGCATTGAGGCACCGTTCGACACGTTTGCCGCTGCGGGGCAGCGACCGCGCACTGCTGGTGTGGATGACGCGGCTGTGGCCGGGCCTGCTCGGTATGGCCCAGGTTGTTGAGCCGGCGACGATCCTGCGGTGGCATCGGGCGGGGTATCGGAGCTACTGGCGTTGGAAATCGCGAAAGCGGGCAGGACGATCTCGGATCGATCGCGAACTGCGTGATCTGATCCGAAGGATGAACCGGGAAAACCCATTGTGGGGGGCTCCGCGGATCCATGGTGAATTGCTCAAGCTGGGGTTCGAACTCGCCGAGTCGACGGTGTCCAGATACATGATGCGTCGACGGCGTCCACCCTCCCAGAGCTGGAGGACATTCCTGCGCAATCATGCGGAGGCGATTGCTGCGATCGACCTGTGCGTGGTTCCAACGGTGTACTTCGAGCGCCTGTTTGCCTTCATCATTATCGGCCACGGACGACGACAATTGCTGTGGTTTGCCGTGACCCGGCATCCGACCGCGGAGTGGTTGGCGCAGCAGATTGTCCGAGGCCTTTCCGTGGGAGACACCACCGACCTATCTGGTGCGCGACAATGACGGCGCATACGGTCCAGTCTTCCAACGACGGGTTCGGACGATGGGGATCCGAGACCGACCAATATCGCCTCGTTCGCCCTGGCAGAACCCATATGCGGAACGGCTGATTGGAACGCTGCGGCGTGACTGCCTGGATCATGTTCTGATCTTCGGTGCGCGGCATCTTCGGCGGGTTCTGGCCGCGTATTTCGCCTATTACAATGAAACGCGCACGCACCTGTCCTTGGACAAAGATGCGCCGTCCGGGCGCAGGATCCAGCGACATGGAGTCATCGTCACTGTGCCGATCCTTTCAGGACTCCATCATGCCTACGCCCGGATATGATTTTCAGGAGGGACAGGTGCTTCGAAATGAAGCCGTGCAAACCCGCGGCTAAGGTGCTCGGTAACATGCGCGAGCTTGGCGTTCGCTCGCTCGCGGTGACATGCGAGCTTTGTCACCATGAGGCCGTCATGCTGGCAGATCGCTGGCCCGACGCCGTTCTGCTCCGCGCGTTCCGTCAACGCATGGTCTGCACTCGATGTGGAATCATCGGCGCTGACGCCCGGCCAAATTGGCGGGAGATGCAGGCAAGCGGGAATTGGCGAACTGGTTCGGCCACTCCCACATAGACGTCGGGGTGCAAACAGGGGAGCCACATGCGTCGAACCGCTATGCTTGCACTAGCCGCCTTGGCCGCCGCTTCATCCGCCAACACCGCGCCCGCAAGTGCACGTTCTCGCCTCTATCCCTGGTGTGCTGACAAGGGGAACGGAGCCACAAACTGCTACTTCTCCACCCTCGATCAGTGCCGGGCGGTCGTAAGCGGTTCCGGCGGCCAGTGCGTTGCCAACTCCTGGTACGCGGCTTACGGGCCGTACTACTCCTTCGGCGGCGGAGGTAGCAGGCGGTAATTCACAAGCAGTCGGTCGGCCCTCCGATGACGCTCGGCAACATGTGCGAGTGGAGCCGCCATCGCCATATAAGCCTGAGCATCCCCCTTCGTTCCTTCTCGCACGTTGCGACCGCGTGGATCACGGTTGAGTTCTCCGGCCCTGGACTCCTAAGCTGGCAAACCCGAAACGCTCCAAGGAGGGAAGCAATTATGCCGGCTTATTTCGTCTTCGAAGTCCAGATCAACAACCCGGTTGAGTACAAGTCGGCGGCGGTTCCCGCAACGATCGAGCAATATGGCGGTCGGTTTCTGACACGGGGCGGCCCAGCCGAGTTACTCGAGGGTGGGCCGGAGCCGAAACGGATCGTTATTATTGAGTTCGCCGATACCTCGGCTGCGAAGCGCTGGTACAGCTCGCCGGAGTATCAGAAGATTTTGCCTATGCGGCTCGCTCACTCGACTTGCAGGGCCTACACCGTCGAAGGAGTCAGCTAAATAACGGCCCCGCTATGCCCGCACCGACCGCCGATGTACCGTGCGAGGGCGGGAGCGTATCAACAACTCCCATGACCCGTCGCTCCCCGCTCCCTTGATCCGTGCGTGAGCTTGAGCAGGCGTTCCGCATTGAGGACGCCACCGGTCAGGCGGTCGCCTACACCTATTTCCGCGGGGACGAGAACGAGGCCCGGCAGGCAAAACGTGCTCAACGCACGACGAAGTCCTGGCGGATCGCATCGAAATATCGCGAAGCTGCCCGAGCTACTATTATCCAAAGGAGTTCCCCCGGCTCTGCCGGGGTGGCAGTAGAAGTTTGACGTTTAAGGGGGTCCATCGACGAAGCTTCCGACTCGTGAGCCGCCAAGCACACGAAGGGGAAGTTCATCGATGGACGAATTTGAGAGCCTAAGCCACGCGAAATGGGACTGCAAATATCACGTGGTCTTCATTCCCAAATGTCGCAGGAAGACGCTGTACGCGGAGCTGCGGAGGCATCTTGCGGAGGTGTTCCGGAGATTGGCGACGCAGAAGGAATGCCGGATCGAAGAGGGACATCTGCTGCCGGATCACGTGCACATGATGATCTCGATCCCACCAAAATATGCGGTGTCGCAGGTGGTAGGATTCATCAAGGGCAAGAGCGCGATCCACCTGGCCCGGGTCTACGGCGAACGAAAGCGCAATTTCGTGGGCCAGCACTTCTGGGCCAGAGGGTACTATGTCTCCACGGTGGGGCGGGACGAGCAAGCGATCCGTGAGTACATCAAGAACCAGGAGGAAGAGGACAGGCGCCTGGAGCAGCTCAATCTGTGGCGCTGATCTGCCACCTTCAGGTGGCGCCTGAACCCGGGGTCGCGTCAGCGACCCCAACCAGCCGCTTTGAGCGGCTCACATCCTAAAGCCCCCGGCTTTGCCGGGGGATACTTACTTCCGCGGGGACGAGAACGAGGCCCGGCAGGCAAAACGTGCTCAACGCACGACGAAGTCCTGGCGGATCGCATCGAAATATCGCGAAGCTGCCCGAGCTACTATCTTCCAAGTAAGCAGGATGCGGCCCGCCCACGACGCCTCTCGTCCCACAGCCGCAGCTCGCCGAAAGCCGACGATCAAGCGACGACGCAATGTGCCAGCAACGGAAATCCCGCTACTGTCTGCCATGCTTGTGCTGACCTAAATCAAAAATATCCAGCCTTTTGGCCGACGTACCACGCAAAAAATGTCTCGATTGGGACGGTAATCGCCTTTACGCAGATTAAACCTCTAATTTGTTTGTAAGGATTAAACCAATCCGTTTCTATACCTGCGGCTTCCTCTTTCTGGATATAACCATAAGGATTGCGAATAGCCCAGATGACTCCAAGAGCCTCGTGAGCGAGCTTGGCGTCCTTTTTAAGGATGCTCCTGATCAAAAGGTTAGGGCGTCCTTTTTGATGACGGTGGGGCGGTCCTCGGCATCGGCCGGCTCGGTCGAATCGACGAGATGGCCTGCTTTGTAGGCGGCCTCGGTACGGTTGCGCGCGCCGAGTGCCCGCAACAACGCTGCCATATGAATTTTCGTCGTCGCCTCGGCAATTTTCAGCGCACGGGCAATCTCCTTGTTGGACATGCCACGTGCGAGAAGTTGCAGCACTTCACGCTGGCGCTTCGTCAGCTTTGAGAGGTCGGCCTCAGTCGAAAGCAAAGGCGCGGCCCTCCTGTAGCCTTGGCTGACGGAAGCCTCGTCATCACCTGCTTCCACGAGCGAGCGAGGCACATAAGTCCGCCCGGACAGGAGGTAGGTGATGGCGTCGAGAATGTCGGCGTCGGACTGGTGCTTCGAAATGAAGCCGTGCAAACCCGCGGCTAAGGTGGCGAGAATGGCCGCGCGCGTGTCCAAGGCCGATATAATTGCGAACTGGGTCGACGGTGACGCTTCGCGTGCGGCTTTTAGGAAACCGAGCAGCAGGCTGGGCAGGTTCACCCCTAGGATGACCAGATTGAACGCGTCATTCCGAATTTGCGACAAAGCTTCGTTCAGACTGTTCGCTTCGACCACTTCGGCGTGCGGCATGTTTGAACTGATGAGACTATGCAATCCGGCGCGGTAAACGCTCTGCTCGTCAAAAAGCAAAATTCGAGGAGACACGGCTTGGTATCCTTGGTTGGCTGGCTCGTCGCTTCACCCCCAGTCGCGGCGCCGGCTATCCCCAAGCCTGCCAATGCTTTCGGTGAGGCCCAGGAACACGCGTTAGGCTATTATAATAGACTGGCGCAGCAGCTTATGTGATCGCGCTCATAGACGATGGCTCGCGATGCGATCGCACTCACGTTATCTACTTGGACGGGCATAAGGCGAAGGCTTTAGCGGGGCAGGCCCCGGTTTGCCGAAGAAGGCTCACCCCCGCGGCGCCATAAGGGTTATGGCAGGGCCGGGCGCGAAGGCCATGACGGCGAGCCGCTCAGAGCAGGATCACCACTAGCAATTCTGCGCCCACTATAAACGCCGATGCGAGGACCACGTAAGCCGAGGCACAGGCTAAGGCCTCACGGGCGCAGCGGGAGGCCATCGACCGTGAGCGCGCCGTGACCGATCCTCAGTACGCCCCAAGAAGATCGGTAAGCTCGCTGAGGCACTCAGTATGGACCGCTCAGGCGCCGTCCGGTGGTTGCTCGAGGAGAGCCTGGGTTCTGCCTATGTAAGCGCGCTTCTCCGGCAGAGCCTCGGCAGAGGAAAGACCGGCCGGAACCGCATCCGCTGGCTACGCCGGCACGACAAGGAAGAGGCGGCAGCCAAGCTGATGCTGTCGGCACCGAGCAAGCTTGGTGCTGGTCATGATCGCGATGACTGGTGGAGAGAACGACGCGTGCTGGCGCGCACGCTGATCGAGCGCGGGCAGCCTAGGGAGGCCTATCTCATCTGCGCCAATACCGCGCTACCGGCCAAGGAGAATTACCGCGTCGAAAGCGAATTCATGGCCGGATGGATCGCGCTCCGCTTCCTCAAGGATCCAGGCACCGCGGCGCGGCACTTCGCGCGCATCCGCGCTTTTGGCATCGAGAACACGACGGCTCTCGCGCGGGCCGGCTACTGGCAGGGCCGCACCGCCGAGGCCGCCGGCCGGCGGAAGGAGGCTAACAAGCATTATGCTCGGGCTGCGCGCCACGCGACGACCTATTACGGCCAGCTTGCCGGCGCCCGCATTGGCGGCCACGCGTGCCGCGCTCAGCCGGGCGGAAATCGTTCGTGCCGTCGACCTCCTCTATGCGATCGGCGAACGCAGCCTCGTGATCACCTTCGTCGCCGATCTCGACCGTGTTGACGCTGCCGGGGCGCTGACGCTGATCGCCGAGCTCGCGCGCAAGCACCGCCACGCCCGCGCCGCCGTGCTGATGGGCAAGAGCGCGGTCAGCCGCGGCCTGCCGCTCGATCATCATGCCTTCCCCACCTATGGCTTGCCGCGCTACTCGCCGATCGGTCCTCCGGTCGAACCGACGATCGTCTATGCCATCGCGCGCCAGGAGAGCGCCTTCAACCCGCGCACTATCTCCTCCGCCAAGGCGATGGGTCTGATGCAGGTGACGCCGGCCGACGGCCGTTTCATCGCGCGGACTTATGGGGTGAAATACAGCCGGCGGCGCCTGCTCCGCGACAAAGTCTATAATGTGCAGATGGGCGCGGCGGAATTGGGCGGCAATATCGAGACCTATCGCGGCTCCTACATCCTGGCCTTCGCCGCCTACAATGCCGGACGCGGCCGCGTGAAGCAGTGGATTAAGCGCTTCGGCGATCCGCGCGATCCGCGGGTCGATCCGGTCGACTGGGTCGAGCGCATCCCGTTCTCCGAAACGCGCAACTACGTTCAGCGCATTATGGAGAACCTGCAGACCTATCGCGTGCGCTTCGGCCGCGGTAACCGGCTCATGATCGAGGCCGATATCCGCCGCGGCAGCAGCGTGAATTAGTAGTCCGGGGACAATTCCTAAGATGCCCGAACAATTAATGCTCGCGGCGTGACCGAGAAAATGTGCGACGGACAAAAATCGTGCTCATCACTGCCGATACCGCACAGATGATTTGCTTCATGGCGAAGGGCGTTCCGGGTCTGTTGCGCGTGATCTCGCTGCAGTTGACCTTGAATCCTATAGGCATAGTGTCATTGACGTAAGCCGAACTTCAGCCGGCCGCCTGATCGCACCACCACGCGGTGGAAGGCTAACGACGCGGATATCGCATAGGCGAGTTCTGGACCGTCGCACCACAACCCCCAAACAAAAAAGGGTCATGGCGATGAAGCTGAATCACGCATTAGCCCCAGAGTTGCGCACCATCACACCGGCAAAATCCCAGGCCGATGATCTCGTCGCCCTGGGAAGCACCACAAAAATCCACCCCACACACCAAAAGCTCAAGACCGGCTCCGCGTCAGCATCCAAAGCACCCCCATGCCGACGAGCCCTGAGATCAGTGAGGCTGACAGAATTCCGACTTTTGCCGATTGGAGCGCGGCCTCGTCGAATGCCAGATTCGCGATGAAAAGGGATACGGTGAAGCCAATGCCGCCAAGGGCCCCGGCTCCCAGTAACATCGACCACGTCACATCATCCGGTTTCCGCGCGATACCGAACCTCACGGCCAGCCAGGAGAAGGCAAAGATACCGATGGGGTTTCCGACGCTAAGCCCGACCAGGATCGCAAGGGTGATCGGCTCAAAGACGGCGTCGAGCGAGATGCCGACCCCGGCATTGGCAAGGGCAAACAGCGGCAGCACAAAAAAAGCCGACCATGGATGTAGGGCATCCTCCAATCTCTGCTGGGGGGAAAGGCTCTCCACCGCCGCGCGCGCAAGCTTTTGTCGCACCGGCTTAGGTTTGTGTTCCAAATCCTGCTCGATTTCTTCGGGTGTGGTGCCGCGGGCCCATTCCAGAAACCGATCGAACCTGCCGTGCTCGATCCAGGGTCTTACCGGAGTCAACAAACCCATCGCGACGCCTGTTAGCGTCGGATGCACGCCCGATTCGTGCAGCGCGAGCCACGTCAACACGCCAATACACCAGTAGGCGGCCATGGCGCGAATGCCGAGCCATTGCATGAGCAGCGCGACCAGAATGCCGCCGACCGCGCCGCAGAACGGGATGATGCTGAAACCGTGACTGTACCCTACAGCGATAACCAGAATGGCCCCGATGTCGTCGACGATCGCCAAGGCCAGAATGAACACCCTCAGGCTGCCGGGAACGCGGCGACCAAGCAGGGCCATGCAGCCGACTGCAAAGGCTATATCCGTCGCCATGACGACGCCCCATCCGGCACTCGCCTCCGGCCGTGCTGGCAGCACAAACCACACCAGTCCAAGATAGAGTGCGGCGGGCACGGACATACCGCCAATAGCGGCCGCGAACGGAAAGGCCGCGGCTCTGAGTTCTCTCAGCTGACCGCCGGTGATTTCGCGTTTGATCTCCAGCCCGACGATGAAGAAGAAGATGGTCATAAGACCATCGTTGATCCAATGCCGCAGCGTGTGATCCCAGGTGATATCCGCAAGATGCAGACCGATGGTCGTCTGCCAGACCGAATCGAATGCCGGTCCAAAGGGCGAATTGGCGAGTGCAAGCGCAATGACTGCGGCGAGCAGAAGCGCGAGCCCGCCTGAGCTTTCGGTGTGCAGAAATCGCTGCAGCGCCGGGGCAATTGCCGTGATCGGCTCTCTGGGAAATTTTGGCGAATCCCCATCCGTATCAGTCATGCACCTACCTATCTTCAGCCATCGTTCGCCCAACCCCTCGGCGCGCAAGACGACATGCTTGCGAAATCTTGGTCGCAACATCATGCAGAAGCACGTGAGTCTCGGCCGGCTCGAGCCATGGCTCCAGGGTCCATGAGCTCATGGATGCCGTTGCGGCCACACTCTCTGCGTCAGCGAACGCCGTAAACTCATCGCGAATTGACTCGACACTTTCATCAAGTCGTTTCGCCAGCTCGGCTAGCTTGGCCTCGAGCAGCTTGCTCGGCAGCTTGCTAAAGGCCTTGAACGGATTTCTCGCATGCCTTTGTGCGCTGCTTGCGTTTTCTTCTAGCGACGCCATCCTTCGCCAGACGCCCGCTGATCTGATCGGGACTCCACTGCTGTTGCGTCAGTTTTTCTTCGATCAGCTCCACCAAATCTGGCGTCATTTTGCGCGGCTTGTCCGAGGCCTCTTGGCGTCTCTGCGAGGCCTTCTCGTGCGCTTGCTTGAAGCGATAGCCGCGCGCGCCGGTGTTGCGAACAAGCTCGCGGCTGATCGTCGACGGATCGACGCCAATTTGCCGCGCGTGGGCTTGCGAGCGGCCGCTTTGCAAGAGCGCGTAAATCTGGCAGCGTTGTTCGCAGGTCAGATGGAGATAGCCTTCGGGCATTTTTCCTCCGTGAGATGTGCTGTCCCACGCAAGGATAGTCTTCCATCTGACCGCCAGAAAAACCGGCATACACAACATGGCAAAGTCTGGCGGGAGAAAACGTCGGCCTCAAGGGTGCTCGCTGCGCTCGCATCGTCTCCGGCGACTAAAGCCCTTGACCCCGACCCTTTCCCCCGCCACTCACTCCGCCATGCCGTCTATTACTGAAGTGCATGTCAGCGCGTGATCCGCGGGAGCTTTTCAGTCTGCACGAGACGATGCCGTGTCTTCCGCGGCGGCCGGAGGGTCGCCTTGGCAGATTTCTTCGCCGAACCTTTGGCGGTGACTCGCGGCTTGCGCGCCGTCTTCTGTTGACCAGGTGTTTGCCGAAGCAGTCTCGACCGGTACAGACGGTACGAAGTCAGTCAATTACAGTGCGCTCATCGCTCCCCTTATCGAGGCGGTGAAAGAGCAGCAAAAAGAGATTCAGGATTTGAAAGCCCGCGCCGCCTCTATAGCTACGCCAGCGACGGCGACGAATTCTAAAGGGAGATTGCTATCCTGCGCGACGAAGCAGCGCCCGCCGATAACATGAACGCCCCCGCGACCCTCTTTCTGTGATATTTTGCTGACCTCGGGGTAGACTTCGTGCCTCATCACGTATGCCCGCCTCGGTAGCCGACTTCATTCCGACCCCCGGCCGGCTTAAATCGGAACAAGGTGGGTGGCTTCACCTTCGGAATGCACGGCTGCCTTCGCCCGTATGCGCAATAAATTCTTCTCAGTGGAGCGGAGAGCACTTATGAGCAACACACCACAGTTCGAAATCCCCACCGACATGCGCAAAATGACCGAACAAAGCATGCAGCAGGTAAAAACGGCAATTAACGGCTACCTCCAGTTCCTTCAGCGCGGCGTTCCCAGCAATGTCATGGGCAGCTCGGACCTGAGCAACAAAGTCTTCGGCTATGCAGAGCGCAATGTCGCGAGCGCCTTCGAGTTTGCAGAAAGGCTGGTGCAGGTGAGGGACTTGCAGAGCCTCGCCAAGCTGCAGACGGACTTCATCCAAGCGCAAATGCAGGCAATGACCGAGCAGGCCAAGGACCTGAGCGAGACCGCCACCAAGGCACTGATGGACAGCGCGAAAACCACGACAATGGGCGGGCTATCGTCCTAATTGCCGGCGGCAAGTACGGTGCTGATTCAATAACAGAATTCGCTATCCCGCGCGACGAAGCCGCGCCCCACGCCAGATAGGGCGACCGACTCTCATAATCACGTCGAAGTAGTCGCCACCGCTAAAGGGCGAGTCGACCAACGTCATTCCGCACGAGACGCACGCAGTGTTCGCATCCGCGCGGCCGAAACTCGCGATCTCTGCGAACACCGTCCCATCGCAGACGGCACACCGTAAAATCCTGCACTCGTCATGAGAACATAATGACCGGAGCGATTGTGCAGTGCAATCATACTTTGTGCGACGCCACAAAGGTCGCGCCACGCGTTATGATCTGCCGATTCGTGGATTCGCCGCAAGCAACAACAGACGCGGGTAGTGTCTCAGTTTGAAATTTTGCCGTCTTAACGATCTATCCCTGGCCGCATTCGCTTCCTATGTACTTGGCAGTAAGCAGGAGCGAGCGAATGCCCGACATGATGGCTCAGGTTCTTCACTTGAAGCAAGGCGACGAAATTGCCCTCTGGTACCTCGGCGCTGCCGTTGTTCTCCAGTGGGGATCTCTCCCAGAGAAGGCGCAGCAAGCGATACTGCAGCAGGCGAACTCAGTCGGCGGGTTGCCCCCTGTTACTTCGCTTAATGAGCAAATCAAGTCGCTCATTCAGCGTATCCGGGACTAGCCCACGTGCAACGCCGACCACGTCATGCGGATTGCGACGGGAGAAGTTGAGCTTGTTAATTACCGATCCACTACTGTCCGGTTAATAGTCGAACAGATTCAGCTGGTTGCTGAGTTCGCCGTCTTCGAAAGTGGTTGTGCTTTCGGAAAATGCCTGGGACATCGGCATTTTCTCGAAGAGGGTGACCGAGAAAACCTGGAGCAAAGTGTAGAGAGAGGCCTCCAAGCCGAGGCGCTTCTTGACGATGGCAACCAGGACGTAGACGGAAACCGCGATCCATATTTGCGTCCTCACCGCGTTGTCCGACGTGCCGTAAAACTGCTTGATCCGAAGATGCTGCTTTATCCATTTGAAGAACAGTTCGACCTGCCAGCGGCTCTTGTATAGGTCGCAGATCAATGCCGCCGGCAGGGTAAAATGGTTGGTAAGAAACACCAGCCTTTTTCCCGATGCGGCATCCTTAAATCGGACGCGGCGCAGATGAACGGGATAGTCCTTGCTGGTAGAATAGCCATCCAATGCGATAGTCTGGTCGGCAATGATACCGGTCGCCCGATCTGTCGGCGCCGAGTAGACGCGGTGCGCATCCAGGTTCGACTTGGCACGGGTGACGAAGAAGGCGCCAGCCTGCTGCAAGACGTAAAGGCGCGCGAAGTCGATGTAGCCGCGATCCATGACGTAGATGGCGCCTGCTTCGGGGATCAGCAAATCGAGAGCGTGAACGTCGTGCAGCTTGCCGTTCGAGATGTGAACGAAGCTCGGGATGTTGCCGCGCAGATCGAGCAACGTGTGCATCTTCACCGCCGCCTTGGTGGAGCGAAAGTGCGCCCATGGAAATAGCGACAGGCACAGATCGATGGTCGTGGAATCCAGAGCATAGACCGTGTTGGCCAGCTCCATGCCCAGGCTTTCGCTGGCATAGAGCTTCCTCGCATGGGCAATCAGACGGTGAGCGAACTCCGCGTAAATGCGCCAGTCGCGCGTCTCGTTCGCGTCGGCCAGAGTCGATCGTCGGACCGGCTCGCGAAAACCAATGTGATAGAGTTTCGACGCGCGCGCCGATAGGCAGACCTCGATATCGCGCAGGCTCTCTCGATAGGTCAGTTGCGCAAACGCCATCGCGCGGTATTGCTCGGCACAACACAGCGTTCGCACCCGGGCGTCGCCACCGTAGCGGGTAACAATCCGCGCAAAAGTGCTCCAAGGCAGAAAATCCATCAGCTGGGCGAAAAGCGTCTTGCCGATGTTCACGGGCGACTCCTCGGAAAAACTCCGAATAGCGCCCGACCAAGTTCAAATCGACACCACCCATTTTCGGTGGCAAGCTCCTGCCAGATCAGCTCTTTCCAGAACGCTCCTCACCGTCAACCGGACACCAGTGTTACCGATCAGCATATGAGCGGTGAGACTCGAACGCACACGGTAGTTATGTATCGCCTATAGCGCCACTTTCACGCGTTTGTCCTGCCCACCGCTTTCGACAAAACTCCCTCAGCATGTCCTCCGGATGCGGGCGGTGGGACTCGATAATTCTCCAGCCACCGGCGCACCTCGGAAACCTGTTCGCGACGTAGGCTGAACTGGCGGGTGCGTCCACCGGGATAGCTCACCGTCAGAACGGAGACCGGATGCCCTTCGCCGCGCGCGCACTTCGGGCAGCCGCTGGTATGGCGAACGATGCGCCCATGCCCCGCCGCCCCGTCCAATCGCGACGATCGTGTTGTGCACCCTTTACTTTTGTTGGTGATCGCTTGCTTGGGCGTCCGCCACTCGGTTCAGTTTTATCTTAGGTGTATTGTTTCGTATTATTTCTCGTGCGAGCAAAGAGGAAAGCAATTTACCTTGCGAAGACGCCGCTCGAGCGTATCGAGCCGGATGCCCCAGAATTGCCGGACGTCAGTGAGTGGCTTATCCCGTTGACTCAGGTAGCTCTAGATGTAGTGTGTCGTGAGGTCGGCCGCGTGAGGTCGCCAGGACGTACACCCGATGGCTAGGGCGCGCTCGCTTTCCGAATTCCAGAAGGCATTTTCTGACGAAGCGAGCTGCGTTGCGTTCTTGTTCAAACGACGCTGGCCGGACGGTTTCATCTGCCCTAGCTGCAGCGAACGCCGCGCGGCGGTGCTGAAAAGCCGACCACGTTTGTACGAATGCCTCGATTGTGGTCGACAGACCTCGATCACGGCGGGCACGGCGATGCATCGCTCCAAGCTGCCGCTTACGGCATGGTTTTGGGCCGCGCATCTCATGGCGACGCATTCCAACGGTATGTCGGCGCGACAATTGGAGGACCAACTCGGCGTCACTTACAAGACCGCCTGGCTGCTGACGCAGAAGTTGCGGCGATCGATGGTCGATCCGGATCGCGAACCACTGGAGGGGGTTGTCGAAGTCGATCAGGCGGAAATTCCCTTCCGTGAAGGCGATGCGTTCTTCGAACCCGGCAATGCCGGCAAAATCCTCGTCATCGGGGCCGTCGAGGTGATCGATCGCGACGTCAATCAAGCTAGGCGGCGACGCAAGCACGCCAAATACCTCGATACACGTTCTGGCCGCATCCGTCTTGCCATGATCGCCAACAATTCCGCCAAGTCGATCGAAGCTTTCGTGAAGGCCAACGTGAAGCGCGGAACCACGCTGATTACCGATGGCCACGCGTCCTATCCGGGATTGGCCAGCTATCGGCACGATCCACGCACCGTCGGCAAGATGGCGGGCCACATTGTCTTGCCGTGGATCCATCGGGCTTTCTCGTTGATGAAACGATGGAGCCTCGGCACATATCACGGCTTGCGCCGCAAGCACGTCGACACTTATCTCAATGAATTCGTTTTTCGCTACAATCGCCGCTTCCACCGGCATGTTTCATTTGAAGCCCTGCTTGGGCTCGCCGCACATTACGAGCCGGCGAGCTATTGGGATATCGTCAAACGAGACAATCCTCGCAAGCGTGCTGAAACGCTCAGGCGTGCGCCGCACCGCAGCAAGACGGCCACCGGAATGCGCCAGGACCGCGCGCCGCCCGCACAGGGCGTCAGACGAGATCAACCCATCAAACCGGCATAGCCACTATATATAGACGAACCTGAGTCAACGGGATAAGCCGCGTCAGTGATGGCGTTTCAATTCGGTTTTTTTACGCTCGCCCATTCAACAGTGAAGTGCAACGGGCAGATTTCTGGCGCTGAAGAAAATCTCGCGAGGGGTTTGGTAGCCGAGTATCTTTCTGGGGCGAGAGTTGAGTTTGTCCTCGACCCTTTGGACATCGGCATCGGACAAAATAGAGAAGTCGGAACCTTTTGGGAAGTACTGCCTGAAGAGGCCGTTAGTGTGTTCGTTGAGGCCGCGTTCCCACGAGTGATAGGGCTTGGCAAAATAGGATAGTGCCCCCAGCGAGGTTGCGATTTGGGCGTGAGAGGCGAACTCTTTTCCATTGTCGTAAGTGATTGTTTCGATTTGGTCAGCGAGCGGCAAAAGCACGCGTGCGCAGGCCTGCACGACAGAGTCCGCGTTCTTGTCCGGCAGTTTGGCGAGCTTGGTGTATTTGGAGGTTCGCTCGACGTGCGACATGACAACGCCTTTGTGATTGGCGCCGATAATCGTGTCGGCCTCCCAGTCTCCGATGCGGATTTTTGCGGCGACAATAGGAGGCCGCTGATCGATATCGACGCGGTTCGGAATCAGCCCGCGCCCCGAATTCTTGCCCTTGCGCCTGTTGTATTTTTTGCCGCTGTGACGCAAGTGAAGATACAGCGTGCCCCCGTCTTTCTTGTCTTTCCAGACATGCTGATAGATGCGCTCGTGACTGATAAAGGCGACGCCATCCTTCGCCAGACGCCCGCTGATCTGATCGGGACTCCACTGCTGTTGCGTCAGTTTTTCTTCGATCAGCTCCACCAAATCTGGCGTTATTTTGCGCGGCTTGTCCGAGGCCTCTTGGCGTCTCTGCGAGGCCTTCTCGTGCGCTTGCTTGAAGCGATAGCCGCGCGCGCCGGTGTTGCGAACAAGCTCGCGGCTGATCGTCGACGGATCGACGCCAATTTGCCGCGCGATGTGGGCTTGCGAGTGGCCGCTTTGCAAGAGCGCGTAAATCTGGCAGCGTTGTTCGCAGGTCAGATGGAGATAGCCTTCGGGCATTTTTCCTCCGTGAGATGTGCTGTCCCACGCAAGGATAGTCTTCCATCTGACCGCCAGAAAAACCGGCATACACAACATGGCAAAGTCTGGCGGGAGAAAACGTCGGCCTCAAGGGTGCTCGCTGCGCTCGCATCGTCTCCGGCGACTAAAGCCCTTGACCCCGACCCTTTCCCCCGCCACTCACTCCGCCATGCCGTCTATGCTGCCCTGTTGCACTTCGGATTTGAAACGGCGGCTTGAAGAGGAACTGAATTCCGTCACGACGCTCACTTATCCGTCGTGCATCGAGGTCCATTCGATCGGGACCAAGTTCATTCGATCCTTTTCCAATGTCTGGCGCTTTCGCGATGTGCCGGGCGGCTGCGAAGTGACCTTCGACATGACGCTCGATATCGCAGTGGTGCCTTCGTTCGTGCAGCCGATGCTTGCGGGGTTGGTGGAGCAGCAGGCCGGGAGGATCCTGCAGGCCTTCGTGGCACGGTTCGGGCCGCAGCGCCAAGCCGCGTCACGTGGCGTCTCCGCGGCGTTGTTTCAGACTTAGATCGAAAAACTTGTCCCGCAGCCGCAGGAGGCCGCCGCGATCGGATTGTTGATCTTGAACGACGCGCCGATCAGGTCGTCGACATAGTCGATCTCGGCGCCGGCCATGTACTGCAGCGACACCGGGTCGATCAACACGGTCGCGCCGTCGCGCGCCAGCACCAGATCGTCGCTCGCCCGGTCGCGGTCGAGATCGAATTTGTACTGGAAGCCGGAGCAGCCGCCGCCCTCTACGCAGACGCGCAGCATCGTGCCGGCGGGCTCCGCCTTGAGGATTTCGCCGATCCGCCGGGCGGCGCGGTCGGTCAGGGTTACTTGCGTGCTCATGGTTCCTGCAAATGTCATGTTCCTCAGTGTAGTTAAGTGCCGTTCCGGATTTGGTCAACGCCCGCCCAACCGCATGTGTCGTCGGAGAAGGGAATGCGCCCATCTCCTTTCCTTGCCAGCGAGGTCGCGCACCTTACGGAGGTGATCGGCGACCAATGCAACGGCATAACCTACCCGCCGTTCCCCGAGCTGGAGAGGTTTTGCCTGGTCGGGCGTGATGAGTTCCTGCGCGCCGTCGCCGCGCATCCCAACGGCACACCAAGCGACGCCGCGGTTTCGGCTGCAATCAATGCCGCGCCCGACTAGGTGTTCAGCTTGTTAGACCCGTGAGCCGCCACGCTCTTTCTGGAAGCTAACGCGTGCTCGGCGCAAAGCGGCCGATCCGGTACTTGGGGAGCAATTCGTCTGCTTCCTTAGAATGCGAGCGATTTTTAGTCTTGGTGTTGTACGCCTCGGTGGCGTCCTTGCCGCACCATGGCTCGATGATTTGCGGCCGCGAGGGATGGTCCGGCAGATAGGCGGCCAGATCATAGACGCTGCCACGAATGGCCATCCAGCAGGTCTCCGGGCTTGCATGCTTGGCCAGTTCGGCCGCCGAGATCTCACGATCGGATGAGGATGCGGCCACGGGCTGTTGGGCAGGTGGTGCCGAGAGGCTGCCGATCCAGAATGCCAGCACAATCGCCCAGAACGCGGTAGTCGTGGTGAGATACAGTTTGCGCATCACCTGAACTCGAAGTTTTCGTAATGGATATTTCGCGCGGCAACGCCTCTTGCGCGCAAGGCGGACTTCAGCGAAGCGATCAGTCCCGGCGGGCCGCACAGATAGCATTCGGTGCCATAGAGCCGCCGCGCGTCCGGCAGCAGCCGCTCCAGGTCTGGCAGGGTCTCGCCAGTTGCCACCCCCAGCAGGGACAGCCGTGGATCGGACGCCGCGATCGCACGCAACTCCGGCAGGAACGCGGCATCGGCCTCGTTTCGATAGAGATAGACCAACGTCGTTGCAGTGCCGACGGGGCCCGAGCGCAGTAGACCGATGAACGGGGTGACGCCGATCCCGCCAGCCACCCAGAACTGGTGGGCGGCCTTGCGGTCAACGAGAAAGCTGCCGAACCCACCCATGACTCGCGCCGCAACGTCCTTCTCGATGGACTGTATGCGCCGGGTGCAGTCGCCGAGCGCCTTCACCCCGACTCGCAGCACTTGGTCGCAATCGATCGAACTGACGGTGAAGGGATGAAATTCGCCGCAGCCTCGGTAAGTCGGTCCGGCGAAGAAGGCCACCAGCACGAACTGTCCCGTCGAAACGGCGAGCGGATCGCCCAGCGGGCGCAACGCGATTTCGACAGTGCCATCGGCGATCGAACGCGCCGAAATGACAATGTACGGCCGCGCAGCCAGCCCCAGATCCCCGCGCAGCGCGCGCCAGGCCAGGATCAGCGCCACCACCGCAATGATCGGCAGAACCGGTTCGTCGATGCCGAGCAGGACAAGGTGGACCAGACCAAGCAGCACGCCGACAGCCAGACCGGCATGCAGCCAGCGCCAGACGCCATAGGAGAGGCGCCGGATGAACGAGGCGGCCAACCCCAGCATCAGCACGAGCAGCCCGAGCCATCCGGACCAGACCGGCCATCCCTCGTCGAACGCTGACAAGGTCTCCCAGGCAAAGGCCGGCGAAGTCGAAAGGCCGTTGGCGGCCAACGCCAGCGGATGGACCAGCAGCAGCACATAGGCCACGACACCCGTGCGGTGGTGCCACCGATACATCCGCTCCAACCCACCGAGCCAGCGGGCCAACCGCGGTTCGCGCAGCATCAGCAGCAGGCTGACGAGGAGGAGGCCGCAGCCGACCCAGCCGATCACGATGCCGACCATCCGGATCGGGGCAAGCCCCTCCGGAAATGCCCACAATGCAAAGCCGGCCGGAACGGCGGCAGTCAGCAACGGAATCGATAAATAGCTCAGCGCGGAGGTCAGGGCCTGCATTTTCTTCACTCCAAACCCGACGGCGGGGGCGGCGTCGGCTTCAGGCGATCGCAGAAGTCCCGTCCGGATTCCGGCAGATTCAAGCCGCGTTGCCTTGCGCGTTCCGCCATCAGCCCGTGATGCTGGGTCCGGTAAGCCTGGCACGATTGATAATCGGTGAAGCCGCGCACCCGCGCCTGGTGGTCGATGCGTTCTCGTGGGGTCATCAAGTCCCAGCCCCGCGTATTCCGCTCGTCGGCCCGCCACGGACCAGCCGCGTGTGCATAAATGACGGTGCCGAGCAGGATAACTGTGATCAAGAAGGCGGAGCGAGTTGTCCCCGGATCTGCTTCGGCGACGAATATAGGGCCGTCCTTATCTTTCACCGCGGTCACCATCATCGATCTCTTCATGACTGCAAGACATTACGCGACAGGTGTTGAACAATCGGTGGTTTCGCGGCGTTACATTTTTTTTGAGAATACACGATCCGAATTTGGTAAAGCGAGACATGGTATTGGATGCGCTTCCGTCTCACCTCACTCTTGATCGTCAAGGGGAGTTCTGCTTTGAGTCATCTTCGTCGCCAGTCCACCGAGGACAGCTCCGGCCCGAAAGCGGATTTTTGCAGGCCTTCCACGAACCGTTGACCTCCTAAGCTAAGAAGAACTTGCTTAATCCGCCCGAAGCCGTGGAGATAGATGACCTCGTCCTTGTATACGACGGCGATCGCGAGGCCAGGCACACCACCATCTGCAATCATCTTTTTCGCAAGCTCTTCCAGCTTCGGAATCGCGGCGACGACTTTTTTCTTCGTCACATTCTCAGCTGCCGCCATCGTGCACACAGTCGATAGGTAAGTAGCAGCTACAATGACGATCGTCGCCAGCCGTTTCCTCCACAGGGACGCATGCTTCTTCCGAACTGCTCTTGTCATCAAATTTGTCCCCAACACGAATAAAGCGGCTTACCTTCGTTACGAACCGCACGCGCGGTTGCACCCAGCTTACCTCCAAAAAGCGCTAGCAGACCTGAATACAAGTCCCAGCAAAACTTCAGGTCGGAACACTGGCCTGGTGTGGCTGATCAGCTACAGCGTTCCAGGCGGGATGGCCGCATACTCTCTTAATTAACACGCGGAGTGCGGTCATGAGGAAATTCCTCCTCGGAACAGCTGCTCTAATCGGGATGGTCAGTCCGGCTATCTGGACGCCGTTTCAAATCCGAAGTGCAACAGG
This sequence comes from uncultured Alphaproteobacteria bacterium, assembly GCA_963840055.1. GTDB lineage: Bacteria > Pseudomonadota > Alphaproteobacteria > Rhizobiales > Xanthobacteraceae > Rhodoplanes. Next base: position 166,118 of record CAWIXM010000021.1, on the reverse strand, counting down.
GCAGCATAGACGGCATGGCGGAGTGAGTGGCGGGGGAAAGGGTCGGGGTCAAGGGCTTTAGTCGCCGGAGACGATGCGAGCGCAGCGAGCACCCTTGAGGCCGACGTTTTCTCCCGCCAGACTTTGCCATGTTGTGTATGCCGGTTTTTCTGGCGGTCAGATGGAAGACTATCCTTGCGTGGGACAGCACATCTCACGGAGGAAAAATGCCCGAAGGCTATCTCCATCTGACCTGCGAACAACGCTGCCAGATTTACGCGCTCTTGCAAAGCGGCCACTCGCAAGCCCACATCGCGCGGCAAATTGGCGTCGATCCGTCGACGATCAGCCGCGAGCTTGTTCGCAACACCGGCGCGCGCGGCTATCGCTTCAAGCAAGCGCACGAGAAGGCCTCGCAGAGACGCCAAGAGGCCTCGGACAAGCCGCGCAAAATAACGCCAGATTTGGTGGAGCTGATCGAAGAAAAACTGACGCAACAGCAGTGGAGTCCCGATCAGATCAGCGGGCGTCTGGCGAAGGATGGCGTCGCCTTTATCAGTCACGAGCGCATCTATCAGCATGTCTGGAAAGACAAGAAAGACGGGGGCACGCTGTATCTTCACTTGCGTCACAGCGGCAAAAAATACAACAGGCGCAAGGGCAAGAATTCGGGGCGCGGGCTGATTCCGAACCGCGTCGATATCGATCAGCGGCCTCCTATTGTCGCCGCAAAAATCCGCATCGGAGACTGGGAGGCCGACACGATTATCGGCGCCAATCACAAAGGCGTTGTCATGTCGCACGTCGAGCGAACCTCCAAATACACCAAGCTCGCCAAACTGCCGGACAAGAACGCGGACTCTGTCGTGCAGGCCTGCGCACGCGTGCTTTTGCCGCTCGCTGACCAAATCGAAACAATCACTTACGACAATGGAAAAGAGTTCGCCTCTCACGCCCAAATCGCAACCTCGCTGGGGGCACTATCCTATTTTGCCAAGCCCTATCACTCGTGGGAACGCGGCCTCAACGAACACACTAACGGCCTCTTCAGGCAGTACTTCCCAAAAGGTTCCGACTTCTCTATTTTGTCCGATGCCGATGTCCAAAGGGTCGAGGACAAACTCAACTCTCGCCCCAGAAAGATACTCGGCTACCAAACCCCTCGCGAGATTTTCTTCAGCGCCAGAAATCTGCCCGTTGCACTTCACTGTTGAATGGGCGGGTCAAGTCCGAGGATTGCTGGATATTTTCATCGGGGTCGCATCCTTTGAGAGTTGTGTTTTGAGACCGACGTGGGCCTCATATTCCTGATCGAGTTCTTTTCTGACGGCAGTGATTTGCCGATGTTCGAAGTCGGTGACCTTGATCGAGCGCCATCGCTCGGCTGCTCGGATCAGCGCACCGAACATCAGCTTCAAGACGGCTCTCTCGCCGAACGCATTCGGGATGATCTTGAGGCGACGGCGTTCCTCAACAAAGAGGCGTTCAAGCAAATTCGTCGTCCGGATGGCCCGCCGATGCGTCACCGGGAATCGCAGGTGGGCGATGCAGGCTTCGAAGTCGTCCATGAAGCACGCGACCGCGCTGTCGTATTTGCGCCCGTAGTCGGCAACGACGCCGGCCGCGAGTTCACGCGCGATGGCCCGGCTCGGCGCCTGATAGGCCGCCTGCGCGCGGACCTTGAAATCCGGCCAGACGTCTTCCGGCACCTTGGCCGCCAGGTTGCGCATGCGATGCGCCAGGCACCGCTGCCGGGCCGCGCGCGGAAAGCAAATCTCGATCGCCTTGATGATGCCCGGGGCGCCGTCTGAGGTCACCAGCAGCGGATCATTCAGGCCGCGCCTCTTCATGTCCTCGAAGAAGGCGGTCACCGTCTCGGCATCTTCTTTGGAGCCCGCCATCATGTGCAGCAGCACACGACGGCCTTCGATCGTAAAGCCCCAGGCCGCCAGGACCGGCTCGCGTTTGGCGCCCGGCCGCAAACGCTCGGCGATGCCATCGACAAACAGATACGCGATCTCGTATTCGCCCAGGTCGCGCTGGGCGAACGCCTGGTAATCCTCCCACAGCCGCTCCCCAAGCTGCGACACCGCGGTCTTCGATAGCAACAGCCGGCCGTGCTCGTCCTTGAAGGCATCTTCGATGTCGCGCACCGAGAGCCCGCGCGCCAGCATCTCGATCGCCAGATTCTCCAGCCCCTGCGTGTGACCCTTGAGATGCTCCCGAATGCCCGAGCGGAACGGCTCATCCCGCCCCGCGATCTGCGGCGCCGAATATTCCATCAGCCCCTCGGCCGTTTTCAGCCGTCCCATGCGATAGCCATTCCGGTAACCCTGGCCCGGCTGCATACCGTGCTCGTAGTACTCTCGCCCCAGCGCGTCGCCGGCCTCGCCTTCAAGCGCCTCCTCGACAATCAGCCGGCTCGCCAGCTTGATCAGCTCGTCCTTAGCTGAAGCTGTGGAAAGACGCCCCTCGATCAATGCCGTCAACTCTTCACGGGTGCGCTGTGAAGCAGGTAGTCTCATCGCCATGGGGTGCTCCTTTGCCGGGCTCGCCAAAGCCCGTTTGGTGAATCACTCTCACTCATGCAAAGGATGCACCCCGCCAAATTCCCAGCAAGTTTAGAACTTCACCATTCAAATAGGTCAGGCTCACGAGACAAGGGAGCAATAACAAGATTTGTATTGGACTGGCCAGCCAGCACCTTGATGTTCACGCCCCTCCAAAATCGCTAAATCTGCCTCAAGTTGTTGAACAGCCTGCGCACGGTCTTTTGAAACTCGCGCGAGCTCAATGAGCACAGCATCAACCTCACGCGAAGCCTTGCTTGGGCTTTCAGTGAGTTCGGATAGTCGCTCCGAATAAGGCTTTTCCGGTTCTTTCTTTCCTAACAGGGCACGCAGAACCTTCTGAACCATATCGGACGATAATACGCCAGCACCAAGAAGAGAAATGACCGCTGCGACAATGGATACGGCGATGTCCATATAAGCACCTCGACTCCTTTAAAGGTCCACCCCTTTCAGTCCTTTGGCTTGAAGTAAAGGCTTATCGGAACGTGGCGTACTCGAAAGAAAAGGCCAGTTCGTTGATGAATATGGCACGACCGTCGTATAAGGGAATTGTTCGGACAATTCTCAATATCTACGTCGGGGCGTTTCTCGGAAAGTCGCTCACACCATCGATCCATGATTTGATCAATGCGCTCAGCCTTGCAGTAAATGATAATGCCACCCGTGTCTTGCCCTGGTAAGGCCGTTGCGTACCTAGTATCGAGTTGCTGGAATCCCTTCAGCAGCCAATCATAGTCGCGGTGTATCTTCGCCTCACCAAGCCACAAGAACTCATCACGAGCTTCAATTACGATGTCGCTGTGGCCGCCGTAATCCTGATCGTGGCTAGCCGCGAAGCCCATTGCCTTGAGGTCGGTGATTATGTCCGTAGTCAAGGCATCCTCGTCACGATCGAACCGATGTTGGCGAGTTTTCGAATGCTCCTGGGCGATCCAGTCGATAGCCGCCTCCACTTGCGCTAACCGCTGAGCATGATCCGTGGCCAGCATCATGTTCCAACGGATGCGGTCTGGCGTAGACTGGGAAAATAGCAGTTCCAAATCACGTAACGTATAACGATCTTGTAAGCTCATCGCCCCCCCGTGCGTAGCCGATCCGAGGGAACAAAGAACGGTATTACCCGAGACTCGAATTCGGGCACCGGCTCACCAGTCTCAGGGTGAATGAGCAATCCTGTGGAGCGGGCTTCGGCTAATTCTCGTGCTGTCAGTTCGTGCTCGGTTTGATCGTCATCAACCAGCAGCCCGCGTGCGTCCAATGCGGCTACGCGAGAGCTGACCAAGATTGTCAAAGCTCGCATTACATCATCATCTATTTGGTAACCGTCCGATAGCGGCCGCCTTGCGCGCGGTTGGTTGATCCGCTCTCTCTGACGCAGTGCAAGCACTGTTGCTTGCACTGGTGCAAGAGAGGGTGTGATGAGCCGAATTGAAGTTCTGTCGGGCCCAGAGCGGCGGCGACGGTGGAGCGCGGAGGAGAAGCGGTTGATCGTTGCGGAGGCTTTTGCGCCTGGCGCATCGGTCTGCGCGGTCGCCCGGCGGCGCGATGTTGTTCCCGGGCAGATTTATCGCTGGCGGAATGATCTACGGAGCGCTTCCCCGGGATTTGCCGCGGTAGTGGTCGCGCCGGAGCCGAACGAGCGATTGACGGCGGGCGCGCCAGCGTTGGAGATCGAGCTTGGCCGGGACATTCGCGTTCGCATTGCGGCGACTGCGCCCCAGGATTTGGCGTCGGCGATCATCAAGGCGCTGGCGGCGCGATGATCCCGTTTCCGACCGGGGTTCGGGTATGGGTTGCGGCCGGCCATACCGACATGAGGCGCGGAATGCGGGGCCTGGCCCTGCAGGTTCAGGAGGCGTTGAAGCGCGACCCGCACGCCGGCGATTTGTACGTTTTCCGGGGGCGCAACGGTTCGCTGATAAAGATTCTCTGGCATGACGGCGTTGGCATGTCGCTTTACGCCAAGCGGCTGGAGCGTGGCCGGTTTGTTTGGCCATCGGCCGCGGCCGGCGTCGTATCGATCGCGCCGTCGCAACTCGCTTATATGCTGGACGGGATCGATTGGCGGAATCCCCAGCACACGTGGCGGCCGACGGCGGCCGGATGATCGCTGGACAAGCTGCGGCTCATTGACTCGGCGCACGGAATTGATCGCGCGAATCGGCGTTACTGTGCTGTCGTTGCGGTCATGGCTGAGGCGGCGGATCATCTTCCCGAGGACGCGGCGGCGCTGAAAGCGGCGCTGATTGAGACGCGCGCCAAGCTGTCGGGTGCGGAAGCGCTGATTGCGCATCTGCAATTGACGATCGCGAAGATGAAGCGCGCGATGTTTGGTCCGCGCTCCGAGCGCAGCCAGCGGCTTATCGATCAACTGGAATTGCAGCTCGAGGAACTGGCTGCGGCGGCGGGCGAGGATGAGGCGAAGGCCGAGGCGCCGCGCGTCCAGGTGCAGGGCTTCACGCGGCGCTCGGGGACGCGGCGCAACTTCCCGGCCGACCTGCCGCGCCGACGGATTGTTCACCCGGCGCCGACGTCGTGTCCGTGCTGCGGCGGGAGCAAGCTCTCCAAGATCGGCGAGGATGTCACCGAGACGCTCGACGTCGTCCCCCGGCAATGGTTCGTGACCGAGCATGTGCGGGAGAAGTTCAGTTGCCGGTCCTGCGAGACGATCACGCAGCCGCCGGCGCCGTTCCACGCGATCGCGCGCGGCTTTGCCGGCCCGAGCCTGCTGGCGATGATGCTGGTGGAGAAATACGCCAACCATCAGCCGCTGAACCGGCAAAGCGAGCAATATGCGCGCGAGGGGATCGAGCTGTCGGTGTCGACCATGGCCGATCATGTCGGCGCCTGCGCGGCGACGTTGACGCCACTCTATGAGCTGATCAAGGCGCATATCTTCGCCGCCGAGCGCATTCATGGCGACGACACCACCGTGCCGGTACTGGCGAAGACGAAGACCCGCACCAGCCGGATTTGGACCTATGTCCGCAACGACCGTCCGTTCGGCGGCGAGGCGCCGCCAGCCGCCGTGTTCTTCTATTCGCCGGACCGAGTGGGCGTCCATCCCGAGCGGCATCTTTCGGGGTATTCCGGGATTCTTCAAGCCGATGCCTATGCCGGGTTCAATAAGCTCTACGAGCCGGACCGAAAACCAGGACCGATCACGGAGGCGGGATGTTGGGCGCATGCGAGGCGCAAGCTGTTCGAGCTCGCCGACATCGCATCGAAGGCGCGCAACCGGACACCGACGACGATCTCGCCAATCGCTTTCGAGGCGGTTCAGAGGTTCGACGCCATCTTCGTGCTGGAACGCTCGATCAATGGCCTACCGCCTGAAGCGCGCGTAGCCATGCGCCGCAAAGACGTCGCGCCACTGGTGAACGATCTCGTCGATTGGATGAAACGCGAGCGGGGCAAGCTCTCGCGTCACAACGAGGTCGCCAAGGCTTTTGACTACATGCTCAAGCGCATCGACGTCTTCACGCGCTTTCTTGATGATGGCCGCATTTGCCTGAGCAACAATGCAGCAGAGCGCGAGCTGCGCGGGATTGCGCTCGGTCGGAAGTCATGGCTGTTTGCCGGCTCCGATCGCGGGGGCGAGCGCGCCGCGGTCATGCTGACGCTGATTCAAACGGCCAGGCTCAACGACATCGATCCCCAGGCTTGGCTCGCCGACGTGTTGGCCCGGATTGCCGACCACAAGATCACCGACCTCGCCGCGCTGCTGCCGTGGAACTGGCGCCGCGCGATCCCGGTTGCCCGCGCCGCCTGACATGGCGGCGCCGTCGCTTCCGAAAGCGCCATCCCCGCGGCCCCTACCGGATGGATACTCTATTTGTCCCTTCTCCAACACTTCAAGAACGGTGCGGAGAGTTAGCATCCTCAGCTGGTCAGGTGGCAGTGCAGAGATAAAGTCGATGATACGCACGCACAGCGGCACGATCGGATCACCCCCCCACCGAGAGTGAAGTTCGGCCTTGATTTCCGCCGCGCTCATGATCGGTCGACTAATTATTTCTTCCGCTTCTGCAACGCAGAGAGGTAGTGTTCGATCCGCTCCTCCACATGCGCAAAGTCGCGAACCCTCATACACTTCCGAATGAGTGCATCCGTAAGTACTGGCTCGGCCGAGCCAGCAACAATCGAACTACTGTGAAGCCCAAGTTCCGGTGCGGAAAAACCGTCGGCCAACGGTAATTTCCATACAATACTGAGACGGTATGGTTCGATTGGCGCCCTCAAGGCAGCTTTGCCGCCCTTGTGGTATGCTTCGTCACGGAGACATGCAGCACGACGACGCATCTTTTCGTGCTTAAGCGATGCTGTTGTTGTGCCGAAGGCGAGCTCGACGACAGTCCCTTCGTGTTGGGCCTTGTACATCTCGTTGATTAGCGGGAATAGATTTACGAGTGACGTGAGATTGTCAGTCTTCACTAACGTGGCAACTTCTGCCTTGATACGGCTTTGCGCGGCCACACCGACGTCGCGATGCATGCCATTTGGATAATCGATGCGAACGTTAATATGTGGGCCTTCGGTAGGAATTGAGGCAACATCGATCGCTTCATGCCGGACGTTCTTGATTCCAACAATTTCATCGTAATGTGCGAGTGCTTCGGCGACGTCGTCGGGAAGTTCTTCTCTCGCGAGAGGCTCCCTTAGCTGAACTGAGCGCACTGATGCAAATACTGCGGCAACCCCGTCGTCCATCTCTTCTACAGCGATCAAGGTGGGGTTCGTCGACTGTGCTTCCAGCTCATCTTCAGAAAGAAGGATGGGGTATGCGTCTTTGAAGGCGCTTTTCGGGAGCTTGGCTTTGAGCATGGCTTCGGTCATCGCCGCCTTCGTTTTCTTCCCGACTTCGTAGAACCGAACCAGCTTTTCACCGCAAAGAAGATGCTCCTTCAAATCTGCGGCGACGTTTTTTTCCTTAGCTCGGGATTTGACATCTTTTCCAGAGAGACGTTCGACGGTTTTGTCCCATCCGTGTCCCCGCGGAACTTCGTTTTCCCGAAGCACCCGCTGACCTACGGGCCAAGGCATCCGAGCCCGCATGCTACGCGCGATTTCCGCCATGTCCATTTTTCGTTCCTCCCGCCCACACACGGCCCAGACAGGATTGAACAAGTCTGGCGCGATTGCAACCGAGAGAGGATGTTTCCAGGCACTCCTCGATTTCGGGATAAGAGACGGCCTGAACGATTTCGAATAACGACACAGCCTGATTCGCTCCGAAGGGACTATCGGTTTCAGTCTGGAACTGAGCTTGGCGCAGCTGATCCTTTCCTGTGAACGGAAACGCGTCGAGTGCTTCGAACGATCGCATACCGGCCGCGCCAGCAACGACTGCGCCGAGATGCGATCGATAGAATTCCGATCGCGCTGGCAGTCGCGACACGAAACCTGCGATCCGCTCCGCCTGCCACGCCTCGACCTCGGCCCATGGTTTTGTCTCCAATTCGGCGTTCCAGTAAATCCGCTCCATGTCAGATCCCTTGATGTCTCACTACCCGAGTGTCGGCGTTCCGCCGGCCGCTTGGTCGATTTCTTCCCGCACCTTTTGACAGGCGGCTCTGAGCGCACCGATATCCGTCTCTACGGGAATCTCCCCGTCAGTCGTGACCACAGCGGCCGCCGTGTTCGTCAAGCGCCACGCCAAGTTGCTCGCTCCGAGAGCCAGCGCATGAAGCCGTGAATCAAGACCGCCCGGCGCTTCAGTTGAAAAGCACGGCAACATCGATGTCGGCAGACGTCCGAAATCCACGGGTCCAGCCATGATCGGAACCGCCTTGTAGAAGCGCGTTAGATTGGCGATCGGCGTGACCGTGTCGCACCATGCGTCGGATGCCACCGAGTCGGACGCTGGCAAATTCCCCTCAAGCAAAATAATCACGTTCGCACCGGCCAGCAGGAAATGACGAGCCGTTTCGAGCACTGCACGGCCCGCCGTCTCCATTAAGGCGGCGTCGGTTGCCGGAGTTGTCACAGTGGTGCTCGCTATTTGCGCCGCCAAGGAGGCCGGGCCCGTCAGCCCGACCACCAGAGCCGGATCGCCGGGACAGGCCGCTGCCAACCGACGTGTCGCCTCCACCGCAGAGCCGATGCGCGGCGCGCGTGCGATAAGCTCGGCAATGCTGTCGGCATCGAGCGAGCGTAGCGCGCACGGCGCCACCGCCACGCGGGGCGGGTAGACGCTCCAGTCCATGTCGGCACCAAGCGCCTCGATCTCCAATCCGGCGCCGCAGGCGCAGGTGATGCCGTCAGTTCCGAGCGCTTGGTAAAGCGCTTGGAGCCCCTTGGCCAGTTTTGTCGGATTGCGCAGGAATTCCTGGACCTCCAAAGCCTCGATCTTCGCGGCCAGGGCATGGGCGAGTGGCAGGAATAGCGCGGGCTGGCAACTCGCGGCTGGCCGGAGTAGGGCTTTCGCCCGTGCCTTAGGTTTCGGCCACTCCGCGGTCACCACTACCACCCGGCTTTAGGGCCGCATGACCGGCTGAATGATCCGTGCGTCAGGCCAGCTGCCATAGAAGCCGAGGATCTCTTCGGGCGGCTTTTTTTTCAGCCATTCCTTCTCGAATTCATCGTAGGGCCGGCCACGCTTGAGGCGAGCGCGGTACTCATCGGCACGGCACTCCTTGGTCGCCGCCACATCCACGCGACGGCGATCCGTATCCCACACTACCTTGTAGATGTTCTTAACCGTCCAGCCAGAGACAACGCCCTTCTCGATATCTACCGCCATGCTCTCCGGATCGCGTTCGAGAGGATCGCCGTATCCGGTACCGCCGGTAGAGAAGCCGATAGTCACCACGTCACCCTTGGCGTAGGGCCTTACACCGCGGCCTTGGAATTCTGTTGTGAACTGTCCGCCGATGCTCTTCTTTTCGAGAATATCGGTCAGATCCATCGTGAGTGCGGCATTGCCATCAGCGAAGCTCTTCATGATATCAGCCTCACGCACGCTGATGCCCGGCACCGTGCATGGCGCGTAGCCGCCGAACAGCGGCTGTGGCGTCTGGAGCTTTGAATTGTCAGCGATCGCCATCATGTACACTGCCGGCACATGATGTGCCACCCAGATCTGGGCGGTGCCAACCCCGCCGCGATGCTTACCGTGCCCACACGAATCCTTCCAATGATTGGACAACGGCACCAAGAGCGGGAACTCATTTTCCACTAGTTCGGTGTCTGGAGCGCGGCCGAAGACGCACCAGGGGAAGCCAAACGCGTCCATGCCGTCCATGGTTGGGCGTGCGCCCTGTCCTTCGGTATTGATCGAATATGCCAGCATGTCTGCGAACGGCATGCCCCATTGCGACAGACCGGCGAGCACGAGCGCGTTGCCGCCATTACCCTGCGACGCGCCGGCCTGCTTCCAATCGCCCGTCGAGAACATGGCCTTGGCGACACAATTGTGCACCGCGCTCATGACGCCAGTTGCGATCATCACCGAATTACTGGTCGCCGCCCGCACATCGGGTGAGAGGCAGCTGTTCGGCTCAAACTTGAAATCGATGCTCGCGAAAGTGCCGTTGCTAATCGGCAAATCGTGAAAGAGGTATTCATAAACGTAATTGGCGAAGTGGCCGATCGCCGCCTGTGGGTGCGCGTTGTAGGAAGAAGGTGTCTCCGGCCCGGTACCGCTGAAATCAACGAGGAACCCGTCGCCCTGCTTTATCAGCGTCATATAGCAAGAGCGCACAAGCCCTTGATTGAGACCGACCGCGTCTGAAAAGGTGACACAACGGTATTTGCCGTCGGGCCAGAACTTCAGCCGTTGGCGGGCACCTTGCTCCGCCATCATCAGCATTTTGCGGAATAGTCCCTTGAGGTAATCCGGTCCCTCCTTATCGCAGAGCTCGATCAATCTGGTCCGGACGCGGTCGGCAGTCGTGCAGCGAGCCTTGAGATCCACCGCGACCATTTGGGGCGCCCGCACGCCGAAGGCGGCGAACAGCTCGACTACATCGTCGTTCAGACGGAAATTCTCGCCAATCTTCATCGGCGGAAAATTCATGCCTTCCTGAAAGCGGGCCATTGCCGAAACCGGCATGCCGCCAGGCTCAACCGCGCCAGTCTCCGTAGTGTGCACCAGCGCCACGGTCCAGGCGATCAATTCGCCACCGTAGAAGACTGGCATCGCCACCATCTGATCGGGATTGTGGATGCCACCATAAACCGCGTCGTTGGCAAACCAGAGATCGCCGTCCTTGATCCCTGGATTGTCTCCGTAGGAATGAAGGATGTATTTGATGATGAGCGGCGGAATAACGGCATGCAAATAGGTACCGCATGATCCGTTCACCATGTCGCCGTCCGCCGTCATGATGCCAACCAACGAATCACCAGCTATGCCCATCGCGCTGCGGCAGGAGCGCACGAAAACCTCCATGCCTTCGTCCAAAATATCGTTCGTCCGCTGAAAGCCGATCTCGTAATCTCCCAGTTCGATGCGGCTCACGCACTCGAGTTCGTGCTTCGTGGCCGGCGTTGGCTTGAGCCATTTGAGCTTCTGTTCAAGCGTCGGGATTGCCATCGTCGTTCCTCCGAGGTTCGCGTCTCTATCAGAACGCGTTGGATTTAAGCCTTGGCTGGCGCACGGGGCGGCGTCTTGGAGTGGCTTTGCGCGGGCGCACCGGTTGTCTCAAGGATGCCCAGCCCATATTCGTCAATCGAGAAGCTCTGCCCCGGCGGAACGACAACCGTTGTCAGTTCTGCATCAATCACGGCGGGGCCCTGCACGAGGTTGCCCGGCAATAGCATCTCGAATGAGTAGACGGGCGTCTGGGCGAAATCGCGCAATTCGGGCCAATAGACAGTCCGGGTTCGCGACATAGCATGTCGCGCGTCCGGCTTACCCAAAGGATGGCGCGTCAGCGGCGGCTTTTCCGTCGGGACCGTGACTTTGACGACAAAGCTGTCGAGATAAACGCCACCTGGCCGGTTGACAACCAAGGGACTGAACGATTCTGAAAATTCGCGCTCAAACGCCTCATAGACCGCCTTGGCGTCGGCCTCGCTGCGAATGAACAGCACAGGCGACGACATGCGCTTTACGTTCACCTGCCCGCCATAGAGCATATCAAGCTCAAGACTGAAGGTTGCGGACCCGACATCTAATCCTTCGGCAAGAAGATCCTGCTTCGCAGTCGCGACGAGTCTCTCCACTGTTTGATTGAATGCCGTTTGATCGATGACCAGCTGTTCGGTTATCGCCTGCATGAAAATCATGCGCCGCGAGACTTCGTACATGTGGACGATGTCCATAATCGACGAGCCTAGCGCGCAAAACACCGGCGCGGAGGGAAACACCACGGCCTTGCGTACGTCTCCCTTGAATCCTGCCACATGCGTCGGACCGGCTCCGCCGAATGCAAAGATGACGAAATCTTCGGGCTTGTACCCGCGCATGTGAACTTCACGCTTAATCGCCGAGGCCATATTCTGGTCGACGATATTGCGGATTAGCGCCGCCGCCTCGACGACCTTGACGCCGAGCGGATCGGCAATCTTCTCTTTGATCGCTCGTTCTGCTTTCGCCCTATTCAGGATCATTCGGCCGCCAAAGTAGGTGTCGGGATTGATGTAGCCGAGCACCAGGTCGGCATCGGTCACCGTTGGCTCAGTACCGCCGATATCGTAGCAGACCGGTCCAGGGACCGAACTCGCGCTGCGTGGCCCAACCTGAAGCTGATTGCTCATCCGGTGATCGATGGACGCTATTGATCCTCCTCCGGCGCCGATCGAGATCGTCTGCAGCATGGTGACGCCGACCATCCAGGTGTCGATGACCGGCCGGAATTCGTAGTTTCGCACGCTCGATTCGACCACAAGACCGACGTCGAAGCTGGTACCGCCCATATCTCCGGCTATGACGTTCTTGTGTCCCAAAACCGAAGCGAAATGGGCAGAGCCCATCAGCCCCGCCACAGGGCCGCCGTTAAAGGTCCGGCTCGCCGGAGTCTTGAAGATCTCGCCGCTGCCGCCGGAATTGTGGATCATTAGGAAACTGCCGCGATAGCCCTGATCACGCATCTTGTCCCAGGTCGCAGACAGTTCGGTCTGCATGGCGTGCTGCAGATAAGCGTCGAGCACGGCCGTCATGGTGCGCTCATATTCGCCGAGCTTTGCAACGACTTGGCTCGAGAGCACCACCGGAAGATAGCCGATGTGGTATTCTTTGTATTCCTCACGAATAATTTCTTTTACACGACGTTCGTGGTCGGGGTTCATGAATGACCACAGTAGCGAGACGACTATCGCCCGGGCACCGCGATCGATTAGGCGCCTGAGTTTCAGCCGAACATCGTCCTCATCGAGCGGGCGAATAATCGAACCCGTCGAATTGATGCGCTCGCGAATGCCGACGATCATGCTACGCTCGATCAACGGCAGGGGCTTGCGTTGGATTGCGAGGTTGCGTCGTTCGGTGACGCGCTTACCGTCAACCCATTGCGCACCGCGACCGATAAGGATTGCGTCTTCGTGTCCCTCCGTCATCATCAGTCCGACCCGAGGACCCTGTCGTTGAATGAGTTGGTTGAGCGCGACGGTTGTCGAATAACGGACAATGTCGATCCGCGGCATCAGGTCGGACATGGCCAAGCCGCAGATTTGCGCGCCCTCCTCGATCGCGTTCATGAAGCAGATCGAGAGATCATGCGGCGTAGTTGGGCATTTCGCGATGGTCCGCTCGCCATTCAGAGTCAGGACAAGGTCTGTGAATGTGCCGCCGACGTCGATGTCGATCGAGTTCATTGGGCGGTCCGGCGATCTAGCCATGACGATGCTCTCCTTGCTCCGGGCCGGGATGGAGCTTGCCGTCGCGGATGATCAGATCGCCAGCGGACAGCCGTCGCTTCAAACTGTCAATATCGACCTCGATATCTACGGTGATCGGGTGCCCCGGCGGCAGGTATTCGGTCTCCATCTGTCGCCCGCAATTCGGGCAATAGAACTCGAGGATGCGCACCCAATTGGGATCTGGTGAAAACGTGTATTCGCCTTCAACGACACGCGGATGGATCTCGGCCGGATCTCGTTCGGCGACCAGACAGCCGCGCTTGTAGTTCAGGCGAGCTGAAATCAAATCATGCCCGCAGCTATTGCAGCGCCAGCGGTCATCATTAAGATCGAGGTCGAGGTACTCGGTAAAGCGAATGCGTTCTATCGCCATGAATTCCTCCCCGTGGAGCATTGCGCTGAATGTGGCACCGACGATTATTTGCGTTAGCGTCGGCTTAGGCGACCGTTGCCATATTCGTCCAAAGCCATCTGCCAATTTGGTGGAATGAGGCAGGTCAGCGTTTCCTCGGCGACGACGGCCGGGCCCGTCACTGAGCTGCCTGCAAGCAGATCCTGCCAGCGATAAATTCCCGCCGTTACGGATGCACCATCGACCAGAATTGGACGCGACCCCCCCGGTTTCGCCTTGCCGTCGCTGGCTTTTTTTTGTCGTGGGCGCTTGAATTCGCCGACGGGATAGATCGTTCTGACACAAACCGACTGCACCACAGCTCGGCCACGAGCGTCGGCCTCGGGCGCTTGGCGGCGGTACTCCTGCAGCAACGCGTTAACCGACTCCAAATCCGGCTTCGGCGTTCCGGCCAGCCGAACAGTCAAAGGCTCTTTTGTCCCGTTCGATATATCTGCTTCGATCTCGATTTGCGCCCGGTCGATCGAAAAGCCTTCGCCGCGCAAGTCGCGCTCCGCAAGACCGCAAAGCGCACTAAGACTTTCGGCGACCCGCCCTGCGCCGCCGGAATCCGTGATATCGGCGCCGACCCCGCGTTCGTAAACATGGACGACATTGGAGATGGAGGATCCGAGGGCGCTGAAGACTGGACTCAATCCGAAGACCGCCACATCGGGTATGCCGAGCCGCCCGGCGACGAGTGCGCCAAACAACGGCCCATTTCCGCCATAGGCAAAGAGCGTTACGGCTTCAGGCTCCAGCATAGCTTCAGCCAGAATCGAGCCGACGAGGTCGGCCATGATGTCGATCGCCTCGTCGCGCACCAATTCCGCCGCACTCTCGACCGAAATGCCGAGGGGATTGGCCAGCCGCTTCTGGATCGCCTGGGCAGAGCGCTCGACATTTAGCTTCCGTCTGCCGCCAAGGAACGCCGTTGGGTCGAGCAAGCCAAGCACGAGTAGAGCGTCGGTCAGTGTCGCGGCGTCGCCACCGAGGCCGTAACATGCCGGCCCCGGAGAAGCACCCATGCTCTCCGGACCAAGTGACACCTTTCCGTCATCATCCAAGTGAGCGATGCTGCCGCCGCCGAGAACCGCCGTACGCAGCATGGGGAACGACGTCTGTACGGGAATTCCGACTAGGTCCCCGCCGCGCTGGAATATCGGCTTGGCGTCCTTGACGATGCTCGCCTTGGTCGTGGTACCGCCGACATCGAAGCACACAACATTCGCCAACTCATACTCGCGCGCAAAATACGCACCGGCGAATGTGCCGAATACCGGCCCGGATTCCAGCGTGTCGACAGCTTTTGTCTTGCCAATGCGCGCCACGCCCCCGTTGGTGTGCCCGATAAGGAGTGGTCCATCCCAGCGTTCTTCGTATTTGAGAATGTCCTCGGCCTTGAACAGGGAGGTCGCGAGCTGGCTGTGCACGTAAGCATTCATTAGCGAATAGTGGGCGCGCGTCGTGTCGTGAAGCACCGGCGCCATGTCGCTGCCTAAAAGCACCGGCACTGCGCCCAGATAGTGATCCGGATATTGCCGTTCGATAGTCTTCTTGATATCGATTTCGGCCCGATTGTCCGGGAAGGCGCCGCGCAAACTAACGCAAATGCGGCGAACACCCTCCTCAAACAAGCGCTTGACCGCGTTAAGAATATCTTGCGGCGATGCGCCCTCGGGCAGTCCTATGACATTGTCCTCGGCCACCAGCTCATCGATGACCGGCGACTTTCCGGCGCCATAGAGATCGTGCTCGTGACCGCTCGTGACCAGCAGACCGACCTTCGCGCCGCGCCGCTCGCCGAGCACGTTGGTGGTGATGGTCGACGACCATCTGATTAGCGTCACCTCATCGAGAAAGGTCTGAACACTGTCGAATCCGTATTGTTTCGCGGCTTCGGCGAGACATTCGCGGAACGAAACAGTGTAGTCATGGGACGTCGTGTCGACTTTGAACGCCCTAATCTCCTCACCATCGGAGACCAGCGCGTCCGTCATGGTCCCACCGGTGTCGATGTCCACCGTGAACATGCCCTATCCTCCCAGATTTCGACCCGCTCGGGCTGTACGTCGTTGAATGTCACACGATGCGGGATTCGACGCGAGCGCATGCCGCTTGTAAGCGGAGTGGCCCATCTTTATTCTTCTCAATGACCATAGCAAAAATGCAGCCGTGACAATCGGGGTCTACACCTAAAATGTAAGTGTTTCCACTTACTCGGTCTCACACGGCTTTGAACGATCAGCGGAATATGGCCGCGTTCACTACTTTAGTTACCGTCGCGCGCGCGCCGCCAGCAGACCGAGCCGCTTGAGCCGCCTGCTGGCCGCCGACGCCGATTCCGCTGCAGCGGTCGGCGGCGATTGCAGCGATCGGGCGGCGATGGTGAGGTCGGCGGCGCCTCTCGAGCGCGAGCCGAGCTACGGGGCCGACTTCGACAAGCGCCCGATCGCCACGGCACTGATATTGGGCGTCGGCGTTGCGTCTCCATCATTTCGTCGGCGGACGGCATATTCTCCTTCGCTATTTGCTTCTCCATACGATCGGGGGAGGCGTGCGGAGCTGCACAACCTCAGCCTTTTTGCTTTACTCATCAGCGTGGTCTAGAACCGTCTCACCTTTCCTTGTCGTCGTCGCGGGCTACTTCGGCCTGGCGAACGGCCCGCCATTCGTCAAGGCTGTGGACATCGGCATCGCTGAATAAGTCGCCGACCAGCATATAGATCCGTGTGCTTGGCGGCGCCTCACGTAGGCGCCGCAAAAACTCCGCGAGAAACCGCTCCTGCAGCTGCTTCTCGCGATTGAAGGCGCGCTTTCGCAACGCTGTCGCAACTTCCGTCAACAAAGACTTGACGATCGACCGCCCAAGGCGCGGCGGTCGGTGTGAGTTCGGCATCGATGCTGTCGAGGATGCGGCGCATGGCCTGCGCCGACCGGGCTCTCAAATCCGAGTCGGCAAGAGCCTCGGCGATGTCCTTTTGCACAAGCAAACGGAGGTCGGTCAGATCAAGGATTTGAGGAATATCACCTTCGAGCGGCTTGCCCGATTCCGCCAACCATACGGCGTGAAGATGCGCTTCGACGAGGTCACGATTCGCTAGCTCCATCGCCGGCGGACGAACTATGCCGCTCACCATCTCCTTGGGAACGCGGAAATAGTATTGGTCATGCGGCCCCTGGGCCGCACAGTATGTCACTACCAGCGCTGCCTGACCCGAGCGTCCGGCGCGCCCGGATCGCTGCGCGTAGTTGGCCGGCGTCGGCGGCATATTCCGCATGTAGACCGCATTGAGCGCCGAGATATCTACGCCGAGTTCCATGGTCGGCGAGCAGAACAAGGTCGGCAGGAAGACGTTAGGCTCGCCAGCAAGGCGCAGCTCTTCTCGCGCGGCCTTGAGCCTTTCCTGGTCCTCTTCGCCCCAGCGGAAGCGCCACTCTCGCCACTCTCTTCGAGCCTGATCCACCTGGGCGGTGTGTTCGCGGCTTTCGAGCCCGAACAATCCTTCGCCTCCGCGAGCCAGTGCGTCCGCAAGGTAGCGGTAGAGGTCTGCGAAATAGGCATTTGTAGGTTTGCCGTCAGCCCGTCCATCGGCAGCGACGAGGCGAACTGAATTGGCCGCAAGACGCCACCCGCCGACATCGAAAGCAGTCCCCACCTGTCTGACCAACTGATACTGCGAGGCCGCTTGAAGCAGCGCGGTGACGACCTCAGTGTAAGTGCGGCCGTCCAGCTTGTCCCACATGCTCGCGCGCCCAAGGTTGCGCGCTAAAAGACTGCGAGGGCCGCCGCGAACGATCAGCGCCTCACCACGCAAACCAACATCGGCGCGCTTGGGGGCCTCGATGATGAGTGCGGAAGCAACCCTTGGAGCCTCTTGTTGCGAGAGGGACCAGGGCTCTCGCAAGCTCTGACGCGACGCGTTGCCGAGAGCTTCGACGTTCCCCGAGTCGAGGGCGTCAGTCGTAATCGCCAACCCCTGTCGAAGGTGATCCAACAAGAGTCGCAGCGCCTTCCGGCGTATTTCCGGAAGCGCTGTGCGGAGTTCGGGCGGAGCATTTGCGAATGCCTCTTCGTCCGCAGCGAGCTCGTCCAGGGATACGTAATCAGCCCGGATTAGACCTAGTTCCTCCAGATTGGGGTTGGTGAACCGCCATCCGCGGCGCTGGTCTACCCATGCGCGGTGGGCCAGCACGCGGGCCAGCGTGCGTTCGGCCTCCACTAGGCCGACGCCCCTAATGTCGGGGTCGAGCATCCACTCCTGACGCCGGTTGCGATTAGCGGCGGTAAATCCCAATGCCGTCTGAAGGCGCCGTCCAAATTCGTCCTCGGACAGCCCTTCCGGTCCCGCTGTCCGAACGGCCGCGAGCATTGCCGCCCGCAGCAGAGAAACAAAAAGGAAATCGTTGAAATGGCCCGCTTGAAGCGCAGCATCCTGACGATTATCACTATCGCCTCATAATTGACTGAGGCGGGATTGATTTCGCCGGTCTTGGCAATTTCGCGCTCAACTGCCGTGCAGAGCTCCGGACAAACTTGCCGGGAAGCGGCTAATGCCTTCCATAGCTCTTCGTCGGGTGAAACTGGCGTCCCTTGGTAGATATCATTCAACGTCCAATAGCCATCGAAACCAAGATAATTGTCTTTTCCATGACTCGGAACGCGCCGCCGCCGTGTCATGTTCGGTACGCGTCAGGACTGCAGGACTATGATCTGCTGACGCAGGGCCAAGTCCTCGGATTCGACTGACCCCTGCGATCGGAACACCCCGAGGAACAGCGAGCAGGTTGCAAGCATTCCACATTGGGTGACAGGATCACCCAATTCGGCATCACTGGCCAACCGGATGACTTTTACGATAGGGACAGGTAGCTAATGACTGACAAGGCTTGGATCGCGGGCGGCGTTCGCCTAATCAAGATGATGGTCGAACTTCACCGGCGTGGGTTCCAACTGCTTAGAATTTTTCCTTATGAATATCCGCTTGCATGGCGACTCAGAATTGCTCCGATAACGTCCTGTTCGGTCAGCTACTTCTTCAAGAATCGTACGCATAGCTATGAGTTCTAAAACACCGAAAGCGCGACATGCTCGGCTATTGTCGCATGGATTCTTCCCGCCTGAAATGCCTTCTTGCTTCTACAGTGAGCGCTTCGGTGCTAACCGCGATCGGATTCTTAAGGCATTTAATGCAATACCATCCAAGAAGAAAGGCCCTCCGCACTTCTGCCTATTCAAAGGAGAGCGAGCTGTATTCAATTTCCCTCGCTTCGGCCGAGAGGATCGTCGGCACGCATACATAAATCCCGTCTCATATTTCTATTTGTCAAAAGTCCTGGC
This sequence comes from uncultured Alphaproteobacteria bacterium, assembly GCA_963840055.1. Taxonomy (GTDB): domain Bacteria; phylum Pseudomonadota; class Alphaproteobacteria; order Rhizobiales; family Xanthobacteraceae; genus Rhodoplanes. The sequence goes on along the minus strand of CAWIXM010000021.1, from coordinate 147,031 downwards.
GGAGAAGTACATCCCCATCCGCAAACTCAATCGGCGATCAAAGATCTCTATCGCGCCGGCAATCTTTGACTGGGCCGGTGAAAGAGCCCTGATAAGGCCCGCCTTCGATGCCCGAGATTCACAGAGAGCAACCCTGAATGCGGGGTACGAGCTTCTGGCGGAGGCCGACATCGCGGCATTCTTCCACTCAGTTTACACGCACACCATTCCTTGGGCAATTCACGGCAAGGTCCTGGCTAAGCAGAAGAAGCAGGACATGAGTTTGTACGGAAATCTTCTCGACCTCCTCGTGCGAAACGCTCAGGATGGACAGACCATAGGATTACCCGTCGGTCCCGATACATCCAGACTGCTTGCCGAGATCATCGGTACAGGCGTCGACGAGGCGATCCAGACTGAACTTAAGGGTACGCGGAAGTGGATCGCCAACCAACGCGGAGGAATGCGTTTCGTTGATGACTATACTTTCGGCTGTGCGTCGCGGGAAGAGGCTGAAATCGTTTTGGCGGTCGTCCGGCGTTGCGCCAATGAATTCGAGCTTGAACTGAACAACAACAAAACAAGCATCTCATCAACCGGACCTTTCTTCCCTGCGGCATGGAAAGAGCACGTTAGGAGCCTTCTTCCGGACCTCAACGCTAACAAGGGTCATCTTCTTCGATACTTCTATGGCGTAGAGGCTGCGGTTAGCGCGCACCCGGAAGCTAACGTCCAAAAGTTCGCCATTCAGAACGCCCGTAGACTTTTTCTCGAAAGCCAGGAATGGCGTCTCGTTGAAGACTACTTGCTCTCCAGCTATCGGCAGAACCCGACTGTTTTACCTATTGTGTTCGAAATCCTAGTCTTACGACATCTTGATAAGAAAGATGTGGGCGTTGAGCGCATCGGCACGTTCGTGATGGCACGACTTTTGACACTCACGCGATTGCAGAAACGCGGTGAAATCTGTTGGCTTCTTTTTCTTTGCATCTGCATAGGGGCACCGATCCCGGGAGGCGGCGATCTCTGATTTGTTTGGCGTGGAGGACAGTGCGATTGCGGTCTTGATCAGTGATGCCAAACGACTTGATCTCGTACAAGGCGCAATCGATCAGTCCGTATGGAACCGCAGCCTTACAGCGGATGGTCTCCGAAGTTCGATGTGGCTCTATGCGTATGAAAGTGTTGTGAAGCGGCTGAATTCTAGCGGTTCAGAGGGCCACGTTACTGCTGATCCGTACTTTGGGCCTATGCAGGCACTTGGCGTCGCGTTCTATAGGTCCGGCTCGTTTCAGATGAACCGGAATGCACTGCTCGCGCGGCTACGATTAGAGCGAGTTAGGCAACAGATGCAACAAGCTGCTGTAGAGGACGACCTAGCGGAGGACTTCGACGACTTCGACGCAGAGGAGTCTTATGGGGACGAAACTGATTTCTATTGAGGCCACTTCGTTTGCCGCGAGGATTTGAAACGACTAGTTGTGGGTCATCGCTGGCACCCTTGGCGCCCCGCGGCCGAGCGGTGATTTGCGTCCGCAGCGTCCGCGTCGGTCTTATCTTTGATTTTCAATTACTTGGTGCGGACGATGAAGTCCGTTGGTGCCCCCGTGAACCGTCCGCACTGCCGCCGACCGTCCGCAAACCTTTGCCACGCAAGCCCATTGGCGGAATTGACCCTAGCCCAACAGACGGACGGCGCGGACGATGCGGACGGTCGCAGGCCCGCCGGTTTCTGGTGGCCGTTAGCGACCAAGTAACGCGCGCTGTCTCACTGCAGGACTTCAACTCGGGTCGTGTCGTGATGCTCCCGAAGCGTTTGTTGACGCGCGGCTACCAGTTCCATTTCCGCAACTCCAGAATCCACGAATGCGCCGAAGTCTGGGAGCTTCGAAAACCTCAATGAGACGGCTCCCAGCTCGAAGGCCGGCTCGCGCAGGAGGATACCCGCGGCGGCATCGGACCGAGCTTCGTCGTCGACTGGTCGTTGCCCGAAGCAACAGACAAACCCGCAATCGAAGCGGTGATGATCGCAAGCCACGGCACTCAGGGCTACAGTTTCGTGTCGCCGGCCCGGCGCCCTATCAGACCCTGATGCAGCTCAGCACACCGCGCAGGACAGAAACGCAAAAAGGCCCCGCCCGGCCGAAGCCGGAGCGGGGCCGAAGTTCAAGGAGGAAACGCCCATGGGCACCGGACGCCGGCAGAAGCCGCTGAAACTCACGGAACCACCCCTCCGCAGCCGGGTGACGGGAGTGACGACGGCGGCTCTAAGCCGGTGAGTGCCGTACAAAAAGGCTGCCCGGAGGCGGCGAACGATTTGATGTTTACTTGCTCAGCTGCCCCAGGTGCCCCCCTTTACTTACTAGCTCGGCGTCGTACTCGTACTGAGCCAACATCGCACTGGCTGCGATGAACTGGACGGCCTTGTAAACCTCGTCGCTCACCTTGTAATCCGGGTGGTCCAGTACCCCAAAGACGTAGGAGGCAAGCCGGTGAGCGACCAATTCAGTGACTTTGTACCGGTCCTCGGGGCCGACAGATCTCGCCATACCTTCTGTAACCGTCTTCGCAACTTCGCATAGTTCCATTTCCAGTCCTCCTAGTTTTGCCGCTGTCCTATTAGCCTTCTTTGGTGATCGAGAGGCACTTCAGTTCAGTTTCCATCTTACACGACGACTACCGTCCCAATTGCTGCTCGAACAAGCAGTCGACGAGCGCCGATTAGAGCCAAGAATTTAGAACGTGTGACTCTATTCCACGCGTGAGATAGCCCCCGAATTGACTAGACACGGTGTCCCACTTAGAGCGTGAGGTTCAGCGCCACCGGCGCTGGATGGGTGCCCGACGGTTATGATGACGGGGCTTCTCGGGTGGCATTGGAGCGGCCGACGTTGCAGCGTCTGATGGCCGACATCGAGGCAGGACGCGTCGACGTAGTCGTGGTCTACAAGATCGATCGGGCTATCACGAGTTTTCCATTCGCCGGGCGGACAGCTTCTGGGAAGCGACCGTGGCGTTCGACATCTGAGGAAGACCGTGCGTTCGATAACGCTTGATGATCTTCATCCTATTGCACCCAACACCTGGCAAATTCCGCGAAGCGTCCGCAACGACATGCGCGTGAATGCGCGCGCACGCAGGCCCTTGCGCTGGCCTTGCCTCTTAGCGAGGCCCTTCGCAACGAGGTGTTCGACGCGAGCGTCCATCACGTCGCGGACCGCGGCCGAATCCGCCCGAACTCAGAGAGGCCGGTTCACGAGCGATAAGTTGCCGGTCGAGCCAGGTGGCGCCGCTAGCCTGGACTTGCGCGTCGATGGGATCCGTCATGACCCAGTCCCACCAGATACGGTCACAGTTTGCGTCAAGCAAGCCGCTCTTCCGCGGGCTGCGCTTATCTCGGTACCATTCGCGCGGCAAAGGACAGAGCGCGGAGCTTGCATCTATACGGCGATTGGTGCCGTCCGCGACCAGGTAGACGCCAAATTCCCCTTTGGGCGCTTCCACGGCGGCATAAACCTCGCCGGGGGCACGCGATGTCCCTCGGTATTAGAGCTAGAAATGTTCGATGAGGGGGCCTCCATCGTTTTTATCATTTGGGCGCGCCGGGGCGGGGCGATCTTGTGATCCTCGGCAATCACTGGTCGTTGACCTTCGGGCACGCTCGGCTTCTCTAGGTACTGCTTCATTATGCGCACCGACTGACGCATCTCCTCCATACGCACCAAATAACGATCGCAACAATCGCCGTGCTTCCGAGTGCGATCTCGAAATCGAGCGAAGAGTAACACCCATAGGGCTGAGCCCTACACAGATCCCAGCTGCGCACCATCACACCGGCAAAATCCCGAGGCCGATGATCTCGTCGCCCTGGGAAGCACCACAAAAATCCACCCCACACTAAAAGCTCAAGTCCGGTTCCGCGTCAGCATCCAAAGCACCCCCATGCCGACGAGCCCTGAGATCAGTGAGGCTGACAGAATTCCGACTTTTGCCGATTGGAGCGCGGCCTCGTCGAATGCCAAATTCGCGATGAACAGGGACATGGTGAAGCCAATGCCGCCGAGGGCCCCGGCTCCCAGTAACATCGACCACGTCACATCATCAGGTTTCCGCGCGATGCCGAACCTCACGGCCAGCCAGGAGAAGGCAAAGATGCCGATGGGGTTTCCGACGCTAAGCCCGACTAAGATCGCAAGGGTAATCGGTTCAAAGGCGGCGTCGAGCGAGACGCCGACCCCGGCATTGGCAAGGGCAAACAACGGTAGCACAAAAAAAGCCGACCATGGATGCAGGGCATCCTCCAATCTCTGCTGGGGGGAAAGGCTCTCCACCGCCGCGCGCGCAAGCTTTTGTCGCACTGGCTTAGGCTTGTGTTCCAAATCCTGCTCGATTTCTTCGGGTGTAGTGCCGCGGGCCCATTCCAGAAACCGATCGAACCTGCCGTGCTCGATCCAGGGTCTTGCCGGAGTCAACAAACCCATCGCGACGCCTGTAAGCGTCGGATGCACGCCCGATTGGTGCAGCGCGAGCCACGTCAACAGGCCGATACACCAGTAGGCGGCCATGGCGCGAATGCCGAGCCATTGCATGAGCAGCGTGACCAGAATGCCGCCGACCGCGCCGCAGAACGGGATGATGCTGAAACCGTGACTGTACCCTACAGCGATAACCAGAATGGCCCCGATGTCGTCGACGATCGCCAAGGCCAGAATGAACACCCTCAGGCTGCCGGGAACGCGGCGACCAAGCAGGGCCATGCAGCCGACTGCAAAGGCTATATCCGTCGCCATGACGACGCCCCATCCGGCACTCGCCTCCGGCCGTGCTGGCAGCACAAACCACACCAGTCCAAGATAGAGTGCGGCGGGCACGGACATACCGCCAATAGCGGCCGCGAACGGAAAGGCCGCGGCTCTGAGTTCTCTCAGCTGACCGCCGGTGATTTCGCGTTTGATCTCCAGCCCGACGATGAAGAAGAAGATGGTCATAAGACCATCGTTGATCCAATGCCGCAGCGTGTGATCCCAGGTGATATCCGCAAGATGCAGACCGATGGTCGTCTGCCAGACCGAATCGAATGCCGGTCCAAAGGGCGAATTGGCGAGTGCAAGCGCAATTACTGCGGCGAGCAGAAGCGCGAGCCCGCCTGAGCTTTCGGTGTGCAGAAATCGCTGCAGCGCCGGGGCAATTGCCGTGATCGGCTCTCTGGGAAATTTTGGCGAATCCCCATCCGTATCAGTCATGCACCTACCTATCTTCAGCCATCGTTCGCCGAACCCCTGGGCGCGCAAGACGACATGCTCGCGAATCTTGGTCGGAACATCATGCAGAAGCACGTGAGTCTTCGGCCGGCTCGAGTCATGGCTCCAGGGTACATGAGCTCATGGATGTCGTTGCGGCCACACTCTCTGCGTCAGCGAACGCCGTAAACTCATCGCGAATTGACTCGAGACTTTCATTAAGTCGTTTCGCCAGCTCGGCGAGCTTGGCCTCGAGCAGCTTGCTCGGCAGCTTGCTAAAGGCCTTGAACGGATTTCTCGCATGCCTTTGCGCGCTGCTTGCGTTTTCTTCTCAGCACACCCGTGCCGCCGCATTCGAGACATAGCCCTGCGGGGCTTTGTCGAGCTCGAGTTGGGCAATCAGACATACCTGAACACGTCTTTAGTAAAACAAATTCGAGCGTGTGATGAGGCGCTTCATTTCCACGAACTCGTCTATGCAATCCAAGCGCGCCAGTGATCACGCTCGCCCCGCAGCCAGCCGAGAAACGCGCGTTTGAGAAGTTCCGTGTCGAGACGGTCGGTCTTGGCACGCCTGTGCTCGCGCGATACGGCGATACTGGAGGCATGAATGATATGGGCCTCGATGCCGCGAGCCTTGAGCCAGCGCGCCAACCAGAAGCCATCACGACCGGCCTCGAAGGCGATTGCAATGCCTTCGATCCTGTGTCCGCTTTCTCCGCTTGCTCCCGCCAGCGATTGAGCAGCTTCAGCTGTATTAGCTGGAACTCGATCTGACAGGCGGCGCCTGGTTGAGCGGTCGAGTTTTGTTGTCCGATGCCGTTAGGCTGCGATCATCTTCTCCTTTGTCATCGGCATTGCATCAAGGAACATCTGCATCGGCGTTTTGCCAAAACACCAGCGGCCTTGATGTGGTCTCGCGTCGTTGTATTCGCGCATCCACACATCGAGATCGGCCTGCAGCTCATCGATTGAACGATACACCTTTTTGCGGAACGCGATACGGTAGAATTCGTTCAGCACGGTTTTGTGGAAGCGTTCGCAGATGCCGTTGGTCTGCGGACTCTTGGTCTTGGTGCGCGAGTGATCGATGTCCTCGACCGCAAGATAGAGCTCATATTCATGCCGCTCCGGATTGCCGCAGTACTCGCTGCCGCGGTCGGTGGCTATGCGAGGTTGTCTCACTCTGAACCTCATTTGCGAATGTATCGCGGTTGCTGAGCACTTATCTCAAGCAGCATTGCCCAGTCGCCAATCTCTGGTCACTCGATGCGCTCGCTCGAGCAGCAACTGCGATGCCATACGTCGGACTTGCTCAGCATAGTCGGCCGTGCTCGGCACGCCCGCTCGGCCCCAAGTCACCTTGACACTTTGCAACATGTCGTCGGGATTGCTGTAAGGATACGCCCGAAAATCAGCTCCGGTCGGAATATGGACTACTTCCACTTCGCTTCTGATCTCGAACTGCTCGCGTGTCACAGATGCCAATGCCATCACTCGCCTCCCTCGGAGCGGATACAGCATGCGACATTCGTCAGCACCGCGAGCTTCCCACGCGGTCCGCTGAATGTCGCAACGCGTGATGCCGATATCGGCTATCGGCCTTGACTATTTTTGCTATTGTTAAGGCTCAATCGCAACTAGCGATTGTGACAACATACGCGCTTTAAACTGATCTTCTACAGTACGAATTTGCAAGTCGTTGAGCGGGCGGCATAAATCACGCCGGAAAATCGGCTTGGCACTACATTCTGGTGGTTTGGCTGGGTTGGGCGGGATCAAGCGTCGGCAAGTTGCCGGACGGTTGGCGGCAGGGCGACGCCGGCGGCGCGCAGGGCGAGGCTTGCAGCGGGGCGTGGCGGCGTGCGCAGCAGAAAGCGTTTGCCGTCCTGTTCGACCTCCGTTTCGGTCAACGAGTTGAGATCGGCGAGGACGTTCGGCCAGGAACTCGCATGGCCGAGCGTGGCGATGCGGTCCTCCAGCTCCTTCTTCAGCACCAGGGCGAGAAAGCTACACGACACATGGCCGCGAATGGTCTCGTCGAGCTTATGGAAAATCGGGCGCGTGGCGAACAGGCTTTTCGAGGTTCGGAACGCGCGCTCCACCATCCACAAATGTTTGTAGCAAAGCATGGTTTCGAGCGGCGAGAGATCGGCGTTGGTGCGCAGCACGAAGATTCCGTCGAACTTTGCGTCCTCCTCCGCCTTGGCGCGATCGATGACGAAATGGTCGTCGTCTGGCGTCGCGAGAAAGCGCCGATAGCCCTTGTTGCCGACAAGGGTTTTATCGCCTTTCTTGAGCTGACGCTCGAGCGCGGCCAGGATCGCGGTTCTGGCGGCGGCGTCCTTCTTCATTTCTTCGCGATTGCGACAGACGATGTAGCGCCGCCCGGCCAGCATGACCGCCTTGGCCTCGTAGTCGATCTCCTTGCCCCGCTTGGCGATGGTGAGTGGGATGAAGGGAGCGGGATCGGCGAGCACGAGGTCTCGCACCAGTTTGTCGCTGCGCTCGCGCACGCCGAGAATATAGCAAAGCCCGCGCGCTTCGAGTTCGGCGATGGTCTCGGCGCTGATCATGCCGCGATCGGCGACGACGCAGACGCGTTGAATGGAAAAGCGCTTGCGCAACCGATCGACCACCGGGACGAGGCTGCCGACATCGGCCGTGTTCCCTGGCCACATTTCGGTGCAAACGGGTCGACCGTCGCCATCGAGCAGCACGGCGAGAATCATCTGATTGAGGTCCGGCCGATGGTGTTCTGCGACCCAAGCTTCCACCTCCGCACGGCTATATCCCATACTACGGCTCAGCCATTTCTTGCGGCTTGGGCCATATCCTTGCCTGTGCCAACGTTGAAGTGTCCTGATCGTCACGCCCAGCAGTGCGGCAGCTTGATGCCGGTCAATGGTGTCATCATCGTCCGGCCTAAGCATAATTTCGTCGATGAGAGATTGACTTACTGTCATAGTGAATTGGCTTCTATCCGAAAGGCGAGCCGCTGCATGACCCTTTATTTCATTGTGCGCCAATTGTCTCAAGCTTTGTCTGCACCGTTAACCCCCGCACCCCCTTGAGGAATGCGTCGATCTCGGTTTGACGTCGCCACCAGCAATTCCGTCCAGAATTCCTGATCACGTTCGTGCCTCTTCATGACAGCTAAAAACATAACCGTCTTGATTGCTGGCGCTTCATTCCAATCCGAGAATCTTCCATACAGCTCACCGTAAAACCTGTTCGTAGCCTCCAGCTGCTCGCGCAGCCAAGCAGAGCAGAGCATCTGCTGTCGGTTGAAATCATCCACGTTCATCCTCCATCGTGCCGTTTTCTTTAGTCTTCAGTATTCAACGGTCCAAACGCCTCAATTCCGACCGATGGCGTTCGATTACTTAATTTCACTCTTCGTGGACGGACTGGCGTCTATCGGCAACCGCGAACTGATCGCATCGGATCGACGAACTAAATTGGAATTTGCCCGACATCACGGGGTACCATCGCCGCTAATCGACTTAACTCGTTCGCCCTTTATCGCGCTCTGGTTTGCGTTTAGCGGTGTCAGAGGTTCTATTGATAGTGGCGAGGCAGTGATCTACGCGATCAATTGCGACTACTTAGGTGTTGGATATTCGCTGCTAGCGGAGCAGATGCATTGGGAAGAAAATATAAAAAGAGAATATGGACAGGAAGCAATGGATGTATTTCGCTGGGAGATTAAGGAACGCCGTTTCAAATCCGAAGTGCAACAGGGCAGCATAGACGGCATGGCGGAGTGAGTGGCGGGGGAAAGGGTCGGGGTCAAGGGCTTTAGTCGCCGGAGACGATGCGAGCGCAGCGAGCACCCTTGAGGCCGACGTTTTCTCCCGCCAGACTTTGCCATGTTGTGTATGCCGGTTTTTCTGGCGGTCAGATGGAAGACTATCCTTGCGTGGGACAGCACATCTCACGGAGGAAAAATGCCCGAAGGCTATCTCCATCTGACCTGCGAACAACGCTGCCAGATTTACGCGCTCTTGCAAAGCGGCCACTCGCAAGCCCACATCGCGCGGCAAATTGGCGTCGATCCGTCGACGATCAGCCGCGAGCTTGTTCGCAACACCGGCGCGCGCGGCTATCGCTTCAAGCAAGCGCACGAGAAGGCCTCGCAGAGACGCCAAGAGGCCTCGGACAAGCCGCGCAAAATAACGCCAGATTTGGTGGAGCTGATCGAAGAAAAACTGACGCAACAGCAGTGGAGTCCCGATCAGATCAGCGGGCGTCTGGCGAAGGATGGCGTCGCCTTTATCAGTCACGAGCGCATCTATCAGCATGTCTGGAAAGACAAGAAAGACGGGGGCACGCTGTATCTTCACTTGCGTCACAGCGGCAAAAAATACAACAGGCGCAAGGGCAAGAATTCGGGGCGCGGGCTGATTCCGAACCGCGTCGATATCGATCAGCGGCCTCCTATTGTCGCCGCAAAAATCCGCATCGGAGACTGGGAGGCCGACACGATTATCGGCGCCAATCACAAAGGCGTTGTCATGTCGCACGTCGAGCGAACCTCCAAATACACCAAGCTCGCCAAACTGCCGGACAAGAACGCGGACTTTGTCGTGCAGGCCTGCGCACGCGTGCTTTTGCCGCTCGCTGACCAAATCGAAACAATCACTTACGACAATGGAAAAGAGTTCGCCTCTCACGCCCAAATCGCAACCTCGCTGGGGGCACTATCCTATTTTGCCAAGCCCTATCACTCGTGGGAACGCGGCCTCAACGAACACACTAACGGCCTCTTCAGGCAGTACTTCCCAAAAGGTTCCGACTTCTCTATTTTGTCCGATGCCGATGTCCAAAGGGTCGAGGACAAACTCAACTCTCGCCCCAGAAAGATACTCGGCTACCAAACCCCTCGCGAGATTTTCTTCAGCGCCAGAAATCTGCCCGTTGCACTTCACTGTTGAATGGGCGGACTATTTTAGGTCGGGATATCCGCAGCCAGCGCTCAAATTCTTACGTTTCGCGTCTAGTGCGCTTACAAAAGTTCAGCGGCAAATGGGCTGTTATATCTATGATACGTTGAATTATGAAGACCTGGGAGTGAGGGACCTTGAAGCGTTAATTGGCGAGCATGAGGCTATGTTACGGTGTAGTAAGGATGAGCCGATATTGACCAAGTTCGTTGTTCCATACTCCCTTGCCAGTGAAATATTCAATTACCTCGACATTGTTGGAATCAATGGAGCACGCTTAATGGACGATTACACCGGGGTTGCGGCAGACGTCCGAAACTCTTTTAATCACGATCCGAGACAGAGATCGTGGGACCTCTGGGGTGCGGGCGTGGATTAAGGGTGAAAGAAACCCGGATAGTCCCGCAATGTCGCGAGTGTTGGAAGGGTGACGAGCCGCAGATTCCCCCCTCGTGCCAGTGACCGCCGGTTCAGTGGAAGCCTTAGGCCCGGCGTCGTCACCAGCACACCGGGCCTTTCTCGTTCCAAAGCAAAAGGGCCGCCCGAAAGAAGCGTCCCTTGGCTAGTCTGCGGGCCGGAATTGGTTCTGCTCTTTGCGCGGTGGCGGGGGCAAATCGTAACCGGTTCTCCGATCCCACTGCTCTGACAGCTTGATTGTCCCCTTCGGGGTTCCAAACCCTCGCCTTCAGGCGAAGCGAAGGGCTGACGAAGTCGGCGAAGGCGACGATGTCCGATGAGCGGCGCGAGGTCGCTGGCCGACGGGGCGACATATTTCCGGGGCGCGCGTCGCTTGGTTCTCCAGGAAGGGCGACGAGCTGGAACGGAACAGCGAGGCGGCCGGGGATCGCAGTCGATTTCCAATCGACCCCTATTGAACCCCTCGCCTTATAGGCGAGGGTTGTGGTACTTATCCTTCGATCAAGGTCTGCGACCTCGCGTGCGTCCTTTGAAACCAACTCGTCAATCTGTGAAACAAGCTGCTTTCTATCGACGCGCTGAGCCGCAAGCTCGGCATTCAGCCGGGTAACCTGATCCCGATAGCGGCTGTCCTCGGCTTGGGAGCGCGGCACCATGCAAGATTCCTTGATGATTCGGCACGCTTCCCGAATCCGTTCGAGGTTTTCCTGATGAACCTCACCTTCCCTGCTTAACTGGGCCGTCAATTCACCAATGCTAGCGTCACGTTGAGCAACGCCGCGACGCAATTCCTCGCGCTTCTCGCCATTCGTTGTCGCTATGTGCTTGCGGCGCTTCAATAGCGCTGCCAGATAGGCTTCATCACGCGACAGCTCACGACTTGCGCTGTTCACGGTCTTCAGCCGTAAATCGACGATACGCTCGAAGCCAAAGGTCCAATTCTCAACGGCGAGGTATCCCAAGGCCATGAGCCCCAGGATAGCTATGCCCTGCATCAGCTTATGCTTGTGGAAGATGACTGAGGCGAGAGGAACACGTCCGAGTTCCGCACGGCTCCTTTTCCCCCAGACCGCTCTCAAAGAACCTAAACCGCTTCCTTGAGCTCCTTCGCAGCGCGGAAGGCGACCTTCTTGCTCGCCGCGATTTTGATCGGCTCTCCGGTCGCGGGGTTACGCCCCATACGAGCTGGGCGCTTGCGAACTTGCAGAATGCCGAGGCCCGCGATCCGGATGCGATTGCCCTTTTTCAGGTGTTTCGTCACTAAGTCGACCACATCGTTAAGGATTTCTTGCGAGTGCTTTTTCGCGATCTCATGCTGCTCGGCGAGCGCTGCGGCGAGGTGTTTGATGGTCACGGTAGCTTGAGCTGCGGCAGGCATTCGGTGCTCCCTTCGGTAAAAAGCCGAGCACTTTTACGCCCAACCCGTAAACGATTCCTTGCTGAATCCGTAGGTCGCTAATCCGCCCGGCGCCGATAACCGCTACGGCTCACGGCACCCCGAACCAAGGTTGCTCTGACCAAAGATCAGTCCATAACGGTTCATGAGCGTGCTTGTCGCTATGTTCGTCAGCGGGTGCGGGCATTCGCGCACAGCACAAAGCGGCAGCGACGGCGGGAAACTCGATTTTGCGGAAGCAGGGCTGAGATGCCGGACTATCTTCCTTGGTATCCTCACTCGCAGGCGTCGGCGAATTCATCGTATATCGCCCTCCTACCCGAGCTTACCTTACAAGCGTTTAATATATTTTTAACAATCTCAGACAGCTCAAAGGAGAGTGGCGCGGTGAGGACTCGGCGTAGGCCCTTGTCTTTAGCAGGGGCGTTTCCTACCATAAACCTGTCAATCGGCATTGAATTGGGACCCCTGATCGGCGTCCAAAAGGGACCCCCTTTGGACAGGAGAAGGGGAGCAAGCCGCGAGCGAGCGCGCCTTCATGGAGCGCCGTAGCGAGCGAGCGGCTTGCGGTGGTCAGGCGCGGCTTTTGAAGCGCCAGCTGTCGTTGCCGGTCTCGACGATGTCGCAGTGGTGAGTGAGGCGATCGAGCAGTGCGGTGGTCATCTTGGCGTCGCCGAAGACGCTCGGCCATTCGCCGAAGGCGAGATTGGTGGTGACGATGATCGAGGTGCGTTCGTAGAGCCGACTGACGAGATGGAAGAGGAGCTGGCCGCCGGACTGGGCGAAGGGCAGATAGCCGAGTTCATCGAGGACGATGAAGTCCATGCGGGTGAGGTGATCGGCGAGCCTGCCCTGCCGGCCGTTGCGGGTTTCGGTTTCAAGCCGATTGACGAGATCGACGACATTGTAGAACCGACCGCGCGCGCCGGCGCGAATGCAGCTTCGCGCAATGGCGATGGCGAGATGGGTCTTGCCGGTTCCCGTTCCGCCGACCAGCACGACGTTGCGCTGCTGGGCGATGAAGCCGCCGCCGGCGAGGTCTTTCACCAGGGTCTCGTTGATCGGCGTGCCGGCGAACTTGAAGTCGGCGAGATTCTTCGGCGAGCGGGAGCCTGGCGATGGTGAGCTGGTATTTGATCGAGCGCGCCTGCTTCTCGCTGATCTCGGCGGTGAGCAGGTCGCCGACGACCCGTTGGGGTTCGTGCTGGCGTTTGACGGCGGTCGCCATGATGTCATCGAAGGCAGCCTTCATGCCGTAGAGCCGCAGCTCGCCCATGAGGTCGAAGATTTGGGTGCGTTCCATCAGAGGGTCCTCCTGAGGGTGTCGTAACGGGCGCAATTGGGAACCGGGGTATGGCGCAGGGTGAGCCCGGCCGGCGTGACGATGGTGATGGGCGGCCCGGGATCGCGCTGGCGGGCGAGAATGTTGAGGATGACGTCGGCGGAGTGGACGCCGTGGGCGAGCGCTTCGGCGCAGGCCGCCTCGACCGCCGGCAGCCCGTCGGCGAGCACCGCGACCAGGATGTCGACCATCTGCCGATCGCCGTCGTCGGTCCCGGCCAGCTTGCGCCGCACCCGCTCCATGGCGGCCGGCAGCACCCAGGCCTTGAAGGGAGCGCCATTGCGGAGAGCGCCCGGCTTACGGGCGAGCACCGGGACGTAATGCCAGGGATCGTAGACCGTCGCGCCGCGGCCGAAGGCGCGCGGATGCTCGCCGACGATCCTGCCGTCCTGGCGGATCACGACGCGGTCGGCGTAGGCGTGAATCTCAACCGGTCGGCCGACGGCGCTCGCTGTGACCGAGTATTTGTTGTTGTCGAAGCGGACCAGGCAGGTCTTGGAGACCGAGGCGGGCACGGCGTGGAACCCATCGAAGCGACCGGTATAGGGAACGAGCTTCGGCCGCTCCGCCTCGAACGCCTCCCAGATCGTCTGCTCGCTCAGGTCCGGATGACGATGCGCTTTGGCGTGGGCGATGCATTGATCCAGAAGCCAGGCGTTCAGCTCGTCGTAGCTCTTGAACCGCAGCCGGGGCGTGAAGAACCTCTCGCGCACCAGGCCGACCTGGTTCTCGACCTGCCCCTTCTCCCAGCCGGACGCCGGCGTGCAGGCGACCGGATCGACGAGATAATGGCTGCACATCTGCAGGAAGCGGCGATTGTAGAGCCGGTCCTTGCCGACGAAGACCGTTTCCACCGCCGTCTTCATGTTATCGTAGATGCCGCGCTGACACGCGCCTCGGAAGAAGGCGAAGGCGCGGTCGTGGGCGTCGAACACCATCTCCTGCGTCTCGCGCGGATAGGCGCGCACGAACGGCATGCGGCTGTGGCAGAGCCGGACATGGGCGACCTTCACCGTGATCGTCACGCCGTTCAGCACGACGACCTCGTGGCTCCAGTCGAACTGGAAGGCCTCCCCCGGCGCGAAGAACAGCGGCACGTAGGCCGCAGCCGTCGATTGCCCGCGCTCCTTGGCCCACCGCCTGGCGTAGCGCCGAACGGCGTCGTAGCCGCCCCCGTAACCGCGTCCGCACAGCTCCTCGAAAATGCGGATCAGCGTCAGCTGCTCGCGGGCCGGCTTGGCCGCGTTCGTCTCCAACAGTTCCTCAAGAACCGCCGTCCATTGCCCGAGCTTCGGCCGCGGTTGAACTGTGCGCTCGTACGTGAACGAAGTCTCGCCCGACCGGATGACTTTCCGGACAACCTTCCGCGACAGTCGCAGCTCCCGGCAGATCGCCTTGATCGACTTGCCGTCCGAAAAATAGCCGCGTCGAACCTTCGCAATCGTTTCCACAATCAGCATCCCAACCTCGGCTTCCACAAATCATGGAAGCCAGTGCGGACCCACCGTCCCGGGGTCCCGATTGGAAGCCGATCACCCCGAAAACGGGGTCCCTATTGCACGCCGAAACACACATAAACCCGCCCGACCGCGCCTACAGAGAACGCGGAAAAAATAGCTTGTTAATTACCGATCAGCATATGAGCGGTGAGACTCGAACGCGCATGGCTTTATGTATCGCCTATAGCGCCACTTTCACGCGTTTGTCCTGCCCACCGCTTTCGACAAAACTCCCTCAGCAAATCCTCCGGATGCGGGCGGTGGGACTCGAACCCACATGGCCTCTCTCCACCGCTTGGACAAAACTCCGCGAAGAAATCCTATCCACAAGCGGCGCGTCTACCTATTTCGCCACGCCCGCAAGGGGGTAGTAGATAGGAAGCCTCGGCGAGATTTCAAGCTCCAGGTCGTTCTTTCTTTTCTCGGCCAATACGTAACGCGATCGAAATGCAAATGCGAGGCTTTTGCACCAAACCTTGCGCAGCACGACTAAACTACCCGAGCCGTCTTCTCGACCCCCCACCGCGGCATACCCATTAACTCCTCCATCCCGCCCTTCGGGCCTGATCAGGGGTTCCGGCCAGCTGGACAGAGGCGCTTTCGCGTGACGGCGGAATAATGGGCCGGATCTAATGAAACGTCAGTGCAGCTGCGAGAGGCGGAGAAGGTGCCGATATCCCTCTTCAGTCATCCAATAGGCTCGCCGCATATGGCTCTCCCATGAAAACCGCGCTCGCGCAGGCTCGCGATCAGGGTCGATGTGGAGAATGGTGCGAGCCGCCTCCTTCCAATCGAGTTCCATCGCTTCCGCGTCGAGAAGCCGGAGGTAGGGCACTAGATGTTCGTGGTCGTACGGCGTGAGCATATCCGCAACGGGTGCCTCATCGGCGGCGTCTGGATCAAGCGGCGGCTGTCGTATTGGGATCCCCTCCCCAAGCGGCACTATCGCTATCGAAGGCGGCACGAGGATGGCGGATGGCGATGTGAGTAGTTACAGCGATACGGCGGGATCGTTATCTCGCGCGGCGGAACCGCGCAACACGCCCGAGGGGACGGCCAACTCTCATAACCACATTGAAATAGTCGCCATCCACGACGGGCAGGTCGGGCGTCGTCAAGCCGCACAGTTCGCACGCGATGTTTGCGTTGTTGCGGCAGCTACCCGCAGGCTCTGCGAATATGATCGCACGGCACCCGGCGCACCGCGCAAACCGTCGGTCGTCTTCCCCGTCGCCCCAATCACTTTGGGGAAACGCGCCAAATGGCACGATATCGCCCATGCCAATTAATAGAACAAAAGGGTTGACGCAGAGACGCGCGAAGGGAGCCCCGATCTTGCCTACATTGCCCCCTATGTGACCTTGCTTACGACCGAAAGCGGGTGAGTGTATGCGCATCAAGAAACATGAGAAGAGCTACATTGTCGAACTTGAGGACGGCTCGGCGTGGCGGATCTGGCCTGCTGATCTAGCGATTCCGCTGCTGTGGATGCCATCGACCCGGCTTGCGGTCTCCGAAATCAATGGCGAGTGCTGGACGCACGTTCTGATCGATCGGTTGCACGGGACATGCGTTCGCGCGATCGAAGCAACCGCCTCTTGGGTTCCAGAGCACATCGAAGTGTCGCTCGTAAGTTGACGAGCCTACGCGTCCCGGCGGGGCCACGTTGCAGGCCCCGGGCGGCCAAGTCTCATGATCACCTCGAAATAGCTGCTGCGCTCGGACGGCCAATCTGCCACGGGTAAACCGCACGTCGTGCAGACGGTGTTGGCATCGGCCCCGCTGCGGCAATCAGCTTCCGCCATCACGGCGCAGGTCGCACAGCGCGCGAGATTTCGGGTGTCGTTGTCATTGAGGCGGTACGTCGCCATGCACACCTCGCCTGATCACAATGACCCAGACTATGGTGCAGTGCAATACAACTTTGTGCGGTGCGCAGCGCAGCCACGCACCGCGAGAAGAGCAGCTTCACACGGCTATCATCTCGTCCGTATACTTTACCGGCCTCAGAAATGCGGAGAGGGTGATGGGCGAGCTCATGATCCGTTGCCCGAACACGGGCAAATCTGTTTCGACGGGCATATTCATGGACCGCACGAAGTTCAGGTCCATGCCAGTCTTTTTCAGTACCTCGTACTGCGCATCGTGCAGCAGCTCGCACGAGTGGTTTGCTCGTGACGCTTGGATGTGCGAGGCCGGAACCGAAGCGATGGATTCGAGCCACGCTCTCCAGGTCGCCTAGCATTACAGTTGCGTTTTTCTTTTAAGATGTGCGGCGCGTGCTTCGGCTTGATGGGCGCGCCGCCACAGTGACCACGCGATGATGTGAGCGGGCTGGATTTGCCGCTGGGTGAGCTTGATGGCGATACGGCGGATTTCCTGGATCGACCAGCGGATCAGGATCGACGTTTCTTCGGAAGAGGTGGCAGCATTTTTTTAAGCGGCACGGCATTGGCCTTGTGGCGGATGGCGGCCATCATGGCGAAGGCAAGCATGACGAGCGAGACGTGCCGGTGCCAGCCGTGCCAGGAGCGGGTCTCGTTGTGGTCGAGGCCCAGCTCGTTCTTGGCGGCCTCGAAGCTGTCCTCGATGGCCCAGCGATGGCCTTCCACCGATACCAACTTCTTCATGGACGTGCCCTGAGGACACCATGTGGAGAAGAAGGCGAGATCGCCATCGCCAATGTTGCGGCGGACCAGCATACCGCGCGTCCATTTTCCCTTGAGTATGCTGTTGTATTCGCCGGCACTGAGATCGGCCAGTTCGAGATAAGCCCAGTCGTGCAGACGCGGGCCTTTGGTTCCTTCGCCCGACGACAGGCGTCGCCAGGCGCTCTTGGGGAGACTCTGGGCGATCTTTGCGGCAGTCCCGCGAACAAACTGCTTCTTGCCCCAGGAGTTGAACGCGTGGTTGGCGGCAACGCCCAGCACATAGCCCTTGCCCGCCTTGCGAAGCATGGTCTCGATGTCGCCCGTGCCATAAACGGTGTCCCGCGCGCGTGTCCAAGGCCGATATAATTGCGAACTGGGTCGACGGTGACGCTTCGCGTGCGGCTTTTAGGAAACCGAGCAGCAGGCTGGGCAGGTTAATTAACAGCCATATGAATTTTCGTCGTCGCCTCGGCAATTTTCAGCGCACGGGCAATCTCCTTGTTGGACATGCCACGTGCGAGAAGTTGCAGCACTTCACGCTGGCGCTTCGTCAGCTTTGAGAGGTCGGCCTCAGTCGAAAGCAAAGGCGCGGCCCTCCTGTAGCCTTGGCTGACGGAAGCCTCGTCATCACCTGCTTCCACGAGCGAGCGAGGCACATAAGTCCGCCCGGACAGGAGGTAGGTGATGGCGTCGAGAATGTCGGCGTCGGACTGGTGCTTCGAAATGAAGCCGTGCAAACCCGCGGCTAAGGTGGCGAGAATGGCCGCGCGCGTGTCCAAGGCCGATATAATTGCGAACTGGGTCGACGGTGACGCTTCGCGTGCGGCTTTTAGGAAACCGAGCAGCAGGCTGGGCAGGTTCACCCCTAGGATGACCAGATTGAACGGGTCATTCCGAATTTGCGACAAAGCTTCGTTCAGACTCTTCGCTTCGACCACTTCGGCGCGCGGCATGTTTGAACTGATGAGACTGTGCAATCCGGTGCGGTAAACGCCCTGCTCGTCAAAAAGCAAAATTCGAGGAGACACGGCTTGTTATCCTTTGGTGGCTGGTTCGTCGCTTCACCCCCAGTCGCGGCGCCGGCTATCCCCAAGCCTACCAATGCCTTCGGTGAGGCCCAGGAACACGCGTGAGGCTATTAGCCTGGCGCAGCAGCTTTATGTGATCGCGCTCATAGACGATGGCTCGCGATGCGATCGCACTCACGTTTCCACATGGGCGGGCATAAGGCGAAGGCTTTAGCGGGGCAGGCCCCGGTTTGCCGAAGAAGGCTCACCCCCGCGGCGCCATAAGGGTTATGGCAGGGCCGGGCGCGAAGGCCATGACGGCGAGCCGCTCAGAGCAGGATCACCACTAGCAATTCTGCGCCCACTATAAACGCCGATGCGAGGACCACGTAAGCGGTAACAACTGCTATCGATTTTTCAAACTGTAGGAACATGTCCCCCCCCCAGAACGGGCAGGCTCTCAATAGCGTGAGAAAACACAACCAGCGGATAGACTGGAAGTACACCGAGTGGCCTAGGCCAGATGGCTGGGTGGACCGGATTGTGCTCCAGACAACTGACCCCGACCGCAAGAAATGAGCCCGAACGACCTGCTTCCAGGCGATCGCTATCGGGGCCCTTTGGATGAATTCGAGGCGTTCGATGGGCTTCCCTGCGCGGTTCGGCGCGTCCTAAATGCTGCGCTATTCCAATGGTCGGCAGCAGACCTTTCTTCGACGTGCGCCGTGCAAAGGCGCGATTTCCCAGTGGGAGACAGACCCACCCGGCAACTTTCGCTCCGGCCGGTAGCAATCGGAGCAGTCGTGGAGGTAACGAAACGGCTGAAGCCTCTGGTGTAGAGGGTCACTTTGGTGACTCGGCGAGCATGCGGGCTGCAACGTGTAGTGAACGTCGAGCAGGCTCCGAAAAGGGTGATGTGGAAGCCGACCCGGACGTTGAAGCGGGGAAGGCTGTCATCGCTGGGGAAGAGAGCGAGAAGAGCACCCAGCGGGTCCACCGGGGTATTGGCGGCGGCACGCATGCGCAGGGAGATCGACGCAACACGGGAAACCCCGATTGGTGGCTGGGGCGTGACCAGCCAACCGGACGCCCGCGAGGGACAGGCCGGGCTGCTCGGGGTGGCGGAGGGGTCCGTACTGTACCGATGAAACCGGGTAATGCCGGTGGAGGGAAGGGGCCCTGGTTCAAGACAACGCAGGAAGTGGCAAAGGACAAGGAGATTGGGCCATGGTCCTGGAACCTCCGGAAAGCGTTCGGAAGCTACAGATGGCGTTACAGGCGAAAGCGAAGGGTGCGCCGGGCTATCGGTTCTACCTTCTGTACGACAAGCTGTATCGCAAGGACGTGCTGAGGTACGCCTACGATCGGTGCAAGGCCAACAAGGGCGCACCGGGTGTGGACAGGCAGGACTTTGCGGACATCGAAGCGTATGGGGAAGACCGCTGGCTTGGTGAACTGGCGGACAAACTGCACAGGAAGACGTATCGAGCCGAGGCAGTCCGACGGGTGTGGATTCCGAAGGCGGACGGCAAGAAGCTTCGTCCGCTCGGGATTCCTCGGATAGCGGACCGCGTGGTGATGACGGCCGCGACAGTGGTGCTGGAACCCATCTTCGAGGTCGACATGCCGGCGGAGCTGCACGGCTACCGACCGAACCTGAGCGCTCACACGGCGGTTGGCACTGTCAACCGCCTGATCAATGAGGGGCACACGCGGATCATTGACGCGGACCTCGCGGACTACTTCGGGTCGATCCCGCACGCCGAACTTCTGAAATCGGTGGCGCGCCGGGTCTCTGACCGGCACCTGCTGCATCTGATCAAGATGTGGCTGGAGGCGCCGGTTGAAGAAGACGACGGCAGAGGAGGGAAGACACGAACGACAACCGCCAGGGACACG
This sequence comes from uncultured Alphaproteobacteria bacterium, assembly GCA_963840055.1. Lineage (GTDB taxonomy): Bacteria > Pseudomonadota > Alphaproteobacteria > Rhizobiales > Xanthobacteraceae > Rhodoplanes. The sequence continues at coordinate 126,655 of CAWIXM010000021.1, read as the reverse complement.
GGCCGCGGGGTTCCTCAGGGCGCTCCGATCTCCCCACTGCTCGCCAATTTGTACATGCGGCGATTTGTGTTGGGATGGAAGAGGCGAGGTCTGGAGACGAGGCTTGGCGCGAAGATCGTGGTCTATGCTGATGATCTCGTGATCTGCTGCCGAGGCAACGCCGAGGAGGCGATGTCGCAAATGCGGCGGCTCATGATGCAGCTTAAGCTCACGGTCAACGAGGCCAAGACCCACATCCGGCGACTTCCGCAGGAACGGTTTGCGTTCCTGGGATACGACTTCGGACGGTACTACTCGCCGAAGACGGGGCGTGCCTATCTATGCCCGCAACCGGCGAAGGCGAGCGTGAAGCGCGTGATCGGCAAAATCCGACACGCGACCGCACGGAATGTCCTGTGGCTCAGTGCCGAGGAGATGGTGACGGGGCTCAATCGCGTCTTGGTCGGCTGGGCGAACTATTACAGCCTCGGACCGGTGTACCAGGCGTATCGCGCGATTGATCGCTACAGCCCGCTTCGGCTACGCCGGTGGCTGTGTAACAAGCACAAGATCAGCAACACGGGGGCACGACGCTTCCCGTACGAGTACCTCTACGACACGCTGGGACTCGTTCAGCTGCAATCGTTGGCTCGTAGCCTCCCGAGGGCGAAGGCCTGATGTCTTGTCCGAGAGCCGGACGCGGGAAAACCGCCCATCCGGTTCGATGAGCGGGGAAAGGAAACGGAGCGTTGCCGCATGGCCCAAGCTACCGCGCCTCTCCTCGACTCTACACTTTCAATTAGGAAACTGTGCTTGCGCAGCGGGTTGAGCATAGGAATGTTGTCGTTAGCACCACGCCGACTTTGGCCGGGGACGATTAGACGTGTGAACGACAGCCGCGGCCTCGCGCATGTTGGGGGGCAGGGCAAGGCCGACCGCCTGGAATACACGGCCGACATCTCCGGTCACCGGCGTGCGCACGATGAAGTGTTTGCCGTCCTGCTCCATCTCAATGTCCTGAAGCCGATCGAGATCCATCAATAGTCGGCCCCATTCCGGCTTGACGCCGGCCGCGGCGAGGCGATCGTCCAGGGCTTTGCGAATACAAGCCGATTAAGAGACGCCAAGACCTATACGCCCCCAGACTCTGCCGTCTCCCCTCAGAAGGTTGCAAAGCGTTCGAATGCCCCAACTGTTCTCGCAAACAGGAGGCCACGATGCCCAATTCGAAATTGCATACGAGCGAAGCCGGCCGGCTTCGCGTCAATGAGAAAAAATGGCCGCCTGTCCTGATGAAGGCGGGCTGGACTGTTCTGCCGAACGTGATTTTTGAACGCCAGCAGGCGCTCGGGCTGAGCGCGCTGGACGTCAACATTATCCTACACATCGCTTCTTATTGGTGGACGGATTCCGGCAAGCCGCACCCATCCAAGGTCACGATCGCCAAGGCGATCGGCATCGAACCGCGCTCCGTCCAGAGGCGGATTGCCGCCTTGGAGAAAGCCGGTTTCATCCGCCGTGAGGAGCGCCGCATTTCACGAAGCGGCAGCAGGACCAACATCTACCACCTTGACGGCCTTATCGAAGCCGCCAAGCCGTATGCTTTGGAGAAAGTGCAAGAGCGCGAGGCCAAGGCAGCCGAGCGCGCCGCGCGCGCACGGCGCAAGGGCAAGCCAAACCTAAGGGTCGTGATGACCGACGAGGAATGAGACCGTTTCGGGGCGTAGCTCAGTTGGATAGAGCCCTTGCTTTCGACATGCTGGGGACGTGGCCAGTCACTAGACGATCGATTCCGTGAAAGTTGTCATAAGCGCGGGATTCATCTGAGTTTTCCGACTCCTATATACGTCACGTGTGCCCAAGATGGAGCGGGGTAGTAGGTGTCATGGCAGCGTGGCGGCGGGCGATTGGCCGGCATCGACCTCGTCACCGGCAAGGTCCATGCGCTGGTCAAGGATCGCCATCGCAGCCGGGAATTCATCGAATTCCTCAAGCTTCTCGATTCCGCCTATCCGGCGCGCACGGCGATCAAGCTGATCCTCGACAATCATTCTGCACATATCTCGAGGGAAACCAAAGCCTGGCTTGCCGATCAGCCGGTGCACCGCTTCGAATTCACTTTCACCCCCAATCACGGCTCTTGGCTCAATCTCGTCGAGCGCTTCTTCTCGAAACTCGCCCGTTCCGTCCTGCGGCACATTCGCGTCTCCTCCAAGCAGGAGCTCAAGGATCGCCTCATCGCCGCCGTGGATTATTTCAACCACGATCCCGTCGTTCACACCTGGACCTATAAACTCGATAAGGCCGCATGATATGATTCGAACTTCAAAATCGCTGGTCTAGTATGGGCAAGGAGATCTCGGGTTCAAGTCCCGTCGCCCCGCCCACCTAGCCGATTGGTTGGCCGAGTAGGCGCCGCATCCGTTTCCTGGCGTAAACCGGGCCGACGCCGCGGATCATGCCGGATGCGGCTTCGGGCGATAAAAATTTGGCAGCGCGGCGTCTTGTCGTGGCGAGCGGACTAACGCGACCAGCGACACAGCGACCGGCGCCGACGCGGTAGAAAGCGCAGGGAGGCAGGCTCTCCGATGCCGTTGACCTGATTATCCGGTCGTCGCTGCACGATGCTTCCCGTCGCCAGTCACTCTCAGAACCGTGCCGACGCCCACATGAAGATCAGTTGCGATCCGACGCAGGCCTAGGCCTTTGGCGCGGGCTTTCCGAATTGCGGCTACCTTTGCCGCATCGGTTTCCTCAAGGCGTTTCCGCCCGAGCGCTCGGCCTTCTGACCGTGCCCGCGCAATTCCCGCCAGCACGCGCTCACGGATCATCGCGCGTTCGAACTCCGCGAAGACACCCATCATCTGAAACATCGCCCGCCCCGACGGGGTGGATGTGTCCAGGCCCTGCTGATGCAGAAATAAGTCGACCCTCTTTGCGTGGAGGTCCTTGAGGAACTCCAGAAGATCAGTCAGGGATCGCCCGAGTTGATCGACCGACCAAGCGGCAACCATGTCGAACTCGCGCCGGGCGACTGCTTTCATCATTGCCGCAAAGCCTGGACGCTGATCGCGACCCTTGGCGCCCGAAATGCCGGCGTCTTCGAAAACTGCTACGACCTCCCAACCGTTGCGCTTGGCCACTCCCTCAAGTTGGCGTCGCTGGTTGCGGGTGGTCTGCTCCGACGTACTGACGCGGAGATAAAGGGCGACGGGCTTTCGGGATGGCTTCGGCATGGTGTTCCTCACGCCCCAATATGGCTGAGGATGTTCTGAAAAGCAATATATATTGAACACAAGAAATGTGCTTCGGGGGCCTTTGATCTGACTCGGCTTTTTCGTGACCTCCGCATCAGGGTTTTCGGAACACCGAAGACCTTTTCGCTATAGGGTGCGTAAAACTTGTGCCCGATGTTGACCTTTGTGGGCTTTGCGGATATTAAACGGGCAGCGGATATCGCTGCGTGGGTGTGCTGGTAAGTTCCCACGAACGGCGCAACTAGATAATGGGCGGCGTGCGCGTTAGCACACGACGAGACGGAACCTGAGCTTGCGTTAGTTGGTTTATAGGCGACAGCACCGCCTTACACCTCGCACGATGCACAAAGCGTCGTCCGGTCTAAGCCGCAGACTACGGCGAGTTTTCACCGAGGCTGGCACTTGCCGGCCCGGAGAGCTCGTGCGATGGCAGCGCCCCGAAAACACCGCGACCAGACTTACCGCAAATCCGACCTCGTTCGCGCCTTCCGAGCCGCAGAAGCGGCCGGTGTTAAGAACCCGCGGATCGAAATCGATCGGTATGGAACGATATCGATCATCCCCGGCAATGCGGACGAGGCTGACAGGCCGGATGAGGCCGGCCGAAACGAGTGGGATGAGGTCCTAATCCGATGACCAGCATTCGGCTTCGGTTCGTCCAAGCGTCTTTCGTGAAAGGTCGCCGGTACTACTACTTCCGTCGCCCCGGGTGCGCCCGGGTGCGTCTGCCCGGTCTGCCTGGCTCCGCTGCGTTTATGGAGGCCTATAAAGTCGCATTAGCCGCGAGCCTGCCGCGCGCAGATATTGGCGAGAGACGCAACACGCCTGGCACCGTCGCTGCGCTGGTAGCGGCCTACGCGAGTTCTGCCCGCTTCAAGCACGAGATTGCGCCCGAGACCCGGCGTACACAGTGGGCAATCCTCCAGCGGTTCCGCGACGAGCACGGCGAGAAGCGCGTCGCCACGCTCCGGCGCGAGCACGTGGTTGCGGTCCTGTCCAGCAAGAAACCTTACCCTCGGCGAAACTGGCTCAAGGCCGTACGGCCGATGATGCAGTTCGCGGTTTCCATCGGCATGATTGCCGTCGACCCCACTCGGGACATCAAAGCCAGTGTCAAGACGAAGGGTGAGGGCTTCCGCCCATGGGGCGAGGAGGAGATTGCCGCCTTTCGCCAGCATCATGCGATCGGCTCGCGGGCTCGGCTGGCTTTCGAGCTTCTGCTCTGCACAGTTCAACGCCGCGGTGATGTGATCCGTATGGGGCCGCAGCATGTTCGGGGCGGGCTTCTGCAAGTGCGGCAGAGCAAGACCGGTGCAACGCTCGCCCTGCCTGTCTTGCCTGAGTTACGAGCCGCGCTCGACGCCGCGCCGAGCGGGCACTTAACTTTCCTCGCGACGGTCCACGGCAAGCCCTTCACGTCAGCGGGCTTCGGCAATTGGTTCCGCGAAATGTGCGACAAGGCGGGTCTGACCGGGCTCAGCGCGCACGGTCTTCGCAAGGCCGGCTGTCGGCGACTTGCCGAGGCGGGATGCACGGCGAGCGAGATCGCGGCGTGGTCGGGCCACCGCACGCTGGGCGAGGTGTCGCGCTACACCCGAGCGGCCGATCAGGCCGCGATGGCTAGGGCCGCCGCGGCCAAATTGCGAACATCACTGTCAAACCCGATGAGGCCCCAGTGTAAAACTGGGGAAAAATCTCAACAGAAACAAAGCGAGGCAGGCTGACATGGTGGGCCCGGCAGGACTCGAACCTGCAACCAAGCGGTTATGAGCCGCTAGCTCTGACCATTGAGCTACGGGCCCGATACGCGCGTCGAGCGCTTCGACGGTAGCAGCGCCCCCGGAGGGGCACAATATTAGCGCGGCGGCGGGCGTCTCGTTTGCAGCCGCCGCCGCAAAAGTCGCTCCCGCAGACGTGTGTGGGCCGTTCGCCGCGTTCGCCGCTAGGCGATTCACCAAACGGCCCGACTCTGATAGCCTCACGACAAACGAATCACCTGCAGCCGCAGCCAGTGCGTGCGTATCGACGGCTTCGTCATGGGACGAAACATCGCGATGCGACGGGCGGCGATTCTGTCTCGCGAGGCACGAAGATGCTTTTGACCTTCCGACTTTTTGTCTTCGCGGCCGGCCTGGTGATTGTCGCTTTGGCCGTGACCACGCGCGGTCTGGTGCCGGAGCCGGAGGCGCGCACGCGCATTGGCGAGGTGCCGAGCTTGGGCCGGTCGCTCGTCCGGCAAGCGATCATTCCGCCGGCTTTGATCGAACGCCAGTCGGCTGGCGCCGCAATCGGGCCGGTTGGTGAGCTTCGAGGAATGCGCGAAACGTCCGATCCGGCGCCTGCGGGAGGACTGACAATCGGCGCCGCGGCCGGCGGGTCAATGTCTGCCTCAGAGCTGTTGGCTTCGGTAAAGGCGCACGACGACGGGACTTCTCAACCCATCAGCGGCGAAGACCTTACGAAGCCTAAGGAGACGCCCAACCGTGCGTCGCCCCAAGACTTCGTCCAAGGGCCGCCCGGGGAGGAGGAGGCGTTTGATCGCGAGGCGTCAGGACCGGCGCAGGCTGCGCCGCCTGCGAGGGAACCTGTCGTCGCGCCGGCGCCGGCGGAACCGGTTCGTGATCACGGAGCGGCAGCGCCGGGCCGATCTTCGTCCGGCGCTGTGGAGTTGTTGTTCGTGGCGCCATCGCTGCCGTCGTTTGCCGCGCTTAGGCCGTCGGTATCTCCCGACCTGGACGAGTTGGCGGAAGCGGCATTCCCGGCGGGGCCACCCGCGATGGCTTTCGGTGTGGACCCGGAAGCGGAGCGCAGGAGTGGCAACGCAAACGCAGCAGCTTCGGGCCGCGATGCTGGTTCAGGGACGATGTCGGAAACCCGACCGAGCAAGAAGACAAAGAGCGTAAGGGCGATCAAGCGGAGGCATTCGGCCAAGCACGTGAAGCGCTCGACCGCGCCCCGATCAAAGCGGAAGGTCGCCAAACGAACGCGCAAGAAAGTCAAAGTCTCTCATCGGGCGACGCGCACGAAGCAGGAAGCCGTCGTGCCTGCTTCGGGAGCAATGCACGTCGTCCAAGGCGTGCCTCAAACTTATCAATACTTGTACGCCGTTCCATTGGGCACGCATGCCGTTGCACCCGGGTGGACCTCAGTGCGCTGACGCCACGGCATGCCGGCGGCATGATTAGTGCTTGGTCGTTATTCGAATTCGGCGGCGAGTGCGTGCGCAGCCATGCGTTTTGGTCATTCCTGGATTGCGCGAATTGCGGGCACCTTGCGGCTGGCCGATAGTTAACTAACTGCCGCCGAGAGAGTTAGGAGCAGGTCGCCATGCCACACCATCTTCCCGTTAGAGAGGTGGCCCGCGCGAATCTCGCGATCGCTTTGACGCTGGTGTGGAGCGGGGTCGCCGTCTGCGTCGTCGCCGCTTGCGTCTACGACGTAGGCCGCTGGCTAGAAGCGTGGTGACGCGAAGCGTCGCGGTTTGCTGAAATCATAAGCCGCAGCGATCGCCAGCCTATAGGCAGGGCGGCTCATCTTTTATCCGCTGCGATGCAACATCAATGTTGCACCGCAGCATACATGCGGCGCGGTTAACGCGCGGCCCGTTAGGACTACAAACCCTTGCTCGGGGTCTTGACGCTTTCCATCGCAGTCTTGGTGGCGGTCTCGCCCAGGTCTTTCACCTGCTCGCTCAGGACCTGCATCTGTGACTGAACGAACTCGGTCTGCATCCGGACCAGTTCCTGGATGTCCTTCGCCTGAACGATTTTTTGCGCAAATTCGAACGCCGACAAGACGTTACGTTCCGCGAAGGTCATCGCCTTCTTGCTGATTCCCTGGGCGCCGACCTGGCCCGCTTTCACCCGCTCCTCGAAGGTCGAGACCGCTTCCTGGGCCGCCTGCATATAATTATTGAAGGCGAGCTTGGCCTGCTCGACACTACGTTCCGCGACGGCCCGCATCTCATTGGGGATTTCAAAGGACGGCGTCGTTCCCTTGATCATGGCACTCTCCTTTGAATGGTGGCGGACCCAATGCCGGCCGCCTTATTAATATTATTGCACTGCAACATGAACAATGCAAATGCAATTTCATAATCCATTCGGATGGACTAGCCCAATTAGGCTAGCCCAAAACATTAATTGCATCTCCAGTCGTCTGACGGCTGGCATGTTCGACAGGAACGGGCGCAAGAAATCCGCTGGCAATGTGGCGATAGAGCTTGTCCGGAACGACCCGCATTGGAGATGACAATTCCCATCGCTTGGCTCCGGGTTCATCGGCTCGCCTCAGGCAGCGCATCCGGCGCCAATCGTGGGCCTCGGATATCCGGCGGATCCCATCAATTAACGCGGTCGGCGCACCGCGGTTCGGCGCAGCGGATCCGTCGGCGCTTGCCCGACGCCGCAAGGCGCATGATGGCCACATCGATGTAGACCAGCCAAATCGGCGCTGGCCTGTTTCCCGTGAGGGCATGCTTGTTGCAGCGGCACGCAAGGTGACAGTCGCCATGGCTTCGGCGACGAGGCGCCGGCACCCTTGTTGTTGTAGCGCTCCTCGAAATAATTGTGGCACGCTCGACATGGCTCGCAGGGCGGGTGGCATGTTGAAGCACATTCCCGAGAGCGTGCGGTTCCCGCATAGAATGGAAGGTGGATCGTTCACAGTTATCAGGCGTTATCACCGTCGCGGCCGCGCGGCGCGGCCGCCAGCGAGCGGCTTGGAAGGTGCTTGGAACCGATCGGAGACCGTTATGTGGACTAAGGTCCGCCAAATTCTCGGCACCGGCATAACCGCCCTTTCGGTGACGGTCGCCGTGCTTTTGCCGGGCGGCGCGCGCGCCGAAACGGTCGATTTGCTGCTCGCGCTCGCTGCCGACGTTTCCCGCAGCGTCGATGCGCAGAAGTTTCAATTGCAGCGCGAGGGCTATGCCGCCGCTCTCACCAATCCGCGGGTGCTTGAGGCCATCAGCGCCGGCCGCCACGGACGGATCGCCATCTGCTATATCGAATGGTCGGGAGCCAGCAATCAGAAGGTCGTGGTCGACTGGACGATGATACGCGACGCGGACAGCGCCAACCAATTCGCGAGCCAACTGGCCGAAACGCCGCGCTCCTTCGCCGATCGCACCTCGATCAGCGGCGGGATCGATGCCGCCATGGCGCAGATGGAGCGCGCGCCGTTCGAGGCGCACCGGCGGACCATCGATGTGTCGGGCGACGGCACCAATAATTCCGGACGCGACGTGACGGCTGCCCGCGACGAAGCGGTCGCCAAGGGCGTCACCATCAATGGTCTTGTTATCCTCACCGAACAGCCGCTGTCGTGGAATGCTGAGCATACCAACCCGATGGGCGGGCTCGAGAACTATTATCGCGCCAATGTGATAGGCGGCCCCGGCGCGTTTGTTGCGGTGGCCGAGGACTTCGCCGCTTTTGGACAGGCGATCCTCAACAAGCTCGTCGCCGAAATTGCGGACTATCAGTTGAGAGACATCGCGCCAGGATCTCTCGCGAAGGCCGAAGCAGCGCGGCGCTGATAGCCGGGGTCCGCAACCGCTTTTCCATTGGACCGAAACGCGAATTCGCAACGTCTCCTGCGGCGCTGTTAGTAGAGCATTTTCCGGCGAAGTGGGAGCCGGTTCGCCGCAGAAAATGCGACCACTAAAAGAAAACTAGAGCATTTTCCGGCGAAGTGGGAGCCGGTTCGCCGCAGAAAATGCGACCACTAAAGAAAATTAGAGCGAATTCCGATTCGATCGGAACGGAATTCGCTCTAGGAGCGCATGCTTTCGTTAGCACCACGCCTTTGCGTGAGAGACTCTGTTTGGAGACCGGCGGTGAAGTCAGGTTCGCTGCCGCGAAATGGAGAAGACGATGGAATTTATCAACTCGCCCGCGGCGAAGGCCGCGAAGCTGCCCTTCAGCCAGGCCGTGCGCGTCGGCGATGTTCTGTATCTTTCGGGAGCGCTCGGCAACAAGCCGGGCACGCTCGAACTCGTCCCCGAAGGCATGGAGGCGGAAGCGCGGCAGACCATGGAAAACATCGGCGCCGTCTTGAGGGAGAACGGCCTGTCGTTCCGCGACGTATTCAAGTGCACGGTGATGCTCGCCGACATGGCGGAATGGACCGACTTCAACAAGGTCTATGTGAGCTATTTCGAACCCGATCGGTTGCCTGCCCGCTCGGCCTTCGGCGCGAATGGTCTCGCGCTCGGCGCCCAGGTCGAGGTCGAATGCTGGGCCTATATGGGGAATTGATGATCGCGTAATCCCGGCCCCGATTGATGCGGGAGCTCGCCAATCAGATCGGCGCTTGGCGGCAGTTATCGGCCGCGGAGCGTGAGCATAAGAATTAGGCCTTGCTGGTCGCGCGCCCCTCGCATCGATCGCAGCTAGACCTCACTCCCGCAGCTCCGGCACGTCCTTGTACAAGGCGAGCGCCTCGGGATTGGCGAGCGCTTCGGTATTCTTCACCGGCCGCCCGTGAACCACGTCGCGCACCGCGACCTCGGTGATCTTCCCCGAGCGCGTGCGCGGGATATCGGCGACCTGGACGATCTTAGCCGGCACATGGCGCGGGCTTGCCCCGGCGCGGATCTGCTTGCGGATGCGGTCTTTGAGCGCTCCGTCGAGGGTTACGCCCTCGCGCAGCCGTACGAACAACACCACGCGCACGTCATGCTGCCAATTTTGGCCGATGCAGATCGCCTCGACCACTTCGGGAATCTGCTCGACCTGCGCATAGATTTCCGCCGTGCCGATGCGCACGCCCGCGGGGTTCAGCGTCGCGTCAGACCGGCCATAGATGATGATACCGCCGTGCCGTGTCCATTCGGCGAAATCGCCATGCGCCCACACATTGGGGAATTTCTCGAAATAGGCCGCGTGATACTTTTTCCCCTCGGGGTCATTCCAGAACATCACCGGCATGGAAACGAACGGCTTAGTACAGACGAGCTCGCCTTTTTCCTCGCGCACCGACTGGCCATCGTCGGAATAGACGTCGACCGCCATGCCGAGGCCAGGGCCCTGGATTTCGCCCTTCCAGACCGGCTCGGCGGGATTCCCTAAGACGAAGCAGGAGATGATGTCGGTGCCGCCGGAGATCGAGGCGAGATGTAGGTCGGCTTTGATCGCACGATAGACATAGTCGAAGCTCTCGGGCGCGAGCGGCGAGCCGGTCGAGGTGATGAGCCGCAGGGCGGAAAGATCGTGTGTCTTGGCCGGCGCAAGGCCTACTTTGGCGCAGCCGTCGATGTATTTCGCTGAGGTCCCGAACACGCTCATCCGCGTCTCCTGGGCGTAATCCCACAGTACCGCCGGATTCGGCGCGAAGGGCGAACCGTCATAAAGGAGTAGCGTCGCTCCGCTCGCGAGCGCCGCTGCAAGCCAGTTCCACATCATCCAGCCGAGCGTCGTGAAGTAGAACACGCGCTCGCCGGCGCGAATGTCGCAGTGGAGCTGATGCTCCTTCATAAGCTGCAATAAGGTGCCGCCGGCGCCATGCACGATGCATTTGGGCACGCCGGTCGTGCCGGAGGAATAAAGGATATAGACGGGATGATTGAACGGAAGGCGCGTATAGGCAATCGGCTGGGGCGCGAAAGACTTGATAAAGGCGTCGAGCGTGACCGCGCGCGGCAGCTCTTTCGCGACTGCTTCCGCTTCGCCGAGATAGGGCACGACAACCACGGTCGAGGCCGAGTCAAGCTGGGCCACGATCGTCTTGAGCTTGTCGACGATGCGCACCGTCTTGCCGTTGTACCAATAACCGTCGACGGTGATGAACAGCTTCGGCTCGATTTGCCCAAAGCGGTCGAGCACGCCTCGCTCGCCGAAGTCGGGCGAGCAGGACGACCAGATCGCCCCGATCGAGGTCGCAGCCAGCATCGCCGCGATCGCTTCCGGGATGTTCGGCAGCATGGCGGCCACGCGGTCGCCGACCCCGAGGCCCGCCGCTTTCATCGCCTGCTGAAGGCGCGAGACCAGCGTCTGCAACTGCGCCCAAGTGAGCTGTCCGCCCGCCTTGTCCTCGCCCCTAAAAATGATCGCCGCGCTGTCGTCGGCGCGGCGCAGAAGGTTCTCGGCGAAATTGAGCCGGGCGTCAGGAAAGAACTGGGCGCCGGGCATCTTGTCAGGGTCGACAAGCAGGCGGCCGCCTTTGTCGCCGATCACGCCGCCGAAGTCCCACACGAGATCCCAGAATGCGGCGCGCTGAGTGACCGACCAGGCATGCAGATCGCGATAGGTCTTGAGATCGAGTTGATGCCGCCGATTGACCTCGGCTATGAAGGCCATGATTCGGCTCCTGGCCACGCGCTCTGGCGACGGTGTCCACAATGGGGCCTCTGCCATAAAAGGAACCCTCCCTCAAACGCCATGCAATAGCATTTTGAACAGTTTAGCCCACATGCGCCGCTCTCGCGGGAAGTCTTCCCGGCCACGAAAGGGTCACAGAGGGCGCGCAAGTTCCGCTCCCTCTGCTCGAGCATAAGATATTCTGGCGCCAGCTGAAACGGATCATCGCGTGAGCGCTCCCACCGGCTTTAAGCGGCTTGGAGTTGCCGTCGGCGCCCTCATAGGCGCGGGACTAATCCTGCTTGTAGCCGCCTCCTATCTCGTCTCGGCCGATGCGGCCCGCGATTCGGTCATGGCGGAGATCAAGGCGGCGACCGGCTTCGAGCCGACGGTGCGCGGTCCGGTTTCGCTGTCGCTCTTTCCCTCGCCGCAAGTGTCGCTGGGCGACGTCACGTTGGGGAACCGGGACACTCGTGATTCACCATTAATGGTCAAACGCATCCTCGCTCACGTCCGGTGGCTGCCGTTGCTGACAGGGCGCTTCGAAATTGCCGATGTCGCTTTTGATCAACCGCGCATCACCCTCACCATCGGCCGCGACGGTCATTCCAATTGGTCGCCCTTGATCGACATGCTGGCGCGCACCGTCCGCACCGGCGGCGAAGTCGGGGCGCCGACATTGTCGTTCTCGGAAATCCGCATCAGCAACGGCGTCATTGTCGTCGAAGACAGAGTGCGCAGCCGCACCGAGACGCTAGAGCGGGTCGAACTGTCGCTCGCTTGGCCCTCGATCACCAAGCGCTTCGCAGCGACTGGGCGCGTTTCCTGGCGTGACGAACCGCTCGATATCGGCCTCACCATCGCCGATTTCCCCGCTGCGCTCGCCGGCGACGTTTCCGGGCTCAAGCTGCGCATCGCCGGGGCGCCGGTGAAGCTCGCCTTCGACGGCGCGATGAGCTACCTGCCGAGCGTCAAGATTGACGGTACGCTTGCCGCCGACACGGTCTCATTGCGCAATGCCATGCGATGGGTGTCCGGCAAGTCGTTGCCGGGGAGCGGGCTCGGGCGCTTGTCGCTTAAAGCACGCACCAACATGGTTGGCGGGGCGATCGCGTTATCGAACCTCAATATAGAGCTCGACGGCAACGTCGCCGAAGGTGTTCTGACTTACGCCACGCGCGGGAGACGCACCCTGCAAGGGACCCTCGCCGTCGATACGCTCAATCTCACGCCCTATACCTCGGCGCTGCGTCTGCTGACCGCGGGGGCGCGAGTATGGGATCGCAGGCCGATCGCGCTCGATTGGTTCGACGCTATCGATCTCGATTTGCGCGTCTCGGCGGCGCGCGTCATCGCTGGCCATAGCCGACTCGGACGCACGGCCGCCACCGCGACCCTGCGCAATGGCCAGCTGACAGTCACGGTCGGCGAATCGCAGGGCTTCAACGGCGTAATCAACGGCTCTGTGGCGATCGCCAAGACGAACGAAGGTGCGCGGTTGCGTTCGCAGCTACGTCTGACCAATGTCGATCTCGATACCTGTCTCACCGATATGTTCGGCTTCCGCCGCCTCGAGGGCAAAGGGGACTTGTCGCTGGAGCTCGACGCCGAGGGGCGCAGCGTGCTCGCGCTTGCCCACACCTTGAACGGCAGCGTGACCCTGGCCGCGACCAAAGGCGCGCTCACGGGCTTTAACATCGAGCAGCTTCTCCGCCGGCTGGAGCGACGGCCGCTCGCCGGCAGCGCCGATTTCCGCAGCGGCCGCACGCCTTTCGAATCGCTCAAGATCGCGCTCCGAGTCACGCAGGGCACTGCGAATTTGGAGGAAGGCCGCTTTGTTGGCGCCAATGTCCGCCTCGCGCTCAGCGGCCGGGCCTTCATCCCCGCGCGTGAATTGGACATCAGCGGGACGGCAAGCCTGCTCAAGGAAGGCGCGGCGCCGCCCACTTTCGAATTGCCCTTCTTCGTGCAGGGAAGTTGGGACGACCCGATCATGTTGCCGGATACCCAGGCGTTGATCCGTCGCTCGGGCGCCGCCGCGCCGCTGCTTGACGCCGTCATCGATCAGCGTGCGCGCGAGGGGGTGCGTTCGGCGATCGATCGATTGATGGGAGACCGCGCAACGCCGGCCCCGCGAAACGACGCGGCCATACCGATCCCGACTGAATCACCCTCCGGGCATGACGTCTCGGCCGAGGGATCGCTGTCACGCTGAACGATCGCCGCACCGGAAAATGCGCCGAGAATCGCGTTCTGTATTATCATGCGACCGGCGAATCAGCCGCACCATCGAGCGCGAGAACACGGGCGCATGTTGTTGAGGCTTCTGCACACGCTGGTGAAGATCGCAGTTGCTGCGCTGATCGTCGGAACGATTCTTGCCCATTTCGGCATCACCATCGGCGCGCTCGCCACCGAACTCGGCGTTTCCTCCGAGCGGTTCGGCGAATTGCTGCGCCAGGGAGTTGCCTGGGCGTTGCCCAATCTGGTCCTCGGTCTCGTCGTCATCGTCCCCCTGTGGTTCCTCGTCTACATCATTCGTCCGCGCGGACAGGGCAGCGACTGAACGAATCAGGTCATCGCCCTTTCGAATTCGTTACCGCTCCGGGATTCAATAGGCGGCGACTTGCTGTCGCCGCTCGGCGCGGCGGGTCAGGATCGATGCGGCGATGACCACCAGTGCGATGACCGCGACAAAGATCGTGCAGACGGCGTTGATCTCCGGCTTCACGCCAAGACGCACATCGGAATAGATGCGGATCGGCAGGGTGGTAGCGCCCGGTCCGGTGGTGAAGCTCGCGATCACCAGGTCGTCCAGCGAAAGCGAAAAGGCGAGCAGGAATCCCGCCGCGATCGCCGGCGCGATGATCGGGACCGTCACCGTGAGGAACGTGCGCAAAGGCGGGCAGCCGAGATCCATCGCCGCTTCCTCCAGCGCGCGATCAAAACTGGCGAGGCGCGACTGCACCACCACCGCGACGAAGCACAACGTGAGCGTGGTATGTGCGATGGTGATCGTCAGAAACCCGCGATCGAGATTGATTGCTACGAAGAATAAGAGCAGCGAGAGACCGGTGATCACCTCCGGCATCACCAGCGGCGCATAGAGCATCGCGGCGAAGGGCAGGCGGCCGCGGAACCGGCCGAGCCGCGTCAGCGTGAGCGCCGCGAGCGTGCCGAGCACGGTCGCGGCGGTCGCCGATGCGAGCGCGATCAGGAGCGAATTGGCCGCCGCCTCCTGCAGGGCGCCGTCATCGAGCAGCGCTGCGTACCAGCGCAATGACCAGCCGCCCCAAACTGTGACCAGTCGCGAGGCGTTGAACGAATAGATCACGAGGATCACGATCGGCAGGTACAGGAAGGCGATGCCAAGGGTGACTGAGACCAGATTGAATGAAGAGAATCTGCGCCCCACGCTTATCTCCCCTCGATTTGGCGCGAGTGCACGTTCTCGTAAAACGCGATCGGGACGACCAGCAAGGCCAGCAGCACCACCGCGATCGCCGAGGCGACCGGCCAGTCGCGATTGGCGAAGAACTCGGTCCACAGGGTCTGGCCGATCATCAGCGTTCGCGAACTGCCGAGAAGATCGGGAATGACGAACTCGCCGATGATCGGGATGAAGCACAAAAGCGCGCCGGCCGCGATGCCGGGCATAACGAGGGGCAACGTTACGAGAAAGAAGGTTTTCCAGCGCGGACAGCCGAGATCGGCAGCCGCTTCGAGCAGGCTTTCGTCGAGCTTCTGGAAATTGGCGTAGAGCGGCAGCACCATGAAAGGCAGGTACGAATAGATGATGCCGATATAGACGGCGGTGTCGCTCGCAAGCCAGGCAACCGGCTCGTCGATGAGGCCAAGCGCGCGCAACGCGTCATTGAGAAGGCCATCGCGCTGCAGGATGTTGATCCAGGCATAGACGCGGATCAGAAACGAGGTCCAGAATGGAAGAATCACCGCGACCAGAAGGATCGGCTGGGCTCGGCTCGGCGCGCGCGCCATGCCATAGGCGATCGGTAGCCCGATCGCGATGAGAACGAGCGTCGATAGCGCAGCGATTTGCAGGCTCTTGAGATAGGACAAAAGATAGATGTCGTCTTGAGCCAGCAGCCCGTAGGTCGAAAACGAAAGCCCTTCCAGAAAGGCTTTGAGTCCCGCCCATCCGGCCGCAAGATCGAGGGTGGGCGTGTAGGGCGGTTGCGCGATCACGGTCTGCGACAGGCTGATCTTCAGCACGATCAGGAAGGGCAGGAAAAAGAACGCGATCAGCCAAAGATAGGGCAGGGCGGCAATGAGCCAGCGTCCCGACAAGCGGTTACGGGCAGACCGAGACTTCATCGGCCCTCTCATACGGTCAGCAGCACCGCGGCGTCCGGTGCGAAGGAAAGCCAAACCCGGTCTTGCCACCCGATCGGGCGTTCGGCGAGCCGCACGGCGTTGGTTACCGAGGCTTTCATGGTCGCGCCGTCGTCGAGCCGGACCTTGTAGACCGAAATATCGCCGAGATAGCCGATATCAACGACGCGCCCGGATACCGTATTGAGGGCGTTGGCTGGCGGCGGCGTGAGCGCGAGCCTGAGTTTCTCCGGTCGTACGGCAAACGCTGCCGGCGCGCCGGGTTGCACCTTCGCCCCTGCGCCAGCTTGGAAGCGCCGTCCCTGGGCATCTTCGAGCACGACGCCGTCCGCGCTCGCCGCTAGCGTCCCCTCGATCAGGTTCACGTCGCCGACGAATTCGGCCACCCAGCGCGAGTTGGGCTGTTCGTAAATCTGCTGGGGCGTGCCGACCTGGGCAATCCGCCCGCGGTTCATGGTCGCCATCCGATGCGCAACCGTCATCGCCTCCTCCTGGTCGTGGGTAACGATCACGAAGGTCGTGCCAAGCCGCGATTGCAGTTCCATCAGCTCGAACTGTGTTTCTTCGCGCAGTTTCTTGTCGAGCGCGGCGAGCGGTTCGTCGAGCAGAAGAACTTTGGGACGCTTCGCCAGCGAGCGGGCAAGCGCAACCCGCTGGCGCTCGCCGCCCGAGAGCTGGTGCGGCTTGCGGTCGGCCAGGCTTTCGAGCCGCACCAGTTGCAGCATTTTGCCGACCTGTTCGGCGATCTCCGCCTTAGGCAGCCGGTCCTGCTTGAGCCCGAAGGCGATATTGTTGAACACGCTGAGGTGAGGAAACAGCGCGTAGCTCTGGAACATCATATTGACCGGCCGCCGATAGGGCGGGACTCCGACGATGTCCTCGCCGGCGAGCAGGACGCGGCCGTCGTCGGGCGTTTCAAAACCTGCGAGCATGCGCAGAAGCGTCGTCTTGCCGCAACCGGACGGCCCGAGCAGGGCAAAAAACTCGCCGGCGTAAATGTCGAGGCTGAGACCCTCGACCGCGATCGTGCTCCCGTAGCGTTTGCTGACGCCGTCAAAGCGCACGACGGGCTTGGCGTTCGGATCGGCCCAGGGGGTAAAACCACGTCGCATGGAAAATTCCGCAATGGTCGCCGGCGGCTTTCTTGTTGCGGACGGATGGCGTGCGGATCAATCGAATTTTTTCGACGCGGCGTGCCGCTAGGTCTTTCGCGGCCACGGTCGGGCGCGCGGATTTTGGATTCTATTCATGGGGTTCGGCCCGGATACTTGCATCGCATCTGGTCAGGGCAAGGGTACATCGGGCCGGCGGCATCGCGAGCGATGGCAGTGCCGGTCGCGCCGGCCCCAATGACGGCGAGATCGAAATCGGCCATGTTGTCCTCGCCATACCGCGGCCGACTATCATGCCGGGCGTCGGCAGGTCGGCGCGGCGCGCGACTCGCGCAGCCGGATGGCTGACCGCGTCATTAGCACGCTTGAGGTGATGAAATGGACTTTGATGGTTTGCATGTGGTCGTGACTGGCGGAACAGGCACGCTTGGCCAGGCGGTTGTGGCCGCGCTGATCGGCGCCGGGGCGACCTGCCATATCCCCTATCGCAGCGAGTCTGAAGCCGAACGGTTTCCCTTGCGCGATCACGCGCAAGCCAAGCTCTATCCGAACTGCGAGCTCGGCGATGAAAGCAGCGTCGACCGGCTGTTCGAGCGCGTCCCAGCACCTTGGGCATCGATTCATCTCGCCGGCGGGTTTGCGTTCGGCCCGCTTAGGGAAATGACAGAAACGACCCTCCGGCGGCAGATCGAGACTAATCTCGTCACCTGTGCGCTCTGTTGCCGGGGTGCGCTGCGCGCATTCGCGCGAACCGGGAAGGGCGGCCGCATCGTCAATGTGGCCGCACGCGCGGCCATCGAGTGGCGGACCGGCGCGAACATGGCGACCTATGCCGCGAGCAAGGCGGCTGTCGCCGCGCTCACCGTCGCGCTCGCCGAGGAGGTCGTGAAAGAGGATGTGCTCGTCAATGCGGTCGCGCCATCGATCATGGATACGCCGGTGAACCGCAAGGACATGCCAAAGGCCGATTTTTCGGCATGGCCCAAGGTCGAGGAGGTCGCCTCCACGATTCTCTTTCTTGCTTCGCCGGCCAATACCATAACGCGCGGCGCCATTGTGCCGGTATATGGGAAGACATGAGAGGCGTGTGAGCCGACCGAGAAGCGCTGGTTCGTCCTTTTCCTAGGCGGCAATAAGCGCCTCAGTAATCTGCGCCAAATCGTGCTCGCGCGCGCTGAGAAACGCTGCAAGCCCCCGCGCGATCGGCAGCGCCAGGAGCGCCAGCATCCGGAAGGTCTCGATTTCCAACAGCCGCTGCTATCAGGTTCGACATGTCGAAAATCAGATCGCATGTGTTGCCGTTCTGACGAAGCTCGCCATTGGGCGGGCTATCGTCGGCTCTTTTTGCTCTCGTGGCGCAAAACCAGATCAGAAGTCGGCTGGAAATGGCGAAATGGGTTAGAAAGTTCAAAGATAGGAATAACTGCAATGCGAACAATTTCAGAACAATGGCGGGAAAATCGACCCAAAACGAGTACCTTTTGCCCCGTGCAACCTTTTTCGACTGTTGGGCTTTACGTAAAGCGGTCAGCGGATATATAGGATTGTATCATTCCATGATTCGTGGAGGCCGATATGGCGGGGATTAACATCAAGGGTCTCGATGTTGACGGATTGCTGGCGCTGCGGGGCGAAATAGATAAACGCCTTACCGAAAAACGTCGCGATCTGGAAAAGCAGCTTTCTCTTCTCGGCGCGGAAGCCAGGCGCGGACCGCGCGGCGCCGGTGGTTTACGGGCAGGTTCATCGCGTCGGACGAGCGCGATGAAAGGTCGCAAAGTTCCTGCAAAATATCGTGGTCCAGGAGGAGAAACTTGGGCCGGGCGCGGCGCCCAACCCCGGTGGCTTGCCGCCGCGTTAAAGGAGGGCAAGAAACTTGAGGACTTCCTCATCGAGAAATCGGCGCGGAAGTCAACCCGTAGATCCCGCGCGAAGCAGTGATGATAGGAGCAGCCCTCCCTTCTCTTCGACCTCCGCATCCCTGTGACGTTGTTATTGAGAATTTCGAGAGCCGGCGGATCGAGCTTTAGAGCATTTTCCGGCGAAGTGGGAACCGGTTCGCCGCAGAAAATGCGACCACTAAAGGAGAACCGGAGCGAATTCCGATTCCACCGGAACGGAATTCGCTTTAGCGCCCGCGGCGCTGCGAAAGCGCTGTGATTCCCAATCCCAGGCCAAAAGGCGTCAAGGCTTAGAGCATTTTCCGGCGAAGTGGGAACCGGTTCGCCGCAGAAAATGCGACCACTAAAGGAGAACCGGAGCGAATTCCGATTCCATTGGAACGGAATTCGCTCTAGTCGCCTGCATGGACGGTCGTTGCGCGACCTCATCCAGCCAACCGGCGAGGTCGGGATGAAAAGACCGCCATGCAATTTCCGTTAAGCGAAAGTCGAGATAAGCAAGCCCGCAAGCTAACGTGATGCCGGCGAGATCGAAACTATCCGGCATCGTGGTTTTCGTCAGGGTCCGCTCGATTGCTCGCCTTTGACGGACGCTCCACGCCTCCCATTGCCGGTCAACCGGCCGGCGGCGTTCGATCACCAAGGCGGATGCGGCGTCGATTAATCCTTGTGCAAGCGCAGTTTGCCTCAATGTGGATAATCGATCCGTGCCAAGCAGTTTCGCCCCAGGTCCGATCCCGTCGAAATACTCGGCGATGAGCGTGCTCTCGGTGATTAGCGTGTTGTCGTCGGTAATAAGTGCCGGGACTTTCCCCAACGGCGTTGCCGCAACGAGTTCCGGCGGATCGGACCACGGGTCGAGCTGGATGACCTCGATCCGATCCAAGAGTTGCTTTTCGTGGGCGACGACGAGGACCTTGCGGCCATAGGGCGATGGCCGGTTATTGTAAAGTTTCATGATTGGGCCTTCTCCTCCCAGTGGCGTGGCGATTCTGCGCCTTGCGCAAGATCGAGAACAAAGGCGATCAACAGCGCTGTCGCGGCAAGCGCGAACAGCAGCGCATAGGCCCCGCCAGTCTGTGCGAAAAGGTAGGAGAAGCCGTACGCCGCCGCCGCCTGCCCAACGGCGAAAGCGGTCGTGCACCAACTCCAAGCTTTTTGGCGCGCCCGCGCCTCGTGCACGAGCTCATGCATGCGGCCGAGCACCAACGGCACGACGCCAGGCACGAACAGGCCGACGACTGCGCTCGAGATGACGAGAGCGATGGGGCCGTCCGATACGGCGGGGGCTGCGACCGCAGCCGCCTGCACGACAAACGATGCCTGCAGTGTTCGCCGGAAACCAACGCGATCGGCGATCGCTCCGGTAAGCAGCGGGCCCGCGACCGCTCCGACGCCGAAGATCGTCCAATAGAATCCGCCTGCAGCAAGCCCGCGTCCCAGCCCTCGCGCAACAAAGTCGACGAGGAACACCATGTGCGGAACAAGCCCGACGGCGTTGAGGGCGTATTCGGCGCAGAGCGCGAGGAAGGCGCGGTTGGCGCGCGGCTTGGACGCAGCCGCCGCGACCTGCTCGGCCGCGAGATGCGCAGGCGGATCGCGGGGCCAGCCGGTCCACGCCACGATCGTCAGCGCGAGGGATATGAGTCCGAAGCTTATCCAGGTCTCGCTCAAGCCGAGCCGCATTAGCAGGGGCACGAGCGTGCCCGACGCGGCGACGCCGAGACCGACGCCGCTAAAAATCGCGCCGCCGACCCGCCCGCGTAGACCCGTGGGCACGTGCGGCAGAACGGCGAGCGCGGCGAGCACCATCAGCACGCCGCCGGCGATCCCCGCGGCGAAGCGCCAGGCAAAGAACCAGGTGAAGGGCAGCGGGTAGGCGCAGGCAAAAAACGACGCGGCGGCAAGGAGCATCATCGCGCGCAGAATGGTTGCGGCGGAAGCCGCACGATTCATTCTTCCGGCAATCAGCGCGCCGACGAGATATCCGCCGAGATTTGCCGCCCCGAGATAGGCTGCTTGTGCCGGCGAAAACCACCGCTCGGCGACCAGGGCCGGAATCAGCGGCGAATAGGCAAAGCGCGCGAAGCCGATTCCGATCAGGCCCGCGCATAACGCCGATAAGGCGGCGCGCCAGATAACAATGCCTTTTTCGCCGACGGCCGTCGCCAACACCATTGCTTTCCGCTCTTCTTCATCGCGGTAGGCGTGAAGAGTTAGGAGGCCCGGCGGCGGAAAGAAACTATTTTGGAGTGATGGCGCTATCTGTCTGGGTGATGGCTTTCATTCTGCCGCGGCCTTGGCGCCGTCGATCCGGACACAAGCAAGAAAGGCGGCAAGCGCGCTCGAAACGAACGCATCGCGCGGGCGAATGAAGACCGTATCGACCAGGGCTTCGTTCTCCGGCAGAGCGTGCGATGCGACCTCGCCGGCGCGCACCCGCGCCGCGACGAGGCTGCGCGGCAATAGCGTTATGCCGACGCCCGCCGCGACCGCGCCGAGAATTCCGTCGATGGTGCCGAATTCGAGCCGGCGCCATCCGACCACGCCGCGTCGCGACAGCACGTCTTCCAAGCGCTGACGATAAGAACAGCCGAGCCGGAGAATGACGATCTTGAGCTGCCTCTGTCTCAGGAGGTCGGAAAGACCCTGCGCCGACCGCGCCGTGACGATCACCAGTTCCTCGCGAAAGATGACCTCCTCGTCGAGATCGGGATGATCGACCGGCCCGCAGACGAAAGCCCCGTCGACCTCGTGATTGAGCGCGCGCTCGATCAGTTCGCCCGTGGTGCCCGGGGTCAGCACTAGATCGACCTCGGGATGCGCGGCGGCATAGGTCGCGAGCAACCGCGGCAGGCGAATTCCGGCCGTGCTCTCCAGCGAGCCGATGGTGAGCGGGCCGCGCGCCATCCCAGTATCGTCGACGGCTCTGCGCGCGTCGGCGAGGAGTCGTCCGATCCGGCCGGCATAGGGCGACAGACGCCGGCCCGCCTCGGTCAACGCGACGCCGCGATTGGTCCGATGAAAAAGGGGAACGCCAAGCTCGTCTTCCAGCGCCCGGATGCGGGCGGTGACATTCGACTGAACCGTGTTCAACTCGTTCGCCGCGCGGCTCATATTGCCGAGTTGCGCCACCGCCTCGAACACCCTCAGATTGGCCGCGTCCATCGCCTGCTTCCGTAAACAGCGCCGGCGTGAATTCTCGCCGCAGATCGGGCTTTCGACAAGCCTATTAGTCGATCCGAGGCAGGCGAACAAACGCGCTACTACTCAGCTCACGTTCGCCGTAGGGCTGCGGATCAGCGGCGTGATCCGCAGCGCAGTGATGCGGTTGCGCTGCTTGCGCAAGACCTGGAAGCGAAAGCCGTGGAACGTGAAGCTCTGGCCCGGCTCCGGGATTGAGCGCGCCTCATGGATAACGAGGCCGGCGACCGTCGTGGCGTCGGATTCGGGCAGGTTCCAATCCATCGCGCGGTTCAGATCGCGGATCGGCACCACGCCGTCGACATTGACCGAGCCGTCGGGCAGCAGGCGCACGCCCGGAACCTGCACGTCGCGCTCATCGGCAATGTCGCCGACGATCTCCTCCAGAATGTCCTCGATTGTCAGAATTCCCATCATCTCGCCGTATTCATCGACGACGACCGCGAAGGGCATCTTGCGTTGGCGAAACGCTTTGAGCTGCTCAATCAAGGGCCTAGTCTCGGGGACGAACCAAGCGGGTCGGGCGAGCGTCATCACGTCGATCTTTGTGACGTCGTTGCCGGCCGTATAGATCGCCCGAAACAAGTCCTGCACCGGCAGGATGCCGACGATATTCTCCGGCGTGTTTTGCCACAGCGGCAGACGGGTGATTGGACGCGCCAGCACCTCTTCGAGAATCTTCGCCGGCGGATCGGCGGCGTCCGCCATGATGACGTCGGTGCGATGGATCATGACGTCGGCAACCGTCAGCTCGCGCAGATCGATCAGCCCGCCCAAGATATCCCGGTCGGCTTTCTCCACGCCGGCGCGATGCAGAAGATCGACGGCGCCGCGCAGCTCCTTGTGCGCGGAGAGGTGGGCTTGGTCGACGCCAACCTTCACCCCGAACAGGCGCAGAACTGAGCGGACGGCGGCATCGATGCCCGCAAGCACCGGTCCAAGCAGACCCGCTACAAGCGAAATCGGGCGAGCTACCCGTAACGAAACGCGATCCGGCGCGTTCGTCGCCAGCATCTTCGGCAGCGCCTCGGCAAAGACCATGGTTGCCGCCGTCATGATGGCGGTTGCGTAGAGCACGCCGATGCCGCCGAACCGTGAGAGCAGCAGTCCGGCGATCAGCGCCGATGCGAGAATAGTGACGATATCCTTGCCGGCGAGGATGGCGCCAATCATCCGCTCGCGTCGCTCCACCAAGCGATTGACGAGAGCGGCGCGGGCGTTGCCGGTCTTCTCCAGACGAAGCATGCGAGCGCGGGAAAAGCCGCTCAGCGCCGTCTCGCTGGCCGAGAAGTAGAACGCCAACGCCAGGCAGATCACGATGACGGCGAGCGCAACCCAATCTTCGGTCAACATCGCTCGGCGAGCTTCTCGACGAGAAACGATCGGACTTCGGCGGGGTCGACATCCGGAGCGATGAACGCCGCGCCAATGCCGCGCGCCAGAATGAACGTGAGCCGGCCGCGCCTGACCTTCTTGTCCTGCGCCATGAGCTCCATCAGCTGGTCCGCGTTCGGGCAGCCGCCGGGGACGTGGCTGAGATGGGTCGGCAGGCCCGCTTTCGCCAAGTGACGCTCCACCCGGCCGGACTCGGTTTGCTGCAGCAGTCCTAGTCGCGCCGAAAACTGGAACGCGAGCGTCATGCCGAGACCGACGGCTTCTCCGTGCAGCAGCCGGTCGGAGAACCCGGCTGACGCTTCCAGCGCGTGGCCGAATGTGTGGCCGAGGTTGAGCAGGGCGCGCTCTCCCGCCTCGCGTTCGTCACGGGCGACGACCTCCGCTTTCATCCGGCAGCTCGTGGCGATGGCGAATTCACGGCCGGGGCCCCCTGTGAACACGTCTTCGGCGTTCGCTTCGAGCCAAGCGAAAAACGTGGCGTCACCAAGCAAGCCGTATTTGGCGACTTCGGCGTAACCGGCGCGGAATTCGCGGGCGGGGAGCGTATCGAGCAAGGCCGTGTCGGCCACGACCAGGATCGGTTGATGGAAGACGCCGATCAAGTTCTTCCCGAGCCGCGAATTGATCGCGGTCTTGCCGCCGACCGAGGAGTCAACCTGCGCAAGCAATGTAGTCGGTACTTGGACATAGTCCAGACCGCGGCGCACGACCGCAGCGGCAAAGCCGGCGAGATCGCCGATCACGCCGCCGCCGAGCGCGATCACGACATCGCCACGCTCGATCTTCGCTTCGAGCAGGTCGTCGCAGACCCGCTCGAACGACGCAAAGCTTTTTGTGCCTTCGCCCGCGGGGACGATGATGCTTGCCGTTTCGATGCCGGCGTCCTTGAGCGCGGCACGGGCAGCGGAAAGGTGCAGGGGCGCAACCGTCGCATCGCTGACGATCGCCGCTTTTGCTCCGGGCTTGAGCGCGGCGATCCGGGCGCCGAGCGAGCTGATGAGCCCGCGGCCGATGACGATCTCATAGGTGCGCTCACCGAGGGCGACTTCAACGCGGGTCGGATCGCGCGGGCGCAGCGGCGCGGTCATGGCGTGGAACTCTGTGCGACCGCTGCGCCGAGGCCGAGCCTTGCAGCGACGGCGGCAATAATTTCATCGACAATGACTTCATGCGGGATATCGCGTGAATGCACGGTCAAGTCCGCCTCGGCGTACACGGGATAGCGTTGTTCAATAAGCCTATTCAGCGTTGCCTCCGGATCGGCGGTGCGGAGCAGGGGCCGGTCGGAGCGCCGCTTAATCCGCCGCAGTAAAATGTCGGACTCGGCTTTGAGCCAGACAGATATCCCCTTGGCGGCAATCAGGCTGCGGGTGGCGGGATTCATGAAAGCGCCGCCTCCGGTCGCGAGCACCTGCGGTCCTTGGTCAAGCAGGCGGGCGATCACGCGGGCCTCGCCGGAGCGGAAATAATCCTCGCCGTGATGATCGAAAATATCGGTTATCGGCATACCGGCCGCGAGTTCGATCTCGGCGTCGGCGTCGACAAAGGGGAGGTCCAGCTTCTTCGCCAGCCGCCGGCCGATCGAGGACTTGCCCGCCCCCATCATCCCGATCAGCACGATCGAGCGCGTTCCGAGCGCCGCGGCGACGGCGGCGGCGCTTGGCGGAGGCTCGGTCGGTTTGCGCAAAGAGAGGTCGGGCATTCCGGTTCGGCTGAGGTTTGCTGGGGTTAGGGCACCATATCACCGATTGGAGAGCGCGCGCGAGCATCCGCGAGGAGGTCAGGACGGTCATCCATGGGCGTCTTTACAAATCTTTACACGGGCGAGAAGCCCCCGAAACGGCCGTATCTCAGATTATGCAAAGTGGCCTTGCCGCCACGGGCTATAAAGGAGACTTCCATGAGTGATCAAATCCCACCCTTCCCCGAGACCACGTCCGCGCCGGCGCGGTCGGGCGGGCTTGCAAAAATTGCGGTTATTGTTGCCCTCTGCCTTGGGCTCGTGGGCGCGGGCGCGGTTGCCAGTTCCTCGTTCGGTCAAGGCTTCGGCTCTCCGTTCGGCTTCGGCCCCGGCCCTGGCTTCGGCCCCGGCTTCGGCTTCGGCCATGCCCACTGGCGCGGCGGGCCCTTCGGCGGCGGATTCGATCCCGCCCGCGCCGAGGAGCGGGCCGACCGGATGATCCGCCATATTTCGGTCGAGGTCGACGCGACGGCGGAGCAGCAGGAGAAGCTGCGCGGCATCGTCAAGAGTGCCGTGAAGGATTTGGTTCCGATGCGTGAAAAGCTGTTCGCCGCGCGCAAGCAGGCGCGCGACCTTCTGCTCGCCCAGAATATCGATCGCGCGGCGATCGAGAAGCTGCGCACGGACCAGCTCGCGGTCGCTGACGCGTTGAGCAAGCGGTTCACCCAGGCGCTCATTGACGCCGCCGAGGTGCTCAATCCCGACCAGCGGCACAAGCTTGAGGACATGTTACCGCCCGCAGGCCGTTGGCGTGGCTGGTCGCGCGGCTAATATGGCGCCGTGACCGACCGCATTCTCCTGATTGAAGACGATCCCCGGCTCGCCGAGATGGTCAAGAACTATCTCGGCGAATCCGGGTTTTCCGTCACGATCGCGCCAACCGGCCAGGCGGGCCTCGCTTTGCACGGCCGGCAGGAGTTTGACGCGCTCATCCTCGATCTGATGCTGCCCGATATGGATGGGCTCGATATCTGCCGGAAGATCCGCACCGGCGCGCAGACGCCGATCCTGATGTTGACGGCGCGGGGCGACGCCATGGATCGGGTGGTCGGACTCGAAATCGGGGCCGACGATTATTTGCCGAAGCCGTTCGAGCCGCGCGAACTCCTGGCGCGGCTGCGCGCCATTCTGCGGCGTTCGAAGGGCGGCGAGGAGCAAGCGGAACTCATGCGTTTCGGCCGTCTGGAGATCGACCTCGGCGCGCGCGAGGTGCGGCTCGACGGCGAAATCCGTTCCATGACCAGCTACCAATTCGACTTGCTGTTGGCGCTCGCCCGCCACGCGGGGCGCGTGATGTCACGCGAGACGATCATGGATCTCATGAAGAATGAGCGCCTCGACGCTTTCGACCGCTCGATCGACGTGCATATCTCGCGCATCCGCGCCGCCATCGAAGATGATCCGAAGAAGCCGCGCCGAGTGATCACCGTACGCGGGGCCGGCTATGTCTTCGCCAAGGCGCAGGACTGAGGCAGATTTTGTAGGGGTGGCGGGACGGAGTGCGCTCGGAGCATGCGACGGCTCTACCAGAAAATCTACCTGACCATCGTCGCGACGCTGCTGCTTGTCGTGCTGATCGCTGGCGTCCTATGGCGAATTGGCTCGGCCGGTGCGCCGTTCGGCCAGGCGCTGGAAATGGCAGGCGAACTCGCCGGCACGGCGCTGCCTCCGGCCGATGCCCCTCGCGAGATGCAGCAGGAGGCGCTCGATCATCTGGGAAGGCAAATCCATGCCGACCTTGCTCTATTCGATTCGGAGTTGCGGCCGATCGCATTCGCCGGGCGTCCGTTGCCGCCGCCGTCCCGCGCCGATGAAGGCGGCTGGATCCGCGGCCCTGGGGGACCGGCCTGGAGCTTCCGCCTGCCGGATATGCGCTGGGTGGTCGTGCGCGCGCCCAGGCGTCATCGCAATCCCGTGATCGGCCTAGTGCTGTTCCTCGGCGTGATCGCGCTTGCCGTGGCGGTCTGCGCCTTTCCGGTGGTGCGCGGCCTCACCCGGCGGCTTGAGACGCTCCAGGCCGGCGTGGAGACGCTCGGCGCCGGCAATTTGTCGACGCGGGTCAAAGTCGAAGGCCGAGATGAGGTCGCGCGGCTCGCCGAAAGTTTCAACCGCGCGGCGGGGCGCATCGAGGAACTGGTCGCGGCGCATCGGATGCTGCTCGCCAACGCTTCGCATGAATTGCGGACGCCGCTGTCGCGCATCCGGCTCGGCATCGAACTGATGAATGGGAAGCCCGACGCGAAATACGCCGCCGACCTTAAGCGGGACATTGCCGAGCTCAACGGGCTGATCGACGAAATCCTGTTGGCGAGCCGAATCGAGGCGATCGGCGCGCTGCAAACGAGCGAAGAGGTCGATCTGCTCGCGCTCGCCGCCGAGGAATGCGCGCGCTATGAATGCGAGCTCAAGGGTGAACCCGTCGCGATTCGCGGCGATCCCCGGTTATTGCGGCGGATGATCCGCAACCTCCTCGAAAATGCCGAGCGGCATGGCAAGCCGCCGGTGACCGTCAACCTTCGCCGCGCTGGCGATCGCGCGGTGCTCGAGGTGGTCGATGCCGGGCCCGGCATTCCGACAGAGCGGCGTGAACAGGTGTTTGCGCCGTTTTATCGCCTCACCGGCGATCCAAAAGGCGCGGGGCTCGGCCTGTCGCTGGTGCGGCAGATCGCGCGGCTGCACGGAGGGGATGCGGTCGCCGAAGCCAAAGCCGATGCACCGAGTTGCTTTACGATCACGCTCCCGTTCGTCCGCTCGGCGTAGCCGACTTCCTCTCACGGTGCTTCGTTTGGGGGCCTTGCCATTGTGTCGTCGACATGATCGTGTTCGTGTCCGTTGGACCCGGCACGCGGCATCGTAAGAGGACCATGCCTAGCCTATTCCGCCTTCTCACGATCCTCGCCATCATCGCAGCCCTCGTCTTTGCGGGAATGGTCGCGCTCACCTCCTACGTTAAGCTCAATCCGCGCGAGATCACCGTGACGGTTCCGCAGCACAAGTTCGTGAAGCAACGCTGACAAACGCGCATGACGCGGCCGGCGCAATCGGCGGATAGGTTCATCGAGCTATTCCTCGACATGCTCGCGGCTGAGCGCGGCGCCGGCGCTAATACGCTTGCCGCTTATGCCCGCGACCTGAGCGACCTGTCCGCTTTTCTCAAGGGAAAAGGCGGCGCAATCGCGATGGCGCAGACGAATGATCTGCGCGCCTATCTCGGCCGGCTCGCCGAACGCGGCTACAAGAGCACCTCGGTCGCGCGTCGCCTCTCGGCGATCCGCCAGCTTTATCGCTTCCTTTATGCGGAAGGGCATCGTGGCGACGATCCCGCCGCCGCGATCGAAGGGCCGAAACGCGGGCGCGCGCTGCCAAAAGTCTTGTCCGTCGCCGACGTAGACCAACTGCTCGCCACGGCGCGCGCGGGCGCCGCAAGACGGCCGAATTCGGCGCTGGAGCGCCTGCGGGCGTTGCGCCTCGTCGCCCTGATCGAGGTGCTGTACGCGACCGGCTTGCGCGTCTCCGAACTGATCGCGCTGCCGGCTTCAGCGGCGAAGCGCGACGAGCGCATGCTGGTCGTGCGCGGCAAGGGTGGAAGAGAACGGCTTGTCATTCTCAACGACGCCGCCAAAGCAGCGATGCGCGACTATGGCGCTGCGTTGGCCGAGGCCGACAAAACAAGCAAATCGAAATGGCTGTTTCCGTCCTTCGGCGACAGCGGGCATATCACCCGCCAGCATGTCGCGCGCGAGCTGAAGGGGCTCGCGACCGCCGCCGGCCTGCGGCCGGACAAAGTGAGCCCGCATGTGCTGCGCCACGCCTTTGCGAGCCATCTTCTGCAGAACGGCGCGGACCTGCGCAGCGTGCAGACGCTGCTCGGCCATGCCGACATTTCGACGACGCAGATTTACACGCATGTGTTGGAAGAACGACTGAAATCGCTGGTGCGCGACCTGCATCCGCTGGCGGACGAGTGACCCTCAGCTATTGATTGATTCGTGATGAAAAACGATATTGGCAGTCCATGGATATTTGGTGCTCATTCCGGTGCTGGGCTCGTAAGGAGGACGTATCCGGACAGAAGCGAAAGGACCGAGGCCTCCACGTGCTGGGTAATCCTTTTGGAGCAGATGTGAACAGGCAGGACGCGATCGAGATTTTGCGACGGAACCAGGACGCCTTGCGCGCCCGCGGTATTCGGCACGCCGCGTTGTTTGGGTCAGTTGCGCGCGGAGAAGCGCATGGAACGAGCGATGTTGACGTTCTGATCGAATTAGATCCTGCGATGAAGCTCGACATGTTTGTATATGCCGGCCTCAAACGTTTCGTCGCCGAGCTTTTCGAAGGTCCTGTCGATGTCGTGAACAAGGACGCGTTGAAAACGCATCTTCGCCGATCGGTGGCGGCCGATGCCATCTACGCGTTCTGAGCCGCCGCTGGACGCTCTGACCGATATCCTTCGAAACATCGATTTGGCGCGCTCCTTTGTCGAAGGCCTCACCTATGCGCAGTTTCGGCAGGATATACGAACCGTCTATGCGGCGACGCGCTGTCTGGAGGTCATCTCGGAGGCGTCGCGCAGGCTTCCGAAAGACCTGAAATTGCGCCACCCCGACATCCCATGGAACGACATAGCGGGCGCGGGAGACATCTACCGGCACGACTATGAAGACGTGCTGGAAGAGAGTATTTGGCACACGATCCAGAACGCGCTTTGGTCCTTGCGCGCGGTCGTCGAACATGAGCTGGCGACATTAGGTCGGAACGGGTGAGGGTTCTAAGCGACCTGCACCCCTTGGCGGACGAGTGACTCGCTAGCTGTGCAGCGTCTTGAGATATGCGATCAGCTGCTTTCGCCGGGCCGCGTCCTTGATCGGCGGCAGCGTCTTGATCGTTCCCGGAACGAATCCGCTCGGATTCGCGAGATACCTATCGAGGTCCGCCGCGGTCCACACGCCGCCTTTTTTGCGCAGCGCCATGGAATAGGAGAACCAGTCGGCGCGCGCCTTGGGGGCGCCGACGATTCCCCACAGGCTCGGGGCGGACCGCAAGGGGCCATTCTTGTTGACGCTGTGGCAGACGACGCAGTCATTCGCAGGGCCGCCCCGGCCGGTCGGAGCGGCGGCGAATGCGAAGGTTTCGTTGTCGGGGCCGAGCGTTTTCGCCTGAACCGGCGCATCGAATCCGCGTTTCGCCTGCACGCCGATGACCACGGCAATCACGATTACCGTAGCGGCGCCGGCAGCCAGGGCGATAATTCGGCGGTTCATGATCCTCTCCAACGGTCGATAAATTCAACGTGGATTAGAAGATCGGCGCGCCACACGGCGTCGAAACGCGTTGCTCATGCGGCAATATCTTACCTTTGCGCGGAGTTTTCCGCGTTTTGCGAAACGCAAATGGTGGCGAGCTTATCGGGGGATTCTGTAGCAAAAAGTTTAATCTTGCCGTTTGATCTACCGCAAAGTGCGGGCAGAAATCGCATAATAGCATTGCACAAAATGCATAATCTTTAGGGAAAACGTCTATACCCCCGCCTTTGGAGGGCAAAATATGCTTTTGGCCTCGCTTTTGCGCGCCAACCCGAACCTCTCCCTCCCATCGAATGAATTCACCATCGGCGGCATGAGCCGGCGCGAATTTACCAAATTCTGCGCCGGGGTCGCGGCGACCATGGGTCTTCCGCAAGCCGCGGGCTTACGCATGGCGGAGGCCGCCACCACACAGGCGCGTCCGCCGGTGATCTGGCTGCACGGCCAGGAATGCACCGGCTGCACCGAGTCGTTGTTGCGCGCCGAGCATCCGACGCTCGAGAGCCTGATCCTCGATCTTATTTCGCTCGAATATCACGAGACCCTGTGCGCCGGCGCGGGCCATCAGGCGGAAGCGCACAAGCAGAAAATCATGCAGGAGAACAAGGGCAAGTACATCCTCGTGACCGAGGGCGGCACGCCCACCAAGGACAATGGAATCTTTTGCAAGGTCGGCGGCAAGACCCAGATCGACCAGGTTCGCGAAGCGGCCGAAGGCGCCGCCGCGATCATTGCGATCGGCTCGTGCGCGTCATGGGGCGGCATCCAGTCGGCCGACCCCAATCCGACCGGCGCCAAGCCGACCCAGGACATCGTGCCCGGAAAGGTCGTCGTCAACATCCCGGGGTGTCCGCCTAACCCTTACAACTTTCTCTCCACGGTTTTGTACCTTCTTACCTTCAAAAAGCCGCCGGATCTCGATCAGAAGAACCGGCCGAAATTCGCCTATGGCCGACTGATCCACGAGAATTGCGAGCGCCGACCGCATTTCGACGCGGGACGCTTTGCGCTGGAATTCGGCGATCTCGGCCACCGGCAGGGCTGGTGTCTGTACAAGATCGGCTGCAAGGGTCCAGAGACCCACGCCAACTGCCCGGCGATCGGCTTCGGCGATGTCGGGTTCGGTTCCTGGCCAGTGGGCACGGGCCATCCTTGCTTCGGATGCACTGAAAAGGGCACCGCGTTCCACAAGCCGATCCACTCGCTCGCGACGGTCAAGACTAATACCCCGCCGACGGCGTTCCCGACCGTCGAAGGCGCCAAGGGCTGGCCCGCCGATCCAGCGTCAGTCGCCATCATCGCCGGGATCGGCGGCGTGTTGGTCGGCGCGGGCGCCGTCGCTGCGAGCCGCATGCGCGGCACGCCCGCCGACGAAGACGACACATCACAGCCAAAGAGCTGAGGGGAGGCGGTCATGTCTATTGACCGGCGCACGTTCCTCACGCGGTCGCTCGGCGGGGCGGCGGCGGGTACTTCGCTTGTCGCTGGCGACGCGCAAGCCTTTACGCTGGCACGGCCGAACAAGGTCGTCTCGCCAGAGGCCGTCGGCCTTCTCTATGATTCGACCCTGTGCGTCGGTTGCAAGGCGTGTGTTGCGGCTTGTAAAGCCGCAAACGGCGCGCCTGCGGTCGTACCGGCGACGCTTGCCGACTGGAACCAGGGCCAGTGGGACTCCGCCGAGGATCTCGACGGCCGTACGCTCAATGTGATCAAGGTCTATGTGAACGGCACGCGCGAGGTGAAGGATCGCGAGATCGACGGCTTCGCCTTCGTCAAGCGTCACTGCCTGCACTGCGTCGACCCGTCTTGCGTATCGGTATGCCCGGTCAGCGCGATGCAGAAACACCCGGTCACCGGCATCGTCACCAACAACAAGGACGCCTGCATGGGCTGCCGCTATTGCAGCTATGCCTGCCCGTTCGGGGTGCCGCAATTCGATCTGAGCCAGCCTTATGGCCGCATTAACAAATGTGAAATGTGCAAACATATACAGGCGAAGGGTGGCATACCGGCGTGTTGCGACGTTTGCCCGACCGGCGCCTCGCTGTTCGGCAAGCTGACCGATCTGCAGAAGGAGGCCGAGACGCGTCTTTCGCTGGCCGCCGGTACATCCTATGATTTTCCGCGTGGGCGCTTGGGCGACGACCGGCCAAAAAATCCTGGCCATGTCGCGAGCTATCAGAAAAAAATATACGGCGAGAAGGATGCCGGCGGCACGCAGCTGCGTTACCTTGCCGGTGTGCCATTTGAGAGGCTCGGCTTGCCGAAGCTTCCAAACCATTCCTTCGCGTCGACTGCCGAAGGCATTCAGCACACGATCTATAAGTGGTTCGCCGCGCCCGTCGTGCTGTTTGCCGGCCTGCTCGCTCTCACCTACCGGTCGACCCGCAAGGGCAATGGCGGCGACGAGCCGCCTTCCTCAGAAAAAAGCTGAGGGAGATCGCCATGCAAGACGCGCATGCTCAACCGCGCCCTCTGGGCGGCCGCAT
This sequence comes from uncultured Alphaproteobacteria bacterium, assembly GCA_963840055.1. GTDB lineage: Bacteria > Pseudomonadota > Alphaproteobacteria > Rhizobiales > Xanthobacteraceae > Rhodoplanes. Next base: position 93,621 of record CAWIXM010000021.1, on the reverse strand, counting down.
TTTGACCGTCCCCGTGGCGATCCTCGGCGTGCTGACGCTGGTCGGTTTCTACTACATCGCTAAGCGTTATTATTTCGGCCTCGGCGCCGTCGCCAATATTAATCCCGGCTACCCCTGGGGCATTTGGGTCGCCTTCGACGTGATCGTCGGCCCCGCCATTGGATGTGGCGGCTTTGCGATGGCGCTCCTTACTTACGTGCTCAACCAGGGCAAATACCATCCGATCATGCGCCCCGCACTGCTCGGTGGGTTGTTCGGCTACACGCTTGCCGGCGTCGCCGTGATGATCGATCTCGGCCGCTACTTCAACTCGCTGAATCTGTTCTTGCCCTGGTATCTCAATACGAATTCGATCATGCTCGAGACCGCGCTGTGCGTGATGGCTTATGTCGCGGTTCTGTGGATCGAATTTTCGCCGGCCTTTCTCGAACGCTTCGGGCTCAGCCGAATTCGCTTGTTCATGGAACGGTTCATGTTCGTGATCATCGCGCTCGGGGTGTTGCTGCCGACCATGCATCAATCGGCGCTCGGCACCATTTTGGCGGTGAATGAATCGAAGCTTTCGCCATTGTGGTGGACGCAGCTTCTGCCCTTCCTTTACCTGATATCGGCGATTGCGATGGGCTATTCAATCGTCGCTTTCGAGGCGACGCTGGTGAGCCGCGGCTTCCGCCTGCAATCGGAATTGTCGCTCTTGAGTTCGATCGGGCGCATCACTTTGTGGCTGATCGTCGCCTTCATGGTCGTCCGCATCGGCGTGATCGTGATCAACGGCAACCTCGGCCTTGCGTTCGAACCGACCCGCGCGGCGCTGCTGTTCTGGGTCGAAGCCCTCCTGTTTGGCGCGGCCATCGTGCTGCTCTCAACCGATCGACTGCGCCGCACCGAGCGCTACATTTTCCTCTCCGCTTGCGCACTAATTCTCGGCGGAACGTTCTACCGCCTGGACAGCTACCTGATCGTTTACAAGGGCACTGCCCGGCTGGAGATATTTCCCGTCGGTTCCCGAACTGATGATCACCATAGGACTCGTGAGCCTGCACGTCCTGGCGTTCATCCTGTTCTGCAAACTTCTGCCGGTCCTGTCCAATTCACCCCGCCAGGCAGCTGAGGGACATGCATCATGACCCGCATCGTCGTCGATCCGATCACCCGCATCGAAGGACATCTGCGCATCGACTGCGAAGTCGACGACGGCAAGGTGAGCAAGGCCTGGTCGTCGGGGCAGATGTGGCGCGGCATCGAGATCATCCTCAAGGGGCGCGATCCGCGCGACGCCTGGGTGTTCACCCAGCGCATTTGCGGTGTGTGCACGACCGTGCATGCCATCGTCTCGGTGCGCGCGGTCGAGAATGCGCTGCAGCTCGATGTGCCGCTTAATGCGCAATACATCCGCAACATGATCATCGCCGCGCACGGCGTGCACGATCACATTGTTCATTTCTATCATCTCGCGGCGCTTGATTGGGTCGATATCGTCTCCGCCCTTAAGGGCGACCCGGCCGGCGCGGCCAAGATCGGCGCCTCGCTCTCCGAATACAAAGGCAACAGCGAGCCGGCGATCCGCGGGGTGCGCGACAAGCTTGCGAAATTCGTCGGCTCGGGACAGCTCGGCGTTTACGCCTCGGGCTATTGGGGTCATCCGGCGATGAAGCTGCCGCCGGACATCAATCTGCTCGCCGCCACGCATTATGTGCAGGCGCTGGAAGTCCAGCGTATCGCCAACAAGATCGTGACCGTGCTCGGCTCTAAGACGCCGCACATCCAGAACCTGGCGGTCGGCGGCGTCGCCAATCCGATTAATCCGGAAAGCCAATCGACGCTCACGCTGGAGCGGCTTTACGCCATCAAGAAGTGGATCGATGAGCTCGACGACTTCGTCAACAATGCCATGATCCCGGACGTCGCCGCCGTCGGCGCGGTTTATGCCGATTGGACCAAGGTCGGCGCGGGCGTGACGAATTACTTGTCGGTTCCCGATTTGCCGATCGACACCAAGGGCACGAAATTCACGATGCCCGGCGGCTACATCAAGGCGGCAGACCTCGCCTCGTTCAAGACGGTCGGGCGTTTCGGCGATCCCTACTTCCGGGACGGCGTGCAGGAGAGCGTCAAGCACGCCTGGTACGATTATTCCGGCGACGGCAAGGCGCTGCATCCGTTCAAAGGCGAAACGGCGCCGCGCTACACCGACTGGCAGGATGAAGGCAAGTATTCCTGGATCAAGGCGCCGACCTTCCAGGGCGAGCGCGCGCAGGTCGGCCCGCTCGCCAATGTACTGGCCATGGTTGTCGCCGGCCATGAGCCGACCAAGAAACACCTCAACCGCACGCTGAAGATCGCATCGACTGTGGCGGGCACTGAAATTCCGGTGGCTGCGGTGCATTCGACCATCGGCCGCATCGCCGCGCGGGCGGTGCGTTGCGCCGTGCTGCTCGACGAACTGAAGGGGCAGTGGCAGCTCTTGATCGACAACATCGCTAGAGGCGACATGGCGACCTTCAACCGCCCGGTCTTCCCGAAGGGCGAGGTGGCGGGCGTCGGCTTCCATGAGGCGCCGCGAGGCGTGCTGTCGCATTGGATCGTAATCGCGGACGGCAAGATCAAGAACTATCAGGCGGTCGTGCCTTCGACCTGGAATGCCGGGCCTCGTGATGACAACGACAAGCCCGGCCCCTACGAGGCCTCGCTTGTCGACAATCCGATCGCCGATCCGGAAAAGCCATTGGAGGTGCTGCGCACGGTGCATTCCTTCGATCCGTGCATCGCCTGTGCGATCCATCTCGCCGACACCGACCGGCGTCCAATCATATCGGTGAAGGCGTTCTGAATGAGGGGCGCGTCCAGCAGACCGACGTCATTCCGGGACACGCCGAAAGGCGTGGGCCCGGAATGACGCGCAGAGTTGATGCACAGAATAACTTGGTGAAGGCGTTCTGAATGTCGGTTGCGGTCGTCGGTCTCGGCAATCTGATCCTCTCTGACGAGGGCGTCGGGGTGCATGTGATACGGCGGTTGGCCGAGGCCTACAGCTTTCCGGATGACGTCGCGCTCATCGACGGCGGGACGTCGGCGATCGATCTGCTCGATCAATTGATCGATGCGGAACACATTATTTTCATTGACGCGGCCCAGACTGGCGGACCGCCCGGGAGCATCGTTGCGCTGGAAGGCGCACGGCTCCCGGTCTGGTTTCGCCAGCGCATGTCGCCGCACCAGATCGGGCTTGCCGATCTGCTCGCCACGCTCAGCTTGATGGACCATGCGCCGAAGAGCGTGACGCTGATCGGCATCGAGCCGCAATCGATGGAGCTCGGGACCGAGCTTACTCCGAAGATCGACGCCGCTGCTGACCAAGCTCTCGAAAAGGTGGTGGAGAGGCTCGCGGCGCTCGGCTTTGCGGCGGTCGAGCGAAGCGCCCGCGCCGGGGCGATGCCGTGTGTCTGACCGTTCCTTGCGAGGTCATCCGCGTCGATGGCGATATGGCGCTCGTCGCCCGCGCCGGCGCGCAGTTCGAAGTCAGTCTGCTCTTCCTCGACGAAACCGTTCGGCCCGGCGACTGGATCGCGGTGCAGGCGCAGCGCCACGCCCAATCCGTGCTCAGCCCGGGGGAAGCCCGCGAAATCCTCGATCTGTATGCTCAGCTCGGCGACATCATCGACCGCGGCGGAACGGCGCATGCCTGACGTCGAAACCGATGCCCATTCGGAGGCTTTTGCGCCGCCGCAGCCGGGCCGCGTGGCGGAGCTGGTCGCGAGCTTCGAGCGCATTGGCCGCGAATCGATGCGGGGCCTGCCCTTCTACAACGAGGCCCTTTCGGTCGAGGCCATAGGCTTCGAGCGCTTTGGCGAGGGGTGGATCGGAGTATTGATCACGCCGTGGTTCATGAACCTGATGCTCGTCTCCGATCAGCCCATCCCCTATGCGGAGACGGCCAACGGCGCAAAGCGCACCATCGAATTGCCTGGCGGGCCGGTGAAGTTTCTGTGCGGGGGAACCGAGGATTTCGGCATGTTCCACGCCCATTCGATCGCCTCGCCGATGGACGTCTACAAGTCGCAGAACCAGGCGCGCGCGGCGGCGCGGCGTGCGCTCGCATGCGTGCGGACACCGCCGCAGGCCGAGCCTGCCCGCGCTCCGTCGGCGGCGCAACCCGCTGTTTCGCGAAGAACCCTCTTCAATTTTGCCGGCCGACCGCTAAGCTCCGAACAGTCGAGCTGATCCCGCGCGCTCAGAGCGCAGCAGAGCCGGAATAGTATCATGCGTAGCTTGAGGCATCGCCGCGACGGCAGCGTTGATCGAACGGCGGCGGGCGGCCTTGCGATCCGAGCCAGGCAGTCGCTCAGTCGCCCTGTCAGCCAGTTTCGGCCGTGGCGTCGCAGGCCATGACGGGGAGCATCGATCCGGGATCGGTCACGATCGAAGTCGCCGTCGCCAATCGCCGGGTGCAAACAGTGCGTATCGAATCGACACGTCCGACTACGGTTGCGCGCTTGTTCGTCGGCCGATCGGCGGACGATATCCCCGCGCTGGCCGAGCGCTTGTTTTCGTTGTGCGGGCGCTCGCATCGACTGGCGGCCGGCCGCGCCGCGGCTGCTGCGCTCGATCGGCCGGTCGATCAGGCCCGCCGCACGGCCGATGCAATCGGGCTCGCCGCCGAGCGGGTCGCCGAGATGCTGCGAGGCACTGTGCTCGACAACGCAATGTCGAACGCGCAGGTCGACCCTAACGTCGCGGTGCTTCTCCGCGAGGCGCTGTCGGCGGCGCGCACGCTGATGATGCACGGCTTGAGCGACGGCAAAAACAGCGCCGTGCATGCTCCGGCGCTCGTCGCGCGCCTAGCCGAGGCGATGCGCGGACTTGGCGTTCCGCCGGCTTCTCCGGATTTGGCGCCCGACCCGGGCACCCCGATCGGGCGTCTGTTGCAGCAGGCCGAGGGCGAAACCGCCTTTCTTGCGCGCACGCCGGACATGTTGACCGAAGCCGACGACCGCGACGTCGTCGCGGCGTTGCGCGCGCATGGCGAAAGCTTCGCCGCCGCACCCGTCCTCCCCGGACGGGTGGCCGAGACCGGCGCCTACGCCAAACATTGGCAAAGCACCGCCGTGGCCGCCACCGCGCTCGCCGCCCGCCTGCACGCGCGGCTCCACGAAATGGTCGAAAGCCTCGATCTGTTGCAGACGGCCGTCACCACCGGCGTCCCGCCGGAAGCCGACCCGGTAAACAGCGAAAAGACCGGTCCAGGTGAGGGTTTTGCCGCACTGGAGTCGCCACGCGGGCGCCTCTATCATTGGTTGCGAGCGAGTTCGGATTGCCAGATCTCCGCTTATGCGATCCTTGCTCCGACCGAATGGAATTTTCATCCGCGCGGCCCCCTCATCGAAGCGCTGGTCGGGGCCGAAATCGGGACCGGAGAGGAAGCGCGCCGCCGCGTGTCCCAACTCGTCGCAGTGTTCGACCCCTGCGTCAGTTTTGACGTTCGGGTGCAGGAGGCGGCGAATGCATGAAATGTCGCTAACCGAGAGCTTGGTCGAACTGATCGAGAATGAAGGCGAGAAGCAGGGTTTTTCCCGCGTGCATGCGGTGCGGGTCACGGTCGGCGCGCTCGGCCATGTGGAGCCGGATGCGGTGCGGTTCTGCTTCGATGCGGTGTCGCGCGGCACCATCGTCGAAGGCGCGCGGCTGGACATACGCACGTTGCTTGGTGAGGCCTGGTGCCTCGATTGCGCCAAGACGGTGCGCATTGTGGACCGCATGGCCGCCTGCCCCGAATGCGGGCGGCAGCATTTGCAGGTGACTGGTGGCGACGATCTGCGCCTCGACGAATTGGAGGTCGACTGATGTGCACGGTATGCGGCTGCGGTAATCCTGACGCCCCCGACGACAAGCACGCGCACGATCACCCGCACGAGCATCGTCATACGCACGAGCATGCCCATGGCGAACTCCGCCATACCCATGAGCATGCGCACCGGCACACGCACTCGCACACCCATGCCGAGTCGGGCACTCACCAGCACGGCGACGAGGCTCCGCACGACCACCATCACGATCATGCGCATGACCACGCCCATGCGCATGCGCACGGCCACGATGACACGCATCCGCATGTGCACGACCACGACCATGGGCACGAACATGTGCATGAGCACGGGCACGAGCATGTGCATCGCGCCGACGGCAGCATCGATTTCGGCGCCGGACCCGCGGCGGTGCATGTGCCGGGCTTGAGCCAAAGCCGCACGTTGCGGATCGAGCGCGACATCATGGAAAAGAACGACGCCTATGCGAACAGCAATCGGGCGTATCTCGTCGGCCTGCACACGCTGGCGCTCAATTTCGTCTCCAGCCCGGGATCGGGGAAGACCTCGCTTCTGGTGCGAGCGATCAATGATCTCAAAGGCAGGTTTCCGATCGCCGTGATCGAGGGCGACCAGCAGACCGCGCACGACGCCGAGCGCATCCGTGCGACCGGCGCGCGCGCGGTGCAGATCAACACCGGCAAAGGATGCCATCTCGACGCGCACATGGTGGCGCACGCGCTCGACGATCTTGCGCTGGAGCCGGACGGCCTGCTGTTCATCGAGAACGTCGGCAACCTGATCTGTCCGGCCGGATTCGATCTCGGCGAGGCGCACAAAGTGGTGGTGCTGTCGGTTACCGAGGGCGAGGACAAGCCGGTCAAATACCCGAACATGTTCGCCGCTGCCGACCTGATGCTGTTGAACAAGTCTGATCTGCTTCCGCATCTCGATTTCGATATCGGACTGTGCGTCGCTCATGCGCTGCGGGTGAACCCTCACCTCCAGACGCTTGTCGTCTCAGCGCGCACCGGCGAAGGCATGGCCGCTCTCTATGCGTGGATCGAAAGCCGCGCGGCGCGGCTGGCGGAGCAGCGCAGCCGGGCGGCTGCGTCGGCCGCGCAAGTCGCTACTCCCAGCGGCGCAGCGGAGTGAAAGCATGACGCTTGCGCACGCCGTCGCAGACCGTGACCCCGGGCCGGTGCGCCTGCGGTTGCGCGTGAGCGGCGCGGTGCAGGGCGTGGGCTTTCGCCCGTTCGCCTATGGACTTGCGACACGGCTTGCGCTCAGCGGCTTCGTGCGCAATGGGCCCGATGGCGTCGTCCTCGAAATCGAAGGAGCGCGTGCCGATGAATTTCTTGACCGCTTGCGCGGCGCGCCGCCGCCGCTCGCGCGCATCGATACGATTGAGGTCGAACGCCTTACACCGCTGGGCGCGGGCAGGCTTTGCCATTGCGGCGAGCGAGCACGGCCCCGCGCGCACCCGCATCGTGCCGGATGCGGCGGTCTGCGAAGATTGCCTTGACGATCTGTTCGATCCGGCGAGTCGCTTCTTTCTCTACCCGTTCGTCACCTGCACCCATTGCGGCCCGCGATTCACCCTGACGCGCAGGCTCCCGTACGACCGGCCGCAGACCTCGATGGCGCCTTTCGCCATGTGCGCCGCGTGCGCGCGCGACTATCAGGATCCTGCGAACCGCCGCTTCCATGCCGAGCCGATCGGTTGCCCCGACTGCGGCCCGGTTCTGTCCCATCCGATCGAAACGATCGTTGCGGCAATCCGCGCGGGCCAGATCGTCGCGCTGAAGGGCGTTGGCGGTTTTCATCTGATGTGCGACGCCGGAAACGAGCGTGCGGTCGCCGAACTGCGGAGGCGCAAGGCGCGCGAGGCCAAGCCCTTTGCGGTGATGGTGGCGAATCTCGCCTCGCTCGACCGCATCGCTGCGCCGACCGCGGCAGAGCGGGAGCTTCTCACGCAGCCGACGCGGCCGATCGTGCTGATGCAGAACCGTGGCGGACTCGCGCCCTCGATCGCGCCGGGGCTCACGCGGATCGGCGTCGTGCTGCCGTATGCGCCGCTGCACTATCTCATCTTTCACGTCGCCGCGGGCTCGCCGACGAACCGTTTCGCCCGGCATGCTCCCAGCGATCTCGTGCTCGTGGCGACTAGCGCCAATCCCGGCGGCGAACCGCTCGTCATCAGCGATGACGAGGCACACGAAAAACTTGCGGGCATTGCCGATCTCATCGTCACCCATGACCGCGCGATCGTGACGCGCGCCGACGATTCGGTGATGGCCGTGGTTGACGGCGCGCCGTCCTTCCTGCGCCGGGCGCGCGGTTTTGTGCCGGAGCCGATCAATCTTCGTGGCGAGGGGCCGAACGTGCTCGCGGTCGGCGCGCACCTGAAATCGACCGTGACGGTGACGCGCGGGCGCGAGGCGTTCGTATCGCAACATGTCGGCAGCCTCGACAATGCGGCGACGGTCCGCTTCCATGCCGAGACGGTTCGCCATTTGCTCGACATCCTCGATGTCGAGCCGAAGGCGGTCGCCTGCGACCTTCATCCTGATTTCCAGTCGACGCGCTTCGCCGAGGAGTCTGGGCTGCCAGTGGTGCGCGTCCAGCACCACGCGGCGCATATCGCGGCGATCGCAGCCGAGCATGGCGTCGACGGACCGCTGCTGGGCGTCGCGCTCGACGGCCATGGACATGGCGACGACGGCGCGGCCTGGGGCGGCGAGATCATGCTGGTTGAAGGAGCGTCATGGCGGCGACTCGGCCATCTCAGCCCGCTCGCTCTGCCCGGCGGCGATCGCGCGGTGCGCAGTCCTTGGCGCATGGGCATCGCCGCGCTTCATGCGCTCGGGCGGCTCGATCGGGCAGCGGAGTTATTCACCGGCGTTCCGACCGCAGCCAAGCTCGCGCGGCTAATGCGCCACGGCCTCGTCATGCCGATGACGACCAGCGCCGGACGCTTGTTCGACGCGGCGGCGGCGCTGCTCGGCGTGCGCTTCGAACAATACTACGAAGGACAGGCTGCGGCAGAACTCGAAGCTCTGGTGCGTTCACCGCGTGTGCTTCCGGGCGGCTATCGCGTCGCCGGCGACATTCTCGATTGCAAGCCGCTGCTCGCGGCGTTGAGTGAGCCCGGCGTCGATGCGCGCGACGGGGCCGAACTGTTTCATGGCACGCTCGCCGAAGGGCTTGCTGACTGGATCGCAACCGTTGCGCGGGAGCACGGTCGGGGTTGCGTGGCGCTTGGCGGCGGCTGCATGATGAACCGCGTGCTGACCGAAAGCCTGTGCGCTTGTCTGCGCACGCGCGGCCTTGTTCCGCTGCTCGCCCGCGCGGTCCCGCCCAATGACGGCGGGCTTTCGCTCGGGCAGGCGTTCATCGCGCGACGACAGATCGCAATGACGGGGGAGGGCGCCTAGCAATGTGTCTGGCAATTCCGGCGCGCGTCACCGAACTCCTCGCCGACGGCATGGCGCGCATCAGCCTTGACGGCGTGACCAAGGTGGTGTCGGTCGCGCTGGTCGATGATGTGCGCGTCGGCGATTACATCGTTCTGCATGTCGGCTATGCGCTCGCCAAGATCGATGAGGTGGAGGCCGAGCGCACGCTTGCGCTCCTGCGCGAAGCCGCCGGCTCCCTCGCGCTTGCGGAGGCGGCATCTTGAAATATGTCGACGAATATCGCGATGGACGTCTTGCCGGCGCGATCGCCGAGCGCATCGCCGCCGAGGCGGCCCGCGGTCGCGATTACTATTTCATGGAGTTTTGCGGCGGCCACACTCACGCGATTTCGCGCTACGGCCTGGAAGACTTGCTGCCCGCCAATATCCGCATGATCCACGGTCCGGGTTGCCCGGTCTGCGTGCTGCCGATCGGCCGCATCGACCACGCGATTCGCCTCGCCGAGCGGCCCGAGATCACGCTGTGCACCTATGGCGATCTGATGCGCGTGCCCGGCCCGCATGGGACGAGCCTGTTGAAGGCCAAGGCCGCCGGCGCCGACATCCGCATGGTCTATTCCACGCTCGATGCTTTGCGCATCGCCGAGGCGGAGCCCTCCCGCGAGGTCGTGTTCTTCGCCATCGGCTTTGAGACCACGACGCCGCCGACCGCGCTCGCGATCCGCATTGCCGACAAGAAGCGGCTCAAGAATTTCAGCATTTTCTGCAACCACGTGATCACCCCCGCGGCGATCGCCAGCATTCTCGATCATCCGGACGTGCGCACGCTGGGCGCCATCCGCATCGACGGCTTTATCGGCCCGGCCCATGTCAGTACGGTCATCGGTACGCAACCGTACAAATTCTTCGCCGAGGAATACGAGAAGCCGGTGGTGGTGGCGGGGTTCGAGCCGCTCGACGTGATGCAGGCCATTCTCATGCTGGTGCGGCAGGTCAACGACGGCCGTCATGAGGTCGAGAACGAATATATCCGCGCGGTGACGGAGGAGGGCAATCTCAAGGCGCAGAGCGAAGTCGCGGAGGTGTTCGAGCTGCGCGAGGCGTTCGAATGGCGCGGTTTGGGCATCGTGCCCTATAGCGCGCTGCGGCTGCGCGAGGCTTTCGCGCAATACGACGCCGAGCGGCGTTTTCCGGTCGTCACCGAGCCGCGTGCGCGACAACCCGGCTTGCGAATGTGGAGCGATCCTGCGCGGCGTGAAGAGACCGACGGAATGCCGGCTTTTCGGCACGGCGTGCACGCCGGAGACGCCGATCGGCTCGTGCATGGTGTCGGCGGAAGGGGCCTGCGCCGCGCACTGGACCTATGGCCGGTTCCGCGAAGACACAGCCGCCAGCGTGGGGCAGAGGGCGGCTTCGTGAACGTCACGCAAAAAATATCGAAGCCGTACCGGCGAAAACTCGACCTCGCAAACGGCCGGGTCGATCTCTCGCACGGCTCGGGCGGGCGGGCGATGGCGCAGCTCATCGCCGATATTTTCCATAACGCGCTCGACAACGATTGGCTGCGCCAGGGCAACGATCAAGCCGCTTTCGACGCGCCGAGCGGACGCATGGTGATGTCGACCGACGGCTACGTGGTCTCGCCCTTGTTCTTTCCGGGCGGCGATATCGGCTCGCTGGCCGTGCATGGCACGATCAACGACATCGCGATGGCGGGTGCGCGCCCGCTGCATCTCTCGGCCAGCTTCATCATCGAGGAAGGATTTGCGCTCGCCGACCTCGACCGGATCGCGCAAAGCATGGGCAAGGCCTCGCGCGAGGCCGGCGTTCCCGTCGTCACCGGCGACACCAAGGTGGTGGAGCGCGGCAAGGCGGACGGCGTTTTCATCACGACGGCGGGCGTGGGCGTCGTGCCCGCGGGGATCGAACTCTCCGGTGATCGCGCACGGCCGGGTGACACGGTGATCCTCTCCGGAACGCTGGGTGATCACGGCATCGCGGTCATGTCGAAGCGGCAGAATCTCGAATTCGAGACGCAGATACTCTCGGACTCGGCGGCGCTGCACGGACTTGTCGCCGACATCGTCGCGACGGCAGGCCCGTGGTTGCGGGCGATGCGCGATCCTACCCGAGGGGGGCTCGCCGCGACGCTGAACGAGCTTGCCTATCAATCCGGCGTCGGCTTCCGCATCGAGGAAGAAGCGATTCCGGTCAAGCCGGAGGTGGCTGCGGCCTGTGAACTTCTGGGTCTCGATCCGCTTTATGTCGCGAACGAAGGCAAGCTGATCGCGATCGTCGCGCCTGAAGGCGGTGCCGCGGCGCTCGCAGCGATGAAGCGGCATCCGCTCGGCCGCGACGCGGCGATCATCGGCGAGGTCGTCGCCGACGAGCGGCGGTTCGTCCAAATGGTCACCGCATTCGGCGGCGGGCGCATCGTCGACTGGCTCTCGGGCGAGCAATTGCCGCGCATCTGCTGACCGCGCGATGCGCATCCTCCTGCTCTGCCATTCGTTCAACAGCCTGACGCAACGCTTGCATGTAGAACTACGCGAGCGCGGCCATCTCGTCTCGGTCGAGTTCGACATCAACGATGCGGTGACTCGCGATGCCGTCGCGTTGTTTCGCCCCGACCTTGTCATTGCGAGCTTTCTCAAGCGCGCAATTCCCGAAGAGGTGTGGCGGCGCGTGCGCTGCCTGATCGTGCACCCGGGCGTTCGCGGCGACCGGGGGCCCTCGGCTCTCGACTGGGCGATCCTCGACGGCGCAACGCGCTGGGGTGTGACGCTCATCGAGGCGACGGCAGAGATGGATGCCGGCCCGGTCTGGGCTTGGCGCGAATTCCCCATGCGGACGACGGCCAAGTCGAGCCTCTATCGTAATGAAGTGACGCAATCCGCGCTCGCCTGCGTGCGCGAAGCAATCGCGCGGATCGAAGCCGGCGCGACCGCAGCGCCTGCCGCGCAAACGAATACGGCGCTGTCGCCATTGCGGCCGTTGTGCAGTCGGGCGCATCGCACGCTCGACCTTGCCCGCGATACGAGCGAACACGTGCTGCGGGTCGTACGCTCCGCCGACGGCGATCCAGGTGCGGTCGCGACCTTGTTCGACCGCACGGTGCGCGTTTTCGACGCCCATCCGGCGCCCGGTCTTGCCGGCGAGCCGGGCGAAGCGTTTGCGCAATGCGGACCGGCCGTGGCTTTCGCCACAGTCGACGGCGCCGTCTGGATCGGCCATGTCAAGCAGGACGGCCCGCGGCAGCTGAAGCTTCCGACCACCCATGTGTTTGCGGCACAGGCTGCGGCGCTCCCGCATCGCGCGGGTTATCCGACCGTCGCCTACGCCGAGGAAGATAGGGCGGGATTTCTTACCTTTCCATTCTACAACGGCGCGATGGGGACGCAGGCCTGTCGCGATCTGCTCGCGGCCTATCGCGAGGCGCTGACGCGGCCGACGCGCGTACTGGTTCTGATGGGCGGCGAGGATTTCTGGTCAAACGGGATGCATCTCGGGCTGATCGAAGCGGCGAGCAGTCCGGCCGAGGAGTCGTGGGCGAATATCAACGCCATCGATGACCTCGCGCAGGCGATCATCGAGACGCGGGACCGCCTCACCGTGTCGGCGTTGCGTGGGAATGCCGGGGCGGGCGGGTTCTTTCTCGCGCTTGCCGCCGACGAAATGTGGATGGGCGAGCACGTGGTGGCCAACCCGCATTACAAGGACATGGGCAATCTCTACGGCTCGGAATACTGGACTTATCTGTTGCCGCGCCGCGTTGGGCCGGCCAATGCGAAGCGGCTGACCGAGCTCCGCTGGCCGATCGGGATTGCGGAGGCCGAACGGCTTGGGATTGCGCAGCGCCGGCTCCCGGTCGGCCGCGAGGCCGTTTGCGTGGAGATCAAGCGGCTTGCCAGAGAGCTCGCCAATGCTCCCGATTTCGCCGACAGACTGGCGGCGAAACAGGTCCGGCGACAGGCCGATGAAACGGCGCAGCCGCTTCAATCGTACCGCGGCGCGGAGCTTGACCGCATGCGCCGCAACTTCTTCGGCTTCGATCCGAGTTACCACGTCGCCCGCTACAATTTCATTCGCAAGATTGGCAAATCGCATACGCCGTTGACGCTCGCCCTGCATCGTTCCCAGCGGCTCCGGGGGACCTTGGGTCAGGCGGAGTGAGCAGCGAGACGGGCGATTCAGCGTAAGAAAGTCTTCCCACCCGGAGTGGGATGTTGCGCACAGTCGCGCAAATCAATAGTATGAGCTTTTGAGGGAAACAGCAGACGATCCACCCAGTCTCGAAATAGCCAAAGGGAGGGACGAAGCAATGAAGCGCGCGCATCTCCATTCTTGCTGCGGCATCCGTTCTCACCCCGGTCGCAGCGCTGGCGCATACCGGCGTCGGCGATACGCACGGCGTTCTTCACGGGTTCATGCACCCCATCTCCGGGCTTGACCACGTGCTGGCGATGGTCGCGGTCGGCGTGCTCGCCGCCTTGCTCGGCGGCAGAGCGATTTGGCTCGTTCCGACGAGTTTCGTGGCCATGGCCGCCGTCGGCGGCGTGCTCGGCATGCATTGCGTGCCGGTCCCGTTCGTGGAGTTCGGCATTTCCGCCTCGGTCATCTTGCTCGGGCTTGCGATTGTATTGCAGGCAAAGCTGCCGCTCGGCTGGATGGCCGGACTGGTGGGCCTGTTCGGCCTGTATCACGGCTACGCGCACGGCGCCGAGATGCCCGCCGATGCGTCGGGCTTCGCCTATGGCGTCGGGTTCCTTGCCGCGACGGCCATGCTGCATATCGCCGGCATTGGCCTCGGCCTTGGGATCGCTCAGCTGGCGAAAAGCTCCGCGACACGATTCGCGCGGGCTGGCGGCGCGGCCATAGCGGTGGCGGGCGTTGCATTGCTGGCGCACGGGCTCTGATGCGCCAGTTGGCGATGGCGGTGCTGGCCGCCGGCATCGCGCTAACGTCCGCGCGCGCCGAAACGCCCGAGGAATGGATCAGGCTCGGCGCGCGCGTGCATGGCGCATTCGGCGCGTATATTCCGGTCGGCATCCGCATCGGCCTCGACGCGTTGCAGCGGCTCGACGCCAAGCCGCGCGAGGTGACTGTCCTCTACTATGACAGTGACAAAGCGCCGTGTGCTTGTTTTGCCGACGGGATCGCGCTTGCGACCGTCGCGACTTTCGGCGCCCGGACCATGCGGCTTGCCCCGGAAAAGACGCCGGAAGGGGCGATGGCGGTCGTGGTGGTCCGCAACAAGAAAACCGGCGCGGCGGTGAAATACACCGTCGCGGACACCTGGATCCCGAAGCTTGCCGAGTGGAACCGAACGCTCGACCCGCGTGCACGCTACGACGAGGTGATGAAGGCCGAGGGCTTGTTTTCGGTTGCGAGCGAAAAGCAGCCCGTCGCTCGCAAAAAAGATCTGCCGGATCAGCGCTGATAAACGTATTCGCCGGGTGCGGGGCAAAGCGGCACGAGGCCGCGCTCGGCCGCCCCCATCGACGGTGGGGGGACGCGCTCAGCCGTGCTGCGCGCTTGCAGCCAGTCCACCCAGGCTGGCCACCACGACCCTTCAACCGGTTTGGCGCGAGCGAGCCAGGTATCGGCGTCGACATAGCGATCGTCGGGATAGCGGGTCGAAATATGGTAGCGCCGTCCGTGATGCCCGGGCTCGGAGACGATACCGGCATTATGCCCGCCATTGGTGAGCACAAAAGTCGCTTCATTGTCGGTGAACAGGTGCACCTTATAGACCGAGCGCCAGGGCGCGATGTGATCGCTTTCCGTGCCGACCACGAACATCGGGATATGAATATCCTTGAGCGCGATGACGCGGCCGCCGACCGCGTAGCGCCCGGCGGTCAGCCGGTTTTCGAGAAATAGGCTGCGCAAATATTGCGAGTGCATGCGATAGGGCAGGCGGGTCGGATCGGCGTTCCAGGTGGTGAGGTCCGTCGCCTTGTCGCGCTCGCCGAGCAGGTAATCGCGGATCATTCGCGACCAGACGAGATCATTCGCGCGCAATGCGCGGAAGGCTCCGGCCATCTGGCTCGAAGTCGAGCACGCCCTGGTCCCACATCATGTCCTCGATGAAGGCGATCTGGCTTTCGTCGACGAACAGCATCAGTTCGCCCGCTTCGCTGAAATCGGTCTGCGCGGCGAGCAGGGTCATGGAGGCAAGCCGGTCATGCTCGTCGCGCGCCAGAGTGGCAGCGGCGATCGCAAGCATCGTGCCGCCAAGGCAATAGCCGCAGGCATGCACGTCCTGGCCGGGAACGATGGCGTTGACGGCGTCGAGCGCGGCCATGACGCCCGAGGTGCGATAGGCGTCGAAGGGAATGTCGCGGTCGGCCGGGGTCGGATTGCGCCACGAAATCATGAAGACGGTGAAGCCGTGCTCGGTGAGATAGCGCACCAGCGAATTGTGGCGGCTGAGATCGAGCACGTAATACTTCATGATCCAGGCGGGAACGATCAGGATCGGTTCGGCGATCACGTCGCTGGTCGCCGGCCGGTATTGAATGAGCTCCATCAATTCGTTGCGGTGGACGACTTCGCCTGGCGTAGCGGCGATTTCCCTGCCCACGCGGAATTCGCTGCTGGTCGGGATCAACTCGGCGGCGAGCAGCCGCATCGCGTCCTCGATGAAATTGCCCATTCCGCGGGCGAGATTGCCGCCTGCCTCCTTGAACGTCCGCTCGATAATCACCGGGTTGAGCCAGGGGATGTTGGAGGGCGACATCACGTCCAGCATTTGGCGCGCCATAAATGCGACGCGCGGTGCATTCTTGGGCGTCATGCCGCGAACTTCGCGCGTCGCGGTGCGCCACCACTCCTCTTGTCCGAGAAACGCCTGCTGCAAGAAGATGAAAGGCGGCATGTTCCATGCCGGGTCGACGAAGCGCTGGTCATGTTCGAGTGGGGCGAAGGGTGGATCGGCCGTTTGTCCAAGGGCGCTGCGCCCGGCAAAAAACGTCAGCCGCGCCGCCACCCGCCAAGCCGCCAGCGCCAGTTCCAGTTGCCGGCCCGGCGCGCGGCTTAGATGCGAAATCCAGTCGGACCAGGCGGCGAACTGAGCATGCGGAGAGACGCCGTGGGTGAGGCGTGCAGTGATCGCGCGGGCGAGCCGGTCAAGCGTCTCGAACGACGGCGGTTCGGTCGCGGTCTGGCGCGGCGGGGGAGCAGGCAGGCGCTCGCGCGGCGGCGCTGGCGCGAGCGGCAGCGGAAGCGGAACAAGTCGATTCACGTCGGGGGTTCCCTTGGCTGGGCTATTCGGGAAACGCGCATAAGGGCCCGTCAATCAAACCCCTCTCCGTGAATATTTCGTGACCGCGCCCCTCCCGCCCGTCTTTTGCCGAGCCAAGGGCCAATCCGCTCAAATCGTCAATCGACCTTAATACCGACAGCCGCGTCCGGATGTTCATGGAGAAAATGGCGGAGCACGGCGACGAGCTCGGCGGCGTGCTTCACTTGCCCATTGTCAAGGGCTTTGTGGATATCCTCGATAATCATCGTCCGGATGCGCTCGGTGCCGTGCGCGTGGTGAAGGAGGTAGCTCGCCAGCGCGGCAGCCGGCACCTCCCCGATATGTTCATGCTCGCAAATCGCGGCCACTTCGTCGGGCTCCAAGCCGCACATGGCAATGCAGTCTTCCAGGCTAATCATTGTTGATACCTCGATTATCCAGTGTTAGCGCGACGCTTTGCGGGTCGGAAATCTGCTAATTCCAAAAACAATTATAGCCGCAAACTCGGCGGGCCGAATTTGACGCAGAACAAGGACATGTGCGTTGCAATAGGCGGGTGTCGCGGCAGTTCGCCGCGCTTTCCGGCGCCGGTGGCGATTAGACGGCGGCGCCGGCCTGTCCCGCTTCCCAGCCGAGCATGGCCCGTTTGCGGGTGAGGCCCCAATGATAGCCGGTGAGGTCGCCGTGTTTGCCGATCACCCGGTGGCAGGGAACCACGAAGCAGACCGGATTCTTGCCGACCGCGGCGCCCACTGCCCGGGCGGCCTTGGTGGTGCAGACCTTCGCTGCGAGGTCGGAATAGGTGGTGAGCCGGCCGAGCGGCACCCGCATCAAGGTTTCCCACACCCGCACCTCGAAGTCGGTGCCGATCAGGACGATGCGCAATGGTTGGTCCGGCCGCCAGCGGGAAGGATCGAAGACGCGGCGGGCGAGCGCCGCGGTGCCGTCCTGGTCGTGGACATAGGTCGCGTTCGGCCAACGGGCCTGCATGTCGGCGAGAACGGTCTGCTCCTCGCCGGCATCGGCGAAGGCGAGGCCCGCCAGCCCGCGCTCGGTCGCCATCACCAGGGCGGTTCCGAACGGGCAGGGGTGGAAGCCCCAGCGCAATGTCAGGCTGGCGCCGCCCGTCTTCCACTCGCCGGGCGACATCGCCTCATGGGTGACGAACAGATCGTGCAGCCGCCCGGGTCCCGATAGCCCCACTTCGTAGGCGGCATCCAGCACGCTCGCCGAATCGCGCAGGAGCTTCCTGGCATGGTCGAGCGTGATCGCCTGAAGGAAGGCTTTAGGAGTAAGCCCCGCCCAGCGCCGAAACAGCACGGTGAGCCCGTCGGCGGAGAGGCCGACGGCGCGGGCGACCGCCGCGACATCCGGCTGTTCACGCCAGTGCTCGGATAGGTACGCAAGGGCGCGGCGCACGCAGTCATAGTCCTCGGCCGCATGCGCGAACGAGGGCGGCGCGGGGGCGATGTCCGCCGGTCTCGGTTCGATTTGGTCAGTCGGGTGATCCATGAGCATCATGGGCCCGATCTAGGCCCGGCCGCGCGGGACCGTCCACCCGATTTCCGGACGGCGCCTAGAATGTGGTGCGGGTCGGGCCACGCTTCGCTTCGCCGATGGCGGCGGAAAGAGCGTCAGCGAAGCTGTCCTTCTCTTCCGGGCTCAAATAATGCGCGATCGGGTGACTCTTTCCCCGTGACACGAGGATAAGCCGCCGTGTCCCGAAATCGGGGTCGACCTCGCGGCGGAGCCTGACCCACAGCGGGTTGAGGGTGAATTCCGCCAGCTCTCCCGTGTGACTGATGCGGCGCACATTGAGGGTGGAGGGCGTGACCCACACCTGCTCGCACGCGGCGGCGCGGCGAAAATTGACGGCGAAAGCGACATAGACGAGGACCACCACGAGCCCTAGAAACCCGATGATCGGCCATGCGCCCGAGAGGATAAAGATTAGTCCCAGCACCAGGCTCGCCCCGCCGAGAACCAACATGACGGCGAGGAAGCCCACACCGTCGAGGGATCGGTGTGGCGTCACGTCGGCAGCAAAAATTGTCGGTTCCTGGGCGCTGTACACGGATCGGATCGTCTCCCTGATAAGAACCTAAGACTATGACACGCAAGACAATCCGCAAGTCCCCAACCCCCTCGGCGCGCCCCGCGGCACGAAAGCCCCTCCGAAGGGCTACGCGCGGCAAGGTCAAGCCGTGGACTGCGGACGAGATCGAAGAGGCGTTCCGCCGATTCCGGCAAGCGAATCCCGAGCCGAAGGGGGAACTCGAGCACATCAATCCTTACACTCTGCTGGTCGCGGTGGTGCTCTCGGCCCAGGCGACCGACGCCGGCGTGAACAAGGCGACCAAGGCGCTGTTCGCCACAGCCGACACCCCCGAGAAAATGGTCGCGCTCGGGGAGGACAAGCTGCAGGAGCTGATCAAGACGATCGGCCTCTACCGCACCAAGGCGAAGAACGTGATCGCGCTGTCGCGGCAATTGATCGCCGAGCACGGCGGGATGGTGCCGCCGGTGCGCGAGGCGCTGGAGAAATTGCCCGGCGTCGGGCGCAAGACCGCCAATGTCGTGCTCAACGTCGCCTTCGGCGAGGAGACGATCGCGGTCGACACCCATGTCTTCCGCGTCTGCAACCGCACTGGCCTCGCGCCGGGGAAGGACCCGCTGGAGGTGGAAACGCGGCTCGAAGCGGTCATGCCAGCGGCCTACAAGCGTCACGCGCATCACTGGCTCATCCTGCACGGGCGCTATGTCTGCACCGCGACGCGCCCCCGTTGCCTGACCTGCCTGATTAACGACTTGTGCCGTTGGGAGGGGAAGCTGGTGGCGACCACGTAAGCGAGCGTGCCAGGCGATTTCAACGCTGCGATCTGGGCGGCGCCCTCATCCTCCCCCGCGGCGCGTCCGCTCCGCGGGGGAGGATGAAGTTGAAAGCGACGCTGTCCTAAGCCTTCTATTCGTCATTGCCGGGCGAAGACCCGGCAATCCATTCTGTCCCCCTCCCGCATCGCACGCAGCCAACCTTGCGCAGGCTGCGCAAGCTTGCCTGCGATGCTCTGCTCCCTCCCCCGCTTGCGGGGGAGGGTTGGGGAGGGGGTGGATGCGCGGGTTAGGCCCGCGCATGACGATGACAGTGGGTAGCCGAAGCCGTGGACGCGGTTGGGGTAAACCTTGCCCTAAAGCCGCAGGTCTGGCAGCCTCCAACTGAAGGTTGAGAGGTCTTCGAAATGCCTGAAGGCGTCGAGCAGCGCGATTTTTTCATAAGTTTCAATTCAGCCGATCTCGCTCACGCAGAGGCGATTGATGCTGCGTTAAAGGCAGCTGGCTTCTCCACGTTCTATCACCCAACCGATCTTCCAGTCGGCGGGCAGTATCGCTCGAGCTGGATGGACCAGGCTTTGATGAATTCGCGCGCCAGATGTTGCGCTCTACTCGCCGGCCTATGCAGTCGTCCGGCGCGATCTATTCCAAGGCCGAGCGCTATGCGAGTTTTGGCAGGACCCGGAAGGCGAAAAACGCAAGATCATCCCAGTCGTTTTGAAAAGCCGCTAGTTCACGCCGCTTTTCGCGGTGATTTCAAACGCATCGATGTTCGAGGGAAAGCGCCGAACAAGCCGCCGCGGCTCGTCGTCCGGCGGGCTGAGAAGCGCTGTGGAAAAGGAATCGACGTAATTTTTGGCGCGGCGGCCTACCGCAGCCGAAAATATTCAACGTGGCCTATCGGCCAAACCCGAATTTCACTGGACGATTTGAGGCACTGGAAGCGCTGCAACGCTCAGCTAGGCGCGCCCGGAACAAACGCCGCGATCACTGCCGTCGCCGGCATGGGCGGGATCGGCAAGACGACGCTTGCGGCAGAATACTGCCACCGCTTCCGCTGGCGTTATGCGGGCGTGTGGTGGGTACGGGCGGAGCAGGAGCCGGTGATGCTCGCCGACCTCGCGGCGCTTGGCGAAAAGCTCGGCATCGCGTCGAGCGGCAATGTGGAACAGGACGCGCGTGCGGTGCTCGATCATCTCGGCGGCGTCACCGAGCCATGGCTGATGGTCTACGACAACGCACCGAACCCGGATGCCGTGCGCAAATGGCTGCCGGTCGGGGCGGTGCGCTGCATCATCACCTCGCGCTTCACCGAGTTCGGCGACCTCGCTCCGGTCATTCGCGTCGATCAATGGGCGGACGACGTGACGGCCGAGTATTTGCTCGCACGCACCGGGCGCAACGACGCCGAGGGCGCGGCGCGGCTGGCGAAAACGCTTGGCGGCCTGCCGCTCGCGGCCGAGCAGGCGGCGACTTTCTTAAGGACGCGCAATGGCATCAGCTTCGACGACTATGGCAATGAAATCGCGCGGCTGATCAAGCGCAAGAAGGATGCCGGGGTCACTGGCGATTATCCCGACACGGTCTATGCCGCCTTCGTCAAGTCGCTGGAAACGTTGCAGAGTATGCGCAGGCGGCGAGATCGCGCTCGACCTGCTGCGGCTCTGCGCGTTCCTGTCGCCGGACGGCGTCGATCTTGCGCTGGCTGACTGTCGACCGGGGCGACGACGGTCTTTCCCGAGAGCGTTCGCCAGCTGCGATGGCCGATCAAGTTTGCGCGCGAGGATGCGCTGGCGGCGCTGACCTCGCTGTCGCTGCTGCGGCAGGAGGACGGCCCGGCGGGGCCCATGCTTATTTTTCATCGGTTGCTGCTGGAGGTCGTGCGCGACTGGATGGGGGACGATGCCCGCGCCCTCTGGGGCGCCGCGGCGGTGCGGTTGGTGAGCTGGGTGTTTCCAGGCGATGTGTCGACCAACCCCTCCGCGTTGGCCAATCTGCGCGCGCCTGATGCCGCATGTTGCGCCGCTGGAGGCACATGCGCCGCGTGCGGGCGATGCGGGTCGAGCGCTCGGCCGGCTGCTCAATCAGGCCGGTATTTATCTCGCCGCCCGCGGCGATCGCGCCGGCGCGCTGGCGTTGGCCGAAAAATCTGTGGCCCTTGCGCGCAAGACGCGAGCCGATCGAACCGCTCGATCTCGCCATCAAGCTCGGCAATTTGGCGGGTCACGCTTAGCTGATCTTGACCGGCTGGACGAAGCGGAAGCCGCCTATCGCGAGGCGCTCGAAATCGAGGAGCGGACTGCTCAAGCCCGACGATCCGAGCCTTGCCATAACGTTGTCCAACCTCGCCGAGGTGCATTGGACGCGGAAGGAGTTCGACAAGGCCGAACCGCTGCTGCCTCCGCGCCGCCGAGATCATGAAGGCCGCGCATGGCGCCGACTCGGCCGAATATGGCAGTGCGCTCTCCAATCTCGGCGCGCTCTATTGCGACTGGGCCGACGAACCGGGCCAGGAAGCACGGCGAGAGCAGGAGAAAGATTACAAGACACGCGCGCTTGCCATCACGCGGAAAGCGAGCGGCGAACGCCATCCGGATACAGCCAATCGTCACAATAATCTGGCGGCGATGAAGGCGAAGCTGAGCGACTGGAGGGCGCAGCGGGCGATGCGGAACGCGCAGTCGCGATCATGCTGTCGCTCGATCTCGCGCAGCATCCGGACACACAAAGCAGCCGGCGACTTCTTGCCCGATTGCTGGGAGCAGTCCGGCCATGCAGATAAAGCAGCGCGGCTGCGGAGAGGCGACATCTCCGATCTCGTGCCGGTGATCGCGCAGATCGAGCTTGAGCATCGCGCCTGGGTCGCCGAAGACCCGGAGAACCGCCACTTCGGCCCGCACTCGTACTTTGTGACGTCAGAAGATGCGTTCAATCTATCACTACAGATATTCGCCGCAGGCCGGCGTCGATATGGACGACCTCATTCGCCGCATCAACGCCGGCAAGCTATCGACGCGACGACATTGCCAAGCTCGTCGCCGAGACTATCGTCAACAAGAAAGACTGAGCTTTTCCTCGTCATTGCCGGGCGAAGACCCGGCAATCCCCCTGCCCCCTCCCGCATCGCACGCAGCCAACCTTGCGCAGGCCGCGCAAGCTTGCCTGCGATGCTCTGCTCCCTCCCCCGCTTGCGGGGGAGGGTTGGGGAGGGGGTGGATGCGCGGGTCAGGCCCGCCCATGACGAGCACGGGCGACCCCAACATTTCTTTCCCTCTCCCCTTGCGGGAGAGGGTGCCCGAGCCGCTGTAGAGCATTTTCCGGCGAAGTGGGAACCGGTTCGCCGCAGAAAATGCGACCACTAAAGGGTAACTTTAGCGGCGAGGGCGGGTGAGGGGTAATGGCGGGTCACACTGTCCCAGCACACGATGCGCAGCGAACCCCTCACCCGGCTCGAAACTCGCTTCGCTCGTTCCTCGCCACCCTCTCCCGCGAGGGGAGAGAGTTCGCCAGCGCTGAAAAGAGTCTCACTCCTCGTACGCTTCGATGGGCGCGCAGGAGCAGACGAAGTGGCGGTCGCCATAGACCGCATCGACGCGGCCGACGGGAGCCCAGTATTTGTCCATGCGGTCGACGCCCTTGGGGAAGCACCCATGGGCGCGCGGGTAGGGGCGCGTCCAGTTGTCGTCGGCGAGATCGTGCACGGTGTGGGGCGCGTACCGGAGCGGCGATTGTTCGGCCGGCCACGCCCCTTTCTCCACCGCGGCGATCTCTTCGCGGATCGCGATCATCGCATCGACGAAGCGGTCGAGTTCGTATTTGCTCTCCGACTCGGTCGGCTCGATCATCAGCGTGCCGGCGACCGGGAACGACACGGTGGGCGCGTGGAAGCCGTAATCGATCAGGCGCTTGGCGATATCGTCGATGGTGATCCCGGTGCGCTCCTTCAGCGGGCGCGGATCGACGATGCATTCATGGGCGACCCGCCCCTTCTCGTTCTTGTAGAGCACGGGATAATGCGGCTCGAGCTGCGTCGCGATGTAGTTCGCCGAGAGAATGGCGACTTCGGTCGCGCGGCGCAGGCCGGCCGAGCCCATCATCAGAATGTAGAGATAGGAAATCGGCAGGATCGACGCCGAGCCGTACGGGGCGGCCGAGACCGGCCCTACCGTCGCCGCGCCGCCGTCGACCGCGGGATGTCCGGGCAGGAACGCCGCGAGGTGCGCCTTGACGCCGATCGGCCCCATGCCGGGGCCGCCGCCGCCATGCGGAATGCAGAACGTCTTGTGCAGGTTGATGTGGCTGACATCGGCGCCGTAGTCGCCGGGCCGCGCAAGCCCGACCTGCGCATTGAGGTTGGCGCCGTCGAGATAGACCTGCCCGCCGTGCGCATGAACGGCATCGCAGATATCCCGGATATGTTCCTCGAACACGCCGTGCGTGGACGGGTAGGTGATCATCGCGCATGCAAGATCGCGCGCGTGCAGCTCCGCCTTTTTCTGCAGATCGGCGACGTCGACATTGCCGTGCTTGTCGCAATTGACGACGACCACTTTCAGCCCGGCCATGGCGGCCGACGCCGGGTTGGTGCCGTGCGCGGATGAAGGAATGAGGCATACGGTGCGGTGCGCCTCGCCGCGATTGCGGTGATAGGCGCGGATCGCGAGCAGCCCCGCATATTCGCCTTGCGCGCCGGAATTCGGCTGCAGCGACACCGCGTCGAAGCCGGTGGCCTCGGCGAGCATGCGTGAAAGCTCGCCGATGAGATCGTGATAGCCGCGCGCCTGCTCGGGCGGCGCGAACGGATGCATGTCGGCAAACTCCGACCAGGTGATGGGAATCATCTCGGTCGTGGCGTTGAGCTTCATGGTGCAGGAGCCGAGCGGGATCATGGCGCGGTCGAGCGCAAGGTCGCGATCGGCCAGCCTGCGCATGTAGCGCAGCATCTCGGTCTCGCAGTGGTAGCGGCGGAATACCGGATGGCGCAGGAACGCCGACCGGCGCACCAGATTTGGCGGAAGCGCCTCGACCGTCGCAAGCGAGACCTCGCCATAGGCAAGCGTCCCGCCGAATGCGCGCCAGACCGCCTCCACCACCGCGTCGTCGGTGGTCTCGTCGAGGCTGATGCCGATCGCCGCCGCTGGTCCGCATTCTCCTGCCGCGACGGCGCGCAGATTGATTCGCTCCGCGCGTGCGCGCGCGATGATCTCCGCTCTGCCGCTCGCCGACCGCGACCGTGAGCGTGTCGAAGAAGGTCTCGTTCAGCGGCGCAAAGCCGAGCCTGCGCAGCCCGTTGGCGAGGACCGCCGTTCGCCGGTGAATGCGGCGCGCGATGTCGGCGAGGCCATCGGGGCCGTGATAAACCGCATACATCGAGGCGATTACCGCGAGCAGCACCTGCGCGGTGCAGATGTTCGAGGTCGCCTTCTCGCGCCGGATATGCTGCTCGCGGGTCTGCAAGGCGAGGCGATAGGCCGGCGCCCCGCGCGCATCGATGGAGAGGCCGACGACGCGTCCCGGCATGTTGCGCTTGAGGTCGTCGCGCACCGCCATATAGGCCGCATGCGGCCCGCCAAAGCCCATCGGCACGCCGAATCGCTGGGTGGAGCCGATCGCGATGTCGGCGCCGAGTTCGCCGGGTGGCATCAGCAGCGTCAGCGCCAACGGGTCCGCCGCGAGGATCGCAAGGCCGCCGCGCGCGTGAACGGCCGCGATCGCGTCGCGGTAGTCGCTGACGGTCCCAAGCGTGTCGGGATACTGAAGGAGCGCACCAAAAACGTCCGTGCGGGCAAGATCGTCACCGGGGCTTCCGACCACGAGATCGATCCCGAGCGGCTCGGCGCGGACCTGCAGCACCGCGAGCGTTTGCGGATGCACGTTGCGATCCACAAAGAACGAAGAAACTTTCGCGGCGGCCGCCCGATGCGCCAGCGTCATCGCTTCCGCCGCCGCCGTCGCCTCGTCAAGCAGCGAGGCGTTCGCGACCGGCAGCCCGGTCAGGTCGGCGACCATGGTCTGGAAGTTCATCAGGGCTTCCAGCCGGCCCTGGCTGATCTCCGGCTGATACGGCGTATAAGCCGTGTACCAACCCGGATTTTCCAGGATATTCCGCTGGATGACCGGCGGCAGGATAGTACCGTAATAGCCTTGCCCGATGAGCGAGGTGAACACCTCGTTCTTGCCCGCAATCTCGCGCATGCGGTCAAGCGCCGCCCGCTCGGAAAGGGCGGGTGCAAGGGCGAGCGGCCCCCGTCGCCGGATCGAGGCCGGAATCACTTCCGCGATCAGGGCGTCAAGGCTTTTTGCGCCCACCGTCGCCAGCATGGCGTCGATGTCACGCGGGTTCGGACCGATGTGCCGCTCGGCAAAGGACGTTTCGCCCGCATCAACCTCAGCACGGTAAGGAGCGTGCATGCCTATTCCTCACTTTGCGTCAAAGGAGTTGCGCCGGCCGAGCGACCGAGCGCATGCGTTACAGTTTTTCGGGGGGCGGAACGCCTGACTCGTCTACGACCGCCGGCGTGCGCGGCAACAAAGGCGAATGTTTCGCGATCGAAATACGACATAGGGCGCCTCCCAGCGAGTCCAGCTCGCCATGGCGCCCCATCTGTATTGGTGCCTGAGAACGTTATCCCGTCGGCGGACGCGCGCGGCGTCACTTTCCAGATTCAGATCCCTCGACGGTCCTTTTGCCTGAGAGTTTCCGGGGCGGTTGCTCCTTCGGCGTCGGTCGGACCGATCTCTCCCGTCGAGAGAACACCAGTCACGTATATAGTATGAGATTTGGTGCCGGCAAATCGGCGATCTGTCAACTTTGTGTCTGCGCCGCGTTACGGTTCCGCACAGTCCATTGGGCCAAACCGGGCAGACGCCGTGGGAGTGGTAGTTTGCGCCGCCGCCAGCCCAGGGCGCTGGCCGTAGGGGCTCGCGTCCCGGCTGCCACAACATGGCCTATAACAGCGCGCCAGATCGCCGGCCGGCGGCAGGACCGGGGCGCGACGAAGGGGCATATGGATTCCCTTGACCGATACGTTTTCAGGACCAGTTTCAATAGCTTCCTGGTTATCCTGATCGGTTTGACCGCGGTGATCTGGGTCACCCAGATTCTCCGGCAGATCGACCTGATCACCAGCCAGGGCCAGACGGTGCTCGTCTTTTTCTCGATCACGAGCCTGATCATTCCGGGACTCATGCTGGTTCTCGCGCCGATCGCCATGCTGATCGCCGTCCTTTACACGCTTTCCCGCCTCAACAACGATTCGGAGCTGGTGGTCATGAGCGCGGCCGGGATTTCGCCGAGGCGGCTGTTCCGGCCGTTCCTGGCGCTGGCGGCCGTGGTGTCGATTTTCGTGCTTTTCATCGGCGCCTATCTCGCCCCGAGGCTGCAACGCGAGCTGGTTGAGCAGCTCACCAAGGCAAGAGCGGATCTGGTCGCCAATATCGTGCGGCCTGGCACTTTCGCGACGATCGAGAGTGGCCTCACCTTCCATGTCCGAGAGAAACACAGCGATAGCGAGTTCAGCGGCATTCTGATCGATGATGCACGCAAAGCCAACGAGCGGACGACGGTGATCGCCGAACAAGGGAACATCCTCCAGAGCAAGTTGGGGACTTTTTTGGTCATGAGCGACGGCTGGGTGCAACGCCGGCGCGCTGCTGATCGCGACCCCACCTTGGTGCAGTTCGACCGCTATGCCTTCGACCTGTCCCCCTACACTATCGCGGGGAGGATTACCTACGGCTTGCGCGAGAAGTACCTTTGGGAACTCGTCAATCCGGATCCGAACGACAAACTGCTCAAGACCGCGGGCGCGCAGTTTCGCGCCGAAATGCACGACCGGCTGGTGGCGCCTTTCTATCCCTTTGCGTTCGTGGTGGTCGCCTTCGCTGCGCTCTGCATCCCGCGAACGACGCGGCAAGGAGGGCTGATCTCGATCGTGTTCGTCGGGGTCGGAGTTTTCGCATTGCGGATTTTCGGCTTCTTCTGCACGGCGATCGGCCAGAGCGCGCCAATCTTGCTTTACGCGGTCTATCCGGCCTTGGCTTTGGCGACCGCACTGGGGGCGATCGCGATCTACAAGGGCGTGGGGCTCGATCTCGACAGCAAGATCGATCTTGCCGGCCTCAGCAGCCGTTGGTTTGGGAGGTTCGCCAAGTTCGCCAAGCTGGCGCCGCGCTGACTCCAGTTCTCACCGAATTCGTTCAGTGTTGTAAGCTGATCGGCGGATCGACTAAGGTCGCCTCGCCGCCCGGGTCGGATCATGTGAGTCGCGGATGCAGCATATACTCAAGCGATTAAGAAACGCGTGGAGTGAACGGCTTGCCGATCCTTCGAGCACGATCAGCCTCGTCGCTCGCCTCGTCACCGATTACGGCCGCCCCTATTGGAAACGATATGCGCTCGCCCTCTCCTTCATGGCGCTCGGAGCGGCTTGCACCGGAGCGACCGCGTATCTGATCGGGACGGCGATCGATCAAGCCTATGTCAGCCGCAATTTCTACGGCATCGTCGTCGTCGCCGCCCTCGCGATCGTGATCTTCGCCGTTAAGGGCTTCGCCACCTACGGCCAGGCGGTGACGCTCGCGCGGATCAGTAATCTGATCATCGCCGCCAATCAAAGGCGCATGTTCGACAAGCTGTTGCAACAGGACATGGCGTTCTTCGCTGACAAACATTCGTCTCAGTTCGGCGCGCGCGTCAGCTATGGAGCTAATTCCGCCTCCGCGGTCCTCAATCTTCTTGTCACCGCGATAGGCCGCGATCTCCTCACTTTCGTCGCGCTCGGCGCGGTCATGGTCTATGGGGCGCCGCTGCTGTCGCTCGCTGCGCTCATCGTTCTTCCGCCTGCGGTGCTGTTTCTACGCAAACTGATCAAGCGGGTGCGCACCATCGCGCTCGCGCAGTTCGGCGGCAACATGCTCGTTCTCCAGTCGCTCCAGGAGACGGTGCAGGGATTCAAGATCATCAAGGCATTCAATCTCGAAGACGTCATGCGCGCGAAGATCTACGCGCATGTCGATGAAATCGAGCGCGCCTCCAACAAGCTGGCGCGCGTCTCCAATCGCGGAACGCCGCTGATGGAGACCCTCGGCGGAATCGCGATCGCGGGGGTGCTGCTGATCGGCGGCTACAATGTGCTCGTGCTCGGCAGCGCACCGGGCGGGTTCACCTCGTTCATCACGGCGTTCATTCTCGCCTACGAGCCGGCCAAGCGCCTTGCCCGGCTCAACCTCGAACTGCAGAACGGGCTGACCGGCGTGCGCATCCTGTTCGAACTTCTCGACCTGCCGGTCGGCTCGGCGCGAAGCGGCGGCGCACAGGAACTCGAGGTCACGCGCGGGCGGATCGAGTTCGCGGACGTGACCTTCAGTTATCGCCCGGGCGAGCCGGTGCTGCGCGACATGTCGTTCGCCGTTGCACCGCATTCGGTCACTGCCTTTGTCGGCGCCTCCGGCGGCGGCAAGTCGACGATCTTCAACGTGCTGCTCGGGTTATACGAGGTGCAAAGCGGAACGGTGCGCGTTGACGGCCAGGACTTTACGACGGTGTCGCCTTCATCGTTGCGCCGTCAGATCGCCTATGTCGGCCAGGACGTATTCCTGTTTCACGGAACGGTCCGCGAGAATATCGCGCTCGGCCGGCCCGGCGCGACTGATGAGGACATTATCGCCGCCGCGCGCGGGGCGCATGCGCACGATTTTATCGGCGCTTTCCCCGACGGATACGACACCAAAGTGGGCGAGCACGGCGCGCAGCTTTCGGGCGGCCAGCGTCAGCGGATCGCGATTGCGCGCGCGCTCATTCGCAATGCGCCGATCATCCTGCTCGACGAGCCGACCGCCTCGCTCGACAGCCAGTCCGAGTATTTCGTGCAGGCGGCGATGGCGGAGCTGATCAAGGGCCGCACCACGCTGATGATCGCCCATCGGCTTTACACAATCACCCATGCGGACATGATTCATGTGGTCGAGAACGGGGCGATCGTCGAGTCGGGCCGCCACGACGACCTCTTGCGCAAGGGGCAGCGTTACGCCGCGTTCTATCAGATGCGATCGACGGACCAGCGGTCTGGCGAGCCGCCGCCGGGCGGCCTGCGCGCGGTCGCCGGGTGAGGGCGGAAGCAGCGCGGCGATGGCGTTGAATTACGATCGCATCATGGCCTACCGGCCGGCCGATATCGCGGTGAGCTACGGCCCGCGCGATTGCATTCTCTATGCCCTTGGCATCGGGCTCGGCATGGACCCGCTCGATCCCGGCCAGCTCAAATTCGTCTACGAGCGGCGCGGGCTCGAAGCCTTTCCCACCATGGCCGCCGTGCTCGGCTGGCCCGGCCGCATGACCGACCCGGCGTTCGGCCTCGACGAAACCATGGTGGTGGCCGCCGAGTTGAAGGTCACGCTCGCCCGTCCGCTCGCGCCCGCCGACGAACTGGTGAGCCGCCCGCGCATCAGGGAGGTGGTCGACCGCGGGCCCGGCGGACCGGCAATCATTCTCGCGACCCGCGATCTCCTTGCGCGGGACGGAACGCCGGTCGCCCGCGTCGAGAGCAATCTGCTTGCGCGCAAGCATGGCGGCTTCGGCGGCCGCGTGGCCGCGCTGCCGGAACCGCATGCGGTTCCGGACGGTGCGCCCGAGCGCGTCTGCGATCTGCCAACGCCGCCCAATCTCGCGCTACTCTACCGGTTGACGGGGGACGAGAATCCGCTGCACGCCGATCCCGAGCGGGCAAAGGCGGCAGGCTTTCCGCGGCCGATCCTGCACGGCGCGGCGACCTTCGGAATCGCCGCGCATGCGGTCGTCCGCGAGCTCGGTTATTCCGCTGTTCGGCTGGCGAGCATTTCGGCGCGGTTCTCTCGTCCGGTCTTTCCAGGTGAGACGATTCGCACCGAGATGTGGCCTGCGCCGACGCATATCTCCTTCCAGTGCCGGGTGCTCGGACGCGACGAGATCGTACTCACGAACGGCCTCGCCACGCTGCGCGCATGAGCTATCCAGGCACATGCATTTCAAGGATGAATTGCCATGACTGCGCCCCGCGAGCTTGTGCTTGCCGCCACTGACGAGCGCGGCGTCACAACGCTCACGCTCAACCGGCCGGACAAGGGCAACGCCTATGACCGCCGCATGCTTGACCGGCTCTCGGCGGAGATTGCGAGGGCAGGGGCGGCGCCCGAAATCCGCGCCCTGGTGCTGCGCGGCGCCAGCAAGCACTTCTGCGTCGGCGGCGATCTTGTCGATGATCCGCTGGTCCATACCGGGGCGGGCGTGGACAAGCAGGTGCTAATGCCGCATGTCTGCCTCGCCCTCGACGCCTGTCCCAAGCCGACCATCGCGCTGGTCCACGGGGCTTGTTTCGGCGGCGGCTTTGCGCTGATTTCTTGCTGCGACGTTGTTCTCGCCTCCGAGGATTCATTCTTTTCGCTGCCCGAGCTGCGGCTGGGCTTCGGGGTCGGCCCGTACATCCCGTTCTTTGCCCGGGCGCTCGGGGCGCGCAATCTGCGCCGCTATCTCATCACCGCCGAACGGTTCAATGCCCAGGCGGCGCTGGCGATGGGTGTAGTCCATCGCCTTTACGCGCCCGGCGCGGGCGACCGGGCGCTCGGGGAAATCCTGGACGAGGTGCTGCTATCGGCGCCGGGAGCGATCGCTGCGACCAAACGCGAGCTCAGCGAGCTTGCGGACATGACGCCGACGCGGGAGCAGATCGACGAGCTGCAGGTCGGGTTCCGCCAATTGTTCGAAGCCGCCGAAAGCGTGGAAGGCCGCGCCGCGTTTCGCGACAAGCGTCACCCACTCTGGGCGCCGAAGCGCTGAGCGTCAGGCCGCGAACGCCTTTTCCATCTCCCGGCGGGTCTGCACCGCGAGATTGCTTGGATCGATCGTCACGTCGGACCAGCGCAGCGGCGCGCCCTCGGCCACATCACGGGTCAATGCGACATTATGGGCGAGCCCGAGCGGCAGCAGCCCGTCGGCAAGGGAGCGCTCGGCGGGCGTCTGCCGGCCCCACACGCAGAATCCGCCTTCGCCGTCGAGCACCTCGCCGGCCTTGAGGTCGCGCTTGGCCGTCGCGACCACGTCCGAACGGAAACCGGTCGGCGCCCCGGTGGGCTCGCGGCGCAGCGCCGCGCTTGCGACCGAAATGCCGAGTTCGAGCCCGATCATGTGGATCGGGCGGTAGAGCGCGGCATAGCGGCCGCTCCGGTCCGGCAGCATCGCGTATTCGCGAAAGCAGCGGCGCGCGTAATCGGTCTCGCCCTCGATGACGACATAGGTGCCGAGCGCAAGATGGTGCGGCACGTCGCGCCCGTCCCGATAAACCGACGAGACCACCTCGGTGACGCCCGACGCCTCCAGCGCGCCGCCCTCGGCGCGCGGCTTGCAGATGTCGGCGAGCTCGAAGCGGCTGGCCGGCGGGAAGGTCAGGCCCCCGCTTTGCGGCCTCAGCCCGGTCGCGTTGCAGACCGCCGTCATCTCGATCGCCGACTTCGTTCCGTCGATGAAGCTGTTGAACATTTTCGGGTTGATCGAGCCGCGGTCCGCGATCTGCAGATATTTATCGAGAATGTCCCACAAAGTGTCGGGGGTCGATCGGTGATAATGCGGTTCGTAGCGCGTGCCTTTGCCGGCGGCGATCACGTTGAAGCCGCAGGCGTGCGCCCAGTCGACATGCTCGCAGATCAACGCCGGCTGGTCGCCCCAGGCGAGGCTGTAGACGACGCCGGCCGCTTGCGCCTTGCGCGCGAGCAACGGCCCGACCAGGGCGTCGGCCTCGACATTGACCATGACGACATGCTTGCCGTGCGCGATCGCCGCGAGCGCATGCCGGATGCCGGCCGCGGGCACGCCCGTCGCCTCGACGATCACTTCGATTTCGGGAAGCGCGATCAGCGTTTCGGCATCGGGTCCGACATGGGTGCTGCCCGTCTTCACCGCCTCGCCCAGCGAGGCTGCGGCGTAGCGCGGCGCTTCCCAGCCGGCGGAAGCAAGCTGTTTTCGGGCGCGGGCGGGACCGAGGTCGGCTACGCCGACGACATGCAGCCCGCGGGTGAGCCGCGCCTGAGCAAGGAACATCGTGCCGAATTTGCCAGCGCCGATCACGCCCACGGTCACCGGCCGGCCGGCTGCGGCGCGTTCGCACAGTTTCGCGTAGAGGTTCAAGCCCTTCTCCCACGGGCCTCAAATCACGTAAATGGCGACGATAATGCCGCCGATCAGCACGACCAGAAATATGGTGAACCAGAAGCCGAGCCGCTTTTCGATCGCCTCGCGCACTTGCGGCCCGTAGCGGCTGAGCAGGAATGCGCTGAGAAAAAACCGCGCGCCGCGCGTAATCATCGACAACAGGACGAACAGAGAAAAGTTGTATCCGGCGAAGCCGGACGTGATGGTGACGATCTTGTAGGGGATTGGCGTAAGCCCCTTGATCAGGATGATCCAGCTGCCCCAGCGGGCATAGGCTTCGCGAAACGCCTCGACCCTGTCGCCATAGCCGTACAGGCTAATGAGCCACAGGCCGACTGAGTCGTAGAGATAGGCGCCGATCGCATATCCCAGGATGCCGCCAAGGACCGAAGCGATGGTGCAGACCGTGGCGTAGTAGTAGGCCCGGTCCGGGCGGGCGAGCGCCATCGGGACGAGCATGGTGTCGGGCGGGACGGGAAAGAACGAGCTTTCGGCGAATGAAATCCCCGCGAGAATCCACGTCGCATGCGGTTTCCCGGCCGCGTTGATGCACCAGTTGTAAAGTCGTCGCAGCATCACGCTTGCTTTAGTGGTTATCGGCCGCGGCATTCAAGTCCATGCGCAGCCGGAGTTGCGGGCGGCGCCCGGTCACCCCCGCTTGCGCACCCGCGCCTCGGCCGCGGGCGGCAGTTTGCGTCGCGCCTTCAGAAAGCTGCGTTGCTTGGCAAGTTTCTCGGCAATGCCGAACAGCCGCTCGCGCCGCTGCATTTCCTTCCAGACGTCTTTCGGTTCGACGTCGACCGACGCCCACAGCACTGCGAGATTGTAGAGAAGATCGGCGCTCTCGCGGACGACCGCGTCGCGGTGATTCAGCATCGCTTCGATCACGACTTCGACCGCCTCCTCGGCGACCTTCTTGGCGATCTTGCTGCGGCCGGCGCGCAGAAGACGTGCAGTACGGGAGGAGGATGGATGGGCATCCATCGCCTCCAGTACGGCATCGTAAAGTCGATCGATCGAATCAGCCATGATTCGCATAAACTACATGACCGGAAAGCCAGTGCTAAGTGTTATTGAAGAGAGGGGCGCAAAGTAATGTTCAAAGCCGATGCTATTAGGCCGGATCGCTCCATCTCACGCATGCCTGTCGTCCTTCAGCAGGTTATAGGGATGTCGTGAGGCAATAGAGCGAGGCGAGGGTTCATTGCCTCCGCGCGGCGTTCGGATATTCCGAACAACTTCGTTGCCCTCTCGCGGCGTTTCGGCTCGCGAGCGCTTGCGGCGCGGCCTTTTCCGTGCTGAATGCGAGTAAAGTGTGACGGCGCAAGCGCTGTTTTCCAATGGATCCAAGCTGATGACCGCCCTTTCTGACGAAGGCTTTCTCGATATTTCCGGGCAGACGCTCGAATATCGGATGATCGGGCCGCGGCCGCACGAGGCGCCGACGCTGGTGCTGCTGCACGACGGGCTGGGCTGTGTCGCCATGTGGGGGGATTTTGCCGACAAGCTCGCCAGGGAGACGGGGGCGGGCGTCTTCGTCTACTCGCGCGCCGGCTATGGGCGCTCCAGCCCGGCCGCGCTTCCGCGCCCGGTCTCCTATATGCACGACGAGGCGCTGTCGGTGCTGCCCAAGCTTCTCACGGCGATCGGTTTTCGCCGCGGTCTTTTGATCGGGCATGACGACGGGGCGTCGATCGCGACAATCTATGCCGGCAATGTCGAGGATCATCGCGTGCGCGGCTTGGCGCTGATCACGCCGCATTTCTTCATCGAGGACGCCGGTATCGCGGCGGTTGCGGCCGCCGCCGAAGCCTATGCGACCACCGATCTGCGCGACCGTCTCGCCCGCTATCATGCCGATGTCGACAATGCGTTCCGTGGCTGGAACGGTGTGTGGCTCGATCCTGCGTTCCGCAAATGGGACATCACGGAGGAACTCGCCTATATCCGTGTTCCGATCCTCATCGTGCAGGGCGAAGCGGACCCATACCGCACCGCGCGCCAGATCGAAGTGGCGCGGCAGGAGTGCTATTGTCCGGTCGAGGTCGCTTTGCTGCCCGGCCTGAAGGATTTGCCTCAGCGGGAAGCTCCCGAGAGGGCGCTCGCCACAGTCGCCGGCTTCGTCAACAGGCTCTTGCGCGACCATCACGAAGGCGACCTTGCCGCGCACGCGGCGTGATCGCGCCGTCGGCCATTGTGGCAGCGTCGCACCTCCTGCGAGGCAAGAAAAAGCCCGCCCGAAGGATATCCGGGCGGGCCCGATCGGCCGACGTTGCGGGGGGGGGACGTTGGGCCGATCGACTATCAGGAAACTCGGTCTTACTACCTTGCCCATTAGTCTTCCTGTCGCGGATGAAGTTCTCGGGTCCGTGTGAGCGGCGTCACACAGCCATTATGCAGGTTGCTCTGAACAGACTAGAAGCAGCGCGCCATCAGGAAAGCGCGGCGTAAACAGCGGCGCCAGACGGCATATCGCCGTTCTTCAGCGATGGGGCGGCGAACCGCTCTTGATCCGGAGCTTGAGCTTGCTCGCCCCCAACAGCGGCGTGTTCATTACATCGACATCCTGCGCCATCTGCAGACAGGTCAGGACGTCGACGTAGCTCGGGTCTCCGACCATCGTTTCGGCAACGCAACGGCTGCGCTCCGCCGGCGGATATGAAGTCCAATTCTGCTTGAGCTGGGCTTGCGCCGCTTTTTCGTCATTCACGCACGCCTCGGTGCTGTGCGAAAGCGCCAGACCAAAGCCTTCAAACGCCTTGCAGCTCGCCTCGACGTTGAAGTTGGGCAGTTCGTCCGCCACCATCAGCACGAGGGATGCGCCGAAAGATATCAACAGAATTGAATTGGGCATCGTCCCGTCTCCAATCCGGCGAACGCTAAGTCCTGCTGAGCGAACGTCCGCGCCCGCCGATCAACGATGGCGACCGAGAGGTTATCGCCAGTCCAACAAGCCCTTTACGTTTACGTCACCCGGCCGAAATGTACAACGTCATCGCCCGTGTTACGATGACGCCGAAGCTTAATCGAAACGGCGACCTGGACCGGATAGGACGCAAGTGACGCTGACGGCCCTGCTGAGACGAAAGCAAACCCGACTGCGAGCCGTGAGGTCAATCTTTGCCGGCGCGGTGAGCTTCAGCCTAACGGGCCGCACCGGCTCGTCCTGACCGCAATCGTTCCCTCCGATGGCATCGCTCGATACGGTCAGCCTCTCCATTCTGTTCGGCGCGGTGCTGGTGCTTGCCGGCATTCTGTCGAGCCTCGTCGCTTTGCGTTTCGGCGCGCCGCTGCTCCTCGTGTTCTTGATCCTGGGGATGCTCGCGGGCGAGTCGGGCGTAGGCGGGATTCGCTTCGATGACGTGCGTCTGACCTATCTCGTCGGCTCGATTGCGCTGGCATTGATCTTGTTTGACGGAGGGCTGCGCACGCGGATCGCCACGTTTCGCAGCGTGCTCGCGCCGTCGCTGGTGCTTGCGACCCTCGGCGTTCTCCTGACGGCGGCTTTAACCGCGCCTGCGGTCACCATGATGATGGGATATGGGTGGACCGAGGCGCTGCTCGTCGGCGCGGTGGTCGCCTCGACTGACGCGGCCGCCGTGCTCTTTCTCTTGCGGGCGCGCGGGTTGCGGCTGCGGTCACGGGTGGCGGCGACGCTGGAAATCGAATCCGGCACCAATGATCCCTTCGCGATCTTCCTCACGATTTTGCTGGTCGAATTATTGCTCACCGGCGATCAGCCATGGGCGTCGGTCGCGGCGAGTCTTGCCGGCCAAGGGCTGGGCGGCGCGGCGATCGGGCTTGTCGGCGGTCGGTTGATCGTGCTGGCGCTCAACCGGCTCGCCCTGCCACAGGGTCTGCATGCTCCGTTCGTCGCCAGCGCGGCGTTGGGCGTGTTCGGCTTAGGACAGGCGCTGCACGCATCCGGCTTCCTCGCCGTCTATCTTGCCGGTCTGATGGTCGGAAATCGCCCGACGCGCGCTCACGGCACCGTCGTCGTGTTCCTCGACGCGGTGACCTGGCTCGCGCAGATCGTGATGTTCGTCCTGCTCGGCCTGCTCGCCTTGCCCGAGCAACTGATGAACTATGCGGCGCCGGCGCTGGTCGTCGCCGCGGTGCTGATGTTGTTTGCGCGTCCGCTCGCCGTTTTTCTTTGCCTCATCCCGTTTCGCTTCTCTTGGCGGGACAAGTTATTCATTTCCTGGGTGGGGTTGCGTGGCGCGGTCGGCATCTTTCTCGCGTCGATACCGCTGCTGGTCGGGCTCGATCATGCCCAGCTCTATTTCAACATCGCGTTCGTCGTCGTGTTCATCTCGCTGCTCGTCCAGGGCTGGACGCTGGCGCCGGCGGCGCGGCTGCTGCGCATCGCTCTGCCGCGCGCCGATCCTGCGCCGCGGCGGGTCGAACTCGACCTTCCCGGCCAGCTCGAACAGGAACTGGTCGGCTATCATGTGCAGGTCAACAACCCCTACCTGCGCCGCAAGATCGTTCCGCCCTGGGCGAAGCTCATGCTGGTGGTGCGCGACGAGGAGGTGTTCACCGCCACCGAAGCCGGTCCGATTCGGCAGGGCGATCATGTCTATTTTCTCGCGGCGCCGGAGAAGGCGCCGGCGCTCGATCGCTTTTTCGTCGAGATGCCGCCGCCCGCCGCGCCGGATCCGCGCCTGCTCGGCGATTTCTTCGTGAGCGGCGACGTGACGCTCGGCGCGCTCGCGGAGATCTACGGCATCGAGGTGGCCGTCGAGGACCGCGGCACCTCGCTTGCCGAGCATTTCGCCGAACAGCTCGGCCATCCTCCGGAAGAGGGCGAGACCTTGCCGCTCGGCGCCATTGAGCTCGTCGCTTTTAAAGTCGCCGACGGGAATGTGAGGGTGGTCGGCCTGCGTCTCATCGACACCGATGCGACGCCCGACGCCGGCGATTGGTTTGCTCGATTGAGGAGCCACATCCGCGACCTGCTCGAGCGCGCCTGACCATGCGCGTCAGGCGCGGGAGGCGAGCAGGGCGCAGGAGGCGCAGCCAAAGGCTCTTGTTAGCCAGGGTTTTGTTCGACGCTCGTGGCATCAGGGCTGATGGTGACCCAAGGCTGCTTCGATTGCGTCCAGATATGGAGCTTCGGATCGAGCCAGGAAGGGTCGTCCAGCGTTCCGCCCTTGAGAAACACAACCCCCGGAAACGCCTCCGCCTCGGTTGCGAGCGAACTGCCGCAGGTCTGGCAGAACGATCGCCAGGTCGGCTTGCCGCTGGTGCCTGAATCCTTGAACCGGGCAAGACTAGCGCCGCTGAACGCGACGCTGTCGGCGGGCACGCCGATATTGATCGAAAACGCCGATCCGGATGTTTTCTGACAATGCGTGCAATGGCAGATCGCCGTCATGAGCGGTTCGGCGTTGCACTCGTAGCGCACGGTTCCGCACAAGCAGCCGCCTTTGATGCGCGACATCTCGCCTCGTCCTTTTCTGCGTCCGCTGTTGCGGAAACTAGCTTCCTCTCCGGTAGAGTGGAAATGATACACCGATCGGTTGCCACGTACAGCCGTATGGGGCGGCAGACCCGCGACCAGTGCGATCGTCTGGATCAGCTGTCCGATTTGCCTTTAAAGGAGAAGAAGATGGTCGGAGTGGCAGGATTTGAACCTGCGACCCCCTCGTCCCGAACGAGGTGTATATCTATTTGCCCTCTGAAACATCGGCTATTCTTGTGACGTTCGCGTTCGTTTGTCGCCTTTTGTTCACGGGGTTTCGTGCCCCATGCTGGCCCCCTAACGCAGCGACGGCCTGTTCCTGATAATCGGGGTGATGATGCCCATAGCCGGCCTCAAGCTGCTGCACCGTCATGCCCAGGAAGCCAGCCGCATGCCACAGATCGACACCACTCTGCATCAGCCAAGTCGCACATGTATGCCGAAGAATGTGGGGCGTCACCTCGGTGCCGAGCCCAGCGGCCCGCACGGCGGTCTCGAAGCCCTTGCGCACACTTCCCACCGGCTTGCCGTTCCACTCGACCACCACCTGTTTTGCCAGTCCTCGGTCGGCCCAGCGGCGCATATGCGCCAACAGACGCGGCGGTAGCTTCACCGGCGGCTGACGTTTCTTGGTTTGCCGGCGGCCGATCGCCGCGCGATAAAAGACGCCCTTGTCAAGGTCGACATGCCCGCGGCCCACCGTTGGCATCAGCGCGGCACCGCAGATCGCTGACGATCGCGTTCCGGTGTAGAGGCCCACAAGGATGAATCGGGCGACGTGTCGACCGACTGCCCGCAGGGTCTCCTTATCGCGCATCACTTGCTTCGCCCGCCAGGCGGCCCATAGCAGGCGCGCCGCTTCCGAGCGGGTAAGCCACCGTTCTCGGGCGTTGGTTTGCGGCGGCAGTACCACGGACACAACCTCCGAGCACATACCCTCTTTGCGATGGTAATTGATCGCGCTCCGTAGGTCCTCAAGCTCGCGCCGCGCGGCAGCGGCCGTAACCATGCGTGCCGCTTTGAACGTCTTCTCCGGCTTCGCGGACCTCCACGGTTGTCGGGTTCTGTGCTCTACATAGGCCCGGCAATTCGCGCCGTTCACATCGGCGAGCGTCTTGTCGGCCCACCAGGCATCAAGCGTCAGAACGCGCTGCTTCGTTTCGTCCTCGCGAGAGTGCCGTGGAGCGATATCGGTGAGGTAGATTGCCAGGACGTCGGCGATCAGGACCTCAGCGGGATGACGTCCGCACGTGCGGTTGGGCCGGTATTTTCGGGCGAGGTGCTCACCGAGCGCGCGCTCGGCGCCCGCGCGATCCTCTGCAGCGCAGCCCGTGCTGATCTTGCGCGATCCGTCTCGGATGCACCAAACGGCTCGCTTCCTGAGCGTGCCGTCTGGGTTTCGATCCTCGGGGCGGAGCCATAGGCGGGCTCCTTTCGCGGGACGCGACATAGCATTCTCATGTGTTCGATATTCCGGAGCGTTGTATAATCTTTGCCCGCCGTCCGCTCAATAACAAGGTTTCCGCGCGCCGCCTCGCGGCGTAATCCACTGGCCGTCATCGAACCGTCAGGGTACGCAATTGCAGCCGCTACGGCCAAACGTAGCGGGGTGTCATCGCCAACATCGCTTCGTGTCGGGATATCGTTGGGTGCGCTCACGATTGCCTATCCTCCTTTCTGTGGCATGGAGACTTGGGCGCCAGCGGCGGCAATGGGAAATAGCCCAATTGCGCGCAGCAGCGCGCCAAGTTTCGCTCTGCGTCGCGAGGTACGGCGGGCACGAAATGCGGCAGCGAAGAAACCGAAATCCAAGCGATGAATCAATAGATGTCGTATTGTCACGTCGGCGCGTTGAGCAAGCAAAGGACGGCGTCATCGAAAACCAAGAAGTGCAGTCCAATCTCCACGCATTTGATCCACGCGCTCACTTGCGTGTGAACAGCTTGACCGAATTGGCTCACGTTTCCGCGCCCGCATTGAGCATGTGTTCGGTGCGCACGAATGGGCCCGATCTCGCGCAAGAGCATTCGGCGCAAGCCGCGCGAGGAATGGCTATCCTTGCGTAATCCGAAGAACAGGAAAATGCCACCCGGTGAGCCTGCGCCAATGCGTCCGGTCCGCCGAGATGCGCGGCAACCACATAATCCCGCACGCAATAGGCGGAGCCGAGATTGTCTTCCGGGCGGTAGTCCGGCAGCACCCGGCGGAATTCGGCCTGCAAGTCGGGATTTGCGGCGAGCACGTTTTACCTGTCCCTGTCGCAAATGTCATCCAGTTGGCGAGGCACGGCGAATTGGGTGATGCTGTCGCCCGATGTGGACGTCTGCAAATTGGCTCATTGGCTTGTTCCGATCGCGGGCGAGTCTTGAAGCCGAGAACTTGGCGCTGCGCCAGCAAATCATCATCCTGCGGCGCACCGCGCCGAAGAGGCTCTGCTTCAACGCATTGGACCGGGGGATATTCGTCGGCCTCTACCGACTGTTTCCGGACGTTCGCGATGCGCTGGCAGTCGTCAGGCCGGAGACCGTCATTCGTTGGCACCGTGCCGGGTTCAGAGCCTATTGGCGCTGGCGATCGAGGCCTGGGGAAGACCGAAGGTGCCGGTTGAGATCCGCCAATTGATCCGCGAGATGAGCCTGGCCAATCCGCTGTGGGGAGCACCGCGCATTCATGGCGAACTGCTCAAACTCGGCATCGCTATTGGGCAGACGAGCGTGGCCAAATACATGGCGCGGAGGAGGGGGTCACCGTCGCAGGGCTGGCGGACGTTTCTGCGCAACCATGCGGACGGGATCGCAGCGATGGACCTGTTCGTGGTGCCGACGATTTCGTTCCGGTTTCTCTATGGTCTGCTCATTCTGCGGCATGACCGGCGCCGGCTTCTGTGGCTCGGGGCCACGGCGCATCCAACCGCAGAATGGATCGCCCAGCAGCTCGTTGAAGCGTGCGGATGGGACCAGGCTCCCAATTATCTCATCCGCGACCGCGATCGATCTTATGGTGAGGTGCTTGGATGGATCACGAGGTACCAAGAACTGCTGCGGTCAACAGGTCCTTGATCTGAACACGTTCCGCCTTCAAGACCCGGGCGCTGCGGAACCTGGTCGTCCTCGTCCTGGACTGCTGCATCTCCTGCGTTCCGCGCACGCTCGATCCGCATCAGCTGCGCCGCGATCTCCTGAGGGGTAACCATCCGTCTGACCTCAGAGACGAATTGGGGAAGCTTTTGCGCGAAAGCGCGATGCTCCGATGCGGGTCCAAAACTCAACAACTCTTCGCCGACGGGTTAATCGAAGGCCGCCTTCGGTCCGTAACGGTCTCTGACCGTGCGAGCGGCTTCGCACTGCCCTCAGATTTCGTGCGCGATGGCGCAAAATCAGTGGATTCGCTGCCCCGTGAATTGATCTCGCCAACGCCAGAATTCGCAGACGGGACACCATTCTCCTTCGTAGTCAACTCCTTCCTGGTGTGGGCAGCCGATGATGCCATCCGTCATGACAACCGACAGGACGCTATGGCTCTCTATGAAGTCCAGGATCTCCTGCGCGATGGTTGGATCTGCCCGCACGTCGCCGTGCTCCACTTTCCAGTCCCGCATCTCGCGTGGCTCGGCGGTCTCGGACGGCACAATGCCGACTGCGACCTTGGTCGCCTGGCTCAGGTTAGGGCCGTAGAACGCGATGGTTGCGACCGGCCAGCCGCGCATTCCCTTCCTGGCCTTCTTCCGCAGGCGTTTGAGAAATCGATCTCTCGATGGCATGGCGCATGGCCCCGCGCGGATGCGTGTCGGATCGAGTACGTTACCAGCTTGCCAAGAGCCAAGGGTTAAAGGCCGCAGCTCGAAGCTGATCGGTCAAACGGCCGAGCATCGTCTCACCCGTGTTCGGCGAAGATGATGGTTACGATACGCTCCAACTCCTTGAACTCCACCGCGCCCACGGAGCAGGACGCTTCGATATGCAAGGAGCGGAAGGTGTTGCGGTGTCAAGCATATCAAGCGTCCTCAGACGCGTGCTCACGGCTTGCTTGGCGTCGGTATCGAAGGCGAACGCGAGCCGCGATTCTCCACCGAAAGAACGGACAATCCAGGGAATTGATCCGTTGGTCAACCAGTCGAGTCCTTCTTGGTGGATAAGGAGGATTCGCGTGGCCCTCCGAGATCACGCGGCGCCAGCGACATGATAAGTTTGGTCGACGCGATCGCGGCGGCGCGATTCGCGGCATGTCGCGGGCGGCGGCGCGGGCGAGAGCGAGTGAGACATGTCCAAGCAATTGCAACGCAAATTCGCCTCCCCGGTGTCCGCCGATCTGCTCGCCGGGCAGGCCGAGGAGGCGCTTCGCCGCGAAAAATTCAAGGACGCCATCGAGTTGCTCAAGCAACTCGTCAAACGGGAGGCGCGGCCGGAATCGCGAAACGCCCTTGCCGACGCCTATCTCGGCCGCGCCAAGGCGCTTGCCGCCAGGGGGATGTTCAAGGAGGCTGAAATCGTTCTCGGCAACGCCGCCGCCGCCGGCGGCACCGTCAAGGAGCCGCTGTTTCTTCTGCATTGCCTGGTTCGCCAGGGCCAGTTTCAAAAGGCGCTCGTGCACGCCTTGAAATACGTCTGCGCCGACGCCTGCCGCGGAAGCGACACACCGGAGCTGCCCGAGGTGACCGCCGCTTTGTACCTCGCTTTTCCGGTCGGCCTCGCGGTTTCCGAATACGACCAGTCCGCGCGCGCAACATTTATCGACGCGGCCACCGCCGCACGCGACGCCCTGAACGCCTGGATCGAGGGAAAACCCGCAGACGCAGTCGATCCGCTCCTCGCCAGGATACGCATGCGATCCCCGTTTCGGGCGGTGCGGCTAATCGTCAAGGCCCTGCTCTGCGTGCCCGAGGATCCTGTCAAAGCGCGCCACCTCCTTGAAGGCGTCGCCGCCGGGTCGCCCTTCGCGCCGCTTCGCTTCGCCGTCGAGGCCGCGTTGTCGGGAGAGCCAAGCGAGCTCGTCGATCAATGGAGTCGTGCCGGCGCGGCGCAACAATCCTTCGCCATCGAAATGGCCGGCGGGTCCGCGCCTGGCACCCAGCCGCTCGCGCGGCTGTTGGAGGCCGAACGGGGCGGCCCCGCGGCTTTGTTTGCATTCCTCCTGAAACAAGCGGCGAGCCTGCCGCCGGCGGCGACGCGGAGCGCCTGTCTCGGTCTGTTGCCGCGCCTTCCCGATCGCATCGGCCAGTTTGAGAAGACCTTCGGGGTCCTGGCGGACGTGGAGAAGAACAGGATCCTTGCACTCGCGGCGGAGGCCAATGGCCGCTGGCGCAGCGCCGAGAAACATTGGCGCGCGGTGGCGGCGCAATTCGAACAGCAGGGGTCGCGGGACACGAAACTGTCTGCCGGCGTTGTTTTTCGTCACCTCGCCGATCTCGCGCACAGGGAGGACATGATCGAAGGTGAAGGCTATCAGTCCGAGCCGGTGACCTATTATTTGAAAAAGAGCCTCGCCGCGGATCCCGATTGTCTACCCGCCGTGATCCAATTGATTGATCTCCTCCGCCAGAATGGGCAAAAGCAAGAATGGCGCGCGCTGGCCGAAGAGGCGGCGAACCGATTCCCCGAAGAGAGCGCGATCCTCCTGCGGGCGATCGAGTTGTCTGCCGACCGCAAGGCTTACAAGAAGGCCGCCGACTTCGCGCGAAGGCTGTTGGTTCTCGATCCGATCAATGGGCCGGCCCGCCAACGGATGATCGATTTGCAGATCGCGCACGCCCGCAAGCAGATGCGCGCGAACCGGCCCGACCTCGCCTGGCAGGAGCTCATCGCCGCCGCTCAGTGGGAGCGTGCCGGTTTTCCCAATGCCGCCTTGCGCATCAATCAGGGTCTCGTCGCTTGGCGCCTCGGCGATGGGGCG
Organism: uncultured Alphaproteobacteria bacterium; assembly: GCA_963840055.1. GTDB lineage: Bacteria > Pseudomonadota > Alphaproteobacteria > Rhizobiales > Xanthobacteraceae > Rhodoplanes. The sequence continues at coordinate 49,794 of CAWIXM010000021.1, read as the reverse complement.
GCGGAGGCACGCCTGCGCGAGGGGGTCGAATTGGCGGGCGGTGGCGTCGTCGGCTGGTTCCATGCGGCGTTGCAAGAGGCGTTGCTGACGACGACACGGCATTCTCCGGTCCCGATCGTGCACGAAGAGCTGGCCACCATGTTGAGGCGGGCGCCGGAAAAGCGCGACGTCGTCGCCATCGTGTCGGCGATGGGAGCAGACGATGTGCAAGCCGCCGGCAAGGCGACCGCCGAACTCGTCTGGAAGCTTCGCTTATGGTTGCAGAAGGCGACCGGCATCCCATTCTCGCCGACCGAATTTCATCCGCTGGTAGACCTGTTGCTGCGCACCGAAGCCTTCGATGTGCTGAAGGACTTCGCCTTGGCCGGGAAACGGCGCGAGCCGGACGAACCGGTGTGGCGATTCTACGAGATCGTCGCGCGCACCCGGAACAATCCGGAGTGGATGCACTTTGGCGAGACCACGGAACTGGTCGAAATGCGCGACAACGCCAGCCGTCCCGGCGATTATCACTGGCGCAATCGGATCCAACAATATTTCGACAGCGCGGGCGACGATCCGGCGTCGAAACGACGCGCCCGCCGCTTGGCTGCCTCGGCGGCGGCAAGCGAAGACGCCGCGATGGCCGGAATGCTTGAAACCTTCCTGGAGAGTGTTTCCCCGCACGACGTTCGGCGCCTCATCAAGGCAAACGGCGCCGATGGTGCGGCCAGCGCCCTCATCGACAGGCTCGCCAAACAGCCGATCGGGGCCATGTTGCCGCGCCCGGCCCTCGCCGAGGTGGCGAAGACGTTGATCGAGGCGGTGAAGAACGCGGCGCCCTGTGCCTGAATGCCAGCCAACCCAAAAGGGGAGCGCATATTTGAGCGATCCGTTTTCCATTCTTGGCGTTGACGAGAACGCTACCGACGAAGAGATCAAGCGGCGCTATCTGGCGATGGTGCGTGCCTATCCGCCGGATCGTGAGCCCGCGCGGTTTCAGGTCTACCGCGCCGCCTACGAAGCGCTATGCAATGAGCGCAAGCGGCTTGAAATAAAACTCCTCGCGGCCGACGACGCGGCGTTGACGCGACTTAAAATCGCGTGTCTTCCGGCGGCGGAACGGAGGCTGGGGCGGGCCTCGCAAGCGAGCGTGACGGCGCTGCTCGTCGAGGGAATTGAACAAGCGACCGCGCACGGGCGTGAGCCGCCGGGCGATTCCACCGCCAGCCGATAAACCCGGATCGCGGAAGGCTGGGACGTGGACCAAGCTATCAAGGACGCTCTGCTCGAGCGGCTGCGCGGCTATCTTGACGGACTCGATGCCGACGCAGGCGGCGAGCCGCCCGTCGAGGCGACCTCCGAAGCGGCCGATTTGTTTTCGGTCTTTGTGGAGATTGCCGCCGCGCGCAACGAGATGCGCACCCAATCGCGTCTGGTGAAAGACGCGATCGATCAGTTCCGCGACTTGTTCGAGACCCTGCAGTCGAGCCACGCTGTTTTGGAACAGGAGTTGAAGGAGGCGCGCGCGGGCGGGCGTGAACAGGCTCGGGCCGCGGTGCGCTCGCTCCTGCTTGACATCATCGATGTGCGGGACCGTCTCGCCGCCGGGCTGGCGGCCGTCGCGCCACGCGGCGTCAGAAGGGGGTGGCGCCGTTGGTTTGGCAAGGCGCCTGCCGCGGATCCCTGGCGCGAAGGGATGTTCATGACGTTGCGGCGACTCGATCAGGTGCTGGCGGATCGGGGCGTGACGCCGATCGCCACGGTCGGTCGGCCGTTCACGCCAGCGCGCGCCCGCGTCGTCGCGACGATCAACGATCCGGCCGTCGCCGACGGGGTCGTGGTCGCCGAATGGCGCCCCGGGTTTGAATGGGAGAACGAATTGTTGCGGCCAGCCGAGGTGACAGTGGCGAGAACGACCAACCCCGCAGCCGCGCCGATCGAGGAGACGCCCTATGAACGAAGAGATCGTCGGCATTGATCTTGGAACGACAAATTCCGAGATCGCGCTCTACCGCAACAGCCGGCCGGACGTGCTGGCGGATCAGCGCGGGCGCGTCATCCTGCCGTCCGTCGTCGGAGTGGACGAGGCGGGAGAACTTCTCGTCGGCGAGGAGGCGCGCAACCAGTACATCCTCTATCCCGACCGCACGGTGCGTTCGATCAAGCGCCTGATGGGCAGCGATCGCAAGGTCCAGCTCGCTGAAAAGGAGTACTCGCCGCAGGAAATCTCAGCGATCATTTTGAAGCGCCTCAAGGAAACCGCCGAACAGAGGCTTGGGCGGCCGGTCGGCAAGGCGGTGATCACCGTGCCGGCCTTTTTCTCCGACGCGCAGCGGCAAGCGACGCGCGCCGCCGGCGAGATCGCCGGGCTGGAAGTGGTGCGCATCATCAATGAGCCGACGGCGGCGGCGTTGGTCTATGAGGCGGCGCAACAGCAGGGCAAACGTCTGCTGGTCTACGATCTCGGCGGCGGAACATTCGACGTGTCAGTCGTTCGGATCGAGGAAGGCGTCGTCGAGGTGATCGCGAGCCGCGGCAACAACCATCTCGGCGGCGACGACTTCGATGGCAAGATCGTCGAGCGGATTGTCGAGCATCTCAAGGCGAAGCAGGGGGTGGACGTTACAGGAACCCCGCAGGCCATGGCGCGTATCCAGCGCGCCGCCGAGAGCGCGAAAAAGACTCTCTCGGATCACCCGTTCGTGCGCATCGACGAGGAATACCTCGCCGAGTGCGACGGTCGGCCGGTTCATCTTGCCCTCGAGCTGTCGCGCGCGGACTACGAAGAGTTGATCGCTCCGTTCATCGAGGAGACCCTCAGCGCAATCCACGCCGCGCTCGAATTGGCCGCCCTGACATCGTCGCAGATCGACGAAATTCTCCTGGTCGGCGGCGCCACGCGAACCCCGGTAATCCACACCCGGCTGTTCGAAGTCTTTGGCAAACCGGCGCGCGGCGAGGTCGATCCGGATCTCTGCGTCGCCATGGGCGCCGCCATTCAGGGCGCCTCGATGGGTGGAGACAAGGTGTCGGCCGTTCTCGTCGACGTGACGCCCTACAGTTTCGGAACCAGCGCAATCGGCGAGCTCGACGGCGAAATCTACCCGTACAGATACGTTCCGATCATCCCCCAGAACACGCCCATTCCGGTCAGAAAAAGCGAAGCCTTCTGCACGGTTCACGATAATCAGGAGTGTGTCGACGTCCATATCTATCAGGGAGAGAACGACGACGCCTTGGAGAACATCGAGATCGGCGAGTTCCGTGTCGAGGGACTGGGCGCTGCCCCGGCGGGCAATACGATCATTATCGACCTGGCGCTTGATCGCGACGGCATTCTGCATGTTTCCGCCAAAGAGAAGGCGACTGGACTCGAGCGTCGGATCAGCATCGACAAGGCGATATCGCGCTACGACGGGGACGCAATCGCTTCGGCGCGTGAGCGCATCAACTCTCTGTTCGGCGAAGACGAAGAGCCGACGGCGGGTGAAGGCGCCGACTCCGCCCTCGACGACTCGGAGATCGAGGCGTTGCTGGTCCGAGCGCGCGCCAAGCTTGATATTGTCATCGCGGAGGATCGCAGCGAAATCGTCGATCTGATCGAGACCATCAACGATTGTCGGACGAACCAGGATGACTTCGGTCTCGCCGACGCTGCCCAACAGCTGGCCGATTTGCTCTTCTATCTTGAGACATGAGCCGTGGAGCACTGTCCGATTTGTCGCGCGCAGCTCACCGTCGGCGATGTCTGCCGCCGCTGCCGCGCGGATTTGGGGAAGGTCAGACAAATCGCTCGGACAAGCGATGAGCTGGCGGGGGCCGCTCTGCATCTCCTGGCCACGGGCGACAGCGAAGCAGCGGCCCGCCTTCTCCGCCGCGCCAAGGCGCTCCGGGCGACGCCCGACATCGCATGGATCCTGGCGACGATGGCTGGCGCGGAGACCACCGACGCCCAGCCGATCGATCGCGACGCGAGCCCCTCGCTGACCACTAGTCGATTAGTTTCCCCATGACAGACTTGACCGGGGCGGTATTGAGATGGTCGGCGGCGACCCAGTCGAGCCTCGCAGTCGAGCCCGGTCCCGAGATCGTGCTTCATTGCCGCATGAGGTCGCGGACGATGGGCTTCAGGTCGCCGAGCTCGGCGCCGTCCTCGGCGGAGATGAAGAAGCGGAACTGGTGGCGATCGTCGGCGCTGCGTTCGATGAACGCCTTGCCGTCGGCATCGTCGATCGCCGCGTCATAGAGGCGGCCCGGTTCTCCTTCCCGGGTGACGCCGTCGCGCTGGACGTAGCGCAGGTGCGCCCGCGCCGCGCCGAGATCACCGCCCTTGAGCCGAACCCACCCGGGCCTTGACGATGACCCGTCGCCGCCCAACAGCGCGCTGGCGAGCGCGGCGACGCTGCCTTGCGCACGCCCGCGTCCGATCCGCGCGCCGGTGAAGCGCGACGTGCGACGGAACCGTCCGGGCGCGCCGACCGCCTTCTCGGCGGTGCGCAGGACGCGCGTGATGTAGGAGATGGTCTTGCGGCCCTTGCGGTCACCGATGCGTCCGAGCTTGGGGCGAACCTCGTCGTCGCGAGCAGCCATGGGTGCCTCGTGGTCATGGAATCGCTGACGCATTTGGGCGGGCGCGCGCCGTCGGCAAGAAGGCGACACGAACATGCAGGGAGGCCACGACGTTGGGCAGGCATTGGTGGTAAGAGAGCGACCTGTGACGGCATTTTCTTGATGTGCAGGCAACGGCTTCGACGACCCGAGGCGGCACAGCTTTTATCTCGCCAACCGCCCCTTCCTCTGCGCAGTTTGCTCATTCTTCCGATCGTGTTGTTGCTGAGGCGGAGTCCCGCGTCTCATTCGCTTGGATTCCACGTCCACAAAGGGTGCGCGACGCCGATAATTTGGCACTCGCTGACTGGCCCGAAATAACGGCTGTCGAACGAATAGGGATGCGGTTGCAGGAGGAAGAGCTGGCCGGGGAAGAGGGTGAAACACCCATTCCATGCCGGCAAGGGACGGCCTTCGGCATCGTGATCAAGCGTCTCGGCGGTGGCTTTTCCGTTGACGAAAACAACCCCGTCCGTCCGGCAAATACGGTCGCCGCCGCGCGCAACAACCCGCTTGAGAAGAGGCACGCCCGGGGGCGGCAGGCGATGGGTCGAGAGCAGATTTTCGAGTGTCGTCGAGGGGAGAACGACCGCCGTTTCTTCTCGCTCGGGACTCCGATGCTCGATGCGGAAGCCTGGCACGCACGATCACATCGTTCGGGCGTACGCGAACAGAGCCCGGCGCCGGCAGCGGCGCCTACCCCATCACGCCCCCGCTATGAAGGCCGCTCCAGCGCGGAGATGATCCGATGTTTGGATGGCGCCGTCAGGGAGAGAATAGGGAAAGTCTACGCGAGACTCGCGGCAATTTCTGCTCAGCGATCTACTTTTGTATGATGATCATACGAACGCCCCGCCGGCGGCGGGCGGGGCGTCGCGATGTTGATTAGTAGCTCAGTCGCCGGTGCGCCGCGACCAGATGAGCGAGAGGCCGTCTTCGCCTTCGACCTCGACCAGCGAGGCGTAGATCGGTGTCGGGAAGCTCGGATCGTCGAGCTTGAGCGAGAGATACTCGCGGCCTTCGTTCGAGGTCTTCCGCCACGCTGCGCCGAATTCCGTCTCAGTCCTCCCGGCGTAGATACGGAAGTCGGGAGCCTTGTCGTTGGTTTTCTCGACCGGCGTGATCCGCGCCTTGACGTTGAGCGTGAGGGTCTTCACCGCGCCGGCATAGTCGCCGTTCTCGGACTTCTTGAAGCTGCCGATGGTCGCCATTGCACTCTCCTGTGTCTCGTCGGGCCGCGCCCATCGCGACCCCGATGGCGATCGACCAGCCGGGGGCGATCGAACCGCACCCGAGGCGCAGCCGAAGGGCCGCAGCGCAGCGGAGGACGGCAGGCCAAACACTTTTTTGCCTTGCGCGAGGAATGCCGTCGGCCGGGGTCCCCGCGCCCGCGGGGCGGCCCGGCAGGGGAAAAAAGTGGAGGCCGCCGTTGCGGGCAGACGATCGAGGCGGAGCCGGCCCTCGGCGAGATTCGCCCATCCGAGGTCCGCGTGGCGCGCCCGGAACGAGCGCAAGGAGACGTGGCGGCAACAGGCTGCATGACGCAAGAGGACGAAACATCACGCGCCGAAAGACTTGCGCTGGCGTATCAATGGCCGCGATGCAAGAGCGAGGATACTGCAGGCCTGGCGATCGGAGGTGCGCGGAGCGCGTGCGCTTTGGGCACGAACTGCATTCATGGCTGCTCGCGGTCGAGCGAAGGCTATGGGCTGACGAACGACGCGATTTCGCGTGGGCGGAGACGTGGGGAGGAACGGACAGACTTGCGGCGCACGAGAGGCGGGGAGCCCGAACTGTGCCGGAGCCGAAGGAGGCCGAACGGTTACGCGAGATGTCGGGCTGCACAACAGGGCACGCCAAGACCGCGTACGAGAGTGCCCGCCTCAGCGGAGGCGGCGATCCAGCGCCGCCGCTATTTCGCAATATCCCTGGCCAAAATTGCGACCGGCGGCTGATGATCCGCCGTCGCGGCAGCTCCTCCAGGCAGTCTGTCGTCCCTGCCGCGGATGGTCTCAGCGCGCCCGATGATCCAGGATCGCCGCGTGACGTGTGCGGCGCCGCACCAGGCGCATCGCTCGCCTTACTCTCCCCCTGTTACAAGTTTAGCGAGCGCTCCGGCCGGATCTTGCGGTCTCGATCTCACATCCCAATCGCTGGGTGGCTGACAGGAAGAGATCCGGGTCGGGTTTCGCGTGTTTCACCTGGTCACGAGTGATGATCGGTATTTGATTGAATCGGATACCGAGCGTCTCCAACGCGGGCCGTGCGGTCTCCATGCGGCCGCTGGTCGCGATAGCCCAAGGGGTTCCGTTCCCTGTTCTGGTCGCTCTGTTATGGGCGATCCAAGAAGGTGGACGGCGTCCTGATCCTTCAGGCGCCGTCGATGATCCATGCCCGCTTGATTGCCGGGGTCCGCGGGCTGGACAGCGGCACGATCTTCGCCGAGGGGCAACAGCTGTTACCGGCGGCGCGTTTCCGCGTAAAGTTGGCGGAGAAAACCGCACCGTGACGGCTGGCCGGCGACCGTGGTGGCCAAGGATGGCCGGGTTGCAACCCCTATCAACGCGGGCCTTCGGCCCCCGCCTCCGGTGGCTTACGGCGTTGACAGCGCTTGCCACCCGGCCGCTGATTGCCACCAAGAGGTCGACGGCAAGGTGCGGCCAGTCCGTTTGCAAATGTCATGTCGAAAAATTTCGCTCCGCCATCTTTGCGCGGATCCTGACCGCCGTTCACAGTCCAGCCGGTCACGGCAGTCCAGAGCGAATATTCGCTGTGGTGGAGACGCCCCGAAGCGGAGGTGTTGCCGGCCCTCGAAGAACTCGGAATCGGCTTCGTTCCCTACAGCCCACTCGGCAAGGGATTCCTCACCGGCAAAATCAATCAAGACACCAAGTTCGACAGCAGCGACTTCCGCACCACCCTCCCGCGCTTCACGCCGGAGGCCCGGAAAGCCAATCAGGCCTTCGTCGATCTGCTGGGCAAGATCGCGCGGCGCAAGAAGGCGACACCTGCGCAAATCGCGCTCGCGTGGTTGCTGGCCCAGAAGCCGTGGATTGTTCCGATCCCCGGAACCAAGAGGCTGGAGCGCCTCGAGGAGAACATCGGGGCAGTCGCGATCGAGCTCACGACGGACGATCTCCGCGAGATCGAAAGCGCCGCCTCCAAGATCACGGTGCAAGGGGCGCGCTACCCCGAAAAGCTGGAGCAATTGACCGGCCGCTGAACGGTCGTCACCACGATCAAGTATTGTCGATATGAGCAATAACATCGCAGGGAAAGTCGTCGTCATCACGGGCGCGAGCAGCGGATTGGGCGAGGCGACCGCGCGGCTACTCTCCGCAGAAGGCGCGAGCGTCGTATTGGGTGCGCGGCGCCTCGATCGCCTGCAATCATTGGCTGACGAGTTGAAAGGCCGTGGTGGCAAGGCTCTCGCCATGGCGACGGACGTCACCCATTACGACCAGATTCAAGAACTGGTCGACGCCGCCGTGACGACCTTCGGGCGTATCGATGTTCTGATCAACAACGCCGGGCTGATGCCGCACTCGCCGCTCGAACGCCTCAGGATCGACGACTGGAACCGAATGATCGACGTCAACATCAAGGGCGTGCTGTACGGCATCGCCGCGGCGCTGCCGCATATGAAGCGGCAGAACGCCGGGCATATCATCAATGTCTCCTCTGTGGCCGGCCACAAGGTCCACGCCGGCGGCGCAGTCTATGCGGCGACCAAGCATGCCGTGCTGGCCCTATCCGAGGGGCTGCGCCAGGAAGTGAAGCCCTACAACATCCGCACGACGGTAATCTCGCCGGGCGCGGTAGCCACGGAACTACCGGACAGCATCACCGAGCCGGATGTCGCCGAGAACATCCACAAGTTTTATCAGGCGTTTGCAATCCCTGCCGATGCGTTCGCGCGGGCGGTCGCCTTCGCCGTCAGCCAGCCGGAGGAGGTGGACGTGAACGAGATTCTGTTCCGGCCGACGCGCCAGGAATTGTAACCTCCTGCTGGCTTAGCTCGGTTTCAGGGCGAGTGGCGCCATGCGCATTGGCATTCTCGGTTCGGGGTTGATGGGCGGCAAACTCGGAACGCTCTTCGCGCGCGTTGGGCATGAGGTGGTGTTCAGCTACGCACGCAGCACGGAAATGCTGAAGAGACTTGCCAAGGATGCGATAGGGAATGCACGCGTGGGGACGCCGCGCGAAGCTGCGCAGGACGCGGACGCTCTTTTGCTCGCTGTGCATTGGTCGCGCATCGATGATGTGTTGCATCAGGCAGGCGACCTGTCGGGCAAGGTGATCGTAAGCTGCTCGCTTCCGATGAATGCCGACAATAAGCTCCAAGTTCGTCTGAGTCGTTCGAATTGGTTGCCTATCAATGCTCAGAGCGCTTCAACGAAAGCTACCATCCGCCGGCGCTGGTCGGCATCAGGTAAGGGGCCACGCATCGCACCAAGATTGTCGATCATGTGAGCGACGTCCGCGGTGCCAGGGATAACCGCAGTCACGCGCGGATCGCTCAGCAGAAACTTCAAGAAAAACTGCGCCCAACTGCCGGCAAAAGGCTGCGCCCAGTCGGGTAAGGTCTTCCCGCGCACAGTGCGGAACAGGCGCGCACGGCCAAACGGCACAGCCGTTAACACGCCGGCCCCGACCTCGGCGGCCAGCGGCAGGACACGGCGCTCCGCCCCGCGATTATCGAGAGAATAGTCGATCTGCACGAAATCCGGCTTCTCGCGCCGGAGAACTGCCTCGACGGCGGGATAGTCGCGACGGAAGGTCGATGTAATGCCAATGTAACGACAGGTACCCTGTGCCTTCCACTCCCTAAACTGCGCGAGCGATTGCTGCGGATCGTCGACATTGTGCAGCTGAAGGAGGTCGACGTTCCCGGTCTTAAGCCGGGTCAACGATCGCTTTAGCTCTGCGGCGTCTGGCTCCTCCAGTTTTGTGGCGATGAAAATGCGCTGGCGCAGGCCACCGGACGCCATCACGTCTCCCAGCACGGCTTCGGCCTCACCATAGGACGAAGCGGTGTCGATCAAGCGTCCACCATTTGCGACCAACGCCTGTACCACCGCAGTTGCCTTCTGTAGTGTTGTCTGGTCCGCGGTGTCAAAGACGCGGGCGGTGCCTAGTCCAACCGCCGGTAGCCGCTCGCCGCTTGACGGAATCGCGCGAGTCAACAACTCGCCGGTCTGGGCGAGCGCCGACGGCGCTATCAGTGTAGCTCCGATAAGGGCCGTGGCCTCGCGACGTGTCATTCGCCGCGTCATCTCGAGCCTCCTTGCGCCGCCGCCTCCAGAGGTGCGGCACGGCGTTCCTGGGCCCGTCCCAAAGTCGTCGATAGTACGAACCAACCGGCGACCACGGGCAGCGCGCAGAGGGCGATCGCTCCGAGTTTCAGTCCCAACCCCTGCAGGGCGTCGAACAGCCAGCCGTATAATGCATCGGAGCCGCGATAGATCACCACATCGATAAGGTTCTTGGCTTTGTACTTTTCCTCGCGCTCTACCACGGTGAAAAACACTTGGCGCGCCGGATTCGCGATCGCGAAATTCATCCAGCGCTGCACCACCTGCAACGTCACTACGACCGCTAAGGTCGGTGCCGCCGCGAGTGCCGCAAAGCCGATCACATACACAGCGGGTAGCGCCCCCGCCGTAACGCCCGTGCCGAAGCGCTTGAGCAGCCGGCCGGTGGCGAAAATCTGGGTCGCCAGGGTCAGGAGGCCAACCGCCTAGTCAATACTCGCGAAGACGCGCGTCTGCGCGCCCGCGCCGTGTATCTGGGTTGCGACGATGTGAGCTTGTTCAAAATAGAGAATGGTCGCTCCGAACGACAGTAGGCTGACCCAGAGGCCGACGCCGAGGGACCGAATCAATTCAGTCAGCCCCGCGAGCGCACTCCCGCCGATCTGCAGCTGTTCGACGTGCCCTTCCGTCGGCTTCGTGGCCGCCTGCTCAAGCCGGTAGATGCAGAACACCGCCACTTCAAGCAGGATTGCGGCGGCGATCAGCAGGTTGACCCGACCGAATGGCACCGACAGCCAGATTGTTATGAGCGGACCCAGCAATGCGCCGGCCGTGCCGCCAACTCCAATGAAGCCGAATAATCTCTTACCCTGTTCGGCCGTGAATAGATCGGCCATGAACGACCAGAAAACCGCAACCGCAAACAGGTTGAACACGCTGACCCAGACAAAGAACACGCGCGCGACGACCACGGTAGCGACGTCGAACTTCAACAACAGCCAGAACATCGCCAGGTTCGCGACAAAGAAGTGGTAGACGATGGGAATGAACCGCGCGCGCGAAAGCTTCGCCACCAGCTCACCGTAGAGCGGTTGGGCGACGAGCAAGGTCACGAAGGTGGCGGTGAAAAGCCATGGCAGGTTCTTGACGCCGCCGGCAATCCCCATCTGGTCGCGCAGTGGCCGCAGCACGTAATAGCCAGCGAGGAGCGTGAAGAAGTATGCGAAAGACCACACCGCCGCCGCGCGCTCCTGCGGCGTCGCGGGCACAACTCGTCCCACCCAGTGCTGCACGGCGGTCATGGCGCCAGCGACAGCGTTTGCTTGAGCACGGCGGCGGTCACCGCTCGGCCGTAGCCCGGTCCGCCGCGCTGAAACCGGCTCGCATCCTTCAGCTTTCCCACCACCACCGGGTCGAAGCCTGCATCGCGCACCAGATTTCAGACCTCCTGACATAGCGTAGCGCAAAAATGTCCGGTTTTCGCGCCGATCAGGGGACCGGCGCGACGGCCGTTGCGGTGCTGCGCTCGACCGGCGAGCCAGGGAAGGCAAGCCCGATACGCGGTGGCGGACGCAGTGCGAAGCGAATCCGCAGACGAGAGCCGGGGAAGAGTGTCGCCGTTTGGTCGAGCATCTCGCAGAGAGCCTGGGCGGCGCGCGTGCGATGCGGCGAGCTGAGCGGAGCCAAGGTGATATGCAGCTCGTTGTTGCAGACGCGGATGTCGCCTGCAGTAGCGAACAGCTCGTGCAGCAGGGTTCGCCCTTCTTGATCGGCACGGGCGTAGTGAGGTCGCAGCAGCGCAAGCAGATCGCTCTCGGCCTGATAGGCAACCATCTTGATGATGTCGGTCAGGTGCTTTCGTTCGGTGGCGAGCTTGACGACGGCCCGCTCGTTGAGGTCTCGGACTTCGACGCGCTTGGGAACGTCGCGGCGCTGCTCGAACAGCTGCGCCACGCGAGCGCGGGCTGTGCGCAGCTGCTTGCCGAGCCTGCCATGGGCGATCTTGAAGCCCCGCATGGTCGGCCGGCGCCGTTCGGCATTGTCCGCGGCGGCGGCACCGTATTCGCGTTCGAGCCTGGCGAGATCGGCGCGGGCCGTACGGATCTCCTTATCCAGAGCGCGGCGCTCGGGATTGGGGATGGTCCGGGTCGGATCCTCCGGCTCAATCTGGTAATCGATGAGCGCATCGAGCAGGAACTCTTCTCGCATGTACTTGAAGAAGTTCTCCTGTCGCCAGCGCTCGAACATGCGGTAGGCGACCTCGATGTCGCGCAGGTCCCATCGACTGGTGATCACCTGCGTCTGATGGCCGCCATCGCACAAGCGCGTCACTTGCCGTAAGCGCAGCTTGCCTTTGAGGAAGCGCACGGGCTGGTCGTGTAGAAGATAGTCCATCCAGCGCCCGTCGAGCTCGGCGCGACGCCGGATGAACCGCCGCTCATTGATGCGACGGCACCGGCCCTTGCGATAGGTCAGCAAGTCGAAGCCGTCCGTGATCATCGTGCTGAACAACTTCGGGCTCCAGCCGCCGCGGTCGAACACGATGGTGACCCGTCGCTCGCCGACCACGTCCCGCACTTCGCGCAGCAGCCGGGGCAAGGCTTTCGTCAACGCAGCGTCGACCTCCCCGGTAATCACCAGCAACGGATCGCCGGAGCGGTCGTTGATCCAGTAGTCGGTGCTGGCGGGCATGGCCAGATGGCGGCGCGTCACGTAAGCCTTTGATGCGATGGCGCGTTGGCCGTGATAGGCGCGCACATGACCGTCAACGTACAAAAACCCCATGAGATGTCCGCGCTGATCGACACGCAGCCGCGCAAGCTCCGCGCCCAGCTGCTCGGCGCAATGATGCGCCGCGAGGCGGGTGAGCCGCCGCCGCAGCGTCTTCACTTCCGGCGCTCGGTCGAGCCCGAGGAGGCTGCCGAATGCGGCCGGGTCTCGTTCCTTGAGATGCTCGGGCCGCTTGATGCGGAGCAGCGCCATGAACAGGAGCGTCAGCAACGTCGTGCGCAGGCCATAGAACGCCGGACCGATTTCACCGTAGAGCTTGCGGCTGATCCGAAGCAGCCCGCTCTCGACCAAACACGGCAGCGCGAGCAGGACACCGACACCAGGAACCGAAGACCCCTCGCGAAACAGCGGTGCGGCATCATCGAGCAGCCCGAGATAGGCGAGCCGCCGATCGAACGTCCGATCGCTCGCGTCGCAGTCGAGGCTCATCGGCGCCGGCTCGCCGTCGTCCCCACGCGCGGCGATCAGATCGCGGTCGCTGGCGCGGTCCTCAGCCGGTGGCGGGGTGCGATCCGCATCGTCGCCGGTCAATGTTGCAGACGGCACGCGCGACGCCGGTGACTTCCCCGCCGCCGCGGTCGTGATCCCGACGAGCGCAAGCTGCGCGCTGTCGGCGGGCTTCGAAGGTCCGACCAGCTTGCGGATGGCCTTCTCGCTGACGCCCAGCCGGTGCGCGATCGCCCGGTTGCTCATTCCCTGGCTCTTCAGCATCTCAATGCTGCGCAGACGTTTCCCGGAGATGCGTCGTCGACCGCGACGCCAACCCTCTTCTCGATCGAGCGCCGCCATCCCGCCCTGCGCATAGCGCCTTTGATACCGCCGCACGGTGCGCACCGATCGGGCAAACGCCCGCGCCACGTCCGTTTGCTGGGCAAAGCCCGACTCCACCAAGAACACCATCGCATAGGCCTCGGCGACCGCATCCTCGGCACAATAGTGATGCACCGGCAGTCCAGCGACGATGATCACGCGCTGACCCGCTTCGATCCGCAAGCTGCAGCGCGCATTGATCACCACGGTATTCGAGGCCGCCGGCGAGGGCAGCGCCAAGGCTTGTTGGGTGCTCATACGCCGGGCTAGAGCGGACAAGTTTGAGTCCGCAAGCTCCGCCGCAAAACCTTCGCCGGTTCAGAGAGTTGTGTCTTGCCGGCCAGAAAAAACCGGACATGTATTGGTCCGCACTTCGGGGACGGAAAGGCCAGTGATTTCAGTCGTGGAAATCCGCTATGTCAGGAGGTCTGAATTTACCTCGACCTCCACCGCCTCAGGATCGTCGCCCGCGATCGGCACTGCTAGCCTGGGATCGGCGCGGTTCGCCTCTCGCGCGAAGATCAAATAGCTCAGCGTGTTGAAGGCCCGCACCAGCCGCGTGCCCGGCAGGTGTCTCTGCGAGACGAGGCCGATCCCGTCGCGGTCGACCTCGTCGGCGATGGGCTTGCCGTCACGGGCGGCAACGGCGTTGCAGGCGTCGAGTACAATCTTGTCCTTTAGCGCCGCGCCGTATTCCCGGCCGATCTGCGGCAGCGCGCCGTACGGCACGGCGAGAAAAACGACCTCGCCGAATGCAATTGCCTGGTCAACCGTGCCCGCCTGGGCGAGGGCCCCGAGCCCCATCACCAAGTCCTTCAGCGCGTCGGGATGGCGAGATGAGAACAGCACAGGGTGCCCGGCCTTGACCCATAGACCACCAATCGTGCCGCCAATACGACCCGAGCCGATAACGCCGATGCGCATTTTGGCGGTACCGGCCGCCTGAGCCCACGCTTCAGCTGGCCAAAGCGCCGCGCCCAAAATCAGCGCGCCGCCCGCGCCGAGCACCGCGCGGCGGCTCTGGTCAACGGGGTTGAGTTTAGGCATGGAGAACTCCCAGGCGGTTACATTGACGAGCTATCGGGATCATGTGGCGCGGGCTGTCCAAACCCAATCACAGTCGCGTGAGACACTCTGCACTCACCATGCGATCTATTGCTTTCGGGATTGCCTTCCCAAGGGCGCGCATAAGCTGGTCGAAATCCTCCGGCGCGGCGGCTGAGCCGTCCCGTGGAGGATAAACTTTGCCATGGAGAGAACCCTGGATCTGGCAAGGATGTTTGAAGAGCTTGACCGCAAACCCGGAATTAGAGAACAGCCAGGGTCTATATGCGTCGCAGTTCCGGTACTAGCGGCTGGGCGGGGGATGCTCCGCATCCAGCATTTGAATCTCCTGCGGTGTCAGTGTCAGTGAGAGCGCAACGGCGTTCTCCTTTACATGCGCCACGGAACCGGATTCAGGAATCGCAATGACGTGACCGCTGCGGATGATCCAGGCCAGCGCAACAGCGGCTGCGGAGCAACCGTGTGCTGCGCCAATACGTGCTAGTGTGGGATCACGCAGCAGTCTGGCGCCGCCGGGGCCGCCAAGCGGCGAATAGGCCATCACCGGCATGCCGTGCTGCTCGCACCATGGAAGCAGGTCATGTTCAATCTCGCGGTCACCGAGGTTGTATGGGACCTGATTGGTCGCGCAGCGATCGCCGCGTGGAATATGGAACAGGTCCTCCAGGTTGCGGACCTTGAAGTTGGACACGCCCCAGGCGCGAATTTTTCCTGCCGAGCGTAGATTTTCAAAAGCAGTCACGACATGGGAGAGGTCGGTGACTCCATTTGGCCAATGCAGCAAATAGAGATCGAGATGATCAGTGCCAAGACGAGTGAGGCTTGCCTCACAAGCGCGCGCGATGCCGTTGCCCGCCACATGAGTGGGCCACACCTTGGAGACCAAAAATACCCGATCGCGCTGACCAGCGATCACACGGCCGACGAATTCCTCGGAGCCGTACACTTCCGCCGTGTCGATTAGTGTCATCCCGACCGATAGGCCCGTGCGCAGTGCTTCTTCTTCAACAGCTTGAGGATGTCTTCCCTTTCCGAGACGGGCAGAGCCCTGGCCCAATGCTGGAACCACAGTGCCGTCCCGAAACTTTACGGTCCGCCGGTCAGTCGGAGCCAGAGCAGAAGCTGCATCAAGAGCCGATGCGCTTGATGCAGTCACAAACGAACTAAGCGCCACGCAAAGTCCATTGAATTCGCGCCGGTTCAACAGCCTCATCCGACATTCCCGAGATGACCTCTAGTTTCGGTGGAAATCTGTGTTGTTCGTCCTTCCCTGACAAGTCTGGCTCATGTCGTCAGGCCAATACGAGGTTGGGGCATGCCAGCATGAACCATATTTGAGACTTCTGCCACGCTCGTTGCGGCATCGTTCGCCGATCACGGACTATGCCCTAGCCGGTTCCTCCTCCGTCGTTCGGATATCGATCTCCGATTTCATCGTGTGGTGCACCGGACATTTGTCAGCAATTTCCATGAGCTGCGCGCGTTGTTCGGCATTGAGGTCACCTTCGAGCGTAATTATGCGTTCGATTCGATCGATCCTCCCCGACTTCGTTTCGCATTCGGCACAATCGGTGGCGTAAATCCGCCCGTGTCGGAGGCGGACTTGTGTCCGCGTTAGAGGAAATTGCTTGCGATCGGCGTAGAGCCGCAGCGTCATCGACGTGCATGCACCGAGCGCCGCGAGCAAGAGATCGTAAGGACCTGGGCCGCTGTCGAGCCCACCCACGCTTACCGGCTCGTCCGCTAGCAGGCGGTGCGAGCCTGAGATGACTTCCTGCTGGAACCGACCGTGTCCTGTCTCGCGCACGACAACGGTGCCCGGCGCGTCGGTGGCTTGATCTTGGTTATTCATGTGAGAACACTCCGCCGTTTCAAATCCGAAGTGCAACAGGGCAGCATAGACGGCATGGCGGAGTGAGTGGCGGGGGAAACGGTCGGGGTCAAGGGCTTTATTCGCCGGAGACGATGCGAGCGCAGCGAGCACCCTTGAGGCCGACGTTTTCTCCCGCCAGACTTTGCCATGTTGTGTATGCCGGTTTTTCTGGCGGTCAGATGGAAGACCATCCTTGCGTGGGACAGCACATCTCACGGAGGAAAAATGCCCGAAGGCTATCTCCATCTGACCTGCGAACAACGCTGCCAGATTTACGCGCTCTTGCAAAGCGGCCACTCGCAAGCCCACATCGCGCGGCAAATTGGCGTCGATCCGTCGACGATCAGCCGCGAGCTTGTTCGCAACACCGGCGCGCGCGGCTATCGCTTCAAGCAAGCGCACGAGAAGGCCTCGCAGAGACGCCAAGAGGCCTCGGACAAGCCGCGCAAAATGACGCCAGATTTGGTGGAGCTGATCGAAGAAAAACTGACGCAAGAGCAGTGGAGTCCCGATCAGATCAGCGGGCGTCTGGCGAAGGATGGCGTCGCCTTTATCAGTCACGAGCGCATCTATCAGCATGTCTGGAAAGACAAGAAAGACGGGGGCACGCTGTATCTTCACTTGCGTCACAGCGGCAAAAAATACAACAGGCGCAAGGGCAAGAATTCGGGGCGCGGGCTGATTCCGAACCGCGTCGATATCGATCGGCGGCCTCCTATTGTCGCCGCAAAAAGCCGCATCGGAGACTGGGAGGCCGACACGATTATCGGCGCCAATCACAAAGGCGTTGTCATGTCGCACGTCGAGCGAACCTCCAAATACACCAAGCTCGCCAAACTGCCGGACAAGAACGCGGACTCTGTCGTGCAGGCCTGCGCACGCGTGCTATCGCCGAGGTGATCGTGCGCGGGCGTGCCATGGTGAAACGGCCGGAACCGACGCAAAAACTCGATCTTCTTCTCGCCGAACCGCGCAATGTCGACGAAGCTCTCCGCGCCGGCCTGAACCGCAAGCAAGCATAACAGCAGCACCTCGGCGAGTGGATAGATCACCTTGCCAGCCTGGCGCGGGTCCGGCAATTCCTTGAAATAGTCCAGAAAAGCAACCGTTTCCTCGATCGCCCCGATGTCCGACCCCGCTGGCTCCACCACAGTCCTCCGCATTCGAATCAGAGGACCACGAAAGATTCAGCACTCTACCCTTTTGTCACGAACTTCTTCACCCGATCGCCCTGAATCCAATCCGGCACGATATTGACGAGGCCGCACCACTCGCCTCCCCACGCGCCGATGCCGAACAAGACCTTCCTGAATCAACCCTCGTAAACGGAGAACAACGGTTGCCAGCTGCCGCCCAGGAGGACGGCAGCAACGGGGGCTTTCTTGAAAGCGGACCCAATCCCCTTCGATAACGGGGCGCCCCGCGTCACGGGCTGCGTACGCGCGGCTGCCTTCGGCCCTCCAGTCTCGTTGCCGGTATGGCGGCTAACGCCTCGGCGATGTCGGGAACACCTGACGCAAAATAATTGGCGCCCGATCGCCTTCGTCTTGCTGCCGTTTGCTGCCGGATATTATCTTTCCTACCTGTTCCGCTCGATCAACGCGCTGATCTCTGCCCAGCTGACATCCGATCTGGCGCTCGGTCCGGCGGATCTCGGGCTGCTCACCTCAGTCTATTTCCTGACCTTCGCAGCGGCTCAGATTCCGATCGGCGTGCTGTTGGATCGCTATGGCCCGCGGCGAGTTCAGAGCGTCCTGCTGCTGGTCGCAGCCGCGGGTGCCGCGCTGTTCAGCATCGCAGAAGGATTTGGCACGCTCGTGGTCGCGCGCGCAATGATTGGGCTCGGGGTTGCAGCCGCACTGATGGCGGGGCTCAAGGCCATCGTTCTGTGGTTTCCGCGGGAGCGCGTGGCGCTCGTCAACAGCTATATGATCATGCTCGGCGCACTGGGTGCGGTTACCGCAACGGCTCCAGCCGAACGATTGCTCGAGTGGACGGGCTGGCGCGGGCTCTTCGAGCTTCTCGCCGCTGCGACAGCCGCCTGTGCGGTGGTGATCTACTTCGTCGTTCCAGAGCCCCTATCCAAAAAATCGTTGCCGAAAAGCTCGGCTCCGGCCAGCCTGAAAACCGTCTATCGGGATCCACGCTTCAGGAGATTGGCGCCGCTTTCGGCGACCTGCGTCGGGTCGGCCTGGGCGCTCCAGGGATTGTGGGCGGCGCCTTGGCTCGCCGATATCGAGGGCCTCGACCGGCCGAGTCTCATAACGCGCCTCTTCGTGATGGCGGTCGCACTCAGCTTCGGCGCCTTGCTGCTGGGCACGATAGCGGACCAGATGCGTCGGCGTGGCGTCGGACCTCACGGCCTGCTGGCCGCCGTCGCCGCGCTGTTTATCGCGGCGCAGCTCACACTGATACTGCAGTTGCCTTTGCCGTCTTGTTTTTCTTGGTCAGTCGTGGCGGCGGTCGGAGCGGGAACTGTTCTCAGCTATGCGATCGTCGCCGATTATTTTCCTAAAGAGCTTGCCGGGCGCGCGAACGCTGCACTGAACGTCTTTCACCTCGGCTGGGCCTTTGTCTTCCAGTGCTCGACAGGCTTGATTCTTGAGCAATGGCCAAGCCAAGACGGCCATTATCCTTTGCTCGCCTATCAAGTCGCATTCGGCCTCAACGTGGCCCTGCAGATTGCCGCATTAGTCTGGCTCGAGCTGCCCCGGCTCCGTGCTCTCAGTCCAGCATTCGCATCAGAACTTGGTCGTTCGTTCTTCGCCCACAGGACGGCACTTGAGCCGGTCACGCGCTACGGATGTTGACATCACGGACCGGAGCAACCGCGTCGAATGCGATTCTCCTTTACAAGGAAACCTGCCTTCTGGAAATTGCAGCGTAGACAGGATCACGTTTCCATGAGCGACGCTCAGATGAACGAGTTCATTGCAAAACGCTTGGCATTGGGTATGGCGCTTATGTGTGTGCGCAACACATGTATCGAGGATATTCACGCCGGCGTGGAGCCGTCCTCCAAAGCCGGCGATTTTTCCGATGTGAAGGTTGTGACCCCTTTCGGCGAAATCCCCTGGAATAATCTTTCGCGTATCTGCGATGATGAAATGCGTGAGTTCATGAAACAGGTCGTGGACAGGCTCTATACGGTATTGTTGCGGCTGGACGACCCTGAATTCGTTGACGGCATGGATCGATATGCGCGCCGGGCGACTGCAAGATGGGATGAACCCAAAAACCTGACCGACTGGTTCTCGGCCTGGTGAGATGTCGGTCGCCAGACCGAGCTGCGGAATATCAAT
The DNA here is from genome assembly GCA_963840055.1 of uncultured Alphaproteobacteria bacterium. Lineage (GTDB taxonomy): Bacteria > Pseudomonadota > Alphaproteobacteria > Rhizobiales > Xanthobacteraceae > Rhodoplanes. Next base: position 30,109 of record CAWIXM010000021.1, on the reverse strand, counting down.
CAGCGTGCGATCTTCAGCCTCCCCGACGGCGCCGCTCGTATAGTCTTGGGCTCAACCGCATGGACCACCAGGCGAGACGCGCAAGCGGCGTGATCACCACGAGGCCTTTGTTCTTCTTGATCGCGCCGATGGTTTTCCGCGCGACCTTTTCCGGCGTGGTGCACAGCCAGTCTGGGAGAAGCGCGGGCGCCTCGCCGGTATCGCGGTCAATCGATGTCTCCAGCATCGGCGTGCGTACAAATCCCGGGCACAACAGGGTGACGCCGAAGTTCTCGCGGCAATAGTCGATGCGCAAGGACAGGGTGAATCCGCATAGGCCGAATTTGCTCGTCTGGTAGGCCACAAGCCGGTTGATCGGGGCAAGACCAAGAAAACTTGACACGTTAACGATGTGCGCGTCCTCGACTCCCAGCAGATGATCGAGCAGTTCCGTGACGATCTGCACGGGCGCGAGCAGGTTCACCGCCAAGAGCCGCTGCACCTCGTCCGGGGTCATCAAGTGCAGGGAGCCGTAGAGCGCGACGCCCGCACAATTGACGACGATGTTTAGCGGCCGCTCGGTCACCCGGGAGAGCATCGCCGAGATCGCCGCGCGATCGGTGAGGTCGCAAAGCGCGGTCTCGACGGCAACTCCCTCCGCGCCGGCTTCCCGCGAGACGGCGTCAAGTCCGGCTTCGTCGCGATCCGTCAGAAACAGCGCTACGCCTTCGCGCGCGAGCGCAAGCGCGATGCACCGACCAATGCCGGACGCAGCGCCAGTCACCAGCGCGCGCTTGCCCCGCAAGTTCTTCATTGCAAATCCCGGTGCCAGCCCTGAAGCCGGTCGCCCCTTAAGGCGCAAATCCTACCACGTTGCCCACGACCGCGATGGGAAACAGACCCCCAATTCGGCAGCCCTCTTGTGTTTCCAGCTGCGGTCATGCCGCCGACAAAACAAGCCTACCCTCGATCATTGTCTTAATGGAAACTGGCATTGCCCTACGGGGATGCCGAGAGCGTTTGCTTGCGTGCGCGTGTGCAGGACAAAACGACTGTGTGCATTGCATGCTCAGCGTGCTTCGTCATCTTGCGCAGATTGCGAAGTGTCGCCTGAACATCGCGCAGCGTTGCAGCCTTGGTCTCGTCAGTTGCCACGTCCTGCACCGCGACAAAGAGCGCTCGCATCTTGGCGAGATCATCAAGAGCACGATGGGCGCGTTCTGGCAGATCGATCCGCTCCTCGCGACCGAACAGACCGGCGACGAAACCGTCAATCTCCTGCATTCGCATTCGCGACAGGTCTGCGAGCCCTTCACGCGTGGGCGCAGTCTCGATGCGGTTCAGACGAAAAGGTGAATTTCGATCCTGGTGTCGGGTCAACCGGTTCCACAAGCCCATGATCAGAGCGCCGATCAACTCGTTCGCCGCGTCAATCGAATCGAAAACCGGCAGCTCGCCGCCCCATAGGTCTTGGATCATCTTGATTGGCGAGGCTGCCACGCTCGGCGTCGCGATATTGCCGAGAAATCGCGTTCGCACCTCATGGAACGCAACAGGACATTTATAGCGATCAAGCAAGGCCCGGACCTGCTCGTCGCTTGCGCGCGCGGGCCCGGTCCGGGCCACCTTATTTCGTTCGGCCATCGAATTGGCTCCAAGATCCGTACTTGCACCCGTGCGCTTTCTTCAGCCGCGCTAGGAAAGTGGCATGCGATTCGATCGCATCATGTCCGGCAACGCGCTCCGCAAGCCGATAAGCCTGAGCATGGCAATTGAGGGGACGAGCCGGGATGATTGAGCACGGAACATGAGGGTCGCCCAGAATCGCCCTCACGTATCGCGGCCATGAAAAGTTGGGTCACGGGCTGCCGTGAAGATGGCTTGCCGGCCACGGACGGTCTTGCCCTCAATAGCCGAAGGTCGACGCCCCGCGCCCGTCGCTCGGCAGCTCGACCCCAACTTCCGGACCAACTCGGGCGGTAGCCGGCACGGAGGGATCGTGCCACAAGCCGACTCATGCAGTGCAGCAAACCGACACTTAAAAAGGAGACCTTCGCGCTCTCTGACTTTCGAGGATGGAAGCCGGCGGCTAGTGCCTCTCGCACCCGGTCGTTGCATTTCCGATAATGCGGGAGCGGCCAGGAAGACATCAAGGCCTGATTAGCGGTAAAGACTGACCAACCTCGCGACTAGGACTGCGACGTAAAGATTTCCGGTGGCCGTCTCCAGCGTCGTCCATATTTGCGCGAAACGATTAACGGGCGTGATGTCGCCCATACCAAGCGAAGTTAACGTGCTGAAACTGTAGTATAGGAACTCATGGAGGTCGTATGGCGGCACCGCGAGCTCAGGAGCCGCCGAGAACGCGCCCTTGTCTAGCTCGTATATGAGCCAATAAGTCATTGCCCAGACAACTCCGATAAGGAGGTAAATCGCGGCAGCGCCGCACAAAATGTTCGCGTCTATTTCGGACACAATGACCATTCGACGAAGAACCACACCGATGGTGTAGGCCAAATAGATGGTGAACAGCGCGACAACAGGAAGGTAAATCACGCGGTGTTCAACCAACAAACCGGCGAACAGAACAACCCCGCTCACGGTTGCGAGCGTCGCCGCAATCCATCGCAGATGAAGCGCTTTGCTTGCGGCAATTACCGTCGCGAACAGGAGGATAGATAGGAGCAAGGCAACGGCAACGCGACTCAGCACGTCGTTCCCAAGAAATGGCGAGCCGATCAGCACGGCCATCAGGGATAGCAACAGGCCCAGAAAGCGATAGCTCTGGAAGCGTGCAAGGAAATGGGGTCTTTCTCGCGTCTGTACCTCCAAGCAGCAAGGCGACGGGGGGCTCGGATTTGGTTTAGAAAATCCAGAAATGACCGGCCGCCAATAAGGCGGCCAACTAAAATTAGCCCGCGGAGGCTACTCCGCGGCTCGGTTGTTGCGCGTAGCCTGCTTCAGCTTTTCGATGTCCGCCGGCGTCAGTTTCGGTCGATCGATCTTCAGCGTGAGTTTGTCGAGCTTGCCGGTGAACTTGAACGGCACCTGGTAGTCCCGGTCATCCACCGGCGTGCCGGTGTCAGCGCCGATGTCGAAGTTCTCGTCCCATTGCATGATCAGCGGGATCGTGTGTTCCATGGTTTGGCGCGCTACCTCCTTGCTGTCGACCTTGAGCACGCCGGTGCCGCCACGGCCGATGCCGCTCACGTTATCGAAGGCAAGCGTTCCCATTCCGAGACCATCATACGTGAAGTCGAACTCAAGCGTGTGCTTGCCGGGCGATAGGATATCCGGCCCTTCCCACCGCGTACGCTTCAGGTCGACAAAGTTATACAGGAAGACGGGCTTGCCCTTCAGCACGTAGAACCCGTACCCGCCGAACCGTCCGCCCTGGGTTACGATCATGCCTTCGGCACCACCCTGCGGAATGTCGACCTCGGCCTTAAAGTCAAACGAAGCGTCAAGGATGCTTGGCGCATCGCCGTTCGGCGTTCCAGTGACAGGGCCCGACCACGTGAACTCGGTGCGACCGGCGGCGAGGCTCGGACGCGGCGCGACGACCCGGGTCGCCACAGTCGCGTCGAGCGGGAGCACTTGGTACTTTTCCGCCTCGACCCAGAACAAGTTTGCCATTTCCTTGACCTTGTCGGGGTACTTCGCGGCAAGGTTTTCGGACTGGGTCCAATCCTTGGTGAGATCATACAGTTCATACGGGAAGCTGGCAGGATCCTGGCTCACCGCTCCCGCGAGATCCCATGGCGGCCGCATGACCTTGGTGCTTGCGATCCAGCCATCGTCGTAAATCGCATGATCGCCCATCATCTCGAAATACTGGGTCTTGTGCGTCGAGGGTGCGTTCGCGTTGCTCTTGTCGAACGTGTACATCATGCTGACACCTTCGATCGGCTTTTGCGGGATGCCGTCGACGATCTCGGGCGCCTTTATACCGGTGGCTTCCAAGAGTGTCGGTACGATATCAATCACGTGGTGGAACTGGTTACGAATGCCGCCCTTGTCCGTGATCACTTTGGGCCACGAGATCGCCATTCCCTGGCGCACGCCGCCAAAGTGTGACGCAATCTGCTTGGTCCATGAGAACGGGGTGTCGAACGCCCATGTCCATGCCACGGCCATGTGGGGGTAGGTCTTATCGGTTCCCCAAGCATCGTAGAAGTATTTGAGCTGGTCTTCGACCGGGACAGAAATGCCCTGGAGCGAAGCAACTTCGTTGGGCGTGCCGATCAATGTGCCTTCGGCACTGTTGCCGTTGTCGCCGGCAATGTAGATGATCAGCGTGTTGTCAAGCTTGCCTATATCCTCGATGTGCTGGATCACGCGACCGATCTCGTGATCGGTGTAAGCCATGTAGGCGGCGAACACATCCGCCTGACGGATGAATAGCTTCTTCTCGTCGGCAGAAAGCGTGTCCCATTCCTTCAGCAGGTCCTTCGGCCACGGCGTGAGCTTGGCATCCTGCGGAAGCACGCCGAGCCGCTTCTGGTTAGCGAAGATCGTTTCGCGCAGCTTGTTCCAACCCTGGTCGAACAGGTGCATGTCGCTGATCTTTTTGATCCACTCCGGCGTCGGATGATGCGGCGCGTGGACCGCCCCCGGCACGTAATAGATGAAGAATGGCTGATTCGGATTGATCGCGGTGACGCGATTCAAGTACTCGATCGCATCGTCGGCCATCGCCGTGATCAGGTTCCAGCCCGGATTGTTGTAATAAGGAAATATCTGCGTGGTGTTGCGGAACAGGTTCGGCTGCCACTGATTGGCGTCGCCGCCGACGAAGCCATAGAAATAATCGAAGCCCATACCGACCGGCCACTGGTCGAACGGCCCGGCTTGGCTCGCCTGGAACTCCGGTGTGTTGTGGTCCTTGCCGAACCAGGACGTCCAATACCCATGGTCCTTAAGAATCTTGCCGATTGTTGCCTTGTCCCGGGTCATGACGCTGTTGTAGCCGGGAAAACCGGTCGATTGCTCGGTGACAACCCCGAAGCCCATCGAGTGATGATTACGGCCGGTGATAATGGCCGCACGCGTCGGAGAGCACAGCGCCGTCGAGTTAAAGTTGGTATAGCGGAGGCCGTTGGCGGCGATCCGGTCGAGCGTCGGTGTTGGGATGACGCCGCCGAATGTGCTAGTCACACCGAACCCGGTGTCGTCGGTCATGATCAGGAGAATATTGGGTGCGCCCTTGGGTGGTACGACCCGCGCCGGCCAGTAGGGCGTCGATTGGGCGGCGTTACGCTCAATCTTTCCCTCGAACTTTTGCGGCGGTGGCGGCAGCTGGTTGCCGGGGATCGTTGTCGTAGCGCTGGGCGAACCAGGCGTGCCCGTGATTTGCTGGGCGCTCACGAGTTCAGGCTGGCAGAATGCCATGCACAGCAGTGCGGCGATGAACCCGTACCGAGCGATCGAATAAAATCGACGGAAGTTCATTGTTCGCCTCCGATGATATGGGTAGAACCTAGCTCGTCTTCGCGGCGGCATTTTGTAGGCCCTCCGCGAGTTAATGGCCAGACTTGCGCGGAATCCCGATTTCCGCTCGGGGTCGTGTGTCACGAGCATCGTCATGAGTACTGGCGATGCGCAACTGTACGAGAGATGAAGGAGGGCCCTTCGGGTTCGGCGATCAGGAGTTGATCCCAAGCCACCGCGAGCTGCTGCGGCCAAAATCCGTGGTGGTGAGCGTCGCGGAAACGCCGGGATGCGATTCCGGCAGGCACGGTCGAGAGAGGCGAGCGCAAGCGAACCGCTGCAGAAGTGTCGAAAGCGGATTAGTTGCCATGGTCGGCTGGGACCACCCGGAGGGATGAAACGGGAGTACGCTGGGGCGCCGCCGGTGCAGAGGTCGGCATCGCCTTGGTGCAGTCGAGCCCGCGGATTAGTTTGACCGGAAGTCTTCTGAGCACCCGTATTTGTCGCCCGGTTGGTCGTCGCCCCAAGAAAGGTGGAGGTCAGCTGAGAGCACGTTGGGTAGATTTCCAACACGAAGACTTCATACCGGCGGCACCTTGAATGGAGGTGCACGATGAAGACGTTACATCGACGGTGTGCCGGTCTCGACGTGCACAGCGACTCGGTCGTCGCATGTGCACGATTGACCGTAAAGACGAAAGCGACTCACCAGGTGCGGCGCTTTTCGACGGCAACGCGGGATCTGTTGGAGCTGGCGGATTGGTTGGCGGCGCAAGGGATCACGCACGTAGGTATGGAGGCCACCGGCATTTACTGGAAGCCGATCTGGCACATCCTGGAGGGCAGGTTCGAGCTGGTGCTGGCGAATGCTGCGCACATTCGCAATGTTCCGGGTCGCAAGAGCGACGTCAACGACGCGGTGTGGATTTCCGATCTTCTTGCACACGGCCTGATACGGGCGAGCTTCGTGCCGCCAGCCCAGATTCAGAATGTGCGTGATCTAACGCGGACGAGGACGCAGTTGGCACGTGAGGTCGCCCAACATATTCAGCGCATTCAAAAAACGCTGGAGAACGCCAACATCAAGCTGACGTCGGTGATCTCGAACATCATCGGCACCAGCGGGCGGCGCATCTTGAAAGCGATGATCGCGGGCGAGACGAACCCGGTTAAGCTCGCCGAACTCGGTTCGACGCGTCTGAAATGTCATCGAGCCGAATTGACCGCCGCGCTCGATGGGCGTGTGACGGCGCATTATCGGTTCCTGATCGCCCATCATCTTGGCCTGGTCGAAGAGCTGGAGCGGCACATCACAGCCTTCGATGCGCAGATCGAGGAGCTGCTGGCGCCGCTTCGTGATGCGGTCGCACAACTCATTACCATCCCCGGTGTGAGCCGAGTGTCGGCGCAAGTCATTCTGGCCGAGATCGGCGCCGATATGACGCCGTTTCCGACATCCGGGCATCTGTTGTCCTGGGCGGGCCTCGTGCCCAGGCTCGACGAGAGCGCGGGCAAGCGGCGATCAACGCGCGTTCGAAAGGGGGCGCCTTGGTTGAAGCCCGTCTTAGTCCAATGTGCCTGGGGCGCAGCACGCACCAAGGGTACCTACTATCAGGCGCAGTTCTTCCGCCTCAAAGCTCGACGCGGACCCAAAAAGGCAGCCATCGCAGTGGCAGCCTCGCTGCTCACCGCCGCCTACCACATGTTGAAGACCGGCACGTTCCACCACGACCTCGGCACCGATTTTCTTGTCAAACGCGACAAGGCCCGCATCGCTACCAAGCTCGCTAATCGCATCAAAGACCTTGGATACGACGTCAGCTTCACCCCAGCGGTCTGAGTTCGCGGCGGCCGCTCAGTTTCTGGGTAGGCGATGTCAGAACCGGGGGGTGACCCTTCCTCTGGGATCAGTTCGGGAGATGCCCTGATACGGCCCGAGCGGCATCCGGCATGTAGGCGGCGCGAAGCTCGACCAGGCTTTCGTATGGAACGTGAGAACCTGCGCTGCGTCACGCTGACGGCGTGAAGATGCTATGGGGCGGCAGCGAGGGGACATATCCATCGCTGCACTGACGACAATAACGATGGAGCCCCGTCATGACAAAACGGAAAACCGAGACTGTGAACGATCTCAGCCGGTGTCTCGACCCGCTGGATATGGACGCGACGTTGATCGCGGTGATCGAGATGAGCCAATCGAGCTGGCTTGTCGCTGGCATTGTTCCTGGTGTTGAGCGCCAGCCGTTGAAGAAACTCGCGATCGACGAGCGCGCATTGCTGAACCTATTGAGCCGCTGGCGGGCGGAGGCCGAAAAGAAAGGCCACAGGATCACACGCATCGCCGTGGCGTTCGAGGCCGGACACGACGGCTTCTGGCTGGCGCGCTGGCTCGCTGCGCAGGGCGTCGAGCCCCACGTCATTCATTCGTCGAGCGTCGCGGTGACGCGCGAACACCGCCGGGCGAAGACCGATCGGCTCGACACGGAGCTTCTGAAGCGCGGTTTTCTCGGCTGGCTGCGCGGCGAGCGCGGACATTGCAAGATGGTCGCGGTACCGACGCTTGCCGAGGAGGACGCCAGTGTCAATCATTCTCAGAACTCTTTCTTCAATTCCTTCCAGCGATGGCCCCGCATCGATCGACCTTGTACACAGGATCTGCGCCAAAACGCGTCCTAAGACACCGTCCGGTCTGAACAGCGGAGCTTGGAAAAGCGGGGCCGGATCTACCGCTCGGGCTTGATCGCCAAAGGGACGCCGCAGGCTCACCGCTTTCCTCGCTATTCGGCAGATACGATCACCCTGCCGGACACCTGGCAACGTACAAGGGACGGTGATTGCTCACCGCCCCCCGCGCGGACCCGGACGGGCCCAATTAAGGCATCCGGTTCTTACCTCGAGTATTTGACGGCGAAGCGCGCGCTCGGCCAGGGGTGAAGGGTGCGAGGTTGAGGAAGCCAGTCGTCGGCCAGTCGTTTGATCCGTTCCCACGTGAAGCGGTCTTTCTGACTTCGACGCCGGAGCGTGCGTAGCCAGAACACCACCACATAGTAGCGGAAAGCGCTGATTCTCAGGCCGTTTGTGGGAACGGCGTGATAGGCAAAGTAGCCCCTGACGACCTGCGCCAGCCAGCGTCCCTGCTCAGGTATCGGCTGATGCATGCGCCTGCGCAGCTCCTTCTTGACCTCCTTTAGTTTTGCTCGCATGCGATCGCGCCGGCTCTTTCGGTGTACGAGGAACTTGCCCCGACGCGTTTTGCCGCAAATGAAGACAAAACCTAAGAAGCGGAAGGTCTCCGGCTTACCAAGCCCTACCTTGGCGCGTCTGTCCGCCGCATGGCGGCCAAACTCGATCAGGCGGGTCTTGTCCGGATGCAGCGAGAGCGCGAACTCCTGCAACCTCACGCGCAGCGCGTCCCAGAAGCGTCGGGCGTCGGCCTCAAACTCGAAACCGACAACAAAGTCGTCGGCGTACCTCACGATGACCATATCGCCCTGGGCCTCACGCTGTCGCCAGCGGTTGGCCCAAAGATCGAGCACGTAGTGCATGTAGATGTTGGCGAGCAGCGGCGAAATCACCGAACCCTGTCCCGTCCCTATCTCACTAACCGTGACGACCCCGTTTTCCAGTACGCCCGCCTTCAGCCACTTGCGGATGAGGCGGATGATGCGCTTGTCGCCGATGCGGTGCTCCACAAAACGGACCAGCCAATTCTTGCTGACCGAATCGAAAAAGGAGGCCACATCTGCGTCGAAAATGAAGTTCACGCGTCTGGTCGTGATCCCAACTACTAACGCATCCAGCGCATCATGCTGTCCGCGCTTTGGTCGGAACCCGTAGCTGAACCCGAGGAACTCTTCCTCGTAGATGCAGTTCAGCACAGCGACAGTTGCTCTCTGGACGATCTTGTCTTCGAGCGCCGCCACCGCCAGCGGGCGCTGCTGTTTCCCATCGGCCTTTGGTATGTACGCTCGGCGCGATGGCAGGGCCCGGTACGCTCCTCGTTGAACCCGCGAATGCAGATCAGTGAGTTTTAGGTCAAGGTCTGCTTCGTAGGTCTGCCAAGTCAGCCCATCCACGCCGGGTGCGGCGTCGCGTTTGAGCGCGAAGAACGCTTCCCGGAAAAGATCGATGTTGAGGTGGTGGAAGAGCGCCGTGAACTTCTCCTTCCTCCTGAGCCTTGCGGCTTGCCGTACGCGGTCGAGCGCCTGTGTCACGCGATCCCGGCCCAGTGTCCGGTGCGTGCTTTGCTCGCCCACGTTCCTCTTGGTCCCCGCCCTTGGCTCCACCGGCTCCGCAGCGGGCGAGCCCGCCTTGTTCGTCGGCTTCGCAGCTACTATGGCGGAGTGTGACTTCTCACGGTCGTGCATCATCGGCTACGGCTCCTCACCTTCCCGATACGGACCAGAGCAGCACGCCATCACCTGGCTGTTGGTCGGCCGTGAGATCTCCCGGTTCCCGCACAAGAAGCGTACGCACATGCCAGATCCTATGGGGAGGTGGATAGCGACCGGCGCTCCGGCAGAGTGACGTTTCTACCACCCATTCTGGAGGCGACCATGCAAACCGAAGCCGACCAACCCGAAGCACTGACTGCTATCCGTAATCATCTTGACGCGATATTCGTCTCATTGGAACTCAGCCGTTCAACTTGGCTGATCACATCGCTGTCTCCGGGCGGTGGCGAGAAAGTGTCGAAGAAGTCGGTGCGCGGCGGTGATGTCGCCGCACTGCTGGAGCGCTTCGCTCAACTTCGGAAGAAAGCTCATGCGCGGACGGGTCGTAACTTGCCAATCATCGTCATTCAGGAAGCAGGGTTGGACGGATTCTGGATTCATCGCGTGCTCCAGAATGAAGGGATCGAAAGCCACGTTGTCGATCCGGCCTCCATTGCGATCTCACGTCGGCGTCGGCGGGCGAAGACTGACGGCATCGACGGCGAGGCGCTGCTTCGCACGCTGCTGGCGTACAAGCGCGGAGAACCTCGGGTGTGCGCGATGGTCAAGGTGCCGACTGCCGAGGAAGAGGACCGCCGCCGACTTTGCCGTGAGCGCAAGGTTAGGTATTGACCAACGAACGGGTCCTGCATGTGAACCGGATCAAAGGATTGCTGTTCTCCCAAGGCGTATCCGGGTACGTGCCGTTGCGCCGCGATCGACGGCAACGGCTCGACCAGTTGAGGACGGGCGATGGCCGTCCCTTGCAGAAACATCTCAAGGCTCAGATCACTCGTGAGCTCGATCGGCTCGAATTGCTGCTCGAGCAGATCAAGGCGGTGGAGATGGAGCGGGACGCGCTGCTTGCCGCGCAACAAGTTGCGACGCCGGCGCCGGCGGTGATGTTGCTTGATTTCAAGGGCATCGGGCCCGAGTTCGCCGCCACCCTCTGGTTGGAAGGACTGTTCCGACACTTCGACAATCGTCGCCAGATCGCTTCTTACGCAGGTCTGGCACCGACCCCCTGGCAAAGCGGATCGGTCGATCGCGAACAGGGCGTGTCTAAAGCAGGCAATCCGCGATTGCGAACAATGCTCATTCAGCTCGCCTGGCTGTGGCTGCGCCATCAACCGCAATCGGCGCTGGCTCTCTGGTTTGAACAGCGGGTCAGACGAAACGGCGGCCGTCTTAAAAAGACGACCATCGTGGCGCTGGCGCGCAAGCTGCTGGTGGCGCTATGGAAATATGTGACTGCCGGCGTCGTCATCGAGGGAGCCGTGATGAAAACCGTCGAACAATAAACGTTGACCGAACCCTTAAATCTTCCGGGACCTGATCAGTCCTGGCGGATCCAGGTGGACGAACCGTGAAGACTCATGGCCTGAAAATCCGTATGCCAGAATGGTCTCGTCCTCCTGAGCCCCGACCGCCGCAAGCGGGATATTGGTGCAGCCGTGCGAGCGGCGACCGAATGTGAGGTTGATCTGGCGAGGAAACGACCAGGTCATGCAATTGGGCTCGGACCTTGGATACCGAAACAGGCACCGGAGTAATTCTCATGCGCGAGTGATTTTCACCCATTGACTCGAATATCCCCATGTGAGGGTCTTCGACCACGCCGGGCCAGCCGGGCACTCGCGAATAGCGCGCCCTGCCGTTTTGCCTTCCGATGTTCGAACGTCGTCGGCACCCGGGGCTATTCTTCTTTCGCGGCTCGGTAGCCTGGCCTATGCGCGCCCCTGTCAACGCTTCGCCGGTACCCTCGCGGATGCCTGCGCATGACTCGGGGTCGATGTGGGTCGCTACTCCTTCACCGTGGTGGACTCTCACCACCTACTTCTTGCCGGTCTCCCGGCGCACTCGAACAAAGAAGCTGGAATGAAGGAAGTGGATAATGCCGTGAAATAAGTGCTTGACTTCGAAAGCCCCATACAAGAATGGGTCCACCGCCTCGGAGCTTCGCCGCCGATGCGCATGCGTGCATCATGGTTCGGGTCATTGCGACCCACCGGATACAAGGTTGCGGCGCGAGTTCCTCGTGCCCCGACAGCGGGCTCCCCTCGGACGCGTCATCCCGACCACAACCAGCGTGCCGCCGTGCTCGGGGCTGTCAAGGCGCGGCCTGGAAACGACGGAGCGTGAGGCAGCAAGGGCAGAGCGACGGCCGGCCTTGACAGCCCCTGTGCGCGCCGGCGTCCAACACGTGTGGGTCGGGGCGAAGAAACGGGCTGCCAAGTCGAACAAAGAAACTGGAATGAAGGAAGTGGATAATGCCGTGAAATAAGTGCTTGACTTCGAAAGCCCCATACAAGGGCAGAGCGACGGCCGGCCTTGACAGCCCCTGTGCGCGCCGGCGTCCAACACGTGTGGGTCGGGGCGAAGAAACGGGCTGCCAAGTCGAACAAAGAAACTGGAATGAAGGAAGTGGATAATGCCGTGAAATAAGTGCTTGACTTCGAAAGCCCCATACAAGGACAAGCCTGCGGTGGCTGCTGAAGACGCGGCCATCCTTGACCACCGCTGCGCGCGGCGGCGAGAAAGCAATGCGGTCGGGGCAGAAGAATGCTCGCGGCGCGGGTCGAACAAAAGAATGGATTACAAGGATCACGTTTCCCCCTTGACAAGATAAGCCCCATACAAGTCGGTTCTGCGAGCTCTACGGTGAGTGGCGCCGCAGGGTGTCGGCGACGATGCGCCAGACGCACGTGGCGGGCGAGAAGCTGTTCGTGGATTTTGCCGGCGACACGGTTGCGGTGATCGACCCGCTGACCGGCGATATACGACCGGCGCACATCTTTGTCGCCGCGCTCGGCGCCTCCAACTTCACCTACGCGGAGGCGCGATGGTCGGAAGGTCTCGCCGATTGGATCAGCGTGCATGTCAATGCGCTCGCCGCGATCGGCGGTGTGCCGAAGGCCGTGGTCTGCGACAACCTCAAGGCTGGCGTCACCAAGCCTTCGCGCTACGAACCCGGCATCAACCGCAGCTATCAAGAACTCGCCACTCATTACGGCTTTGCTGTGCTGCCGACGCGGATCAAAAAGCCGCGCGACAAAGCAAAAGCCGAGGTTGCGGTCCAAATCGTTCAGAGATTCGTCCTGGCGCGGCTGCGCAACCGGCGCTTTTTCTCGCTTGACGAACTGAACGCTTCGATCCGGGAGTGTGTCGCCGATCTCAACGCCAGGATCATGCGCAAGCTTGGCAAGAGCCGGCGCGAGTTGTTGGAGACGATCGAGCGCCCAGCGCTCAAGCCCTTGCCGGCTGAACCGTATCGCTATGCCGAGTGGAAGCGGGCGCGCGTCGCCCCCGACTACCACATCGAGATTGCCGGCCACTATTACTCAGTGCCTTCGCGGCTCATCCGCGAGATCGTCGAGGCAAGGATCACGAGCACCACGATCGAGATTTTCCATCGCGGCACGCGCGTCGCCAGCCACGCGTTCTCGGCCGTGAGGAACCGGCACACCACGATCCCGGAACACATGCCGAGCGCACACCGACGCCACGCTGAGTGGACCCCGGCGCGCCTCATACGAGAGGCCGAGAAGATCGGTTCAGCAACGCTCGCGCTGGTCGAAGCAATCATGCGCGCGAAGCCTCACCCCGAGCAAGGATTCCGCTCCTGCCTCGGCATCCTGCGGCTCGCCAAGGAATATGGAGTCGCCCGGCTCGAAGCCGCCTGCCGGCGCGGCAACGACATCGGCGCGAGAAGCTACGGCTCCATCGCTTCGATCCTCCAGCACGGGCTCGATCGAGCCTACGCGCAAGAGAAGGCCCTGGAGGGCGCGCCGATCCAGCACGCCAACATCCGCGGCCAAGGCTACTACCACTGAAAAGGAGAAACAATGTTGACCCATCCCACATACGAACAGCTGATCGCGCTCGGCCTCACCGGCATGGCCAAGGCGCTGGAAGAACAACGACGGCAGAGCGACCTTACCGCGCTCGATTTCGAAGAGCGGCTCGCCCTGATGATCGACCGCGAGACGATCGAGCGTGAGAACAAGCGCCTCGTCGCCCGCCTCAAGTTCGCTCGGCTCCGCCAATCGGCCGTCGTCGAGGACATCAACATGAAAGCGCCGCGCTCCCTCGACAAGGCGCTGTTTCAAAAGCTCGTCGCCGGCGATTGGATCGAACGCCATCAGAACTTGCTGATCATCGGACAGGCCGGGGTCGGCAAGAGTTTCATCGCCTGCGCGCTCGGCCACAAGGCCTGCCGCGACAATCGCTCCGTCCTCTACTATCGCCTGCCCCGGTTGTTCGACGCCCTGCTGCTCGCGCGCGGCGACGGACGCTACGGCCGTCTCCTCAAAACCCTGGCGCGCGTCACGCTCTTAATCCTCGATGACTGGGGCTTGGCGCCGCTCACGCCCGAGCAGGAGCGCGATCTCCTGGAGATTCTCGACGACCGGCATGGATGCTCTTCCACCATCGTGACCAGCCAACTGCCCGTCGAGCACTGGCACGAATTGATCGCCAATCCGACCATCGCCGACGCCATCCTCGATCGGCTCATCCACAACGCCCATCGCCTGATCTTGAAGGGAGACAGCATGCGAAAACTGGCCGCCAAACAATCCGGCCTTGACGCAAACCAAACGGCATGACCCCATGAAGCTGTCGACGGGAGCCGCTGTCCGCGATCATCGGAACGCTGTCCGCGATCGATCGGAATCACTGTCCGCGTTCAATCGGATTGCTGTCCGCAATCGTCGGAATCCGCACAAGCGGCTCGTCAAGAAAATCATGCACCTCGATGCCGATATATTCATCGCCATAAAGAAAGAGGCTAGCCGCGTAAACTTCGGCTAGCCTCTTTCCTATTCTTTTGCCCCGCTTTCGCAGGGCGAGCCTTGCGGCCATCTGTAAGAGCAATCATACACCTCAATCATAAAGCTGCAAGGAATCCGCCGCTAAAGCAGGTGGCCACACCTCCCTTAGGAAAGCACCACCTTTCGCCGCTCGATCTGACCAATGCTGAAACGCACGCGGGTCTCACAATATGGACAATCGACCGACGGCTCACCGGTGATGGCGAGCCGTAGGTTCAAATGATTGCCACGGTAGATCGCTTTTTGAAAAGCGATGAGCCGCGTGCATGCAGCATTTGTGCAGCGAACCGTCAGATACCATTCTTCCGCGGTGCTGAGATCGTCACTGGTAGAAATCGGCCTTACAATATTTGCCATTCTGTTTGCCCGGCGCAGCGCGCCGGAACGCGGTCACTTGACCTTTAGGTTCTCCGCCGATGACTTGCCGCGGTTGTCTACGATTTCATACTCGACCTGTTGACCTTCGTTGAGCGTGCTAAGTCCGGCGCGCTCCACTGCCGAGATATGAACGAACACGTCTTTTCCACCGCCCCCCTGAGGCTGGATGAAACCGTAGCCCTTCGTCGGGTTGAACCACTTCACCGTTCCGGTCGCCATTTGAGAAATCTCCAGAGCCTTGATAACGAACGCGGCACACGCTGCCCGCTCCGGACCAATCCCGCAACAACTATTTATTCATTCGTGGTCGGTCAGCGCCCCCGATTTTCTTCCGCCGGAGCCTTGCCGGCCAAAACAGCGCCGTATCGCCGCCAAGCCGCATGGCTAATCCGATCGAACGACTTTACAAAGCCGTGCTGCAGACCGGAGACGCCGATCCGGCATCGTCTCGCACTGCGCTATTGCTCCACGCCGGCCGCGGCAAAATCGGCAAGGAGGTCGCCGAAGAAGCAATCGAGGTGGCGTTCGAAGCCATGCAGAAAAATCGCGACGCCGTCGTGCATAGCAGCGCTGACCTCCTCTTCAATCTTGTAGTGCTGTGGACTTCGATCGAAGTCGAGCCGAAGCACGTCTGGAAGGAGATGAACCGTCGGGCTCGGCTGTTCGGTATCGCCGAAAAACTTGCTAAGCCGCGCGGCGTTCCGAAGGCGCGGCGCAAACTGCTACCCCCGCAGGCGCGCGTGCCAAAGCGCTGATGAAGATTACCGCGGACTACAAGAATTGCCCGCGTCGCGCTCCTCCGGGCGGCTGCGACCGAGGCCCGTTTAGGAAACTATGAATACCAACGCAAGATGCTCAGGAAGACCTCGGCAATCGCAAACGCGATCATCGTCAAAATAATCACATACGCATTCGCGGCCCCGACGTAGTTCCCGACCGCCATCAGGGGTCCGCGGATTTCCGGGTGCACGTGCATATGCGCCTCCCGAGATCGGACCGTGTCAATATCCGCTAAATGCCTATTCTAATTGAGGTTGATTGCCAGCGCCATCACAATCAAGTGAGCGCCGCGACGCGCTGGACGTTGGTAAGAGCAATCGGGCACACTGACTGCCGAGCGCAACATCGTCCTCGACACCTCAACCACGACCACCGATACCATCGACTACGTCGCCACCAACGCCGCCGGCACCTCTACCTCCACCCGCACCGTGATAATCGAACTGCCAACGGTCGAGGTGCCGCAACTTCCCGCCAAGGAAACCGCCGCAGACCAGCCATCTCCCCCGCCGCCTGCGGCAAGTTCACCCGCAACCACGACCGCCACCTCAACCCCCGCCCAGTAGCGCGCGCTAGCGACGAGGGCCGATGCGACCTCACGCCCGCCGGTGAGTAGCGCCGCAAAGGGCGCCCCCTTGCGTGTGTCTTGCGAGAACCCTGGAAAAGGCCAATATTCACCCCAGTTCAGGAATCAGACTATCCCCGATCATGGGGAGCGCGGATCGGTGGATCGCACAATCGATTCCGGATCACGCAGCGCGCTGCAGCCTCTGCTGAACGCTGACAAACCGAGCGGAAAATTTAGAACAGCGAGGCAAGCCATGGCCAAGGTTAAGGTTCTTGCTCGAATTGGTGAATTTGACGAAACCTATCTGCCTGATCTCAGAGCGTTGGTGGAGAAAGCTGGCGGCACGTTTTTGAGATTTAAAACAATCCCGGATTCAGAACATTGGCTGGAGTATCAGTGTAGGTTCAGAAATAGGGTCAAGGGTCTTAAAAAATTCGCTCAGGACGTTGTTCAACTCGACATCATCGCGGCCGGCGAGCGCAAGAAGGAAAACGAACGGCGAGCTGCGGAACGACAAGAACTGTTGCCTGAAATCGAGCCTCTACCGACAGCGTGGCCCAACGAAGAGCGCCGCGCAGCTGCCGGGGCAATGCTTGAGGAATTTCTGGAACAGAATTCTTCAATTCGGCAAGATATTCAGGCACCAATAGGAGCCTATGAGGGGGATGTTGCCTTGGAGAAGGTCAAGGGCCTACTCGACAGGATAAAGCACGAACTCACCAAGGGCTTTGAAGATGCGGAGGAATAGTATTCCGTTGCGTACAGAAAAACGGTGATCGAAACATCGGTTGGCGCTGGCAAAACCTGCGGCACACGTCAGTGCGCTGATGCCTCGTGCGCTATGCGTTCGCGACCGCCACAGCTTACCCGATCGGAGTCGCAGCGCTTCAGTCCGTCAATGGCGAGGTGGCGACGCCTTGGCCGCCTCTCGCCGCCAAATGATGCCACGGCGTCCCGGAAAATCGCTCGACCAGGAAGTCGAAAAAGGCGCGCACCTTCGCCATGCGGTGCCGGCCCTCGGGGTAGACCGCAGCGACTGGCACTGGTTCGACGACACGACATAATCAACGCCGAACCGACATATGGGGATATCTTGCTTGCATATTCTTTCCAGCTTCCGGTTCAGTGCTTAAACGGCCGAAATATGAGGCGTCTTTTGTTGCTTTCCGAACGTCGACCCCCGGCTTCCGCGTGCCCCAGCGGAATGTTAGCGTGAACAATCGGCCCCGAACGTGGTGGTCTCAACCGTGAGGGCATCACTGATGAATATCGAAACGAGTTTGGACGAATGGAGGCCGCAGGTCCTTAGCTTAGCATCTGGCGGATCGTTGTTGCGCTTCTGTTCTTGCAACACGGCTTACAGAAATGGTTTGCCATTCCGGTGCCAAACCCCGCCTTCGCCCACATCCAATTGTTGTCCTTAATCGGCATTGCCGGCTGCATCGAAATCATCGGCGGCGCTCTCGTCACCGTTGGCCTGTTCACGCGCTATGCCGCCTTTATCATGTCAGGTGAGATGGCAGTCGCTTATTTCTGGGCCCACGCGCCGCGCGTGTTTGCGCCCATCGTAAACAATGGCGAGCTTGCCGTCCTTTATTGCTTGCCTATCCGGTTGTCACCCACAGCCACTAGCGGTAGTGTTCGGCCATGCTCATGGACGTTCACCAGCGTGGCAATCTTCGGTTCCCACAATCGCTCCCAGAGTTCCAGCGACTTTTTCCCGACGACGCGGCCTGCGCCGCCTACCTGGAGAAGGCTCGCTGGAGCGACGGGTTTGTTTGCCCCCATTGTCAGGCGGCGGGAGAGCCGTTCCGCTTCGCAAATCGTCCTGGCGTCTTGCGCTGCCGCAAGTGCCGCCGTGACACCGGATTGACGGTGGGAACGGTCATGGCGCGCTCGCACACGCCGCTGAGCGTATGGTTTTGGTCTGCCTATCTGGTGTCCAGCCAAACACCCGGCGTGTCGGCCGGGCAGCTTCGGCGACAACTTGGCCTGTCGCGCTACGAGACGGCGTTCCAAATCCTCCACAAGCTCCGCGCGGGGATGGTGCGCCCGGATCAGGACCGGATCGGCGGCAGGCCCGGCGAGCACGTCGAAGTCGATGAAACCTGGGCTGGCGGCTGGACGCGCGGCAAAGGCCGTGGCGTCCACGATAAGGTTCTTGTCGCCAGCGCTGTGGAGGTTCGCCAGCGCAAGCCGGGCACCAAGCTCGGCAAGCGGAAGGGTGGTCGCTATGCCGGGCGGGTTCGGCTCGCCATCGTGCCGGACCGCAGCGCGGAGTCGCTCTGCGGCTTCGTTGAGTGCGCCGTTGTGCCGGGCACGTCGCTCGTCACCGACGACTGGAGCGGCTACGCCAGCCTTGCCAAGCGCGGCTACAAACACCTCGCCATCGCTGAACGGGGCGATCCGCAGGTCGCCGAGGAGTATCTGCCAATCATCCATCTCGTCTTCGCAAACCTGAAAACGTGGCTGAACGGCATCCATCACGGGGTCAGTCACCAGCACCTGCAAGCCTACCTCAACGAATTCACCTTCCGCTTCAACAGGCGGTTCTATCCGTTCAACGCCTTCCGTTCCCTGCTCGGCATCGCGGGCGACGTCACCGCACCGACCTACGCAGAGCTTTACTCCGGAGCCTGGCAGCATCCTACATGTCGGGGGTGTGGGTAACAACCGGATAGGCAAGCTTTATTGTTTTGTTTTTCTTTATCTGGTCTTCGCCGGCGGCGGGCCGTGGAGCGCCGATGCCGTGTGGCGCTCATGATCGCGCGCGAACTCACAAAAGAGATCGTGAAGCGCGACCGCAACGTCAACCAATGAAATGACGCGACGCGCAACGTCGTCGTGAGGGGAAACCGGAACGTCAGCAACGCCACCGCAACATCCCGATTTGCCGAGTCAGCGTATTCCTCCCCTGCCGCGCCCTTCGACTCGGCGACCGCGACTTCGGTCGCGGGCTCGTATGTATCCCGAATACTTCGCTGCGTTCTTCCCCCAACGCGACCATAGCCGCACCACACGCTCCCCGGATAACCGGGGAGCTATTCTATTCCACACGCGTGAATATCCACACGCCACCGGCGCCAGCTTCCCCGTATAGTGCGATAATACGAGTATGGAATCGCCGCCGTGCGGCGCGCTTCCGATATTACTGTCATGCAGCCCCGTCGACCGTATGAGTACCCCATAGAACTTCGCGACAATTCGTTTCCCCATCCGAGGGTGAAGTCATTCCTGCTCGTCATATCTATCGGCAGTATTGCAGGCTGCGGATACTTCCTCGCCCACTCCTCGACCTTCCAGCGGATGTTCGAACCGGAATTCGTACCGCCAATCGCCGCCACGCTCTCGCGACCCCCGAAAAAGAGCGGTCAAAACCCCGCAACATCTCTTCAGAATGTCAAGTCAGCGGATTTCAGCACCCCTATTGCCCAGAATGGCGCAATGATTGCGGCAGCAGCCGCAGTCCCGTCCCCGCATTCAGTTTCCAGGTCCGCGGATTTCAGCGCCCCGACCGCCATTGGCGACACGTCGGCCGCGGTCTCGTATACCTCCCCGGACCTCGCCCCCGGCGCGCACCCGGTATCCTACGTCGCTCCGCCGCTGGGCCAGGTGCTCGGCGCCTCTACATACGACACGGACGCGAGATTCGCCGACTTGCAGGCGCAGATCGACGCGCTCAAAAACCTCCCCCGGTCCGTCTTCGTCCCCAGCTTCTCCGGCCCCGCCGCCACCACCCCCGTGTCCACAGCAACCTTCGCGCAATCACAAAAAATCGACCAGCTTTCTTCGACGGTGACGGTCGGCGGCTCCCCGATAGCGACAGCCGCCACGGTCTCCGACAGTCTCTCCAACTACCTGCCGCTCTCCGGCGGCACGCTCACGGGCGGCCTCGACAATACGTTCACCGGCACCTCCACCTGGGACGGCAATCTCCACGTGAAAGGACAGATCAAGATCGGCACCAACAGCGCCTACATCTCCGAGACAGGGTTGCAGGCGGGTGGAAGCTTCAACATCTCGACTGCCGACGAAGACAGCGCCCTCGTCCTGCAATCGCTCGGCAGAGTCGGCGTCTCCTCTTCCTCCCCCTGGGGCGTGCTCTCCGTGGAGCACAACGGCGCAGACGCCTCCATGCCCGTCATGGTCGTCGCGTCTTCCAGCGAACCAAACCCCTTCTTCCTCATCGACTACCTCGGGCGCGTCGGTATCGGCACGTCCAGTCCTTCGGATACGTTCGCCCTGAACGGCGCGGCGTATTTCGCCGATATAACCGCGCCCTCCAACACCGGGAACCGCCTCTACAGCAATGCAGGCTCGCTCTACTGGGCGGGCAACGTTATCGGCGGCGTCACGACTGGCACATGGACGAGTGACGGCACGAACGCCTGGCGAGCGGGCGGCAACGTCGGCATCGGGACGACGACGCCATGGGGCAGGCTCTCAATCACCGGAGCGGGAGCGACGTCGGCCACGTACGGATTGGTCGTGGCGGACTCCAACGACAGTCCCAAGATGGTAGTGAGAAATGACGGCAACGTCGGCATCGGGACGACGACGCCGGCGACCAATCTGGTGGTCGCGAATCGTACGGCGACGGCCAATATCACGCTCGATACTGCGGTCAGCAATGCCGAGGCGAACATAAATTTCTCGCAGCTCGGGGCCAGCCGATGGCAGCTCGATACGGGCTGGGAGAGCGCTGGCTCGGATTTCTACCTCTACAACTACAACCTGGGTAGTAGCGCTTTGACCGCGGACTACGCAACAAATAATGTGACGATCCCGTACGCAAGCTCGACCGCGCTCACCGTCTCGGGCAACGCGTACTTCCCAGGCTCGGGCATTTGGAAAAGTAGCGGCAACGTCGGCATCGGGACGACGACGCCCTGGTCCAAGCTCTCAATCGCCGCGCTCTCAAGCAACACCGCCCCACTCTTTACTATCTCGACATCGACGGCATCCGCCACTTCGACCGCGTTCATCGTCGACAAGAACGGCCTGACCGGAATAGCCAGTTCTTCGCCCTGGCGCACACTCTCTGTCGCCGGCACCGTCGGCTTCGACGGACTAACAGCAGGGGCGGGAGCAGGCGCGCTCTGCCTCTCTGCGAACAAGGAAGTGACCTACAGCGCGGGAGCGGGCTGCACGGGATCATCCCAGCGCTTCAAGCACGACATCGTTTCTCTCGACGCCTCAAGCAGCCTCGATACCGTCCTCAAGCTAAACCCCGTCTCGTTCGTCTACAACGACGACATCGGGGTGAAGGGCCCGCAGGTGGGTCTCATCGCCGAGGAAGTGCAACAGGTAGACCCGCGGCTCGTTGCGACCAATCCGTCGGGCGTACCGTTCACCGTCAAATACGAGAACCTCACCGCGATCCTTGCGGCGGCGATACAGAATATATTCGCGCAGATATCCGACCTCGCGAACACCATCGCCTCCTTCGCCGAGCGGGTCGTAACGAAGGAGCTCGTGGCCGTGAACGTGACGGGCAATACCGGGACGTTCAATACGCTATGCGTGAAAAAATCCGACGGCACGCCCACTTGCATTACCGGCGACCAGTTCGCCGCGCTGTTAAGCCAATCCGCCGCCGCGGCCTTTGCAAATCCGACGCCTGCCCCCACGCAGAGCCAGTTTGCAAATCCGTCGCCTGCCGCCGGAACCTCCCCAACCGACAACCAGCTTGCAAATCCGACGCCTGACCCCGACGCCGCATCCGGCACGAGCGACGGAACCCCATCCGTCCCACCGACCCCGCCCGTCATTCAAATCAACGGCGAAAATCCCGCGCACATTCACATCGGCGACAGCTACAACGACCTCGGCGCCCCCGCAAGCCGACCTCAACCTCGGCATTCATACATTCCTCAACGACACACTCGTCTCCGACATCGTCCTCGACACTTCAACCACCACGACCGACACCATCGACTACGTCGTGACCGACCAGTACGGCCTCACGTCTACCACCACCCGCACCGTCATCGTCGAGGCCACGTTCGCAGAGACAGCAACGTCGACTCCGCAGTAGGCGCAGCATCTTTTGTTTTTGTGCCGCTGTGATAACGACGAATGCGATTCGAGGAAACCGCGCGAACATCGGAATTTATCGAGACTGCTCAAACCATTCTAGGAGACTTGAAATGACTCTCAGTGCCGATCACATTGCGCCGATCGTCGCCCTTGCCGGCGGCATTTTGATTTTAATAATGCCGAGCCTGTTGAACTATTAATCAGTCCATAAGTAAATGCACTGTCAGGCGGCATATTTGAGCGATGGTTTTTGGTAGAAAGACCTGATTTTTTCTGGGTCGTTTTGCAGTTGGCGCATGGATGCGCGGACCTTGGCTTTAAAATTGGCCTTGTCGGTAATTGTCATGCGGCCAACAGTGTCAGCCTTGAGGTGTTTCCAGACCAGTTCGTCTGGATTGCGGTCGGGCGAATAGGGCGGCAGAAAAAACAGCCGCAGTCTGCCGTGTTGGCTGTCGACAAAAGCTCTGGTCTTCTTGGCAATGTGGGCGGGGCCGCGATCGACAATCAAGAAAATCGCGCGCTTGGCGCCGACCATCAGGCGCTTGAGGAACTCGATGAAGACCGCTGCATTCACCCCGCCCTTTTCTTTGATCATGAACCGCATATGGCCGCGCGCGGTAATCGCCGAGATCAGGCTCATGCGATGGCGCGCACCTGTGGTTTCGACGATGGGGGTTTTGCCCCTCTTACCCCACGTGCGCCCGGCATGATGATCGGAGCGCATGTGAGCGGCGTCGCCAAAGAAGATCTCGGCCTTTTCTCGCTGCGCCAGGGCTTTGATCTTCGGGTAGTCCTTCCTAAGCCATTGCTCGACCACAGCCTCGTCGCGCTCCTGCGCACGGTGCAAGGGCTTCTGGCAAGTGATGCCAAGTTGCGCCAGCAGTCGACCAACCGAATTGGCGCTCAACACGACCCCAAACTTATCCTTGATCAGCTTTGCCACCATGGCACGCGTCCACAGCGCGAAGGCGAACTTCAGTTGCAACGGGTTCTTCTGCGTGATGGTGTTGTAAATCCATTGCAAGGCGCGCGCATCCAGTTTGGGCGGCCTGCCCAAAAGCCGCTTGGCTTTCAGCGCTCCCCAGCCTCCTCGCCGATACTGCGCCAGCCAGCCATATATCGTACGGCGGTTGATCCGCATGGATCGTGCGACAACCTCGGGGCTTTCGCCAGCCTGTACGCTGCGCACGGCGCGGATGCGCATCTCTTCCAGCGTCGTGTGATCCAGCTTGCGAGCATCGTCTTGTCTCATCTCCCTTCAGAATCAGACGAGATTCGCCCTGTCAATAAAAATGTGCAACTACTTATGGACTGATTTATACATCGTTGCCATCTACCTCATCGTGATAGGCTTGATCGGGCTCAACGGCATCTACGACTTCATATAATAGACTTGGCTTAGACCCTCACTGCGTTCCCCAGCTTCGACGTGCGGTACTCACGTTCACATGCCGCTCCACCCGCGTGGAGACTCCGCGGCAGCTTTATTCGGACGGCCACGGCGACCGACACTATCGACCACGCCACCACCCGCACCGTCCTCATCGAAGCCCCGCAGCATTTGATCGTCGACGCAACCTCGACTCCTCAAACCAGCGGTGAAATTGCATCTTCTACGCAGCCGAATTCATATCACGAATAGTGGGGTGATTACCAAAAAACACGGAAACCCGTGCACTCTCTCGCCTCCGGCTATACCGGAGAATGTTTACCCCTCAATCGTGTCGGCAAAGGCTCGTGCGAATCGTATGGCCAGCGCCTTCGCTTCTGATCTAAGTTGTTCGTCGGTCTTTGGGCGCGTCTTCATATTTTTGACGGTGACCTCTACAACGAGTTTTCCGCCACCGACATCTTGCTCGGACCAAGTGATCTTTGCCCGCACGTGTTCCTCGTCGAGAGGCCCTATTTCGATGTCCACGCCTTTTGCCACAGCCGCTCTCCTTCTGTGTCGGCAGCTATACCACACTTCCCCACGCACGTTTCGGGCGACCCGCACCGAAAGCACCCGCACTCCTCCTAATCCGTGACGTGCCCGTCCCGTTTCCGTGATGGCGCACACCCCCCGAGTTCTGGCCTCATTCCACCGATGTTCGCCTAACCGCAAACGCCCCCGGGACCCTCATTCCAGTTTCCGTGACATCCCGGTCACCTCGGCGTAGACTTGCTGCCTCATCACGTACGCACGCATCGGTGGCTGACGTCATCCCGGAACCCTGGTCGGATTCAAAATCGGAACAAGGTGGCCGGCTTCACCTCGGAATACGCGGCCCCTCGTCGCCGGTACCGGCAGTAAATTTCTCGATGAGCGGAGAGCGCTATGAGCACGACACCACAGTTCGAAATCCCCACCGACATGCGCAAAGTAACCTCGCAGAGCATGGAGCAGGCCAGAACGGCAATTAACGGGTACCTCCACTTCCTTCAGGGCCACATTCCCGGCAATGTCATGGGCGGCTCGGAACTCAGCAACAAAGTCCTCGGTTATGCCGAGCGCAATGTCGGGAGCGCTTTCGAGTTCACTCAAAAGCTGGTGCAGGTGAGGGACGTGCAGGGCCTCGCCAAGCTGCAGATGGAATTCGTCCAAGCGCAAATGCAGGCGATGACCGAGCAGGCCAAGGACTTGAGCGAGACCGCCACCAAGGCACTGATGGACAGCGCGAAAATCCCGACAAAGGGCGGGCTATCGTCCTAATTGCCGGCGGCAAGTACGGTGCTGATTCAATAACAAAATTCGCTATCCCGAGCGACGAAGCCGCGCCCCACGCCAGATAGGGCGACCGACCCTCATAATCACGTCGAAGTAGTCGCCACCGCTAAAGGGCGAGTCGACCAACGTCATTCCGCATGAGACGCACGCAGTGTTCGCATCCGCGCGGCCGAAACTCGCGATCTCTGCGAACACCGTCCCATCACAGACAGCACACCGTAAAATCCTACGCTCGTCTTCTTCGCTACGCCGATAGTTCGCCATGAGCACATAATGACCGGAGCGATTGTGCAGTGCAATCATACTTTGTGCGACGCCACAAAGGTCGCGCCACGCGTTATGATCCGCCGATTCGTGGATTTCGCAAAAGACCCCCCGCAACCGACTAATGGCCCCTCACTCGTGCCCTCACCGGCTCGCCAAACTGGTCAAATATCTACCGATTTTCCTGTGCACTTTCATCGCACGCCCAATTGCCTTCACTCGCTTTATGGCAATCACTTATGTTAGGAATGCCTATTCACTAATCTCCGATTGAGTTGCAGCGATGCGCCCGCCCAAAAACAAGTGGCCCAATACAGATGGTAGTCGCGGTATTCTTTTGTTCGGCCAGCTAATGGCCGAGATGCTCAACCCCGCAACGTTCGAGAGCTTTAGGGTACGGACGCTCTCCACCATTTCTCGGCTCGATGAAGCACTGACTATTATTGACGACGTGCAGCGCGATCGCCTCCCACGGCAGTCCCTAGACCCCATTATTTCTGAGGCGCTGTGGTCCCTCGATTGCGACCCGGTCGCGAGACACATTGCCCATTCCGAGATTGAGTCTCTACGTCAAACCGCTAAAGGAAACCCGTACACTCTTTTTGACCTATCCGCACACATTACTCTGATAAGAAAACTCATATACAGCGACTACAAGAGAAATATCGAGGCCAAGTTACTCGATGAGTTTAATAACGACAGGGCGCAAATCTCTTTTCGTGAGGCCTCTCAAATATACTGCAGTCATTTGGTTAATTTAGGATACTCCAAGCCGCACATTGCCCGGCTTGTTGATAAAGATTTCTTTACATCAGACATCCAAAGAGTCGGAATAAAATCATTAAAACGCTTCTTTAGGCGTTTCAAAGAAACCCCCACAAAGTTCATTGTATATACCGCCGTTTCGCGACACTTTGGACAGTTCTTACAAAAGCTTGGTTTTTCTGTGGTTCCGGAGCAAAAGCTTCCATCAGTCGCTGCCGGTCATATGACATCGAAGCAAAATCCTACGCTCTCGCTCGTCCTTTTGACCAAACGCGAAGCGTTCGACGAATATAGCGCAATGATTTCGGTTGAGGAACTTCTCGCTAGCGTTCGTGCTTTGACATATTTAGACCCTCACGGGATAGATTGCGGGTGGAGCGAGAGAATGTTCGTTATGCGCCTGCGCTCGAAATCAGGTTTATTGCAGGAACGCCTTCCCATCACCTTTAATAAACCTTTTGGCTCTCGCCCTCCTGCCGGAAGACGAGGAAAAGGTCTGATCAACTATGCCGAACGCATAATCAATAGCTTCGACTTAGCGTCAACCGACCGCTTATTGGGTTCAATAAATACTGGCGCTTTCGCCCGCACATCGCAAAATCCCGAAAACCAGCTTATCTCTTTATGGTCAGCAGTCGAGGTTCTGCTTAGTGAGCCTTCACGCGATATTCCCCGAATTGTACATTACATAAAACTTTTGCTCCCATGTATCTGTTTGAGGCACATTCGGCGAAAATTCGTCGCGGTTAGCGACGAGCTTTTAGTTTTATATTGCCGGAAATTTAAAGACGTCATTAACAATAGCACCCAACAGTGGCCTACAGACTTCCATACGAAATTCGCTTGCGCGATGTTGCTGGCGGAGGATGAACGAAGGCGAAAAGAACTTCTGCAACTCTGTACGAATAATCCGCTTGCGCTCCAGCGCCTTTTTAGTCTGCATAATGGGTATAAGAAACCTAAAGCAATTGCCGTTTCGATCGAAGATCACGAAAAGCGAGTGGAATGGCAGCTTTACCGCATTTATCGAGCACGCAACCACATCGTTCACGCCGGTAGAGTTGCATCGTATTTAAACTCGTTGATCATGAACTTATTTGAATATTTCCGCGGAGCAGTAGCGACTATCGTAAATCACGCGCGGCGTGAGCAACACATGTCCGATATTGATCAGGTCGTAGCAGAAATTGGTATCGAATACGGAATTTTCAAACGATATTTTCAAACGCATAGTAGAGAAGTCGACCTCTCTCTTGAAGCACTTAAACGCCTTGTTGCGTGAGCGATCCGGCCGACTACGACCTTCTTTACGCGGTCGCAGCTCGACCCCCTTCTCGCCAGTGCCGGTCAATCCCCCGCCCCACAAAACCACCGCCACCTAGCTCAATTCTACCGCCCCGCGCGCGAGAAAATTACACGTCTATGCAGCGCCAGGTTCGGCTTTCGTCTCGCCCTCTTTTCGCCGACGCAGCTTTCGTGCCGGCGTCGCCGCTTTCTTTTTCAATACCTTTTTCTTCGCCGCCGCAGCCGCCTTGCGCCGGCCTGCTCCAATCAGGAACTCTTCGACCGAATGCCCCTCTTTCACGAGCGCTTTGAGCCACCGCGGCATTGCGCCCCGGCCGGCCCATGTTTCGCCTCCCGGCCCGCTCTACTTCGGCGGGACACTCTTACCCTTCAGCGCGCTCGCCCGCGCGCCTCCGCCCGCCGGACGGCCGCGCCTCTTGCCGTGTCCTGTGCTGTTACCACCGTCGAGCAACGCGATCTGCCGCTCCAGGTCCCGCGCCTGTTCCTTCAGCGCGGCTTCGACATCGCCCCGCAACGCAAGCAGCTCATCAACATCCATATTCTTCAGTTCAGCAGCCCTGGCCATTTTCTTCTCCCGGTATCATCCATCCCCGAACCGACCCCTTTGCCGCTTACGCTTCCTGTACCAAATCAATGACCGCCTGTCCGAGACGTTCGACCAAATCGGCGAATTCAATCACTGCGCCTGGAGTTATTATAAGCCGCTCCCTACTGTGTAGCTGCTATCCCCGCTACGATTTACGTAGTCGTTGTCCACAATCCCTTGGCAGTGCGCGAACAGGTGGCGTTGCTGGAAATATAATTTCAGCTTCCGCATTTCTTCAGGCCCTATCAATTCCCCGAACTCACGCCCCGTTGCTCGTCGCCACAGTTCGGAGCCCTCGTCGAGGTTTTGAAAGGCGTTTCGTCGAATTTCAGATGAGCCGGAAATTCTCAAAAACATCTCCTCGCAAAGCCGCTGGAGAGACATAACTGCATCTTGCACGCCCTTCTCCAATAGTGCCCTTGTCAATACTTCCGCCTGATCCGCATCGACGGTCTTACGCAGCACGTCGCCTGTTTCAGCGGCCGTCCGAACCGCCGCAAGCGTCTGCTTGAACGTATGCTGGGCGGAATTCGTGCCGCAGGCAGGGCAAAAGAACGCAGCGCCGATGTACGAGTACCGACACCCGCAGGTCTCGCAGGACGTGCGAAGCCGCATCGGCTCCGCTGCGGTGACCGGCAACAGCACGGGCGCTCCCGATCCCTTCACTTCCATCGTGATCTTCATGAACGCATTGCGCGGCTGCCGACGGTTCCACTCGCTGGCGTCCCAACGCATGGCATCGTCGATCCTGCCCTGAAAATGCCTGACCGCATATTCCTTTATCCGAGAAACGTGTTCTCGGGTGTACCAGCTTGTCGCAGGCGCAACGTGGCGGCACGCCGGGCAGAACACTTCCTCTTCTCGCACAAGATTTTTCCAGTCGTCGCCGTGCACCTTGAATGCGAACAGGCAGTTCTGCGCAGGACATTCCTTGTCGCAGTACCCCTCCCTGTCGGCTTCGATAGGAACGCTTATACTAGTAGTGTTTTTAAGGGCGTCCATCTCCCGAAGAAGGTGTTTAAACATATGCAGCCCCATTATGCTCCGACAACTCGTGTCGTCGACTTCGTGCGCCTGCGCGCCCGCGTATTCGGCACCGCTGTCAGCGGAGCGACAAGCCTTTCATAAAGTCCGACACCACTGTCCGGTTAATAGTCGAACAATTCAGCTGGTTGCTGAGTCCACCGTCTTCGAAAGTGGTCGTGCTTTCGGGAAATGCCTGGGACATCGGCATTTTCTCGAAGAGGGTGACCGAGAAAACCTGGAGCAAAGTGTAGAGCGAGGCCTCCAGGCCGAGGCGTTTCTTGACAATGGCAACCAGGACGTAGACGGAAACCGCGATCCATATTTGAGTCCTCACCGCGTTGTCCGACGTGCCGTAAAACTGCTTGATCCGAAGATGCTGCTTTATCCATTTGAAGAACAGTTCGACCTGCCAGCGGCTCTTGTATAGGTCGCAGATCAATGCCGCCGGCAGGGTAAAATGGTTGGTTAGAAACACCAGCCTTTTTCCCGATGCAGCATCCTTAAATCGGACGCGGCGCAGATGAACGGGATAGTCTTTGCTGGTAGAATAGCCATCCAATGCGATAGTCTGGTCGGCAATGATACCGGTCGCCCGATCTGTCGGCGCCGAGTAGACGCGGTGCGCATCCAGGTTCGACTTTGCACGGGTAACGAAGAAGGCGCCAGCTTGATGCAAGACGTAAAGCCGCGCGAAGTCGACGTAGCCGCGATCCATGACATAGATGGCGCCCGCTTCGGGTAGCAGCAGATCGAGAGCATGAACGTCGTGCAGCTTGCCCCAACTTCGCAGGTTTGGTCGCTTAACACGAGCGAAAACCCCATGGATGCTGGGGTTTTTTGAGAGGATTCCGATTTGTGGTGCTAAAGATTTCTGGGTGTTGGGACTTGAAATCGCCTTGTCCCAACGAAGAAATTGTGATTCCGTCAGCAACCACGGTGGCGCTTCTCCGATGCCGCTGTCAACGAAATCGACGTGCGAACCGGCATTCCCGGCCAGGTTACTCCGCATATTCTTTT
>CAWIXM010000020.1:0-42584 GCA_963840055.1 uncultured Alphaproteobacteria bacterium | reverse complement strand
CGGCCACTACTGTCCGGTTAATAGTCGAACAAATTCAGCTGGTTGCTGAGTTCGCCGTCTTCGAAAGTGGTTGTGCTTTCGGAAAATGCCTGGGACATCGGCATTTTCTCGAAGAGGGTGACCGAGAAAACCTGGAGCAAAGTGTAGAGAGAGGCCTCCAAGCCGAGGCGCTTCTTGACGATGGCAACCAGGACGTAGACGGAAACCGCGATCCATATTTGCGTCCTCACCGCGTTGTCCGACGTGCCGTAAAACTGCTTGATCCGAAGATGCTGCTTTATCCATTTGAAGAACAGTTCGACCTGCCAGCGGCTCTTGTATAGGTCGCAGATCAATGCCGCCGGCAGGGTAAAATGGTTGGTAAGAAACACCAGCCTTTTTCCCGATGCGGCATCCTTAAATCGGACGCGGCGCAGATGAACGGGATAGTCCTTGCTGGTAGAATAGCCATCCAATGCGATAGTCTGGTCGGCAATGATACCGGTCGCCCGATCTGTCGGCGCCGAGTAGACGCGGTGCGCATCCAGGTTCGACTTGGCACGGGTGACGAAGAAGGCGCCAGCCTGCTGCAAGACGTAAAGGCGCGCGAAGTCGATGTAGCCGCGATCCATGACGTAGATGGCGCCTGCTTCGGGGATCAGCAAATCGAGAGCGTGAACGTCGTGCAGCTTGCCGTTCGAGATGTGAACGAAGCTCGGGATGTTGCCGCGCAGATCGAGCAACGTGTGCATCTTCACCGCCGCCTTGGTGGAGCGAAAGTGCGCCCATGGAAATAGCGACAGGCACAGATCGATGGTCGTGGAATCCAGAGCATAGACCGTGTTGGCCAGCTCCATGCCCAGGCTTTCGCTGGCATAGAGCTTCTTCGCATGGGCAATCAGACGGTGAGCGAACTCCGCGTAAATGCGCCAGTCGCGCGTCTCGTTCGCGTCGGCCAGAGTCGATCGTCGGACCGGCTCGCGAAAACCAATGTGATAGAGTTTCGACGCGCGCGCCGATAGGCAGACCTCGATATCGCGCAGGCTCTCTCGATAGGTCAGTTGCGCAAACGCCATCGCGCGGTATTGCTCGGCACAACACAGCGTTCGCACCCGGGCGTCGCCACCGTAGCGGGTAACAATCCGCGCAAAAGTGCTCCAAGGCAGAAAATCCATCAGCTGGGCGAAAAGCGTCTTGCCGATGTTCACGGGCAACTCCTCGGAAAAACTCCGAATAGCGCCCGACCAAGTTCAAATCGACACCACCCATTTTCGGTGGCAAGCTCCTGCCAGATCAGCTCTTTCCAGAACGCTCCTCACCGTCAACCGGACACCAGTGATTGGCGGCAACAAGTACCGGCTGGTCGTACGGATCGTCTACGCGCCGTTCTACCGCGTGATGGTGAAGTTCGTCGGCACGCACGAACAGTACGACAAGATAAACCCGGAGACCGTATGATGATGGATGTTCGCCCGCTCCACACCGAGGCGGACTATGAGTGGGCTCTCGACGAAGTGGAGCGCTACTTCGACAATCCGCCCGCGCCGGGAACGCCCGAAGCGGATCGGTTTGATGTGCTCTCTGTTCTCATTGAGAAGTATGAGGACAGCCACCATGACATGCCCGCTGCCGATCCAATCGCGGTGCTGCACTTTGCGATCGAAAACATGGGGCGATCCCAGGCTGACTTGGCGCGGATCATCGGGTCACGGGCGCGGGCTTCCGAAATCCTAAATCGCAAGCGCCGCCTGACGCTGGATATGATCCGCGCCATCAGCGCCGAGTGGAAGCTTCCCATCGAAACGCTCACGGGGGCCTACGAGCTCGCCCGAGAGCATGCTTAGTGCTTGGAGGCTGGGGAGGCGCGCATCGGCGATCTTCTCCAAATTGACGTGGCTGACGAGCCATATTTACCACTTGTTAGGCTTATCGAAGCACGAGTAAGCTTCCGTTAACCTGAAGAACGCCAATGAGCTCCATATCCGACGAGCTAAAGCAGGATCTGCAGGGCCTCCAATTCGCAACGGTCCTTGCCGATCCGCCGTGGCAGTTCACCAACAAGACGGGAAAAGTCGCGCCGGAGCACCGGCGGCTGTCGCGCTACGCGACGCTGAGCCTCGACGACATCCTCTCGCTCCCGGTGGCGCAGGTGACGCGGGAGAAGGCGCACCTTTATCTGTGGTGTCCGAATGCGCTGCTGCCGGAAGGCCTCGCGGTGATGAAGGCCTGGGGCTTCACCTATAAGTCCAACATCGTCTGGCACAAGGTGCGCAAGGACGGCGGGCCGGACGGCCGCGGCGTCGGCTTCTATTTCCGCAATGTCACCGAGCTGATCCTGTTCGGCGTCAAGGGCAAGAACGCGCGCACGCTCGCGCCCGGCCGCCGGCAGGTGAATTACCTCGCCACCCGCAAACGCGAGCATTCGCGCAAGCCTGACGAGCAGTACAAGATCATCGAGGCGTGCAGTCCGGGCCCGTTTTTGGAGCTATTCGCGCGCGGCGTGCGGGAGGGCTGGACAACTTGGGGCGATCAGGCCCACAATAGTTATAAGCCAACGTGGAAGACCTATAGAAGTAAGGAGTTCGCCTCAGAATTACAAGAACATCATCGTTGAGTTCCAATTGATGGAGAACAGGAAGAGACCTGAATACGTTCAGGAAAGCCGAGAGTTGCCGGCGATTAGAGTTCATCAGTGGCTCGATGGCTGGGACAGCGTGAAATTTTCTGCGAAGCTGCATCGCAGGAAACCTTTGTCGACGTTTTATCTTTTCTCGATGCCTGCTGTTGAGCTCCGGAGCCTATGCGGGATCCAGAGGCGGCAAAGTTCGGAAATGACGCCACGAGCAGCTGATCTCGGCATTCAACGACAACATGATCCTGAACGCTCTGAAGAAATTTGGCAATTTGTTGAATACGGATATCCATGGTCGACCCTGAGCGAAGCAAAACGCGAGTCCGGGCAATTTAGTAATTTTCGCAAGCCTGGGTGGCTGCCAACCGCGATCGTAATCAATATACTCGAATCCACAGATGAACGAGAAAGTGCAAGAGTCGCATCGAGCGATGTCGTCGTCGTCGAAGACGATGGTCAATGGTGTAAGATACGGTTACCATATAAAACTTGGTCGAAAAATTGGCGGCCTTCGGCTCTTCCTCCTTTCGAGGTAATTGACGGGCAACACCGCTTATTCGCATTTGACGTTAATGCGGATAGCCGATTTGAACTGCCCGTTGTCGCATTTCACGGATTGGATATAAGTTGGCAGGCTTACCTATTTTGGATAATTAACATTAAGCCGAAACGGATCAATCCCAGCCTCGCGTTTGATCTATATCCTCTCCTCAGAGGTGAGGATTGGCTTGAGCAAGGTGAAGGTCATTCAATTTATCGAGAAACGCGATCTCAGGAACTCACAGAGGCTCTTTGGTCTCATCCGGACAGCCCTTGGTACGACAAGATTAATATGCTCGGAGAGCGAAAGGTATCTTGGGTATCGCAGTCGGCTTGGATTAAAGCTCTAATGGCAACTTTTGTGCGTCCTTGGCAAGGACGAGGGTCAAGGATGGGGGGCTGTACGGCTCGCGGCTCTCGGATGAAGAAGAAGTACTGGGTTGGAGTAGGGCCCAACAAGCTGCATATTTGATATTCGCTTGGCGTGAGCTCTATTCCGCAATTCACAAATCGACTTCAGAATGGGCCGTTCAGTTACGTGCGGAAATGCATCGCGTTAGATATTCAGACGAAGGAGATCCCGCGTTTTATAGCGACTATTCTCTTATTAAGACTGATCAGGGAGTGCGGGGATACCTACACGTACTCAACGATTTGTCATTCAGGAATGCTGCGCGACTTAATTTGCGGTCATGGCAAGTCCTATCTGCGCCCGCTAGCGATGCAAGGGCTGTCTCGCTTTGCCTTAAGTCCTTTCGGTCCCAACTGGTGCGGAGTGGCTCGAAAGGTTTTCCGAAGGCTTGGCTACGTTCGATTGGCGGACAAGTTCAGCGCCTAAGCTAACTGAAGAACTACGAAGGAAAAAACTCGTATTTCGAGGAAGTGGTGGGTATAAAGAACTGCGCCTGCAGCTGTTAGAACATTTTTCATCGCGTAACGATGATATTGGTCAAGTTGCTCGCAGTCTAAGAAGTATTGCTCAATAAATGGCGACTAAACCAACCCGCCGGAAGGGACTCCGAAAAGACGATCGACGTCTTATTCGATCGCTTTCTCGATCGAATGCGGAGAAGACCCTTGCTGGTCTGAAACCATTTATAGCTCGCTCGCGATGGCTAGGATCAACTAATCACTATTGCAAGGACACTCTTGCAAAGATCAAATCTGATGCTTCAGCGAGAAGGATTCGGTGTCCACTGCACCTAGCGCAATATATTTCAGCAAGCTGCTTGCTGCACTGCTCTGACGGCTGGAGCTATCTGGGCAAGGCGCTTTTATCGATCCTGCGTGGAGATCCGCATCGCGCTGTCCACCTAGCGTATTACGCTGAGCTTCGGGCTGCTGTATCGCTATTGGCGACCGAGGGGATCGGGATATTCAACAATAGGCACTTCGTTATAGATGCTTCTCGATCTGTTGTTCGGATGCATGGTGGGAACTCTCCGACACATCAATTCACGTGGAACTGCTTAGATTATTGGGCCAGTCTCCCGTCATCTGGAACTCTCTTTGCTAGTGTGATTAAACCATATGGGCGCACCTTGGATGATTGGCTTTATCCTTTAGGAGGAGGAAACGCAATTGCTCCAAAGGCTCGCGAGTGGTTCCGGCAATGGGGCATGGACTTAAAAAAGTTACCTGAGGATAGAGATGCGCGCAACGAATCAAGCTATCAACCAGATGGCATACCTGATGCGTGGCGAGTTGATGCAGCGAAAGTGCTGCGATTTGCGTGCGATCTTTGGTGGGCACTTGAGCCGTCAGCTGAGTCTCGCTTTGATTTGATTGATAGGCACATTCTGCGGATAGCATTAAACGGCATATTCAATGGGCGAACGGGGAGGTCCGCTGAAGAAAATGCTGAAGAGTTCCGGACATTTATAATGCCTGTAATAGATCACCAAGGCTTTGCGACTGCGGCAAGGCAGCAATGGCTCGACTTTATGATACGGACTAGAATTCCGGATGATCCCTTGATTTTCAAGTTTTCCCGTGAGTTCTTCTGGAACGCGGGCAAACAGGGATCTAGCGGTAATATCGCGAGCGGTATTGCTGTTACGATTTGCCTCCGGTTCTGCCAGTCAAATAATAGCAACTGCGGGCGTTGCCAACGAGTCCATCGATTTCTGGTGGGAGATATTGGGGCAGGGGAGAGGACTCTGGGACGGGGATAAAAAGACCAATGAGTTACTCGATCTTTGGGCTGACGTCGAAAGTTGTTTGGCGGAAGTTCAAGCGTTCCAAAGTGGAACGGCAGATGCGGATCAAACTTTTTTTCGTATCGGAAATGATATCGGAGGAAGTCTACTGAGCTTAGGAAGCTGTGAGCTTGTCGCGATATGGAGTGCGATACCGGGATAGTATTGATGTCGATGTCGCGCGCCAGCCTATTCTGGCTGATCTTGTTGGGCTTCATGAATTCCTCCAGCAGGATTTCGCCGGGCGGAATGGGCGGAAGCGTCTTCTTCGCCATCGTCATCTGCCTTCAGAGCGGACTCCGTTCCAATGGAATCGGAATTCGCTCTTTGTTATCTTCTATAGCAGAATGAATTGATGTGGAATCGACCAATC
This sequence comes from uncultured Alphaproteobacteria bacterium, assembly GCA_963840055.1. Lineage (GTDB taxonomy): Bacteria > Pseudomonadota > Alphaproteobacteria > Rhizobiales > Xanthobacteraceae > Rhodoplanes. The sequence goes on along the minus strand of CAWIXM010000020.1, from coordinate 36,862 downwards.
TCTTGCCGTCATCGCCCGCGCAAAGCGGGCGATCCAGTAAACACGACTGTTCGCCGTGATTACTGGATGCTCCGCCTTCGCGGAGCATGACCACTGCGGGTGAGGGACGACCAAGCCGAAATCATAATTCTTTAGTGGTCGCATTTTACTGCGGCGAACCGGTTCCCAAGCGCTGCCCCTCACCCCGACCCTCTCCCCGCGAGCGGGGAGAGGGAGCCGAGCCGCGCAGCGGCGAGGCGGGTGAGGGGCGTGCTCTGGCGAGCACGCCCCTCTTTCGAATCGGTCGGGGCTGGGGGCGCCGACCGTCTCGCCAAGGGAAAGGGGAATGAGCAGCCGGGTTCTCGCATCCGCCGGGGCTTCCTCTCCCCCAAATTGGGGGAGAGGAAGCGTTACCCCCTCGCGACGAGCCCCCCGGAGGTGGGTGGTAACTCAGGTCCTTCCGGTGCGGCGCCACCCCCTCCCCCGAAGGGGCGGCACGCACCTGACGCAACGCTGAGACGGACGAAGCAAACGCAACGACGGAAGAGCAACGCAACGACGGAGAAGGAACGAGAAACGACGGTTCGGTCGATCAGTAACGGCGAGACGCGCGGTGCGGCGCCGGGCGGCGGCAGCGCAGCCGCATGAGGGTTTCGAAGTAGCTCACATGATCCAACGTTTCGCGCGGCTGGGCGTGCGGAAAGCGCGAGGCATCGTCGGCCGCGGCGGCGATGGCGGTGGCGGAGAAATCGGAAAAGCTGCGCGCTGCAGATGCGAGAGTCAGCATGCGAGCCTCCTCCTGCGAAACAGCCGGACGCGCGATTGCGCCTGCCTTCGCCGGCGACCACTGTTTTTGTCCGAGAGCACTCGCCACTTTTCTTGTTCCCCCGTGCTCGGCGAGCCATCGAGCGATGAGAGTCAAACACAGCGCGCCCGGCGCAAAAATCCGGACCAATCCGCTTCGGAGAAGTTCGTGAGACGAACTGCCGCACACGGCCGGCGGTCGTGCATAAAGCCTTGTTCGGCCTCATGAATTCCAGCCGGGTTCTGCCCGGCGGAATGGGTCGACGGTCTACCCCGCCCCCGTCACCGCCCTACCGCCCTACCGCCGGTGCGGTTTGAAGCCGCCGCGCATGCCGGGCCGGCCGAGTTTTGAGCGCGGCCCTTGCGGTCGTTCCCTCGGTTTGTCGCGGCCATGCGGGATCGCTTCGACGCCGGGGCCCATCTCGTCGAGGGTGGGTTTGCGGGGACCCCTCACCCGGTCGCGCGGTGCGCGACCACCCTCTCCCGCAAGGGGAGAGGGTGACCCCCCCACCCCGGCGCGCGGCGCGCGCCGACCCTCCCCACCGAGGGGGGAGGGTGGAGATGGTGCTTTCGCCGTCGGGTCGTCGAGCACCGCGAGTTCGGTGGCGCGCAAACGCTTGATCTCGTCGCGCAGGCGCGCGGCCTCCTCGAAGTTCAGGTCGGCGGCGGCCTCGCGCATGCGCGTTTCGAGGTCGGCGATCACCGCCTCGAAATTGTGCCCGATGGTCGCCGCCTCCTCGAAGCCGCCGGCGGCGGAAATTCCGAAGCCGCGCCCGGTCGCCACCAGCACATGGTCGCGCTCGTAGGCCGAGTCGAGAATGTCGGCGATGCCCTTCTTGATGCTTTCCGGCGTAATGCCGTGGGCGGCGTTGTAGGCCTGCTGCTTCTCGCGGCGGCGATTGGTCTCGGCCATCGCGCGTTCCATCGAGCCGGTGATCGTGTCGGCATAGAGCAGCACCTGGGAGTCGACATTGCGCGCGGCGCGGCCGATGGTTTGGATCAGCGAGGTCTCGCTGCGCAGGAAACCTTCCTTGTCGGCATCGAGGATCGCGACCAGCGCACATTCGGGAATGTCGAGCCCTTCGCGCAACAGATTGATGCCGACCAGCACGTCGAAGGCGCCGAGCCGCAGGTCGCGGATGATCTCGATGCGCTCGATGGTGTCGATGTCCGAATGCATGTAGCGCACGCGCAAACCCTGCTCGTGCAGATATTCGGTGAGGTCCTCGGCCATGCGCTTGGTCAGCACGGTGACCAGCGCGCGATAGCCGCGCGCCGCCACCGCCCGGACCTCGCCGACGAGATCGTCGACCTGCGTGCGCGCGGGCCGCACTTCGACCGGCGGATCGATCAGCCCGGTCGGGCGGATCACCTGCTCGACGAACACGCCGCCCGCCTGGTCGATTTCCCAACCGCCCGGCGTCGCCGACACCGCGGCGGTCTGCGGGCGCATCGCGTCCCATTCCTCGAAGCGCAGCGGCCGGTTGTCCATGCAGGAGGGCAGGCGGAAGCCGTATTCGGCGAGCGTCGCCTTGCGCCGGAAGTCGCCGCGGAACATGCCGCCGAGCTGCGGCACCGTCACATGGCTCTCGTCGACGAAGACGAGCGCGTTGTCCGGCACGTATTCGAACAGAGTGGGCGGCGGCTCGCCGGCGCGGCGTCCGGTGAGATAGCGCGAATAGTTCTCGATGCCGGCGCAGCTTCCCGTCGCCTCCATCATTTCGAGGTCGAACAATGTGCGCTGCTCGAGCCGCTGCGCTTCGAGCAGCCGGCCGGCGGCGTTGAGTGCGGCGAGCCGTGCGCGCAGCTCCACTTTGATGCCGGCGATCGCCTGCAATAGCGTCGGGCGCGGGGTGACGTAGTGCGAGTTGGCGTAGACCTTGACGAAGCGCAACTCGTCGGTCTTCTGCCCGGTGAGCGGATCGAACTCGTCGATCGACTCCACCTCGTCGCCGAACAGGTTCACGCGCCAGGCGCGATCCTCGTAGTGCGCCGGGAAAATATCGATGACGTCGCCGCGCACGCGAAATGTGCCGCGGGCGAAATCGCTCGTGCGCTTGTATTGCAGCGCCACCAAGTCGGCGATGAGCTGGCGCTGGTTGATGCGTTCGCCGCGCTTGAGCGTGAACGTCATCGCCGAATAGGTTTCCACCGAGCCGATGCCGTAGATGCACGACACCGAGGCGACGATGATCACGTCGTCGCGTTCGAGCAGCGCGCGCGTCGCCGAGTGGCGCATGCGGTCGATCTGGTCGTTGATGGAGGATTCCTTCTCGATATAGGTGTCGGTGCGCGGCACATAGGCTTCCGGCTGGTAATAGTCGTAATAGCTGACGAAATACTCGACCGCATTGTCCGGGAAGAAGCTTCTGAACTCGCCATAGAGCTGGGCGGCGAGCGTCTTGTTGGGCGCGAGAATGAGGGCAGGGCGCTGGGTCGCCTCGATCACCTTCGCCATGGTGAAGGTCTTGCCCGAGCCGGTGACGCCGAGCAGCACCTGGGTGCGCTCGCTTTGCCCGATGCCGTCCACCAACTCGGCGATCGCCTGCGGCTGGTCGCCCTGCGGCTCGAAGTCCGACGTCACCACCAGGCGGACGCCGCCCTCGGTCTTGTCCGGCCGCGGCGGACGGTGCGGCGTCCACGGCCGCTCGGTGAACTCGGGCCGCCCCTCGCGCAAGAGGCGCTCCAACGCGGCTTGGCTTGCGATGCCGGCAAGGCCGCCGCTTCCGGCGGTGTTGTCTTTGGCATCCCGCGCATCCCGCGTTTCTGCCAAATCACCTCTCCCCGCCTTGTGGGGAGAGAGCCTGCCCTCGGCCCGATCGGGGGTCGGATCGCGAAGCGATCCGGGTGAGGGGCTGCTGCGCGCCGGCCGATCTAGGCTCTCCCTCCCCCCTTGAGGGGGAGGGTCGGGGAGGGGGGTAGCTTGATCCGCTGTGCTGGAGGGATGATCGGGCCGCCCGTCGTTGTCTTCCGCGATCCCCAGTGCGCGGGCGATGTCGGGATCGAGCTCGCCAGGTCCCACCGGCGTTCCCGCGCGGCCGCCCGGCGGCTGGCGGAAGGCGCGCAGCGGCGACGTCGGATCGCGCTCGGCGGTTGCGCGATAGGCGGACTGGGGGGCTTCGTCGAAGCCTGCCGTCGATTTGCGCGCCGTGTGCGCAGCAGCGAAATCACCCCGCCGGTCGAACGAATTGTCGGCCGGCGGCTGCAGGCGCGTCGGCGCGTTCGCGGCAGTCTGGTCTTGCGGTTGCCGATCTTCCTTTTGCCTCTCCCCGGCGGGGAGAGGCCGACGACGCGTAGCGTCGGCGGGTGAGGGGGAGTTCTTCTCGGTTTTTTGAATCCCCCTCACCCGCGCCTTCGGCGCGACCTCTCCCCAGTGGGGAGAGGTCGGTTGTCGACCATGAGGCGGGCTTGATTTTCCCTGCGAGTCCGGTCCCGTCTGCGAACCGACGCCCGCTGTTCCTCTGCCGATGCCGGGATTGAGCAGTTTCGCCAACGCCGGTTCGATCGGCGGCAGGTCCGGCCGCGCCGCTTTCGCGCGCGTCGGCCTTGCCGGGTCCTTCTTCGGCTTTTGCCGGTCGGGATGGAGGTTTCGCCATCGCCGCGAATATGGCGACAGCGATGCTGCATGGAAAGAGCGGCGAGGAGACGAATGATCACAGCGAAGGGCTACGATCGCGGCGTTTGCGCGGGCGTGCTGGATTGCCCGCTTCCAGCCGTTAGTGGGCCTAAAAATATATCCCTAGGTTGTGATGCGTTTCATAGGGGTCTTGGCTGCCTAGGAACATCGTGATTCGCAGCGAAAACCGCATCGATGGAGGATAACATGCGTCGTATCTTTATTGCGGCTGTTGCGCTCATCACCCTGATTGCCGCGAGTGCTCCGAGCCAAGCCTGCCCGGCGGGTTATCGTCCCTGTGGCGCCGGCCTTTGTTGCCCGCAATGAGTAGCCGGCGTGCCCGGCGGGCGAAAACGCCATGGGCCGGACTCTTCCGGAATCCAAGGAAGCGCCTCTGGCTCGTCTTTGTCGTTGTCCCGGCTCTCGTGATCCTGCCGGGAGCGGCCTACTTCATCTACAAGTCAATCACGCCGCCAACCGACGAAGTTCTGCGAACGATTAGGGAGGCGGGGTTCGATCCGCTGACGCCGCCGAATCGGCTGCGCGGACCCGGCGCGCTCTATCTGGTCGACGATAATTCATACCGGAAAGTCTGTAACGCCGATCCAACGCTGGTGATGGACAAGATGAAATCGTCGCCAGTGCCGGAGCGCGTCCGCACCCGGCTGGAGAAGGGCGGTTTCTCGCTCGCAGGCGAATATCTCGGCCAGCTCAACGGGAAACTGGGCGGCGATTTGCTGACCTCCGTCGAATATCGTTTGACCAATGTTGCGATAACCGAAATCGCGATGTCCGACCTGTTCGACATTCAGAAGGCGTTGCTAAGCCAGCCCAGCTGCCTCCATACGGTGTGGCAATTGGTCAAGGCTAATAAGCAGGTCTGCGCCGGTTACGCCGCTCTTCGCGCCACGACCTCCTACAAAGTGAATGTCGACAAGAAGTTTGCGGCGAGCGGAAAGGGCTCGCGCCCGGTCCTCGACACGGTCAAATCGGCGATCGAGGAAAATGCCGGGAGCGAGATCAAGATCGTCAGCGCCGATGAGCTGAAGGGCGACGACCTTTTCTACGGAATTCAGCTATCGCAGCTCTGCATCACTCCCGATACCGCGACCGAGCCGAGCGTGCTGCAGCAAACGCCGCAAGCGGCGGCCGGCGAGCCTCCCGGCGTGATTAAGACGACGGCGGCGCGCTGAACATCGGAGCCGGCTGGCGCGGCGCGACGCGCCGCGGCTTCACGGTGCCACTATGCTGGACGATGCGGCCGCGCGGTCGGCGGCAAGTCCGGCCGCGCCATATACGCCGCCGCAATCCCGTCGGCGAAGGCGTCGACCTTGTCCCAGTCGGTGTACTCGACGACGGTCGAGGGATCGGTCGGGCCACCGGTGATCAGCATGATGAAGCGGATGATGTGCTTGTCGAAAAGGCCGTAACGCGGGTAGTCGAGCTTTCCCGCAAACGCGGTGGCGAGCGCTGGTTTTAGCTTGTAACGGGCGATCAGCTTGCGCAGGTAGACGCTGCCCTCGGCCGTGTCCTTGCCGGGCTTGCGCGCGGTCAGATTGACGGAAGCGAGCGCGAGCGGCGGCGGACGATCGAGCAGCGCGAAGGTCTTCACGAATTCGACCGCCTCGGACAGGTGGCGTCCGTAACGCACCGCCAGCACCGCGACCACCAGGTCAGCCTGCGCGAGCTCCGCGGGAGACGGCTGCATGATCGCGAGATCGGCGGGCGTCGCTGAGATGCCGTGCCCGGCAAGGCGCTCGGCGATGCGGGTTGCGATCTTGCGGGCTTGTCCGTCACGCGAAGCGTAATAAAGTTGCATGATCTTTCCCGAATACGTCATGCGGGCTTGCTTGGCGTTCCGCCGCCATGCGCCACAGCGTGCATGCGGTTCCCGCGATGGCGGCGCCGATGGCAATGCCATCCTCCCCCGTTTTACGGGGGAGGATGAATTCGCGTTGATGTAGCAGACCACGCGCTCGACTGAAGCAACTCTGTCGGCTACTTGCTGAGCAAACCCTTCACGATCCTGCTCGCCTTGGAAAAATCCATCTGGCCGGCGTGGCGCTCCTTCAGCGCGGCCATCACCTTGCCCATGTCCTTCATGGAGGCGGCGCCAAGGTCCTTGATCACGGCGGCGATCGCCGCCAGCGCCTCGGCTTCCGACATCTGCTTCGGCAGATAGGCGGCGATGATCGCGATCTCTTCGCGCTCCTTCGCCGCGAGTTCCGGGCGATCGCCCTTTTCATACAGCTCGACCGATTCCTGGCGCTGCTTGATCATCTTCTGCAGCAGCCCGAGCAATTCTTCGTCCGGCAGCGGCCCCTTGCCATGGCCGCGCGCCTCGATGTCGGCGTTCTTGAGTGCCGAATTGATCAGCCGCAGCGTCGAGACGCGGCGCTCGTCATGCGCCTTCATCGCCTGTTTCAGGGCGCTGTTGATGTCATCGCGCAGCATGGCGGCGCCCTCGATCGGCTGGGTAAAACGTTGGCCTTGTGTTCGGGTCACTTATACGCAAATAAATCCGAACGGCCAAAAGGCCGCGGCTCGGCGCCGGCGCGCGTCAGTTCCGCAAATTGGGGCAATGACTTGAACCAAGACGCCTCCGCCTGGACCGAACCTGCCCCGACCGCCCTGCTGGTGCTCGCCGACGGCACCGTGCTCGAAGGCTTTGGGTTCGGCGCGACCGGCCACGCGGTCGGCGAGGTGTGCTTCAACACGGCGATGACGGGCTATGAGGAAATCCTCACCGATCCCTCCTATGCCGGACAGATCATCACCTTCACCTTCCCCCATATCGGCAATGTCGGCACCAACGAGGAAGACATCGAGACCGTCAACATGGCGGCGACGCCGGGCGCGCGCGGCGTGATCCTGCATTCGGCGATCACCAGCCCGTCGAATTATCGCGCAACGCGCCATCTCGACCACTGGCTGAAAGCGCGCGGCATCATCGGGCTTGCCGGCATCGACACACGCGCGCTGACCGCGCTCATCCGCGTCAACGGCATGCCGAACGCCGTCATCGCGCATGCGCCCGACGGCCGCTTCGACCTCGACGCGCTGAAGGCCGAGGCGCGCGAATGGCCCGGCCTTGTCGGCATGGACCTCGTGCCGATGGTCACCTCAGGCCAGCGCTTCACCTGGGACGAGACGCCATGGATTTGGGACAAGGGCTACGGCCGGCAGGACGCGCCCGAGTTCCACGTCGTCGCCATCGATTACGGCATCAAGCGCAACATCCTGCGGCTGCTCGCGGGCACCGGCTGCAAGGTCACCATTGTTCCGGCGGCGACGTCGGCCGAAGACATTTTTGCGCTGAAGCCCGATGGCGTGTTCCTCTCGAACGGACCGGGCGATCCGGCGGCCACCGGCGAATACGCCGTGCCGGTCATCCGCGCGATGATCGATGCGAACATGCCGACCTTCGGAATCTGCCTCGGCCACCAGATGCTCGGCATCGCGGTCGGCGGGCGCACGATGAAGATGCACCAGGGCCACCACGGTGCGAACCATCCGGTGAAGGACCTCACCACCGGCAAGGTGGAAATCACCTCGATGAATCACGGGTTTGCCGTGGACCGCGACAGCCTGCCCGCGAACGCGCGCGAGACGCATGTGTCGCTGTTCGACGGCTCGAATTGTGGGATTGCGCTGACCGACCGGCCGGTGTTCTCGGTTCAGTATCACCCGGAGGCGTCGCCCGGCCCGCGCGACAGCCATTATTTATTCCAGCGGTTCGTCGGGCTGATGCGGGAGCATAAACGGGCGTCGCCAGAAAAGTGACCTCTCCCCGCCGGGGAGAGGTGAGTTTCGGGTGGAAGTTACACCCAGTTAGTGGCCGGTCGAGTTCGGCCTCGCGGCTTGCCTCGAACAGGAACCAGGCGCGCTTCTCGGCCTGATCGATGAAGTTCTCGAGCAGGCTCGCCGTGGCGATATCTTCGAATTCGTCAGCCACTTCGTGCGCCTCGCGCAGGCTCTTGATCACCGCTTTGTGGTCGTCCAGCAGTTCGCGCAACATGTCGAGCGGCGGCACCATCTCCGCGTTATTGTCGGACAGCCGCTGCAGCTTGCTGATATGGCCGATGGAGCGCAGCGTCGTCCCGCCGATCTTGCGGACGCGTTCGGCGAGTTCGTCGGTCGACTTCGAATAACTGCTCGGCCTGTTCGTCGAGCAGAAGATGGTAGTCGCGGAAATGCGGGCCGCTCACGTGCCAATGGAAGTTCTTGGTCTTGAGATAGAGTGCGAACGTGTCGGCGAGGATCGCGTTGAGCGCCGTGGAAATCGCGTTCACCGCGTCCGGCGAGAGATCGGTCGGGGTCTTGAGCGGAGCGGCGACCTGTGCGCGCGGCTCGAATTGTCTGACTTTGGTCACGGGGGTACCTCGTTGCGGTTGAAAATAAATCAACGCACCACGAAAACGGGGTTTGCGCGGCTCCTTTAGAAACCCCGTTTTCGCCCCGGTGTTCCGGCATACCTGGTATGTTGCGTCGCGGACGCTGCCGCGCGATGTTCGGGCGGTTCCGCATGCGGGGATGCCGCCGCCCGCTGGGGGCATCAGAGCTGTTGCCGATGAGCACGGATATTCGTGATTGGGTTAGTTACTGGGACAGCTCGCACTCCATCTATGTCAATGCGCGCCACGCGGACGTCCATTACCGCGATATCGCCCGCGGGATCATCGGCCTAATTCCGAGCCGCGATGCGCGCGTGCTTGATTACGGCTGTGGCGAGGCCCTCCATGCCGATGCGGTCGCCGCGCGGTGCGGCGAACTCGTTCTTTGCGAGGCCGCTCCCAAACTGCGGACGCGGCTCGAGCAGCGGTTTGCGCACGTGCCGAATATCACGGTGATTTCGCCCGAGGACCTGAAAGCGCTGCCGCCCGAGTGCTTTGACCTGATCGTCGCCAACTCTGTCGTGCAGTATCTGAGCCGCGGCGAGCTTGAATCTTCGCTTGCAGTCTGGCGGCGGCTGCTTGATCCGGCCGGTCAGTTGGTTGTCGCCGACGTGATCCCGCCGGAAGTCGGCGTCGTCAGCGATCTCAAGGCGCTGTTGCGCTATGCCCTCGCGCATGGGTTCTTTTTCGCCGCGCTCATTGGCGTGGCGCGCACCGCGACCTCGTCTTATCGCAACCTGCGCGCCGGGCTTGGCATAGCCCAATATTCCGAAGCGGAGTTCCTCGCGCTGCTGGCGGCGGCGGGCTACTCCGCCAAGCGGCTTCCGCGCAATATGGAGCACAATCAAACGCGAATGGCGTTCATCGCCAAGCATTTCACAGGCGCTTCCACAAAGTGATTGTGTTTGAATTGGTTGACTCCCGGCGAACAAATTGCTGACGCTTTGCCAAGCAAATGCGTTGCGCGCATCATTATGCCGGGTGATTCGATGCGAGGTGAAACACTGAGGTAAAATAATGCCGCCCATGCGAATGGCCATACTCGGCGCCGGTCTAGCCCTCCTCTGCGTGATCGCGCTAACGCCACATCGCTTGCTTCGCGCCGAAGGCGCGTCCCCGGTCGCCTCGCCGCCGGTCGCGCGGGTCATGCCGAAAACCGTGAGCGAACATGGGCGCGTGCGCACCGATAACTATGATTGGCTGCGCAATACCGAAGACCCGGAGGGGATCGCTTACGTCGAGGCCGAAAACGCCTATGCGGATCGTCGCCTTCGTCCGATCAAGCCGCTGGTCGACGAGATCGCCGCGGAATTGCGCGAGCGCGTAGCGAACGAAGACGCGAGCGTGCCTTATCTCGACAACGGCTATCTTTATGAGCGGCGCTTTACCGATGGAGCGCAATATCCGGTGATCGTGCGGCGCAAGAATGTGCCGGGCGCACCCGAAGAAGTGGTCTTGGATATTGCGGCGCTCGCCGCCGGCCATCCGTTCTATCGCGTGAACCGCTGGGAGGTGAGTCCCGACGGCGCGCGCGTCGCTTTCGCCGTCGACCTCACCGGCGGGCGCCGTCACCGGCTGTTCGTGCGCACGATCGCGACCGGCGAGGTCGCCGACGAGGGCATCGTCGATGCGGCGCCGAGCTTCGCCTTCGCCGCCGACAGCGAGACATTGTTCTACGTGCGGGTCGAGCCGAAAACGGTGCGGTCATATGAGGTGTGGCGGCATCGGATCGGCGCCGATCCCGCGAACGATGTGCTCGTCTACGCCGAGCCCGATCCGCAATTCGCGGTTTACGTATTTCTCTCCAAGTCGCGCCAATACATCCTGATCGGCTGCGACCAGGAGAATACCAGCGAGTTTCGTTATTTGCGCGCCGATCAGCCGACGGGCGCGTTTGCCGTGATGGAGCCGCGCCGGACAGGCGTGAGCTACTTCGCCAATCATGTCGCCGACAAATTCTTCATCCGCACCAATCTTGATGCGCCCGACTATCGTCTGATGACCGCGCCGCAGGATAAGCCCGACGCCGCCCATTGGGTCGAGCTGATCCCGAACCGGCCCGGTCGCTATCTCTGGCGCTTCGAGCCGTTCAACGATTTCGTTGCGTTCGACGAGGAGCATGAGGGAGCGGTCTCGGCCCACGTTCTTCGTCTCTCCGATATGCGGGAGGTTACGGTCCCATTGCCGACCACGATCGGAGTCGCGACGACCGATTTCCTCTTCGGCGGGTTTGGCGGCAACCGCGACCCGGCGGCGCGCAGGCTGCGTCTACGCTTCACCGCGCCGCTGCATCCGGAAAGCACCTACGATTTCGACGTGCCGAGCGGAACGCTGACGCTGCGTAAGCAGGACCCGGCGGTGCGCTGGTTTCGCCGCGACGCCTATCAGCTTGATCGCATCAGCGCGACAGCGCCCGACGGCGAGCACGTTCCGGTAACCCTCGTCTATCGCAAGGATCTGCGCCGGCCCGGCGGCAATCCGACCGTCTTGCTGGGCTACGGCGCTTACGGGGTCAGCTCGCGCCCGGTTTTTACCGCCGCCACATTCAGTTTGATCGATCGCGGGTTTGTCTACGCCGTTGCCCATGTGCGCGGCGGCCACGAACGCGGCGAGCGCTGGTATGACCAGGGCCGGCTTATGAACAAGCGCAACACGTTCACCGATTTCATCGCCGCAGGCGAAGCGGTGATTGCGAACGGTTATGCCGATCGTCGCGCTCTGTTCGCGCAGGGACGCAGCGCCGGCGGATTGCTCGTCGGCGCGGTCGCCAATCTGCGTCCGGAGCTGTTCGCCGGGATCGTCGCCGAGGCGCCGTTCGTCGACGTCATCACGTCCATGTCCGATCCGTCCGTCCCGCTTACGACCCTCGAATACGAGGAGTGGGGCAACCCGGCGATCAAGGATCAATACGACTACATGCTGTCGTATTCGCCTTACGACAATGTCGCGCCCAAAGCCTATCCGGCGATGTTCGTCACCGCGGCGGTCCATGACAGCCAGGTGAGCTACGCGGAGGCGGCGAAATGGGTGGCGCGCTTGCGCGCGACCAAGACCGACGATCACGAAATTCTGCTCAAAGTAGACATGGGCGCCGGCCACAGCGGGCCTTCTGGCCGGCTCGGCACGCTCAGGGAGACCGCCGAGATCAGCGCTTGGCTGCTCACGCAGGCGGCACGGGCGGAGCAGCAGTGACGTCGTAGGTTCTTTTCAGAAGGCCAACAGTTCGTCGAACGTTTGCACGGTCCGCTTTCGAGCAAACCGGACATTGCGTTGACACCGCCTAATGAAGAGTTTGACCCGGAGCCGACCTCTGCCATGCAATTGCTAGGCGTGGGTCGCACTCGCAAGATGACAAAATGAACGATCAAACTTTCCTTGTTGCATCTTTTAGGTAACGCGGAAAACCTCCCAATACCCAAAGAGGCTCCTGACTTGGCAGCAAGCGCCCTGTTCCCGACCGCGCACAATTCTCTAACCATTTTACCATCGAGACATTGATACGGTGTGCGGTACTGTCGGGCTGTTCTTTCGTACCGGGCCATTCGCCCGCACCGTCAATATTCTTATGCCAAAGATTGAGTGTTTGATCGATCACTTCGGGATCAACGATCAATTGCCCGGCACTGACCGAAGCTACGACGCGCAGACCGAGCCAAAGCTGTCTTTGCCACTGTTCAACAATTATAGATTCCGAGCGATGCGGTAGGACGCTGGGTAGCCGCCCAATTCGATCCAAAGGTGCATTAATGAGAAGCGTGCGATTGATCATTTGTCCCGCGAGCGAGATCGCGCCGATGAATTCAATTGCCGCGTTCAATGCTCCATCATCGAGTGCGACCCAACCCGACAATTCTTTTCTTGCGCGCGCTGTGATCACCGGATGCCAGAAACGGCAAATGATCGGTGGCGGCTGATGAACTGCAATCGAGTGGAGCGCTCCAGCCAAACCAAAAGTCAATCCGAATTTGTAAACGCCTGCCAGCCATTTCTCCGTACAAACGATCTTGAGCAAGTCGACGACAGCGTGCTCTTGATCGGCTGTCGTAAGTGAAAGGAGGCGCGACATTTCGGTCAACGCATATCTTAGATTGCCAAAATCGGTGCGGTTTTTTCGCCGACGCCGTTTCAAATCCGAAGTGCAACAGGGCAGCATAGACGGCATGGCGGAGTGAGTGGCGGGGGAAAGGGTCGGGGTCAAGGGCTTTAGTCGCCGGAGACGATGCGAGCGCAGCGAGCACCCTTGAGGCCGACGTTTTCTCCCGCCAGACTTTGCCATGTTGTGTATGCCGGTTTTTCTGGCGGTCAGATGGAAGACTATCCTTGCGTGGGACAGCACATCTCACGGAGGAAAAATGCCCGAAGGCTATCTCCATCTGACCTGCGAACAACGCTGCCAGATTTACGCGCTCTTGCAAAGCGGCCACTCGCAAGCCCACATCGCGCGGCAAATTGGCGTCGATCCGTCGACGATCAGCCGCGAGCTTGTTCGCAACACCGGCGCGCGCGGCTATCGCTTCAAGCAAGCGCACGAGAAGGCCTCGCAGAGACGCCAAGAGGCCTCGGACAAGCCGCGCAAAATAACGCCAGATTTGGTGGAGCTGATCGAAGAAAAACTGACGCAACAGCAGTGGAGTCCCGATCAGATCAGCGGGCGTCTGGCGAAGGATGGCGTCGCCTTTATCAGTCACGAGCGCATCTATCAGCATGTCTGGAAAGACAAGAAAGACGGGGGCACGCTGTATCTTCACTTGCGTCACAGCGGCAAAAAATACAACAGGCGCAAGGGCAAGAATTCGGGGCGCGGGCTGATTCCGAACCGCGTCGATATCGATCAGCGGCCTCCTATTGTCGCCGCAAAAAGCCGCATCGGAGACTGGGAGGCCGACACGATTATCGGCGCCAATCACAAAGGCGTTGTCATGTCGCACGTCGAGCGAACCTCCAAATACACCAAGCTCGCCAAACTGCCGGACAAGAACGCGGACTCTGTCGTGCAGGCCTGCGCACGCGTGCTTTTGCCGCTCGCTGACCAAATCGAAACAATCACTTACGACAATGGAAAAGAGTTCGCCTCTCACGCCCAAATCGCAACCTCGCTGGGGGCACTATCCTATTTTGCCAAGCCCTATCACTCGTGGGAACGCGGCCTCAACGAACACACTAACGGCCTCTTCAGGCAGTACTTCCCAAAAGGTTCCGACTTCTCTATTTTGTCCGATGCCGATGTCCAAAGGGTCGAGGACAAACTCAACTCTCGCCCCAGAAAGATACTCGGCTACCAAACCCCTCGCGAGATTTTCTTCAGCGCCAGAAATCTGCCCGTTGCACTTCACTGTTGAATGGGCGCCGCAAAATATTATCAATCAGCGCGATTTTCAGATCGTCGCGTCCGGTCAGGCCAAATTGACCGGCTAAACTCGGAGCATATGTTAAGACTCGTTGCCGCTGATAAGTACCATAAGCCCATTCTTCAACCTTGAACCGTTGAATGATATCTCTCTTGAGATTCATTGGCGCGACAGCCAAAAAGCTCAATAGATGACCTGGGTCCTGCTTCGATGCTTGTGCGGCAAGCCGCTCCGCTTTGGTAGCGAGCGCGCCCCAGAGTGCATCCAGCAGCCGCGTCTGGCCTTGCTCCCGGGCCGTGCCCAGGAACGCGCTGAGGTCGTCCAAGGGGGACTCCAAGGCTCGCTCGGCGAGCCGCTCCCCTTTGGTAGCGAGCGCGCCCCAGAGTGCATCCAGCAGCGCCTTCTGGCCTTGCTCCCGGGCCGTGCCCAGGAGCGCGCTGAGGGCGTCGAACGGGGTCTCTAAGGCTCGCTCGGCGAGCCGCTCCGCTTTAGCTTTGGTCGCGAGCGCGCCCCAGAGTGCATCAAGCAACGCCTTCTGGCCTTGCTTCCTGGCCGTGGCGAGGAACGCGCTGAGCAAGTGAAACGGGCTCTCCAAGGCTCGCTCTGCGAGTTGATCCGGGTTCGCAGCGAGCGCATGCGCCAGCCCTTTCCAATACGAGCGAAATTCTTCATCTTGCTTTGATTGATGGAGACGGCAAGCAATTGTGTATGCAAAGACGATGTTCTTGGCTCCAGCCTCTATTATTGTCAATCGCCGGTCCGGCGAAAATTCGACCGCTGAAAGAATCAGACGACCCCATCCGGGTTCGCGTAGACCGTAGCGTACAAAACGTCCATCGCCCACCGTAATCCGCTCAACAAGTCCGGACTTGAGAAGGCGATCGATTCTTAGCGGATGGGGTAAGCATTGTTCTGGTACGTCAAGCTCGAACTCCTGCTCTCCGAATATTGCAAGGCATACGGCGTTTTCGATGTCGGGCGGTTCGAGGCCTCCGAGATGGCGTTCCTTCATCCATGTTGCGCCGGCAGACTCTGGCAACGTGAAATCGCCGCGCGCCAACTCCTGTCGGCGCTGGGAAATTGCGACAACAAACGCACCGATTTCTCGACCGAAAGATTTGTGCCACTGGTTCAAAACCTTTTGCGTCGGCTTGAGATCAACGCGACCAGCGCTATCGAGACGAGCTAGGATGTAGTTGGCGATGGGTTCGAGGTCCGCCGGAGTGGGTTGCAGTACGACGGCTGGATTGGCGGCATGTGCTTCAAGGTCGTGAAGGCTGGAATCTCCCGGCAGATTGACTGCCTTTTCTATGCGTGTGGCGAGGATAAGAAGTTTGCTGCCCATTGGACGCGCCATTGTTGCCATAGTGCGTGCGCTAGTTCTGGTCTCTGATGCGAGTTGTCGACGACAAGCAACACGCCCGGTCGTGCAAGGCGCGCTAATGCCGAATGCGGACTGATGTCACTTTCCGCTTCATCAACTGTCAGTTGGCTCAATAGAAGATGGTAGGCAGGTGTGTTTATGTATTCTGGTCGCGCGGCGATTCGATATGCGAGCGTAGACTTGCCGACAGAAGCGACGTCAAGCACGAACGCCCAGCCATACTCATTGAGTTGCCGTATCACTTCCTCGTCGGCTGCAAGGCTCGGCACGGCCATATCGAGGTATTCCTGCCAAGATGGAAACGGACTTGATAGCGGCGACTCCTTGGGCCGTCGCACTCGCCGCGCATCTGCTCCTATTCGCTGGAAAGGTGAGGAGCGCGTTTCCGGAGCCAAGC
The DNA here is from genome assembly GCA_963840055.1 of uncultured Alphaproteobacteria bacterium. Lineage (GTDB taxonomy): Bacteria > Pseudomonadota > Alphaproteobacteria > Rhizobiales > Xanthobacteraceae > Rhodoplanes. Next base: position 20,940 of record CAWIXM010000020.1, on the reverse strand, counting down.
CTTGAAGCAGTACGGGCAAATCAACGCCATGGTCGGCATAAGCGTACTTTACAAGTCTAACAGATTTTCCAACTCGATCGGGTAGCAGGCCGATGGTTTCTGGGGTTGACAAAAAGTAATCGGTCAATGCGCTTTCATTGAGCCCGGCATCGTGAGCCCATTGCAACAGTGTGCCAAGATTGGGATCGTCCAAGCCACCACTTCCGCAGCCTAGATAAAGCCAATGCCAAACGAGCCAAAGGCTCTTGAGCTCTGTCTGCGGAAGTGCGGCGGACTTAATTCGATCGTAGGAGGTTCGTCCGAGAACGACTGATGACGGGCGGCCCCAATGTCCATGAATGTGAATGATGCCCCTGCGTTTTCGGTTGACGACCTCAAGAATTTTGTCCGGTTCCTCCCAAGTTACGGAATCGAAGCCGGTCGCCTCGCTCAGAAGACTGTCATAGTTCGTTGTCAGGATGAGCGCGCCCGCTTTAGCGAGATCAGCAATAGCGTCTAACGACTCCCGTTGATCCGGCTTTGCCTTGAGTGCACCTACAGAGTCCTTGAGCCAATTTGCAAAATGCGAATCATCAACTCCGCCTAAGTGCTCAATGATCGACTCTGCTCGCTGAAGAATTTCAGCGAGCTTAAATTCGCCGGTGAATGCATCCTCGATCAAAGTGCGATTTGCGGCGAGGAGTTCGCGCTTCGCTATTCCAAGACTTTCGATTCTGCTGACTGCATCAAGCAGCAATCCTTTCCAGCTTGCACGGGGGTCGTCGGTCGCGCCGATAGATATACCCGTACCCACAACCATCAAGACGTGCGGCTTTGGCTCATCGAAAAGACGGGCCAATGACCTCAACGCGTGTGGAAGAACAGAAACTCCGAGCATAGTCGCGCTCACGCACTGATTGTGGCCCGAAGAGATCATATATTTCTTCGGCTTGCTAGTACCCAACTTCGCTAAAGCGCGAGTCAACGCGGTTGACGGAATCCGGAGTCACATGAGTCATGTTTCGTTTGATCTTCGACGCGTCGCGTTTCAGTGATTCCGGGTACTAGGTCTCCTTGTTAGCACATCGCTTCGTTGGTCAATCGTCGGCTTTCGGCGAGTTGCGGGAGTAGGACGCGAGCCTCCGTTGGCGAAGGCGCGCAACTTAGCTTGGTTATCCACTTCTCCCCGGCGCTGGATGCGCACGCCATATCGCCCCTCGATGAGAATTTCCGCTACCATCGCGATGTCTGATTTGCGGGGCGTGACCGCCGATGATTGCGGCTGCGCCATTGATGTGGACCAATGCGCATTCTTCACACCGCCGATTGGCAGATCGGCAAGCCGTTCCTGCGGTTCGGCGAAAAGGCCGACGCCTTGCGCGCCGCGCGGCTCGACGCGGTGGAACGGCTCGGTGACCTCGCGGTGGCCGAAAACGTTGCGCATATTCTGGTGGCGGGCGACGTTTTCGACTCCGAGACGCCCGCGAATGTGACTTTGCGCGGCCCGCTTGAGCGCATGCACCGGTTTGCACGCGTCACTTGGCATCTCCTCCCGGGCAATCACGATCCGCATCGGCCGTGCGGCCTGTGGGAGCGCGTTCGCAAGCTCGGCGTCCCGCCCAATGTGTGCTTGCACCTTGATCCTGAGCCGGTCGCGCTCGGCGACCATTGTTTTATTTTGCCCGCTCCCCTGACCGGCAAAGCCGAGACCCGCGATCTCACCGCCCGCATGGATGAGATGGCGACGCCGCATGGCGCGATCCGCATCGGGCTTGCCCATGGCGCGATCACGCAATTTGGTGCGGGCGAGGGCGAGGCCAAGAACCCGATCGATCCGGCCCGCGCCGAGCGCGCCGGGCTCGATTACCTTGCCCTCGGCGACTGGCACCGCACCCAGCCGGTCAACGCGCGCACCTGGTATGCCGGCACGCCCGAGCCGGACCGTTATAATAGCCAGGCCGTCGGCACGGCGCTGTTGGTGACGATCCCGCGCGCGGGCGCCATTCCGCAAGTCGAGCCGCGCTGCGTCGGGACCTATCACTGGCGCAGCGAAGCGATTGCGCTAACCGAGCCCGACCAACTCACAACGCCCGAAGCCGCCCTGCCGGCGACCGCCGAACCGATCTCCAAGCTCGTGCTTGCGCTTGCGATCAGCGGCGCAGTCTCCATCACCGCGCGCCGCATGCTCGATCAATGGCTGGAGCGCCTGCAGGCGCTGGTGTTTCATCTCGACGCCGACATCGACCTGCGCATCCGTCCCGACCGCAACGATCTGGAGACGATCGACTTCGACGGCGTGCTGCGCCGCGCCGCCGAAACGTTGAAGCAGCAGTCGGTCGATCCATCGCTGTCCTCCGCCGCGCGGCAGATAGCGGAGGATGCGCTGATGGAACTCTATCTCGAAGCGACGGCTTAGCGGTCCAGGCGCATGATCATCACCCATATAGCGGTCGAAGGCGTCGGTCGGTTTCGCGAGCGCCACGTGGTGCGCGGGCTGGGGCCCGGCCTGAACCTCCTGTGTGCGGCGAACGAAGCCGGCAAATCCACCATTTTTCGCGCCGTGCAGGCCTGCCTGTTCGCGCGCCACGACGCCAACACCAAGGAAACCCGCGCGCTCGGCTGCATCGGGGCGCAGCTCTCCGCCCGCGTCGAGGTTGGGTTCAAGTGCGGCGACGCCGACTATCGTGTTGAGAAAGCCTTTCTGCGCAGCAATGCAACGCGGCTCTATAAGAACGATCGGCTGATCGCCGAGGGCCGCGCGGCGGACGAGGCGCTCTGGTCTACCCTCGACCTGTCTCCGGGGGCACGGAGCTTCGATGATTCCGCCTTTGGTCTGTTATGGGTGCGCCAGGGCCAATCGTTCGAGCCGGTCAGGCCGAGCGGAGAAGGCCAAGCGCTGCTCAGCCGCATGATCGAAGCCGAGGTCGGCAAGGTGCTCGGCGGCGAGCGCGGCGAACGCGTATTTGCGGACATCACAGCGCAGCTTGCGCTGGAAGAGACCAAAACGGGGCTGGCGAAAACGGGAGGCGCTTGGAAAGCGGCGCTTGAACGAGCCGAGGAGGCGCGGCGCGCCCTCGACAACGTGCGCGCGACTCTCGCTTCGCTCGAAGCGGACCGCGACGCTTTGGCGGCAAAACTGCGCGAGCGCGATGGGCTCGCCGATGCATCTGCGCTTGCGCAGATGCAGGCCGATCTCAACCTCGCCATGCGCGAACGCGACACTGCGATCGGCCTCGACCAGGCTGCGCAAAAGGCCGCGACCGAGGCCGCGCGTTGCGAATTGGCGCACGAGCGCGCAAGCGACAAGCACCAGCGGTTGATTGCGCTTGACCAGCGCATCGCGGCAACCCGAGTCCGCATCGGCGAACTCGATCGCAAGGCGCAAGAAGAGGAAGCGGCGCTGAATGCCCAGGCGACCGCGCTCACCGATCAGGAAGAAGCGTTTGCGGAGCTTGGCGCGCAGCTGGCCGTGGCGGAACGCGAAGCGGATTTGGCGCGCGCCCGCGAGCTTGCCGCGCAAGACGCCGAGCGCCTCGCCGATCTGGATGCGCGGCTCAAACAGGCGCGCGAATTGCGCGATCGGATCAATCTTCTGCGACAGACCTTCGCCTTGGTGAACGTCGCGCCCGATGCGCTGCGCCGGATCGAACAGGCTGCGCGCGATATCGAGGCCGCGCAGGCGCGCCGCGCGGCGAAAGCTCCGCAGATCGCCATTCGGCTGGGACCGGATGGCGTCGGGCGCGTCACCTGCGCCGGCGAAGCGATGACAGGGCCGCGGGACATCGCCGCGCTCGAACCGCTGCGCATCGAGATCGCCGAGATCGCATCCATCGAAATTGCGCCGGCGGCAACGCCAGAGGATGCGCAAAGCGTCAATCGCGCGCGGGAAAAACTGGAACGCGAGCTTGTCGTCGTGGGCGCAGCTTCGCTCGCCGAGGCGCGCGAGCGCCGCGCAAAGGCGGACGACATCGTAACCGAACAACGCGGGCTTGCCGCCGAACTTGCGATGATCGCGCCCGCGGCGAATGGAAAGGATGGCGTGGCGCTGCTGGAAAAAGCGCTGTGCGAAGCACAAGCGAAGCTCGCTGCGTTCGTCGGTGCGGCGCCCGACTGCTCCGACCGCGAGGCGCTGCGCGAGCAGCGTTGCGTGGCCGAGCAGGCCCGCGATACGCTCAGGCATGAGCATCACGATTTGCATACGGCGCTGCTTGCTTCCCGCAACGGTATCGCGGCGGAAAAAATGCGGATCGATGCGTTCCGCGGTGATCGGGAGACGGCGCGAGAGAAGCTGGCAGAAGATCTCGCTCTATGTCCCGACGAGGAACGGCCGAACAAGCTCATCGCGCTTGCGGCCGAAGCGGCGCAAGCGCGCGCGCTGTTCGAGCAGGCGCAGGCCGAGGCAACACGTTTGCGCACCGCCGTCCCCAGCAGCGAACAGCGCGCGGCAGTCGAAGCGCGGGTCAAGCGCTTGACGCAGGCGATTGCGGCGCGACATGACCGGCTGCAGGAGATCGAGCGGGAAATCGCCGGGCTGCGGGGCCGCATTGAAAGCCGCGGCGGCGAAGACCTCGGCGAACGCGAGAGCGCGCTTGCTGACGCGCTTGTGCTTGCTGAGAGGGAGCGCGCGCGCATCGAGCAGCGGCTCGCCGCGCTGCGTCTTTTGCGCGACACGATCGCGGCGTGCCGGCGCGAAGCTCGCGAGGCCTTTCTCGCCCCGGTGAAGCGGGCGATGCAGCCCTATCTGCAGACGCTGTTCCCCGGCGCCGACGCCGAGCTCGACGAGCACTTTTCCATCGGCGGCGTGCAGCGCAGCGGGACGGAGATCGAACCGTTCGGCTCGCTCTCCGATGGAACGCGCGAGCAGATCGCGATCATCGTGCGTCTCGCCTTCGGCCGCCTGCTCGCGGAGCGCGGCCAGTCGACGCCGGTCGTGCTCGACGACTCGCTCGTCTTCTCCGACGACGAGCGCATCGAGCGCATGTTCGACGTGCTGATGCAGGCGGCGGAGAAGCAGCAGGTGATCGTGCTCACCTGCCGCAGCCGCGCGTTCCAAAGCTGCGGCGGCCGCCCGCTCGCCATCGAGCCCGACGCTTCGCCGCAGACGACGATGGACCTCCGCGCCCCACTGCGTCTGGTGGGAAGTCGGTGATGCTCCGCGTACGCCTTCGACCGATGTCACCGGCCTGTCACTCAACGCTCATCGTCCCGCAACAAGAATCGCGCACCTAGCGCAGGCGGGATGCGCGCGGGCCGCGCGGGTGCGGCGGCGCTGACAGCCCGCGAAAGCTGGGCCGATGTCGCTCCAGGCCAGTCCGCTGAACTGGGAACCCCCGGCGGCGCACGAGCTTCTGCGCTGGCCGCTGCCCTACCAAACGCTCGTCAACCGCTGCCTTGTCCGCGGTATGGCGCTGGTTGCGCGCGGGCGCGTGCTTGCGGTGTCCGGTCTGCAGCATGTCCGCCCCGGGCTTGATCCGTTCATCCTCGCCATCAATCACAACACGCGCACCGAGGCGCTGCTCGTCCCCGCGCTGATCATGCTGCATCGGGGCGGCCGGCTGATCCATTTTCTGGCGGATTGGAATTTCCGGCTGATCCCCGGCATCGGCCTGATCTATCGCCGCGCCGAGACCATCACCGTGACGGCCAAGCACGCACGGCCGCGCGTGCTCGACGTGCTCAAGCCATTCTACAAGCACTCGCGCTCCGTGCTCGATCGCGCCCGCCTCTGCCTCGCACATGGCAAGTCGATCGGCGTTTTCCCCGAGGGCAAGATCAATCGTGATCCGCGCCGCATGCTCGCCGGCCGCCGCAGCGCCGCGCTGTTGTCGCTGGAGACCGGCGTGCCCGTGGTGCCCGTCGGCATAAGGTTTCCGCGCGCCGCGCCGGACCAGCCTATTCGCGACCGCGACCCAATGGAGGTCCATATCGGGCCGCCCTTGTGTCCGCCGCGCGCCGAATCGCGGCTTCACTCCGCCGCGCTACGCGACTGGCACGCCGCCGTCATGACCGAAATCGCCCGCCTGTCGGGCAAATCCTGGACCCCGGACACGGAGGCCCATCATGAACATTGAGAGCCGTTTTTCCGTGCAACGCGTCGCCGACGAGGCGGGGCGTCAACAGGTGATCGAAGTGTTGCGTGCGACCTATCTGCGCGAAAAACGCTGGGTCAGCGATCCGGAGACGCAAATCCCGCCCGAAGACCTGCAATGCGACGACATTTCCTGGTTCGTCGTCAGCCGCCGCTCGCGTCCCGCCGGCGTGCTGCGCGTCCGCTATGACCCGCCGGTCGCCGCTTACGCGAAATACGGGTTCAAGCTGCTCGATCCCAACCTGCCGGTGGAAAGCTTTCTGCGCGAGCACCGCATCGCCGAGATCGGCCGCTTCGCCGTGATCCCGCGCTATCGCCGCCGGTTCATGGTCGCCGCCGCCCTCATTCGCGCCGCCTGCGCCGAGACGGTCGAGCGCGGCTATACTCATTTCATCACCGACGTATTCGAGGACGAAGCCCACAGCCCCTACGGCTTCCATACGCGGGTGATGGGCTTTTATCCCGTCGCCACCCACGAAGTCGGCGAACTGAACTGCCGCAACCGCCGCATCACCATGGTGCTCGACCTCAAGGCCGCTTATCAGCGGCTCAGGCGGCGCGGCAACTGGATCTACCGCTATCTCACCGGCCACTGGGACGACGCCCTGCACCGCAGGCTCGCGGTGTGAGGGATTAACTGTGGAAATCGCGGTCAATTTAAATGTCACTTCCGGTGAGATTAGCCGATTTCGTAAATAGAATCAGAACTTGACAGAACAAATACAGAACATATCATTGGCATGATTTGGTAAACTAACGGCCCCATTGTATGTGAGCAGGTCCCCGGCATGCGCTTCACGCCGAGCTTCCTCGACGAGTTGCGTGCACGAGTTTCCGTCTCGGAAGTCGTCGGGCGCAAGGTCAAGCTGAAAAAGCAAGGCCGCGAGTGGCGCGGGCTTTCGCCATTTAAGGCGGAACGGACACCCTCATTTTTTGTCAATGACCAAAAGGGGTTCTATCACGACTTCTCCTCCGGGAAGCATGGCGACATCTTTGCATTCTTAATGGAGACTGAGGGGCTAACGTTTTCCGAGGCGGTCGAGCAGATTGCCTCCATGGCTGGCGTTTCAGTCCCAGCAAAATCCCCGGATGAAGACGCTCACGAGATCCGACGGAAGACGCTCTTTGATATTCTCGAACTCGCGGCGAAGTTTTTTGAGGCTGCGCTTGGATCGCGCAACGGGGCGAAAGCACGCGGCTATTTGACAGACCGCGGTGTCGATCCAACTACTCAAATTGAGTTTAGGCTCGGCTATGCACCGTCCGAACGGTTCGCGCTGAAAGAGCATCTTGGTGCGCACGGCGTTTCTACCGAAGATATGATCGAAGCCGGGCTGCTCATATCCGGCGAGGATATTCCGGTACCCTACGACCGATTTCGGGATCGCGTTATCATTCCGATTCAGGATCAACGGGGACGTGTGATCGCATTCGGCGGTCGGACCTTGCGCGACGACGTACAGCCGAAATATCTGAACTCACCGGAGACGAGCCTTTTCCACAAAGGGTCGACGGTGTTCAACTTCCACCGTGCGCGCCAACCCGCACACGACGATGGCTCAGTCGTCGTCGTTGAGGGCTATATGGACGCCATCTCAATCTACCAAGCAGGTCTTCGAAGTGTTGTGGCGACGATGGGCACTGCTTTTACCGAGGACCAGATCAACGCACTTTGGCGGCTGTCAACTGAGCCCATCGTTTGTTTTGATGGCGATAATGCAGGGGTTGCGGCGTCGCACCGCTCTCTCGATCGGATATTACCGGCGCTCCGCGTAGGGCGCACGTTCAAGTTTGCTTTCTTGCCGGCCGACACGGATCCTGACGACTTGGTTCGGAACAAAGGGCTTGAAGCGTTCAAGCTCCTGCTCGAAGACGCTAAGCCACTGTGGGACGTGTTGCGAGAGCGAGAGATTGATCCAGAAAAGGCTAAGACGCCCGACGCGCGGGCTGCGCTCGAACAGCGAATGTATTCAATTATCCGGACGATCGCCGATCCAGCTGTCCAAACGGCGTATTACCGTACATGCCGGATCGAACTTTCTGAGTTCTTTTGGAAGGTCGCGAAAGGCCACGCAGGTGCATCGAGGAATAAGGGGCTTACGACCGAAGAACTCAAGATATCAACTGAGGGCCATCGACAAGGGCTGCAAGAAGTATTGATGGGCCTCATTGTTCACTATCCTGGGTTTATGGAAGAAAAATACGATAATATAATGAAGATTAATCTTCGTCTTGACTTAAGAATATTTTGTGATGCTCTGCACACCCTGCTAGTCGACCTGGGAGAGATGAGTGTAGAACTGATCTACGACAAGCTCCCTGAAGAATTCTATCCAACGCTAGACCGAGTACACGGCGACAAGTCTGAGCGTAAGCTGCGCGGACATCGTCTTTTTGCGCGTTTTCCGGTGGTCAAATACGACCCGCCGGAGCAATTCATATCGGACTGTATCGACCATTTCGTCGAAACCCTTATGGTTGAACAAATAGCCGAAGAGATCGATCGATTGCGCAGCGAACTTCGAAACGATCACTCTGAGGCCATTTTGTCTCAGATTCCAGAGCTCGTTAGAGACTGGCAGTTGAGGCGTGAGCAACTCAACAATCGGGATATAGTGCTCGCCGAGGAAGCAAAGGAGATCAAGCGTCTCGGCCGGAGGCCGGAGGGAGGACTTCCGCTTGCTGCCTAATCCGGGCGCCATGTTCTTACCTTGCATCACAAGAACCGAACGCTAAATAGGGAGTTGAAAGAAGCAGAGCGCGCGCTGGGCGAAGAGCCGAGCGAGCGAAATTTTGCTTGGTTGCTCGATGTTCAAGGCCGCCTTGCCGCGATCGAAGGGACCGAGGCTTCGATCGAGGGATTTGGGGCCTTGTCGGGACGGCCGGGGCGTGGTCTTTAGCGCGGCGCTGTGGAGTTCGCGGTGGGCGCCGACGCAAATGGGTGCTTCGGGAACCGCGCCGGGGAGTGCGCGGCTCCGCGGTAAGGGTTTGAGGGCGAGTACGTTTTCGGCGCAGCCTGGAACGCAGCGGGAGGAGCCTGGAGGACGGTCGATGCAGGACCGTGCACGCCTGACGCCCTCAGTTCGAACGAATCGAGGATTCTCGGGGCGCCGGCGAGGCTGCCCTTTTTTGGCCCCTGGTCCCGCGACAGGACGAGGGCCTAGTCCGCGTACCCGGCTCTAGGAGCATTCATGGCGACCACCATCAAGGCGAAAACGACCCCAAAGGACAAGGTCGTGAAAGACAAAAAAGACGAGATGCCGGAAAAGGAAACGCCTGAGACGCCCGATGCGCCGCTGCCGCTGCTTGACCTTTCGGACGCCGCCGTCCGCAAGATGATCAGGCTCGCCAAGAAGCGCGGCTACGTTACTCACGATCAAATCAACGCCGTCCTCCCCTCCGAGGAGGTCACCTCCGACCAGATCGAGGACGTGTTCGCGATGCTCAACGAGATGGGCATCAATGTCGTCGAACAGGAGGAGACCGACCCCGAAGACGCCGGGGAAGAGCCGCGCGAGGAGCCCGAAGAGGACGAGGGCGAGGGCGAGCTGATCGAGGTCGTCCGCGCAACGCCGGCCAAGACCGAACGGGCGGAGCCGGGCGAGCGCACCGACGACCCGGTGCGCATGTATCTGCGCGAAATGGGCTCGGTCGAACTGCTCTCGCGCGAAGGCGAAATCGCGATCGCCAAGCGCATCGAGGCGGGCCGCGAAGCCATGATCGCCGGCCTGTGCGAGAGCCCGCTCACCTTTCAGGCGATCATCATCTGGCGCGACGAGCTCAACCTCGGCAAAGTCTTCCTGCGCGATATCATCGACCTCGAAGCCACTTATGCGGGGCCGGAAGCCAAGGGCGTAGGCGCGCCTGGCGTGCTCGCTCCGGGGGGGGAGGGCGCTGCGCTCGGCGTTCCCAATCCCGGCGTTGCGCCGGGCGGAAACGGCCAGGCCATCGGCTCGCCGCCGCTCGCCGCTGCCGCGCCCGCTCCCAAGGCCGCGCCGCCTGCGCCGCCAGTCGCGCCCGCTCCGCGCACGTTCAAGCCGGACGACCCCGAAAGCGAGGATGAGAACTCCGACAATGCGCTCGGCGAAAGCGACCTCGACGACGACGATCTCGACGGCTCGTTGTCGCTCGCTGCGATCGAGGCCGAGCTGAAACCGAAGGTGGTCGAGACCTTCGACACCGTCGCCGACCATTACAAGAAGCTGCGCCGCCTGCAGGAGCAGAACGTCGAGAGCAAGCTCAAGAACGAATCGCTGTCGCCGGCGCAGGAGCGCAAATACAAGAAGCTCAAGGAAGAGCTGATCACCGAGGTCAAATCGCTGCGGCTCAACCAGGCGCGCATCGATTCGCTGGTCGAGCAGCTTTACGACATCAACAAGCGCCTGGTCGGCTACGAAGGCCGGCTGATGCGGCTCGCCGAGAGCCACGGCGTCGTGCGCGAGGACTTCCTGAAAAACTACCAGGGCTCCGAGCTCGACCCGCGCTGGCTCAACCGCGTCTCCAAACTATCCGCCAAGGGCTGGAAGAGCGTGGTCCAGCGCGAGAAGGACCGTCTCAAGGAAATCCGCGCCGACATCCACGCGCTCGCCGCCGAAACCGGGCTGGAAATCCCCGAGTTCCGCCGCATCGTGCAGATGGTGCAGAAGGGCGAGCGCGAGGCGCGCCAGGCGAAGAAGGAGATGGTGGAGGCGAACCTGCGCCTCGTCATTTCCATCGCCAAGAAATACACCAACCGCGGCCTGCAGTTCCTCGACCTGATCCAGGAAGGAAACATCGGCCTGATGAAGGCGGTGGACAAATTCGAGTACCGCCGCGGCTACAAGTTCTCGACCTACGCGACGTGGTGGATCCGGCAGGCGATCACCCGCTCGATCGCCGATCAGGCGCGCACCATCCGCATCCCCGTGCACATGATCGAGACGATCAACAAGATCGTGCGCACGAGCCGCCAGATGCTGCACGAGATCGGCCGCGAGCCGACGCCGGAGGAACTCGCCGAAAAGCTCGGCATGCCGCTGGAGAAAGTGCGCAAGGTTCTCAAGATCGCCAAGGAGCCGATCAGCCTGGAGACGCCGATCGGCGACGAGGAAGATTCGCATCTCGGCGATTTCATCGAGGACAAGAACGCGATTTTGCCGATCGACGCCGCGATCCAGTCGAACTTGCGCGAGACGACCACGCGAGTTTTGGCCTCACTTACTCCGCGTGAGGAACGAGTTCTTCGCATGCGCTTCGGCATCGGCATGAATACCGACCACACGCTGGAAGAAGTCGGCCAGCAGTTCTCGGTCACGCGCGAACGCATCCGCCAGATCGAGGCAAAAGCGCTGCGCAAGCTCAAGCACCCGAGCCGGAGCCGGAAACTGCGAAGTTTTCTGGACAACTAGAGACACGGAAGCTGCGGAGCTTTTTTGTATAATTGAGGTGTGGCGCGATGTCGACTGTTACCTAATTCTACTGCAGCTCGGCTGAATACGAAGGGTTTTATTATTTGATGCTCCTTCCGCGCGTGTCTAGGCCGTGTTGACAGTTTTCAGCCAGAGCATTGTTGAGGCGATACATAGCATCGACAGATAGGCCCTGGCGGTTTTCTCGTAGCGAGTGGCGATGCGACGGAATTGTTTGAGGCGGTTGACGCACCGCTCGATGAGATTCCGGCGCTTGTAGGCTTCGCGGTCGTAATTGATCGGCGTCTTGCGGTTTGATCGCGGTGGGATGACGGGGTCAATGCCGCGGTCGGTCAGATCGTCGCGAATCTCATCGCTATCGTAACCCTTGTCGCCGAGAAGCCTGTCGGGATCGACATCGTGAAGCTCCATCAGCGCATCGTAGCCTTTGACTTCGTGCGCCTCGCCGGGTGTCACATCGAAAGTCAGCGGGTCCCCTTTGGCGTTGGTGCGGAGGTGGACTTTGGTCGAGAAGCCGCCCCGCGAACGGCCGAGCGCCTCCTGACTTTGATTCCCCCTTTTACGCCGGCTGCATGCTGGTGCGCCCGCACAATCGTGGAAATCGATGGCATGTTCCTCGTCGGCCGGAGGCCCCAAACTCGCCAAGGTTTCGAACGCCGCGTCCCACACCCCGAGCTTGCTCCAGCGCGAGAAGCGCACGTACACAGAATTCCAATAGCCGTACCGTTCCGGCATGTCGCGCCAGGGGGCGCCGGTGCGCAGCACCCATAAAATGCCGTTGACCGTGCGTCGCTTGTCTTCGATCTCCGGGCCGCGCTCGCCACGGTCGGGGAGAAAGGGATCAAGAATCCGCCATTGCGCGTCCGTCAGATCGCCGCAACTCAATGCTGCCTCCTTCAGAAAGGCAGCCTTAAATCAAAACTCAATTCCTCTGTCAAAAACCGTCAACACGGCCTAGTTATTGCTCTAATGACAGTAGTTTTTGTTTTCTAGAGGAGAGTAATAGTTATTAATATGTTTCGGAACAGCAAGAATGGGCAGTCTCACGTCGGACCTCAACAATCTGATCTTTTCTGGCGACTTCGAGCGTCCGGATTTGAGGCGCGTTCTGGCTGCATTGTACAATATACGCAAGGGTGGTTTCACATCAGCAAATCTGGATATCACGCAGATAAGTCGGGCATATACTCCGGAGTTATTGCCACTTGCCGTAAACTGTCGAATGTTACTCCACAACGGATTTGAAGTGCGATTGGATCTCCCAACGGATCCAAGGCTTCGTCGCCTTTTTGAGAATTCGAACTGGGCTTATCTTATTGATCCTCGCGGGTATGAGCGGTCGACCCTTGATCCTACAGCACATCTTCCTGCCATTCTTTATTCTACACCAGACGAGCAATTTGCAACCATTGAGAAAGTTATGGATTTGGTGCTTAGGAATTTAAACCTCAACGATCGTCAGCAACTAGCGAGTATAGAATGGTCAGTAAACGAAATCGCAGACAATGTTGTAAGCGCCGGAGCAAAAATCCCTCAGTGAAGCAGCCGAGTTGGTCGGTTGCGCCGGAGTAAAAATCCGGCAGTTGGAAGCCCTGTGCCTGCGACGGCGAAGGGCGAGGGATGAAGCAAGTGGAGCTCTATGCGAAGGTTCGATATGCGGTTCAGGTTGAGGGACTGAGCGAGCGGGCGGCGGCGCGGCGGTTTGGGATTGATCCGCGGACGGTCGCCAAGATGATGGCGTTTTCTGTTCCGCCTGGTTATCGGCGGTCGCGGCCGCCGGCGAAGCCGAAGCTGGGCGCGTACATTGCGACCATCGACAATATCCTGGCGGACGACAAATGCCGGCCGAAGAAGCAGCAGCATACGGCGAAGCGGATTTTCGAACGGCTTCGCGACGAGCACGGCTTCACGGGCGGCATCACGATCGTGAAGGACTACGTGGCCGGTTGGCGGCAACGATCGCAGGAGATGTTCGTGCCGCTGGTGCATCCGCCTGGCCATGCCCAGGTGGACTTTGGCGAGGCCATCGGCATCATCGGGGGCATCGAATGCAAGATTCACTTCTTTGCATTCGATCTGCCGCACTCGGACGGTTGTTTTGTGGTGGCCTATCCGGCGGAGACGACCGAGGCCTTCTGCGACGGCCACGTTCAGGCGTTCGCGTTTTTTGGCGGCGTGCCACGGTCGATTTTATACGATAACACCAAGCTTGCAGTGGCCCGCATTCTTGGCGACGGCAAGCGCCAGCGGACGCGGACATTCACCGAGCTGCAATCGCACTACCTGTTCGAGGACCGGTTCGGCCGACCTGGCAAAGGCAACGACAAGGGCAAGGTCGAAGGGCTGGTCGGCTATGCGCGGCGGAACTTTCTGGTGCCGATCCCAGCGTTCGCGAGCTTTGCGGCGTTGAACGCCCATCTGCTGGAGTGTTGCCGCAAGCGCCTGGGTGACCGCCTGCGCGGCCATGACGAGACGATCGGCGACCGACTGGAGCGCGATCTTGCCGCCTTCCGGATACCGCTGCCGGCGCCTTACGACGCCTGCGAGAAGGTTGCGACGAAGGTCTCCTCGCTGTCGCTCGTGCGGTATCGACGCAACGACTACTCGGCGCCGACGACCTACGGTCACCGCGACGTGCTGGTGCGCGGTTACGTCCATGAGGTGGTGATCTCATGCGGCGCGGAGGTGATCGCGCGTCATCCGCGGTCCTATGAGCGCGAGGACTTTGTGTTCGATCCGTTGCACTATCTCGCCCTGATTGAGCAGAAGATCAACGCGCTCGACCAGGCCGCGCCCCTGGCGGACTGGCGACTGCCCGAGGAGTTTGCTGCGCTGCGCCGCCTGCTCGAGGCTCGCCTGGACAAGCAAGGCAAGCGAGAGTTCGTTCAGGTCTTGCGCCTGATGGAGGCGTTCAGGATCGAGGAGGTGACACTTGCCGTGCGCGATGCCATGGCGCGCGGTGCCCTCAGCTTCGACGCCGTGAAGCATCTGCTGCTGTGCCGGATCGAGCGCCGGCCGCCGCGCCTCGACATGACGATCTACCCCTATCTGCCCAAAGCTGTCGTCGCGACCACCTCGGCCAAGGCCTATCTGGGTCTGCTCACGGGAGTGGCGTCATGACCGATACCCCGCAGGTTCTCCTGGCGCACCACCTCAAGACGCTCAAGCTGCCGACCTTCCTGCGCGAGTACGACAAGGTGGCGCGCCAATGCGCCGCCGAGGGCGTCGACTATCCGCGTTATCTGCTGCGGCTCGCCGAGCTGGAGTTGATTGATCGCGAGCGGCGTACGATCGAGCGCCGCATCAAGGCGGCCAAGTTCCCGACCGTGAAGAGCCTCGACAGTTTCGACTTTGCGGCCTTTCCGTCGTTGAACAAAGCGCTGGTGATGGAGCTGGCGCGATCGGAATATGTCGCGCGGCGCGAGAACATCATCGCGGTCGGCAACAGCGGCACGGGGAAGACTCACGTCGGTCTGGGACTCGGTCTTGCAGCCTGCCAGAAGGGCCTGTCGGTCGGCTTTACCACCGCCGCCGCTCTCGCGCACGAGCTGATCGAGGCGCGCGACGACAAGCGCCTCTTACGCCTGCAGCGCCAGTACGCCGCCTACAAGCTGCTGATCATCGACGAACTCGGATACGTGCCGCTGTCGCAGACCGGCGCCGAGTTGCTGTTCGAGGTCTTCAGCCAGCGTTACGAACGGGGCGCCACCCTCGTGACCAGCAATCTGCCGTTCGACGAATGGACCAGCGTATTCGGGTCCGAGCGATTGACCGGTGCCCTGCTCGATCGTTTGACCCACCATGTCCATATTCTCGAAATGAACGGCGAAAGCTACAGGCTCGCCCAAAGCAAGCGACGCGCGAAACGCTCCAGACCCAATTCATCATCCGATGGGCCGCCGGATAACTGACCCGCCATCACCAGACATCATGCGTTCGCGACCATAAACAAGCGCGCATCGCGGCTCCCGGATGATCGCTCGGTGCGCGCTCTCGCCGTCAAGCCCCGCGCCAGAAGCGCGCCGCTACGCGGTTGCAGGGCTTGACCGCTCGCGCGACCGAGCACACCCGCCTTCCGTGCCGCATAGCCCAATCAACGAAGCGCCAATCCCGTCGTGATGCAATTTTGCTCCGGCCCGCCGATGCAATTTCTCTCCGGCGTTGACATCCTCAATCACGCAAGCAGCGCAATAGGAGGTGCCGTACAGGTTAGTGCTAGATTAGAAAGAAATATGATCGAGTACGTTGTTTGCGACGCTGGATTGGGAATTCCGAAAACCCTTCGTGATGCTCATCCCCAAATCACAAGTGATTCGGAAGCGCTAGATCGCGCAATTAGAGAGGGAGTGACGCGTAATACAACGACTAACATGGGAAACGGCCTCTACGGTAGTTATCGGCTTGCCCAATTATCCGGCGGTCATTTTCACATCTACTCCGGTTATTCGTCCCTAACGTACTCGCCAAAAAATGGGCTACATGTACAGCAAGAACCAATTCCTTACCAAGGAACGCTTGTCGTCTGCGCAATACAGATTTCTAATCCCGAATTACTCTCCGAGGCTCTAACATTTCGGAATGCTCGGCACGTACCACTTAGTATCGCAGACCGGATTGAAGAAGAAGTTAATATTGAGATAATTTTATCTAAAGAGAGTAATGCTTTTGGTTCTCGGGCAGCAGCTAAACCAGTCCGTCAAAAAATTGAAAACCTACTACGTACGACGGCGGCAAAGGTAAATATAAATTTAGACGACGTATCGCTCATTAGCAGCAGTTTCGCTGATGAGGTTTTTGGAAAGATTTTTGTTGACATGGGACCGCTTGAATTTATGGCTAGAATTGAAATATGCGGGGGCAACGTAATTGTTAGGCAATTGATTGATCGCGCAATTGCTCAGAGGGCGGCCTTGGGACTTGTAGAAAATTAGGCTATTCTTGCTGCCTGCCGCGGGCTGCACGTTCGTCCGGCAGGGCCGGGGAAGTCACGAAATTTGGTACAGCCCGATCACCAAGCGGAACTTCGCGGTGCCGGTCGGAATTCCGAGCCGTCATACCGCCAACGCGATCCTCGCCAGGCCGGGCTGCCAAAGGCGTTCTGAGGCCGGGGAGCAGACCTTGCCGCCTTGCGTCCGAATTGGTGGGAGTGTTGACCTCGCTGGTTGTTCCTGGACAACTGAGCGCACGCTTTGCCCTCGAGAGGCGAAGCACATTCGCGCGACCGCCGCCTAGCGGCGTGGCGAGATCGAGGTTGCTGTGTGTGGCGACGCCCACAACGTAAGAGGCATGCTGCTCGACCTCGACGGCGTTGTGTATGTCGGTCGCACGGTTTTGCCGGGCTCGCTCGATGCGATCGGGAAAATTCGGGCGGCGCAAATTCCCCTGAAGTTCATCACCAACACGACCCGTCGTCCGCTTCGACGCATCGTCAGCGACTTGGCGCAACTCGGCCTTCAGGTGGAGGCCGAAGACATCTTTACGCCGGCCGCCATGGCGACGGGGTTTCTCAGCCGTCGAAACCTAAAGCCTTTTCTCGTTGTGCATCCTGATTTGCGCGAAGATTTTTCCGGGCTGACGACGGGTGGCGACGAAGCCGTCGTCGTCGGCGACGCCGATGGGTTCTTCACCTATGACCTGTTAAATCAGGCCTATCGCAAGCTTCTCCACGGGGCGGCGTTTCTCGCCTTGGCCAAGAATCGCGGCTTCCTCGACCACGACGGCGACATGAGCCTCGATGCCGGGCCGTTTGTGGCAGCGCTGGAATACGCGTCGCAGAGAGAGGCGACCGTGCTCGGCAAGCCCTCGCCGACATTCTTCAACCTCGCCGCCGAAGGCCTCCACTGCGCGCCCGAGAATGTGGTGATGATCGGAGATGATGCGGAAGCCGACGTGGGCGGAGCGATGGCCGCGGGCCTCATGGGCGTTCTCGTCCAAACGGGGAAATACCGGCCTGGGCAAGAAACGGATCTTCCGGAACGGCCGACCTTGGTGGCCGAAAATCTCAAGGCCGCCGTAGACCTTCTTCTGAATTGAGCGGTCCGCAGCAACGGTGCGAGCGGGCTTTCTTGACCTGCGGGGCAGTCCGTCCGCACGCCGGGCCCTCCTACCGAATTCCGTTCCGGTGCATGACGGCCGGGGCGGCCATAGTCACCCGACAGCGGCAAGAACCCATCGCCGCTTGACCCTTGCACGCCGCCGAATTTGCTGCAGACTCCCGGTTCACGGCTGTCGCTTTTGGGAGAGCCCAGCATGAAGGTAATTGGATGGGGTGCATTTGCCTCTGCGATGCTCGCAGCATCCGTGGCGTTCGCCGATCCTGCGCAGGATCGCCAATACAAGCCGGGCGAGACGTTCAAGGATTGCGCCGAATGCCCCGAGATGGTGGTCATTCCTGCCGGCAGCTTCATGATGGGCTCGCCGGAACACGAGGAAGGGCGCATATATTACGAAGGTCCGCAGCATCGCGTGACGTTTTCGCAGCCGTTCGCGATCGGCAAATATGCGGTGACCTTTGACGAGTGGGATGCCTGCGTCGCCGCCGGCGGCTGCAACGGCCACCAACCCTCCGATGCGAATTGGGGCCGCGGCAAGCGGCCAGTGATCAATGTGAGCTGGCACGATGCGCAAGCCTACATAGCCTGGCTGAAACGCAAGACGGGCCGTGACTACCATCTGCCGAGCGAAGCCCAGCGCGAGTATGCGACGCGGGCGGGCACGACGACGCCATTCTGGTGGGGGTCGACGATCATGCTTGACCAAGCCAACTATTCGGATGACGGCGAGCTGAAGGGTCCGTTTCCGTTGCAAACGGCGCCCGTCGACGCCTTCGAGCCGAACCCCTGGGGCCTCTTCCAGGTGCATGGCAACATATATGAATGGACTGAGGATTGTTGGAATGAAGACTACACCGGTGCGCCAACTGACGGCTCGGCGCGGACCAGCGAGGATTGCGCGTCCCGCGTCACCCGCGGCGGGTCCTGGGAAGCTTATCCGAGGTATCTCCGGTCCGCCTTTCGCGACCGTTACATCGCCGTCAACCGGGACCCACACTACGGCTTCCGTGTCGCGCGAAAGCTATGAATGGGATGGCCGGCAAACTGGCCGGACATTGTAGAGCGACCGACCTTTTCCTCCTTGACCGCCCGGCGTGGTAATAGAGCGCGAGGCGAACTCTCGACCGCCGTGGGAGGGGTGTAGCAAATGGCCGGTTCGTTGCCGGCTAGTCAGGAGCCCGTTCGTCAGAAGCCCGTTGGTCAGGAGCCCGCCGGTGGCTTCAGCTTCAAACAGATGCTGCCCACCCTCGTCTTCGATGTGGCGATGCCGATCGTCGCGTTCAACGTGCTCACCGGCTACGGCGTTTCAAAGCTGTGGGCTCTGGCCGCGGGCGGGCTCTTTCCGGCGATCAATAATATCCGCGCCTGGACCAAATCGCGCCGGCTCGAACCGCTCGGCATCATCGTGATGGCGTTTCTTGCGATCGGAACGGCGACCTCTCTGATCTCGGGCAGCGTGTTCTTCGCGCTGATCAAAGAGTTGTTTCTGACCGCGACCTTCGGTGTCATCTGCCTCGGTTCGCTGCTCTTCGAGCGGCCGCTGATGTTCTACATCATCCGCCAGTTCGTCGCCGGCGACGACCCGGCGCGGCTCGAATGGTGGAACGACCTTTGGCAAAATTCCGACTTTCGCGCCACACAACGCTTCGTGACCACCGTATGGGGAGTAGTCTACCTGGTCGAAGCGCTTCTCAGGGTCGGTTTCGCCCTGGTCCTCTCACCGGCGCAGGTGGTGACGATCTCGCCGGTGATGGCGTTCGGCGTACTGATTTTGCTCATCGCGTGGACACGGCGATATATGCGAGCGGCGAAAGAGCGGCGGCTGCACGCTGAATTGCAGTAGAGCATTTCTCGCCGGCGCAGGTGGTGGCTGCAGCAAGACGCCCCACCCTAGGCGCCGAACCTATGGCCAATTCCGTGAAATTGATACCGGCGCATTTTGCGCAAACCGGTATAGGCCGCAGCGTATTACATTTTCCGTGCCCGGCAAACGATCGAGAAACGGTAACGTTTTTCAGTATCGCCGTTCATATCAAACGTGCACGCTGCCATACGCTAACTCGCCTTCATACCTGTAGTGACGAAGAACTGCGTAAAGTATCCAACAATAAAATAATAACACGATCACGATCACTATCGCGCCCGGCAAAGGTCCGATAGAAGCGTTGCGAACCCACTCGGTGAGTGAATGGACAAGTTCGACCTGCCCACCATCTGATTTTGGCCGAGTTGAAGTAAGCTTGATCAGCCAAGCAAGCAAAAGGATCAAGAACATCCAGCAATAATTACGGCGCAAGCGTCGCGAGATTGCCTGGCCAAAACTGAGCGAGAAGTGGGGTTGCTTAAGATCGTCGCTTAGTATGCGCATCCAGTCGCTTTCCACCTCAGCTGCGGCCGAGAAAACCCGCCCATAATAGTTTCGTTCGAGGCTGCGCACACGGGCGCGGTAGACGTCAAAGAACCGGTAACGGCGTGATTGATTACGAGCAGGAATAGGACCAGCACCATTGCAAAGAGGATGACGCCGTGATGGCCGGCCGGCGTCGCAAGCGAGAGCGAGAGCATTGCGCCGACCACGGTGATCGCCCAGTTGGATGTGCGATCGATTCGATCGCGCCAGCTTATCATTCGGGCAATCTCACCACGATAGTAGTGAGCGACTACCGTAATGAATTCGCTGGAAGTGGTCGGATATCCCTGCCAGTTTGGTTCTAGCGGTGTTTTTGACGTTGGGCCCGAGGTGCTCTCGATAGACATTGCGCGTCTCCGTCCCGAAGAAGAGGCCTGCGGAACACTTTGCGCTTCGTGCCACGGGATTGGAAGCAGTGGTGAGAGCAAAATCGAAGACAGGATAAATCAGGCGCAGCAACCGCCGAAATATCCCGAAACGAACAGGGCGGGACGCCCTCCGGCTCCGGCGCAGCGACAACAGCATTCGACATCTAGCTGTCACTCGGGTTTGACCCGAGATAGGCGCGCAAAGCGCGCCGAGTAAGGGGCACGCTGAGCTTTCCGCTTTAGGGCGATAAGCGGATCCGAGGTTCGAATGGGCATTTGTCTGCTTTGTGCGGACCCCGAGCGGTCATTTCCAAAGGAAGTAGCATCGTCTGCAGCAGGGCCCGCGTTCGGGCGATCGAAGGTCGACCTATCTCCGCATAGGCGTTGGTGATCGTCAGCCATTGAGCATGGGCGATAGTGTCCGGATAGTCTCCGTGATGGCGGAAGGCCGATACGGCTTCTTCAGGAAAACGCTGCCCGGCACCGCCGCCCCTGCTCGATGGCATAGCCGGACGTGTAGATCACCGGCAGTTCAGGCCTTGCTTGCCGCACAGTCGCGGCGAGCCGCCAGCCGTCCAATTCGCCCGGCAGTCGGATATCGGTGAACAGCACGTCGATCATCCGCCCGCTCTCG
>CAWIXM010000019.1:0-103359 GCA_963840055.1 uncultured Alphaproteobacteria bacterium | reverse complement strand
AGCGTGAGCGCGAGGTCGTGCTTCAGCGCGCCCTCTTCGACCACGCCGGTATGCACGAGGACGTCGCCGGCCTTCTTCTGGGTATCGGTGACGCGGAAGCGCACGCCGTCGACGCTCATGATCCCGGTGTCGCCGACCTGACCACCCGACTCGCCGTAGAACGGAGTCTGGTCGAGGACGACCGCGCCGGTTTCGCCTTCTTTCAGGGTCTTGACCTCGTGACCGTCGCGGACGAGGGCGAGCACGACCCCCTCCGCGCTTTCGGTGTCGTAGCCGAGGAACTCGGTGGGCCCGATCCTTTCGCGCAGACTGAACCACAGCGCTTCGGTCGCCGCCTCGCCCGACCCCGACCACGAGGCGCGCGCCTTCTCGCGTTGGCGCTCCATCGCTGCATTGAAGCCTTGGACATCGACCTCGATGCCGCGCGCGCGCAGCGCGTCCTGGGTGAGATCGAGCGGGAAGCCGTAGGTGTCGTACAGCGTAAAAGCTATATCTCCCGACAAAACGGCATTTGAAGTCCGGGTCGGGAGCGCCTCTATTCGTGCTGATACAGGAGGGAACTCGACTACCCGAAATTCGCCTTCGATTACCGCGTTCGATGTTCTCTGCGGCACCAACTGCTGGACTTCGGATTCGAGGATCGCGAGGCCGCGCTCCAGCGTCTTGCGGAAGCGCGTCTCTTCCAGCTTCAGCGTTTCGGTGATCAGCGCCTCGGCGCGGAGGAGCTCGGGATAGGCTTGGCCCATCTCGCGGGTCAGCGTCGGCACGAGCTTCCACATCAGCGGCTCGCGCGCCCCGAGCAGTTCGGCATGGCGCATCGCCCGCCGCATGATCCGCCGCAACACATAGCCGCGGCCCTCGTTGGAGGGGAGCACGCCGTCGGCGATGAGGAAGGAACTCGCGCGCAGATGGTCGGCGATGACGCGGTGCGAGCCTTTGAGCGGGCCGTCGGCGTCGACGCCGGTCTTGTCCACCACCGCCTGGATCAGCGCGCCGAACAGGTCGATCGCGTAATTGTCATGGGTGCCCTGGAGCACCGCGGCCATGCGCTCGAGGCCCATGCCGGTGTCGATCGAGGGTCTTGGCAGTTCGAGCCTGTGCCCGTCGGCAAGCTGCTCGTACTGCATGAACACCAGGTTCCAGATCTCGATGAAGCGGTCGCCCTCGGCGTCCGGCGAGCCGGGCGGGCCGCCGGGGATGTGCTCCCCGTGGTCGTAGAAGACTTCCGAACACGGGCCGCACGGGCCGGTCTCGCCCATCGCCCAGAAATTATCGGAGGAGGCGATGCGGATGATGCGCTGATCGGGCAGGCGGGCGATCTTTTTCCACAGGTCGAAGGCCTGGTCGTCCTCGGCGTACACGGTGATGATCAGCCGTTCCTCCGGCAGGCCGAACTCCTTGGTGAGCAGGTTCCAGGCAAGCTCGATCGCGCGCTCCTTGAAATAGTCGCCGAAGGAGAAGTTCCCTAGCATTTCGAAGAAGGTGTGGTGGCGCGCGGTGTAGCCGACATTGTCGAGATCGTTGTGCTTGCCGCCGGCGCGCACGCATTTCTGCGCGGTCACGGCGCGCGCATAGGGGCGCTTCTCGATGCCGGTGAAGACGTTCTTGAACTGCACCATGCCGGCATTGGTGAACATCAGCGTCGGGTCGTTGCGCGGCACGAGCGGGGAGGAGGGCACGATCTCGTGCCCGTTCCTGTGGAAGTAGTTGAGAAATGCCGACCTGATGTCGTTGACGCCGCTCATCGCCTCTCGCTTGGCCGTAACGCCCGACGCGCGCGGACAAGGCCCGCACGGCCTGCAGATTAACTCTCTCGGCCTATGTAGCGATGGGCCTTGATGCTGTCCAGGAACGCGGGCGAACTTGCACCGCCGGAGCGGCGCGCCGCTACGGCACGCGCGGGCCGCACCTGCGCCTGCCCGGGCGGGAACTAAGCGAGCGCTTCTTACTCCGCGGCGTCGTCCTTGTCCTCGTTCTCGGCGGCGAGAATCTGCTCGGCGATCAGCCCTGCATTCTGGCGCACGGCCGCCTCGATCTTGGCGGCGATCTCGGGATTGGCGCGCAGGAACGCCTTGGCGTTTTCGCGGCCCTGACCGATGCGCTGGCTGTCATAGGAGAACCAGGCGCCGGATTTCTCGACAATGCCCGCCTTCACCCCGAGGTCGATGATCTCGCCCAGCTTGGAGACGCCCTCGCCATACATGATGTCGAACTCGACCTGCTTGAACGGCGGGGCGAGCTTGTTCTTCACCACCTTGACGCGGGTCTGGTTGCCGGTCACCTCGTCGCGCTCCTTGATCGCGCCGATGCGGCGGATGTCGAGGCGCACGGAGGCGTAGAATTTCAGGGCGTTGCCGCCGCTCGTGGTCTCCGGGGAACCGTACATCACCCCGATTTTCATGCGGATCTGGTTGATGAAGATCACCATGGTGTTGGAGCGGCTGATGGAAGCGGTGAGCTTGCGCAGCGCCTGGCTCATCAGCCGCGCCTGCATGCCGGGCTGCGAATTGCCCATCTCGCCTTCGAGCTCGGCGCGCGGCACCAGCGCCGCAACCGAATCGATCACCAGCACGTCGATGGCGCCCGAGCGCACCAGCGTGTCGGCGATTTCCAGCGCCTGCTCGCCGGTGTCGGGCTGCGAGATCAGCAGGTCCTCGAGATTGACCCCGAGCTTCTTCGCATAGATCGAGTTGAGGGCGTGCTCGGCGTCGATGAAGGCGCAGACCCCGCCCTTTTTCTGCGCCTCGGCGACGCAGTGCAGCGCGAGCGTGGTCTTGCCGGAGGACTTCGGGCCCGAAAATCTCGACCACGCGCCCGCGCGGCAGGCCGCCGATGCCGAGCGCGATGTCGAGCCCGAGCGAGCCGGTGGAAATGGTCTCCACCTCGATCGGCTTCGACGATTTGCCCAGCCGCATGATCGAGCCCTTGCCGAACGCCCGCTCGATCTGGGACAGGGCGGCGTCGAGCGCTTTCGACTTGTCCATGGAGGAACCTTCAACGACTCGGAGCGCGGGCTGGACCATTGGTTCCTCCTTATAGCATCGGGGCCGCTGGCGGCGAGCATTGCAGCGGGGTTTTTCCGAACGACAACGGGCGCAACGCCAACAACGGCGCGGACAAGACGCGGATAACGACGCGGCACACGGACAACGCAACGGCACGCGGACGCGGCACGCGGGCAACGGCGCACCGGCAGCGCAACGACACACGGACGCGACACGCGGGCAAGGCAACGACACACGGACGCGACACGCGGGCAACGGCGCCCCGGCAGCGCAACCACATGCGGACGAGACACGCAGACAAAGGCGCAGGCACGCGACGACGCAAAAGCAGCACGCGGGCGACGCGACACGCGGGCAACGCGGCGGCGCACGCACTCGCCAGCCGGCGCGACGCAGACAAACGCACGATCACGCAACGACGCGGGCGGAGCGGGCGGGCGTACGTGCGGCTTGCCTGTGAACGCCGCGGGGCCGCCCTCTCACCCGCGCAGCAATGTACACCCTTTGTTCACTGTTCGCAATATGTTCTTTGCGATGCTGGGAAGCAATGAACACTCTGTTGAAAACAAAGTATTTTTTGTGCAAGTTGTATTTTTGTGGACACGTCAACTAAGAATCGCAAAAATTTGCGGCTCGACAGAGTGGAATTGATCTGTTTAGTTATATATTAACTATGGGATGGCGATATGGCGCGCGAGGTTGCGCCGAGGGCAGCCGGAGCTATGCGGGAATTTGGGTGACGACGGCTGAATGAAGGCGGCGTATCGAGGCGGGTGTCGAGCCTGCCAGAACCTCCCGAAAGGAGCGATACGCCATGTCGAGAGATAGCACTGTCATTCCCTTCCGTCAGCCTGACGCGATTGACGACCCACTGACCGAGCTTGCTCGTGAAGGCGCCCGTCGGATGCTGGCGCAGGCGCTGATTGCGGAAGCAGACGCCTTCGTCGCCCAGTGGAAGGACTTGAAATTGCCGGACGGACGCGACCGCGTCGTCCGGCACGGCCATGGGCCGCAACGCACGATCCAGACCGGGGTCGGGCCTGTCGAGGTCAGGCGCGCCAAGGTGCGCGACCGGGGCGAGGCAGGCGGGGCGGAAAAAATCCGCTTCAGCTCGTCGATCCTGCCGAAGTGGGCGCGGAGGACCAAGAGCCTCGACGCGCTGTTGCCCGTTCTTTACCTGCGCGGGGTGTCGACCGGCGATTTTCAGGAGGCGCTCGCCGCCCTGCTGGGCAAGGACGCGCCCAACCTGTCGCCCGCGGTGATCGCGCGGCTGACGGCGGAGTGGCAGGCTGATTACGACGCCTGGCGGCGGCGCGATCTCTCGGCGCGGCGATACGTGTATGTGTGGGCGGACGGGGTCTACCTGCAGGCGCGGATGGAGGACGCCGCCGAATGCATGCTCGTGCTGATCGGCGCGACGCCCGAGGGAAAGAAAGAGCTGGTCGGCTTCCAGACGGGGGTGCGCGAGAGCGCGCAGAGCTGGCGTGAGCTCCTCATCGACATCAAGCAGCGCGGGCTCGAGATCGCCCCGGACCTCGCGGTCGGCGACGGGGCGCTCGGCTTCTGGAAAGCAATCGAGCAGGTCTTTCCCAGCACCCGGCATCAAAGGTGTTGGGTCCATAAGACCGCCAATGTGCTGAACAAGGTCGCCCTCTCGGTCCAAGCCAACATGAAAACAGACCTTCGTGAAATCTACGGCGCGCCAACCCGTGCGGCGGCCGAGGCGGCGATCGACGTGTTCGCCGACAAATACGGCGCCAAGTACGAGAAAGCGGTCGCCTGCCTGACAAAAGATCGGGAAGCTTTGCTCGCCTTCTTCGACTTTCCCGCCGAGCACTGGGACCATCTGCGCACGTCAAACCCGATCGAGAGCGTATTCGCGACGGTGCGTCATCGAACCGTGCGAACAAAGGGAGCCCTGTCGGCGAAGACCGCCAAACTCATGGTGTTCAAACTGGTCGACGCCGCCGCGAAGACTTGGCGGCGATTGAAGGGAAAAGCGCCGGCGTCAAATTCCAAAATGGAATCGAGGTCGTCAAAATGCCGGCTCACCACGCCGCCTGATCAACCTCGTCACCCAATCTCCTGCATAGCTCGGGCAGCCGATTACGAGGTGGTAATGGAAGGAGAAGCGGCAGCCATCCGGTTGGCGCAAAAAGCGTGCGCCGAATACCGCCAAGTCATTGCGGAAAATGATAGAATTTCAGTGAAACGGAGGACGCACCTCGATCGTTATTTTCGCGCTTTTTGTGAACATGATGACTTTTATAAGCGACTAAACCCTGAGCAGTTCAAGCGCGAGGCAACCTTGAAGGATGGACGCGGTGGTGAAGTCGGAATTTGGGCCTTCAAGGCACCCAAAATGCGAATTTACGGCGCAATACTTCAAGTCGGCGGAAAACGCTGCTTTGTTGGGACTAGAGTCGACGCAGACAAGAAGCAGGATAAGGCGGACCACGCGCTGTTGAGTGCTACCGCGAAGGATATTGGCGCTCTTCAGGAATATCGAAGCAATGGAGCTTAGTATGGCTAAGAAGTTCGATCCGGCGATCATCGAGGCCGAGGAGAACCTTCTGATTGACTATCAGTTCCTGCTTCAGGAGCTGATGAAACAGAAGAGTGTCACTCCTACCCAACTCGCCGAGATGGCGGGTCTGAGCAAATCTCGCATCTCTCAGATCATGAGTCCGGATGCTAATCCTACGGTTAAGACGTTTGCTCGTCTGTTTCATGTGTTGGGCGAACGCGTAGTCCCCGAATTGGATGCTGCCTCGCAGGAGAGCAGCCCAAATATTATCGGAACTGCGTCGGCCGAGTGGGCGCCTTTTGAGCAGGCTGAGAGGCTCGATCGTGTCGTTCGGAGAAACGATGCGGAGCTCGTTGCCTTGGTGAAGGAAACTGCTGAATTTGCTTCGAACGACAACTACGCAAAAGTCGTCGTGATGAAAGCTGAGGTCATGATGACTCTTGAGGCGGAGGCCGCCTGCATCCGATGGCAATAGGTGAAGGGAAGGCGGCTGAGCCGGCGGGCCCTCCTGCGACTTTCGACGGCCAATCTGTCGAGAAAAAGCGCGCCGACTACAACCGATTAGTGAGGACAGCGCGACTTGGTTCGCTAATTCTTGAGAAGGTCGACTTCAAAATATTGGCGGAAGCCCTGGGGGTGAACAAATCCCTTCTGAAGAGGAGGCTTGATGTAAATTCAACTGTGCTTTCGTCAGGATTGGACGATGGAACCTGCGTGGCAAATATAGTTTGGTCGATTCAGTACAGATTCAAGGGAAGATCGATTGTGAGATGTAAAGCGTCTTATATCATTTCGTATGACGGCATTAAGGAGTGCTCTGAGGAGACAGTGAAAGTGTTTATCGAGAATGTTGGAAGAGTTGCTACATATGCCTACTTCAGGGCCTTATATGCTCATCTGGACTGGTCTGCTGGACTTGGCTCCCCGCCGCTTCCAATCATCCAGTTTCAACCAAAACTTTAGAGTGCCTTTGTGATGACCCGAATATGACCTTCGGAATTTAGTCGCGATCTATGTTCGCGCTGAATTTCCGTCCGCTCCTTGAGCCGGGCGCGGGAAATTTGGTCTGTCCGGTTCTCTCACAAAGGAGGCTATTATGGCCTTTAGCGAAGAGACCAAGGCTGCCGCGTATCGCCGCGCGGGCGGCAAGTGCGAGTGTGCGATGAAACATTGCCGCCACAGCGGCCGGTGCAATAAGCCGCTTGGCAGCAATTGGCACGCTCACCACGCTCATTCCATCGCTGCCGGTGGCAATGATAGCTTGAGCAATTGCGTTGCTATGTGTGTCGCCTGCCACCAGCGCACTCACACTTACGGACGCAGCTAGTAGCTCACGCACGCATAGAGCGAACCTCGGCACCGCGTTAGAATAGACAACAATCGAGCCTAACGCGGTGCCGGCAATTACGAGCAGAGCCACCGGCATCAACATTGGCAGCGCGTTAACCCCCTGTTTCCCATCGCCCCCTATCTCCCTACGTAGTTTTCCTCATTTGTAGTTGTTCGAATTTGCGGCCGGAGATGTCCGAATTATTACGCCTGCTCCACGAGCGATAGCGGGGGGTCAGGAACAATGCAGCCGTCGACGGTCAACGCGGTGATCCTGAAAACCTTCAAGGAAAGAACAATTGGGTCAGAGCAAGTAAACTTCTGGAAGATCTCGATCACTCTGTGACCAGGTCAGCGGGCAATATTACAAAATCGATGACTGTCTTGGAGAAATTAAAGCCGATTCCTGGCTGATATAAAATATATCGAAAATCTATATATCTAAACGAAGAGGCCGCCGCAGTTGGCGGCCTCTTCGTCTTGACTTGACTTTTGGCTGAACGATCGCCATATCGATCGTGTCAATGAAGCGGCGAAGCCCCACACCCTAAGCTAGGCAACGCCCCAAAGAGCCCCGTTTCGCGAGCGGGGCTCTTTGCATTTGTGGCGGCCTTCGGTCGGCGGGTTCGATCGATGATGGTTGCGCGGGCGCGGGGGCGCACTGGCCGGCGGGCGATTTGATGGACACCTCCTGCCGTCATCGTCCGAAAGCGGGCGATCCAGTAACACAAACGCTCTCCGTGATGACTGGATGCCCCGCCTTCGCGGAGCATGACCACACTGCGGGTAAGGATGGAACGAACCAAGCCGTAATCATCATGCTCTAGGAGCAGGATGAATTGTCGTGGAATCGACCCTCCTGCCGTCATCGTCCGCGCAGAACAGCAAGCGGGCGATCCAGTAAACACAGACGCTCTCCGTGATGACTGGTTGCCCCGCCTTCGCGGAGCATGACCACACTGCGGGTGAGGCGGAACGAACCAAGCCGTAATCATCATGCTCTAGGAGCAGGATGAATTGTCGTGGAATCGACCCTCCTGCCGTCATCGTCCGCGCAATGTTTAGCCCGGGGACATAGCTGACGCGTGTTCGGAGACATGACTGATAGTTTTAGAGTTGGTCAAGTCGATGGTGGCGATCTGATGGGCGGCGAAGAACACGCCATAACGACCGTCACTGGTTTGCTGGCGGATGGCGACGCGCTCGCCGCGGAAGGCCTGTGGGACCGGCCACAGCCGCCCTTTGAAGCTGACGTAGTTCTTGGTGCCAGGGACGGTGCGCACGATCTCGTGCTCATCGTATTCGATCTTGGGAAGACGATCCGGCATGGCTCGGTGGCTCGGCCACCAGCGGCTCCGCATAGCGGGGATCGCGCACATCGATCGGGATGTCGTGGTAATTGCCCGCGGTCGGCGCGCTTTTGTGCATCGGGATCGGGCAGTCGTATGCGGTCATATTGCATACTGCGGAAAGCGCGACGCACCTCAGTGCGCCTCGGCTTGTCCGCCCGGTCTCTCCTACGCGGGTTTTGCCTGCAGCGTGCGCGGGTGGCCGCCGGCCTGCCAGTGCGATTCGATCTCCTCCAGCGTCTTGCCCTTGGTTTCCGGCACGAGCGCCCAGGTAAACAGGAGCGCGGCCGCGGTGAGCGCGGCGTAAAGCCAGAACGTCGTCGCCGCGCCGATCAGATCGATCAGCGAGAGGAAGGTCAGCGCCACGAGGAGGTTGGTCCCCCAGTTCACCAGCGTCGCCAGACTCATGGCAAGGCCGCGGATGCGTTGGGGATAGATTTCGGCGATGATCAGCCAGAACACGGGCCCGAGCCCGACGGCGAAGAAGCCGACATAGGCCATCAGGCTCGCCGCCGTGATCCATCCGGTCGCGCCGTGCGCGCCATGCCAGAAAAATCCGAAGCCGAGCGCGATCAGGCTCAGCGCCATCCCGGCTTCGCCGACGATCAATAGCGGCCGCCGGCCGACGCGGTCGATCAGCCAGAGCGCGATCAAGGTCGCCGCCACATTGACGATGCCGACGCCGAGCGTGGCGAAGATCGCGGATTCCGCCGAGCCGAGACCCGCGAACTGGAAAATCGTCGGCGCGTAATAGATCACGGTGTTGATCCCGGTCACCTGCTGCAAGGCGGCAAGCATGACGCCGATGATCAGCGGCATGCGGAATTCGCGCTGAAGCAGGGTGGCGAAGCCCGCCTGCTGGCGGGTGAGATTTAGGGTCATATGGTCGAGTTCGGCATCGACATTGTGGTCCCCTGTCCCGTAGATGCGCTGCATGGCGGAGCGCGCCTCCGGGCGGCGGCCCTGCATCATCAGCCAGCGCGGGCTCGACGGCATCAACAGAATACCGGCGCCGAGGGCGAACGCGGGAAGCGCGCCGATGCCGAACATCCAGCGCCACCCGCCGGGATAGGCGAAGGCGTAATCGACGAGATAGGAGGCGAGAATTCCGATCGTCACCGCGACCTGGTTCAGCGAAACGAGCGCGCCGCGGATCGCGGCGGGGGCGATCTCGGACAGGTAGAGCGGCGTGACGAAGGAGGCGATGCCGATCGCGCCGCCGATGAAGACGCGGCTCGCGATCAGCCAGCCGACCGACTCGGTTGCGGCGGCGGCGAACGAGCCGAGCACGAACATCGCCGCGGTGACGACGATGAGCCGGCGGCGGCCGTAGCGATCGGCGAGGGGGCCGCCCACGGCAGCGCCGACGACCGCGCCCGCAAGGGCGATGCTGGTGACCACCTCCTGCAAGCCGGAGGACAGCGAGAATTCCCGCTTGAGATAAAGGATGGCTCCGGAAATGGCGCCCGTATCGTAGCCGAACAGCATTCCGCCGAGCGCGCCGACAAGAGCGACAACATAAACGAAGGGCATGACGGCACTCGCGGGTGGAAGCGACAGCGAAAAACGCGTGAACGCCGGAACGGGAAGCCTCACGAGGAACGGGCGCGCGCAGGGACGGCGCCGCTCGGAGTAGCAAAGCAATGGTCGGGCGAATGCTTAACCCAAGTCGCGCGCGAAGCCGAGTGCTTTGCGCGCTGCTCGATGCTCAGCCGTCCCAGCCGATCGTGCCGGCGTCCCACTTCGCCTTGAGCTTCGGCGCCTTGCGGATCAGCTCGTCAAGCGCGGACACCGGACGACCCGACGGATTGGCCTTGCAGTAATCGAGCACGCCGTTCAGCACCTTGGCTTCGTCGAGCGCATTGACGTCGACATGTTTGCCCCCGGCCTCGAGGAGCGAGACATTGGCGGCGCTTACATAGCCCTGCGCCCACGAATAGAGCATCAGATTGACCGGGTTGTTCAGGCCCTCCGCCGGCTTGAGGTCAGTCACGAGCTTGGCGCAGTTCGAGGCGCCGATCCCTTGGGTCACTAGCGGCTCGGATTTGTTCTCTTGGGCCGAAACCCCTGCAAACCCGCTCAGGCAGGCGGCCGCGATCGCAAGCGCGACGCAAGTTCGACCTACTTTCATGGGACAACGCCTCCCTTCAGGCAGGGCCGTCGCGCGGACCGCCGTCCCATGCTGGCGTTACGGCCTGCGCGGAACGAGGTCGATCGACATGGATTCGGGAACACTAACGAATTCCTCCGGCGCGACCAAGCGCGAGCTGTGACGTCGCGTGCAAAGCACACCGCTGGGCGGAGGCGCCTGCATCGCGCACCGGCTTTGCAGACGCCGCGGGGTGGCGGCGGGATGGCGATCGCCGGACGGTTTGGCCATAATGGGGTGGGGAGGAGCCGGTGAAACCAAGAAGTGTATGCCTGAGATGAGAGGACGGCATGGCTGCGTTTGATTTCGGGACCGGATCGCTGTCGGTTCTGGCGTTGGTGGCGGGAGTCGTAGCGGCCGTCATATTGGCGGTCGTGGTGGCGGCGTGGCGGCGTGGACGGCTGGGGATGCTGGTTCTCACGGTCGGCGTCCTGCTCGCGCTGGCGGGCGTCGGGGCGATCCTGTTCGATCTTCAGCCAGGGCGCGGCTCGGCCGAGGGGCGGGCCTTCGCACGGCGCGCCGACGAGCTTGCCGCCCGCGCTCTTGCTCCCAATTCCACGCTCGCCTGCCTTGATGCGTCCACCGGACCGACGGTGGAAATTGCGTGCGAGGCGCGGCTGTTCGGCCGCCCGGAAAATATCGCTGCGGCCGTCTCTTATACGGCGGCCAAGCTCGCGCTCTTGTCCGAGGGCGCGGCGCTCGCGGGCGGTGACGCCGAGCACGCCCGCGCGGCGCTCGCAGCACTACGGCGCCAGATCGAAGCCGATAAGTTCGGCGTCGTCGCCCACGTCCTCGCGGTGAATTCCGGCTGCACCGTCGATCGCTGCAAGGCCTTCGCGCTGGTCACGAATGCCGATCGCATCAAATCGAATTTGCAGGAGGGCGCCTTCGAGCGCCGCGTGGCGCGCCATGCGGAACGATGGCCGTCGGGCGAGGAGAGGCCGGCAATGTCGGACGCAACGCCGCGGAAAGGCGTCCCGGGCGCCAGGCTGCCGCTGGTCGCCAAGCCGCTCTCGCCGGGCCAGGATTTCCCCTCGGCGGCCTCGATTCCGCCGGTCAGCATCATGACGCCGGAACCAAAGCGCCCGCCCGAGCCGGCTTCCGCCGGCGGCGAGAGACAGGCGGCCGAAGGCCCCGCGCCGCGCACGCCGGCATCGCCGCCGCCGTTGCCGCGTCCCGCGCCACGATCGGCGAACCAGCCGGTTTCGATCGCGCCCCAGCGTCCGGCCGCGACCGCAGCCCCGGGCCAGAACTGAAGCGACTTGCGCGCGATGCCGCTTCACCTCCTCAAGCTTTGCGTCGGCGTCGACAGCGTGAGCGATCTCGAAGCCTGGATCCGCCATAAGCTGAAAGCGCGGAGCAAAGGGGGCCCGCGGGAGCATGTGCATACGACGCGGATGATGCCCAAGCGATCCGCCGAGCTGCTCGCCGGTGGATCGCTTTACTGGGTCATTCGCGGCGAGATCTCATGCCGACAGCGCCTGCTCGCGATTCGCCCCGTGATCGATCGCGAAGGCGTTCGCCGGTGCGCCTTGGTGCTGGAGCCTTTGGTGACGCTGGTTGAACCGCGGCCGTACCGCGCGTTCCAGGGCTGGCGCTACCTCGCCGCCGCGGACGCTCCGCGCGACCTCGACCGCGCCGCGCCGGGCGCGTCCGACATGCCGGAAGCGCTGCGCCGCGAGTTGCGTGCCCTTGGATTGCTGTGAACCAGCGATCAGCCGAGTTTGAACGCTGTCAGGGTGACTCGAGCATTTTCCGGCGAAGTGGGAACCGGTTCGCCGAAGAAAATGCGACCATTAAAGAATGACCAGAGCGAATTCCGATTCCGCCGGAACGGAATTCGCTCTGGCGCTCACATGCCGATATTGTCGATCAGCCGCGTCTTGCCGAGCCGGGCGGCGACGAGAAGGCGGATCGGGCCATCGCCGGCGCTGTCGATCGGCGCGAGCGTTTCGGCGTGGCGGGCCGCAAGATAATCGACGACGAAGCCCGTGCGCTCGAGCTCGGCAGTACCGTCAGCGGTCACCGCGGCGATCGGTTTGCCGTCCAAAATCCGCGCCGCGCATTCCTTGAGCACGCGGTGCAGGACCGGTGCCCGCGCCCTTTCCTCCGCCGAGAGATAGGCATTGCGTGAGGAGAGGGCGAGCCCGTCCGGCTCGCGTACGGTCGGAACGCCGATGACATTCACGCGAAGATCGAGATCGGCGGCCATTCGGGTCACGACCTTGAGCTGCTGATAGTCCTTCTCGCCGAAGATGGCCATGTGCGGGCGCACCTGGGTGAACAGCTTGGCGACCACGGTCGCGACGCCACCGAAGTGGTGCGGCCTGAACTTGTCCTCGAGCCCGGCTGTGGCCGGTCCTTCCGGCGTCACTCGCGTCGCGAATCCCGGCGGGTACATGACCTCCGCCGTCGGCGTCCAGACGAGGTCGACGCCGAGCGCTTGCAACGCGGCAAAGTCGGCCGCGAAGGTGCGCGGATAGCTCGCAAAGTCCTCATGCGGAGCGAATTGAGTGGGATTGACGAAGATCGAAACGATGACCCGGCGCGCTTTTGTCCGGGCAAACCGCACGAGCGCGAGGTGGCCCGCATGCAGCGCACCCATTGTGGTGACGAGCGCGATCCTCCCCACCTCGCTGCGAAAACGCGCGGTCGCGCGGTCGAGCTCCATGAGGGTGCGCGCGACAATCGGCTGGCGAGGCATCGTGAACCTTTCCGTCGGCCGCCCGTACGAATTGATCTTGCCCATCGCACGCGCTGCTCGTCATCAAGCACCGACGATCGAGAGATAGCTTGACCGCGAGGGGGCATCAAAACAAAAATCGGTCGGTCCGGAGGCCGGCTATGTGGGTTGATGCCGACTCCAGGGACAGTCGCCGCAAGGCGCACGCGGCGCATGTCATCGTGCTTGGGAACGAGAAGGGCGGATCGGGCAAGTCGACGACCGCTATACATCTGGCTATTGCCCTCTTGAAGGCGGGACAGCGCGTCGCGACCATCGACCTCGATTCGCGCCAAGGGACTCTTACGCACTATGTCGAGCGCCGCTGCAGGTGGGCGAAGAAGGTCGGTTTGCCGCTCGAACTGCCGCTGCATTTCTGCGTCGCACGCGGAGAAGGCGCGCGCGGAGATGAGAACGAACAAGCCGAGTTTACGCGGTTTGCCGACGCGATGATCGAGGTCGAACATCGGCATGACTTCATCGTGATTGATACGCCGGGTGCGGACGCCTACCTCGCGCGTCTCGCCCATTCCATGGCCGACACGCTGATTACGCCGCTCAACGACAGCTTTCTCGATCTTGATGTGCTGGCAAACGTCGGTTCGGAGACATTCGAGCCGACCGGCATCAGCCATTATGTGGACGACGGCGATGCCGGTCCGAGTCGGGCGTCGTCGGCGGAGCGCTAGTCAAACAAGTGGAACCTTGGACGGGCTCGCGGCGGGGCGGCGGTTCGCGTCCGCCATTGCGAAGAGCGTCTTGCGCGGCCACTTTAAGGGGCGACCAGGAGGCATGGATCCGTAATGGCGAAGTCCCCCGACAGCGCGCCTGTCCCAAGCGGCCGCTCCGAAGAACCCGCTACGACCTCGACCCGGAGCGAGATCGACGCCTTTCTCAAGAAAGTGCGTGGGCTGAGCGTCGCCCAGGAGCCGGGGCGGCGCGGGCGGCTGATCTTTGCGCTCGACGCGACCATGAGTCGCCAGCCGACCTGGGACACCGCCTGCCGGCTTCAGGCCGACATGTTCAACGAGACGGCGTCGGTCGGCGGGCTCGACGTTCAGCTCGTTTATTTCCGAGGCTTGGGCGAGTGCCGCGCCTCGCGCTTTGTGTCCGACCCGCGGGCGCTTGCCGGCCTGATGGAGAAGATCGACTGCCGTAGCGGCCATACACAGATCGCCAAGGTGCTCGCGCACGCCCGCCGTGAGACCGAGAAAACGAAGGTGCAGGCGCTAGTCTATGTGGGCGACGCGATGGAGGAGTTGGTCGACGAACTGTGCGCCAAGGCCGGAGAACTGGGTCTGCTCGGCGTTCCCGCCTTTATGTTTCAGGAGGGGGGCGATCCGGCCGCCGAGAACGCCTATCGCGAGATCGCACGGCTATCGCGCGGGGCCTATTGCCGGTTCAACAGAGGTGCGGCGCACGAGCTTGGCGAATTGCTGCGCGCGGTCGCCGCCTATGCAAGCGGCGGCCTCAACGCGCTTAGCCGGCTTGCGGCGGACAAGAACAGTCAGGCGATCCTTCTCCTGGAGCAGTTGAGATAGCCATGCCGACGATCCTTCTCGGGCTCGCCGCGCTGTTGATCCTGCTGTGGTTGGTCAAGGCGGCGGCGCGCGCCGATCCCAAAGGACTGGTGCGCGGGGCGCGACTGGCGGGCGGCGTCGCTGCGCTCGGCGGTGCGGCGTTTCTGGTCGCGCGCGGCCAGGTGTCCATTGGCATTCCGCTCGGCTTGACCGGATTGGGGCTGCTCGGCTGGCTGCCATTCGGGCTGGCGTCGTTCGGCCAGCGCGCCAACAAGACCGCCGGTCAGGTTTCGCAGGTTCGCTCCGCCTTCCTCGAAATGGAGCTCGATCACGACACCGGCGCCATGAATGGGCGTCTGTTGGCGGGCCGGCTCGCGGGAGCTTCGCTTGATGCGCTCGATCTGCCGACGCTTGTTGCGCTGCTAGGCGAGATCGACGAGGAGAGCCGGTCGCTGCTAGCCGCTTATCTTGACCGCCGGAGTCCCCGCTGGCGTGAGGACGCACAATCGGGTGCGGCAGCGGGGGAGAGCGGCGCGGCGCGATCCGGCAAAATGACGGAAGAGGAGGCTTATCAAATCCTTGGCCTTGAGCCGGGGGCGAGCGCAGAGGAGATCGGCCGTGCCCACCGGGTGCTCATGAAGAAACTGCATCCCGACCAAGGGGGGTCGACGTATCTCGCGACCCGCGTCAATCAGGCCAAGGACGTTCTGCTTCGCCGCCATCTTTGACTCCAGCCCACGGTTGGCCTGCGCGAGAACTGTCTGATTGAGACCGAGCGTGTTCGCGCAGTCACCGGCCGATAACCCTATGCGGCGAAATTACTTCCCATTTCCTTAACGCTTGGTTGTCGAGACGGGCCACAGCGAAATGCGCACCGCGCGCACCCCACCCCTCCCTGGCACGAGGAGAAGCGGGATGACGCGCGGGCGTCGGGGAGTTTTGAAGGCGGGTCGGTCGTCTTCCCCCTTCCCGTCTTCGGCCCTGTGCTGCCGGGGAGCTTCGGGGGAGGGCGAGGGCGCCTCGTTTCAGCGCCCTCGGAGGAGAGCCACTAGTTCTTCAGCGTAAAGCAGGCGAAGTCATTGCGCCTGAGATACTTGCAGGCTGCTTCGGCTTCACCCTTCGCGAAGCCGGCAAAACGCGCGCGGTAGAAGGTCCGATTGTCCTTCGCGACGGTCTCAGTGAAAGGATCCGCGTGGGCGAGGAGCCGCTTGGCCTTGTTCTGCGCCGAGCTCAGCCGATCCCGGGCGTCACGCTCGGCCTCGAAGGCGCCGACCTGGATCATCCAACCGGTGCGCACCACTTTGTGAGGCGCTTCGGCCGGGGCCGCCGCCGGAATGGCGATTGTGTGCTCAGCCGAGGCAACCTGGATCGGGGCGGCTGCCGCTTGCTGCGGCTCGGCCGCGGCAGGCGCTCCCGGTGCGGCAGGCTGCGAGACAGGGGTCTCTTTGATCGCGACGGTTTGCGGTGACTTGATCAGCCTCTGCGCGGCGGCCGTGTCTTCTTTCACGGCGACGACTGGCAGATGGGCGAGGAGTGGCGTTAGGGAGGCGCTATGAACGCCGTTGAGCTTGACTTTGATGGTCCGGACCGCATTCGGCTTGATCGGGTCGGCGGTGCTGGCCGCGGCCTTTGCGGCATGGCCCGCTTTCAACTCAGTCCGGCTTGAACTGATCGGCTTCGCCGGCGCCGGCGCAGCCGCGTCGCCTGCCGAGGCCACGCTCACCGGTCCGATTTCGCCGCCGTCGCCCGACTCGGCAATCATCGGCGCGGTGCGGCTGGCGGAGGCTTCAACGACATATTTCTCGAGCAGGCTACGCATGCGGGCGTCGCGCGCGCTGCTTGAGCTGCCGCCGAGGACCACTGCGACGAGGTAGCGGTTGTTGCGCTTCATTGATGCGACAAGATTGAAACCAGACGCGTTAATGTAGCCGGTCTTGATCCCATCAACCCCCGGCACCGAACCGAGCAGATGGTTGTGGTTGCCCATATTCTTGCCGCGGAAGGTGAACGACTTCGTGGAGAAATAGCGATAGTAGCGCGGAAAGCGGTCCTGGATCGCGCGGCCGAGCAGGGCCTGGTCCCGGGCGGTCGTGACTTGGTCGCCGTCGGGCAGGCCGGATGCGTTCATATAGACCGTGTGGCTCATGCCGAGCGCGCGCGCTTTGCGCGTCATCAGCTTGGCGAATTCTTCTTCGTCGTCGGCGAGCGCCTCGGCGATCACAACTGCAGCGTCGTTCGCCGACTTTGTCACCAGGCCGAGAATCGCATCTTCGACCTTGATGGTATTGCCGGCCTTAAGCCCGAGCTTGGTGGGCGACTGAGCGGCCGCATGAGCGGAGACCTTGAGCAGGGTATCGGGCTTGACCTTCCCCGCCTCCATCCGCTCGAACAGGAGGTAGAGCGTCATGATCTTGGTGAGAGAAGCCGGATGGCGGACGCCGTCGGCTTCGGAGGCGTGCAGCACTTTGCCCGAATTGGCGTCGACCACGATCGCCGAATAGGGCGGATTGTAGGAACTGGTTTTCCTGGAGCGGCGTCTGCTTCTTGCGTCAGCCGAA
Organism: uncultured Alphaproteobacteria bacterium; assembly: GCA_963840055.1. Classification (GTDB taxonomy): domain Bacteria; phylum Pseudomonadota; class Alphaproteobacteria; order Rhizobiales; family Xanthobacteraceae; genus Rhodoplanes. The sequence continues at coordinate 86,200 of CAWIXM010000019.1, read as the reverse complement.
TCGACGGCGAGCGCGAGCGCCGCGACGCCGACGAGAAAACCTACCATTACTGTGCGAAATCCCCGCGATTCCCCGAATGTCCGGAGCATTGTGTCCCCTCGTGATCAGTCGCGTTGGCGCGCGCCGATCTCCCCGAGTTACGCTTTGGGCCGTCGCTCTTGTGCCAAATTTCGCGACGGCTCACGGTTTCGTTACTAACGAATTCTGGCGCTACCGAGACGCCGCAATACGGTAGACTACGAAGCCATGGTTGCTTGGAAGTTAACGGATTACTGAAATCATTACTGATTTTCGCAAATCATATTGCGGTGCAGAAAATTTTCTTGATTTATTGTGCAGTGCAATATAGGGTGCCTTCCAACTCCAGCAGCGTCGTGGTCACGACAGCGATCACGAAATCGTGTGCGGAGTCCCTCAACCGGGAGATTCCTAATGTTCACTACCCTCGATCTGACGAGATACAACAACATGGACACGGCAATGAAATCGCTGAGCGTGATCTCCAAAGGAGTGCAGGAACTTGCCTCCGGAGCCGCTGACTACTCCAAGAAGTCGCTCGAGCAGGGCACCGAAGCGCTTGAGAAGATGCTCGCATCTCGCTCGCTGGAGAAAGCGATGGAGATCCAGTCCGATTACATCAAGACGGCCTATGAGTTGTTCATCGCAGAGTCCAATCGCGTCAGCGAGTTGTGCGCCGACGTCGCGAAGGAAGTCTACAAGCCCTGCGAGGCCTATGTCGGCAAGATGCCGGCGCTTCCCTTTGCCCAGGCGACCAGCTGATCGACGTCTGCGTGGCGGCGAGTGACGGCGCCGGTTTCCGTTCCCGCTGCAGCAGCTTCGGAGCCCGAGCGCGCAAAGCGAAAAAGCCTTCCGAAAGCGGAGGGCTTTTTTGCTTTCTCTGTGGGCAGGCGCTGGGGTTGCGGTGTGCAGGCTAGGCGGATTCGCATCGACCGGGATTCATATCCGGCGTTGTGATGGCCGCGTCGAGCCGCACAGCCGGTTGCGTCCGCGCTAGCGCGAATTCCGTTCTGGTGGAATTGGAATTCGCTCTCGTTTTCCGTTAGTGGTCGCATTTTCTGCGGCGAACCGGTTCCCACTTCGCCGGAAAATGCTCTAGCGCGGCGGCGACGGCCGGATTCTGTCGCAGGAGCGCGGCGTCGCTCGGAAGCGAGCGGCTTGCGACCGTCGTTCGCGATCCGCATGCGGCGATCATCTCCGATGTCGCAGACGATATTTTCGCTCCGCTGTTGCTCGGGCAGTTGCGCCGACGGCGCCTGCGGTAGAGAATTTCGCAAAGAGCCGGAACGGCCGGCACAATTCGCCTTCTGCGTTCGCGAAGTCGGCCCGCTCTTGCTTCAGAGCCGTTCCGCCATAGATTGAGGGACGAGGACGCAGCGCGGCGCTCGCGCGGGCGGTCACCGAAAACCGCCAAGCGTTGCGGCGCTGCAGCGATTTACAAGATTGCGCGAGGTGACGGTGATCCCTCGTTTCTGGCACGAGACTTGCCGAACTTTCGCCGATTTCGCTCAGTGTCCTGGTAATGGCCGTAATCAGTGGGGCGGTGGAACTCACGAAGATGCTCGGACATTACCGGACGAAGGGCAGGAACTCGGCCCGACTTGGTGGGTTGAGTAGCCAAATAAACGGCCGCCTGTTACTTTTGGCAGCCCCTCTGGCGCTCGGCTTGCGCGACGACGGCGGACGCGCGTGTCCGGGCAGGTACCGGGTCCTACGCATTGTCACGAAGCCATGACCATCGCTAGCCGCTATGCCCCGTCCGTGATCAGCCCAAGTTCAGCGAACGATTCGTTACGCCCGCGGCTCGCCGATGGCGACCGCAAACGGCCGAAAGATCCGGGTGGGCCCGGCACCGCGGTGATCACAAAGACGAAACCGCAGACCAAGCGGCCGAACCTTTATCGGGTCTTGCTCCTTAACGATGACTACACACCGATGGAATTCGTCGTGCATGTGTTGGAGCGTTTCTTCAACAAAGATCGGGAGACGGCGACCAGAATCATGCTGCATGTCCATCATCACGGGATCGGCGAATGCGGCGTCTTCACCTACGAGGTGGCCGAGACCAAAGTGACGCAGGTGATGGACTTTGCGCGTAAACATCAGCATCCTCTTCAGTGTGTAATGGAGAAGAAGTGATCCGGGGGCGCATCAACTCAGGAATGGGAATAGACGCTAATGCCCACCTTCTCGCGTAGCCTGGAGCAGTCGCTCCACCGGGCGCTGGCGCTGGCGAATGAACATCGCCACGAATATGCGACCCTCGAGCATCTGCTGCTGGCGCTGGTCGACGACCAGGATGCGGCCGCCGTCATGCGTGCCTGCAATGTCGATATCGAGAAGCTGCGGCGCAGCCTTATCGCCTATGTCGATTCGGAATTAGAAAACCTGGTGACCGAAGGGGCGGAGGATTCAAAGCCAACCGCCGGGTTCCAACGCGTGATCCAGCGCGCGGTGATCCACGTGCAGTCTTCCGGGCGCGAAGAAGTGACCGGCGCCAACGTGCTCGTTGCGATTTTCGCCGAGCGCGAGAGCCACGCCGCCTATTTCCTGCAGGAGCAGGAGATGACCCGCTACGACGCGGTCAATTATATCAGCCACGGCATTGCGAAGCGCCCGGGCCTGACCGAAGCGCGTCCGGCGCGCGCGGCGGACGAGGACGCCGATACTGGCAAGTCGCAGGACGAGACCAAGAAGAAAGGCGACGCGCTCGAGGCTTATTGCGTCAACCTCAACAAGAAGGCACGCGACGGCAAGATCGATCCGCTGATCGGCCGCGACAGCGAAATCAATCGGACCATCCAGGTCTTGTGCCGGCGCCAGAAAAATAATCCGCTGTTCGTCGGCGATCCGGGCGTCGGCAAGACCGCCATCGCCGAGGGGCTCGCCCGGCGAATCGTACACGGCGAAGTCCCCGATGTGCTCAAGGGCGCGACGGTGTTTGCCCTCGACATGGGCACGCTGCTCGCCGGCACGCGCTATCGCGGCGACTTCGAGGAGCGGTTGAAACAGGTCATCAAAGAGATCGAGGCCTACCCCAACGCCATCATGTTCATCGACGAGATCCATACGGTGATCGGCGCCGGCGCCACGTCCGGCGGCGCGATGGACGCCTCGAATCTGCTGAAGCCGGCGCTGGCGGCCGGCACCGTCCGCTGCATCGGCTCGACGACTTATAAGGAGTACCGTCAGTATTTCGAAAAGGACCGCGCCCTTGTGCGCCGCTTCCAGAAGATCGACGTGAACGAGCCGACGGTCGCCGATTCCATTGAAATTCTCAAAGGTCTCAAGCCCTATTTCGAGGACTACCACAAGCTCAAATACACTAATGACGCGATCAAGGCCGCGGTCGAATTGTCGGCGCGCTACATCCACGATCGCAAGCTGCCGGACAAGGCGATCGATGTGATCGACGAGTCGGGAGCGGCGCAAATGCTGCTGCCCGAGCACCGGCGCAGGAAGACGATCGGCCTCAAGGAGATCGAGACCACGATCGCGACCATGGCGCGCATTCCGCCGAAGACCGTATCGAAGGACGATGCGGTCGTGCTTGCGCATCTCGACGAGAATCTCAAGCGCGTGGTGTATGGTCAGGACAAGCCGATCGAGGCGCTCGCTGCCGCGATCAAGCTGGCGCGCGCGGGCTTGCGCGAGCCGGAGAAGCCGATCGGCTGCTACCTGTTCTCGGGTCCCACCGGCGTCGGCAAGACCGAGGTGGCGAAGCAACTCGCGGTGACGCTCGGGGTCGAGCTCATCCGCTTCGACATGTCGGAATACATGGAGCGCCATACGGTTTCCCGGTTGATCGGTGCGCCTCCCGGCTATGTCGGCTTCGACCAGGGCGGTCTGTTGACCGACTCGATCGACCAGCACCCGCACAGCGTGCTGCTGCTCGACGAGGTCGAAAAGGCGCATCCCGATCTCTTCAACGTGCTCCTGCAGATCATGGATCACGGCAAGCTTACCGATCACAACGGCAAGCAGGTCGATTTCCGCAATGTCATCCTGATCATGACGACCAATGCGGGCGCCTCCGACCTCGCCAAGTCTGCCTATGGCTTCCACCGCGCCAAGCGCGAGGGAGACGATATCGAGGCGATCAACCGGCTGTTCGCTCCGGAATTCCGCAACCGCCTCGACGCTATTGTCACCTTCAACCACCTCGCCGAGGACATCATCGCCAAGGTGGTGGAGAAGTTCGTGCTCCAGCTTGAGGCGCAGCTCGCCGATCGCGACGTGACGATCGAGTTGTCGGACGAGGCGACCAAGTGGCTGATTGTGCGCGGCTACGACCAGCAGATGGGCGCGCGGCCGATGGCGCGGGTGATTCAGGAGTTCATCAAGAAGCCGCTCGCCGACGAAGTGCTGTTCGGCAAGCTCAAGAACGGCGGCCATGTGCGCGTGATCGTCGTCAAGGACGAGGCGGGCGAAGACAAGCTCGGCTTCGAGTTCCTCGACGGGCCGGTCACACCCAAGCCCGAAAAGCTGCCGCAGCGGCGGACGGGGATCAAACGCCGGCGCGGCGGCGGTCCGCGCCGCAGCAAGCCGCCGCCTGGTCCGAAAGGCGCGGGCCCTCCCTCAGGACGCGGGTCGGTGCCCAAAGTGCCGCTCGTCAAGGCGTGACGGCGACCGGCGTCGCTTTGCGGCATTCATGCGCGCGGCCGGGCTCGTCCCCGCCGTTCTTCTTGGTCGTTCCGAGCAGGCTGGGTTGGCGATGATGGTATTGCGGGGGTAAGTGGGCACCTCGCGCGGGTGACGCAGCGACGCACATACGCTGCGGGGCAAATATGCGAAAATGCCGCTCTATAAGGGGCGGCTACTTTATCGGACCGGCGGCCCATCAGCGAAGTTTCGAAGGAGGATCGCATGATCTTCCGCCAGATGTTCGACAGCGTATCGGGAACGTACAGCTATCTCCTCGCAAGCCGCCACGGCGGCGAGGCTCTCATCATTGATCCGGTGCTTGAAAAGGTCGAACGCTATATCAAGCTGTTGAGCGAGCTAGATCTCAGACTCGTCAAGGCCGTCGATACCCACTTGCACGCCGATCATATCACTGGGCTCGGTGCGCTCCGCGACCACACCCACTGCATCACCGTCATGGGCGAGCAGAGCAAGGTGGATGTCGTGTCGATGCGGGTCGCGGACGGCGATCGGGTTCGGGTTGAGGGAATAAGCCTGCAGGCGATCTATACGCCAGGCCACACCGATGATTCGTATAGTTTCGTGATGGCCGACAGGGTTTTCACCGGCGATACGCTCCTGATCCGCGGCACCGGGCGCACCGATTTCCAGAATGGGGATCCCCGCGCGCAATTCGAGTCGCTATTCGGGAAACTGCTGAAATTGCCGGACGAAACCTTGGTGTTTCCCGCCCATGATTATAAAGGCGATACGGTCAGTACGATCGGCGAAGAAAAAGCCTTCAATCCGCGTCTGCAAGTGAAATCGGTGGATGAATATGTCGATCTGATGAATAACCTCAATCTGCCCAATCCCAAGATGATGGATGTCGCTGTTCCCGCCAATCTGCGGATTGGTTTCGCGCAGAGCGAGGTGGCGCGGCACGGCTGGGCAATTACCGCGAGTGAAGCGCTCTCACTGATCGGACGGCCCGATGTGGCGCTTGTCGATTTGCGCGAGGCGCAGGAGCGGAGCAGGCACGGCGCGATTCCGGGTTCGCTGCATACGCCGTATGCCGACCTGCTCGCGAACATTTACCCCGGCGGCATGTTGCACGAGCTTGCGCTGGCGACGGGGAAGCGCATCGTTTTCTTCTGCGCCTTCGGCGAGCGCTCGGCCATGGCGGTGCAGGCGGCGCAGGACGCCGGGCTCTCTTCGGCGTGCCACATCGAGGGCGGGCTCGAGGCCTGGCGGAGAGCAAGCGGACCGATCGTCTCCGGGGCCGCTCCAGGGCTGCATTAAAACTAGTCTAGTCCTCGGGCATCTTTCCCGCAGCCGCGATCTCCCGTCGGCGGCACGTGAACTATCGTTTTCCGTAAGGCGGTTGCGCCATCGGACGCGCTATGGGACAGAGCCGCCATGGCGCCGCCAAAGATCGAGTCCGGCTCTGCAGGGCCGTTGGATGGATTTTTCCGTGGCTTTAAGGCGGGCTTTGCCTCGGTCTTTCAGCTCGTCCTGTTCGGCACTTTCGTCAGCATCGGCTCGCTCGCCCATGACCTCGGCTTCTCCGCGCCGTGGGTCGTGCTGTCGACGCTAATCGTCTGGGCTGCGCCCGCGCAGGTGATCATGATCACGGCGCTTGGCGCGGGCGCGCCGCCACTCGAGGTGGCGATCGCGGTCAGCCTTAGCGCAGTACGGCTCTTGCCGATGGTGGTGTCGCTGCTTCCCATCATTCGCAGCGAACGGACGCGGCCGCCGGGATTGATCCTCGCCGCGCATTTCACTGCCGTGAGCATGTGGATCGAGACGCTGCGACTTGCGCCGACGCGCCCGCGATCCGAGCGCGTCGCCTTCGCCAACGGCATCGGCGCGAGTTTCCTCGCGACATCGATCTTGGCGACGATCCTCGGACACTACCTCGCCGCGGTCCTGCCCAAAGCGCTCGTCGCCGCTCTCCTGTTCCTGACGCCGATGTCGTTCATGACATCGGTGACGCGCAACAGCCGGATGTTGTCCGATCGCGTCGCTTTCGTCGCCGGGCTCGTGCTCGGACCTCTGCTCGTTTTCTACAAGGTCGGCCTCGACCTCTTGTGGACGGGGCTGCTGGGCGGCACCGCCGCCTTTCTCTTCTACCGGCTCCGGAAAGGGATGCGATGACGTTGCACGAGCTTGCTCCTTATCTCATCCTGATTTTCGCGGGCTTTCTGCCGCACGAGGCGTGGCGCTGGGTCGGCATCGTGCTGTCGCGCGGCCTCGACGAGACGTCCGAGGTTGTCGTCTGGGTGCGCGCGGTCGCGATCGCGATCCTGGCGGGAGTGGTGGCGAAGATCGTCGTCTTTTCTCCGGGCGCCCTTGCGGGCGTCCCGTTGTGGGTCCGCCTGTCGGCCGCGGCTGCGGGCATGCTGGCGTTCTTCCTCGCGCGCCAGTCGATTTTGGTCGGGGTGGCGACCGGAACCGGGTGTTTGATGCTGGCCGAACTCGTTCTTGGCCGCTAGCGCCAATTCCGTTCCAGTGGAATCGGAATTCGCTCCGGTTCTTCTTTGGTAGTCGCATTTTCTGCGGCGAACCGGTTCCCACTTCGCCGGAAAATGCTCTCGGCGTGAGAGCGCCGGGTCGCGAGCGCCGAGATAAGACGAAACGGGAGCGCTTAATCCTTCACGACGCCGGACCATCGTGGTCGTATGGGGTCCGAGCTGGACGGAACCAGGCGCTTGGTTTGGGGTTGAAACGTTCATGCGCAGCTTACTGTTGGTCCTTCTCGCGATCGCCTGGGTCGCCATGTCGACCGGGGACGGCGGTCGCCCCGAGCCCTCGCCAACGGCGCCGGCTGCGGAAAAGCCCGCCGCCGACGAGCCGCCCCAGCCGCCACCCAATAGCGGGGGCAATGCCAAGGTCGATGACGTTGTGGCGTTGCCGAAGCCGCGGCCAAATCCGGAAACGCCCAAAATAAGCAGCGCGATGGACTCGATTTGCTTGATCCTCGAATCAGCCGCAGAGACGAATGGACTGCCCCTTGAATTCTTCGCCCGAGTCATTTGGCAAGAGAGCAGATTTCAGCCGAACGCCGTCGGACCGGTGACCCGAAGCGGGCATCGCGCGCAGGGGATCGCGCAATTCATGCCTTACACCGCCGATGAGCGCGGCCTGCTCGATCCCTTCAATCCGGTGGCGGCCTTGCCCAAAGCTGCGGAATTCCTGAGTGAGCTGCGTGGCGAGTTTGGCAATCTCGGGCTTGCCGCCGCCGCCTATAATGCCGGGCCGGGGCGGGTGCGAGGCTTTCTCGGCGGACGCGGCGGCATGCCCGCCGAGACGCGGCATTACGTGCGCGCCATCACCGGCCGCTCGGTCGACGAGTGGGCGGCGTTGGGGCGCGAGGGCGGAAAGGACGGGATCGCCAAGCCGACCTCGTGTCGCCAGCTCGCCGCGCTCTTGAAGGAGCAGCCGACCTTCTTCATCGGCGAACTGGAGCGGCGTGTGCGCGAAGGGACCTTGCGTCCTTGGGGCGTGCAGCTCAGCGCTGGTTTTTCCCGCGCGCGCGCGCTTGCGGCCTATGCGCGGATCGAGCGCCGGTACCGCGCCTTGCTGGAAAACCGCGATCCGATGATTATCCGCACGCTCCTGCGCAGCCGGGGGACCGGCCGCTTTTATCAGGTGCGCGTCGGCGTCGATACGCGCGCGGAGGCTAACAGGCTCTGCGCCGATCTCTCCGACAAGGGCGCGGCTTGCATGGTGCTGCGCAATTCGCGCGGGTCGCCAAAACTCCTCCGGCGCGGCGGCGCACCCGCCGCGGCGGACGGAGGGGGGGCCGACGCCGCTCGCAATATTCCGGACAAGGGGAGGGCAACGAGATGAGCGAGACCACAGTGCCGGCGGCCGTCGAAGCGGGCCAAAGCCGTTATGACGCCCTTATGGATGTGATCCGTAGCCGCACGACGTCGCGCGCCTTCGATCCGACAAGCGGCATCCCGCACGAACACTACGCGATGATCCTCGAGGCGGCGCGCCATTCGCCCTCGGGGGCGAACGCCCAGCCGTGGCATTTCATCGTCATCACCGATCAGGGCCTGAAGACGAAGATCATGGAGTATTTCCGCGAAGAACAGGTCCGCCGCGCGCGCTTGAAGATGAAATTTCCTACCCCCGACTATCGGGGGCTTGCGACCGCTCCGGGGATGATCGTGATTGCCAGCGATTTTCGTTGGGTCCGCGCGTTCCCCGGGCTCAATGACGGCTCCGATCTCGACCGGATGTACAAAGAAAATGCCGAGCGGATTCTTCTCCAGAGCGTCGCCGCCGCCACCATGTCCGCGCATCTCGCCGCGGCGGCGCTGGGCTATGGCGTGTGGTGGGTCACGGCGATCGGGCAGCAAGCGGCGCAGGAGGCGATGAAACCGCTGCTCGGCATCCCGGACGAGCTATCGGTCCTCGACATCATGTGCTTCGGCCGGCCGGCGAAGCCGCCGTACAAGCGTTGGAAGAAGGAACTCGGCGAGATCACGAACTGGAACCGGTTCGACCCCGCCCATTGCATGACCGAAGCCGAGATCGACGAGTGGGTTGCAAAAACGCGGCACAAGGTCATGTTCCGCGACGCGGAGAATGTCGATTGACGGTGCAGTTAGCCTGAATCGTTGCTCCGTGCAGTCGCCGCCTCTTCGATTGGCGCGATATAGAGGTCCTGCACCAGGACGAGCGTGACGACGGCAAGCGGTGTGGCAAGCAATGCACCCATCGCGCCGAACAGGATGGCGAAGGCAATGACGGCGAACAGAGTGACCGCGGGGGGCAGGGCGACCATTCTGCGCTGAATGATCGGCTGCAGGACATTGCCTTCAAGCTGCTGAATGACCACGAACAGCGCGAGCACCCAAAGCGCGAGACGCGAGTCCTGCGAAAACGCGATGATCAGCGCAGGGATTGCGGCGGCGATCGGCCCCAGAATCGGGACGAATTCCGCCAATCCCGCAAACAGGCCGAGCGCGAGCGCGGAGGGAACCTGAAGCAGTTGGAGACCCGCCCAGGTGAGGGTACCCACCACGACCATCGCAATAAGTTGTCCCAACAGCCAGTTACGCAGAAACACGCCGCACCGCACGAGGGTTGCGTCAATGCGGGGGCGGTCTTGCGGCGGGACGAGTTTGAGGAAGCCACTGCGATAGAGTCCGGGCTGCGCGGCGATGTAGAGCCCGGCAAACAGCACCAGGAAAATGTTGGTAAAGGCGCCCATCACCGCGCCGAGCGCGCCGCCGATTCGGCTCATCATGTTGCTGGTTAGAAGCGCTTGGCCGGCGCGGTCGAACGCGTCTACGAGCCAACGCACCTCTCCGATCCGTCCCCGTATCGCCTGCCAGGCGGCGGGGAGTTGCTCTATGAGTGTGCTCACGTTTTGGCGGATCGTCGTGCCAAATAGTGTCGTGATCAGACCGAAAAAGACCGCAACCAGCACCACGGCGATGGCGAGCGACCACGAGGGGGATATCGTGGTTTGTTTGGCGATGACATTTGCCAAGCTGCGGAAGAAAATCGCAACCAACACCGACGCAAAAACGAGGAGCAACAGGTCCACGAGCTGCCAGGTCAGCAGCAGGACGAGTACAATACCTGTACCGATTACGAGCCTTCTGGGGAAATTCGCCTCGTTCAGCATATGACGTTCTGCCGAGAGAGTTTGGATTGAGCGCAAGACTTAACCTGCGGTCTGGCAGGCGAGGTCGCACGGATAGCGGTAATCGGGTTCATGATTGCTTAAATTCATCCAGCAAGGCATGCGGCCGTGCGCCGCTTGCGCGAATCTTGTGTCCGCTCGCCGCCGAAAAGGCTAGGAAGTATGAGCGCCCGCGGGCTGCGTGCGGCACCAAACGATCACCGTGCCCAGCCGCGGAATGTACGCTATCTGGCGCCGAGGAGCAGCGATGGGCTTGTTCGACAAGGTTGTGTCCGGGATGGTCAAGGGGCTGGCGAAGACCGTGGACGCCGCGGCCATTCCCGGTCTTGTCTTGCAGTATCTGGCCAAGACCGAGGTTGGCGACGCCGCCGGCCTGATCGCGAGGTTGCGGCAGGGGGGGCTCGACCAGGAGGTCGAGTCCTGGCTCGGGCCCGGCCCAAACCTGCCCGTGACCCCCGAGCAGCTTCGCGCCGCGCTCGGTGAGAACCTGATCGAACAATTTGTCGCCGCCACCGGCATCTCGGCCGACAAGCTTCTCGTGCTGATGGCCGGCTATCTGCCCAACGCGATCGATGCGATGAGCCCGAACGGGACCATCGAGGGGGCGCCGCCGGCGTAGCCGGATGCGCGGCGACGCGCTATATATCTTCGCCATGTCGCTGTTTCCGCCTTTCGATCCCGACCAGCCGGAACAACCGCGCCGTCGCGGTTTTCGGCCGATCCCCGTTCGCACGCTTGCGCCGAACGTCATCACCCTGCTCGCGTTGTGCGCCGGGCTCACGGCGATCCGCATTGCGGCGGAGGGCCGTTACGACCTTGCGCTCGCGGCCATCATATTCGCCGCTATTCTCGACGGAATTGATGGGCGGCTCGCCCGCATCCTCAAGGGCACCTCACGCTTCGGCGCGGAACTCGACAGCTTGGCCGATTTCGTGAATTTCGGCGTCGCCCCAGCTCTCATTCTGTGGTTTTGGGGCCTGCATGAGGTGAAGGCGGTCGGCTGGATCGCCGCGATCATCTTTGCGATCTGCGTTGGCCTTCGGCTCGCGCGCTTCAATGTCATGATCGAGGACCCGAGCCGACCCGCCTGGGCGTCGAAATTTTTCGTCGGGATGCCGGCGCCGGGCGGGGCAATCGCGGTCTTTCTGCCGGTCTATGCCCATTTCCTGGGCATGCCCAAAATCCCGCCTGCGCTCGGCGTGGTGTACACGCTGGTCATCGCCTTTCTGATGATCTCGAAGCTGCCGGTCTTTTCGGGCAAGAAGCTCGGCACGCGCGTCCCGCCAGACATGGTGCTGCCGGTGTTCGTGTTCGTCGTGCTATTCTTCGCGTTGCTTATCAGCTTCCCATGGGAAGTTATGACAATTGGTACACTTTTTTATCTTGGCTCTCTCCCGGTTGGATGGTTGTCCTATCGTCGCCACGCCAAGGCTGACGCAGCGGCGGCAGGAGGTGCCGGCGAGCGGCCAGAGGCCGACGAAACAGGTCCGCCGCGCGATTTACGGACGTCGGAAGCGACGCAGCGGGCCATGGAGAACGGCGAGGACCGGCCGCGCCGGCTGAATTGAGGCCACCCCTGGACGAACGCGGCGCGCAGGCGTGACGCGGTGCCCATAATTCATCGTTGACGCGGCGGCGGCCGCAAGCGATGGCAATGCATTGCCATGGAAGCCCGCGCGTGATTCCCAACGAACCGAAAATTACTCCGGAGCTCGTGGCCGAGCACGGCCTCAAGCCAGAGGAATATGAGCGAATCCTCGCGCTGATTGGCCGCGAGCCGAGCCCGACCGAGCTCGGCATTTTCTCGGCCATGTGGAACGAGCATTGCTCGTATAAATCCTCCAAAGTGCACCTGAAGACGCTGCCGACCACAGGTCGCTGCGTGATCCAGGGGCCGGGCGAAAACGCCGGTGTGATCGATATCGGCGACGGGCTCGCGGTGGTGTTCAAGATGGAGAGCCACAACCACCCGAGCTATATCGAGCCCTATCAGGGAGCGGCGACCGGCGTCGGCGGCATTTTGCGCGACGTCTTCACCATGGGCGCGCGCCCGATCGCCTGCCTCAACTCGCTCTCCTTCGGCGATCCTTCGCACCCGAAAACTCGCAGTCTGGTCGCAGGCGTGGTCGCGGGCATCGGCGGCTACGGCAATTCCTTCGGCGTTCCCACGGTGGGCGGCTCGGTGCGGTTCCACAACCGCTATGACGGGAACATCCTGGTCAATGCGATGGCGGTCGGCCTCGCGGAGAAGGACAAGATCTTCTACGCGGCGGCTTCGGGCGTGGGTATGCCGATCGTCTATCTCGGCTCGAAAACCGGGCGCGACGGAATCCACGGCGCGACCATGGCGTCGGCCGAATTCGGCGCCGACGCCGAGGAAAAGCGCCCGACCGTGCAGGTGGGCGATCCCTTCGCCGAGAAGCTGCTGTTGGAAGCCTGTCTCGAAATCATGGCCAGGGGCTGCGTGATCGCGATCCAGGACATGGGCGCCGCGGGGCTCACGTGCTCGGCGGTCGAGATGGGGGCGAAGGGCGATCTCGGCATCGCGCTCGACCTCGACAGGGTGCCGTGCCGCGAGACCGGCATGAGCGCTTATGAAATGATGCTCTCGGAGAGCCAAGAGCGCATGCTCATGGTGCTCAAGCCGGACAAGGAGGCCGAGGCCGAGGCGATCTTCCGCAAATGGGGGCTCGACTTTGCGGTGGTAGGAGAGACGACGCCGGGGAAGCGCTTCCATGTGCGCCAGGGCGGCGACGTCATGGCCGATCTCCCGATCAAGGAATTGGGCGACGAAGCCCCGGTCTACCGGCGACCCTGTGTGGACACGCCGAAGCAGCCCGTCATCGATCCTCGGTCGGTCGCCGCGCCGATGGCGGCCGCCGATGCCCTGGAAAAACTGATTGGCTCGCCGGATCTGTGCTCCAAGCGCTGGGTGTGGGAGCAATACGACCACATCATCCTCGGCGGTACCGTACAGCGGCCGGGCGGCGATGCCGCCGTCGTGCGCATCCTCGACGGGCCGAAGGCGCTCGCGCTCACCACCGACGTGACGCCGCGCTATTGCGAGGTCGACCCGTTCGAAGGCGGCAAGCAGGCCGTGGTCGAGGCTTGGCGCAACCTCGCCGCTGTCGGGGCCAAGCCGCTCGCGCTCACCGACAATCTCAATTTCGGCAATCCCGAGAAGCCGGAGATCATGGGTCAGCTGGTCGGCTGCATCCGCGGCATCGCAGAGGCCTGTCGCGTGCTCGATTTCCCCGTCGTGTCCGGCAATGTCTCGCTCTACAACGAGACCAGACTTCCAGACGAAGATGCTAGCCGCGCGATCCTGCCCACCCCGACCATTGGCGGCGTCGGGCTCCTTGACGACTTTACAGCCGCAGCGACGGTCGCCTTCAAATCCGAGGGCGAGGCGATCCTGTTGATCGGGGCGGCCCAAGGCTGGCTCGGCCAATCGCTCTACCTCCGCGATGTCTGCAGCCAAGAGAAGGGGGCGCCGCCACCGGTCGATCTCGATGCGGAGAAGCGCAACGGCGACTTCGTGTGCGGCCTGATTCGCGAAAAAGTCACGAAGACGGTGCACGACGTGTCTGACGGCGGCCTTGTGGTTGCGCTTGCCGAGATGGCGATCGCCTCCGGTGGGATCGGCGCGGTGCTCGAAGTCGTCGCCCGCCGAAGTACCGCCGCATGCCTATTGGTTCGGCGAAGATCAGGCCCGCTATGTCATCGTGGTGGCGGCGAGCGTCGTCGATGGCGTCCTTGCCCGCGCGGCGGCGGCCGGGGTGCCCGCAACCCACATCGGCGTCACCGGCGGCGAGGCGCTGATCTTGCCCGGCGAGCGGCCGCTCCTCATAAAGGGCTTGACGGAGCGTTTCGAACGGTGGTTTCCGACCTATATGTCAGGGGTCACCGAATGAAGGCGAGGGCGGCGCGGAGGGAGCCATGCCGATGAGCGCGGATGAAATCGAACGACTGATCCGGCGTCACATCCCGGATGCGGAGGTCACCATCCACGATCTTGCCGGCGACGGCGACCACTATGCCGCAACCGTCATTTCCGCCGCCTTCAAGGGCAAGTCGCGGGTGCAGCAGCACCAGCTTGTCTACGAGGCGCTCAAGGCGGAAATGGGCGGCCAGTTGCATGCGCTCGCCTTGCAGACGGCCCCGCCGGAAGGCTAGGCTCAACCGTACTGAAGGCGTGGGATTTGGCCTGCGCCGTGAGGACCAACAATGGGTATCGAGCAGTTCATCGCCAACGAAATCAACTTCAACGACGTCGTGCTGTTCATGAAGGGAACGCCGCAGTTCCCGATGTGCGGCTTCTCCGGCCAGGTCGTGCAAATCCTCGATTATCTCGGCGTGCCCTATAAGGGTCTCAATGTGCTGGAGTCGGACGACCTGCGGCAGGGCATCAAGGAATTCTCCAACTGGCCGAGTATCCCTCAGCTCTACGTGAAAGGCGAGTTCGTCGGCGGTTGCGACATCGTGCGCGAGATGTTCCAGGCGAACGAGCTGCCGCAGTTCTTCAAGGACAAAGGCATCCCCGTGCGGGCGCAGGCATCGGCCTGACGCCGGTCTTGCCGGGCCGTTTGACGGCCTGACAGGGCGGCGTGAAATGCTGAGCGTCGCACGCAGATAGCGGAGCGCGCATCATGCCGATTACAAGCGAGCCCGACCTGCCAATCAGGTACGTTCAGATTGGCGGGCCGGCCGTGGAAGCGCTCGATCGGCGCAAGGAAAACAGCAGCAATCCCCATATCGCCGCGGCCGAGCTGCGCGACAGCTATAACGACGTCAAGGGCGATTTGTTCGCGGGCATCAAGGCGCTCGCGCAGGCCGTTTCGGGTCCGATGCGGCGTTGACGGGGGTAGGATTGAGTTCGTTTTACGCCTCAGAAAGGGCTATCGCGGAAAGAGCCGATCTATTGTGCGACGTGGCGCGTGAGCTGCTCGACAGCGGCACGCTTCCCGCCGACCGCATCGTGCTGCGGGAACCCCGCATTCACATCCTGACCCGGGGCTATTTTCTGCTGAACAAGGCCTACAAGGACTGGCGGATCCCGCCGGCCCACGCCAACGAGAAAATCAGGATCGCCGCGCTCAAGGCCATCGCCATTGCGCGGTTTCAACCCTTCATGCCGCTCGATCCGACAAACGCCAACGACTTCGCGGAAGTACGCTGCAACGAGATATTCGCGCTCGTTTACGCACTCGGTATGCTTGGGTGCAAATTCGCCCTGGATAGCCCCGGCAAGGTCGATCTCTGGCTGCGCGTTCTCGACATCATCGCCGAATCCACGGTCGAGACGCTGGGACCGTTCATAGCCGACATCAATCGCCACAAGCAACGTCCGCTTGAGGATTATGCCCTCACGCTCCACGACCGCGACAAGCTCGCGATCAACAGCCTGATCTCGATTTTTGAGCTTATCGCGAACCGGCCTGACGCGCCGCCGCCGTGATCGCTGCGAGACTTAGCGTTTCATGGCAACGAGTTAATTTAGCCAAATGAAAAAATCTTCATAGCTCATCATTCGCCGGGTTGTATTCGGTCCTGAAACTTCATGTCCGCCATTAACTCCCGCCAGGTGGCTTCGAACGGGCCTATGGAGCTTACATTACGCTCGGCAGCTTGGTAGACCGATTCAGCCTCGATCGGCTCGGCAGGGCTGACGGAGGGTTTGAGAGGGCCCTCTTGGAGCATTGCTGGATCGAGTTTAACGGCCTCTACAGGCTTCTTTGGGCCCCAAGATAAGAGCTTCTTGTCGATACGCCGGTGGCCCTTGTACCAGCACCGTCGGCCCTCAATCTCGCGCCAGGACCAATACTCGCGGCTCTCAGGTCTGGCACGGCATTCGATCGTCTCCTGCGATGCGGCGTGTTCCGGCGACGCGATTGCGACGAACGAGACTAGCGCGACAGCCCCAAGGGTTCGAAACATCTCTAATCCCTCCTCCCGCACGGAACTCCCTGTAAGGAAAATCATGGCTTTTTTCGCGGCGAAATGCGGTGCGAACTGGCATTCTTCGTGGGTGAACCGCTTCTCCCTCAGCTTGAATTTGCCAAATATGGACGCGACGCGCAGGGGCGGTCGACCATCGTGTCGGACGGGCAATCGCCGCATGTGATGATGATGGCGGATTGCGACACCTTCGGGGTGACCGACCTGTGGAAGACTTACAGCGCCCCGGCCGACAATAGCGAGGCTGCCGCGGGCCGATCACGCTCGCGCAACCGCCACACGGCAGCTGGGAGCATTAGGTGGCGTATGCGTGGCCTCAAGACGCATTCCGTCAAGAGTCCCCGCTGCGACTTGCTTTTGGGCGAGTCATGACCGAGATTGCACTTAGCGCACAACAGTAGAGAGGAAGGAGAACTATTGTGGATCCTCTCGTGGAATATGTGGAACATGTCGATGTGTGGGCGGCGACCATCGAAGACAGACCCGGCGACCTTGCGCACGTGTTGGCTGAGCTGCAGGAAGCGGGCGCAGACCTGCAATTCATCATCGCCCGGCGCGCAGAACCCGGCAAGGGAGTAGTGTTCGTCACGCCACTCCGGGGCGACAGGGAAATCGCTGCAGCCGCGCAGGTGGGTTTTAATGTTGCGCATACCCTCCATTCCGTTCGAGTCATGGGCCGTGACCGGCCGGGCATCGCCGCGGAGTTGACTCAGAAGCTTGCCGGCGGGCGAATTAACCTGCGTGGCTTCTCTGCCTCCGTGATTGGCACACAATTTCTCGCCTACGTGGCGGTGGACTCGCTGGACGATGCGAACAAGGTGATAGAAATTCTGGAGAAGGCCTGACAAACTCTGCCAAGCGGTGCTCGCGGCGTTGGTGAAGCTGGAGCTACCATTCCCGAAAATCCCATCCGGCCGGAATCGCACGGTGAGGCAGAATCAGGGCATCATTGCATTTGATGCTGGCGCTCTTCCGCGGCCGGCCATTTTGCAAGGAAACCACCCCGCAATCCCCAGAAACCTGCAATCCCCAATACTTGCTCGCGACAAATCAGCCTACACACTCAACGCGTTCCGAATTGTTCACGGGCAACGAGTTAGTGGCAGCGGGCCGTTGACGGCGTGAGTTTGCATTCAAAGCGCGCCCTGCCGCGGTCGTTGACGAATGTCGCCGTGGCGCCCTTTCTCTTGGGCGTGATCATCAGGAAGCCGAAGCGGCGCTCCGACAGGCCGTAACTTATCTTCGCGCCGCCGACCGTCACGCCTTCGAGACGACGGTCGATCTTAGGGTCGAGCAGAGTGCCGCCAGTGCCCACGATGAGTTGCGGCGCACGCCGATCGGCAAAGCTCAACAGCTCGAAAATGTGTAGGTGTCCTGACAGAACGAGTTCAACTCCCTGCGGCAGCCTGCCGTCTGAAGAGGCCAGAGCCTGTTCGAGGGTCTGATTGAGTTTGAATTTCCGCCCGATCGCCCAGATGGGCCGGTGACTGAGCAACCACGTGCCTGGTTTCGGCGTAAGGCTCGCGAATTGCGCCGCATAAGGCGCGCTGTTGCATGCATCGTTGGCGCAGCTGTCTTCCGCATTGCTCGAATCGATGACCAGGAAGGACTTGCCGCCCATGTCGACGGTGTAGGGAGCGAGAAGGTCGGTGCACGTCGGCGGCGCATGATCGCGCGCGGGCTCGGGATGGAGGAACCGGAAATATCCTGGTCCTGCGCGGGTGCAGCTTTCATGGTTGCCGCGCACCATGATCCATGGCGCGGCGGCGAGCAGCGGGGCTGCGGGCCGAAAAAAATCAGCGAGCCATGTCTGCCAGTCGTCGCCGTGAGGGCTGCCTTTGCAACCCTTGTCGCCGGCCGGGCACGGGCTTTCGCGATAGAGATAGTCGCCGACATGGATGACGAGGTCGGGTCTCTTCGCAGCGGCCGTCGCGCTCAACCGCGCGAACGGCCATTTCGACGGACTATTACAGTCTTGAAATTTGCTTGCCGCGGGATAGTCGTGGTGCCTGCTACTCTTCTTGGAATCTCCTCCGGCTTTGAGCCGGCACCCCGTATCGCCGAATGTGGCGATCGTCGCTATTGCCGGTTTGGGCAGCGGCAGAACCCTTCCTTCGATCGCGGCGGACGCCGTTCCCGTTGGAATCGGCGTCTCGCAGACGAGGACCGGAAACGCGTCATCCGGACGCGCGCGAACGCTCATGCGTTCGGCAGCGCCGCCGTGATCGATCATCGGGCATTCAGTGGCGCCGGATAGGACGGCGCGCACGATCGCGCTATCGGCTCCGAGCACGACATAGGCGGTCTCGAGATTGGCCGATTGGGCGTTGACTGATCCGGGCGCAAGCGCGATGAGCGTCGCAGACGCGGCCCCGAGAGCGAGCGCGGCGATGCGCCAGCGCGCCCCTCGCATTCGGCCTCTTGCGATGAACTGTCCCCGCAGACGGCAAGAGTAGGCCCGCGCCGCCATCAGCGCGAATAGTACTCGACGACCAGGCTTGGCTCCATCTGAACCGGGTAGGGGACGTCCGTAATCTGCGGGACACGGGCGAATTTCGCCGTCATCTTGTTATGATCGGCTTCGACGTAGTCAGGCACGTCGCGTTCGGCGAGCGCGGCTGCTTCGAGCACAAGTGCGAGCTGCCGCGACGCTTCCTTGACCTCGATCAAGTCGCCCGCCTTGCAGCGATAGCTCGCAACATTGACCCGCCTGCCGTTCACCTTCACGTGGCCATGATTGATGAACTGGCGCGCGGCGAAAATGGTGGGCACGAACTTGGCGCGGTACACGATCGCGTCGAGCCGCCGCTCCAAGAGGCCGATCAGATTGGCGCCGGAGTCGCCCTTCATGCGGATCGCTTCCTCGTAGATCCCGCGGAACTGGCGCTCGGAAATATTGGCGTAGTAGCCCTTGAGCTTCTGCTTGGCCCGCAGTTGCACGCCGTAGTCGGAGAGCTTGCCTTTGCGGCGCTGGCCGTGTTGACCCGGCCCGTATTCGCGGCGGTTCACCGGGCTCTTCGGGCGGCCCCAGATATTCTGGCCCATGCGGCGATCGATCTTGTATTTCGCCTCGGTGCGCTTGGTCATCGCGTCCTCGTGCGGCGGGCTTGGCCGCCTGGTTCAAGTGAGCTTGTGAGGATCGCGCCCTCCTCTGTCCCGGTTTGCGGGACCGACAGGCCCACGCTCAAGCGTCGAGCGCGCGCGCCACGGGTCGCGAAACATTACGCGGGCCTTTCGACCCGCGCAGCACCGTGGATTTAGGCATAAATACGAGGCGTGTCAAACGCCGGTCCGCCGGTTCTTGTCGCCCCTACAGGAAGCGCGTGTCGATGCTCGTGCCCTGGCGCAAGGCGGCTTGATCCGCCTCGCCCACCGCCGCGTCGTCCGTACGCAGCCCGAAGCGCTCAAGCGCCTTCGCGAGGGCTTGCGAGGGCGGGCGTTCGGAGGTGAACACAATCCGGTCGCGCGCGCCCCGCGCCGCCGCATTCGTTGCGTCAACGGGTCCGAGCAGTTGCACGACGCGCCGGGCGATCGCGGGCGCAGGATCGATCCAGGCGACCGGCCATGGGGCGAGCCGCTCAAAGCGATCGAGCAGCAACGGATAATGCGTGCAGGCGAGCGCGACTGTATCCGTGCGCCGTTCGCCACGCGCGATGAAGCAGGGGGCGATCTCGGCAACGATGGCCGCTTCCTCGACCGGTTCATCCCGCAGCGCCGCCTCGGCGAGGCTCGCGAGCCGCGCCGACCCGATCAACGCGATCTCGCAGCCTTGGCCGAAGTCGCGGATTAGTTTGCGGGTGTATTCGCGCTTAACGGTCGCCTCGGTGCCGAGGACGGAGACGAGACGCGACTTGGAGGAGGCGCAGGCCGGCTTGATGGCCGGCACCGTACCGACAAAGGGGACGGAGTAGGCCGCGCGCAGATGCGTCAAAACCAGCGTCGAGGCGGTGTTGCAGGCGATCACGATCAGGTCGGGCCGATACTCGGCGATCAGCTTGCCCATGAGCGGGACGAGCCGCGCGATCAGCGCCGCTGCCTCGTGCCGGCCATAGGGAAAGAACGCGTCGTCAGCGACGTAGATATAGCGCGCGTCCGGCCGCGCCTTCACGACCTCGCGGAACACCGTGAGCCCGCCGAGCCCGGAGTCGAAGACGAGAATGGTGGGGGAAACTGTTGTCATCCGCGCGGAATCGCAGCTAGAGGTCAGGCTTTGTTAGTCCACGCGCGGCGCAAGCGAAAGCGCTGAACGCTTCTCAGTCGTCAAACGACATACCGAACGATCGCGCCATTTTGTCGGTGGAAAGCCGCCCGCGCGGCTTATGGAGTGCCAGCGCAACCACGGTACACGTTTTGCTTGTATTTCAGGGTACTGTGCGACATCATTTGAGGGCGCTTTAGGGGGACGGCATGGCACGAAATATCGTTCTTCTTTCCGACGGCACCGGCAACAGCGCGGCCAAGCCGTTCAAGACAAATGTCTGGCGCCTCTTCCAGGCGCTCGATCTCCGCGATAGCTGCGAGCCATGTCAGATCGCATTGTACGATAACGGGGTCGGCACGGAGAATTACAAGCCGCTTGCGGCCCTGAGCGGGGCTTTCGGGATCGGGGTCTGGCGCAATGTTCGCGATCTCTACACCTTCGTCTGCCGAAACTACAATCCCGATGCGGACGACCGAATCTATGTTTTTGGATTCAGCCGGGGCGCATTTACGGTTCGCTTGCTTTGCGGCCTGATCGGCAAGTGCGGCATCGTCAAGGAAGACGACGAGAGCAAACTCACCCGAGCCGTCGAGATGGCCTATATCGAGTACCGGCGCGACTACCTCATGCGCGCGTCGGAGACGCGCCACATGATTTATCCTTTTCTTGTGCGCGAGCCGATCTACGAGGAAGCAAGCGCACTGGCAAACACGACGAAGTACCGCCACAGCCGCGTTCGGTTGCCCACTCAGTCTCAGTTCTGGCCGGACATCGCATTTCTTGGGTTGTGGGATACGGTGGACGCCTATGGAATGCCGATTGATGAGTTGAAGCACGGGCTCGACCATTGGATTTGGCCGATGAGTGTGGCCGACCGCCAACTATCCGGGCACGTACGGCGCGCATGCCATGCATTATCGATCGACGACGCGCGCCCTGCGTTTCGTCCCGTCCTCTGGTCAGAGAAAACCGAGTCCGGCGATCCGTTGCCCGAGGACGGTCGAATCAAGCAGGTCTGGTTCGCCGGCGTTCATGCCGATGTCGGCGGCGGGTATCCCGACGACGCGATGGCGCACGTCGCCTTGGATTGGATAATGGGGGAGGCGGCGGCTGCGGGCCTACTATTCGCGCCCGGCGCTCGAGACCAGGTGCAATGTCGGGCCAACGTTCACGGCGAACAGCACGATTCACGGGAAGGGCTGGCGGGCTATTATCGATACGGTCCGCGCAACATTCAGCGCCTATGTCAGGACGAGCGCTATAACGTTTTCGTCGATCATCCGAAGATTCATCGCTCCGTGCTGGAACGGATCGGCCGACGCCGCGTCGATTACTCGCCGGTGAGCTTGCCGCACCAATTCGCGTGCGGAGACGAATGGATCACCCTGCCCGAGGATCCGTATATTTTGACATCGCGCACATCGATCTCGGCAAAAAACTCATGCCTTGCGCCTCCATACCTGGGAGAGTGGATGGAGCTTGCTTCCGACGCCGTGTGGTGGCGCCGCGTTGCTTACCTGTCGACGGTGGCGGCCACGGCGGTTCTTGTGCTTTTCCCACTGCTGGTGAAATGGAATTGGCTTTTGGGGCCGAATTCATTGATCGGCCGTTTCCAAGCGGGCGCCACAGACGTCCTCGGCAACATGTTTCAGCTTGTGTTTGCACGCAGTCCCGATGCGGTCTGCGGGGGATCGGGCGTGCGCAGTTGTGGGATTGAGGTCGTCAAAGGCTGGACGCCCAGCTGGTCTCACCCATGGCTGACGAGCCTTGCGCAGCATTGGGTGCTCGCGTTGGTTCTACTTTGTTTGGTGGCGTGGTTGTTCTTCCGAAAAGGCGATGTGCTGAAGGCAAAGGTCAATGCACGCGCGGAACGAGGCTGGTCTGCGATCAAGCAGCTAAAGGAACGCAACGAACAGAGGCCCGGGTGGACTGATCGCACGGCGCGGTGGCTGCGAACCGAGCCATTGGCCGTTAGGTCATACCAATGGCTGACCAGGGAAGCGATCCCAACGCTGTTTGCGTTGACGATCGGCTTGTTCGTCTTGATTGCGGTGACGATCAAGCTGGCAATGGAGGAGATTAGGCGGCTTCAGTGGTTCCCGCGCGGGGAAAAGGAGTATTTAGCGAATCACGATTGACGTTCGTTCGCCTCAATCACTGCGGGCGAACACCCTCGTAAAAATCGTATCGACGTGCTTGAAGTGATGGCCGGGGTCGAACAGCGCCGCGATCTCGGCTTCGTCGAGATGGGCGCGCACGTCCGGATCGGCCTTCAGCAGCGCCATGAAATCCGGTTCTTCGCCGCGCCACACTTTCATCGCGTTGCGCTGGACAAGCGCATAGGCGTCTTCGCGCGCAACTCCCTTCTGCGTCAGCGCGAGCATGATGCGTTGTGAATGGATAAGCCCGCCGAGCCGGTCGAGATTGCGCTGCATCGCCTCGGGATAGACCACGAGCTTGTCGATCACGCCGGCGAGCCGCGCGAGCGCGAAGTCGAGCGTGACGGTTGCGTCCGGCCCGATCATGCGTTCGACCGAGGAGTGCGAAATGTCGCGCTCGTGCCACAGCGCGACGTTCTCCATGGCGGGAACGACATAGGCGCGCACGATGCGAGCGAGGCCGGTGAGGTTTTCCGACAGCACCGGATTGCGCTTGTGCGGCATGGCCGAGGAGCCCTTCTGGCCCTCCGAGAAGAATTCCTCCGCCTCCAGCACTTCCGTGCGCTGCAGGTGGCGGATTTCGATTGCCAGCCGCTCGATGGACGAGGCGACCACGCCCAGCGTGGCGAAATACATCGCGTGGCGGTCGCGCGGGATCACTTGCGTCGAGATAGGCTCGACCGCGAGCCCCATCGCCTCGGCAACATGCGCCTCGATGCGTGGATCGACCTGGGCGAACGTGCCGACCGCGCCGGAAATCGCGCAGGTCGCGACTTCCTTACGCGCCGCGGCTAGCCGCTTGCGGGCGCGAGAAAACTCGGCATAGGCGTAGGCGAGCTTGAGCCCGAACGTGGTTGGCTCGGCATGGATGCCATGCGAGCGGCCAATGGTCGGCGTGAACTTGTATTCGAACGCGCGGCGCTTGAGCGCGTCTAGCACCGCGTCGACATCGGCGATCAACAGGTCGGCGGCGCGCACGAGCTGCACGTTGAAGCAGGTGTCGAGCACGTCGGACGAGGTCATGCCCTGGTGCACGAAGCGTGCCTCCGGGCCGACGATCTCGGCGAGGTGGGTGAGGAAGGCGATGACGTCGTGTTTGACCTCGCGTTCGATCTCCTCGATACGCGCGACATCGAAGGTCGCTTCCCGGCCTTTCTCCCAGATCGTCTCCGCGGCCTCCTGCGGGATGATGCCGAGCGCCGCCATCGCGTCGGCGGCATGCCGCTCGATCTCGTACCAGATGCGGAACCGGGTCTGCGGCTCCCAGATCGCAGCCATCTCGGGGCGGGAATAGCGGGGGATCATCGCAGGTCCTTGGGGAAGCGCCGTCGCGTCGGGAAGCTTTGGCTCCGGCTATTGCGCCGAAAACGCAGAATAGCAACGGCAAAGTCCCGGACCACACCAGCTGGCGCAGCCCAGGACCAAACAACACTGGTCCAACGCAAAATCCCAAGCGCCGCCGGCAAACATCATCGATCACACGTAATTGAGATGACAGATATTGAAATATGTCATTGCATCTTTCTCACAAGCCACCTTGCCATCAAAGGAGAGCAACCATGTTCACCCGCTCCCTGGGCCGCACTGGCCCGAAAGTATCCGCCCTTGGCCTCGGCTGCATGGGCATGTCCGACTTCTACGGGTCAACGGACCGCTCCGAGGCCATCGCCACCATTCACGCTGCAATTGATGCCGGCATCACGTTGCTCGACACGGGCGATTTTTACGGCATGGGACATAACGAATTACTGTTGCGCGAAGCGCTGCGGCATGTGCCCCGCGATCAGGTCGTGCTCAGCGTAAAATTCGGCGCGTTGCGAGATCCTGCCGGCGGTTTCTTTGGGTATGACTGCAGGCCGCTGGCGGTGAAGAACTTCCTCGCCCATACGCTCCAGCGCCTCGGCGCCGACTATGTCGATATCTACCGGCCGGCGCGCGTCGATCCTGATGTCCCGATCGAGGACACGGTCGGCGCGATCGCCGACATGGTGAAGGCCGGCTATGTCCGTCATATCGGATTGTCCGAAGCTGGCGCGAGCACGATCCGCCGCGCGCAGACCGTGCATCCGATCAGCGATCTGCAAATCGAATACTCGCTCTTGTCGCGCGGGATCGAGGCGGAGATTTTGCCGACCTGTCGCGAACTCGGCATCGGCGTCACCGCCTATGGCGTGCTATCCCGCGGTCTTTTGAGCGGCCATTGGTCGCGCGAACGCAGCGCCGCATCGCGTGATTTCCGCAGCGCCAGCCCGCGGTTTCAAGGCGAGAACGTCGAGCGCAATCTCGCTCTGGTCGAGGCGCTGCGTGCGGTGGCGAACGCCAAGGGCGCGACGGTGGCGCAGCTCGCAGTCGCGTGGGTGCTGTCGCGCGGGTCCGATATCGTGCCGTTGATCGGGGCGCGGCGCCGTGATCAGTTGGCGGACGGACTGGCGGCGCTTGCGCTCGACCTTTCGCCGGACGACATCGCCCGCATCGAGCAAGCGGTGCCATCCGGAGCGGCCGCAGGCGAGCGCTATCCGGCAATGCAGATGGCTCATCTCGATAGCGAGCGGCGCAAAACGGCATGACCGAACCGGCGCTGACGGCGGAACGAATTCTCGACACCGCGGAAGACGTGCTTCGCCGCTACGGCCCGGCCAAGGCGACGGTGATCGATGTCGCCCGCGCGCTCGGGGTCAGTCACGGCAGCGTCTACCGGCATTTTTCCAGCAAGGCGGCGCTGCGCGACGCGGTGTTGGAGCGTTGGCTCGGCCGCGTCTCCACGCCGCTTGCCGCCATTGCGGAGGAGAAGGGGCCGGCGGCGCCGCGGCTGCGCCGCTGGCTCGACGCGCTGATCGCGGCCAAACGACAAAAAGTGCAGGGCGATCCCGAACTGTTCGCGACCTATGTGGCGCTGGCCGCCGAATCGCGCGACGTGGTCGCGGCCCATGTCGATCTGCTCCGACGCCAGGTCGCGCGGATCATTGCGGACGGCGTCGCGCAAGGCGAGTTTGCGGTCGCCGACCCGACGCAGGCGGCGGGCGCCGTCATCGATGCGACCGGCCGCTTCCATAATCCGGCCCATGCCGCGGAATGGTCCGATCCCGGCATCGATGCGGCCTTCGAGCGGGTATGGGCACTTGTGTTGCGCGGACTTAAGGCGTGAAACCTCTCTTAATGTCCATCCTCCCCCGTTTCACGGGGGCGAAGCGACTACGCTCATCCTAAGAGGGGTTGGGATTAAACCACCTCGCCGCGCGCCATGGCAGCGGCGTTACGGATCGCTTCGATATTGCGCGCATAGGCTTGTTCACCGCCTCGCTCTGCGCCGTTCGCCCGGAACACGGCGTTGCCGGCGACCAGCACATTGGCGCCGGCGGCAGCGACGAGCGGAGCGACCTCCGGGTTGATGCCGCCGTCGACCTCGATGTCGATCGGCCGCCCGCCGGCGAGCGCGCGCAGCCGGGAAATTTTTTCCACCGCCGCCGGAATGAATTTCTGGCCGCCGAACCCGGGATTGACCGACATCACTAGGATCAGATCGACGATGTCGATCACCGGCTCGATCGTGCTGACCGGCGTGCCGGGATTGAGCGTCACGCCCGCCTTCTTGCCGAGCGCGCGGATCGCCTGCAGCGAGCGGTGCAGGTGCGGCCCCGCTTCGACATGCACGATGAGATGGTCGGCGCCGGCCTTGGCGAAGGCTTCGAGATAGGGATCGCAGGGCGCGATCATCAGGTGCACGTCGAACGGCTTGTTGCTGCAGTGACGCACCGCTTTCACGATGTCCGGCCCAATGGTGATATTGGGGACGAAATGACCGTCCATCACGTCGACATGGATCCAGTCGGCTCCGGCAGCGTCGACGGCGCGTACCTCTTCGCCGAGCTTTGCAAAGTCGGCCGAGAGAATCGAGGGAGCGATGCGAAGCGGGAGGGGCATGACCGTGGTCCGTCTCCGCTCGGTACCATGGGGCCGCCGCCGGAGCAATCGTTCGGTGCGCTCGTTTGGGAACGGAGCGATGCTATCAGGATTGGACTCGATCGGCGCCGCAATGTGAACGAAGGAACGCATCGATTTCGGCGATCAAGTCCTCGTGGTGCCCGACCCATAGGTGCCCGCCGGCGTCGTAGCCGAGGAATTTGGCGTTCGGTATTTGCGCCGCCGTGTATTGCGCACTGGCGAAGGTTCCAAAAAGATCGTCGCGCACGCTGATCACAAGGGTGGGAGCGGCGATCCTCTCAAGCGCAAAACGCGTCAGAGAACCCGCGATGCGCTTTTCATTGAAAAGTCCGCGCAAGCGATCGCCGATCGGCAAGACGCGGTCGAGCATGCGGTCGATGCGCAATCGCTCATCTTTGGATGCGGCGCTGACGATTTCAGGCGGCGTGGCGAGCGCCAGCCGGATAACGGCGGTTCGCGCGAACTTCCATGCGAGCCAGAATGCGAGATCCGAGCCGACGATCGTCATCAGCACTTTTTCCGCCCGCGGAGACAGTTTCGGTGCGGAGGGAGCGACCTCGGCGGGTTTGTAGGCGAGCGGCACCAAGAGGACGAGCGCCGCGCACCGGTCCGGATGCCTGATGGCGAACTGCGTGGCCGACGGCGCTCCGGCCGACACGCCGATGATGGCCGCGCGCGCAACGCCGAGCGCATCCAACAGGCTCGCATGAGCGTCGGCTTGAGCGCTCGGAGAGGCGTCCTCCGGCAGCGGCGTTCGCAAATAGCCGAACCGCGACATTGCAATCACTCTGAAACCGCGGTCTACGAACGGGTGACCGATCGCCATTCCCTGATCGAAACCGCCGCCGGCCCCGTGGACGACGAGCAGAGGCGGGCCCTCTCCCGCTTCTGCATATTCGATCGGTCCGCTTGCGGTCGGAACAATGCGGCTGACGCCTCGCAAGCGTTCTCGAGCAGCACGCAGATCGCGCCGGTAGGCGAGGTAGATCCAGAGGCACGCCACGAGCGCGGCAAGCGCTAGGAGAAGAAAAATCGATAGGGTCATTGCTGAATGGCTCAGGTCAGGTCGTCGGTCGAACGGACGCCCCGCCACAGGAGTTCAAAGCGCTCGGACTTGTCAATGTCGCCCCGACGCCCGCTAGTAGCGAGACGCGAAAGCGCACTTATGTAAGCAAGGTCCCCGCCGTCACGTTTCAACCCTTCACTGCAAGCGAGGTCATTGCATGCGCACCGACGTCATCGTGCTCGGCGCCGGTATCATTGGCACGTCCGTGGCGTTGCAACTCGCCAAGCGCGGGTTTGCGGTGGCGCTTGTCGACAAGCGCGGCCCCGGCGAGGAAACGTCCTACGGTAACGCCGGCATTATCGAGGGCGAGACGATCTTTCCGCATCCCTTTCCGAGCGATGCCGGAACGCTGCTGCGCGTCGCCGCGGGTCGCGCACCGGAGGCTAACTACCACCTCGCATTCCTGCCGCGGATCGCTCCCTGGCTGCTCGCCTATCGCGCCTGGTCGTCGCCGCAGCGCCTGATCGAGACGGCGAAGCTGATGCGGCCATTGTTCGCGCGCGCGCTCAGCGAGCACGAGGCGCTGATGGCGGAGAGCGCCGCCCAGCGATATCTGCACAAGGCCGGCTGGCTCAAGCTGTACCGCTCCGATCACGCGTTCGGAGCGACCGGGCTCGAACGCAGGGTTGCCGACGGTTTCGGCCTTTCCTATCGCCTGCTCGACGTCGAAGGCACACGCGCGCTCGAACCGGCGCTTGCGCCGGTATTTCGCCATGCGGTGTTTTGGGAGCACGTCGCGAGCGTGTCCAATCCGCTCGCGGTGACCCGCGCTTACGCGCAGCGCTTTTCGGAATTGGGCGGCCGTCTGGTGAAGGGAAATGCGATGACCCTCCGCCGCAGTGCGCAAATCTGCCGGGTGGAGACCTCGGAGGGGAGCATCGAAGCCGGCCACGCGGTGACTGCGCTTGGGCCGTGGACCAATGATTTCCTGCGCGCCT
Source organism: uncultured Alphaproteobacteria bacterium (assembly GCA_963840055.1). Classification (GTDB taxonomy): domain Bacteria; phylum Pseudomonadota; class Alphaproteobacteria; order Rhizobiales; family Xanthobacteraceae; genus Rhodoplanes. Next base: position 57,630 of record CAWIXM010000019.1, on the reverse strand, counting down.
TTCGATTGCGCCTGCCGCTCGCGGTCAAGCGCGGCTACCATCGCCATTTCCGTCCGCGCGGCAATGCTTCGCTCACCCGGCCGGTGCTCGATGCCGAGGGAGGCTATGTCTTGGCGCCGATGGAGCAGGGCATTCGCCTCACCACCGGAGTCGAATTCGCCGACCGCGATGCGCCGCCGACGCCGGTGCAATTCGACCGCGTGATGCCCACAGCGAAACGCCTATTTCCCCTCGGAGCGGCCGTTGAGCCGAGCCCATGGATGGGCTCACGGCCGTGCCTGCCCGATTCCCGTCCCATGATCGGACAAGCGCCAGGCCATCCATGGCTGTGGATCGCGACCGGACATGCGCATTGGGGGCTCACGCTCGGGCCCACCACCGGCCGGCTTGTCGCCGAGATGATGTCCGGGGCGACGCCGTTCTGCGACCCCGCGCCCTATCGCGCGGAGCGCTTCGGCCCGCTCCGCGTTTGACGGAGCGCGCGCCGCTACGGCCGGATAAAGCCGGGAAATCATCGCCCTAAAAAGCATCATGGCCGGGACGATGCCCGGCCATGATCTGACAAGCTTGCGATCACATCAATCGCCGATCGTTTTCACCACGTTCGACAACGGGCGCCCGCCACCAGTCACGGGGCCGGTAGCCTTGTCCTTGACGAGTTCTTCGTCATATTTCGCGAGCGAATCGAGCTGACCTTTCGGCACCAAATGCACGATCTTGTAGCCGTTCGCCTTGAGCTCGGCCAGGAGTGCGGGCACCGCCTCCGAAGTTCCGTGCTGGAAATCATGCATCAGAATGATGCCTTTGCCGTGCTTCTTAAGTTTTGCCATCACGCTTTTGATAAGCTGGTCAGGCTTGTGGATCTTGAAGTCGAAGGAGTCCATGTCGGTTGAGAAAATGGCAACATTGCGCTCGCCCAAGTAGGAAAGCATCTCCTGCGGATGACGGAGGGCTGGGAAGCGGAAAAACGGCGCGATCGGATGACCGAGCGCCGCCTTCACCGCGCTGACGCCCAACTCGATCTCTTCCTTGCCTTCTTCGGGCGTCTTCTTTGAGAGGTCCTGGTGCGACCAAGTGTGCGAGCCGATCGTGTGCCCGGCCTTATACACCTCTCGGAGAATCTCGGGATAGTAGGTCGCATGCTTCCCGATCGGGAAGAACGTCGCCTTGACGCACTGGTCAGCCAACGCCTTGAGGACCCTCTCCGTGTTGTAGAGCCAGGGACCGTCGTCGAAGGTCAGCACCACTTCGCCCGGACGCAGGAAGTCATATTGCTTGAAATGCTCGAAGCCGAAACCGGGCCCGCCAGTGGTATCGATCTCGACAACACGCGACACGCCGAGCGCGTCCGGATTGGTGCAAGGCGGTCCTTTGACGACCGCCGCCACCGACGGTATAGGCGCGGGCTCGCTCGCCGCAGGGGCGGGCTGCGCTGCCGCGATCTGCTGGGCCGCGACGCGCGCCGTGTTTTGCGCTACGGTCATCGGCTCAGAAGAGGTTGCCGCGTTGCCCGGGCTGCGCTGAGCGGCAGCGGGCTCCGCTGCCGCGCTGCTGCCCGTATTCGCGGACTCTGCTGTTGACTTGCCCCAGGGAAGGTCGGTCAAGCTCCCCTTCTGGGCGAACACCAGTCCCAACGAGCCCGCCAGGGCCACGGCGACCAAACCGGCTGCAATCGCACCTGCTCGCATCGCTTAACTCCTTGATTTTTGCCCATTCTCACTGCGGTTGGTCGCAAGGATCATGCCCACTCGGCACCCGTCCCCCCGGCCGATCGATTCATTCCTGGGTCCAATTTGCTACATTTGCGGTCAAAACGCGATATCGCCTCTGATCGGAGGCATCGATTCTTCTGCGTTGTGACTAAAAAGTCGTAGTGACCCGCCTCTGGGTTCAATGCCCAAGCGTGAAGATTCGCGTTGGGGTTCATTGCGAAACACATCAAGCGCAAAAATTGGGGCGGCTCAATGGCATCCGGGCTCGCGGCGACGGTCAAACGGTAAAACAAGGCCACCATCGGGTTAATCCGTATATGTGTCCCGGTAAGCCGGTAAGGCGTTGGGGACGGCGAGGGCGGCCGCCTCGTAAACGCCGCGCGCGATGGCGCGGGCGACCGTTTGGGCCGCCGCGGCGCCGAGGCGCAGCAACTCAAAGATGGGATCATTCAATGGTTTACGCGCAGTTGCCGCGGCAAATACGAGATCGCCGTCAAGCGGCGTGTGGACAGGGATTATTGCGCGCGCGAAGCCGTCCTGCGCCATCATGGCGATGCGTTGCGCCTGCGCCTTGGTGAGAGCGGCGTCGGTAACGACGACGACCAGCGTGGTGCTCGACCCGACCGCGCCCTTGGTGCGGGGGAGGAGGGCCTCAGCCGGAACGACGCGAGGAAAGCCGCGCCCGCCGAACTCGGCGTCTCGTTCGAACGGCGCCGCCCAGAACCAGGGTCCGTCTCCGACAACTGCGCTGCCGGCGGCATTGACGGCCGCGAGAGCGGCCACGGTGAACTGGTCCTCCGTTACCGCCGAGGCAGCACCGATGCCGCTCTTGAAATTGACCGTGGTCGCGCCGGTGCCTGCGCCGACGCTGCCGAGCGGGCACTCGCCGCCCGTCGCCGCCGCCCCAGCGGCGGCAGCAGCGGCATAGCCGAGGTCGCGATAGGGCGGGTAGCGTCCCCAATCCTTGTCGCCGCCGTTCAACAGATCGAACAGGACAGCGCCCGGTACGATCGGCACCAGCGCCGGTCCGATCGCGAAGCCGCGGCCCTGTTCGCGCAGATAGGCCTGCACGCCGCTCGCGGCGTCGAGGCCGAAGGCCGACCCGCCCGAAAGCACGAGGCGTCGATGGTCTGGACCGTGCGGGACGGCTCGAGCAGATCGGTCTCGCGCGTGCCGGGGCCGCCGCCGCGCACATCGACCGAGGCGACCGCCGGCGTATCGAACAGGATGCACGTTACCCCGGACGCAAGCCGCGCATCCTGCGCATGGCCGACGCTCACGCCCTCCACGTCGGTGAGGAGGTTGCGAAGCTCTTTCATGGCGGCGCTCCCTACGCGAATGTGCTCTGCTGCAACATGCGAGCGAGACGATGCTCGGCCTCCTCGACGCTCGCCGCATGGAAAAAGGCGGCGCAGGCCGTCGCCGGAAACTCCTCGCGCGGACCGATCAGGATCGTGCGGCGATCCTCGCGGGCGGAGGCCGGCCGCAGCTCGGCCGCCATTTCCAGCTCATTGTTGGTGCCGACCGCGCCAGGCAGCGCCACCAGCGCATGCGCGGTGAGCACGTTCACGTGGTTGCGCGAGGGAATACTGCGCCAATCGGCGACGCGCGGCGGCAGCGCCGTGAACACCGCGATCTCGACGAACGGGTTGGGGTAGGGCCGTCCGTCCGCCGTGCGGTTCGGCGCATTGATCGGGCCTGTGGGATCGCGCGGCACCATGCCGATCGACAGGCCCTGCCGTTCTGCGACGGCGATGAAGCCCTCGGCTGCAGCCGCCATCACGCCGTAGCCTGCGCCGGTCAGGAGATGGGCGCCAAGGCGCGCCACCATTGCGCCGACCGCGCGGGCGAGTGCCGCGCGCTCAGGCGCTATCGGCGATCCGGAACCGAGCACGCCGACGATCGGAAGTTTTCGCAACATGCGATTGTTCGACAAAGCTTTGGCGCAACGGATACGATTTCGTGACGGGCGTCAACCGCGCAGGTCTGACATGCACACAGGGGCGCTTGCGTTCGCAGCCGCCAGGCCGCATGTGAGCGCCATGAACGATGTCACCATCTACTGGGCGCTGCTCGCCGGGCTGATCAGCTTTCTCTCGCCCTGCGTGCTGCCGCTGGTGCCGCCCTATCTCGTCTATCTCGCCGGGACCTCGCTCGAGCGCTTCGCCGACGCCGAGCCGGAGCCGCGAGTGCAGCGCGAGACCGTGGTGGCCGCGTTCCTGTTCGTGTGCGGCTTCTCCACCGTGTTCGTCGCGCTCGGCGCAAGCGCGAGCGCGATCGGCGCGCTGATACACAGCTACTCCCAGGAGCTGTCGATCATCGCCGGGATCGTGATCATCGTGATGGGCCTGCATTTCATCGGGCTCACGCGCTTCTCCATCCTGTTGCGCGAGCACCGGGTGCCGATGCCGCGCCCGGCCGGCCTATGGGGCGCCTATGTGATGGGGCTTGCCTTCGCATTCGGCTGGACCCCGTGCATCGGCCCGGTGCTGGCGGCGATTCTGGCGGTGGCGGCGGCGAAAGAGACGGTGTTGAAGGGCGCGGGCCTGCTCGCGCTTTATTCGGCGGGCCTCGGCATCCCGTTCCTGATCGCGGCCCTGGCGATCGAGCCGTTCGCGGCGTTCATGGCCCGCTTCAAGCGCCACCTCGGCGTGGTGGAGAAGGTGATGGGCGTGCTGCTCGTACTCACCGGCATCGCTTTTCTCACCGGCTGGATAACCACTGCGAGCTTCTGGCTGCTCGAATGGTTCCCCGCGCTGGGAAATATCGGGTAGATGGACCACAGCGCATTCGCGTAATGGACGGCCGCCGCGGTTGCGAGAATTGTCGCGCCGATGGTCGTGAGCCACGGCGCGAGCAGAAACGTCAGGGCTTCGTTGCCGGCTTCGATCGAAACGAGGAGAAAGGCGTGCGCCGTGAAATGGCAGATGACGAAGGCAAGCATGACCAAGGCGCTGACGAGCCGCGCCCGGCTGCGTGTCACGTCGGGGGCCAGCCCCATCGCCTGCCTTCCGCCCAAATCAAGGTTCGCACGCCACCCAAGTCAATTGGCAGCCTGAACCGCGATGGGCGGCTATTCCGCCTCCTCAAAATAGCTGATCTTGCCGTCGGGGCCCTTCTTCCACTCGTAGAGAACGTAGCGGTCCTTCTTCTTGCCGTTGACCAGATAGCCCTTGTCGGAGACGTCGCCCTTCTTGTCGAAGGAGAGCGTGCCGAGCACGGTGTCGAACGGCCGGCCGGAGCGGATCACCTCGGCCACCTTCTTCGGATCGAGCGATTTCGCCTGTTCCGCCGCCTCCTTGACGATCTGCATCGCGGCGTAGCTGTACAGCGTGTAGGCCTGCGGCTCGAACCCGCGATTCTTGCGGAATAGCTCGACGATCTCCTTGTTCTTCGGGTTGGTGCGCGGGTCGGGCGAGAAGGTCATCAGCGTGCCTTCGGCGCCGGGGCCGGCGATCGCCGCGAACTCGTCGTCGGCAAGCCCGTCGCCGCCCATCATGGGCGCGCGCAGGCCCTGGTCGCGCATCTGCCGCAGAATGATGCCGCCGGTGTCATGTAGTCCGCCCCAATAGACGAGGTCGGGGTTGGCCGCCTTCAGCTTGGAGACGAGGGCGGTGAAGTCCTTGTCGTCCTTGTTGACGCCCTCAAACATGACCTCCTTCATCCCCTTGGCGTGGAGCGCCTTGCGGGTCTCCTCGGCGAGGCCCTGGCCGTAGGTGGTCTTGTCGTGGACAATGGCGACGCGCTTGCCCTTGTACTTGTCGGCGATGATCGCGCCCGCCATCCCGCCCTGCTGGTCGTCGCGGCCGCAGACCCGGAAAATGTTCCACATGCCGCGCTCAGTGATTTTCGGGTTGGTCGCCGCCGGCGTAATTTCGAGGATGCCATTGTCCTGCAGGACTTCGGACGCCGGCATGGTGACGCCGGAGTTGAAGTGGCCGATGACGAATTTTACGCCGTCGGCGGCGAACTTGTTGGCGACCGATACGCCCTCCTTGGGGTCGCCGCGGTCGTCGCCGACTTCAAGCTCGATTTTCTGGCCGAGGATTCCGCCCGCCGCGTTGATGTCCTCCACCGCCTGCTCGACGCCCTGTTTGAGCTGGGCACCGAAGGCGGCGCTGCCGCCGGTCAAGGGTCCGGCGACGCCGACCTTGACTTGGGCATGCGCGCTTCCGACCAGCGCCAAACCGAGGCCAAGCGCCAGAGCGAGAATCTTGCGGTTGATCATGTCAATCGTCCTTCCAAATTGGGCTCGCGCGTTGGATCGCCCCGATACACCTGATTGATACGAAATTGCACGGGAAAGTCACGCCGGCTGAAGCGCGGCCCTCTGCCGCGCGTCAGGGTTGCGGTCGCCGCCCCGGCCGCACGAGAAATCCGTATTGCCGCGCCATCTGCTGGCGGCGGGTGTAGCGGTAGCCCGAAAGTCCAATCACAAGGAGGATGCCGGTGTCGATGGCGTAGTACAGTGGATCGAGCAGCGCGCGCTCGAACAGTGCATAGTGGAGAAACCGCACCGCCAGGCCGAGGATGAACATATAGAACACGAGTTGCCATCGCGGCCGCCAGGTCAACGCGATGGCGCGCGCAGCGAGCCAGGCGCAGCCGCCGCCGAAAATGACCGAGACCAGCAGGACGACGAGAGGGTCTCCCCCGACGAACGTGTCCATGTCGTCCACTCATTCGCGCATCAATGTCGGCCGCCTTCCAGATAGGCGGCGCGCACTTCCGGCCGTTCGAGCAGCTCGCGGCCGCTGCCGCTCATCGTGATCGCGCCATTGACCATCACATAGCCGCGATGCGCGAGTTTGAGCGCGTGATAGGCGTTCTGCTCGACCAGAAACACGGTGAGATGATGGCGCTGGTTAAGCTCGCGGACGATGTCGAATATCTGCTGCGCGACCAGCGGTGCGAGTCCGAGCGACGGCTCGTCGAGCAGGAGCAGGCGCGGCCGGCTCATCAGCGCGCGGGCGATCGCGAGCATTTGCTGCTCGCCGCCCGAGAGCGTGCCGCCGCGCTGCGACAATCGCTCGGCAAGCCGTGGAAACAAGCCGAGCACGTGCTCGAGCTGCGCCCCGCCGTCCGCTTCGAGACCGGCGGCGATCGCGCCCATCTGCAGGTTTTCCAGCACCGTCATGCGCGCGAAGATGCGCCGGCCCTCCGGAGACTGCGCGATGCGGCTGCGGGCGATCTCGTGCGTCGGCAGATCGGTGATGTCGCGCCCGGCGAAATAGATGCGCCCTTCGCGCGCCCGCGGGCTGGCGAAAATCGTCATCATCAGCGTGGACTTGCCGGCGCCGTTGGCGCCGATCAGCGTGATGATTTCTCCCTCATGCACGTCGACGTCGACGCCCTTCAGCGCGCAGATGCTGCCGTAGAAGGTCTTTACGCCGCGTACGGCGAGCAGGGGCTCAGTCATGTCGCGACCGTCGCTTTAGGCTGGGCCTATCGAGCAGAGCGTCGGCGGGCAAGTGATATTCTTTCCCTCTCCGCTTGCGGGAGAGGGTGGCTGAGCGGCCGACGGGCCGCGAGGCCGGGTGAGGGGTAGATTCCAAACGACGTGACCCCCTCACCCGGCTCGCATCGCTTCCTGCGACGCTCGCCACCCTCTCCCACGAGGGGAGAGGGAAGGCCATCAAGATCCATACGGAAGGAGTGCTCACAGTCCGACCTCCGCTTCGGCGGCGGCGACTTCTTCGTCGGCGACGCCGAGATAAGCGGCGATGACCTTTTGATCATTACGCACCGCCTCTGGCGGGCCGTCCGCGATCTTAACGCCGTAATCGAGGACAACGACGTGGTCGGAGATTTCCATCACCACCGACATGTCGTGCTCGATCAGCAACACCGACGTCTTGTGCTCGTCGCGGATCGACAGAATGAGTTCGTTCAGCGCCGCGGTTTCGCGGGGGTTCAGTCCCGCGGCGGGCTCGTCGAGGCACAGAAGCGTTGGTCCGGTGCACATCGCCCGCGCGATTTCGAGGCGGCGCTGGGCCCCGTAGGGGAGCGCGCCGGCGGGATCGTCTGCGCGTTCGACCAGGTCGATGCGCGCAAGCCAGTCGCGGGCTTTTTCGATCGCGGCGCGTTCCGCGCTCGCATAACGGCCTATCCCCAGCACGCCCAGCACCGTGTAGCCGGACGCGATCATCAGCGAATTGTGCTGAGCGACGAGGAGGTTTTCCAGCACGGTCATGCCCGAGAACAGGCGAATGTTCTGAAACGTGCGGGCGACCTTGGCGCGATGCGCGACGAGATATTCCGGCATGCGTTCGAGCAGGAACAACGTGCCGTCCGCCCGCGTGAGCTTGCGTTCGCCGCCGAGCGTCAGCGCGTCGATCTCGCTCCACAGACGCGGATCGCCATGGACGAGCCCGATCCGCCCTTCGGTCGGCTTGTAGAAGCCGGTGATGCAGTTGAACACGGTGGTCTTGCCGGCGCCGTTCGGTCCGATCAGCGCAGTGATCTCCGAGTGCTTGGCGCTGAAGGTGAGGTCGTTGACGGCGATCAGCCCGCCGAAGCGCATGGTCAGATGCTCGACTTCGAGCAGGGCCGGCGCGGCAGACGTCATCCGCGCCCTTCCTTCACCAGCGCGCCTGCGATCGCCTTGCGCTTGGCGAGGGCGACCGAAGGCGCGCGCGTGGCGATCAGCCCGCGCGGCTTCCAGATCATGATCAGCACCATGGCGAGGCCAAACAGCAGCATGCGGTACTGCGTCGGATCGAATGCGCTGCCGAACACCGCCTTGAGGAAATCAAGTTCGCGCAGAATCTCGGTGCCGCCGATCATGGCGACCGCGGCGATGGCGACGCCGATCTGGCTGCCCATTCCGCCGAGCACGACAATGGCGACGATCGTCGCCGATTCGAGAAAGGTGAAGGACTCCGGCGAGATGAAGCCCTGCCGCGCGGCGAAGAATGAGCCGGCAAAGCCGCCGAACATGGCGCCGATCGCAAAGGCCGTGAGCTTGGTGTTGGTGGTGTTGATGCCGAGCGAGCGGCAGGCGATCTCATCCTCGCGCAGCGCCTCCCAGGCTCGCCCGATCGGCAGGCGGCGCAGCCGCGTGGTCACGAACGCGGTCAGCAGCGCAAGCGCGAGAATGATGTAGTAGAGGAAAACCCCCCGATAGATCGGGTAAAAGGGCAGGCCGAACACGGCGGCGAAGCCTTCGTCGCTGGCATTGAAGGGGATGCCGAAAAAGGTCGGGCGCGGAATGCCGCTGATGCCGGCATAGCCGTTGGTGACCGGCACCCAGTTGATGAGAACCAGGCGAATGATCTCGCCGAAGGCCAGCGTGACGATGGCGAGATAATCCCCGCGCAGCCGCAGCACGGGAAAGCCAAGCATCAGCCCCCACAGCGCCGCGGCCATGCCAGCGAGCGGCAGGAGCGTGAAGAAGGAGAGACCGAACTCCTTGGCGATCAGCGCATAGGAATACGCGCCCACGGCGTAGAAGGCGACATAGCCAAGATCGAGCAGCCCGGCCAAGCCGACCACGATATTGAGGCCGAAACCGAGCATCACATAAATCAGAATCTGAACGCCGAAATTGTTGACCCATTTCAACGCGCCCTGCATGCCCGACAGCCACAGCGCGAGCATGGGATAAACGATCACGAATCCGATCGCGAACGGCGCAAACCAGCGGCTAAAGGCTGTCCGGAAGCGCGCCGCGGCGGCGTGCTCCACGCGCGGCTTTGCTTCGCGCCGGGCGCGCCAGGGGGCGATGACGAGCGAATTGACAAGGCTGCTGGCGGCCACGATTCCGACAAAGGTGAACAACAGCGGCCAGCGCGTCTCCAGCGTCAGCTCGTTGCGGATGTCCTGGGTGGTGCGCAGCCCGATCAGCGGGAGAAACAGGCCAAAGGCAAGAACAGCGGCGATGGCGGCGTCCTTGACGGCGCCAACGAATTCGACGCGGGAGACAGTGCCGGCAGGTCGGGCGCCGAAGGCTCGCATCGGCACGCGCTTAAACCTTTTCCACCTCGGGACGGCCGAGAATGCCTTGGGGCAGGAAGATCAGAGTGATCGCAAGCAGCGAGAAGGCGGCGACGTCCTTGTAGTCGATCGAGAAATAGGCCGACCACATGGTCTCGACGAGGCCGATCAGAAGCCCGCCTATGACTGCGCCCGGCAGCGAACCGATCCCGCCGAGCACCGCCGCGGTGAAGGCCTTCACCCCGGGCGTGAAGCCGTCGGCAAAATTGATGACGCCGTAATACACGAGATACAAGGTGCCGGCGACGGCGGCGAGGGCTGCGCCAATGATGAAGGTGGTGGAGATGGTGCGGTTGACATTGACCCCGAGCAGCGCCGCCATCTTCTGGTCCTGCTCGCAGGCGCGTTGGGCGCGGCCGAGCGCGGTGCGGCTTACGACATACCAGAAGACGGCGAGCAGCACGGCGGTTACGCCCCACACCAAGAGCTGTTTGTACGACAAGGTCACCGCATAGCCGCCCTCTTGCATCAGCACGAAATCCCCGGAGATCAGCGGTGGGATCGATTTGTTGCGCGGCCCTTGCGCGACCTGGACGAAGTTCATCAGGAAGATCGACATTCCGAGCGCCGAAATCAGCGGGGCGAGGCGGAACGATCCGCGCAGCGGCCGATAGGCAAATCGCTCAACCGCCCAGTTCAACAGCGAGGTCAGCACCATCGCGGCGATGAGGACGATCAGCAGCGCGAGCGCCACCGAGCCTATGCCGAGCCACAGCGTGAGCACCAGGAAGGTGACCAGCGCGATGAAAGCCGACACCATGAACACGTCGCCGTGGGCGAAGTTCACCATGCCGATGATGCCGTACACCATCGTATAGCCGATCGCGATCAGGCCGTAGATCGAGCCAAGCGTGATGCCATTGATGAGCTGCTGGAGAAAAATTGCCATCGTCCGCCGCGCCTTTCCTGGAGCCCGTCGGTTTCCACAATCGCTTTGTGGCGCCCCGGCGGCGCCGGCGAGCCCCTCCGCCCATGCGGAAGGTAACAGGGCCTCATGCCCCGGGCAACGCTGCAGGCGTGCCCTAGCTCAGCTTACGCCCTCAGAAACCCGAGCACCTCGGCATTGAAGGCTGCGGCCTGCTCGACATTGGAGATGTGGGCGGCGTCGAGGACCGTGAGCTTCACGCCGGGGATGCGGTCGCGGATGAATTCGGCCGCCTCGACGGTCGTCGAGCCGTCATGGCGGCCGGCGATCAGCAGCGTCGGCGCCTTGATCTTCCCGACGATATCGCGATAGTCCATGTCGCGGACAGCCGCCGCGCAGCCGATATAGCCTTCGAGGGGCGTCGATACCATCATCTCGCGGAAGCGCTTGACCGTCTCCGGCTCGCGGGCGTGAAAATCCTTGGTGAACCACATACCGAGCACCGTATCGGCGATCGGCGGCGATGCCGCGCTCGCGCACCGTCTTGATGCGGTCGTTCCATGGCTCCTTGAGCGGATAGTGGCAGCTCGTGTTGGACAGAATGAGTTTGTCGATTCGCTCCGGCGCGAATGCGCCGAGCCATTGGCCGACCATGCCGCCCATTGAAATCCCGCAGAAATTCACCTTGGCGAGGCCGAGCCCGTCCATAATTGCGAGATCGTCGCGGGCAAGCTGCTCCATGGTGTAAGGGCCCGGCGTGACCCCCGAGCGTCCGTGTCCGCGGCGATCGTAACGAACCAGCCGGAAATGCCGCGCAAAAGGAGCGAGCTGAGGTTCCCACATCGAGAGATTGACCCCGAGCGAGTTCGACAGCATCAGCACGGGCGCGCCTTCGGGCCCGTCGATCTCGACATGGAGCGGGCAACCATCGGAGTGAATGGCCGGCATGGCGTGGACCTCGCGAAGCGGAGCGGCGTTCGGGCGCCGCCGACAGGTGACTATGCAGGTGAGTACTATGCAGAGCCTACCGCCGAGGCAAATTTGGCGAAGAACTCATCGGCGATCTTCTTCGAGGCGCTGAGGACAAGCCGCTGCCCAAGCTGGGCGATCTTGCCGCCGATCTGCGCTTCCGCGGTGTAGGACAAAAGCGTTCCGCCTTCGTGATCCGCAAGGGATACCGCCGCGGTGCCTTTGGCGAAACCGGCGACGCCGCCCTCGCCGGCGCCGGAAATCCGGTAGTGGTGCAGCGCATGGAGGTCACTCAAGAACACCTTGCCCTTCCAGCGCGCTTTGATTGGACCGATCTTGGTGACGGCGATCGCCCGGAACTCGGTTTCCGAGAGCTTCTCCAACTCCTCGCAACCTGGGATGCAGACCCGCAAGACGTCGGGATCGTTGAGCATCGTCCAAACGGTCTCGCGCGACGCCAATAAAAAGACTTCTCCCGTCAACGCAATCGGCATCGGCCTGCCTCCGTGTACTGGCCTTCATGCTTGGCTTCAATTGTTTGTATCATAGGCTGCAAATGCTTGGAGAAAAGGGTTGCGTTGGCGGTGCGGGTATACGCGCACTGCCAGGCGTTGTCGCCTCAGTCTATTATCGTCAGGCTTTGGGTCGAGATCAGTTTGAGATCGATGGGGGATTCATGATGCCGCTGCGGCTTGCCTTGATTGGCGCGTTCGCCTTGGCGGTGATTGTCGCCGTCGCTGCAATGGACATGACCACGCCGGCGGCGGCGCAGGGCGGCGTCGTATGCGCCTATGGCCTTGCGTCGTACCGGGCGTGCTGCAAGCAATCCTACGCCCGCCATCCGCGGATGGGAGCGAGCGCGCGGGCAGACGACATCGACGCCTGCATGAACAAAGGCTCGAGCGGTAAGAAGAAGAAAAAGCAGTCGGGTTGAGCGGTGTCGCTGCTCCGACGCGGATGGGGCTTGTTCTAGCTCACCTGACGGCGAGGCTCATCGGGGCGTGAGGGGATTCCGCTACCGTGTGGCTTTGGCGTGCGGGTCCGCCCGCCTCGTCGCGGCATGCGATGGGAGCGGCTGGCGCACTATTTGGCCCGAGGAACGCGGCGAGCGCGTTGCGCAAAACGCCTTCACTGCCTCGGTGACCGCGGCGCTGATCGTCGACTGACGCTCCGGGGTCATCAGCGCAAATTCCTCGGCGCGATTGACGATCGACCCCGCCTCCAGCAGGACGGCCGGCATGCGCGTATTCTTCAGGACGACGAGGCGGTCGTAGCGGTAGACGCCCGCTTCCGCATCGATGAGTTGGCGGCGCCGGTGACCCATGAAGGCTTGCGTGTAATGCGGCGTGTACTGCAGGCCGCGCGCCTTCAATTCAAGACCGAGCATTCGGGCAAAAGACAGGCTCGCATTCCTTGCGCCGTTGCCGTTGGAGATGAAGATGGAGTGGCCGGGGAACCGGTCGCAGTAAGTGTGCTGCTCGCCGTCGAACTCCCATTTCTGCAGAAACGAATCCGGCACCGAATCGTGGTGGATGGCGAGGAAGAGATCGGCTTTCAGGCGCGTGGCCCTGACGACGCGCTTGTAAAGACCGCGCCGTGGCGGCGTGGAGGTGATCATAAGCACGGTCCGGGCAAAGCCGGCCGCTAGCAGGTCGCGCTCGATCACCTTGGCGAGGCTCAGATTGAAATCATATTCGTGGTTGCCGCGCGCGCTCGTTGCGCCGGGAACCTTAGCGGTATGACCGACATCGAGGATGACGCGAAAGGTGGCGGGGTCGCATGTCGCTTGGGGGGTGGTTGTCGTCACGACAGGTTTTCTCGGCGAAACGCCGGCGGTTTCGCTCCGCGCCGGCGGCGCTATGCCAGAGGACAACACCACCGACAGAACGACGGCTGAAGCCGTTGCAGCGTACTGCCAAGGTGTCATAAGCCCTCCGGCCGCGCCCGCGCGGGTAGCTTCCGAACGCACTTGCAAGCGCAAACATGCGATTGCGGCTTTCTTGCAGACGGAGAATGGTCGTCAGTCTCGCGCGCCGGTACTCTCCATCATTTTCACACAGAGGCACCCGCGGGGCAGGAGCTCTGCATGTAAGGGCGAGCGGACTTAGACACGCTCCGCTACGCGGAGCGTGACGAGGACATCCATATTCGGGCAATAGTCCTCGAACTTGGCTGTGTCGCCCCGCTCGTCGAGATCCGCGCCGCAGCGGTCATGGTGTTCGCACATGGCGCATTTGCTTTGCATCTCACGATAAAGCCGTGGATCGGACTGCTCGATCGCCGCGGGGTCAAGGCCCAACTGTCGTATGAGGCGCGGCATGAAATGGCCGGCGATCCAGCCGCGGAGCTGAAAGCGCCTCGCTTTACCCGTGGCGGTCCGCGGAATCTGCTCAAGAAAAACGATCCGACGCGGACATTTGTATTTCGACAGTGTGTCGAGCAGCTTGCCCTGCACTTTCTGATAGATCGCATTTGGGTCTTCGGTGGGCGAGGTGAGGAACAGCGTCAAGCGAACGAGGCCGTCTTCGTCCTGCGCGCCGACGACGATGGCTTCCGCCACGCCAGGGACAGTGAGGGCGCATTCCTCGATTTCGGTCGGGCTCACCCATTGACCGGACACTTTCAGGAGATCGTCGGCGCGGCCCTGGTGGTACCACCAGCCCTCGCGGTCGATGACGAACACGTCCCCGGTGCGATACCATCCGTCGCGGAACGCCGCCGCCGTCTTCTGCGGCTGCTGCCAATATCCGCGGCACAGCGAGTCCATTTTCACCCACAGCACGCCGGGCGTGTCCGGCGTCGTGATGGAGCGATCTTCCAGGTCGAGGAGTCTTGCCTCGCAATAGGGGAACGGCTTGCCGGTCGCCCCCGGCATGTGCGCCGCCGGCGTTCCGCCGACCATCAGCCAGATCGTTTCTGTCGCGCCGATGCCCTCGACGATGGGAACCCCGGTCGCTTCCAGCCAGCGGGCATACAGGCTCTCAGGCAGGGATTCGCCCGCCGACAAGTAACGACCAACCGCCTTGAAGCACGGCCGACGGGCAGTGTTGTCGCGCAACAAACTCCGGTAGAACGCCGGAACGCTCACCATGATGTTGGGCTGATAACGCTCCACCATACGGGCGATCACCTCGCCATCGGGCCAGCCGTCATACAGGACGATGGTCGAGCCGGAGCGCAGCCCGGCGAGCAGGACGTGACCGAGGGCGTAGGCGAAGAACAATTTCGATGATGAGAAGACCCGCTGGCCCGGTCCGTACCCCAACATTTCGAGAAAACGATCGCCGGTCGATAAGTTGCCATGGACGTGGATGGCGGCCTTGGGCCGTCCGGTGGTTCCGGACGAATAGAGCCAATACGCCATGTCGTCTGTCATGGTCGTCGCGATTGGCCGATCGGTGCTGGCGCCTGCCAACACGTCTTCGATGTTGCGCGTGCCCTCGATCGCCCGTCCGCGGACGGCGACTAGGTCCGGGCGTCGGCCGTTTATCTCCACGGCGCGCTGGTACTGCGGCAGGAAGTCGTCATCGACGATCAGCGCTTTCGCCCCGCTATCCTTCAGGACAAAGGCAAGATCCTCGGCGGTCAGACGGGTGCTGATCGGCACCGCAACCGCGCCGATGCGCATGATGCCGAGGAAGGCGGCGACGAAAACCGGGCTGTCTTTCAGCAGCAACAGGACGCGGTCGCCTTTTCCGAGATGAGGTCGCAGCGCATTGCCGAAGCGGTTCACCTCGGCATCGAGCTGGTCGTAGGTTATCGCCTCATCGCCGAACAGGATCGCGATGTCGCCGCCGCGGCCGCTTGCAAGCGTCGGTCCAAGAACTTCGTCCGAAGCGTTGACCGTGCGCTTTCGCTCCTCGAGCGTGGTACTCATCCACTCCTCCCACACACGCTGGCTCCTCGGTCCGAGGGCCATTTCTGACCGCCTACGGGCGGTTATTTTTGCTGCCGTGCAGTCCGGCAGTACCGACGCGACGCAGTCCGCGGTTCAGGAATACGTCCGATGCAGCTTTCCGCGGAACACCCAATACACGACCGCTGAGTAAATGATAATCACCGGCAGCACGACAACGCCAGCATAGAACATGAATTCGAGCGATTGCGCCGGAGCCGCGGCGTTGGTGACCGTGATCGAATAGGGGATCATGTACGGCCAGAACATCTCGGCAAGGGTGAGAAAGGCCATCAGGAAGAACAGCGCCGACATCAGGAAGGGCCAACCGTCCCGCTGTTTGCGCGCGCCGACCAGGACACCGACCAAAGCGAGCGCGCCGATGACAGGAAAGATGAACGTCCAGATATGGCCGACGAAGTTTTGTTCAATCCGGGTACGAATATCCAAGGCTGTGGCCAATGCGATGATCAGGATGACGACGACCCCGATGACCAGCCACGGGATGCGCCGATACGCCCAGGCACGAACATCGTCGTCGCTCTTGAGGACGAGCCACGATGCCCCCAACAGCGAGTAGCCGAGGACGAGACCAATGCCGCAGAAGATCGGGAAAGGCGCCACCCACAAGAACGGACCGCCCGAGTACTGGCCGTTTTCCACCGGGATGCCGCGGATCATCGCTCCGATTGCTGCACCTTGCACGAATGCAACAACCAGCGAGCCGAGGAAGAAGCCCCAGTCCCAGAGCCAGCGGTTGTGCTCGCTCCGATGGCGGTACTCAAAGGCGACGCCGCGGAAGATCAGCCCGAACAGAAGCAGCAACACCGGCAGGTAGAATGCGGAGAGAAACACCGCGTAGACGATCGGGAAGGCGCCGAATAACGAGGCGCCGACCACGATCAGCCAAGTCTCGTTGCCGTCCCAGAACGGCGCGATCGCCGCGATCATGTGATCGCGGTAGTTCGCGTCGCGCGTCGTGCCAAAGAGAATGCCGACGCCGAGATCATAGCCGTCGAGGACGACATAAATCAGGATCGAGAAGGCGATGATGCCGGCCCAGAGCAGGGCGAGAGTGTTCGGATCCATGGTGCTCACTCCGCTGGACGGCGACCGCCGGCTGATGTTCCGGAATCTGCAAACGCCATGGGTCTGCTCGGCGTTGCTCCGCTCGGCCTCCCCGCCTCATCGCTCGGCCCCTCGTGCAGCAGCTTGTAGATGTAGTAGGCTCCGAACGAGAACACCGTCACATAAACGACGGCATAGCAAACAAGGGAGAACAGCGCGACGTCAGCGGTCAAGGATGGGTTGATCGCGTCCTTGGTCCGCATCAGTCCGTAGACGATCCAGGGCTGGCGGCCCACCTCGGCAGTGTACCAGCCGGAAATGACCGCGACAAAGCCGGAGGGGAACGCGAGGAAGGCGATCCATAGGAACCAGCGGGTGACCTCCAGGCTGCGGCGCCACCACAGGAACAAGCCGAACCAGGAAATCGCCAGCATGATCACGCCCATTCCGACCATGATGCGGAACGCGAAAAATGGGATGATCACCGGCGGGCGATCCTGTTCGGGGAAGGACTTCAAGCCCGACCTGGCGCGAGTCCCAGGTGCCGCTGGCGATGAAGCTGCCGAGATACGGCACCTCGAGCGGAAGCAGATTGCGTTGCGCCGCCGGGTCGGGAATCGCCAGGAACACCTCGGAGGCCGGCTGCTGCGTCTTCCACCGGGCTTCGATCGCCGCGAATTTCGCCGGCTGATAATTGTGCACGTATATGCCGGTGAGATGGCCGATGAAGAGCTGGATCGGGATCAGCACGGCGACCATAGCGAGGCCCCAGTGCAGCATCACCCGGGACTCGGCGCGGTGCACGTCGCGCAGGCGATACCAGGCGCCGGTCGCGATCACGCTCATGCCGGTCGTGAGAAAGGCGCCGAGCAGCATATGCGGCCAGCGCAGGCGCACGATTGGTCCGGTCGTGATCGCCCACCAGTCGGCTGGGATCAGCTTTCCATCGACGAATTGATGGCCGAGCGGAACCTGCATCCAGCTATTGTTGCATAGGATCCAGAACGACGACGCCATCGTGCCGAGCGCGACCATGCAACAGGCGAACCAATAGAACAACGGAGGCACCCGGTCGCGGCCGATCAGCATGACGCCGAGGAAGGTGGCCTCAAGGATGAAGGCGGTGAACGATTCGTAGGCGAGCAACGGCCCCTGGATCGGCCCCATCTTCTCCGCCATCGCGCTCCAATTGGTCCCGAACTGGAACGCCATGACGATGCCGGTGACGACGCCCATTCCAAACGAGACGGCAAAAATCTTCAGCCACAGATCAAACACGCGCCGATAGATCGGATTGCCGGTGGCGAGCCGCATGCCTTCGATGGTCGCGAGCCATGCGGCGATGCCGATGGTGAACGAGGGAAAAATGATGTGGAACGTAACCACAAGCGCAAATTGCAGGCGCGATAAAAGGACGACATCCAAATCCATTTTCTTTCTCCCGCGCGTATCAGTCTTAGTTCGATGGTCCGCCGCTCCCGTATTCGGCGAGGCCGGCGGTTAATTGGACGCAGGTCCTTCAGCGGGCGGCCGCGGCTCCAGGCTAAATGCCCCGCTCAGGGGCTGCATCTTCGCATTGGTAGCGACGAAAAGGAATCCGCCGGCCAATCCGAAGTTCTTCAAGAACGGCCAGAAATTGTTCAGCCAGTCGGCGCTGGCGAACGGGTAGATCCAGAAATTATGGAACAGCACCGCCGTGACGATGCAAAAGAAGACGAACAGCAAGGCAAACTGCCGGGCGTAAATGTTGAACAGAATGCCGAGCGAACCGAATATTTCGAGCGCGCCGCCGGCCAGCAGCAACAGCCACCCGGGAACGGGCAGGCCCGAGGTGTTGGCCTGCGCGACCGCACTGCTGTAATCGAATATCTTGTCCAGGGCGCCGAATGGAAACAGCACGACCAAGCAAAACCGGGCGATGAAAGGCAGATAACGATCAATGACGTTCATGGCGTCAATTCCTTTCGTTGAAGTCCCGCGAGGTCGCTCCGTGCCTATGGCTGGACCAGCCGCATCGCATGCCCGTCCGGGTCCAACACCATGATCGCCCGCGAGAAGCCTAGAGCGGGATTTTGCAGGGTGACGACGTTCGGGGTGACGAAGCGGACGCCGGCGGCGCGCAGCCCTTTGGCGGCGGCGTCAATGTCGTCAACGACCAATGAGGTCTGCCAATGCCAGAGGTCGACCGAGGTGGTGTCGATCGGGATCGGCCGGCCGCCGGGCGGGGTCTCGTATTGCAGGAACTCGATATGCGGCGGCGCCGTTTCCGGCGCCACGGCGGTCACCAGCACGCGCGCGTTGAATACCCCGTCAAGCCGTTCTTGGGTGACGCCGGTATTGAGGCTTACGCCCGATATTTTCAGTCCGAGCAGGTCGCGATAGAATTTGAGGCTCTGCTCGGTGTTGCTGATCGTAATCGCGGTGTGGGAGAGGCCGAGGAAGATCCGGTTGGTCGGCTTATGCCAATCCGGGCTGCCTTTGCCCTCGGGGAAATAGAGCAGTTCGAGGTCGTGATTGTCGGGGTCGCGAAACTTGAACGCTTTAATTCCGGCGGCGGGAACGTTCGATGGGGGAATCGTCTGTGGTTCGGGCGATATCTGCCGCACGCCATTGCGCTTGACGATTTCGTAGGCTTTGTCCATGTCGCTGACGACGATGGCCATATGCTCGAACCACAGATCGTTGCTGTGGGACGGCACCGGAATTGGCCGTCCGTCCGGCGGCGAGATATATTGGGTGAGTTCCACGATTTGATCGCCGAGCTTCATGTGCACGACGCGCACATGGCTGGCGAAAACGCCGCTGAGGGTGTCGTATGGGATCCCCGTGACCTGCGTGTCAGAGACTTTTTCGAAGGTAAGCACCTTCTCGTAGAAGGCGATCGACCGGTCCATGTCGGACACGGTGAAGCCGATCATGGCAACGCGTTTGACCGGCGCGACCGCCCCTTCGAGCGCGACCGTCGGCGCCGTCCACGCGATCGCCAACAGGATGCAGACGAGTCCGGCAAGCATCGCCCGCGGCAATGACGTCGCGCCCGTCGCGCGGCGACGCAGGGTGATAAGGATCGACAACCTTGTCATCTTGCTCCCCTCGTTACTGTCATCGTCGCAATGCATTCAGCTTAGCAGAGTCTCGAAGATTGTCACACGCGAATGACCTGCCCGCTCGGCGCGGCGATGAGGCGCGGCATGCGTCGAAAATTGAGTCTTAGGCTTGAATTTTTGCGCCGGCGACGCCAGCCGTCCGCCGCGTCTCGCGTCCGCGTCCGGCCCGCAACATCAATCCGGTCGAGACGCTGATCCAACCACCGGAACAGTGATTAGTGGATTCAGTGAGGCCTCATTCCATGGCGGTCGTGAGTAATGTCCTCGGCGGCAGGCGGTGGCTTGGGTTTCTTATGCGTCTGCCTCCATTCTTCGAAGCGCTGCAGCACGATGAAGAACGAAGGAACGAACAGCACGGCAAGGCAAGTCGACGCGATCATGCCAGAGAACACGCACAGCCCCAGCGAAACGCGCGCAGCCGCTCCCGCGCCTTGCGCCAATACCAAGGGCACGACCCCGAGGATAAAGGCGATCGAGGTCATCAGAATAGGACGAAAGCGCGTCCGCGCAGCCTCGACTGCGGCATCGAAAATCGACATCCGCTCGACGATCCGCCGCTCGCGCGCGACCTCGACGATCAGAATCGCGTTCTTCGCCGACAAGGCAATCAGCAGCATGAGGCCGATCTGCGTGTAAAGATTGTTGGGAAGCCCGACGCTCGTCAGCGCAATCACCGGGCCGATCAGCGCCAGCGGCACCGCGAGGATGACCGCAAGCGGCGCAAGCCAGCTTTCATATTGCCCGGCAAGACAGAGATAGACCAACATGATCGCCAGGGCGAAGGCGTAATAAAGCTGGTTCCCGACGATCTTTTCCTGGAAGGACATGGCCGACCATTCGAAGGCGGTGCCGGGCGGTAAGGTCTGCGCCGCGACCTGCTCCATCAACGCCAAGGCTTGGCCCGAGCTGTAGCCCGGCGCCGGTGATCCCACGATCGTCGACGACAAATAGAGATTGAACAGGCTGACCACCGACGGGCCCACGATCGGCTTAATCTGCGCAAGCGAGCCGATCGGGACCATGTTGCCGTCCTGGCTACGAACGTAAAGCTTCAGGATGTCGGAAGGCAGCAGGCGATACTGCGAATCGGCCTGCACATAGACCTGGAAGCTGAGCCCGAACTTGGTAAACCGGTTCACATAACTCGAGCCGAGATAGGACGAGACGGTGGAGAATACGTCGCCGACCGAGACTTTCAGCGACTCCGCTTTGGAACGGTCGACTTCGACCTTGAACTGCGGGACGTCGGCGCGGAAGGGTGTGACGAGTCTCTGCACCGCGGATTGTCTTTCGGCGTCTTCGATGATCGCGTTGGTCACGCGCAGCAACTTCACATAGTCGAAGCTGCCATCCCGCGACTCAACCTGCATGGTGAAGCCACTCGAATTCCCGATGCCTTGAATCGGCGGCGGAACCAAGGGAAAGGCGATGCCATCAGGAATGTTGCTCACCCCTGCGTGCAGGGCGCGGATGATGGAGACGACGTCCTGGCCCTTCTCCTTCTCGCGCTCGCTCCAGCTTTTGAGTATGACATAGGCAATTCCCGCATTAGCGAGCGACGCGTTATTGTCGAGCACGGATAGGCCAGAGATCGCCACCACCTTGTCCACCCCGGGGGTCGCACGGGCGATCTTGGTGATCTCTTCCATGGTGGCGCCGGTGCGCTCGAGCGAAGCGCCATCCGGGAGCTGAGCGCCGATCATTACATAGCCTTGGTCCTCGTCCGGAATGAAGGCGGTCGGCAACCGCCCGATTCCCCAGACCCCAAGCGCGCCGAAGATGAGCGCGAGCACGACCATCGCGCCGCTCACATGGACCATGCGGCCGATCAAGGCCGCATAGCGCGACTCCGCCCAGTTATAGGCGCGACTGAACCCTCTGCTAAGGATGTTGCGTCGCTCCAGCGGAACAGGCTGCCGCAGCCACAGCGCGCATTGTGTTGGCTTGAGCGTGGCGGCGTTGATCGCGCTGATGAGCGCGGTTGCCGCGATCACCAGCGCGAATTGTGCGAACATCTTGCCGGTGAGGCCGGGAAGAAAGGCGGCCGGGATGAACACCGACATCAGCACCAGCGTGATGCCGATGACCGGCCCGAACAGCTCGTTCATCGCCTTGATCGCGGCGTCGTGGCCCGACATCCCGCGTTCGATGTGATGGGCGACGCCTTCAACGATGATGATCGCGTCGTCGACGACAATGCCGATCGCGAGCACGATGCCAAACAGGGTGGAGAGATTGATGGTGAACCCGAGCGCGGCGATCGCTGCGAAGGTTCCGATGATCGTCACCGGAATGGTCGTCGCCGGGACCAACGTCGCCCGCCAGTCCTGCAGGAATAGCAGGATGACCAAAAGCACGAGGGCGCCGGCTTCAACCAGGGTCTTGTAGAGTTCATCGATCGAAGTCCGGACGAACGTGGTGGTGTCGAATGGAACAGTATACTCAAGCCCCTCGGGGAAGGCGCGGGCGAGCTCCTTCATCTTGGCTTCGACGCGCCCGGCGACGTCGAGCGCGTTCGCCGCGGGGACCTGGGAAATCGCAATGCCCGCCGACGGGCGTCCGTTCAGACGAAAAAGCTGCGAATAGGACTGGGCGCCGAGCTCGACGCGACCAACGTCTTTCAAGCGCGTGATGTGACCGCCCTGGCCCGGTTCGGTTTTGACGATGATGTTGGCGAATTGCTCGGGGTCGTCGAGCCGTCCCTGGATGTCGATGGTGTACTGGAAATCTTGACTCTTCGGCGCCGGCGGCGCGCCGACCTGGCCGGCTGAGACCGGCTTGCTTTGCTGCCGGATCAACGCGATCACGTCCTGCGGCGTCAGGCCGCGCGCAAAGAGCTTCTGCGGGTCCAACCAGACGCGCATCGCATACTGGCCGACGCCGTAAACGGTTACATTGCCGACGCCAGAGACGCGCGCCAATTCATTGACCAGATTGATGGTCGCGTAATTGCTCATGAACAGGCTGTCGTAGCGGTCGTTCGGGGAGCTTAACGCGACGATCATCAGAGTCGCGGTCGACCGTTTCTGGACGGTGACGCCTTGCGCCTGGACCTCGTCCGGTAACGACGCGAGCGCGGTGGCGACCCGGTTTTGCACAAGCACCTGCGCGAAATCGAGATCGGTGCCGACGGCGAATGTCACGGTCAATGTGTAGTTGCCGTCGCTCGTGCTCGTCGACTGCATGTACAGCATGTTCTCCACGCCGTTGACCTGCACCTCGATCGGCAGCGCGACAGTGTCGATAACGGTCTGCGCGCTCGCGCCGGGGTAGCGGGTCGTCACCTGCACCGTCGGCGGAACAACGTTCGGATATTGGGAGATCGGTAGCCGAAATAGCGCCACCGCCCCGATCAGCACAAAGACGATCGCCAGCACATTGGCGAGCACCGGGCGTTCGATGAAGAATTTCGAGATCATCGGTTGAACCGCGCCGTCACTTTTCCGCGGCAGGGGCAGAGGCTACCGAGGCGATCGTTGCCGTTTTGGGCGCAACCTTTCTCCCCGGGATCGCGCGCTGAATACCGGCGACGATGATGCGGTCATCGGGCTTGATTCCGGATTGGATCAACCGCAGATCGCCAAACTGTTGGCCGATCTGCACGGGACGCTGCTCGACCACGTCGTCCTTGTTGAGAACGAGGAGATAGCGACCCTCCTGATTCTGGCCGAGCGCCCGATCGGGCACAAGCAGGGCATTCTGCACGGTGCGGCCGGTCGGAACGCGGATGCGCACGAAGAAGCCCGGCAACAGGACTTCGTCAGGGTTGGAAAAAACGCCCCGCACCAGGATCGTTCCGGTCGCTGGGTCGAGCTCTGGGGCGACGTAATCGAGATGGCCCTTATACGGGAAGCCCTCCTCGGTCATGAGGCCGACCTCGACCGGGACCTTCTGTAGGTCCTCGAACGTGATCTTTTGGTCGCCAAGATTGGCGCGGATACGCAAAAGGTCCTGCTCGCTCATATTGAAGCTCACATAAATGGGATCGAGCTGGACGATCGACGCGAGCTTTGTCTTCACCGTACCGCCGACGAGTTCGCCGACCGACACGAGGTGCTTGGTCACGACGCCATTGAACGGCGCCGTTACCGTGGTGTAGCCGAGGTTGATCTTGGCGAGCGTGACCCCCGCCTCTTTGCTCATCACATTGGCTTTGTCGGTGTCGCGCTGCGCCCGCGCCTTGTCGAGCGCGACCTGGGTCGAGATGTCCTGGCTGCGCAGCGTGGACTGGCGCGAGAGCTCGGCTTCCGATTTCACCAACTCGGCCCGCGCGGCGATTAAGGCGGCTTCCGCCTGCTGCAGTTGGGCCTGATAGGGGGGCTGTTCGATGACGAACAGAACGTCGCCTTTTTTCGCCTCGGCGCCGTCCTTATATTTGATGGCGTTCAGAAAGCCCTCGAACTCGCGCGACCAGATCGACGGTGTTGAAGGCGACCGTGTTGCCGGTCTGCTCGAGATGGATCGTCACGGTCTGCTGCAGCGGCTGCGCGACGCCGACTTCCGGCGGCGGCGGCGGAACATAGGCAGTCTGCTTTGTGCAACCGGCCATCCAAACGGCGGCAAGCAGGATGGCGCAAGCCTTGACGGCTGCAGCGGGGACCGAGCGCCCCCGCCGGGGCGATTGCGAGGCACGCATTCGGCAAGCCCTCCGTCCAAGACCTGGCGCCATGATCATCGAGCGCGCGGTTGATCGCAAGCACGGAGGGCGGCTGAAGGCTGCGGCGTAATTACCCTTGCTGCGATTGGGGAGTAAGCGGGCTGGCCGGGCATCCCTCGGTCAGATACCGTTTCCGAGACCGCCGGCCCTTGGACTGAGGCGGCGCACGCAATGCAATAAGGACGGAAAAAATGCCGCCTGATGGAACTGCCGATGCGCGCGAAGAGCCGATCTATGACATCGCCCACCTCGGTCACCTCGAGTTGCTGACGCCCAAGTTCGACGAAAGCCTGCGCTTCTTCGTCGACGTGATGGGGATGACCGAGAGCGGGCAGGCAGGCTCTTCCGTGTATCTGCGCGGCTGGGACGATTACGAGCGCTACAGCCTCAAGCTCACGGCCTCAAACACATCGGGAATCGGGCACATGGCATTCCGCACCCGCAGCCCGCAAGCGCTGCAGCGGCGCGCCCGGGCGCTTGCCGGCTCCGGCTTCGAGGTGGGCTGGAGCAACGGCGATCTGGGTCAGGGCCCGACCTTCGTATGCCGCGATCCGGACGGCCACGTGATCGAGCTTTATTACGAAACCGAGTGGTATGCGCCGCCGCCCGAGTTGAAGCCCGCGCTCAAGAACCAGGCGCAGAAATTCCCCGCCCGTGGCGTCAGCGTGCGGCGGCTCGACCACCTCAATTGCCTTGCCGCCGACATCCGCGCCAACCGCGTCTTCTTCGAGAACTATCTCGGCTTTCGCCTGACCGAGCAGATCGTGCTCGACGACGGAACCGAAGCGGGCATGTGGATGACGGCCACCAATAAAAGTTACGACTTCGCCTATACGCTCGACCGCACCGGATCGCGCGGGCGCTTCCACCACCTGACCTACGCGGTCGACTGCCGCGAGGACGTGTTGCGGGCGGCCGACATATTTCTCGAGAACGGCGTCTTTATCGAAACCGGGCCGCACAAGCACGCGGTGCAGCAAACCTTCTTCCTCTACGTGTACGAGCCCGGCGGCAACCGGGTGGAGGTCGCCAATGCCGGCGCCAGGCTGATTCTCGCCCCCGACTGGAAGCCGATCGTTTGGAGCGAGGCCGAACGCAAGAAGGGACAGGCCTGGGGGCTGAAGACGATCGAATCGTTCCACACCTACGGCACGCCGCCGGTGTGAGGACGATAACGCTCGTCCGCGCCCAATGATCCAGGCATGGAACCAAGGTGGCTTTCGCGGCTTTTCAGACAGGATCACGCACAATTCACAGCGATGTAACAGCACGCAAGTACCACCAACCTCGCGGGCGTCTCTTCATTGTGACGAATTGGCCGCAGTGATCCCCGGCCGAAGCAATGGCCGGATGTCATCAAAGCAACCCGGAGATATCACATGAGAGTAACTGCTGTGGCGGCGATCACAATCGCTGCGCTTTTGCCGAGTTCCGTTCTTGCTCAGACGCCTGCGCAAGACGCCGCTCGTGCTGGGGCAGGTGTTGGAGCCGCGGTTGGCGGCCTGGTCGGCGCCGCCATCGAGCTTCCCGCCGAAGTCCTGTCCGCCGTGACCGGGGCGCCTCTTCCTGCTCCGATTGAAGTTCGAGAAAAGGTCGTGGTGGGTCAACCATTGCCCGAGAGCGTCGTCTTGACGCCTGTGCCCTCACACAACAACTACGCCCATGCGGTTGTCAACAAACAGCACGTCATCGTTGACCAACGCACACGGCGCGTCGTCAAAATCGTCAATTAATCGCGATAGATTTTTGCGAGCGCGATGCGCGCCCGGTCCGACAAATTCAAGGCCGCCTCCGGGCGGCCTTTTGCTTGCGCACGGTCGTGCCGCTCCGGCGGCTATCGGCAGCAGCGCAAGCTGGTAAGTGGAGCGCTGTCAGTATCGGCGGTATCGCCGGACCCGTCCCACCTGACCCGCCCGATAGCCCGCATAGAATGGATTCTGATAGCAATAGCCGCCGTTGCCGCTGATCGCCTGCTCGCATTGCCACCGATTGGAGAAATAACAATTCGTGGCGCCGCCTGACATGTTGTAAAAGCCGCACCAAGGATAGACAGGGGAGCCCGCCGAGGCTTGAGCACCCGCAAACACGATGCAAAAGCCGAGGGCGGCGGTTGCGACGGCAATTCCGAAAACGGCGTTGCGCAAGATCGCTTTCCTTCCGTTAGTCCGGCGCTCAAACGAGGGCCCTAAGTCTTAGTCGTTCGGAAGATGTGGGAACGGGTCTTCCGCGCACCAGCCCTGCAAACAAATTGCCCGGACCGGCCGCCGGAACGGTCATCCCTTACATTCACAATGCCCGTACAGTCATAGAGCCGTCTGGCAAATGGCGGACGGCGCTTCTCCGAGCCAAACGAAGTCGGCGTGCCGGCGACGAACGGCGTTCAGTAAGATCGAGACCGCCCGGTCCGCGCGTCGCCAAGGGAGTAATACGGCCCGTAAGCCGAGTACCAGGAATTTTGCGTGCACATGCCGCCGATGCCGCTGACCGCCGCCTGACACTGCTCATAGGTAGAGAAGTAGCAGTTCGTGGCGCCGCCCTTCGTATTGTAAAGCGCGCACCAGGGATAGAGCCGATAGCCTTGTGCACTCGCCGGCGCGGCGTCGAGGGCGAAAGCTGCCGTCACGGCGGCCAGTCCCAGTCCTAGTAGAGCGGTCCGACGCATCGTGTTCTCCTTTTGTCGAACGAGCGGCTTTGGCCCCTCTGCCCGCGGCCGTGCCGTTGGTGCGTCCGCAATCGGTCGCGCTCGCGGCCGGATCGGCGTGCGGATATAGGGAGGCCCGGCAATTGGACAAGCTGTTTAACAAGCGCTCGAATGTCGCATCTAGGTTGCAGGAAGCCGTAACGCCGTTACGCCGTTGACGATGCCGGATCCGCCGTCATGCGCGACGCCGGAATGAGAGGGGGAGCATCCAGCCGTCGGGCCATGCACGTGCCGGGGCGCCGCGGTTTTGTTGTGCGCGGGCAACATGTCATGAGGATCGTCGGGACGGTCCCGTTTTCGATGATGCAAGAATCCGAAGATTTGCTATGGTCCACCTATCGAGGTTGGGACGTTCTTTGATTTCAGACATCAACAGGTTTTAACTGGTCAACGCTGAAAAACGGAAGTGCCCCCTCGAAAAAAGCCCCGGCGCAAGCCGGGGTTTTCGTTTCTGACACAAGCCGCCTTCGGACCGCTGTTTGTTTTTTGGACATTGCCCGGCGCATGAGCAGGCTGGCGCGAATCAAGATAAGGGAGCGGGCACGCGGGGCCGTCCTTGGCCTTCATGAGCTTTAACGAACACGCGTGCATCGACCGCGACGCGTTTCACTTCAGTTCGAGCGGGGCGCCACCTTTGATGATGTCGCCGAGGTCCTTCTCATAGGGCACGCGTGTTGATTCGACGTAGCGAATGAGAAGATTGAACCACGAAACGAGCAGGATGATTTCGCACGCGCCCTCCGTGCCGAAACGATCGAGCAGGGCAGTGAGCATTTCGTCGCCGACGGAGAAACGCTCGGTGATCTCCTCGGCAGCTGCGCAAACAAGATTGCCATCAGCGCTGAGTCGGTCGACCGGTCCATCGGACCGCAACGCCGCGAGTTCGCCATCTGTCATGCCAAGCTGTTCGGAGAACAAGAGGTTGTGCCGGTACTCGTAATAAAGCCCGTACTTGATCGCGATTCGCAGATACATGTATTCGCGCAGCTTCGGGTCGATCGTTCCGGCATGGAAGAGCTGGTTGATCAGGGAGGTGATCGACAGGAAGCACTGCGGCACGTTCGCGAACATTCGCAAGTTGTTGAGCGCCGGCAATTGCTGCAATCGCTGCCGGATGTCCGGCGTGAGGGTTGCATCGTCCGGCAACGGCACGGCGACCTTGCTTTTGCGGGGTTCGAGTGGCCGTGCCATGTGACGTCTCCTGGTTCGGCGTGAACGGAGGGCGGACTTATCCACCTAAGGGCGGGTCCTCGATAAATCCGGCGGTTGCGCTGTCACGGCGCCTGCTTCACCCATACGTGACCCGATGGAAATCGTCAGATCAAAGCATACGCGACCTTATCAAGGCCCTGCCATCGGCACGCTCGATGGAATCACCCGTCGGCCCGCGACTGACATTCGGCCTCGAAACCGATCGAGATGCATCTTAACGGGAGAAGACGGGCGCCCCTGTGGGAAGCGGAAATGTCGTCAATAACCAAACGTGCCGCCGCCGGCCGAAGCGGTTTGATAACCACTCCTCGGTCCCAGCACCACGACAGGCGCACCCACCCTTACGTGACTGTAGAGATCGATCACGTCCTCGTTGGTTAGTCGAATGCAGCCCGAGGAAACGGCGTGCCCGATCCAACCCGGCTGGTTGGTGCCATGGATGCGGTAGAGCGTGTCCTTGCCATTGGCGTACAAATATAACGCCCGCGCGCCCATCGGATTGCGCGCGCCGCCTTCCACGTAACTCGGAAGCGGACCGAGCCGTTTTCGCTCATTCGCGGTCGGAGTCCATCCGGGCCATTTTTCCTTGCGACCGACCGTCACGACGCCGGACCAGGCCTGAGCGTCCTCGCCGACGATCGCGCCGTACCGAACAGCCTTGCCCTTCGGCAGCACGAAATAGACAAAGCGGTGCGGAGTATCGACCAGGATCGTGCCGGGCCGGTCTTTCCTGTGATAGCTGACGATTTGGCGCTGATAGGCCGGTGAAATCCACGCCTGCTGGTAGGGCGGGTTTGCGAGTTCCGCTCTATCACGCGCGGTGAAATTGGCGCCCTGCATCGAACCGGTCTGCATGCAGCCAGCGAGAAGCAGTCCGCCCGTAAGAAGTCCGAGCCCCCGAACCAACAGCATCGCTTCACCAATGCTATTCCACCCGATTGATTATAATAAACGATACCCTACAAGCCCGCCGGCATTTTCTTTATCCTTCGTCAACTTTGTCAGAGACTGTTGCGCAGGCGCCACATGAGCGTTTGGCTTTGACGACAATAGCGCCGATCTGCGCCGCAAACCGTGCTCAGCGAGCAAGGGGCGGATTTCACGCAAATTCGCCCGCGGAGGGCGGCACACTTTCGGCAGCGCTCGGGTGGTTGCAAAACAAGCGACCGACGTCGTAATCGCCTTGGTCACGCGCTGCTTGCTTCTTTTTTCTTGCTGCGCTCGCGTTGTTTGTAGAGTTCGATGACTTCCGTTGCGGTCTCCCGGAAAGACCGGCGGCTCACGTCGACGATCGGCCAATTGCGTCTTGCGCAGAGTGCTTCCAATGCATCGAGACCGCTCTGAATGACGTTGCGATCAAAATAACCATCCGCGACCGGGTCGCCGAGAAAAGTCGACTGCTGCCGGACCAGTTGAATGAGCCCGGCATCTTTCTTCAACCCGACGACAAGAGCGCCCCCGGGAGTGTGGAGGCTCTCCGGGAGTGTTTTGCCCGGCTCAAAGATCGCCACATCGACCACGAATCCTTCCGCCTGCAACTCCTTCCGGACATGGCTTTTGGTCGTCTTATTCAGCCCAATGAGCACGATATCCGCAGCCAGATCAGGGTCGCGCTCGGTCGTCCACCTTTTCTGATGCGAGCGCAAATCCGCCAGGAACTCCTGTACCCGCATG
Source organism: uncultured Alphaproteobacteria bacterium (assembly GCA_963840055.1). Lineage (GTDB taxonomy): Bacteria > Pseudomonadota > Alphaproteobacteria > Rhizobiales > Xanthobacteraceae > Rhodoplanes. The sequence goes on along the minus strand of CAWIXM010000019.1, from coordinate 27,775 downwards.
TAGCATCGGTCGCACAGATTCTGCTCGACGCACGCAATCTCGGTTCCAGATGCTGCAAAGGGAGGCCCATAGATCGTGGCGCCCCGGACCGTCAGCTCTTCCTGACATACATGACAGACGACTTTCATGTCTTATCGGCTCTGAGCAAACTTCTGAGTGATGCTTAGTAGTAAGACGCTGGCCTCATCTCTGCCGATATTCCCACCCGGCTCAAGGGTGCTTTGCGCAATACTGCTGCATCGCTCAACAACGACACAGGAGGACGCTTGCCTGATTGGCAAGTTTACAGGAACGATGCCCATGATGCAGTGAAATAAATCATCGTCGATCTAGGCCGTGGATGTTGCTTGACAGGCTACGCTCCCATCTAGATGAAATGTGGACTGTGTACGATTTTAATTGGCAATGTGCTTAAAGAGCTTCTCGCAACGCGGAAGAGCCTGGCGCGATGACCGATGATAAAGCCAATGCCCCACAGGTCGAGCCCGGCCTCGCGGCATTGGTTATGCTCTTGCGGTTTCAAGGCATTGCGGCCGATCCCAAGCAGATTCGGCACCAATTCGGGGAGAGGCCGATCGGCATCCCCGAGATGCTCAGGTGCGCAAAACAGTTCGGCCTCAGAGCCCGGTGCCTGACCAGCCGATGGGAGCGCCTCGCCAATACGCCGTTGCCCGGCATCGCCGCGCTGCGCGACGGCGGCTTTCTGCTGATCGGCAAGCCGGGCGGTGACAAGATCATCGTCCAGGCGCCAAACACTCCGCAACCGCGTCTAATGACACGGGAGGAGTTCGAATCCGTTTGGGATGGCCGTCTCATCTTGATGACCAAGCGCGCGAGTCTGACCGATCTGACGCGGCGGTTCGACCTCAGCTGGTTTTTGGGAGCGGTCCATAAGTATCGCGGCCTACTGAGCGAGGTGTTGGTTGCGTCGTTCTTCTTGCAGCTTTTTGCGCTGATCACTCCGTTGTTCTTCCAGGTGGTGATCGACAAAGTGCTCGTGCATCAGAGCATGAGCACACTGGACGTTCTGGTGATCGGGCTGGTTACCATCACCATTTTCGAGACCATTCTCGGAATCCTGCGGACTTATCTCTTTGCGCACACGACCAATCGGATCGACGTGGAGCTGGGAGCGCGGCTGTTCCGCCATCTGTTGGCGTTGCCTCTCGCCTATTTTCAGGCGCGTCGCGTGGGCGATTCGGTCGCGCGGGTGCGCGAGTTGGAGAACATTCGCACTTTCCTGACGAGTTCGGCGCTGACGCTTGTGATCGACCTGTTCTTCACGTTCGTGTTTCTCGCCGTCATGTTCTACTATTCTCCACTCCTGACCTGGATCGTCCTTGCCGCGTTTCCGTTCTACATCGGCATATCGGCGGGAGCGACGCCGCTGTTTCGCAGGCGCCTGGACGAGAAATTCCGGCGCGGAGCGGAGAACCAGGCATTCTTGGTCGAGTGCGTCACCGGCGCAGAGACGCTCAAGGCGATGGCGGTCGAACCGCAGATGCAGCGCCGCTGGGAAGAGCAGCTCGCCGGCTATGTCAGCGCAAGTTTTAGCGTGCTTAGCCTCGGCAATTACGCCAGTCAGACCGTCCAGTTTGTGAGCAAGCTGGTCATTGCCGGTATTCTTTTTTTCGGCGCAAAACTTGTCATTGAAGGCGACCTGACGGTGGGCGAACTGGTCGCGTTCAATCTCCTGGCCGGCCGCGTCAGCGCGCCGGTCTTGCGGCTTGCGCAAATTTGGCAGGACTTCCATCAGGCGCGGCTCTCGGTCGAGCGCCTGGGCGACATCCTCAACACGCCGGCCGAGCCGGTTTACAATCCAGGGCGGGCCACGCTTCCGACCGTTCGCGGCCAAGTGACGTTCGAGCATGTCACGTTCCGCTACCGGATTGACGGGGCGGAAGTCCTGCATGATGTCAGCCTGGAGGTGCCCGCCGGACAGGTGATCGGAATCGTCGGCCCTTCCGGTTCCGGCAAGAGCACGCTCGGCAAGCTTGTCCAGCGGCTTTACGTTCCGGAGAGCGGCCGCGTGCTGGTGGATGGGATCGATCTTGCGCTGACCGATCCGGCGTGGTTGCGCCGGCAGATCGGAGTCGTGCTTCAAGAAAACATGCTGTTCAACTGCTCGGTTCGCGACAACCTCGCCCTGGTCGATCCCGCGACGCCGATCGAGCGGGTGATCGCGGCGGCGAAGCTTGCGGGCGCCCATGAGTTCATTCTCGAATTGCCGGAAGGCTACGACACGATCATCGGCGAACGCGGCAGCACCCTTTCGGGCGGCCAAAGACAGCGCATCGCCATTGCGCGGGCGCTGATCGCCAACCCTCGCATCCTCATCTTCGACGAAGCGACCAGCGCGCTCGACTACGAAAGCGAGCGCATCGTCCAGCAAAGCATGGCGCAGATTGTTACAGGTCGCACGGTGTTCATCATTGCTCACCGCCTGTCAACGCTGCGCATTGCCAACCGTATCGTCACGATCGAGCGCGGCCGTTTGGTCGAAGACGGCACGCACGACGAACTGATCAAGCGGGGCGGTCGCTACGCGACCCTCCATCGCTTGCAGGCAGGGCTGCATGAAGTCGGCTAAGAATATTGTCGAATTTCCGAACCAGCGCGGCCGTCGTCACAAGGACGAGCTCGCGTTTCTGCCCGCTGCCCTTGAGATCGTCGAGACGCCGCCGTCGCCGATCGGCCGCGCCATCGGCGTCAGTATTATTGCCCTGTTCGCCGCCGCCGTGGCTTGGGCCTGCATAGGCACGGTCGATATCGTCGCGGTCGCTCCCGGCAAAATCATTCCCAGCGGTCGGATTAAAGTCATCCAGCCGTTCGAGACGGGCGTTGTGCGGGCGATTGAGGTGCGCGACGGGCAGCGGGTCAATGCTAGCGATGTGTTGCTCGAACTCGATCCGACCATCAACACCGCCGAGCTCGAGCATTCGCGCAGCGATCTTCTCGCCGCTCAGTTGGAAGCGGCGCGGTTGCGCGCGGTGCTGGACGGCGGCAACGATCCGCTCGCTCATTTCAAACCGCCGGAAGGAGCGCCGGCCGACCTGGTTAGCGTGCAGCGCCGCTTTTTGGTGAGTCAGGCCGCCGAGCAGGCGGCCAAGATCGCAGGAATTGACCGGCAAATCGCGCAGAAGGAGGCGGAGCGCGCGACCACCCAGGCGTCAATTGACAAGCTCAAAGCCACCATTCCGCCGCTCAAGGAACGGGTCGGAATCCGCGAACAACTGTTCAATGAAAAACTGGGGTCCAAGCTCCTTTACTTGAGCGAGCTGCAGGATCTGGTCAGCGCACGGCAGGACGTTCTCGTTCAGCAGAGCCGATACGGCGAGGCAGACGCGGCGATTGCTGCGCTTGTCGAATCGCGAAACCGGACCGTTGCCGAGTATCAGCGCGCGGCGTCCGACGAGCTCGTCAAAGCCGAGCAAAAAGCAGCGGGGCTTGCGCAGGATATCATCAAGGCGGAGCAAAGGACGAAGCTGCAGAAGCTCACGGCCCCCGTTGACGGCGTCGTCCAACAGCTCGCCGTGAATACGGTCGGCGGCGTCGTGACCCCGGCGCAGACGCTCATGATCATCGTTCCCTTGGATAGCCGCCTCGAGGTGGAGGCGATGATCTCGAATAGGGACATCGGATTCATCGAACCAGGAGAAGAAGCGGCGATTAAAGTCGATACCTTCAATTTCACCCGCTACGGTCTGCTTCACGGCAAAATCTTGAACGTTTCGCAGGACGCCATCACGCGCAACACGCCACAGGACAGGGGCTCGGAAAAAGTGCTTGGCGCCGAAACAACCAGCAGCGAGCCGAAGGGGCAGGAACTGATCTATCTGGCGCGTATCTCGCTCGATCGGACGCAGATGCAGGTCGATAACAAAAAGGTCAATCTCTCGCCGGGAATGGCCGTCACCGTCGAAATCAAAACCGGCCAGCGAACGATCATCAGTTACCTCCTGTCACCGCTCATGCGCTACAGACAAGAGAGTCTGCGCGAACGCTGAGTGGACCTGCCGGCCGTATGAGATCGGGACGTGAGCCGAAATCAAATATGCGATGTCCTTTTTCCGCCGTAGGATTTGCTTTGGCGTCGGCCAATCATGGATGATGACGTAATCTGACTCGAAGGCGCCGTCGTGATTGCGGCGAACCAAGCCATCAATATCGGGTGGCGCCACGGGTGGGCGGGTAAGGGGTCCGGCTCGCCCTGCTTCACGAGCTTGTCGTGCTCCGTCCACTCCGCCCATTCCTTTGCGTGCTATGCGGGCTCAAATCGATTAGATCGCCAGTACCGTCGAGCGAGAAAGCAAAAGCCTTCCTGCCGAAGGGTTGTCGTCTTCGGTGCCCGGCATCTGCGGCGGGTTCTCGCCGCGTATTCCGCTGTTACAATGAGACGCGGACCCATCTATCGTTGGACAAGGACGCTCCGCTTGGTCGAGCGAGTCTGTTCCAGAGCAAGAAGGGGAGCAACTGCATGGCAAACGCAATCCAACAACCCAGGCCTTATGATCTGGTGGGAAACCCAGTTCTCGTCGCCGGCATCGGCTCGGGATTTGAAGCGACGCTTCAATATCGGATCCACGACGGCCACGACGAGCGCACCGGGCATTTCAACGTTGGCGGCGGCACCGGCGAGCATGGGCAATTCCAAATTTCTGTGGACGTCTCGGGAGCATCCTTCCAGTTGGACCGGCTGTTTGTCGAGGTCTACGAGGAGAGCGCCGCCGACGGATCGGAAATCAACAAGGTGATCGTCCCGGTCATCTACGGCCCGCGCATCGTCGCCGGCTATTATGGTTATCGGCTGCATGTCGTGCGGCGCGGCGACACGCTCTCGCGGATCGCTAGAGATAACTACGGCGATCCGAACCGCTATCATGACATCGTGCGAGCGAACCCGCTGATCATCACCGACCCGAACCTGATCTTTCCGGGCCAGGAACTGAAAATACCGATCGGCACGTAAGAACCGGGAGCGGCGGGTCTTCGCTCTGTCCAGCGAGCCCTAACGCTTGGCGGTCCCGCTGCGCCTCGCTCGATCGCCCGGAGGCCTTTAGAATGGGCCTTCGGTGGTTCAAGTTCCCGTCTTGATCTTTGACAGTGCTGTCTGCAGCGCAAATTGCGTTGCATCTCCCGCCCACCCATCTACAACAAGGCTGTTCGCTTTTTGAAATTCTTGAACCGCGGCGGTGGTCAGCGGGCCATACTCACCGTCAACATCGAGAGCTGGGCTTGCGCCCAGAATGTTGAGCGCTGTTTGAACCCATTTAACCCTAACCGGATCAAACATCGTAGCTGCGGCAGCGGCAGCAGCAAATCTTTCGTCGATAGCAGGGAATAATTGCTTGCCGATCTGGGCTAAGAGGGGAAGCAGGTTCCCCGCGTTGTTTTCAACGGCTTGGACTGTCGGTGTTCCAGACCGAATAGCTTCCACGATCGGCGGAGCTATGCTGATAGCGCGAAAGATGATTGGCAACAATTGAGTGAGAAGCTCCATAATCTCCTCCGTTACATTCAGCTTTGCGCCGCATTTCCCCTGCCAGCTCGGCCGGGCGTCGGCGTCGGCTAATTCGCCAGTTCGGGAAACTGTGCCGTCTTTTGTGCGTCTTCGTTCGCTGTTCGGGCTTAGATGTCCGAAATGTCTAATTAGCGTTTGCTCTATAAAATCAATTAAATGGCTGGCTGGGCTTGGTCAAAGCTTATCGAACAATTTTCGAAGCGCCGAGTGTGGATTTATTGTTGATGATTGGGCAGATGCGGGAAGGCAATGTAATGCGCACCAACAACCTCACGTCTATTTAAGAGACCTGATCAACCTACAAGCGAGGTACCGGCAAATTTCCTAGAAGGTCCATTTCCAGATCACCACATTTCGCAAACGCTCTTCCTTCCCGCCAAACGAGAACGATCTCTTCGTCAGCGCCTTGTGCGCCGTTTTTGATTTCCCTTTCGAAATCTTCGGCTACGAGCGTTTGATAGCGATCTAAGAAGGCCGTTAAAGCTATCAACTCACGGGTGACGGCGATGCTACTTCCGTCAGTCGCGATCCCTCCGCCTGGTGAAACGTGAATCGTGCCGTCTGGACGGCGCGTCACCGCGTTGATTTCCCGTTTCCGGAACGCAGCCAACTCTTCGTCGGAATAGGTTACGGACAAGCCTTCGACGTTCTGAATGGCAAATGTGTTGAACAGCGATGGCCAAGTCTGATGAATGACACCGCCCATTCAACAGTGAAGTGCAACGGGCAGATTTCTGGCGCTGAAGAAAATCTCGCGAGGGGTTTGGTAGCCGAGTATCTTTCTGGGGCGAGAGTTGAGTTTGTCCTCGACCCTTTGGACATCGGCATCGGACAAAATAGAGAAGTCGGAACCTTTTGGGAAGTACTGCCTGAAGAGGCCGTTAGTGTGTTCGTTGAGGCCGCGTTCCCACGAGTGATAGGGCTTGGCAAAATAGGATAGTGCCCCCAGCGAGGTTGCGATTTGGGCGTGAGAGGCGAACTCTTTTCCATTGTCGTAAGTGATTGTTTCGATTTGGTCAGCGAGCGGCAAAAGCACGCGTGCGCAGGCCTGCACGACAAAGTCCGCGTTCTTGTCCGGCAGTTTGGCGAGCTTGGTGTATTTGGAGGTTCGCTCGACGTGCGACATGACAACGCCTTTGTGATTGGCGCCGATAATCGTGTCGGCCTCCCAGTCTCCGATGCGGATTTTTGCGGCGACAATAGGAGGCCGCTGATCGATATCGACGCGGTTCGGAATCAGCCCGCGCCCCGAATTCTTGCCCTTGCGCCTGTTGTATTTTTTGCCGCTGTGACGCAAGTGAAGATACAGCGTGCCCCCGTCTTTCTTGTCTTTCCAGACATGCTGATAGATGCGCTCGTGACTGATAAAGGCGACGCCATCCTTCGCCAGACGCCCGCTGATCTGATCGGGACTCCACTGCTGTTGCGTCAGTTTTTCTTCGATCAGCTCCACCAAATCTGGCGTTATTTTGCGCGGCTTGTCCGAGGCCTCTTGGCGTCTCTGCGAGGCCTTCTCGTGCGCTTGCTTGAAGCGATAGCCGCGCGCGCCGGTGTTGCGAACAAGCTCGCGGCTGATCGTCGACGGATCGACGCCAATTTGCCGCGCGATGTGGGCTTGCGAGTGGCCGCTTTGCAAGAGCGCGTAAATCTGGCAGCGTTGTTCGCAGGTCAGATGGAGATAGCCTTCGGGCATTTTTCCTCCGTGAGATGTGCTGTCCCACGCAAGGATAGTCTTCCATCTGACCGCCAGAAAAACCGGCATACACAACATGGCAAAGTCTGGCGGGAGAAAACGTCGGCCTCAAGGGTGCTCGCTGCGCTCGCATCGTCTCCGGCGACTAAAGCCCTTGACCCCGACCCTTTCCCCCGCCACTCACTCCGCCATGCCGTCTATGCTGCCCTGTTGCACTTCGGATTTGAAACGGCGCATCTAATAACATTTGGCATGACCATCCCAAATGGTCGTAGATGCCGATAGCGTAGAAATCTGCGTCGTTGACCACAGCGAAAAGCAATTCCCGCGTGCCAGATATCAAGCCAGCATGCTTAAGGTCGGGGCCGATGCCCAGATGAAAGTGCTGAATGCCAAAGTCGTTTAGCATTCCATCTTCCAGGGCTGACTTTAAAATTTTTCGGCTTTGATAAGGCCAAAGTTCATCGCCTCTTTCGACGACTTTTCTTAAGGCCTCATGTCCAGAAACAAGATGGGCCGGGATTGCATACGAAGCTTGATGAAATGACCGCGGTTTATTTATAACGCGCCGATGCCGAATGGTCAGATAGATTCTTATGACCTCGCGATCCTCGTTGGTGGAAATGCAATATCCGGCTTCCTTGAGCCGCTCCCTACAGCAGGCAGCGAAGTCGCGCATGAAATTAATCTTTAGGCCCATTGAAGCCCTCTCTCAACTTACGCCACGTAGGTGTCGAGCACTGGAATTTTGAGTACCGCGGCATGTGCCCGTTGCTGGGCAATGCGCTGCGCAGCGTCTCGCACAAGTCCCAACTTTTGCTTGTCTTTGTCGACGCAAGCGAGGATCTGGTCATCCGTGGCAGCAGCAATCTGGTCTGGCTCGCAAAGGCCTGCCGCCGCCAGACGGCAGTAATCGCCGCGCAATAGTTCAGTACCGGCAAACTGCGCGAGTTCCACAGCCGTACCCGAAATTCCATAAGTTAGTCGGATGGCGAGACGCCTTACACGATTCCCTAGATCAAGCGTGGGATGCAGAATTTCAGCGACACGTGCTGCCACTGGTAACATATCGCACGTGCGCGCCGCTACAGCGCGGATCGGGCCCGCTGCGCCACCAAATGCGCCCCCAAACTGCGTTAGCAATTTTTCGATCTCGTTCATTGGGCGGCCAGACACGAACAGCAGGCAGGCTACAGCCTTCTTGGCCCGCAATGTTGCTTGCTGGGGTTCCTTTATAGCGCGCTGGAAGGCACTCAAGATGGGCCATGGCACACCTTGCCCCCGCAACTCATTGGGCCAGAGCTCTGGTTCTTTCTGTGTGCTCTTCCTGTTTATCGGAAAGAGAACTTGGTCAACTTCCACGGTGGTTTGCGCTGCCGCGACCAACACAGGATCGCTGATGTCCTGCGGTTGAAGCTGTCCAAGACAATCAACAAGTGCGACGATGGACCCAACCTCTGCTGCGCTCTCGCCAGCTAGGCGGCCAAGATTCGTCAGTTCGTATGCGCCCGCCGCATTTTTCTGCACAAGGCCATGGTGCTCCAAATCTACTAAGGCCGAAAAAAGGTCAGTCTGGCTCCACTGCCATCCTGTGCTCGCCCGCCTTGCCTGAAATGCCCCGAAGCTCGATTCCAGAAACTCGACGATCTCGTCGCTTGCTACCCCTTCGCCAGTCGCTCGCCGGGCGGCAACCAAGACCCGGATAATCAGAGACCCTGCATCCGTCTCGTCATCAAGAAAGCGAGACACAAGGTCTTCCGGTGTAGCCGTGACATATCGTGTCCACAGGTCATGCTCGGTGCGTGAATCGAGTGCCAGCAAATAAGAGGCTCCCTTTTCAGCAAAACCAAGTCGTCCCGAACGCCCAACGAGATTCTTATACTCGGCGACTGAATATGGCTCATCGCCGGGATGATCCAGCCCGGCGATGATCACCGACGATGCTGGCGTATTTATACCCATCGCCAATGTGGTCGTGGCCGCAATGACCCTCAGCCCAGAGCCGCTTCGGCGGAATTCCTCCTCAATGATACGCCGTTCCTCACGCTCTAGATCAGCATTGTGGAAGGCTACACCCCGCGCCAGCGCATTTCGCAAATCAACGCTGGCTTGCGATGGATCGCCGCCCGGGAGCTGGGCAAGCGCTTCTGTGGCAGGAGGTAACCCAAGCGCGCCCGCAAGATAATTTGCGCAGCCGCGCGCCTCGCCTTTCGTCTCGCGGAATACGATTACCTGCTGGCCTTCGCTGACCAACTTTTGGACTAGTGGGATGATCCAATCCTGGCTTGAGCCCTTGCCGTAAATACGCTGGATCAATGGACCTTCGGCACGTTCTTTCCGGGTTGCCGGATCGATAAAACGAAAGCATCCGTTGCCAAGCAGAACGCCTTCATCAAGTGGTACCGGCCTTTCCGTTCGCCGAAGTAGCCGAGCATTAAGCCATTGCTCAAGACCATTCGTGTCCCCAATCACGGCCGAAAGAGCAATCAACTGCGGTTCAATCCCTTCGCGGCGACGCATGCGGATAAGCGTCAGGATGAATTCCAGATTTGCGCCGCGGCTTCGATCAGCAATCATCTGCGCTTCGTCGACGACGATTACGCCGACTTGTGCCAGCACGTGCGGAAAGGTCAGGGCGATGGCCGCAAACTTCTCATAGGTCAGCAGCCCAATGTCATACTGTCCGCGCAACAGCGGAGTGATATCGTCTGTTTCGCCCGTGGCTTCGATAGTGCGAATGCCAAAGGCACTGTAGACACTTGCAAAATGCCGACGCTTATCTGCCACAAGCGCTTTGAGCGGTAGCAGAAAGAGAGCCCGCTTGCGGTCCAGCACATTCCGTAATGCCGCCAACTCGCCTACCATCGTCTTGCCCGAAGAGGTGGGGGCGGAGACGATGAGATTTTCTCCATTCAGCACGCCAAAATCGTTTATTGCTGCAAGCTGAAGCGCGTTGAGCGATGGGACCGCGCCCGCCCATGCAGAGATAAGCGCATTTGGAAATCCAGCCGACGCAAGGCTGGAAAGGTCTGATGTGGCGTTGACAGGCATTCGCGCCGGAAACGCCATCCAATACTTTTCTCCCGGCACAAAGACTGGCCATTCGACGTCACCGTCAATACTGCCGCGCATCGTCGGATTTTACTGATTGCCGCTTTGCAACGCTGCCGCCTTCACGCGGTTTGTGACATGTTCGAGCAGGCGGTAGAGCGACAGCTTGCCTCCCCGAACGACTTCCTCAGCGCCGCGCAGCGCTTCCAGCAGGAAATAAGTCAAAAACCCGTGCCCGAACCGGCGGTGCTCGTAAGCAGGCTCGTTGGCTGCAGACGCTGTGAAGATGATCCGGCCTGCACCAGCAAGCTGTGCCAGCCGCGCTTCGGTAGACAAGATACTGCGCGGCTTGGTCTCTACGTGGAGCACCTTCGCGCCGATGCCGCCAGAGAAGCAGCAGTCGAGAAACAAGATAAGCCGTTTCGCGGGGATTCGTGAAAACCAATCTTGCAACAGCTCAAGCGGAATGGCGGAAACGGCCAGATTGTTCAAATCCGCATCGTGCGTTACTAGCTCATGCGTCTCCGACCCGTGACCTGAGAATGCGATTACTACTGTGTCCTCGGCGTCACAAGCGGCCATCTCGCCAAACGCCGCCTCAATGCCTTGACGGCTAGCTTCGGCGTCCGTCAGCAGCACGGTCGTGCCACCCAAGGTGTCAGCGAATAGCGCCTCGAGCGCCATTGCATCGCGTCGCGCACACGTCAACTCATCGATTTCCGGCGAGATATAGCGGTCAATACCGATGAATAGGCCGCGAAACGCCATAACACACCACGCTATGCCCGATGGACACCGACATAAAATGGCCCGCTCGGCTTCTCGGCTTTGTTAAGGACGGTAGGCACAAAAGTCTCCCTTTGCGCGACTTGCTTGTTTCCAACCTTCTCAAACCATACACACCAAACCGATTCTTCATCGAACATGGCCGTCTTTCCTACCTTCTCAACGGTCATGATTGGCCCGCCTGACTTCACCTGCACAATGTCGCCGGGTTTAAATTCGGTCGTGTCCATTTCAGATTCCCCTTGCCTCTATTCTGCTGGCCCATGAGCTATGCGCGCATAAAGCAAATTTGCGATTTACGGTAGAGTTGCCCGCAGAAATGGTGGATGCCCCATTTATATATACCAGATGTGGGGCTCAACGCCCAAATTTTCAAGAACCGTTATCGAAAATTCAGCTAAACCACTGAAAGAGTTTTCTTATTTTATCCCGCAGCGATAGCTCTCATCTTCTGCTTTGAAAGTCGCTTCGAAGAAAGCCAACCTCTCTCCTAATATGCTTCGAACTGCGGGAACTCGTTTTTCGTACTCCTGCAGAGCACGTTCCACACATTCGGAAGGTAGTAATGTTTTGTAACGGGTCGCACGTAATCGTGCGCCGCAGATATTTGCTTTATTCTGTCTGTGTTTGCATGCAGCGATTTTGTCGAAGCGGTTTATATCAAGCCAAGAGCGTAGCGAGATGTGTTTTCCCTAGGGAAAACCACTCGGTCAGGGGCGGTGGTGCCCCCGACACCCTAGGACGCATGCGCTCAGCTTTGACACCAGGCCATGTCGAAAACAAAGAAAACGGAGCGACGAGATCGGCAATTCAATCTCGGGCTTACAGCCCGTGAATACGATTTGCTGCATAAGCGCGCAGATGCGCTCAGGATGCGCCCGGTGGATTATGGTCGTGCCAAGCTCTTTAACCAGAAACGCATTACTGAAGCCGTAGAGCGCCGTGCGGTATGCCCCGACCCGCTCATCTTCGTGCAGCTGTCGCGGCTGGGTAACAATCTCAATCAGATTGCCCGCAAATTGCACGAATTTCATATCCCGCTGCCCGAAACGCTTGAGCCGCTGTTGCAGGAAATCCGCGCGCTCATTAATCGCGTGAGGGATCAGTGATCGTGCGGTTTGCCAAGGGTGGCAAATCGTTCCAATCCCTTGCCAACTATCTCCTGCACGATCCGGAGAAGGCAAAGACATCTGAGCGGGTGGCATGGACGCACACGCTCAATCTCGCCAACGATCATATTCCCTCTGCCGTCAATGAAATGTTCTGGACCTGTCGTGCCGCTGACCAGCTCAAGAGGCTGGAGGGCGCTGCAATCGGCGGACGCGAACTGAAAAATCCGGTCAAGCATTTCTCGCTGAGTTGGGCACCTTCCGATGCCCCGACGCGGGAGCAAATGATCGAGGCGGCACAGCATTTCCTGCGTCATCTTGGTTGGCAGGAGCATCAAGCAGTCTTGGTCGCGCACCGTGACAAGCACTTTTCCCACGTCCATGTGATGTTGAATGTGGTCAATCCCAGTGATGGGCGTGTCCTGAATACCGCATACGAGCGCCGCCGGGCATCGGACTGGGCTTTCCAATATGAGGGCGATCACAGGCAAATTCATTGTTGGGAACGGATGAAGCCTAACGGCCAGCCCCGCCCATCGCCGACCCGTATGGTGTGGATGAAGTGGAAAAGTTCGGAAAAGGAATATGAGGCGGGAGAGCAAGTACGCGTAAATCGGGGTTGGACGACGTTTCCGCCCGAAGATCGCCCCGGTCACCAATCGGCGGAGTGGTGGCGTCTGAAGCGCCAGCAACGGCACACTCGGATGGCCTTCATGGCCGAGGGTAGAGCAGTCTTTAAGCGCCTACGCAACGAGGCGTTCAGCGAGGTGCGGGAGCAGTTCCGGGACGACTGGAGGCGTTACTACGCCGCCCGGCGGCATGGTTCAGATACAAGCCGCCTAGCTGCGATGAAAGCGGACATTCTGGCCCGGCAAAATGCCGTGCTCGACCAGCGGCGGGATGCAGTCTGTAAGGCACTACGGGAGGTGCGCGACCAGAATTATCGGTTGCTACTGGATCGCCAGAAGGACCAGCGGGCTTGCCTGTCCGCAGGGCTGGCGGTGGCCCCGGTGCCCCGGCAGGCGGTTGAAATTGGAAATTTCCGGAAATTTTCGGAAAAGTGGCCAGATTCAAAGGAAAAACTAGGTCAGGCGGCGACTGGCAGACATGGCGGCAGGCAGTTCCCCACAGCGAAACTGGAAGTCTGCGCAACGCGAACAGCTGCGCGGGTGCCGCTCTACAATTGCGATCAAGGGCCACGAGTGTCGGCGGGGAGGGTACATTCGCCCGCCCGCAGCTGGAACGAAGTGCGAGGCTTTGCTCGGACGGCGTTCATGATGGGGCAGCGCGGGTGCTCACTACGACCGACCCGTAACCGCAGGCGGTTTCATCATCACGGCAACTTGCGCTTATCCTTCGTGCAGGAGCGCGGGATTTTGCTCACTTCCTATGCGGCGAAGATTGCAGCCGCATATCTCACCGCGCAGCGTAACGAACTCCCCGCCATTATTGCCGCCATTCGTTCGGAGCAAGATGCAGCACTGAAGGCGCTGAATATCAAGATGGCGCTTGCCGTAGCCAGGCGACGAGCGAAAACTAATGGCGGGCGCGGAAAATCAGCCAATTTACCGACACGCCCGGGGCGGCAAAGAATACGGAAAAGCCGCGCTTTTGCTGCGCCCGCCTGTCGTTACCGGGAGCCGTGAGCCTGTCCTTCTTGCTTGGCGATCCAGTCCAGCAATGTTGACTTTCGGGCGCAGACACTTGCCCCAATCCGAAAGATGGGAAGTGTAAGCGCCGGAGCAAAAATCCCTCAGTGAAGCAGCCGAGTTGGTCGGTTGCGCCGGAGTAAAAATCCGGCAGTTGGAAGCCCTGTGCCTGCGACGGCGAAGGGCGAGGGATGAAGCAAGTGGAGCTCTATGCGAAGGTTCGATATGCGGTTCAGGTTGAGGGGCTGAGCGAGCGGGCGGCGGCGCGGCGGTTTGGGATTGATCCGCGAACTGTCGCGAAGATGATGGAGTTTTCTGTGCCGCCGGGCTACCGGCGATCAAGGCCGCCGGCGAGGCCGAAGCTTGGCGCGTACATCGCGGTCATCGACAATATCCTGGCGGACGACAAACGCCGGCCGAAGAAGCAACAGCACACGGCGAAGCGGATTTTTGAACGGCTTCGCGACGAGCACGGCTTCACGGGCGGCATCACGATCGTGAAGGACTACGTTGCCGGTTGGCGGCAACGATCGCAGGAGATGTTCGTACCGCTGGCGCATCCGCCGGGCCATGCCCAGGTGGACTTTGGCGAGGCGCTCGGCGTCATTGGCGGCGTTGAGCGGAAGCTTCACTTCTTTGCATTCGATCTGCCGCACTCGGACGCTTGTTTTGTGGTGGCCTATCCGGCGGAGACGACCGAGGCCTTCTGCGACGGCCACGTTCAGGCGTTCGCGTTTTTTGGCGGCGTGCCGCGGTCGATTTTATACGATAACACCAAGCTTGCGGTGGCCCGCATTCTTGGCGACGGCAAGCGCCAGCGGACGCGGACATTCACCGAGCTGCAATCGCACTACCTGTTCGAGGACCGGTTCGGCCGACCTGGCAAAGGCAACGACAAGGGCAAGGTCGAAGGGCTGGTCGGCTATGCGCGGCGGAACTTTCTGGTGCCGATCCCAGCGTTCGCGAGCTTTGCGGCGTTGAACGCCCATCTGCTGGAGTGTTGCCGCAAGCGCCTGGGTGACCGCCTGCGCGGCCATGACGAGACGATCGGCGACCGACTGGAGCGCGATCTTGCCGCCTTCCGGATACCGCTGCCGGCGCCTTACGACGCCTGCGAGAAGGTTGCGACGAAGGTCTCCTCGCTGTCGCTCGTGCGGTATCGACGCAACGACTACTCGGCGCCGACGACCTACGGTCACCGCGACGTGCTGGTGCGCGGTTACGTCCATGAGGTGGTGATCTCATGCGGCGCGGAGGTGATCGCGCGTCATCCGCGGTCCTATGAGCGCGAGGACTTTGTGTTCGATCCGTTGCACTATCTCGCCCTGATTGAGCAGAAGATCAACGCGCTCGACCAGGCCGCGCCCCTGGCGGACTGGCGACTGCCCGAGGAGTTTGCTGCGCTGCGCCGCCTGCTCGAGGCTCGCCTGGACAAGCAAGGCAAGCGAGAGTTCGTTCAGGTCTTGCGCCTGATGGAGGCGTTCAGGATCGAGGAGGTGACACTTGCCGTGCGCGATGCCATGGCGCGCGGTGCCCTCAGCTTCGACGCCGTGAAGCATCTGCTGCTGTGCCGGATCGAGCGCCGGCCGCCGCGCCTCGACATGACGATCTACCCCTATCTGCCCAAAGCTGTCGTCGCGACCACCTCGGCCAAGGCCTATCTGGGTCTGCTCACGGGAGTGGCGTCATGACCGATACCCCGCAGGTTCTCCTGGCGCACCACCTCAAGACGCTCAAGCTTCCGACCTTCCTGCGCGAGTACGACAAGGTGGCGCGCCAATGCGCCGCCGAGGGCGTCGACTATCCGCGTTATCTGCTGCGGCTCGCCGAGCTGGAGTTGATTGATCGCGAGCGGCGTACGATCGAGCGCCGCATCAAGGCGGCCAAGTTCCCGACCGTGAAGAGCCTCGACAGTTTCGACTTTGCGGCCTTTCCGTCGTTGAACAAAGCGCTGGTGATGGAGCTGGCGCGATCGGAATATGTCGCGCGGCGCGAGAACATCATCGCGGTCGGCAACAGCGGCACGGGGAAGACTCACGTCGGTCTGGGACTCGGTCTTGCAGCCTGCCAGAAGGGCCTGTCGGTCGGCTTTACCACCGCCGCCGCTCTCGCGCACGAGCTGATCGAGGCGCGCGACGACAAGCGCCTCTTACGCCTGCAGCGCCAGTACGCCGCCTACAAGCTGCTGATCATCGACGAACTCGGATACGTGCCGCTGTCGCAGACCGGCGCCGAGTTGCTGTTCGAGGTCTTCAGCCAGCGTTACGAACGGGGCGCCACCCTCGTGACCAGCAATCTGCCGTTCGACGAATGGACCAGCGTATTCGGGTCCGAGCGATTGACCGGTGCCCTGCTCGATCGTTTGACCCACCATGTCCATATTCTCGAAATGAACGGCGAAAGCTACAGGCTCGCCCAAAGCAAGCGACGCGCGAAACGCTCCAGACCCGATTCATCATCCGATGGGCCGCCGGATAACTGACCCGCCATCACCAGACATCATGCGTTCGCGACCATAAACAAGCGCGCATCGCGGCTCCCGGATGATCGCTCGGTGCGCGCTCTCGCCGTCAAGCCCCGCGCCAGAAGCGCGCCGCTACGCGGTTTCAGGGCTTGACCGCTCGCGCGACCGAGCACACCCGCCTTCCGTGCCGCATAGCCCAATCAACGAAGCGCCAATCCCGTCGTGATGCAATTTTGCTCCGGCCCGCCGATGCAATTTCTCTCCGGCGTTGACACGCCCTTCAGCTTGTCTCCGAGGGGCTCAAATCGAGCCATGTGGACCAAGCCAAGGAGCACGCCGAGGCCATCAAGCGGCTACAGGCCGAGTACGACCGAATCCAGTCCCGTATTCAGGCCATGTACGTCGACAAGCTCGACGGCAAGGTCGACCCCGGCATGTTCGAGCGGCTCTCAACCGATTGGCGCAAGCAGCAGGACAAGTGCCTGCGGGATATTCACCGCCACCAAGCCGCCGACCAGCACTACCTTGAGGAAGGCATCAGCATCCTCGAAATAACCCGGAATGCCCGCCGCCTGTTCGACAACGAGTCGCCGACCGAGAAACGGCGGCTCCTGAATTTCGTTGTTTCGAACTCCACTTGGGCGAACGGAGAGCTAAACACAACCTTGCGCGAACCCTTTGGCTTTATTGCGGAAATGGCAAAGTTCACGACGCGGCCAGAGGTCAAACAGGGGAGAAATTTGGCCGATCATTCTGGTTGGCTGGGGGACGAGGATTCGAACCTCGACTAACGGAGTCAGAGTCCGCTGTTCTACCGTTAAACTATCCCCCAATAAGTATTTGTAATTATTAGAGTTTTTGCTCTATTGTTGCCAATTCGTCCGACCACTTTAACAAACTCAGTTCTCTCGCCGTTCATCTAGCCGCGCCATACCGGCTCTGGCAAGCGCTTCCTGATCGGCGAAGTGCGAGTAGCGCATCGCCTCGCGGCGGACACGGTAGAATTGAGGAAACAACGAAGGGGGGTCATCGCGAATCAGCGCTGGTTGTGTCAAAAAAGAAACAAGAGAGATGTTCTCTAAATGTTCTTTCCATGATACAAGAGGCGGCTCCAAAGGAGAGGAAGCGGATCCGTGACCCTGTACACGGATTAATCGTCTTTGATTTGGCTAATGACCCGGTCGACCGGAAGGCTTGGGAGCTGATCGATACACCCGAGTTTCAACGCCTTCGCAGGATTAAGCAGCTTGGGGTGTCGGAGTTCACTTTTCCCGGGGCAACGCATACGCGCTTCTCTCACTGCATCGGTGTCTATCATGTTGCAAGGAAGCTCATGGGCGTCGCAAGCAAGATGCCAGCGTTCGAAAAAAATGAACCTAGAGAGCGTGTCGCTCTGCTCGCGTCACTTTTGCACGACCTTGGCCACGGACCATTCAGCCACGCATTCGAGCAAGCTGAGAAAGCGAGACTGCAGAGTTGTCTAGGTGCATACAAGGACCACGTTGAGTGGACCGCTGCGATTATTAGACGCAAGAACGGTGGCGTCCAGAAGGCTCTGGGCGAGAAATTATCGGAGGAGATTGCGAAACTACTGACCAGCGAGCCGTCAGACCTCTACGCGGCCGTCGTATCGAGTTCTTTTGATGCAGATCGGCTCGACTACCTTCAGCGGGACAAGCTCATGACAGGTTCCGGGGCTGGCGGTATCGACTATGAATGGCTGATCGACAATCTTCGTACGACGAAAATTTCGTCCGGTTCCGATGCGGAAGATGGAGAACAGCCAACCGAGATGATCACGACCTTCTGCTTTGCTGAAAAAGCGGCCCAGGCGGCAGAAGCCTTTATTCTCGCTCGTTATCACCTCTACTCACAAGTCTACTTCCATCACACCACCCGAGGGTTCCAACAGGTCCTCGCTGAATTCCTGAAGCGGTTGGCTGCGATAGTCCACGAGAAAAAGCTCGGCACGGTATGCCTGCCGCCTGACCATCCGCTTGCAGTTTACTATGCCGCTGATCCGCCATCCGTGGATCATTACTTGGCGCTCGATGATACGTCAGTTTGGAGCGCCATCGAGGCCGCGACGCGAGGTGCGGACGCGGAGATTTAAGACTTGGCTGTTCGGCTTCGTGATCGACGACGGCTGAAGGCGATCGAGATCGCCACCGTCAACCCCACTTCAATCGACAAGGCTCGTCACCAATTCATCCAGGCAAATCTAAGTAGCGAGATTGGAAAGACGATCTTCGTCGATCGCGCGCCGCTTATGGTTTATGACAGCTCTAGGGCAGGCGAGGCAAAGCCGCACGAGCGAGTTCGTATTTTGCGTCGAGAAGATGAGCCGGCGATGGATATTGCGACGGTCTCGAAGGCGATCGAAGCTTTCACAAAGGAGCAAGAGGTTTTGCTCCCGCCGTTTCAAATCCGAAGTGCAACAGGGCAGCATAGACGGCATGGCGGAGTGAGTGGCGGGGGAAAGGGTCGGGGTCAAGGGCTTTAGTCGCCGGAGACGATGCGAGCGCAGCGAGCACCCTTGAGGCCGACGTTTTCTCCCGCCAGACTTTGCCATGTTGTGTATGCCGGTTTTTCTGGCGGTCAGATGGAAGACTATCCTTGCGTGGGACAGCACATCTCACGGAGGAAAAATGCCCGAAGGCTATCTCCATCTGACCTGCGAACAACGCTGCCAGATTTACGCGCTCTTGCAAAGCGGCCACTCGCAAGCCCACATCGCGCGGCAAATTGGCGTCGATCCGTCGACGATCAGCCGCGAGCTTGTTCGCAACACCGGCGCGCGCGGCTATCGCTTCAAGCAAGCGCACGAGAAGGCCTCGCAGAGACGCCAAGAGGCCTCGGACAAGCCGCGCAAAATAACGCCAGATTTGGTGGAGCTGATCGAAGAAAAACTGACGCAACAGCAGTGGAGTCCCGATCAGATCAGCGGGCGTCTGGCGAAGGATGGCGTCGCCTTTATCAGTCACGAGCGCATCTATCAGCATGTCTGGAAAGACAAGAAAGACGGGGGCACGCTGTATCTTCACTTGCGTCACAGCGGCAAAAAATACAACAGGCGCAAGGGCAAGAATTCGGGGCGCGGGCTGATTCCGAACCGCGTCGATATCGATCAGCGGCCTCCTATTGTCGCCGCAAAAATCCGCATCGGAGACTGGGAGGCCGACACGATTATCGGCGCCAATCACAAAGGCGTTGTCATGTCGCACGTCGAGCGAACCTCCAAATACACCAAGCTCGCCAAACTGCCGGACAAGAACGCGGACTTTGTCGTGCAGGCCTGCGCACGCGTGCTTTTGCCGCTCGCTGACCAAATCGAAACAATCACTTACGACAATGGAAAAGAGTTCGCCTCTCACGCCCAAATCGCAACCTCGCTGGGGGCACTATCCTATTTTGCCAAGCCCTATCACTCGTGGGAACGCGGCCTCAACGAACACACTAACGGCCTCTTCAGGCAGTACTTCCCAAAAGGTTCCGACTTCTCTATTTTGTCCGATGCCGATGTCCAAAGGGTCGAGGACAAACTCAACTCTCGCCCCAGAAAGATACTCGGCTACCAAACCCCTCGCGAGATTTTCTTCAGCGCCAGAAATCTGCCCGTTGCACTTCACTGTTGAATGGGCGCGATATTAATTCATCAATAAATGATCACTGGTGTCCGGTTGACGGTGAGGAGCGTTCTGGAAAGAGCTGATCTGGCAGGAGCTTGCCACCGAAAATGGGTGGTGTCGATTTGAACTTGGTCGGGCGCTATTCGGAGTTTTTCCGAGGAGTCGCCCGTGAACATCGGCAAGACGCTTTTCGCCCAGCTGATGGATTTTCTGCCTTGGAGCACTTTTGCGCGGATTGTTACCCGCTACGGTGGCGACGCCCGGGTGCGAACGCTGTGTTGTGCCGAGCAATACCGCGCGATGGCGTTTGCGCAACTGACCTATCGAGAGAGCCTGCGCGATATCGAGGTCTGCCTATCGGCGCGCGCGTCGAAACTCTATCACATTGGTTTTCGCGAGCCGGTCCGACGATCGACTCTGGCCGACGCGAACGAGACGCGCGACTGGCGCATTTACGCGGAGTTCGCTCACCGTCTGATTGCCCATGCGAGGAAGCTCTATGCCAGCGAAAGCCTGGGCATGGAGCTGGCCAACACGGTCTATGCTCTGGATTCCACGACCATCGATCTGTGCCTGTCGCTATTTCCATGGGCGCACTTTCGCTCCACCAAGGCGGCGGTGAAGATGCACACGTTGCTCGATCTGCGCGGCAACATCCCGAGCTTCGTTCACATCTCGAACGGCAAGCTGCACGACGTTCACGCTCTCGATTTGCTGATCCCCGAAGCAGGCGCCATCTACGTCATGGATCGCGGCTACATCGACTTCGCGCGCCTTTACGTCTTGCAGCAGGCTGGCGCCTTCTTCGTCACCCGTGCCAAGTCGAACCTGGATGCGCACCGCGTCTACTCGGCGCCGACAGATCGGGCGACCGGTATCATTGCCGACCAGACTATCGCATTGGATGGCTATTCTACCAGCAAGGACTATCCCGTTCATCTGCGCCGCGTCCAATTCAAGGATGCCGCATCGGGAAAAAGGCTGGTGTTTCTTACCAACCATTTTACCCTGCCGGCGGCATTGATCTGCGACCTATACAAGAGCCGCTGGCAGGTCGAACTGTTCTTCAAATGGATAAAGCAGCATCTTCGGATCAAGCAGTTTTACGGCACGTCGGACAACGCGGTGAGGACGCAAATATGGATCGCGGTTTCCGTCTACGTCCTGGTTGCCATCGTCAAGAAGCGCCTCGGCTTGGAGGCCTCTCTCTACACTTTGCTCCAGGTTTTCTCGGTCACCCTCTTCGAGAAAATGCCGATGTCCCAGGCATTTTCCGAAAGCACAACCACTTTCGAAGACGGCGAACTCAGCAACCAGCTAAATCTGTTCGACTATTAACCGGACAGTAGTGAGAATGCATCGAGAAAGTTGACGATTGGCGCTCCGAGCTCGTGCGTCGCAAAGGGGTAAAGGTGGCCGGTGGCAGAATGGAGAAGGCCACCCAACTCCTTTCGGCTGAGCTAGATATCGCAGTTTAGCCAAACAAACTGTTTCCAAAATAGCGGATCATTCACCTATCGTTGTCCGTGCGTTCATGGTCACATTGGAAACGATGGTGATTGATTCTTAATGAGAAAATGCCGATTGCGCCTATTCTACCGTTAAACTATCCCCCAAACGCGCTGCGAGGGCTGATCCCGGCAGCTCACCATGCACCACGCGCGGGTAGGGCGCTCGCTTGGCGCCTGGCCCACAATCGGGTTGCGTCCGGCTTGCGACGCAAGTCTCGCCGGTCGCCCGACCGCCGGCCCGCCCGTCACATAAGCGCGACCGGCGGGCGGCACAACGAAAAAAGTGCGGCGGCAGAAGGGCGCGTGTTCACGCCGCCGGCAGATGCTTACGCAGCCTCAGCGACAGGCCGATCAGGAGAATGCCGAAGATGATGGCATAGGCGGCGATCGCCCAGATCAAGCCGAGCGCGCCGGAGCCGGGGAAAAACAGCACCAACAACCCAAACAGCACCGAGACGATGCCGGCAAGGATCAGCCACCACTCGTTGTCGATCTCCTTACGCAGCCTGATCGCGCCGATGATCTCGAAAATGCCGTGCACGAGCGCCCATGCGCCGATGAAGATCACCAGCACGAACGCGGTCAGGCCGGGCCAGAGGAACGTGATGACGCCGGCGCCAATCCCGGCGATGCCGACCAGGATCAGCCACCAGGTCGGGGCACCCTCATGCTTGCCGAAGGCCGACGCCAAGGCGATCACGCCGTCGACCAGGGCGAAGGCGCCGTAGAACAGAACCAGCGTGAATAGCGTCAGTCCTGGCCAGATGAAGGCGACGATCCCGAACAAGACCGAGACGATTCCGCGCAGCAGCACGAGCCACCATTTCTTCGCAAGGGCATGGACGAGCATGGCCCCCCCGCCGAGAGGAGCTGTGACGGATTGCATAGCTTTGCCTCCATTTTATCCGATGGCCAATACGGCCCCGGAGCCGCAGGACTGCCGCAAAACTAGCGGAGTGGCCCGGGCCTGCCAACCGGGCGCGGTAACAACCTACAACATTCCCCAACGGTCACCCCAGCGCCGACGAACCTGAGGTCCGTCAACGTGGTGCGGCGACTGTAGGGTTGGTCCGCGCAGAGAAGATGATCGCCACCGCAGCCAAGGATGTCGCGGCGATGACCATGAACACCGCAACCGGGTATCCGTGGTCCATCAGCGGTCCAAAACACAAGGGTACCAGCACGCCGGCGAAGTTGAAGCCGGTCGTGACGAAACCGAAAACCTTGCCGAACGAACCGGGTGGCGTCACCGCCCGAACCATCATGTCGCGCGACGGCATCGCCATGCCGGCTGCGAGACCGGAGAGGCTCATCACGATCACGGTTGCCGCCGTCCCGAGATTGTACAAGCCAAGGAAGACGGCCAGGACCGCGAAAACGAGCATGCTCGCGACCGTGACCAAAACGGGACTGACGCGGCCCAAGAGCAGGCCGCCGAGAAGCACGCCGGCGGCGTTCAGCAGCAAGTACCCCGACAGCGCGAGATTGCCCTCCGCGAGCGGGACGCCATGCGCGGCGCTGAGCGCGACGACCGAGTAGGTGATGAGGCCGCCATTGGTGAAGGCGAACAGCGCGAAGAAGACGAAATTCAGCAGGATGACCGGGGACAACAAGAGCCGGAGCGAGGTCTGCCCGTTTCCGTTGCCGGCGTCGACGACAGGATCGAGATGATCGCGGCGCAGGGGCGCGTCGCGTTGCAGCGCAAGCACCCCCGCAACCGCGAGGCCGAGCATGGCGGTCGCCACAAAGGCTCCGCGCCACCCGACATAGCCATAGAGAAACAGCAGAAGGCCCGGGGCGACCGCGCCGCCGAGCATCCCGGAGAAAGTGTGAATGGAGAATGCTCGTCCGATGCGTTCGCTGGCGACGCGGTCGGACAACATCGCGTAATCGGCCGGGTGGTAGACCGCATTGCCGAGACCGGCGAGCGCGAACATCGCCACGAACACCCAGAAAGAAACTCCGACGCCCGCGACAATCACGGCCGCCGAGCCAAGAAGCAGGCCGCAGATCAGCACGATGCGCGCGCCGATGTGGTCGACGAGGAAGCCGGCCGGCGTCTGAAAGGCTGCCGTCAACGCGTTGAAGGCGACGAGCGCGAGGCCGAGTTCGGTATAGCTCACTTGGTAATCGGCGCGGATCACCTCGAACAATGGCGGCAGCAGCAGAATGTACACATGGGAGACGAAATGCGCGGCGCTGACCGACGCAATCGTTCTCGCATCGTTCGGGTGCTCGGCTGCGAATTGAAGGTCGGGCGCCGCAGTCATTGGGGGCTTTCAAACTATTTTGGAGGGCCAAGCGGCCGGCTTGAACACCACAGTACGCGAAGGTCACCACCCGTTTGGGGCGGATATTGGGGAGGAGCTGAGCCAGCTATGCTTCAGGACGCAAGGCATGCATATGGCATCGCTCGTATTGCGTCCCGTCTCTTGGCGCTGTTACACTAAATTGAACGCTTGTGATACGAGATCGCGGCCGTTGAGCCCGGCGAATCGGGGCTCCGGCCCAGGAAGGTAGGCGATGGACCACGGGGCCCGGGGTACCGGCCTCTGCGACCCTGCGCGTGACGGGGTAAAAGTTGCATCCGTGCATGACGGACACGCCTTCGTTACGCAAAAGCCCACCTACGAACGCCGCCGGCCCGCACGCAATCGTTTGCCTACATACGCGGCGCTTGATCTCGGCACCAATAACTGCCGGCTTCTGGTGGCTCGCCCCGCCGGGAACGGCTTTCGCGTCGTCGACGCTTTCTCGCGTATCATTCGCCTTGGCGAAGGTGTTTCCATCACGCGTCGCATCAGCGAGGCGGCGATCAACCGGGCAATCGATGCGCTGGCCGTCTGTCGCGCCAAGATGCTCAGCCGCGGCGTCAGCCGCGCGCGCCTGATTGCGACCGAGGCCTGCCGCAGCGCCGAAAACGGGGCCGAGTTCCGCGACCGCGTGCGGGAGAAGCTTCGGCTCGACCTCGAAATCGTGGACCAGGAGACCGAAGCCGAGCTTGCCGCAACGGGTTGCACGCCGCTGATGGATCCGCAGTCGCGCGGCGCGATTCTGTTCGACATCGGCGGCGGATCCTCCGAACTGGTCCGCCTCGGTCCTTCCGATTCTTCTTGCAATGGTCCGCCCAAGCCATTGATCGAGGGCTGGATTTCATTGCCGCTCGGAGTAGTGACCCTGGCCGAGCGTTTTGGCGGCGTCACCGTTACGCGCGGTGCTTTCGCTGAGATGGTGGAGGCGGTCGCACGCGAACTCCACGATTTCACCGCGGCTTATGGCGGCGACCTCGTCGACGTTCATATGCTCGGCACATCGGGAACCGTAACTACGATCGCCGGGGTCTTTCTCAACCTCATGCGCTACGACCGCCGCAAGGTCGATGGCTGCTGGCTGCGCGCCGAGGAGATCACCGAGGTGATCGAGCGTCTGATGGCGATGAGCTACCAGGACCGGGCCGCCAACCCTTGCATCGGAATCGAGCGTGCCGATCTGGTGCTCACCGGCTGCGCCATCCTCGAGGCGATCCGGCGCGCCTTTCCTTGCCCGCGGCTGCGGGTGGCCGATCGCGGGCTGCGCGAAGGCATGTTGGTGCAAATGATGCGCGCCGACGGCGTATGGGACGGGGCTCGCGCGCGGTAAGGGCCAGTCTCGCGGAAAGTTTTATGAATTCAAGAGACGGTCACCGTTCGCTCAGGATTCGCGTGAAGAGCGACGGGAGCCGGACGCCGGCTCAGAAGCGCTGGCTTGAGCGCCAACTCAACGATCCTTACGTCGCCCGCGCCAAGCGGGAGGGGTGGCGCTCGCGCGCCGCTTACAAACTGATCGAACTCGACGACAAATATCGCTTGCTGCGGCCAGGAGCGCGGGTGGTCGATCTCGGCGCGGCGCCCGGCGGCTGGAGTCAGGTTGCGGCAAAACGGGTCGGCGTTGCCGAGGGCAGGGGCCGGGTCATCGCCATCGACCTGCTCGATATGCCGCCGATCTCGGGCGTCGATTTTCTCAGGCTTGATTTTCTCGATCCGGAAGCGCCGGAGCGGCTGAGGGCGATGTTGGGCGGGGAGGCCGATCTCGTCCTCTCCGACATGGCAGCAAACGCAACCGGCCACCGCCAGACCGATCACCTGCGGATCATGGCGCTCGCCGAGGCCGCGGCCGCGTTCGCGTGCGAAGTGCTCAAGCCGGGCGGCGGCTTCCTGTGCAAGGTCCTGCGGGGAGGGACGGAAGGGACGCTCCTCGCTGCGCTCAAACGGGATTTTGCCCAAGTCAGGCACGTCAAGCCGGCGGCGAGCCGCTCCGATTCGGCAGAGCTCTACTTGCTCGCGACCGGATTTCGTCAGGCGTTGCGCTGATCCGCCGGCTTCTCCGCCTCGGGCGGGCCAGCGGGGCTTCGCGCCGCCAGTTCCTTGCCGGCATCGGGGGGCAGCCACGCGAAAATAAGGGCCGATGCGGCCGCGATGCAGGCGACGGTCACGAAGGCAGGCGGAAAATCCGGCGCCGATAGGCTCGGATGCTGCTGAAGACGCAACACGGTTTCGACCACGAGCGCGCCAACGGCGACGCCGGTAGAAATGGCAAGCTGTTGGGCGACGCTGGCAAGCGAGGTCGCGCGGCTCATGCGGCGCGTATCCACCTCGGCGAAGGCGATCGTGTTCATACTGGTGAATTGCAGCGATCGGAACAGCCCGCCGACCAGCAGCACGGCGACCATGACCCAGACTGGCGTTCCCGGCCCGAACGCTGCACACGCCCCGAGCGACGCGGCGGCAAGCAGCGCGTTGACGGTCAGGGTGCGCGGAAATCCGAACCGGCGCAGGATGCGGGCGGCAGCCGCTTTCATCGTGATCGCGCCGATGGCGGTCGCGAAGGTGATGAGGCCCGACTGAAATGGAGTCATTCCCAGGCCGATCTGCAAGAGAAGCGGCAGGAGAAACGGCAGCGCTCCCGCGCCGATGCGGAATACGAAGCCGCCGGCGACGCCTGCGCGGAAGGTGGGGAGGCGGAACAAGGTCAGGTCGATAACGGCGGTCGGTGTCCGTCGTGCGTAAAACACATAGGCGACTGCCGCCGCGGCGCCGACCACAATCAGTACGACCACGAGGCTGCGCGGCAGAAAGCCAAGACCAAGCACGCTTGACCCAAACGCCAGTCCTGCGACGGCTGCCCCGACCAGCGCCATCCCGACAAAGTCGAACGGATCGGGCGCCTCGGCGCGGACGTTTTCTACGAAGCGGCTCACCAGAAAGAAGCCGAGAAAGCCGATAGGCACGTTGATGATGAATATCCACGGCCACGACGCGTAGGTCGTGATCGCTCCGCCGAGCGGGGGACCGATCAGCGGGCCGATCAGCGCCGGCATCGTGACCAGCGCCATGGCGTCGACAAGCTTGCTTTTATCGATCGTGCGCACCAGCACGAGCCGTCCGACCGGCGTCATCATCGCGCCGCCCATGCCCTGGATGAACCGGGCCAGCACGAAGTGCCACAACGCGCCCGCAAAGGCGCATCCGACCGAGCCGAGCACGAACACCACGATCGCCGTGCTGAAGATGGTGCGCGCCCCGAAGCGGTCCGCCATCCAGCCGCTGATCGGGATAAAGATGGCGAGCGCCAGCAGATAGGAGGTGACGGCGAGTTTCAACGCGAGCGGATTTGTGCCGATGTCGGCGGCGATCGCCGGCAAGGCCGTGGCGATCACCGTCGAGTCCATGTTCTCCATGAAAAGAGCGACCGCGACGATCAACGGAACGATGCGTTCGCGGGACAGGGGCATCGACGGGCCGTGGCGAGCCGGGGAGGAGAGCGAGGGCGGCGAACAGTAGGCGTTCGATCGCGAGCGGACAACCGAGCGCATTGCGCCCGGCGAGCGAAGCCCTACATCAAGCTTCACGCGGTCCGGAGCTCACCCATGATCTATATCCTCGCAGTGCTTTTGCCTCCCATTGGGCTTCTCATGAACGGGCAGCCCTTTTCGGCGCTGTTCAATTTGTTCCTTCTAGTGGTGTGCGTGTTTCTGGGGATTATATTTCAGCCGCTGTGGTTGTTGCCCTCGGCGCACGCGGTCATCGCGGTCGCCATGAAGCGGGAGCAGCGCCGCCACCGGGAGATCGTGGAGGCGATCGAGCGGCATGGACCGCCGCCGGCGTGGCGGCCCTGATTGTCGGCGCTCGGCGGCGGGAACCGACTTTTGCGCCGGCGCGGCGCGACGCGCTATGCAAGCGCCTGCGGTCGTGATAACCACCCTCGCCAACTCCGCATCGGGGATCGCAAGTCGCAGCCGCTTTCTGGCGCGAGTTTTAGCCCTTTTCCAGTCCTCGGCGGCTGATGGGAGCTTGGCATGGCCGTAATAAGGAACGGCGCCCCGC
>CAWIXM010000018.1:0-29039 GCA_963840055.1 uncultured Alphaproteobacteria bacterium | reverse complement strand
ACCTTGGTAAGGTTCACGCCGACAGGACCCTGCGGTTGGTTCCTCAGCCCACACCCAAGACTAATATGCCCGGCCACCCGTGGACACACGCTAATTCAAATTATTTGCAATAAATGGGCTATATCGATCCTTCAATCGAACGCTTTGGGTCGACGGGGGACGGAGGGACCATGGAGAACGTGCAGTCTTCGAAGCAATTGGCGCCTATTGCCGCCGAGCCGGGGCTCGTCAATTCGGTCGTCTATCGTGCGGGCCGGAAGCTCGTCAACATTCCCGTGGAGGACGCCGGGGAGTGGGCCCGCCGTCCGGGGCATGTGGTCTGGATCGGCCTTTATGAACCAAAGCATGACCTACTCCTCCGCGTGCAGAAGCAATTTAATCTGCATCCGCTCGCCATTGAGGACGCCGAGTGCGCCCACCAGCATCCCAAAGTCGAGGAATACGGAGATACCTTGTTCGTCGTCGCCCGCACCGCCCAGATGGTCGATGGCCGCATCGGATTCGGCGAGACGCACTTATTCGTCGGGCGCGGTTATATCGTGAGCGTCCGTCACGGAGCCTCACGGTCCTATGTCTCGGTGCGCGAACGTTGCGAGGCCGCACCCGAAGCGTTGGGACATGGCGAGGACTATATTCTTTACGCTATTCTCGATTTCATCGTCGACAATTACGCGCCGGTGCTGGAGGCGGTCATCGACGAGGTCGAAGGCATCGAGGACCGCGTGCTGGTCAAGAGCCTCAGCTCAGACGACATCAACCGGCTCTATTTGTTGCGGCGCGATCTGTTGCGGCTGCGCAACGCGGCGGGGCCGCTGGTCGAGGTCTGCCGGAGGCTCGAGCACTCCAATGTGCTTCCCATCGATCCGGTCATGCGCCCGCATTTCCGCGACGTGACCGACCACATCCGCCGGGTCCAATCGGAAATCGACACATTGCGCGAGATGCTCGCCTTCGCCTTCGAAGCCGGCCTGATGGTCGGTCAAACGCAGCAGACCGTGATTACGCGGATGCTCGCAGCCTGGGCCGCCATCCTCGCGGTGCCGACGGCGGTCGCCGGCATCTACGGCATGAATTTCAAGCACATGCCCGAGCTGGACTGGGAGTACGGCTATTACCTCATCATCGGGCTCATTGCGTTGGTATGCCTGGGGCTGTTCTGGTGGTTCCGCCGCTTGGAATGGCTGTGACGTTGGCGATGGACGGCAGAGTCTTCGGGGGCCGACCTTGCCCGCCGCCCAATGGATATGGAAGCAGTGGATGAGGAGTGGCGGCGCGGGGTCGCGCGCGTTATGACCGAAAGGGATGACGCGGCCGATTCGCATTCTCGGCATTGACCCGGGCCTCCGGCGCACCGGCTGGGGCGTCATCGATATTGACGGGACCCGCCTGACCTTTATCGCTTGCGGCTCGGTCGCGACCGACGAGCGCGCCGCCATCGGCGAGCGTCTTGTCGCCATTCATGAGGGACTCTGCGGCGTCATCGCAGATTATCGGCCGGTCGAATCAGCGGTCGAGGCGACGTTTGTGAACAAGGACGCCGTGGCGACCCTCAAACTCGGGCAGGCGCGCGGCGTGGCGTTGCTCGTTCCCGCCCAGGCGGGCTTGGTTGTGGCGGAATACGCACCGAATCTGGTGAAGAAGGCGATCGTCGGCGCCGGTCACTGCGAGAAGACGCAAATCCGCATGATGGTCGGCGTGCTGCTGCCGAAGGCCGATCCACCGAGCGAGGACGCCGCCGACGCGCTCGCGGTGGCGATCTGCCACGCGCATCATCGGCAGAGCCGAATCGTTCTTGCTGGAGTCGGTTGAAATGGGGCCAACACGATCGGTGCGCCAAACGCGCCTCTCTCCGCAAGCGGGAAGGTGGCCATGATCGGCAAGCTCAGGGGCGTGATCGACACTTACGGCGAGGATTGCGTCATCGTCGATGTCGGCGGCGTCGGCTATGTCGTGCATTGCTCCGCGCGCACGCTGCAGGCGCTGCCGTCCGCGGGCGAAGCGGTGACGCTGTCGATCGAAACGCATGTGCGCGAGGACCAGATCAGGCTGTTCGGTTTTCTGTCCGACATGGAACGGGAATGGTTTCGCCTGTTGCAGACCGTGCAGGGCGTCGGCACGCGTGTCGCCTTGTCGGTGCTCTCGACCTTGAAGCCCGGCGAAATCGCCTCCGCCGTCGCCACCCGCGACAAGGGGTTGATTGCGCGCGCGCCCGGCGTCGGGCCGAAGGTCGCCGAGCGCATCGTCACCGAGCTGAAAGACAAAGCGCCGGCCTTCACATCGATCGACCCCGCCGTCGTGCGCCTGGCGGGCGCGTTCGAGGAAAGGCGCGCACCGCAGCCGGTCGCGGACGCGGTGTCAGCGCTGGTCAATCTCGGCTATGGCGAGCCGCAGGCGCTCGCCGCCATCGCCGCCGCGACGCGTAGCGCCGGAGAGGCGGCAGACGTCGCCAAGCTGATCCGGCTCGGGCTGAAGGAACTCGCGAAATGAGCCGCAGCCTCGTCACCGCAGAACGCCGCGACGAAGATGTAGCGGAAGCGTCGCTGCGCCCGCAACGTCTCGTCGACTTTGTCGGACAGGGGCAAGCCCGCGCCAATCTTCGCGTCTTCATCGAGGCGGCGCGGGCGCGCAAGGAGGCGCTCGACCATGTGCTGTTCGTAGGTCCGCCAGGTCTTGGCAAGACGACGCTTGCGCAGATCGTCGCCCGCGAACTCGGCGTGAATTTTCGCGCCACCTCCGGCCCGGTAATCGCGAAAGCAGGCGATCTCGCCGCGCTCCTGACCAATCTCGAAGAGCGCGACGTGCTGTTCATCGACGAGATTCACCGGCTCAATCCGGCAGTCGAGGAAATCCTCTATCCGGCGATGGAGGATTTCCAGCTCGACCTCATCATCGGCGAAGGACCGGCGGCGCGGTCGGTGAAGATCGATCTGGTGCGGTTCACGCTGGTCGGCGCGACCACGCGCGCCGGCCTACTCACCAATCCGTTGCGCGACCGTTTCGGCATTCCGATCAGGCTCAATTTCTACAGCGAGGCCGAGCTTGAGGATATCGTCAATCGCGGCGCGCGCGTGCTGCGGATCGGGATGACTGCGGACGGCGCCAACGAGATCGCGCGCCGCGCCCGCGGCACGCCGCGCATCGCCGGCAGGCTGTTGCGGCGCGTGCGCGATTTCGCTCATGTAGCCGGAACGGATACGATCAATCGCGCCATCGCAGACCGCGCCCTGCTCGCGCTCGAAGTCGATGCGAATGGCCTCGACGGCATGGACCGGCGCTACCTTACAACGATCGCCGTGAACTATGGCGGCGGCCCGGTCGGGGTCGACACCATCGCGGCGGCGCTGTCTGAGCCGCGCGACGCCATCGAAGAGATCATCGAGCCCTTCCTCATCCAGCAGGGCTTCGTGCAGCGGACGCCGCGCGGCCGCCTGCTCACCGCATCTGCCTTCCGCCATCTCGGGCTTGCCGAGCCGCAGCGTGATCCCGGCCAGTTCGGCCTGTTCGGCCGCGAGGAGGAGTGAGCGTTTTTCCGTTCGGATTATTCGGTTTTTTCTAATCCGGGATTCCACGCACGCTTAGTTGTTTGGATTCGACAGGACAGCGTTGAACCGATCCCCTGGGAGGCACGACAAACCAGCGGAGCGCATAGGCTGCGCTGCGGGGAGAAGATCGCATGGACGGATCGAAAGCCTGGGGCGCAATGACGGTCCCCGGGGTTTGGAATTTCGATGACCGAAGCGCCGTCTACAATGCGATGGCGGTCGATAAGCTCGCCGTTTTGTGGTGCAGCCTGCAGCGCCTCGGCCTCAAGGACCAGACTGAGCAATCCTGGACGGCGACGCTCTACTTCGATCGCCTGCCGCACGATTCGCCCGACCGGGCGCTCGATCTTGCGTTGGCGGTGCTCGCCTCGGACGCCGAAAAGCGCGTGAAAATGCAGCTCGGCGACAAGTTCATGTCGACCTTGATCTACAACCATGCTGGCAGCGTCATCGATCGGATCGAGGCGGAGCAGGCGACCAATCCGCGGCTGCGCTGGCTGCTCGGCGCCGTCCATTGGTGGGCTCCGACCCGGGAGCTGAAGGTGCGTCTCGCGCGCGTCGCCGACGAAACGGCCTGGCGAGAAGATGAGTTGACGCGCGACACGCCAGCGGTCCGTATCGATTTCGGCGCGCTGTGCAAATCCGAACTCGCGCGCGTGTGGGTCGACCAACACGCCAAGCCCGACATGGATCGTGACGCGAATTGGTACGCGTTGATGGATTTCGAGCGCGGGCTGATCGAGCGCAATCCCGAGGCGGCGATCGATCTTGTCCTCGAAGTGTTACGGATCGAGACCGGCCCGCAACTGCTCTCGGTGCTCGCCGCCGGTTTGATCGAGGACGTGATCAGCCGGGATACGATCGACCGCATCGAGCGCGAAGCGGCTGCGAACGAGCGCTTTCGCGATCTTCTGGGCTGGGTTTGGTGCTTCGATCACGGCGCCGAGCTGAGGACGCGCATCGAAGCAGCCGCGAGGGGACGGCATTGGTGAGTGCGTAAGTGCGGCGCCAGATCGAATTCCGTTCCCTGATCGGCATACGCTCTGGTTTTTCTTTCGTGGTCGCATTTTCTGCGGCGAACCGGTTGCCTCTTCGCCGGGAAAATGCTCTGGCGTTTTTTGATCTTGGTCGTATTTCCGACGGCAAATTAGGGCACATTGAATACTGCCTATGCTCTGGGGGCGGTTTCTCTCATCCCGGCGAGAAACGGCATGCTTGATTCACGACTCGACGGCGAAATCCGCGACGGCCGGCATCACCTGCCGGTTCGCATCTATTACGAGGACACCGACTGCGCCGGCATCGTCTATCACGCGAGCTACATCCGCTTCATGGAACGCGGGCGCACCAATTATCTGCGTCTGCTCGGCGCCGAGCAGCGCGGCTTGGTGGAGGCGGCGGAGCGCGAGGCGCCGGGCTTCGGTTTTGTCGTGCGTGCGATGACGCTCGCCTTCCGCAAGCCGGCTCACATGGATGACATCCTCGTCGTGGTGACCGAGCCGGAGGAAGTGAAGGGCGCTTCGATCACGCTGCGGCAGACGGTGATGCGCGGCGACGAGGTTCTGGTGGACGGCCACGTGCAGGTCGCATTCGTCTCGCGCGGGCGCGCCCGGCCGATTCCCAAGCCGCTACGGATCGCCATGCGCGCGGACCAGGAACGCACGACGCTGCAGCCCGTGCCGTAAGGGTCGTGACACCGGCGCTATCGACGCGGCGGCCGCCCTCATGTAAACACATTTCACATGAGCTGGTCCAAGCCGGGTCCCGGCGGCCCGCGTGGCTATCACCACGGCAATCTGAAGGAAGCGCTGATCCGGGCGGCGCTGGAACTGATCGCACAGAAGGGGCCCGCGGGCTTCACCTTCGCTGAGGCGGCGCGCTGGGCCGGCGTGAGCCCGGCTGCGCCCTACCGGCATTTCCGCGACCGCGAGGAGTTGCTCGCCAATGTCGCGCGGCGCGGCTTCGAGGAGTTCGAGCAGACGCTGGCGCTTGCCTGGGATAATGGCCGGCCCGATCCGATGACCGCGCTCGACCGGCTCGGCAAGGCCTATCTCGCTTTCGCCCGCAAGGAGCCGGCCTACTATTCTGCCATGTTCGAGGGAGGCGTATCGCCCGATGCGAGCCCCGAATTACAGGTCTGCGGCGAGCGCGCTTTCGGCATTCTGCGCAGCGCGGCGGAAGCCTTGATCGCCACCATGCCGGCGCAGACGCGTCCGCCGTCGCTGATGATGGCGTTGCATATCTGGGCGCTGTCGCACGGAATCGCGTCGCTGTTCGGCCGCGGCGACGCCGCGCGGCGCCCGCTGCCGATGACGCCGGAGGAACTTCTGGAGGCCGGCGTGCTTGTTTATTTGCAGGGCCTCGGACACCCGGACACTGCCGCGCCGCAACCCCAGGATCGTAAGCCGTCCTGACCCGATCCGTTTGGAGCATGCGTATAGGCAGAGCGGTGAAAATCGCGGGGCTGTGATCGTCTTTTGATCCTTGCGCCGTCGCCTTCCGCTTGACAGGAATTTTGGCCGAGGTTATCTATGTAAATGTAATTTACATTTACGAGAGGCCGGCCGTGTCCCTGATTGGAAACTCGACCTACCCCCGCGAGGCCGCTTGGCGCGCCTTCCCGCCGTCGACTTACAACCGCGAGGCCCCCATGCCCATCGTTGCCAAACTGGATGATCTCGGAATTGGCGCGTGGATTGCGCTCACCATCATCGGCTTCTTTATCTGGTGGCCGGTGGGGCTCGCGCTTCTTGCCTTCACCATAGGGAGCGGACGTATGACTTGCTGGAATCATCGCAGCGTAACGCGCTGGCAGGATAAGATGGAGCGTATGCAGGGCAAGATGGAACGCGTGCGCGAGCGGATGGAGCGTTCCGGCGGCGGCGACTGGTGGGGTCCGCCTTCAAGCGGCAACCGCGCCTTCGACGAGTATCGCGCCGAGACGCTGCGCCGGCTCGAAGACGAGCAGCGCGAGTTCAGGGAATTCCTGCATCGCCTGCGTCAGGCCAAGGACAAGGCCGAGTTCGACATGTTCATGGCCGAGCGGCGCACCCGCAACGGCCAGTCCGGGGATGCGGCTCAGCCGCAGGCTTGAGACTGCAACGTTCGAATCGCACCGCGCTAATCTTCACCTCGATCTCTGACTTTGCCCTCCCGCAGCGTCCGCTTCGGGAGGGTTTTTTGTTGGGGCCGCGTTGAGTCGCGTCGCAAGGCCGGATTGCGGGCGCCGCCGGCCGAAATTTCTCGCACTCATCGTCTGAAAGCGCCCGCTTCACAATCCTGTCACGCCCCCGTATAAACTGCGGGCGGAAGCGATTTGGTGCAGTGCGTTGTCGGACGGCTCCGGTAAAAGGGTGACTGCGGTTTGAACGCTCATGTATCGCCGAATGGTTGGCCGGCCCTTGTGCTCAACGCGGATTTCCGTCCGCTGAGCTACTACCCACTATCGCTGTGGTGCTGGCAGGATTCGATCAAGGCGGTGTTTCTCGATCGGGTGAACATCATCGCCCATTACGATAAGGCGGTGCACAGCCCAAGCCTGGAGATCCGGCTGCCGAGCGTCGTTTCCTTGAAGACCTTTGTGAAGCCTTCGACCAACCCCGCCTTCACCCGGTTCAACGTCTTCCTGCGCGATCGCTTCGCCTGCCAGTACTGCGGCTCGAACGAAGACCTGACCTTCGACCACCTGTTGCCGCGCTCGCGCGGGGGGCACACGACCTGGTCGAACGTCGTCACCGCCTGCGCCAACTGCAACCTGCGCAAAGGCAGCAAGACGCCCGCAGAGTTGGGCATGCGGCCGAGCCACACCCCGTTCCAGCCTTCGGTGCATCATCTGCATCGGAACGGACGCATGTTCCCGCCCAACTATCTGCACGAAAGCTGGCTCGACTATCTCTACTGGGACACCGAGCTCGATCCGTAAACCGGAAGTGGCGGCAATCCACGCAATTGGATCACCCGTTACTCCTGCTTTATTCGCGGAGGGCGCGTTTGATCTGCGTGGACGTGCAAGTTCTCAAACTAGCGGGATAGTCGTGCCCCCTTGGGGAGCTCGTTGACAATCCTTGCTCTCGTGATCATTGCGCTGGCGGCGGCCTGGGTCGGCTGGCGGCTGCGTTCCAAACGGGCGCTGCTGCCTTGCCCGGCTGAGTTCGCCTGGCTCGTCGAGATGGAAAATCCGCTCGCGCGCGCGACGAACTCCGACCATGTCGTGCGACAGCTTGCATTGTCGGCCGGCGCGCGGGTCATGGATATCGGTTGCGGCCCCGGTCGGGTGACGATTCCGCTCGCGCACGCGGTCGGCCCGGACGGCGAAGTTCGCGCGCTCGATATTCAGGCGGCGATGCTGGCGCGGGTCGCCGAAAAGGCTGCGAAGGAAGGCATCGCCAATATTCGCCTGATTGAGTTGGACGTGCGCAACGCATCTGTCGAGGGCGGCTCCCTCGACGCCGCCGTTATGGTGATGGCGCTTGGCGAAGTTCCCGAAGGGGCCAGAGCATTTTCCGGCGAAGTGGGAACCGGTTCGCCGCAGAAAATGCGATTACCTGAGGAAAGCGTCTTCCCGTTCATCTTCTCGGCGCTCAAGCCGGGCGGTCGGCTGTTGGTGGCGGAGAGTATTTTCGATCCCCATTTCACGACCCGGGCGAAGGTGCGGAAACAGGCGGCGGCGGCAGGCTTCGCCGAGCGCTCTTACGCGGGGAACATTTTCGGCTACAGCCTCGTGTTCGAGAAAGCTGGCGGGACGTAACGACCACCGGCGCGAGCTGTCGACGGCTCGCCGATTGGGGCTGCGCGCCCACAGTTCGGCTCAACATGAGGTTCTCCTTCTCTCATTCTTATTCTTACATGTTCGCGCGCTGCGCGTTCAGGCAGCGGTTTCGGGAAGCGGTGCGATGGATGTGGGCGCGGACGCTCGTCCGATGGCGCCGTAGCGCCGCTCGCGCTGGCGGAAATCGGCGACGGCGGCGGCGAAGTCCTCGGCTCGAAAATCCGGCCACATGCGGTCGGTGAAATGCAGTTCGGCATAGGCCGATTCCCACAGGAGGAAATCCGATAGCCGCTTCTCGCCACCCGAGCGGATCAGGAGATCCACATCCGGAGCCGTCGTGCCCGACGGGCCGGCGAGAAGGCGGGCAAAGCTCTCGCGCGTAGGCGTTGATCCGGGCGGGCATGCTCTGATGGCGGCGAGGATCGCATTGCGTGCGGAATAGTCGACGGCGATGCGTAGATGCAGGCGCCTGCCCTGGGCGGTCGCTTGTTCTGCGGTCGTGATTGCGGCCGCTAGGCCTGCCGGCAAGCGGTCGCGTCGCCCGATTACCGCAAGGCGCACGTCGTTTTCGGCAAGGCGGGCGGTCTCGCTGAGCAGATAGCGCCGCATCAGCCGCAATAGCGCGGTAACCTCGGCGCGCGGCCGTCGCCAGTTATCGGACGAGAACGCGAACAGGCTCAGCGTTTTAACGCCGAGCCCCGGCGCGGCCTCGACGATCCGCCGTACGGCGTCGATCCCCGCCTTGTGGCCGGCCGTGCGCGGCAGGCTGCGCGCGGTCGCCCAACGGCCATTCCCGTCCATGATAATAGCGACGTGGAGCGCGTCACCGGCGTCGATATTGTCTCTGCAGTCACGAGTACTTTGCATCGTAAAGTCTCCAAACAAGAGGACTCGTTGAAGGGTGGTTACGGTTGATTTGGAGTGGGAGCGGCGCGTCTGATGGCCAGTGCGCAGCGAGACGTAGCTTGAACTCAGGCGGGCGAGGAATCGCCTGCAAGTGCGGAAGGAACGTCCTTGGTCGCCTTGGCAGCGTCCCGCACTACGCGTTCGAGCACGGCGAGATAATCTAGGAAGCGGCGGCGACCCTCCGGGGTGATCCGGCACACCGTCTGCGGCCGGTTCTGGTCGTACCCCTTCAATATCTCGACAAGGCCGGCATCGCTCAGCACCTGCAGATGGCGACTTAGGTTTCCGTCGGTTAGCCCGCACAGCCGTTTCAGGTCGCCGAAAACGAGGCCCTTGGGATGCGCGACGAGCGAAGTGAGCACGCCGAGCCGCGCCTTCTCGTGCATGGTTCGGTCAAGCCCCTTGTAAGCGAAGCGCCCTAGCTGCGATTTCGCGGGATTAGACTTGCGCATCGGATGCTCCGAGCGTGCGATACAGGATGGCTGCGAAGATTAGCTGGCCGACGCCGAACGGCACGCCCATGACCCAGGGCGACAGAACCCAGTGGCCGGTCGCCGCGATGGCGATGCCGACAAGGCCGCAGACGAGATACCAGACACCGGCCGCGAACAACGCCTTTGGCAGAAGATGGCACGACGCGAAAATGCCGAGGCTGAATAGAATCTGCCACAGCCCGGGCAACATCCAGACGGTTTCCGGCGCAAACCGCGTCAATACGACGGCGAGCAGCCCACCGGCGACGCAAGCAGGCAAAAATTGCGCGAGCGCCGCGTAGATCATTTCGTCGGCGAGCGCCGAATGCAGGCGACGTGACCGCGTGACGGCTTCCGCAGCGATCAGCAAAGCGCCGATCCCCGCGGCGGCGAACCAAATCGCGATGAAGGCGCCCGTCTGCTCGGCCGGATTGTCCAGCCAGGCGGCTTGGAGAATGGCGGCAGCGAAGGCAAGGAGACCTGTGAGCGCTACGGTCGCCGGCCCATAGCCGCGGAATTCGGCGCCGCGCGCGAGCTGGTTCTTGATGGCGTCGATGTCGGCCAGCGCCTTCTCTAGGTCCGTCATAAACAAACCCCCGCTTCACTTTACAATATAAAGTATACGCGCTTGCAAAGCGCAAATCAACGTCCGCCAACCGCCTGACACGCTGCGGGGAGTTG
This sequence comes from uncultured Alphaproteobacteria bacterium, assembly GCA_963840055.1. Lineage (GTDB taxonomy): Bacteria > Pseudomonadota > Alphaproteobacteria > Rhizobiales > Xanthobacteraceae > Rhodoplanes. The sequence continues at coordinate 18,669 of CAWIXM010000018.1, read as the reverse complement.
GGGGGTAAAAAGCTTTAGCGACTCAGCGGCGTTTCACCGCGGCGCCGAGGCGGCCGAGCGCGCCGCGCAAATCCTCATCGGCGATGTTCGATAGGCGCTGCGTTTCCTCGCGGACCGCGTCGGGGTCGAGCGCAGGCGGCGCGGCCCGCCTCCTGCGCCGCATCAGCGGCGCCTGGCGGAGGGCTACTCGGCCGATGGCGGGCCAACCGAAGAAACGGTTGACGCGCGCGATGATGACCGCGGTCTGATGCTGAATCTCGATGGCGCGTGGACCTTCCACCCGCAGCACGAGCGTGGCGGGATCGTCGTCGGCGGCATCGCGTCGGCGCGGCCATTCGATCTTGATCGGCTCGCAATGGTCGGCGATGTCGGGGCCAGCGATATCGGCCCAGTGCGTCACGATCTCGGTTGCGGCAAAGCCGCGCTGCGCGAACGTGCCGGCGAGGCATTGGCCTACGAAATTCGCGAGCGGGCGGGCTTTGCTGCGGTGAGGCTTGTTCATCGCGCGGGGCTCTGTCATCACGGCGCATGACCCTAACAGCGCAGGGCCGTGCGACAAAGCCGATTCGTCCCGCTGGCCTTGCGCCGTTGCCGGCTGTGCAGAACCTCGGCCGGCGGTTGCTCGCCTGGTATGACCGGAACCGGCGCGACCTGCCGTGGCGCGCTCGGCCGGGCGAGCGCAGCGACCCTTACCGCGTCTGGGTCTCCGAGATCATGCTGCAGCAGACGACGGTCGCCGCAACCATCCCCTATTATCAGCGCTTCCTCGCCCGGTTCCCCACGGTCCATGCATTGGCCGCCGCCGATGTCGACGAGGCGCTGCGGCTGTGGGCAGGGCTTGGCTATTACGCACGCGCCCGCAACCTGCATGCCTGCGCCCGCGCCGTCGTGGAACGGCACGACGGACATTTCCCGCAGAAACTTGCGGCGCTGCGCGCGCTGCCGGGAATAGGCGATTACACGGCGGCGGCGATCGCGGCGATCGCTTATGACGAATCCGTCGTTCCGATCGACGGCAATGTCGAGCGCGTGGTCGCGCGCTTGTTCGCGATCGAGGAGGCGCTGCCGCGCGGGAAGCCGGCCATTCGGCGCGCGGCGGAACGGCTCGCGCCCAAGGCCCGGGCTGGGGATTTCGCGCAAGCTTTGATGGATCTCGGCGCGACCCTGTGCACGCCGAAAAGCCCCGGCTGTCCGCGCTGCCCATTACTTACGGATTGCGCGGCCTATCGGCGCGGCGATCCCGAAACGTTCCCGGTCAAGGAAGCGAAGCGGCAAGGACGATTACGGCGCGGCGCGGCCTTTGTCGTTCTGCGCGATGATGGTTGCCTTCTGGTGCGGACCCGGCCGGCGAATGGCCTTCTCGGCGGCATGACGGAAGTGCCGACGACGGAGTGGACGCATTCGTTCGACGAGCAGACTGCGCTCGCCCACGCGCCCGTCCTCCCCCGTTTCACGGGGGCCACGCCTTGCCCCGACCCTCTCCCCAAAAAGGAGATGGAGACCGCTTGGCGACGCGCTCCCGGCGTCGTGCGTCATGTGTTCACGCATTTCCCGCTCGACCTCATCGTCTTTGTTATGCGCGTGCCGGCGATCGCCGAGGCACCCGCGGGCATGCGCTGGGTCGCGTGCGCCGACCTCGATCGCGAAGCGCTGCCCAATCTAATGCGTAAGGTGATCGCGCATGCGGACACCGTTCTGAAAGGCGACTCGGCTCGGCGCGGCTTGGGACGCACCATCCTCAAGCGAGTTCGGCCCGCACCTCAGCGCGCAGCGCGTCGATCGAGGTGAGGCCATTCGGCGTCTCCACGTGCCAGAAGGTCCAGCCGTTGCACGCCTCGAGCCCCTGGGCGAGCGCGCCGATGCGATGGATCGATCCGACCGCTTCGCCAAGCGCGATCGCGCCGTCGGGCCGCACCAGCGCCTTCACCTTGCGCTTGGCGTCGACGAGCTTGGCGCCGGGCGTGACCAGTCCGCGTTCAACGAGCGCCGCGAACGGCACGCGTGGGGCTTGCCGCGCGGTAAGGAAGGACGACAGCGTCGATTGCGGGAGCGGCTCTACCGCGGCGATGCGCGCTTCGGCGGCGCGTGCGTAGTCCCGCACGCGCTCGACGCCGATGAATTGCCGGCCTAGACGCTTCGCCGCCGCACCGGTCGTGCCGGTGCCGCAGAACGGGTCGAGCACGAGGTCGTCGGGCCGTGACGACGCCAGGATGATGCGCGACAACAGCGCCTCGGGTTTTTGCGTAGGGTGAAGTTTATTTCCATCCGCTGTCTTGAGGCGTTCTTCGCCGGTGCACAGCGCGATCGTCCAATCCGAACGCATCTGAACGTCGTCGTTGCCTGCTTTTAGCGCTTCGTAATTGAACGTATAGCCTTTCGCACTCTGATCGCGCGCCGCCCAGATCAAAGTCTCATGCGCATTGGTGAAGCGTCGCCCGCGGAAATTCGGCATCGGGTTCGCCTTGCGCCAGACAACGTCGTTAAGAATCCAGAAACCAATATCCTGGAGTGCTGCGCCGACGCGGAAGATATTGTGATAAGAACCGATCACCCACAGCGTCGCCGTGGGCTTCATGACGCGGCGGCAGGCCATCAGCCAGGCGCGCGTGAAATCATCATAGGCGGCAAAGCTCTCGAACTTGTCCCAGGCAGCATCGACGGCGTCGACGTGGGAATCATCCGGCCGCTTGAGATCGCCGCGGAGCTGCAGGTTATAGGGCGGATCGGCGAAGACGAGATCGACCGAGGACGGCTGGAAGCTTCGCCAACTCGGCGATGCAGTCGCCGGTTACGATGCGCAAGCATGCGGCCGGGCTCGAAGTTAAGCGGGGCGTCCCACAGGACGCCCCGCGACGCGTTGCACCCATAACTCAACTCGAACTCAGGCGACGCGATCGGCGACGCAATACCTACATCCGACGTCGCGTAATATGCCGGGGCAAAGTAAAAATGCGCTTAATCGTGCGGCACTGGCGGCTTATTCTTTTTGCGACCATATTCTCCTGCGCGTCTTGTCGCCGGGCGCAGAGTTGGCTGGGGGGCGAAGCCGGGTTTTTTTGCGGCGCAATCATGCGCGCTGAAGCGAAGCGACGGAGCAAACGCGATGCGTTGGGAAAATCTGCCGGGCAGCGACAATGTCGAGGACCGCCGCGGCGAGGACGGCGCCCGAGGCGGATTCCGCCGGATCGGCGGCGGCGGTCTGGGAATCGGGACAATCGTCGTGCTCGGGCTGATCGGCTGGGCGCTCGGCATCGATCCGCGGCTGCTCATTGGCGGCGCGGAAGTCCTATCGGGCGGCGGCTCGCAAACGGAATATCGTCAACCGTCTGATCAGACCCGTCGCGCCGGCCAACCTGACGACCAGATGGGTCAGTTCGTCTCCAAAATCCTCGGCAGCGCCGACTTTCAATGGAAAGAGATTTTTGCCAAGGCGGGTCGGCAGTATCGCGGACCGGTTCTCGTGCTCTATCGCGACGTGACCGACCAGGCTTGCGGCGGGGTCGCGCAGAAGGCGATGGGGCCGTTCTATTGTCCGGCCGACCGCAAGGTCTATCTCGATACGTCGTTCTTCCGCGAGATCGAGCAGCGCTTCCGCGGCTGCCAGATCGGCTCCAAGTCATGCCAATTTGCGCAGGCCTATGTGATCGCCCATGAGGTCGGCCACCACGTACAGAACCTGCTCGGCATTCTTCCCAAGGCGCAAGAGATTCAACGGACCCTTCCCAAGGCGGAGGCCAATCACCTGCAGGTCCAGATCGAGTTGCAGGCCGACTGCTTCGCCGGCGTCTGGGCGCATGGCGCCGACGAACGCTGGAAGGTGATCGAGCCGGGCGATGTCCAAGCTGCGCTGCAAACCGCATCCGCCATCGGCGACGACAAGCTGCAGAAGCAGGCGCGCGGCTATGTCGTGCCCGACTCCTTTACCCACGGTACCTCCGCGCAGCGCCAGCGCTGGTTCCAGATCGGATTTAAGGAGGGAGCGATCGCCGCCTGCAATACCTTCCGCACCGCTAACCTGTAATTCTTTTCGACCTCGCGTCGCCCTTCTAGGACCGATGGACATGTCAGAATTGGACGAGAGCAAACAATTCGTGCCGCTGAGAATTGCGGTGCTTACCGTGTCAGACACGCGCACGTATGAAGACGATAGATCCGGCGAGACCCTTGCCGAGCGCATCGTCTCAGCCGGGCACGCGGTCGCCGACCGCGCGATCGTGCCCGACGACGTCGCGGCGATCCGCAGCCGCGTCGAGGCCTGGCTCGCCGACGCCGAGATCGATGTGATAATCACCACCGGGGGCACTGGCTTCACCGGCCGCGACGTCACGCCGGAAGCCGTCGAACCGCTGTTCGAGAAAAAGATGGATGGGTTTGCGATCCTCTTTCTCTTGGTGAGCTTTGAGAAGATCGGGACTTCGGCGATCCAGACGCGGGCGACCGCGGGGGTTGCCCGCTCAACCTATATCTTCTGCCTGCCCGGATCGCCGGGCGCGTGCAAGGACGCCTGGGACCACATCCTCGTTTATCAGCTCGATTATCGCCACCAGCCGTGCAATTTCGTCGAGCTGATGCCGCGTCTCGACGAACATCTGCGCCGGCCGAAGGCGAGAGGGGCGACGGTCTAACGCGTGATGATTCCGGCTTGGTCTTCCACCCCCACCCGCAGCGGTCATGCTCCGCGAAGGCGGAGCATCCAGTAATCACGGTGAACGTTCGTGTTTACTGGATCGCCCGCTTGCGCGGGCGACGACGGTAAGAGATTTGTCGATTCCACATCAATTCATCCCGCTTCTAATCGCTCAGAGGTCGAGCTCCCACGTCTCGCCGATGAGATCGTGGCCGAAGCTGCAGTGAGGTTCCTCGCGCACTAAGCGGAATCCCGCCCGCTCGTAAATCGTCCGGGCGCTGGTGAGGATGCTCTGGGTCCACAGCGTGATGCGGCGGTATCGGGCCTCGCGCGCGAAGCGGACGCATTCGTCCACCAGCCGCCGGCCAAGGCCCAAGCCGCGCGCCTGCGGCTCGACCAGCAGCAGGCGCAGCTTCGCAACCTCGTCGCCGCCCTTGACCATAAACACGGAGCCGACTCGTACGCCGTTCATCTCGGCGATCCAGCAGCGCTCGCGCGCCGGGTCGAACTCGCGTAGAAATTGGGTCACGATTTCGGCGGCCAGCACCTCGAACGTTCCGCTCCAGCCGTACTCCTTCCCGTAACAGGCCGCGTGGCTTGAAAGCACCCAACCCATGTCGCCGGCCCGGTGCGGGCGCAGCACGATGGTGGGCGGCGCGGCGTCAGGCGCCAAGCAGCGCTCGATCGTTTGCATCGCCTCGATCATTTGCTGCTGGCGGGGCTCCTCCATCTTTTCCAACAGCGCGCCGACCAGGTTGTGCGAGCCGCGGTCGAGTTTCCGGAACGTGGCGCGGCCTTTGGCGCTGAGCATGAGCAGCGTTTGCCTGCCGTCCTCAGGCGATGGCTTGCGCGTGATCAGGCCCGTCTCGGCGAATTCCCCGAGGATGCGGCTCAGATAGCCGTGGTCGAGGCCGAGCGTCGCGGCGATCGCCGTCGCCGTCGTCTCCGGCGCCTGCCCTAGTTCGTAGAGCACGCGCGCCTCGGTCAGGGAGAAGCGGGTGTCGACCATGCCGTCCCGCAACAGGCCGATCTGGCGGGTGTAGAAGCGATTGAACCGGCGCACGGCGCCGACGCGGTCGGCAAATTGCAACACAGCCATCGCGGATAATGCCTGGTCAATTATGTGACAAAGTCAAATAATAATTTGCCTAAGTCAAGTAATTTGCGCGAACTCGCCCTAAGGTCAGTCGGCGTCGAACGGCGTGATCGCGCTGCGCAGCCGGACGAGACGGCCGCGGCCGATCCGCCGCAGCAGGTCGGCCTCCGGATCGCTGGCCTGGAGCCGGTGACGGCCCACGGACTCGTAGAGCTGGCGGCTGATGATGAGGCCCTGTTCGGGACCCGGCGTTAGCCGCACCGCCTCCTTGAGCAGCGCCAGCGCCTGGGCTGCGACGGACCGGCCAGGCAGCGGCTGAGCGCGGAACACGGCGGCCAACTCCGTGCTGCCGCGCCGCTCGGCGTCGGTAACAAAGCGCGCCGCCTCTTCGATCCAGCTCGCCTCGAGCATGGTTCCCGGCCGCAGAAAGAACAGCCAGCCGCCACGCGCCGCGCCGGCCGCCTCCTGCAGCCGCGCTGCGAGCGGCGCGCCGGAGACAAGCAGGGCGCAGCCGGCAATATCGGCTATTTCCCCGGTTTCATCGCTCGATCCGGCATCGGCGACAACCACGTCGCGCACGACGCCGGCGACGGACGCGCCGACCAGCATAGAAAGCGTGTGAACCAGCGCGCGTTCGCAGTTTCGGGTGGCGATGATGACGCTGAGCATGGCCCCTCGCGGTGGTAGATGCGCCGGCAATATAAATGTCACCTTCGGGCTGAGGCGAGCTTGCATTCGCGGCACTTTGCCTAAGACTCACGCATATTTGTTCACGTTATGTTCGATACTGTGCTAGGCGAAGGCCATGGCCAGGTCGTCCTCCGCCGCCGTCCGCCTCCCTCCGCCGGAACCGCCGCAAGCGGGGCCGGCGGAGGGCTTGCGCGGCGTTGCGGTCGAGGCAAAGCGGCGGCGCGGGCGCGGCGCGCAGTCGAATGCGAGCGGCCGCTACGAGCCGATCGCCCGCATCGCCTTGGACGACGGCTGGCAAAGCCTCGAAGACCTGCCGCCGTTTGCCACCACGGTGGCGGTCGACACGGCGCGCAAGGTCATCACCCGCAACGATTCTCCGGACATTTCCTTCGACCGCTCGATCAATCCTTATCGCGGCTGCGAACACGGCTGCGTTTACTGTTTCGCGCGGCCGACCCATGCCTATCTCGGCCTGTCGCCCGGCCTCGACTTCGAATCGAAGCTGTTCATGAAGCCGGATGCGCCGGAACTGCTCGAACGCGAGCTGTCGGCCCCCAACTACGTTCCGCGCACCATCGCCATCGGGACCAACACCGATCCCTATCAGCCGATCGAGCGGCGCTATGAATTGATGCGGCGCATTCTTCAGGTGCTGGACAAAGCCGGCCACCCGGTCGGCATCGTCACCAAATCGGACCTGATCCTGCGCGACCTCGACATTCTGTCGCGCATGGCGCAGCGCCGGCTGGTGCGCGTAGCCATTTCCGTCACGACGCTCGATCCGGCACTCGCCCGGACGATGGAGCCGCGCGCTCCGACGCCGCCGCGCAGGCTCGCCGCGCTGCGCGAACTCGCTGCGGCGGGCGTGCCGACCTCGGTGATGGTCGCCCCGGTGATTCCGGCGATCAACGACGCCGAGATCGAACGCATTCTCGATACCGCCGCTGCGGCAGGCGTCGAAGGCGCGGGCTATGTATTGTTGCGCCTGCCGCTCGAGCTGCGCGACCTGTTCCGTGAATGGCTCGCCGCCAATTACCCCGATCGCGAGAAGCACGTGTTCGCGCTCATCCGGCAGATGCGCGGCGGCAAGGACTACGATTCGACTTTCGGCAGGCGCATGACCGGCAGCGGCCCCTATGCCTGGATGCTCGGCCGCAGGTTCGAGACCGCCTGCGCTCGCCTCGGTCTCAATGAGAGCAGGACTACGCTCACCACCGAGCATTTTGTCTCGCCGCGCCCGCAGACCGAGCAGCTGAGCTTGCTTTAAGGAGTGTTGCGCGCTGTCGAGGCGCACCGAAGGAGCCACCCGGGGCTCCATCAGGGCTGGCTAAGCAAACGACGCTGCGCGCTACCGGACAACTATCATGCCGAGTTGCTGGGAGCTTTGTTGTCTTTAGGCAAGATCGGCTCAAGAGTATATCTAACAATGGATAGTAGACGCTCTTTGGGGAATGGAGCCATGGTTTTCGCAGCTTCCATCAGGTTCTCGCACACCCTTTTTAGCCATGCAACTTCATCTTTCAAATCGCCCGCCAGTTGTCCGTGCTCATACCGTGATTTTAGTGCCAAAAAAACTGTGCGCTGATTTGCCGGATGTAGATTTAAGAGCGAGGACACAAATTGGTTGGGATCAATTGCGCTGAGAATTGGCACGCGAGCGTAAATATTATCGGGGCTATTGGTGGCGCACACCCGACGAAAGAATAGATCTGCATCATTTACCATTTCCACCACCAATACTGCGCCTTGTGCTGGATATCTGTCCTCATCTGCAATTTGCTGACGGTGCCGCAAGTATTGAAAGAGTTCGCGAAACTCTGCCGACTTATGTTCGTGCATCCCAAGCCCGCCATACCCGCCAAAACGAATTTCGGATAGATCGTCTCTTGGTGATGGTTCGAGCGCGCCCTGCGCGTACAGATCATCAATATAACTCCTGCACTCCGCGACTACATCTGACGCAGACTTATTCAATGCACCGATCCTCGCCGCCCACAGCCGCAACCCAAAAACATGAAGCATTTCCCCCGAAATTTTAAATTCTCGCGCCGCGAACTGCCTTTCAACTTCGTTGAAGGCAACCGCAACGTCGTCATCTGCCCTTTCAAATGCGTGCCAAAGAATGCGCCACGCAGGTTCATTTTCCTTCTCGCCAAAATAGCCACTCTGATCGAGTGATGACTGTATTGCCGTTTCTTCGACCACACCCCTAGCAAGAATATCATTTAGCAAGTCGTCTGATAGGATTGTGTCCTCCAACCGTATCTCGGGATAGCGGCTGCTCGCTTGCAACAAAGGCGTCAATGGCCCCTTGTCTCTCTGGGCCATCATCCCGGCTACGATTTTATTTGCCCGTAATCGCAAGTCTTCGGCAACAATTCGTCCTGCTTTCAGTTCAAATGAAAAAACAAAAAATAGGCGAAGCAGAACGATCAGGCCGTGATCGCACTTGCGATGCTTTTCTGCCAACACACGGAAGACACGTTCAAAGTCCCACATCGTCTGTTGCAAAATCCGAAGATTGTTCAGCTCGGACTGATGATATAATGAAGTAATCTCGGCCATCCTCGTGACGCCGTTTCAAATCCGAAGTGCAACAGGGCAGCATAGACGGCATGGCGGAGTGAGTGGCGGGGGAAAGGGTCGGGGTCAAGGGCTTTAGTCGCCGGAGACGATGCGAGCGCAGCGAGCACCCTTGAGGCCGACGTTTTCTCCCGCCAGACTTTGCCATGTTGTGTATGCCGGTTTTTCTGGCGGTCAGATGGAAGACTATCCTTGCGTGGGACAGCACATCTCACGGAGGAAAAATGCCCGAAGGCTATCTCCATCTGACCTGCGAACAACGCTGCCAGATTTACGCGCTCTTGCAAAGCGGCCACTCGCAAGCCCACATCGCGCGGCAAATTGGCGTCGATCCGTCGACGATCAGCCGCGAGCTTGTTCGCAACACCGGCGCGCGCGGCTATCGCTTCAAGCAAGCGCACGAGAAGGCCTCGCAGAGACGCCAAGAGGCCTCGGACAAGCCGCGCAAAATAACGCCAGATTTGGTGGAGCTGATCGAAGAAAAACTGACGCAACAGCAGTGGAGTCCCGATCAGATCAGCGGGCGTCTGGCGAAGGATGGCGTCGCCTTTATCAGTCACGAGCGCATCTATCAGCATGTCTGGAAAGACAAGAAAGACGGGGGCACGCTGTATCTTCACTTGCGTCACAGCGGCAAAAAATACAACAGGCGCAAGGGCAAGAATTCGGGGCGCGGGCTGATTCCGAACCGCGTCGATATCGATCAGCGGCCTCCTATTGTCGCCGCAAAAATCCGCATCGGAGACTGGGAGGCCGACACGATTATCGGCGCCAATCACAAAGGCGTTGTCATGTCGCACGTCGAGCGAACCTCCAAATACACCAAGCTCGCCAAACTGCCGGACAAGAACGCGGACTTTGTCGTGCAGGCCTGCGCACGCGTGCTTTTGCCGCTCGCTGACCAAATCGAAACAATCACTTACGACAATGGAAAAGAGTTCGCCTCTCACGCCCAAATCGCAACCTCGCTGGGGGCACTATCCTATTTTGCCAAGCCCTATCACTCGTGGGAACGCGGCCTCAACGAACACACTAACGGCCTCTTCAGGCAGTACTTCCCAAAAGGTTCCGACTTCTCTATTTTGTCCGATGCCGATGTCCAAAGGGTCGAGGACAAACTCAACTCTCGCCCCAGAAAGATACTCGGCTACCAAACCCCTCGCGAGATTTTCTTCAGCGCCAGAAATCTGCCCGTTGCACTTCACTGTTGAATGGGCGTGATAAAAAAGAGCCTCGTCTCTTTATCATCGATTTGGTCAATGAACTGCGCTAGTGCATCTTCGAATGCAGATTGAACCTCAAACGTCTTTCCAATCAATTATTCCCGACGCCTTAGGTATTCTGCTTTATTAGCAATCTCGGCTTCATTCGCGACAATTACCACTTTGCATCCGTCGTGCTCAACGAACTCGTTTATGTAGCCCAACACTTGATTGATTGGCATGTCGCAACGTTCCAAATCATCAAACACATAAAACTGTGCACCAAATTTGCTTATTAGTTCTTTAAGCTCAATATCTGCATCGATCTTGAAAAACTTCAAAGCTGCTTTGCCAAGCCGGCCGCCGATCTTGACTCCTTTCAACCCAAGGAACGGATAGAGTGCTTGAAGCAACGCAGCGTCGATCTGATCTGAATCATTGAGTCCATAGAGACTGACATAAACGGCGCCCTGCTTTTCTGGGAAACGCTGCTCCAAAAACTTCTTGATCAAATAAGTCTTCCCAACGCCCCACGGGCCGTTGACTAAGACTGCATACCGTGGCGAATGCGGAAAACTCGCAAAGTAGTTTAAGAATTCCAGGACGTGGCTGTTATTTTTTCGCGGTGAATCATTTTGAGGATCCCCACTCGTCATCTGTCGTCTCCAAATTCAATAACACAGGATTTGGTGCGCTTTTGGCATTGCAAGATGCAGGTTGATTCTCAATCTTACCGGTAGCAAGCGTAACCCGGATTTCGCTTCGTTTCATCCGGGCTACGGCTCTACTCAAATGACCGGTGAGCGAACACCAGCCATGCAGAAAGCGACGACCACCATGAACAAGAGCAAGAGCGGCGCGACGGAAGGGAAACGCGAAGCCTCCGCCTCTCGGCTGATAGATGCCCGAATCGCGGCGCTGAGTGACTGGCGGGGCGAGACGCTCGCTCGGGTCCGAAAGCTCATCAAGGAGGCCTGCCCCGACGTGGTCGAGGAGGTGAAATAGAGAAAGCCGTCGAACGAGATGTTGGGGGTTCCGGTGTGGTCGCACGCCGGAATCATCTGCACCGGCGAGACGTACAAGGCCGTCGTGAAGCTGACCTTCGCCAAGGGCGCCGCGTTGGGGGACCCCTCAGGCCTCTTCAACTCAAGCCTCGAAGGCAACACCAGGCGCGCCATCGATTTCCATGAGGGCGACAAGATCGATGAAAAAGGGTTGAAGGCGCTCATTCGCGCCGCCGTGGCGCTGAACACGTCGGCGCGAGCGACCGCTCGCCCCGTCCGCTCTCAGAAGCGACCAAAGCGCGCTTGAGGTCGGCGAGGCACTGCTTGCAGCGAGGCCGAAATGGTGCAACTGCGGGCAAAACGAAGACCCGCCGCGTCGCTAAACGGAACGCGGCGGGTCTTAATTTGCAGCCGACCTTTTACGCTTTCAGCGCCGCCTTCACGCGCTCCGCCGACATTGGCAAGTGGCGCAGCCGCGTGCCGGTAAGCTGAAAGATCGCGTTGGCGATCGCTGGTGCGACTGTGACCACGCCGATTTCGCCCATGCCGGTGGGCGGATTGTCGGTGGTTACGATCTTGGTGTGGATTTCCGGCATATCGCTCATGCGCAGCACTTGGTAGTCGTTGAAGTTGGACTGCTGGACGGCGCCGCCCTTGACCGACAGCTCTTCCAGGAGTGCCGCGCTGAGGCCATAGACGACCGCGCTTTCGAGCTGGCCGTGCACATGGTCAGGCTGAATGACCAGACCTGGATCGACCGCGATCCAGAAGTTGTGGACCTTGATCTTCCCGGTGTTCTGATCGACTGACACCTCGGCAACTCCCGCCGAGAGGGTGTCGTGGTAGTCGGAGAAAGCGATGCCCATGCCGTGTCCGGGCCGTTTGCGCCTGAAATCCGACATCTCGGCTACCGCTTCTATCACCGCGTTGGCGCGGGGATGATCCTTCGTCAATGCCAGCCGTAGATCGAGCGAATCCTTGCCGGTTGCGTGCGCCACCTCGTCGAGGAAGGACTCCGCGGCAAACTTGTTGTAGCCGGCGCCGATAGCGCGCCATGCATGCACGCGCATGCCGCGGATTTCACGGGTGTAATGCGCCAGCGCGTTCGGAATGGCATAGAACGCCTGATCCATGCCGTGTGCGCCGATATAGTCCTTACCGCCCGTCGCCTTAAAGCGCGGCGGGGCCGCGACGGCATCGACGTTTTCGGAGACCAACCGATGGTGCCAGCCGACGATGTTGCTCTCGGCGTCAAGACCCGCCTTGAGCACGTGATGGGTCATCGGTCGCGGCCGTGCGGCAGAAACGTCCTGCTCGCGCGTCAAGAGGAGCTTCACTGGCTTCTTAACGACCTTGGAAAGGATCGTGGCCTGTATCAGTATATCCGGATACAGACGCCGGCCGAATCCGCCGCCCAACATCTGTTGGTGAATGCGAATCTTGTCGGGCGTGGTCTTTAAGATCCCCGAGATGATGAACGCCGCAAGCGCAGCGAACTGCGTACCGGCCCAAATTTCCGCCGACTTGCCGTCTTCGGAGACCTTGGCGACGGCATTCATCGGCTCCATCTGAGCGTGGTAGCAATGCTCGGACCAATAGGCGGCTTCGACCACTTTGGCCGCACTGGCAATGGCTGCTAGAGCATCGCCCACCTTGTATTCATCATGGGTCGGCGCTTCTGGATCCTTGCCTTTCGCCGCGTATTCGGCCTTTGCATTTTCCGAGTCAAACTTCGCCGCGGCCGCGCCGGACGTATCCCAGTTCACCTTGAGCGCGAAAACGCCAGCCTGTGTCGCCTCGACGGAGTCTCCGAGTACGGCGACGCCGAATGGCAGCGGGATGACTTTAGTCACGCCCTTGATCTTCATCACATCGGGCATGTTGGTGACTTCGGCTTTGGCGCCTTCCATCGGCGCCTCCAGCACTGATGCGTGAACCAAGCCCGGCACGTGCACGTCGATGCCGTATTGCGCGGTCCCGTTGGCCTTTGACGGGACGTCGACGCGGCCAATATCCTTGCGACCGATGAGCTTGAACTGCGACGGTTTCTTGAGGTCCGCCTCGGTGACCTTCGGCGGCTCATCCGGCACCTTGGCGAACTTGACCACATCGCCGTAGCTGATGCGCTTGCCGGACTTGGCGTGGATGACAGTGCTGGAATCCGTCGTCAGCTCGGACGCCGGGACCTTCCACTCCGCCGCCACCGCGTCGATGAGCACGCGCCGCGCCTGGGCGCCGGCCATGCGCAGCGGCATGTAATATCCCGGAACCGAAACGCTTGCGGCGGTGATCTGCGCGCCTTTGAACAGTGGGTGCGGATTGCCGTAAATCTTTGGGATTGGCGGCGCAAAGTCGGTCTTCACTTTCGACCAGTCGGCGTCGAGCTCCTCGGCGAGGATCAGCGGCAGAGACGTCAGCACGCCCTGCCCCATCTCGGCGCCGGGGCAAAGGATGGTTATGGTGTTGTCGGCGGCAATGCTCACCCAGGCATTCATCTTGGTGGCTTGTGCCGCGCCGAGCGCCTCGATGCCGTGGCCGAGGCCGCCGAGCGTAAACGCGAAGGTGAGACCCGCCGTACCGACGACGAAGCCGCGCCGGCTGATGCTGGTGTCGAGCGAGCCGTTCTGAATGTGGATGGTCATGACTTAGCCCTCCCGTGCGGCGCGCTGGATGGCGCGGACGATGCGCGGGTAAGTGCCGCAACGGCAGATGTTGCCGTTCATGTGGGCGACGATATCCGCGCGGCTCGGGTTCTTGTTCTTGGCGAGCAGTTCGGCCGCCTGCATGATCTGCCCGGACTGGCAGTAGCCACATTGCGGCACCTGCTCGGCGATCCATGCCTTTTGCAGCGGATGGCTCGAATCGGGCGACAGGCCCTCGATGGTCGTCACCTTCCTGCCCTGGACCTGCGAGAATTGCGTCTGACACGACCGGACGGCCTTGCCGTCGATGTGCACCGTGCATGCGCCGCACAGACCTGCGCCGCACCCGAATTTGGTGCCGGTGAGTTTCAGGTGCTCGCGCAGCACCCAAAGCAGCGGCGTATCGGCTTCCGCCTCCACGCTGAGCGGTTTGCCGTTAATCGTAAACACCGTCATGCGTTTTCTCCCTAGATCAATTCTTTTTCGCGGGATTTGACCCGCTTACTCTTGGCGGCGACGCGGGGCCCAAGTGGCGCCGTACGCCGTGGGGACTTGAGATTGTGAAAATGCTAGCCTGTTATTTCTTCAAGAACCAGTCCTTGGGCCGGTTGATCGCACGAGCCCTTCAGCTACGGTCCCGCTGGCGACGTTTAATTCTGCCGAGGCGGCAGGACGCTGACCACGACAGGCACGGCGGCCAGCTTGTAGCCCGGATGGAGCGAAGCGAAATCCGGGATAAGCTTCGCAGATGGTCCGATACCGGCGCAACTTCGTTCCAGCAAGTAGCCCGGATGGAGCGCAGCGTAATCCGGGTTTCTCGTACGCAACACAACAGCCCCGGGCTGCGCTTCGCTCCACCCGGGCTACCTAGCTCAAGCAGCCTGTCAATCGCCGGGTGAGCCCTGCTTGCGTCGGGCGGGCGGACCGGCCACGATGCCGCCATGAGTCGCAAGCCCGCCGACAGAAGTGCGCCGCGCCTTCCGCTCGGGGAAGCGCCGGTGCGGCCGACCTTCAAACGCGAGCGCGCCGCCATTAAACGGGGCATCTGGCCGGTGGCCGGGTGCGATGAAGCAGGCCGCGGCCCGCTGGCTGGGCCGGTCGTCGCCGCCGCGGTGATCCTTGATCCCAAGCGCATCCCGCGCGGGCTCGACAACTCGAAAAAGCTGAATCCGGAGCGGCGCGAGGTCCTTTATGCGCGCATCTGCGCCGTGGCCGAGGTCGGCATTGCCGTTGCCTCCCGCGCCCGCATCGACCGCGACAATATCCGGCAAGCTTCGCTATGGGCGCTCGCGAGGGCGGTCAAGGCCTTGCCGACGCCGGCGCAGTTCGTCTTTGTCGATGGCTGCGACCGGATCGAGGCCGGCTGCGACTGCGAAGCGGTGATCAGCGGCGACGCGCTGGTGCTCTCGATCGCGGCGGCCTCCATCGTCGCCAAGGTCGCCCGCGACCGCCTGATGGCGCAGGTGGGGGCGGCCCATCCGGGCTACGGCTTCGAGCGCCACATGGGCTACAGCGTGCCCGAGCATGCGGACGCCCTGACGCGGCTCGGGCCTACCCTTCACCACCGGCGTTCGTTCGCCCCGGTTGCGCTGGCTTATGGGGACTTGCCGCTCGCGACGCCCGGGGGTGTTGAGGGGGCCGAGTTGCCGTTCGAGACGCGGTCGGCTCCGCCGGCGGAAGCGGAAACCCAGCCGCTTTCGCCGCTTCCGCGTTCCCGCGCAGTTTGATACCACCCATGCCGAGCCTGGCCGGCCGCCCGGCCGCAGCGCCATCCGATTTGGCGCAGCGGCTTTGCAGCCGGTTCACCCTGCCTTCGTTCCCGGCCCGCATATCGTTCGCGGCGCCGGGGTCATGAGCCTCCTGCCTAGGATCGATCCCGGCCCGCCGATGCTGCACGTCTCCTTGTTCGTCGAATTGCTCCGTTCGCGGCCGCGCTTCATGATGTGGGCTGCGACGCTCGCCCAGGCGGTGTTGTGGTGGCTCGTCCCGGTATTTTTCTATTCTGCTCCGCCGGGCGATCTCGCGCTGACCATTGCGGTCGGGGGCGAGTTCAATCTTGGCTCCTTTTGGGGGCCACCCCTCGCATATTGGATCGCCAACATCGCCTTTGTCATCGCCGGCATGCCTGGCGTTTACCTCCTCGCGCAAGCCTGCGTCGTCGTCACCTATTGGGCCGTGTTCCGCCTCGGTCAGTCGATCGTCGGCATTCACCATGCGGCGCTGGCCATTTTCTTGATGATTGGCATTTCCGCCTTATCGGTGCCGACGCCGACGTTCGGACCGCCGGTCTTGGCCATGCCGCTGACCGCGCTCGCGCTCCTGCATTACTGGCGCGCGCTCGGCGAAGGCAAACGTGGCTATTCGTTTCTGCTCGCGGGCGACCTTGCCCTGCTCATTCTGACCACTCATTCCGGCCTCATCCTGCTCGGCGCGATTATCGTTTTCACGCTGGCGAGCGCGCGCGGGCGGGCGATGTTGATGACGATCGAGCCGTGGATCGCCGCCATCATCATGGTGGTGATCCTTTTCCCGCACCTGATCTGGCTCGACATGTCGGGCATGGGTTGGACGTGGCTCTCCCGGCTGCGTTATAACCGCCCCGGCGAGTGGTCGCTCATCTTGTGGCTGCGCCAGCTGGCGGCGCTTGCGGTCGCACACACCGGAGCGTTGGTGCTGCTCGCGCTGAGCTCCGGCTGGGGCGACGTCGGCGAAAAACCGCCGGTGTTCCAGCGCAAGCCATTGAGCGAATTCGAGCGCTGGTTTGTCTTGTTCTTCGCCATCGCGTTGCCGCTCGCGACGACGGTGGTGGGGGCCTCGCTTGGCGAGCGGAGCCCGGTCGGCAGGATAAGCCCGAATGTCGTGCTGTCGGGCCTCGCCTTTGTCGTGCTCGCGGGGAATGCGATCGAGCTGCATCGACAGTGGCTCACGGGCCTTGCGTGGAGCGTGCTGCTGATCGCGCCTCCCGCCTTTGCCGCCTTTGGTCTTCTCGCCGCGCCATTTTTCGGCGGCACACCCGTCCCCACGGTGCAGCCGGCGAAAGCGATTGGCCGCTTCTTCGGGGAGACCTTCGAACGGCGAACCGGCAAGCGGCTCGAAATCGTCGTCGGCGATCCGCGGCTTGCGTCGCTGATCGCGCTTTATGCGCGGGGACGCCCAAGCATTTATCTCGCTAATGCGCCCGAGCGCACCCCCTGGGTCACCGCCGAGAAGCTAAAGCAGAAAGGGGGCATCGTGGTTTGGGCGGCAACCGACACCGCCGGCGCGCCGCCGCCTGAAATAAAGTTCTTTTTCCCGGACCTCGTTCCCGAAGTGCCGCACACCTTCGACTATTCCATTCAAGGCCGCCTGCCACTTCTGCGCGTCGGCTGGGGCATGCTGCGACCGCAATGACGGCGGCCTTCGATATGCGATCCAGTACAACCTGATCCAGTGCGGCCTAGAGTAGGATGAATTGATGTCGAATCGATCAATCTCTTACCGTCATCGCCCGCGCAAGCGGGCGATCCAGTAAACACGAACGTTCACCGTGATTACTGGATGCGCCGCCTTCGCGGAGCATGACCACCGGGTGAGGCACGGCCAAGCCAAAATCATCATGCTTTAAAGCCCCAAAATCCGCTCCGCGTTGCCGTGGAAGAACCGCTCGAGAATGTCCTCGGGATAGCCGACGTCCAGCCACTCTTTGATCAGGCGCTCGTAGCTGAGGCTCGGATAGTCGCTGCCGAACATGATCTTGTCCTTGAGCCGACCGCGAATGTCGCGCTTGATCTGCTCGGGGATGTGCTTGACCCCCCAGCCCGACATTTCCCAGAACACATTGCCCTTGTGCAGGCATACGGCGATCGCCTCGTCGATCCATGGATAGCCGGGATGCGCCATCACGATCGTCAGCCGCGGAAAATCGGCGGCGATCTCATCAACCGCGAGCGGATGGGCGTGGCGCAGTTTGAGACCGTGGCCGCCGGGCATGCGCCCGCCCACGCCGGTCATGCCGATGTCGACGCAGATCGGCACGCCCCAGTCCGCGAGCGCCTCCCACAGCGGGTAGTAGGCGTGATCGCTGACGGTGTAGCCGCCGGCGATCGGATGAAAATGCAGGCCCAAGAGCTTGAGCGTCTTGATCGCATATTCCGCCTGCTCGATCGCCGCCCGGCCGCGATGGGGATCGACCGTGCCCCATGCCTGGGCGATACAGCCATGACGGTCGCGCAAGGCGGCGACGTAGTCGTTGTCCGTGGGCGGGGTGTTGGCGGTATGCGCGACATCGAGGGCGACGATCACCGGCTCGACGCCGTTGCGCTCGAAATCGGCGATCATCTCCTGTTCGGTTTTGACCGGCCAATCCTGTCCCCAATAGCTGCGCAGCGCCGCGAGATAGGGGGCCATGGTTTGGTGCCAACGCTCGGTCCCGGGATGGCAATGCACATCGATGATTCGCATCGATCCATCCTAGCAGGCTGCTGGCGGGGGCTCTAAGGGCGCGCACTCATAAAATCACGATAGGTGACAGTAAGCCGGTCAATGTCTGCTTTGGCCCGACGTTGCGGAATCAACTCCGATAACCGACCCCCTTCTCAGCTCGGAACGATGTCCCGACGCTCTTGCGGGTGCAACCAGCTGAGAGTCTGGGCGGTAAATGTCGGCTCAAAAATAAAGGCAAGCCTATAGGGGGCTTCCTAAGAGGCTTGCCGAAAAAACATATGACTATTTCTATCATCTCTCTATCAATGCCCACGTTAAATTACAACCAGTAACGCAGATATCCAAAATATTGCTCCCGCAGTGTTGCCTTCTTGCCACCTTTTATGCCCTCGGTTCGTTTATA
>CAWIXM010000017.1:0-11022 GCA_963840055.1 uncultured Alphaproteobacteria bacterium | reverse complement strand
GCTAGCCGGGCAGTGAGTTCAAAGCCTGCAATGGGCTCGACTTTTGCCTTCATCTTCTTGTCAGTGAATTGCTTCGCCAGCCGCTCGAAAATTTTCCTCATCGGGGGCGGCATTTCGAGCCCACTCATGACCGCCGGATTGGTTAGCAGCTTGAGCGCGGCGACGCGGCGGTTTCCTTCGAGAGCAACGAAACTATTGGGGCCTCGACGCAGCACCAAGAGTTGGTCCATGGGATTGAGACCATGTTCGACGATGCTTTGCGCCAGCTTCACCAGCTTCGACTTCTGTTCCTTGACGATCTTCTGAAGAGCATCCTGTTGGCCTTGTACGTGTGTGATGCGCGGATTTTCGTGATCGAGGGCAAGTTCCGCGATCTTCAGCTTGATTTCGGGCATCTAGCTTCCTCCCCAACCAAGGGAGGATACGCGGACCACAACCAGCAGTAAAGACGAGGCAATCCGCGATTGAGGAGCTGAACTCCGTTTTCAAGTACAAAGTTGATCAGCCGATGGAAATCACGCACTCCGCGCAAGCGCGCCGTCGATCATGTCGACGGTGTTTTTCAGGCCGTAGATCGCGACGAACGAGCCGAAGCGCGGCCCCTTCTCCTGCCCGAGCAGCACTTGGTAAAGCATGTTGAACCAGTCGAGGGAGACGCCCGGCCTGCCGTCCTTGCCCTTCTTTGTCGTATCGAGGAACGGCTCGCGCCGGCCGACCTCGTAGACGACCTCCTGGATTTTTTCTGCCGGCGCATCGTCCGGCAATTGCGAGAGCGCGTCGCGCAGATCGATCAATGCTGCGCGCTCCGCATCGCTCGGCTCGCGGAAATTTTTCGCCGGCAGCACGAAGTCGCGGAAATAGTGGATCGCGTATTCGACGAGCTGCTGCAGTTTCGGATGCGACTGCGGCGTCAGGCCCGGCCAGTAGCGGCCGATGAATCCCCACAGCGTGTCGGCGTTCTCCGCATTGGAGGCCGAGACCAGGTTGAGCAGCATCGTAAACGAAATCGGCACCACCGCCTTGGGCGGCGCGCCGGCATGGATGTGCCACACCGGGTTGGCGAGACGTTGGCGGGCGTCCTGCCGCGGGTAGGCGTCGAGATATTGCTGATACTCATCGACGTGGCGCGGGATCACATCGAAGTAGAGGCGCTTTGCCGCTTTCGGCTCGCGATACATGAACAGCGACAGCGATTCCGGGCTCGCATAGCGCAGCCACTCCTCGATGGTGAGGCCGTTGCCCTTCGACTTGGAAATCTTCTGCCCGGTCTCGTCGAGGAAAAGCTCGTAGTTGAAGCCCTCGGGCGGCGCGCCGCCGAGCGTGCGGCAGATCGCACCCGAGAGCTTGACCGAGTCGATCAGGTCCTTGCCGGCCATTTCGTAGTCGACGCCGAGCGCGACCCAGCGCATCGCCCAATCGGGCTTCCATTGCAGCTTGCAGCGTCCGCCCGTGACGGGCGTCGTCATCCGCTCGCCGGTCTCGGGATCGTCGTAGGAGATCGTGCCCGCCGCGACATCGCGCGCGACGATCGGGACCTGCAGCACGAGCCCGGTGCGCGGGCACACCGGCAGGAACGGCGAATAGGTCTGCGCGCGCTCTTCGCGTAGTGACGGCAGCATGATGGTCATCACCTGGTCGAAGCGCTCGAGCACTTTGAGGAGCGTCGCATCGAAGCGGCCGGAGAGATAGCAGTCCGTCGAGGACAGGAACTCGTACTCGAAGCCGAACGCGTCGAGAAAGGCGCGCAGTCGCGCGTTGTTGTGCTCGCCGAAGCTCGGATGGGTGCCGAACGGATCGGGCACTTTCGTCAGCGGCTTGCCGAGATGGCGCGCCACCATCTCCTTCTCGGGGATGTTGTCGGGAACTTTGCGCAGCCCGTCCATGTCGTCGGAAAAGGCGATCAGCCGCGTCTTCACCCTGTCTTCGGTGAGCACGCGGAACGCATACCGCACCATCGTGGTGCGCGCGACCTCGCCGAAGGTTCCGATATGCGGCAGGCCGGAGGGTCCATATCCTGTTTCGAAAATAACCTCGTCCTTGGGGCGTTTCTTTAGCCGCGCGACAACTTTGCGAGCCTCTTCGAACGGCCATGCGTTCGACTGCTCGGCGATCTCGCGCAAGGCGCGGGTCGCCTGAATCTCAACCGCCGACATGATCATCTCCCGCCTCGGTATCCATCCGATCCGGTTTCTTGGCGCCTCGCTCGTCAGAACGGATTGATCGGGAAGTATTTAAGCCAGAGATCGGCGAACTTGCCTTTCTCCCAAAGTCGGAACAGCGCCCAGTTGAACGCTTGGCGCAGCACGTCATTGCCCTTCTTCACCGCGATACCGATGCCCTCGCCGAAATAGCGGCTCTCCACGAACGGTCCGCCGACGAACACGCAGCAATTGGCGGATTCGGTTCCGTTGAGCCAGAACGCGAGGGAAAACCCGTCGCCGAACACGAGATCGGCCTCGCCGCGCTGCAAGGCTGCGCGCGCCTCTTCGGCCGTTGGAAATGACTTCACCTGCGCCCCGGTGAACAAAGTCTTGAGATACGCCTCGTGCGAAGTTCCGGCGGCGACCGCGATTGTCTTGCCTTCCACCTTTTCCGGCGTCACCGGACCGCTTATCGCGTTGCGCCGCGCCGCAAAGCGAGCAACGGGCCGATAATAGGGATCGCTGAAGTCGACGCGCTTGCGCGTCTCGGGCGAGACCGAGATGGAGGCGATCGCCGCGTCCGCCCGGTTCTCGTTGAGCGCTTCGATCAGCGTATCGAACCGGCGCATTTGCACCGTGCAATCGACCTTCAACTCCTCGCAGATGAGCCGCGCCAATTCGATGTTGAAGCCGGCCGGATTGCCGTCAGCGGCGGCATAGTTGAACGGCGGGTAATCGACCTCGCTAACGAAGCGGATCAGCGTGAGACGCAAGTCGGGGCGTTCCGGGCGACGGCGAGGATCCCAGAAGCTGGGAACGGGCACGCCGGGTGAAGCAACCTGACCGTGTGCTGCGGTCTGTCCAAGCGGGAAGGGCGCAATCAAGCCGGACAAGCCGACCAGCAGCCCGGCGATCAGCCTGATTGAACGCCCGGGAAGACCACCACAGGTTTTTGTGAGTCGCATGTTCAACGACCCTCCTTTACGCTCAGGTTGCGTCCGGCGCTTCCTGCAATGCTCGTAGCTATATAAACGAATTAGCCCGCCGGATCAGCGCAGACGCTTGGGGGCTTTACGATGTCCGGCCGTACGGAAATAAGGCCGTCGCCCGCGCGGCGCGAGCATATTTGGGTCGAGAGCCTCCTTCGGCAATCATTGCACGACTTTCGCTTGCGGGCCGCTGCGAAATCGCCCCAGGCGATGCAGCCGGCGGACGACTTTCCGGAACTCGACTGCGTGCTGGATCAGTTGCCGCTCGCCACCATTGCCGCCGCGGAACGTCGGGCACTGGCGGCTGGCGTGACGGCGGACCGGGTTCTCATCACATCGGGCCTTATGAGCGAAGAGGGACGTGCGTGCGCTGGCGCGAAGTCTGGGACTTGCGTTCGAGCCGCTAGAGGTGCCGCTGCGCGACTCCTGCCCGATAAGCGATGAGCGTCTTATCGAGGCGAGCGCTGCCGGCCTTCTTCCGCTGACACAGAACGATGCGCTTACGCTCGTCGTTGCGCCGCGCGGGGTAGCCGCACGACGACTGTACAAGATTATAGACGGCGCGCCCGAATTGCGCCGGCGCATCCGCCTAACGAGCAGCGAGCGGCTTGCCGGATTTGTCCATCGCAATGCACGCGGTGCGCTGGGGAAGCGGGCGGCATTCGGCCTGTTGACCAGTCGCCCCGTTTTCTCGGCGGCCCCGCGTGAGAAGACCTGGCCACTGATGCCGCTATTCGCCACGGCGGCGGCCCTTGGCGCCACGATTGTTGCGCCGAACTTGGTGGCGACCGGATTCAGTGTCGCCTTTTCCCTCGTGTTCTTCGCTTGGATTGGCTTGCGGCTGATCGGTCTTTTCGCCGCGCCGAAGCCGCCCCCACCCTCGCCGCGTCGGCCCGACGCGTCTTTGCCGATCTACACCGTCATCGTCGCGCTCTATCGCGAGGTCGCTGCGATCAAGCAGCTCGTCGCTTGGCTAAATGCGCTCGACTGGCCGCCGGAAAAGCTCGACATCAAGCTCGTCCTGGAGCCGGACGATCACGCGACCCGCGCTGCCCTGGCGGCGATGCGGCTCGGCCCGCCCTACGAGCTCGTGATCGCACCTGCCGTCGGGCCCCGCACCAAGCCCAAGGCGCTCAATGTTGCCTTGCCTTTCGCGCGCGGCGCGTTTGTCACGGTCTTCGACGCCGAAGACCGGCCGGAAGCCGACCAGTTGCGGCGCGCGCTCGAGGGCTTCCTGTCGCATGACGAACGGCTTGCCTGCGTGCAAGCGCAGCTCACGATCGACAATACCAAGGACAACTGGCTCACCCGCATGTTCACCGCCGAATATGCGGGTCTGTTTGACGTGCTCCTTCCCGGCCTTGCGCGCCTCCGCCTGCCCTTGCCGCTCGGCGGGTCGTCGAATCACTTCCGCACCGCTGTGTTGCGGGCGATCGGCGGCTGGGATGCGCACAATCTGACCGAAGACGCCGATCTCGGAATGCAACTCGCGCGCTTCGGCTATGTGAGCGCCGTGATCGCCTCCACCACCTACGAGGAGGCCCCGGCAAGATTCTTCGCCTGGCTCAAGCAGCGCCGGCGCTGGTTTCAGGGTTGGATGCAAACCTGGATCGTGCATATGCGCGCGCCATTCCGCCTGATGCGCGAGCTCGGCCCGTCGGGCTTTATCACGCTGCAACTTGTCGTCGGCGGCACGGTGCTCGCGGCCCTCGTGCACCCGGTGTTCCTGGCGGCGCTGGCGCTTGACATCGCGACGGCCGAGCCGCGCTTTGGCGAAAACCACGCCGAAATCATCCTCTCATCGCTCTATTGGAGCACGCTCATCGGCGGCTATGCGACCTCGGCCGTCCTCGGTTTGGTCGGGTTGGCGCAACGGCGGTTGTTGTCCACCGCCTGGGTCCTATTGCTGGTCCCCGTGCATTGGCTGCTTTTGTCCCTTGCCGCCTGGCAGGCCCTCTGGAAGCTTGTTCGCGACCCTTACCGCTGGGATAAGACCGAACATGGCTTGGCGCGGACGTCGCGGCGCGCCTCGCACGATCGCGCGGCGGATGGAGCGAAGTCGACGCAGGGGCGTTTCGCCTCCGGCGATATCCGAATATCATCGGAAACGATCGAGGCTGCCTGATCGGCGCCGCATCGACGCGATAAGGAACCACGACCAGAGGCGGGGTCGCTCCCCGGCCCGACAAGTCGAGGTTATCCATGGTCAGGACATATTGCCTGTGCCTGGTGAGCGCTGCTTTCATAAGCGCGCTCAGTGTTATTGCCGGCCACGCCGCCGAGCTTGTCTATCCGACCGGCTCGCGGATCGGCCTTGAGCCGGCAAAGGGACTTTCGGCGAGCAAACGCTTTCCCGGGTTCGAGGATAGAACCAGCGGGGTCACGGTTCTCATCCTCGACCTGCCTGCCCAGGCCATTTCCGAGGCCGCCAAGCAGATCAGCAAGGACGGGCTGAAAAAACAGGGCATCGTCGAGGACACGCGGGAGAATTTCTCGCACCGGAGCGGAAAAGGCACGCTCGTCGCCGGCCATCAGCAAGGCGAACGCAAGGCGCGGAAATGGATTCTGCTGACATCGATCTTCAATTCCACGACCCTGATCGTCGTCGAGGTGCCGGACGACGCCGCGGTATCCTATTCGGACTCTGCCGTTCGGACGATGCTGTCTTCGCTGACGATGCGCGCGAGCGTTCCGATCGACGAGCAGCTGAAGCTCTTGCCCCTGCGCTTCACCGAGCTTTCCGGGATGCGCCCGGTGCGGGTCATCGCATCGACCGGCGCCATCCTCACCAATGGGCCGAAAGACACGATCGAGCCGAGCGAGCAGCCATTGCTGATCGTTTCGATCGGGCGCGGCGGTCCGGATGAACCCGCAGCACGTGACATATTTGCGCGAAACCTGTTCGCCGGCACCGGCCATTTCAAAGACATGCGGATCATCGGCACCGATATGCTGCGGCTGGGTGGAGGATTGCAGACGCATCAGCTCTTTGCCGAAGCGCGCGACGCCAAGACCGAAACGCCTATCAAGCTTGTCCAATGGGTCCGTTTCGGCTCGGGCGCATATATTCGCATCGTCGGGATCGCGCGCGCCGACGAGTGGTCGGACGCGTTTCCGCGTTTCCGCGCCGTGCGCGACGGGGTGAATCCGCGCGGGTGATCCCCGATCAGATCGTGCCCTGCGGCTCCTCCTCGCTCGCGGAATTATCGCTCGCCGTTGGCTTCGGTCCGCCTTTCGCTACGCCGACGAGGGCCGGGCGCAGCACGCGATCGCCGATCATAAAGCCGGCCTGCACTACTTGCGCCACC
This sequence comes from uncultured Alphaproteobacteria bacterium, assembly GCA_963840055.1. Lineage (GTDB taxonomy): Bacteria > Pseudomonadota > Alphaproteobacteria > Rhizobiales > Xanthobacteraceae > Rhodoplanes. The sequence goes on along the minus strand of CAWIXM010000017.1, from coordinate 4,584 downwards.
GTGCCGGCCGGCGACGACGGATCGGGAACCTGGAACATCGCCTGATGCACATTGGGGTCGAACTTCTCGCCAAGCGGATCGAATCGTGTAACCCCATGTTTTTCCAGGACCTTGAGCAGTTCCCGCTCGGTCAACTCGACGCCTTCGATGAAGGCGATCATGACGGGAGGAAGCGATGCGCGCTCCTCGTCGCCGATCGCGTCGAGCGCGCGCTGTAAATTGTCGGCAACGCCGAGTATATCGCGGGCGAAACCCGAGATCCCATAGGTACGGGCTTCGGCGACCTCGCGTTCGGTTCGCCGACGCAGGTTCTCCATATCCGCAAGCGTGCGGAGATGGCGATCCTTCAACTCGGCCACTTCGGAGGCGAGCGCCTGCACCGTTTCCGCGGCAACCGCGGACTCCCCAACCTCTGCAGCGGCTGGTTCGCTCGCCGGGCGCAAGCGGGCCGAGGCGGCGTTAGGTTCGCCTTCGGCGGATTCTGGTCTGCGGGCCTTGTAATCCGTCATCGGTCCTGTCCGTCGTCCATGGTGGGTTCGTTCCGGATATCGGCCTCCGATCGGCGAAAATCAAGCCGAACCAAGGGTGCAGAGGGCGATTATGCCCCCGTTTCAGCCGCCCAGCAGCTTGCCCACGACCTTGGCGGTGTAGTCCACCATCGGCACGATGCGCGCATAATTGAGCCGGGTGGGCCCGATCACGCCGATCACCCCGATGATGCGCCCGGCGGCGTCGCGATAAGGCGCGATGATGGTCGAGGAGCCGGAGAGCGAAAATAGCTTATTTTCCGAACCGATGTAGATGCGCACCCCATCCGCCCGCTCGGCGCGTCCGAGCAGATCGACCAAGCCGCGCTTGGTCTCAAGATCATCGAACAGATGGCGCACGCGCTCAAGGTCTTCGAGCGCCTTGAGATCGTCGAGGAGGTGCGCGTGCCCGCGCACGATCAGCTTGCGTTCGTCGCTGTCGCCCCCCGACCAGCTCGCAAGCCCGGCCGCGACGATCTTCTGGGTGAGCTGATCGAGCTCGGCGCGGCCGGCTTCGAGCGCCCTCTCAAGCTCGGCCTTCGCCTCCATCAGCGTCAGGCCGCGAATATTCCGGTTGAGGAAGTTCGACGCCTCGGTGAGCGCCGAACTCGGCAGCCCCGGCGGCAGGATGACTATACGATTCTCGACCTGCCCGTCCTCGGCGACCAGCACCACCAGTGCGCGATCGGGCTCGAGCCGCACGAACTCGATGTGTTTGAGGCGTGGATTCGCTTTGACTGTCAGCACAACTCCGGCGGCGCGCGTCAGCCCGGAGAGCATCGCCGAAGCCTCGCTCAGGACATTCTCCATCGATTGGCCGGCAGCTCTGACCTTCACTTCGATCGAGCGGCGCTCCTCCTCGGCGAGGTCGCCGATCTGCATCAGCGCGTCGACGAAGAAGCGCAGGCCGAGCTCAGTCGGAAGCCGGCCGGCAGAGGTGTGTGGGGCATAGATCAATCCCACCTGCTCCAGGTCCTGCATGACGTTGCGGATCGAAGCGGGCGACAGCGTCATCGGGATAAGACGCGAAAGGTTGCGCGAGCCGACCGGCTCGCCGGTCGCGAGATAGCTCTCGACGATCTGTCGAAAGATTTCGCGCGAGCGCTCGTTCAACTGGACGAGGCTTGATTCGCTCGCACCGATCGGCACGTCCTCAGGCACGGGGTCCTTCACAGTTCGGGTTCACGCGTACAAATTGTCCTTGGGCCTGGGCAAGTTCAAGCCGGCTCTTGCCGCTCACGGTCGGTCAACCTAAAACGGGCGATCGATCTGCGGAACTCCGCCGACGATCAGGAGACAGCAAGACGATGCGTCCGAGCCGCCGACAGCTCGACGAGATGCGCGCCATCTCGCTCGAACGGGCCTTCGTGAAGTATGCCGAAGGCTCATGCTTTGTGAAGTTCGGCGACACCCATGTGCTGGTGACGGCGACGCTCGAGGATCGCTTGCCGCCTTGGCTCAAAGGTCAGGCGCGCGGCTGGATCACGGCTGAATACGGCATGCTGCCCCGTGCGACCAGCGAGCGCACCCGGCGCGAATCCGCCGCCGGCAAGCAAAGCGGACGCACGATCGAGATCCAGCGGCTGATCGGACGCAGCCTGCGTGCCGTGGTCGATCTCGAAGCGCTCGGCGAGCGCCAGATCACCATCGACTGCGACGTCATTCAGGCCGATGGCGGCACGCGGACCGCCTCGATCACCGGCGCCTGGGTCGCGCTGCATGACTGTCTCACCTGGATGAAGGCGCGCGACATCATCCGCGGGGAGGCGATCCGCGATCACGTCGCAGCGGTATCCTGCGGCATCTGCCACGGCAGCGCGGTGCTCGACCTCGACTATGCCGAAGACGCCGACGCCGACACCGATGCCAATTTTGTGCTCACCGGCAACGGCGGCATCGTCGAAATCCAGGGAACGGCGGAAAAGACGCCCTTCACCGAGACGCAGTTCCTGGCCTTGCTCGCGCTTGCCCGCAAAGGCGTCGGCCAGCTGGTCGAACTGCAGAAGATGGCGGTGATGTGAGCACGAGCGCGCATCGCTCGATCGTCGGGCGGCTCGTGATTGCGAGCCACAATCCGGGCAAACTGCGCGAGATGCGGGAACTGCTCGCGCGTTACGGCGTCACCGCGGTATCGGCCGCCGAACTCGGGCTGCCGGAGCCGGAGGAGACGGGAACGAGCTTTCGCGAGAATGCAACGATCAAGGCGGCGAGCGCGGCGCAGGCGTCCGGCCTGCCGGCTTTTGCCGATGACTCTGGACTTGTCGTCGAAGCGCTCGGGGGCGAACCGGGCATTCACTCCGCCCGCTGGGCGGGCTCCGACCGCGACTTCGGGCGAGCCATGGCGGAGGTCGAGCGCCGTCTGGCGGCCCGCGGGGCCAATTCCCCGGAAAGGCGCGGGGCGCATTTCGTCTCCGTCCTATGCGTCGCCTGGCCGGACGAGCATTTGGAGGAATTCGAGGGCCGCGTCGCGGGCCGAATTATCTTTCCCCCGCGGGGCGACAAAGGCTTCGGTTACGACCCGATCTTTCTTCCGGACGGATTCGAGCGCACTTTCGGCGAAATGAGCAGCGAAGAGAAGCACGGCCTCCCACCGATCGGCCGCGGCCTTTCGCACCGCGCCCGCGCCTTCCTGAAGCTTGCAGAGGCTTGCCTTGAGCGGCGTTGAGGCTTCATCCCGGGTCCGCCCTTCACGCGAGCCCGAGCGCGCGGACCCGCCGCCGGGCTTTGCGGTCTATGTCCATTGGCCGTTCTGCTTGTCGAAGTGCCCCTATTGCGACTTCAACAGCCATGTCCGCCACGGCGGCGTCGACGAGGCGCGGTTCGTGCGTGCGTACGTGGCTGAAATCGCAGCGACCGCGGGGCGAATTCCCGGCCGCACCGTATCGACGATATTCTTCGGCGGGGGCACGCCTTCGTTGATGCAGCCGACCAGTGTCGCCGCCATCCTCGACGTGATCGCGCAATACTGGACGGTTGCGCCCGACGCCGAGATCACGATCGAGGCGAACCCGACCAGCGTGGAAGCGCATCGCTTCCACGGGTTCCGCGGCGCCGGGGTGAACCGGGTCTCGCTGGGTGTGCAGGCGTTTGACGATGCGGCGCTCGCCGCGCTTGGCCGGACGCATAGCGTCGAGGAGGCACTCGCCGCCGTTGCGGTGGCGCGATCGGCGTTCGAACGTTACTCGTTCGACCTGATTTATGCGCGGCCGAACCAGACCCCCGCACAATGGCGCGCCGAGCTCGGGCGGGCCATCGCGGAAGCCGCCGGGCATCTTTCGCTCTATCAGCTCACGATTGAGCCAGATACGCCGTTCGAGACGCTTCACCGCGCGGGCAAACTCGCGATTCCCGACGAGGCCGCGGCGCGCGAACTCTACGAGGCGACGCAGGAAACCTGCGACCGCGCCGGCTTGCCGGCGTACGAAGTCTCGAACCATGCGCGGCGCGGCGACGAGTGCCGGCACAATCTCATCTATTGGCGCTATGGCGAATATGCCGGGATCGGGCCGGGGGCGCATGGCCGGCTCGATATCGCGGGCAAACGATACGCCACGGCCGCGGAAAAGCGGCCGGAAGCGTGGCTTTCGATCGTCGAGTCAAGAGGCGACGGACTGGTCGATAACGAGGCGCTGCAGCGCGCCGCCCAGGCCGACGAATTCCTGTTGATGGGGTTGCGCCTCACCGAAGGGATTGATCCGCGGCGCTATGCGGAAATCGCCGGTCGGCCGCTCGATCTCAGCCGTATCGCCGATCTCATGGGCTACGGACTGGTCGAGATGACGCCCGACGGGCGGCTGCGGGTGACGCGCTCCGGCTTTCCCGTGCTCGACGCTGTGGTCGCCGACCTCGCGGCCTAGTTTCTTGGGACTGGCGTGGGCGGCGGGTTGGAGCGCCGCGCGCGACACGGGGCTATCCCTTGACACTTTCCGGGCCGCACACCTAAATGAGCGCGTCTCGCTGCTCGCCCGCATTGCGGAAGCAGTTATGGGGCCGTAGCTCAGCTGGGAGAGCGCCGCAATCGCACTGCGGAGGTCAGGGGTTCAAATCCCCTCGGCTC
>CAWIXM010000016.1:0-12606 GCA_963840055.1 uncultured Alphaproteobacteria bacterium | reverse complement strand
ATCAAAAAAGCGCATGAGGTGCTCGTATCTCTGGTACTTGCCGCCCCGGCGCAGGTCCGTAGCGACGGATGTCGTAGCATGGGGTTGGGGGCAGCGCATCGGTTTTACCCTGCGTCCGGGTAGGAATTGATGCTTAACGATGAACAGTTTCGGCTTTTGCTTGATGCGGTGCCGAATGGCATGATGGTCACTGACGAGGCCGGCGTCATCACGTTCGTCAATTCCGAAATTGAAAAGATGTTCGGGTACTCCCGGGAGGAGCTGATCGGGCGGGGCCTGGAAATTTTGATTCCCGAGCGGTTCCGTGCGGCGCACCCAGGCCTGCGCCGTCACTTTGCAAAGAGCCCGCAATCACGACCGATGGGACAGGGGCGCGACCTCTTCGGATTGCGCAAGAAACGCCACCGAATTCCCGGTCGAGATCGAGCTCAATCCGTTTCGCTCCGGCGAGCGGCTTCTTGTCGTCGCCTCGGTGATCGATATTGGCGAACGGAAGCGGAAGGAAGAGCACATCGAATTCATCATGCGCGAACTGTCACATCGCTCTAAAAATCTGCTGGAGGTTGTGCTCAGCATTGCGAACCAGACGATACGCGCAAGCGATGTGCAGAAGTTCGAGAGCCGCCTGATGGCGCTGGCACCATCCAATCTGGGCCGAAGCAAAATGCCGGTTTTAGTTGTGAAGATCAGTCGTGTTCGATGTCTCTGCCGGTGTAGTCCGTCATCAGTGCTGTTGCGATCAGCGAGCACACGGCGCATGTCGCTATGTACGCCATGCTTCGAAGATTAGTATCTCGGCCATTGCAGAGGCCAGCCGGTATGAAGTGACCGTCAGATCGGAGCCGATTAAGGTCAGCTAACACGCATCTGCTGCATTGCGGCATCTTTTCGCCAAAATTCTTTCGCAGAAACGCGTCAAACGGCTATAGGGGCCCGCTCGTTGGGCAGGCCGATAGGTGCACGGGCGTTATTGCTGCTTAGCGGCACGACTGGGTACGGTCGCAAATCCCCCGCGCGAGCATTTAGGATCACGTGCAACGGCGTCGCTCGTGGGCGCGCCGCGGTGGCGCGCATTCTCCGACAAACTTACTCAAGGAGCGGGGTTACAATGAGTCTCAGGATCTTCAGACGAAGTGACCGTCCTTGTTGTGGAGGACGAGCCGCTTGTGCTGGACATGATTTCGCAGGAACTTACTGACCAGGGTTTTGCGGTGCGGGAGGCCGACACCGCTGAGGCTGCCTTGTCCATCATTGAGAGTGGGGGAAGGGTGGACGTGCTTTTCACTGATATTTGCTTGCCCGGCGAAATGGACGGTTGGCAACTCGCAGCGATGGCGAGGAAATGCAAGCCCCAGCTCGCGGTTATTTATGCAACCGGCTACGCACTCGATTGCGGAGAGGCAGTGCCGGGCAGCATTTTTCTTAAGAAGCCATACCGGCCGTCGGCGATCGCCACAAGCATCCGGGCGCTGCTCGCGGAGTCGGGTCGTTGTCCGAAGCGAGGGCCGGCGTACTTGCCGCAGCGTAACCAACATCCCGTCATTGGCTTTCCACGACAGCGGCCGCTCTGAGCGTCGCCGCGCTGACGTGCGGATCTAACAGCCCGGTGATGAAGTCGCTCTGGATCAATGTGTCTCTGGGGCGATGATGATGATGAGCATGGATGGAGCGCCATCGATAACTGCGATGATGGCGAGCGCCAACGGGACATCGGACGGAACAACAAACACGAGGGCGATTTTGACGCCGGCGGCTTCTTTTGGCGTCCCGCGCCCGAACAGCGCGCGCATGAGGATTCCAAGATTGAACCCCGCGACATGGATCAAGTAGCGTTTGTGGAGGTTTTCGCGCCCGCGCAGCCAAGCGCGGCGCATGCCGCCCCGATCGAGGACATGAGCGAAGCTACGCTCGACCTCTTTGATCGCGAGCGCTTCGCTCGGCTCGTAATCTGGAGAAAATAGCGGGGATGCACGGACCGGGGCCTAGATTGGCTCGCGGATGAGGACTTCGGTCAACCTGATCAGACGGTTGTCGTGCTCGACGAATACGTTGCCGAGCTGGCGGACAAGGCGCGGGATGAGGGCCTGATTCTCATCCTGCTCGATGGGCCGCCGCTCCAGGCCGCCTGATCCGGGTAGCCCGCGAGGCCAGTTGGGGAACCTCGGCGGGTATAGCGGACGTTTTTCTCCGCCCGCGCGCCGTACGCCGGGCTCCGCGAGCGGGTGCGGCATGGCCGCTCGGGTGTCTCTATCGCAAATGTCATCCGGTTGGCCAGAGACGCCGAATCGGGTAATTCCGTCGCCCGATGTGGGACGCCTGCAAATTGCTGTTGTCCCTGTCGCCAGAGCGAACCGGTAACTAACAACCAAGTCGCAGCGCCTAATGGTGAGCCTGTCGTCATGCCGCGCGTCGAACTCATCGTTGTCGTGGCGGTTATCGGCCTGTTGCTAGTGCTCGTTTGCCTCTCAGGCAACAATCCCGCACCAGACGGCGCGTCCCTTGCGCTCATTGCGCCTGCGCTATGGCGAGTGGCTGGTATCACTCCACCGAAGAAAGCGCGACAAACGAGGCTGCTGTCCCAACAACCAGCGCCACGAATGATAGAGTTGCTTTCAAGAAGGCTTGAGGTTCAGATCTACGATATCCGATGCCGCTGCGAGCGCTCGGTTCCACCGTGAGCACTACCCCGCCAACGCAGGGAATGACCGCGGCTACAGAGCCGGTCGAGGCGAGACGAGACGGCATGGTGGCCTCCTCAAATCGATGATTTTACGTAGGCTAAATCTGAGCCCGCCCCGTTTAGGTGACGAAGGTCACACCTCACACTATCGTGCTTCTTGAACCCTGCCGGCTCCCCGTAGGCGTGTCTCGGTCGCGCAATCCCGCGTCGCTGGCATCGCGCCCGCCGGGGATTCACCGCTACTTGGGCTCTTGAGAAACTGCTCGCGGCCCATATAGATGCGGCGTCGGCGGCGACATCAGAACCCACCGGTCCTTGGAAAAGGATGCGCCACTCTATCGCGCCGTTCAGCGGACCGGAATCGTTAGGTCACGCGCCATCCTTAGCAAACTTCATCAGCACTCCATCCGCGTTAGGTTTTCGGTACAGACAGGTGGTTAGGCAGGAAAGTTCCAGTTTTAGTTGATTACCGTGACGCCACGTCATTTTTGACTATGATGGTTTACAAGTGCTAATTATGCGGAATGATAAAAAGACCTTATCGACTGCGTGAGGTCGCGTATGCGGCGGGACTGACGCCCGGCACGCTTAGTTCTTGGTTCGCGCGCGGGCACGTAATCATGAGCCCGCAAAAGGGAGACTACGAAACGAGCGGGAGCGGCCACCAGCGCCTCTTTTCATTTTATCGCGCTGTGCACATAGCGACAATGGCCGAACTCGCGCGCCTCGGCATTTTTCCGGCGTTGTACACCTCCCAACTCGCATTCTCATTCAGCGACCTGGGGACGCCGGAGCGGCCACCCGCCGAACTATTCCCCACCGGGCGCACGTGGCTGGTTATCCGGTGCATCGACGGCAAACTTGAAGGCACCGTGGAAAACGTGTTCACGGGCGCAGAAATCGACCTCTTCCGCGACCGCCGGCGCAGGATCGCCACATCGGTCATCGTGCTCGACATGAATCAACTCGTTGCCCGCGTTCGCTCACGACTACCAAAAGAAAACATATGACCGATGTATTCATGTTTTGCCGCTTGCGCACGTGCGCACCATGGTTCCCGCGGCCGGTCCGAATTACGTAATCCTGCGGTGGCGGCACGGCGCACCATGACGATCTCCTGAGCGACAGGTGCGACCTTCCCGTGCCGGCATCTTGATGTTACTGTCGACGTACTTCATACCGCCGTGGTTCTCTGTTCGCTCCGGGTATGGGTGGGGGCGTCATCTGCGACGATCAGGGCAGGAAACGTTGGACCTCAGACATGACATTTTCGGTTAAAAGCAACAGCTTCCAAGACGGCGACTATCTCCGCGAGGAGCATGTGCTCTCTGCTGATTTTGGTTTCGGCTGCGCCGGAGGAAACAAGTCACCGCACCTTGCTTGGTCGGGAGCGCCGGCCGCAACGAAGAGCTTCGCGGTGACCTGCTACGATCCCGATGCGCCGACCGGGAGCGGTTTCTGGCACTGGCTCGTCGTCAACATTCCTCCGAACGTGACCGAACTTGAAATCGACGCCGGCAACCGCCACTCGCCGAAACTGCCGTCCGGCGCGCTGCAGACGCGCACCGATTACGGCGCGCCCGGCTATGGAGGCCCGTGTCCGCCGCCTGGCGACCATCCGCATCGTTACCTGTTCACCGTGTTCGCCGTCGGCGCCGAGCGGCTCGAAGTCGCCGCGGACTCCTCAGCGGCCGTCGTCGGGTTTCAGTTGAACTTCAACACGCTGGCGAAGGCGACGCTCATGGGACTTTACAAGCGCTGAGGCGCTGGGGTGAGGTCGATCGCGCCGCGCGAACTCGTCCGAAGGCCGGCACGCGTTTGCGGCGACGAAGCAAGATGCTGCGGCAATGATTAGAGCGAATTCCGTTCCAATGGAATCGGAATTCGCTCTGGTCATCCTTTAGTGGTCGCATTTTCTGCGGCGAACCGGTTCCCACTTCGCCGGAAAATGCTCTAGCTGCGTGCCAGACCAACGATCAGGCCTCCTTCGACGCGGAGCAGCGGCAAGCAGGCCACGCGGCGACCCGAGCTCTCTCTCCCTTGGATGCGCCGCGCCATCGCACCGACTTTGATTTGTCCCGGCGTATTCCAATCGGTCAGTGGCGCGCCCCGCCTTTGCGCTACTGTGGCTGATATCCCTCAATGCGCGTTAGCAACTCTTCTTCCAGCCAAGCGCGGTGCCGCCTGAGCCGCTTAACTTCCGCCTCGAAACGATCGAGGACCTCGATCACCTCGCGGTACTCGTGACAGAGCGCGTCGAAGCTTGCCTCTGCTGCCGCTAACCGGCGCACGGTCGCTTCATCCTCCGAGAACCTAGCCAACAATAATCGGATGCGCTCGACCACTCCGTTGTGTCCTTCTTCAAGGTGAACAGAATGACTGATCGCTCCCATCTTTCATACGACGCTTTTCTCGGACCAAAGATTTGACAACCTCCGACTAGTACCTAATCTTTCGAATTGCGTCGACGATTTCGGGATTCGCCAGCGTCGAGATATCTCCAGCGTCCTCGTTGTTGGAGATTGAGGCCAGCACGCGGCGCATGATCTTGCCCGAACGGGTCTTCGGCATGTCGGGCACGATCATGATGCGGCGGGGGCGGGCAATGGCCCCGATTTCACGGACCACGGTATCTTCCACGCGTTTGCGGATGTCCTCGCTCGGCTGGAGCCCGGGCTTAAGCGATACGTAGAGGTCTGGGACCTTGCCTTTGATCTCATCTCTGGCGGGGATTACGGCTGCCTCGGCGACCTCTTCCACGAGCAGACTTGCCGACTCGATCTCCTTCGTCCCAAGCCTGTGCCCAGCGACGTTGATGACATCGTCGATTCGACCCAGGATGCGATAGTAGCCGTCGGCTGCTTGCAAAGCGCCGTCGCCGGCCATGTATGGCCAGTCGCGCCAGTCGCGACTGTTCGGGTTCTTGCAGTACCGCGCATAGTACTGCCGGATGTAGCGATCGGGGTCTTTCCAGATCGTCTGAAACGAGCCGGGCCAAGGGTTCTGGATACAAATATTTCCGGCGCGGCCAGAGCGCGGCGGGATTTCGTTGCCCATCTCGTCATAGATGATCGGATGAATGCCGGGCACGCCTGGCCCCGCGCTTCCCGGTTTCATCGGATGAAGGGCCGGCACCGTGCTGCACAGGAACCCACCGTTTTCAGTCTGCCACCACGTGTCAACGATGACTGCTTCACCTTTGCCCACCGTGTCGTAATACCACCGCCAAACCGCAGGCTCGATAGGTTCGCCCACCGTAGTCATGTGCTTAAAGTGGTTATGGTATTTCACCGGCTCCTCCGGCCCAGCACGCCGAAGTGCCCGTATCGCGGTCGGGGAAGTATGAAAGATATTGACGTCGAGTTCTTCGGCGATCCGCCATGGACGCCCCGCATCGGGATGGGTCGGAAGCCCCTCGTACACTACCGAAGAGGCGGCGAGGGCCAGCGGCCCATAAACAATATAGGAATGACCGGTGATCCAGCCGATATCTGCCATGCACCAGTAGACGTCCTCGGGATGAATGTCTTGAATGTATTTCGACGTTCCAGCCACGTAGGCGAGGTATCCGCCGGTGCTGTGTTGGCAGCCCTTGGGCTTCCCAGTGGTGCCGCTTGTGTACATCAGGAACAAGGGGTCCTCGGCCGGCATCTCCACCGGCTCAATCCGCCGGCCCCGGAAGATTGACAACACCTCGTTCATGATGAAATCGCGGCCCTCCACCAACGCCCTTTTACTCGAATTCCGACCCGGGTGCCTCTGCCACACGAGCACCTTCTCAAGCCTTACGCCCTCCTTTTCTGCTTCCTCGAAGGCGATGTCTGCTTTCTCTTTGTGATCGAGAAGTTCGCCACCCCGGTAATAGGCGTCCATCGTGATCAGCACGCGGCTTTCGGAGTTGACGATGCGATCTGCCGTGGCCTTCCCGCTAAAGCCGCTAAAGACCTGCGAGTGAATGATGCCGAGCCTCGCGCAGGCGAGCATCGTGATCGGAAGCTCCGCCACCATCGGCATGTGCAACGTCACTCGGTCGCCGTGCTTAAGACCGCAGAAGTCTTGCAACAGCGCGGCAACTTCGTTTACCCGCACGTATAATTCTTGGTAGGTGACGTGTTGGATGCTTTCGTGCTCCGGCTCAGGGACGAAGTGGATTGCCGTCTTGTTCTTGTACTTGGCGAGGTGGCGATCGACGCAGTTATAGCTGGCGTTGATCCTGCCACCGACGAACCATCTCCAAAACGGCGGATTGTTCGTATCGAGTGTGACGTCCCAGGTCTTGTACCAGTCGAGAAGATCGGCGTACTCCTTGAAGCATTCCGGGAACTTATCGAGATCAAACCGATCGAAGATCCTCTGGTCGGCAAGGTTGGCCTGGGCAACAAATTTCTCTGGCGGGTGGACGTAGGCTTCTTCCTGCCAGTGGACCGCGATCTCGGCCTCGGACACTTCAGCAATTGTATCTTGTGGCATACGCTGCCTCCCAGCTCATCGCATGGCTGACGGAATCTGTAATTCTTCGTCGGAAGCCTCCAGCGAATACCTGTCCGCTGTCGACTTTGCCCATTACGCCCATGATACGTTGCGCAGTTTTTTCTGTAAATCGACCCTGCCGATCTGAACTTGTTGCGGCCGCGTCGGACTGTCGAAAAACAGACGAGAAATATAACGCCGTTTCAAATCCGAAGTGCAACAGGGCAGCATAGACGGCATGGCGGAGTGAGTGGCGGGGGAAAGGGTCGGGGTCAAGGGCTTTAGTCGCCGGAGACGATGCGAGCGCAGCGAGCACCCTTGAGGCCGACGTTTTCTCCCGCCAGACTTTGCCATGTTGTGTATGCCGGTTTTTCTGGCGGTCAGATGGAAGACTATCCTTGCGTGGGACAGCACATCTCACGGAGGAAAAATGCCCGAAGGCTATCTCCATCTGACCTGCGAACAACGCTGCCAGATTTACGCGCTCTTGCAAAGCGGCCACTCGCAAGCCCACATCGCGCGGCAAATTGGCGTCGATCCGTCGACGATCAGCCGCGAGCTTGTTCGCAACACCGGCGCGCGCGGCTATCGCTTCAAGCAAGCGCACGAGAAGGCCTCGCAGAGACGCCAAGAGGCCTCGGACAAGCCGCGCAAAATAACGCCAGATTTGGTGGAGCTGATCGAAGAAAAACTGACGCAACAGCAGTGGAGTCCCGATCAGATCAGCGGGCGTCTGGCGAAGGATGGCGTCGCCTTTATCAGTCACGAGCGCATCTATCAGCATGTCTGGAAAGACAAGAAAGACGGGGGCACGCTGTATCTTCACTTGCGTCACAGCGGCAAAAAATACAACAGGCGCAAGGGCAAGAATTCGGGGCGCGGGCTGATTCCGAACCGCGTCGATATCGATCAGCGGCCTCCTATTGTCGCCGCAAAAAGCCGCATCGGAGACTGGGAGGCCGACACGATTATCGGCGCCAATCACAAAGGCGTTGTCATGTCGCACGTCGAGCGAACCTCCAAATACACCAAGCTCGCCAAACTGCCGGACAAGAACGCGGACTCTGTCGTGCAGGCCTGCGCACGCGTGCTTTTGCCGCTCGCTGACCAAATCGAAACAATCACTTACGACAATGGAAAAGAGTTCGCCTCTCACGCCCAAATCGCAACCTCGCTGGGGGCACTATCCTATTTTGCCAAGCCCTATCACTCGTGGGAACGCGGCCTCAACGAACACACTAACGGCCTCTTCAGGCAGTACTTCCCAAAAGGTTCCGACTTCTCTATTTTGTCCGATGCCGATGTCCAAAGGGTCGAGGACAAACTCAACTCTCGCCCCAGAAAGATACTCGGCTACCAAACCCCTCGCGAGATTTTCTTCAGCGCCAGAAATCTGCCCGTTGCACTTCACTGTTGAATGGGCGTAATCATAAGGGGAATCTAAATGAGAACACTATTTTTCAAGCCAGCCTTGACACGGATCAATTTTTTGGCCGTACCGCTGTGGTTCCCGAAATGTATGGCCCGCCCCCGGTCTGCACGTGGATTTGTGCGAGGTGGTCTTTAACAGGCGTAACCGTGTGTTCCCGAACGCCCAGGTGAAGATCGGGGCGGCGGACCATACGTTCGGGGCCAGTTTCAATTCCCTCGATGCTGCGCGCGTGCCACAGCAAGCATGACGTGACACAAGCTGGAGTCCTCCAAATCAGGCTCGACCTCGAAGCCGAGCTCGCGGCACATTTGCAGCATAGTACTGTTCTCGCGCAGCACCTCACCTTCGATCACGCGCAAGCCGTCAGCGGACGCATACTCGATCATCGTCTGCATCAACAGCCAACCGAGCCCCTTTCCCTTGAGGTCGGACCGCAGCAGAATGGCGTATTCGCCGATCTCATGGTTCGCATCAGCGTGGAGCTGCACGGCCCCCAGCATCTGCCCGGACCCTTCGTCAATGGCAACGAACGCCATCGCGCGCGCATAGTCGATCTGGGTCAACCGAGCGATGAAGGCGTGGCTGAATTCCCTCAGTGCTGCGAAGAAGCGAAGCCGCAGGTCGTCTTCCGCGACATGACGGAAGAACTCTTGATAGAGCCCCTCATCTTCCGGCCGAACCGGACGGACCGTGAGATGAAGGCCGTGCCAGGAGGCGTAGTGCCGCTCCCATTCCTTCGGATAGGGCCGAACGGCGAAACGCGACCGCGCTCGCGCTCCCTTCTCGACGGGCGCTATCGCCACGCGGGCATCGACAGCGATCACTCCATTCTCGTCAGCGAGAACGGGATTGAGATCGAGCTCGCGCACCTCCGGCAGATCGGCGGCAAGCTGCGCCACTTTGACGAGCATCAGTTCGATTGCCTGCCGGTTCGCCGGTGGAAAATTCCGATAACCGCCGAGCAACCGCGAGAACTCGCGTCCGATCGATCAGGTCGCCGGCAAGGTTCAGGTCAAGCGGCGGCAGCGCCAGCGCTTTATCGTCCGTGACCTCCACGGCCGTTCCGCCCCTGCCAAAAACCACGACCGGCCCAAAGGTCAGGTCGTCGGTAAGGCCGATGATCAACTCGCGCGCCTTCGGTCGCACGAACATCGGATGGACCGTCACGCCGACGAGGCGAGCAGCCGGCCGCGCAGCACGCGTCCGTCGCAGAATGTCCTCGGTTTCCACCGCGACAGCTTTCTCGCTGGTCAGATTGAGCCGCACCCCGTCCACATCCGACTTGTGGATGATGTCCGGTGACAGGACTTTCACGACCACGCCCTGTCCTTGATCGAGAATGGGACGTGCTGCCGCGGCCGCCTCTTTGCCATTGCGGGCAAGAGTGGCGGGGGAAATAGGAAGGCCATAGGCGTCAAAGAGCCGATTGACGTCGAGCGGATCGAGCCAAATCTTGCCCGCAGCGAGCGCCTCGGCAATGACCTGACGCGCCTTTTCGGTATCGGATACGAACTCGGTGGGCACGCTCGGCGGCGTCTCCATCAGGTGGCGATTCGCCTCGACATAGCGAACAAGGTGCATAAATCCGCGGATCGCATCAGTCTCGCTGCTGTAATGGGGTACAGCTGCGGCGTCGAACGCCTTCGCCGCGCGCCCGTCGTCGCCCACCCAGACTGCGAGCACCGGCTTGTGCGCGATGCGCTTGAGGCGATCTTCCTGAATGACGCGGACCACCGCATCGGCGCAGTCGCCCGCCGAGGCGAGCGCGGTCGGCACGTTCATCGCCAGGACGGCGTCGTTATCCGTATCGTCGAGAAGCGCTTGGAGGGCAGTTGCATACCGGATCGCATCGGCATCCTCGACGATGTCGACCGGATTCGATTTCGACCAGGTGGGCGGAAGCGCGGTGCCGAGTTTCTCCATGGTCTGCGGCGAAAGGCCTGCAAGCGTTCCTCCGAGATCGATGACGCGGTCGACGGCGAGCACGCCGACGCCGCCGCCATTGGTCATGATGGCGAGACGCTTGCCCTCGAAGGGGCGGAGACGCCCGAGCGTCTCGGCGGCGGCGAACAATTCGTCGAGATCGAACACGCGCAGTAGGCCGGCGCGTCGAAAGGCGGCGGCGTAGACCGCGTCAACGCCGGCGAGCGCGCCCGTATGGGTCGCCGCGGCGCGAGCGGCCTGCGCATGGCGTCCCGCCTTCACCACGATCACCGGCTTTACGCGCGCGGCGGCGCGGGCGGCCGACATGAACTTGCGCACGTCGGAGATCGACTCGATGTACATCAGGATCGCCCGGGTCTTGCGGTCGAGGGCGAAGTAGTCGAGGAGGTCACCGAAATCGATGTCGAGGGCGTCGCCAATCGAGACGATCCCGGAAAAGCCGATCGACCGGCCCGCCGCCCACTCCACCAGCCCCGCCGCGACGCCGCCCGACTGCGAAATGAGCGCGAGATCGCCGATCTTCGGCTGATGGACCGCAAAGCTGGCGTTGATGCGCGCACTTGGCACGAACAGGCCGAGGCAGTTGGGTCCGAGCAGCCGCAGACCGCAGGCGCGCGCCGCTTGACGCGCTTGCTCGGCGAGCGAATCCGGCCCATGGCCGAGCCCGGCGGTGATCACGATGGCCGCGCCGACCCCGCGCGCGCCGGCGCTGGCGACGAGGCCGGGGACCTGCGCCGCAGGGACTGTGACGATCATCAGGTCCGGGGCCGGGTCGATCGCCTCGATGCTGGGGACGGTCGCCTGCCCGTCGATCTCGGGGTAATTGGGGTTGACTAGGTGAATCGGACCCTTGAAGCCCGCCCGGCGCAGATTGCTCAGCACGATCCGGCCAAACGAGAGCTTACGCGGGCTTGCGCCTACGACCGCGATCGCGCGTGGACCAAACAGCGATTTCAGTCGATATGTGCTCATGAAAAGCGCCTTCTCGCCGTATTGGCGGTCATCACCACCGGTCTCCCCTCAGGCGACGAGCCTGCCGCTTCCGAAAATTTCATCCGCCCGATTTGGCGGACCTCCGATTGGAGTCCTTTAGGGCGATTCCCACCACACCGATTGCCCGAGCGAAGATGGCGGTCGGCGGATTCTGCGGCGAGGACACTTGCCCAAGCGTCCGATCATGACCAGCATCAGGCCAGTCCCGCCGCGCGTGCGCGATCGCGCGGTCGATGCAGACGGGCGCATCCGGCTCAGTCCGAACATTCTGCCGCCTTATGCGTGGCGGACGAAAAGCCTCAAAGCTTTGACACGATCCTCTACCTGAAGAGTTCCTACGACCCGGTCCCGCGAACCAGCAGTGTCCCCAGAGTTACACAATGAAAGCCGGTGAGCCCTGAAGCCACGACGCTCGCTTCGATTAGTAAGCCGGCGACAGCGAGGCACCCACAGGCTTGGTTCGGACGCAGACTGGCCCAGTCGCCGTGCTCGATCGCGTTAGCGGTGTCGGCATCGAGTTGCTGTGCAACCTCATAGGGATAATAGTGAGATAAGTCGCAACTGACAACGATCAGCGTTTCCGGACCTCCCCACAAACGTCGCCGCGCGCCGGCGACATCATTCGGCAAAGCATCGCCGACGACGAGCGGCACGATTTGGAAGGATGCCAACGCAGACTGCAGGAACGGCAGTTCCACTTCGAGGCAATTTTCGGGAACGTGCGGGCCGTCGGCCGTGACCACAAACTCGAGATCCGCAAGCGTACTCAAAGCCGCCAAGTCCACCGGCACGTGACCGAGCGGGGTTTCGAAGGCATCGACAGTCGGAGAAGCGATCCCAGGAACATGGACGTAATGTGCCGGCCCGATCAGCACGACACGCTTGATCGTCTCGGCGCTGCCGCGAAGCGTCGCGAATGCCGCGGGCGCGACACCGCCCGAGTAAATATAGCCGGCATGCGGCGCAACGAGCGCCTTGGGTGTCAGTCTTGGCGTCGGCGCGATCTCAAGATCGCGCTTGATCTTGACGAGCAGCGCTCGGCTTACGAGGAGGGCTTTGATCGCGTGACTGTCGAGGCCTTTGATGC
>CAWIXM010000015.1:0-45196 GCA_963840055.1 uncultured Alphaproteobacteria bacterium | reverse complement strand
GATAGAATCAGGCATTGCAAACTAAGAAATACATCTTCGCCGTTGCGCCGATGATGGAATGGACCGACCGGCATTGCCGGTTCTTCCACCGGCTGCTGACGCGCCGCGCGCTGCTTTATACCGAGATGGTCACGACGGGGGCGGTGCTGCGGGGCGATCGCGCGCGGCTTCTCGCTCATGATCCGGCGGAGCATCCGGTCGCGATCCAGTTGGGCGGATCGAAGTCGGCGGCGCTCGCCGAAGCCGCGCGGATTTGCGCCGATTTCGGCTATGACGAGATCAATCTCAATGTCGGGTGTCCGTCCGACCGGGTGCAGGAGGGTCGCTTTGGCGCCTGCCTGATGGCGGAGCCGGCGCTGGTCGGCGAGTGCGTCGCGGCGATGAAAGCCGCGGTCGGCGTGCCGGTCACGGTCAAGTGCCGGATCAGCATCGACGATCAGGACCCCGAAGCGGCGCTGGATGCGATGGCGCAAGCCGTCGCCGCCGCCCGCGGCGATGCACTGATCGTCCATGCGCGCAAAGCTTGGCTCGACGGCCTGTCGCCGCGCGCGAACCGCGACGTGCCACCGCTCGATTATGAGCGCGTGTACCGACTGAAACGCGCCTTTCCGGCGCTGACCGTCGTGCTCAATGGCGGCATCGCCTCGATTGCGGAGGCCGCTGCGCATCTCGGCCGGGTCGACGGCGTGATGATGGGGCGTGCGGCGTATCGTGAGCCCTGGCGTCTGCTCGACGCCGATCCGGTGTTGTTTGGAGAACCTCAGCCGGCGGCGTCGACCCCCGCGGTGGCAGAAGCCCTCATCTCTTATATCGAACGCGAAACCGCCGCCGGCGTCCGGCTCTACGCGATCGTGCGGCATGTGCTCGGGCTGTTCCATAGTGTCCCCGGCGCACGCGCTTTTCGCCGCCATCTGGCCGAAGAGGCGGTCAAGCCAGGCGCGGGGGCCGAAACGTTCCGCGCGGCGTTAGCGAAAATATTGGACGGCGGGCGCAATATGGGCGACATGGCGGCCTGACGAGCCGCCCACCACGCAAGGTCACTTATGTTCGGCATCCCGCTCGGCGAGTTCGTCGCATTCATCCTCGCGCTCGCGGCCGCCGGCATTATCACCGGGATGCTCGCCGGTTTGTTCGGGGTCGGGGGCGGCGCGGTCATTGTGCCGGTTCTTTACCAAGTCTTTACCACGCTCGGCGTGCCGGAGGCGGTGCGGATGCATCTGTGCGTCGGCAGTTCGCTCGCGATCATCATTCCGACCTCGATCCAGTCCTACCGCACCCATCGCGCCAAAGGCGCAACGCGCATGGATGTGCTGAAGCTGTGGGCGGTGCCGGTGGTTGTCGGCACGGTGCTCGGCAGCGTGCTCGCGGCGTTTGCGCCTGGGCTCTTGCTGAAAGCCGTGTTCGTGCTGATCGCTGGTTCCAACGCCATCAAGAACCTGGCGGGCCGCGAGGATTGGCGCATCGGCGCGGATTTTCCCGGGGCGTTCGCGATGCGCGTCTACGGATTTGGGACCGGGTTCGCCTCGGCGCTGATGGGCATCGGCGGCGGCGCCATCTCCAACATGATCTTTTCTTTCTACGGCCGCTCGATTCACCAGGCGGTCGCCACCTCCGCCGGGCTTGGCATTCTGATCTCTATCCCCGGCACGCTCGGCTATGTGGTCGGCGGCTGGGATCAATCGATGCCGCCGGAACTCCTCGCGCTCGGCTATGTGTCGCTGACCGCGCTTGTATTGGTCGCGCCGATCACGACCCTGGCGGCGCCGTTCGGCGCGCGGCTGGCGCACCGCATGCCCAAGCGCAAGCTCGAGTTTGCCTTCGGCGTATTCCTTGCGATCGTGTGCGCGCGCTTTCTCTATGACATTGTGCGCACGCTGTTGTCGTAGCTGGGCCGCGCGCTGAAAGGCCTCAGATCGAGGGCCGGGCGCGCATCATCAGCTTGCCGCCGCGCACCTCCCAGCCTTCCAGGCGGTTGAGGAAACTCATCCCGAGCAGGCTCGTCTTGAGTTGACCGGGCTGGGCGATCAGGGCGGGAACCCCGCGCTCGATGATCCCGCCAACTTTGATCTGGTCAAGCGTCACCGCCGCCGCTTGGGCGCGCCCGTTCGCCGTATCGATATTGACGGTGTAGCGGATGAAGTCGAGGGGCAGCCCCGCCGCCTTCGCCGCCTCATGGGTGAGCACGACGGCGCTTGCGCCGGTGTCGAGCACCATCGGGACGGCGGCCCCATTCACCTGCGCCGCGACCTGAAACTCGCCGTTTCGGCTGCGCGCGATCTCGACCGCGCCACCCAGAGTTACCGGCAGACCGGGGACAAGCTCCGCCAGCACCCGGTCGCCGGTGTCGCGCAACTCGAAGCGATACGCGTAGGCGACCACGAGAAGGAGCGCGATTGCGACCCACAGCAACGTCCATTGAATGGCATGCACGAAGCGCTCGCGAAAAACGGTCAACACCGCCCCGCCGATGAGGACAAGAAAGCCAATCTTGCCGACCAACGCCGCATAGTCGCTTTCGGTGAGATTGGCGCTCAGGCCGGCCGGCCGGCGGGTTGCCAGCAACGCGAGCGCGCCCGCGGCGCAGATCACCGAGAGCCATGCGATCAGCCGGCGCATGCGACGACGGTCCTCGAAAAAAGTCGATCGTGGTCGAACAGAGATATGGCCGTTTTGCTCTCGGGCTGTCGCATGGTCTGCGGCGAATCGGTGTCGTCTTCTTCCGGGCTAAGCGAAAATAGGAGGCTCAGCGCAGAAGGCAATCGCTCGCGGTCTGATCGAATGGCTGGATAAGGCGCGCGCTCAGGCGGCGTCGTCATTCGCGCGACGAAGATTTGTCGTCGCTACGGAGGCAAGTGAGGGGGCGGCGTCAGTCTTCTTCGCCGCCGGTTCGCCTGTCGACTCGGCGGCCGGAATGACGCGCTCTGGCGGGAACGTGACGATCACCTCGGTGCCTTCGCCCGGCTTGGAGTTGAGCCTGAAGGTGCCGCTATGCAGGTCGATGATGCTTTTCACGATGGGGAGCCCTAGTCCGGCGCCTTGTTCCGCCGATTTGATCGCATTCGAACCCTGGCCGAACGGGTCGAGCACGATCGGGATTTCCTCCTCGGGAATGCCGGGCCCGGTATCCCGCACGCTGAGATATTGACCGCCGGCATTGGTCCAGCCGACCTTCAGCCAAATCTTGCCGCCATGGGGGGTGAACTTGATGCCGTTGGAGAGGAGGTTCAGGCACACCTGCCGCACTGCACGTTCATCCGCCCACAGTTTCGGCATGTTAGGCTCGAAGCACTCGCAAACAGTGATGCCGCGGTTCCTCGCCCGCAACTTGAGAAGGCGATGGCATTCCTCCACCGCCTGCGCGAGCCCGACCGTGGTTTCGTTGAGCTTGTAGCGGCCGGCCTCGATGCGCGACAGGTCGAGGATTTCGTTGATCAATCCAAGCAGATGCACGCCCGAACCGTGAATGTCGGCGGCGTATTCTTTGTAGACCGGGATGTTGTGGCGTCCGAGCACTTCGTTCTTCATGATTTCGGAAAAGCCGAGAATGGCGTTGAGCGGCGTCCGCAACTCGTGACTCATCTGCGCGAGGAAGCGCGATTTGGCGATATTCGCCGCCTCGGCGCGACGGCGCGCGTCATCCGATTTTGCTTTCGCCTGCTCGAGCTCGCCGAACAGTGCGTCCTTTTCCGCTCGCGCCTCGAGCGTGGCGAGGTTGGACGTATAGATCCGGTAGGACAGCAGGACGAAATAGCACTGCGCGGCGATCGCCATGGCGGCGAGAATGAGATGTTGGACCGCGCCGCCCAGGATGAGGTTCAGCGCCAGCGCGACGGTGACCGGCGTGGTTGCGCTCAATACGGCGACTGGCAGGCTCGACGCGAGCATGCTGGCGACCGCGACCACGAGGAGCATGACGAACAGGCTGAAGGTTGGCGCGCCCTCGTATGGTTCGACCGGTTGGACGACCTGAAAAATCCAGACCAGCCCGAAGAACAGGTCGAGCAGGGCGAAACGAAGCCGCCAGGTCCGATAGTTGGCGGCGCGCGCCGGCTCGGCGAGGAATTTGCGGCACGCAATGACGGTCAGGCCGTGGATGGCGAGAGCGGCCGCCGTCCAGCTTGCCGCCGCCAGCGGGCCCGTGCGCAGGCTCGATAAACAACCGAGCGATCCCACGAGCAGCAGGATCAGGAGCGAGCCTGAAAGGCGGTTCTGTGCGAACTGACGCAGGAGTTCGGACTCGAAGGCGCGGCGCGTCCCTCTTGGCCCGGTGATACGGTCGCGCGCGTCGCGCAGCCTTTGCGCGGCAAACCGAGGGCGTGCTGCCTGCGGGTTGTACGCAGGCGAGCAGGAATCCTGGGGCTCGGCTGTCGCGATGGTCATCCTGGGCCTGTAGAAGGGAATGCGCGGCGCAAGAATGTCGCAAATTCCTTAAATCAGCCTTAGGCGTCGCGGTCGAACCGGCTAAGCTCAAAAGCCCACCGGCCGATGGCCCGCGACGACGCTCAGGTGAAAGCCCATGAAACTTTACGATAATCGCATTGCGCCCAACCCGCGGCGGGTGCGCATTTTTCTTGCCGAGAAGGGGATGAGCGTCCCGACCGAGGAGGTCGACCTCGGGGCGCTGGCGCACAAATCGGAGGCTTTCACCGCCGTCAATCCGTTTCAGCGGGTACCGGCGCTGGTGCTCGACGACGGGACCGTGCTCACGGAATCGATCGCAATTTGCCGCTATGTCGAATGGCTCGTTCCCGACCCGGTGCTGTTCGGGCGCGGCGGCATCGACGCGGCGCTGATCGAGATGTGGGAGCGGCGCATCGAACATTACCTTTTTGCGCCCGTAACCCACGTATTTCGCCACCTCCATCCGGCGATGAAAAGCTTGGAGGTTCCGCAGGTGCCGGCCTGGGGCGAGGCGAACAAGGCGCGTGTCCTCGACACGCTGAGACTGCTTGACCGCGAACTGGCGGCGAAGCCCTACATCGCCGGCGAGTCCTATACGGTCGCCGACATCACCGCGCTGGTCGCCGTCGATTGGTTGAGGGTGGCGCGTTTGTCGATGCCGGACGAATGCGCGAACCTTCGGCGCTGGCATGGAGAGGTCTCGGCGCGCCCGAGCGCGACGGCCTGAATAGCGGGCTTGTTCTCGCTACAAATCCGCCTGGGTTTTGCAAAGGATTCAGCCTCAAAAACGCTGAATTTCGTGCCCTAATTCGGCCATGCGATCCGTGATGTCACGGCTTCGACCGATTTCGATTTTCCGGCCGTCGGGCTGGAAGCATGGGGTTATCTGATGGTCAGGCGGCTTTTGGCGCTCGCCGCAGCTCTCGCTCTTTTTGTATGGGTTCAAGCTGTGCCTGCCGGCGCACAACAGCCGGCGCGCGTCGCCTTCGTCGTCGGCAATGCCGAGTACGGGCAGTCGCCGTTGCCGACCGCGCTTAACGATGCGGGGCTGGTGGCCGAAGCGCTGCGCACGGTCGGGTTCGAGGTCATCGAAGGCGCCAATCTCAACCAGGTGGATTTCGTCCAATCGTTTCGGGATTTTCTTGCCAAAGCCGAGGCCGCTGGACCCGACGCGGTGCTGTTCGTCTATTTGTCCGGCTACGGGTTTGCCTTCGACGGCGACAATTATTTCGCCGCGGTCGACGCAAAGCTCGATCGCGAGAGCGATGTTCCGCTCTACACGATGCGTCTCTCCGACCTGATACGGACGCTCGAAGGCGCGCCCGCTCGCACCAAGGTCGTCGCCATCGACGCAGCCCGCCGCTTGCCGTTCCCGCTTGCCGCCGCAGGACTTCCGCCCGGATTGATTGCGGTCGAGGCGCCGCAGAACATGCTGATCGGCTTTTCCGCCGCTCCCGGGCAAGTGGCCGCCGACGCGGCCGGGCCTTACGGACCTTACGCCACCGCCATCGCCGAAATGGTGCGCGCCGCCGGGGTTGATATCGCCGGAGCTTTCACGCGGATACGCGCGCGCACGCATCAACTGACGGAGGGACGGCAGACGCCGTGGGACGTCTCCGCGCTGAGCGAGAAGGTGGTTCTCGTGCCGGCCGAGGCCGCAGCCGTCGCGCCGGCGCCGGCGATGCCGGTAGCGACGCACGAGCGCCGGCCGTTCCGCGAGATCGGTCCGGACGAATCCTATGCGGTCGCGATCGAGCGCGACGAGTTGCCGGTCTATGTGGAGTTCGTCGAGGCCTATCCGCACCATCCCTATGCGGCGCGCATCTGGGCGATCATTCGGGCAAGACGCGAAGCGCTCGCCTGGCGACGCGCGGCGAGAATAAACTCTCCCGAGTCATACTGGACCTATCTGCAGCGCTATCCGAATGGGATTTACGCCGCCGATTGCGAACGTCGCCTGCATCGCCTTTCTGCGCCCTTCCAGCCGCCGCCGGATTTCGTGCCGGTCGAATTCGCCGACGTGCCGCCGCCCTTGGCAGACGAGCCGGTGGAGATCGTTGACTTTGTCCCGCTCGCGCCGCCTCCGCCGATCATCCTGATCGAGCCGGGACCTGCCTATTTCGTTGACCTGCCGCCGCCGCCACCGCCGGTCTGGCGAGGCGGGTTGCCAGCGGTTTCGGTGCTTCCCGTCATCCCCCGCGTCGCCCCCGGCGTCCGCGTTCCCGTTGCCGCGCGGCCGGGCTTCCGTGATGGCGGCAGAGGGCGTAGGCCACCGCCTCAAGGCGCGATTGTCGTGCCCCCCGGCCCACCGCCTGCGGGGCGGCAAGGCGGCGGTGCGCCGCCTGGACTGGGAACAGCGCGCCCGCCGGGCGGTCCGCCTGCGCCGGGCAGTGCGCCGACCACGATTCGCCCGGGCGCTCCGGCCGTCGTGACGGCGCCTGCCGCGGGGTCGCCGCCGCCGTCGCAGAACAATGCGCCGCCGCGCGGGCGTCGGCACGGCATTCGCACCGGTCCGCCAGCGGGGCCGCCCTCTCGGCAAGCCACTACTCCAGCGGGTCAACCCACGCCCGCCGCTCGGCCGCCCGCGGGCGGTCCGAGCGCACCTGTCGTGACCGCGCCTGCCGCGGGGTCGCCGCCGCCGTCGCAGAGCGTTGCGCCGCCGCAGCGCGGACGCCGGCAGGGCGCACGCACCGCGCCGCCGCCCGGCTCGCCGCCTGTACAAGCCGTGCCGCCAAGTGCGCCGCCGGGGCAAGCCGCGCCGCCATCGGGAACGGCCGCGCCGCAATCGCGTCCGCCGCGGCCGCCCCAGGCTATGGGACGGCAGTCGCCGCCGCCGTCTGCAGCACCCGGCCCAAAGCCGCCGCCTGGGCCTGCGACAACCGCCCGGCCAGGTCCGGCGCCTCCGCCGGCAGGCGTGAGGCGACCTCCGCCTCCGCCGCCCAGCGCCGTGGCCAAGCCCGTTCCGCCCCCGCCGCCGGCAGCCACGAGACGTGCTCCACCTCCGCCACCCGCCGCAATGCGGCGCGTTCCGCCTCCGCCGCGCTCCGCCATAGCAAAGCCCGCGCCGCCTCCGCCGCGGAGCGCCGTGGCCAAGCCCGTTCCGCCCCCGCCGCCGGCGGCCACGAGACGTGCTCCGCCTCCGCCACCCGCCGCGATGCGGCGCGTTCCGCCTCCGCCCGCCGCGATAAGACGGGCACCGCCTCCGCTGCCGGCCGGTGCTGCAGCCAAGCCGACCCCCGCTCCGCCGCAAGCGGCTGCGGGACCGCCGGCTGGTCGTCCGGGAGGGCCGCGGCCCGGTCCTGCGCGCGGGGCGCCTGGGCCGAAGCGCGCCGGAAAGAAGTGCCCGGTCGTAAACGGAGTTGAGGTCTGCCGCTGACAATCACGTTGGACGGCCGCGGCGCTTACCGCGCCTGGTGAACACAACGAATATCCCGCGCCGGGTCGGGCCGGCCCATAGAGCGAATTCCGTTCTGGTGAATCGGAATTCGCTCTGCGTGTCCTTGAGTGGTCGCATTTTCTGCCGGCGAACCGGTTCCCACTTCGCCGGAAAATGCTCAGCGCTCGAGGCGCGCGATCAGGCTCGACGTGTCCCAGCGCCGGCCGCCCATCGCCTGGACCTCCGAATAGAACTGATCGACCAGCGCGGCCACCGGCAGATGCGCGCCGTTGCGGCGCGCTTCAGCGAGGCAAATCGCCAAGTCCTTGCGCATCCAGTCGACGGCAAAGCCGAAGTCGAACTTGCCGGCGATCATGGTCTTATAGCGGTTCTCCATCTGCCACGACTGCGCTGCGCCCTTGGAGATGGTGGCGATCAGCTTCTCGGCGTCGAGGCCCGCCTTTTTGGCGAAATGCAGTCCCTCGGCGAGGCCCTGCACCAGTCCCGCGATGCAGATCTGGTTGACCATTTTTGCGAGCTGCCCGGCGCCCGATGCGCCGATCAGCGTACAAGAACGCGCATAGGCGGCAATGATCGGCTCGACGCGGGCGAATGGCTCGAGGTCGCCGCCGCACATCACCGTGAGCACGCCGTTCTCGGCGCCCGCCTGTCCGCCTGAGACCGGCGCATCGATGAAATCGAAGCCGCGCTCCTTGGCGACGGCGCAAAGCTCGCGGGCGACCTCCGCCGAGGCGGTCGTGTGGTCGACGAACACCGCGCTCTGTTTCATGCCGGCGAACGCCCCAGTCGGGCTAAGCGTCACATGGCGCAAATCTTGGTCATTGCCGACGCAGGCCATGACGACGTCCTGACCTTCGGCGGCCTCTCGCGGCGTCGCCGCGCGCCGGCCGCCATATTGAGCGACCCACTTCTCGGCTTTCTCGGTGCTGCGGTTGTAGACCGTGACTTCGTGGCCTCCTTTGGCCGCCAGATGGCCGGCCATCGGAAAGCCCATCACGCCGAGTCCAAGAAATGCGACCTTCGCCATGGCATGCGTCCTTCAGAGTGGTGATCTTGCAGTGGGCTTGTTCGTTGCGCCAATGTGCCGGCCGCGCGCGCGGCGTCAACCGTTGTTTCGCCGCCGGATTCTTCGGTTTTCAATCAGCAGGGAGCTTTGAATGGCGTGGGTCTTTCTATTGCTGGCGGGATTCTGCGAGATCGGTTGGCCCCTGGGGTTGAAACTCGGCTGGACCGAGCAGGGTCTCCGGCCAATCTGGATCGTGTTTGCGATCGTGTGCATTCTCGCAAGCGGGGCGCTTCTCCTCCTGGCGCAGCGCGAGATCGCGATGGGCACCGCCTATGCGGTGTGGACCGGCATCGGCGCCGTCGGGGCGTTCCTGGTCGGCGTGTGGGCGTTCGGCGATTCAGGAACGCTCATGCGCTTCGCCTCGGTCGGCCTGATCGTGCTCGGCATCATCGGGTTGAAGCTCGGATGACGACGGCCGCCGTTGACCGCACGGCGCTCCAGCCTATGTTCAGACGATCCATCATCCGGGCCGGCGGAGCTTGGACCGCCGGGCAGGGAGATTGTCATGGCCTTGAGCAAGAAAGAGGTTCTTGCGAGCCTCGAAAGCGTGCACAGTCCGGACGGGACGTCATTGCCGCAGAGCGGCGTCCTTTCAGACATCATCGTCGGCGACGGCAAGGTGTTTTTCTCGATCACCGTCGACGCCGCTGCAGTCAAGAGCTGGGAGCCGGTGCGGGCGAAGGCTGAAGCGGCCGTACGCGGCATCCCTGGCGTTACCTCGGCAATGGTGGCGCTCACGGCGGAGCGCAGCGCCGTAGAGCAGGCGCCGCGCCCCGCGCCGCAGGGCCGGGCTCAGGCGCATCAAGCCGAAGAACCGATGGTCCCCGGCGTCGGCTCGATCATCGCGGTTGCCTCCGGCAAAGGCGGCGTGGGCAAATCGACGGTCGCGGTCAATCTCGCGCTCGGGCTGCGCGATCTCGGCCTTAGGGTCGGCGTGCTCGACGCCGACATTTACGGCCCCTCGATGCCGCGGCTGCTCGCGATCAAGAGCCGTCCGGAGATGCTCGGCAATCGGCTGAAGCCGATGATCGGTTACGGGCTGAAGGTCATGTCCATCGGCTTCCTCGTGGAAGAGGAGACGCCGATGATCTGGCGCGGGCCGATGGTGATGTCGGCGCTCACCCAGATGCTACGCGAGGTGGACTGGGGCGAGCTCGATGTCATGGTGGTCGACATGCCGCCCGGCACCGGCGACGCGCAGCTTACGATGGCGCAGC
The DNA here is from genome assembly GCA_963840055.1 of uncultured Alphaproteobacteria bacterium. GTDB lineage: Bacteria > Pseudomonadota > Alphaproteobacteria > Rhizobiales > Xanthobacteraceae > Rhodoplanes. The sequence goes on along the minus strand of CAWIXM010000015.1, from coordinate 35,115 downwards.
AGGTCCCGCTCAAGGGCGCGGTCATCGTCTCGACCCCGCAGGATCTGGCGCTGATCGACGCGCGCCGCGGCATCGCCATGTTTCGCCGGGTGAATGTGCCGGTGCTCGGGATTGTCGAGAATATGAGTTATTTCCTGTGCCCGAACTGCGGCGCGCGCTCGGACATTTTCGGGCATGGCGGCGCCCGCGAAGAGGCGGTCAGGCTTGGCGTGCCCTTCCTCGGCGAGGTGCCGCTGCACATGGCCATTCGCGAGAAATCCGATTCCGGCCGGCCGGTGGTCGTCTCCGAGCCGACCGGCGCGCATGCGCAAATCTTCCGCGACATCGCGGCGAAGGTGCGCGATCAACTCGCCGTGGCGGGGACCGGTCGGGCGGCGCCGAAAATCGTCATCGAGGCGTAAATGCGGGGGTCGATAAGCAGCGGCGCGGACGATTGGCCGCGTCGACGAGCGCTTGCGCCTCGACATCGTGCATGCTCTGGTAAGGCCCGCTGTTTCAGGCCGGGCGACGCAGTCGAGCCGCCGCTCCAACTCCAATAAACAGAGGAATGCTCACGATGAAGAGACGTCAATTTCTCGGCGCGCTCGGCGGCGGCGCCGCAGCCGCCGCGATCGCCAAGCCCGCTATTGCGCAATCGATGCCGGAGCTCAAATGGCGCATGACGTCGAGCTTTCCGAAATCGCTCGATACGTTGTACGGCGCTGGCGAGGTGCTGGTGAAGCAGGTCGCTGAAATGACCGACAATCGCTTTCAAATCCAACAATTTGCGGCTGGTGAAATCGTTCCGGGGCTGCAGGCGCTCGACGCGACCTCGAACGGCACGGTCGATATGTGCCATTCGGTCTCGTATTATTATGTCGGCAAAGATCCGACCTTCGCGATCGCGTCCTGCATTCCGTTCGGCCTCAATGCGCGGCAACAGACTGCGTGGCTCACGCAGCAGGGCGGCACCGAACAGTTCAACGAGTTCTACAAGAAGTTCAACGTCTACGGCTTTCCTGCGGGCAACACCGGCGCCCAGATGGGCGGTTTCTTCCGCAAGGAGATCAAAACGGTGGCCGACCTGTCGGGCCTGAAGATGCGGATCGGCGGCATCGCCGGGCAGGTCTTGCAGAAGGTCGGCGTGGTGCCGCAGCAGCTTGCGGGCCCGGACGTCTATCCGGCGCTGGAGAAGGGCACGATCGACGCTGCCGAATGGGTCGGCCCTTACGACGACGAGAAGCTCGGCTTCGCCAAGGTCGCCCCCTATTATTACTATCCCGGCTTCTGGGAAGGCGGCCCGATGGTGCACGCCTATGTCAATCTGGCCAAATGGAACGAATTGCCGAAGCCCTATCAAGCGATCCTCGTCAATGCCGGCTTCAACGCGACCGTCTATATGCTGTCGCGCTATGACGCGCTCAATCCGGGCGCGCTGCGCAAGCTGATCGCCGGCGGCGCGAAGTTACGGCCGTTCTCCAACGAAATCATGGACGCTTGCCTTAAAGCGACGAACGAATTGTGGGCGGAGATCTCGGCCAAGAACGAGGAATTCAAACGGCTCATCACCGAGGTTCAGGCGTTCCGCAACGACGAATATTTCTGGTGGCAGGTGGCCGAATACGGCTTTAACACCTTCATGATCCGTAGCCGCACGCGCGGCTGAACGGGCAGCGCGGGCGGCGCTTCGCCGCCTCTGCCGCGGCGCACAAGCAAAGCCTGACGGAAATACCGGGCGGCGCTATCGCCCAAGCCAATAGCCGATGCGCGTCACTGCCTCGGCGACGTCTTGTTGCGCGCCGGCGTAGCAGAACCGGATGAAGCGGCGGCCATCGACGGGATCGAAATCGATGCCGGGCGTCGCCGCCACATGCGCTTCCTCCAGCATGCGGCGGGCGAAGTCGAAACTGTCGTTGGTGAAAGCCGATACGTCGGCATAGAGATAGAATGCGCCGTCGACCGGCAGGAAGCGGTCGAGTCCCGCCTGCGGCAAGCCTTCCATCAGAATCTTCCGATTCGCTTCATAGCCGTGCTTCACCGCCTCCATCTCGCTGCGGGCGTCGAGGGCGGCTTCGGCCGCGATCTGTGACAGCGTCGGCGCCGAGATCGCGAGATTCTGGTGCAGCCGTTCGATCGGGCGCACGAGCAGCTCGGGCGCAATCATCCAGCCCACGCGCCATCCCGTCATGCAGAAATATTTGGAAAAGGAATTGATGACGATGCAGCGGTTGGAGGCGGCAAGCGCCGTCATCGCCGGAAAGGCGTAATCGAGCCCGTGATAGATCTCGTCGGAAATGACGGCGATGCCGGCGTCTTCGGCGGCGGCGACGAGGCCGGAAAGCGCCTCGGCGCTCATCATGGTTCCGGTCGGATTGGCGGGGCTTGCAATCAGCACCGCCTTGAGCGGCTTTTCCCGATGGGTGTCGAGCAATGCCTGCGGCGTCAGCGCGTAACGCGATTCGGGCGATAGCCGGATCAGCGCCGGTTCGCAGCCGAGCGCGGTCAGGATGTGGCGATAGGGCGGATAAGCCGGCGCTGCGAGCCCGACGCGGTCCGCCGGCTCGAGAAGCGCAAGGAAAGCAAGCGTGAACGCCGCCGAAGAGCCGGTAGTGACGATGACGGTCGCGGGATCGACCGATAGCCCGTAGGTTTCCTGGTAGTGGCGCGCGATGCGGCGGCGCAGGTTCGGCAGGCCGAGGCTCTCGGTATAGCCGAGCCGTCCGCCCGCCAGTGCAGCCTGTGCCGCAGCGATCGCCAACGAGGGCGCGGGCGCCGCGGGTTGACCGAGCTCCATATGGATGACGTGGCGCCCGCTTTGTTCGAGGCGCGCCGCGGCCGACATCACGTCCATCGCCATAAAGGGCGGGACGTCGCTCCGCCGGGACGGATTATATAGGTAGTTATTCGGACCGAGCGTCGCGCTCGATTTAAGGGACAATCGCCCGACGCCGCTCTGTTGCCGCATTTTTCGCATTGTTGACCGAAGAAGCGCCGTGAGCGCGTGTCGACCGCGTCGAATCGCCTCCATATGTCCGCCAAGCCGGCGGACGAACGCGTCAGTTCGAATGAGCGCAGCACACGAACCTGTCAAGCGCAAGCTCAGAGCGCGCGCGTTTCGCGTGGTCGCCGCGATGACGGCATTCGCGATGGCGCTGTCCAGCACGCTGATGCCCGCTGCCGCGCAATCGCGCGGGGGAGGACTTCCGATCATCCGCGATGCGGAGATCGAGCAGCTGCTGCGCGACTATACCCAACCGATATTGCGTGTGGCCGGACTCGCCAAGCAGAACGTTCGCGTCGTCATCATCAATAACCGCTCGTTCAACGCCTTCGTGGCGGATGGGCACCGCATTTTCGTCAATGCAGGCGCTCTGCTCGAGTTCGAAAACGCCGAACCAGCTTATCGGGGTGCTCGCCCATGAGACCGGCCATATTGCCGGCGGTCATCTCAGCAAGCTCAGAACCCAGCTCGCCAACGCGCAGACCATCTCGATTCTTGCGGTGCTGCTCGGCCTCGGCGCGACGTTCGCCGCCTCCCGCGCCGGCGCCAGTATCGGCGGAAATCCCGCCGCCGTCGCGATGACGGCGCCGCAGAGCATGATGCAACATTCGCTCCTCGCCTACCAGCGCCAGCACGAAGACCAGGCCGACCGCGCCGGCGTCAAATTCCTGACGGCGAGCGGCCAGTCCTCCAAGGGCATGTATGACACGTTCAAGCGCATGGCGGACGAGCAAATGTTCACGGCGCGCGGCGTCGACCCGTACCTTCAATCACATCCGCTCGCCTCAGACCGCCTTGCCGCGCTCGAGGTGATCGCCAGGAACCAGTACTGGGACAAAAAGGATCCGCCCGAGCTGCAGCTTCGCCACGACCTGATGCGGGCGAAGCTCTACGGCTTCCTGGAAGGGCCGGGCACGATTGCGCGCCGCTATTTGCCGAGCGACCATAGTCTTCCGGCTCGTTACGCCCGCGCAATCTCTACCTATCGTCACGGCGACCTCCGCACTGCGCTCGCACAGATCGACGGGCTAATCCAGGCGCAGCCGAACAACCCGTATTTCCATGAGCTGAAAGGCCAGGCCCTGCTCGAGTTCGGTCACGCGGCGGAAGCGCTTCCCTCGTTGCGCCGCGCCGTGGCGACCGCGCCCAATCCGTTGCTGATTAAAGTGATGCTCGCGCAGGCGCTGATCGCGACCAAGGACCCCAAACTACTCGACGAGGCGATCGCTTATCTGCGCCAGGCGGTCGCGACCGATCCGGACATTGCCGACGGTTACGCTCAACTCGCCATGGCCTACGGCCGCAAAGGCGACTTCGCCCAGGCCGATCTCGCCTCCGCCCAGGCCGCGTTTGCGCGTGGCGACATCAGAACCGCCCGTCAGCTGGCCGCGCGCGCCAAGAACCGGTTTCCGGTCGGCTCGCCCGGCTGGGTGAAGGCCGACGACATCTCAAGCTATAGACCGCCGGCCGCCGCCCGACGCGGTGGCCGCTAACCGAGGACTGATCGAATGCCATTCCGTCGCTTGCTTCTCGCCGTGCTTGCACTCGCGCCCGCGGCCTGCCTTCTCATCGGGAGTGTCATCACGGCCAGCGCGCAAAGCTTCTCGACGGACCAGCGCAAGGAGATCGAAGAGATCGTCCGCAGCTATCTTCTGCGCAATCCCGAAGTGCTGCAGGACGTGATGCTCGAGCTTGAAAAGCGTCAAACGGCGGCAGAGGCGGAAAAGGCGAAGGCGGCGGTGAAGAGCAACGCCACGCTCCTCTTCAACTCGCCGCGCCAGGTGGTGGTCGGCAATCCGAAGGGCGACGTCACTCTGATCGAGTTCTTCGATTACAATTGCGGATTCTGTAAGCGCGCGCTCGCCGATCTGGTCGATCTCATGAAGGGCGACCCGAACTTGCGGGTCGTGCTCAAGGAATTCCCTGTGCTGGGCGAAGGTTCGGTCGAAGCCGCGAAGGTCGCAATCGCCGCCCATATGCAAGATAAGAGCGACAAGAAGTATTTCGACTTTCACCAGAAGCTGCTTGGAAGCCGCGGGCCGGCCAATAAGGCGCGCGCGCTCGCTGTCGCCAAGGAAGTTGGCTATGACGTCGCGCGCATCGAGCGCGACATGGCGAGCGACGAGGTGAAGGCGACCATCGCTGAAAGCATGAAGCTCGCCGAAGCGTTGGGCCTCAACGGCACCCCGAGCTATGTTGTCGGAGACAACGTCGTGATTGGCGCCGTCGGCCACGACGCGCTCAAACAGAAAGTGAACTGGGCGCGCTGCGGCCAAGTTGCCTGCTGAAGCGCAGGTTCCGCCAACCCATGCAGCTTGCGGGGAAAAAGAGCATTTTCCGGCGAAGTGGAAACCGGTTCGCCGCAGAAAATGCGACCACCAAAGGATAACCGGAGCGAATTCCGTTTCCGTTGGAACGGAATTCGCTCGAGCGTCTGGCTATTTCGCCGTTCGCACCTCGTCGATCGCGCGCGCCAAAAGTTCCTCCATGGTGCGGCGAATCTGGTGGTCGGATTGGTTGACGCCCTTGGCGTCGAAGTCCTTGCGGATTTTCAGGAACACGTCATTGTCCCCCGGCGACTCCAGGTCGGAAACGACAACCTCCTTGGCGTAGGCCTCGGCGTCGGCGCCGGACAGGCCGAGCTTATCCGCCGCCCACAGGCCGAGCAGCCTGTTGCGGCGCGCGGTCGCCTTGAAGCGCAGTTCTTCGTCGTGGGCGAACTTCTTTTCAAAACCTTCCTTGCGCCTGTCGAAACTGTCCATATCGAAACCTCGTTAACTCCGACGCGTCGGAAAAAATCGCGCGCAGATTCGTCACCGCGCCTTGCACATCAGCGGGCCGAGGTCAAGGGCGGCCTGGCGCTCGCGCAGGACCTCATTGCACGTCATGGACGACGGGTCTATGTCAATTGTGCTCGCCCCGACCTTCGGCTAGTTTTGTTGTCCAGCAGGCGGGCTGAGGTCGCCCTGCTCACGTCGCCGCCGGCCTTGAACCCCGAACTCGGAGCCACGGCACATGGATTTCCTCAAGCCACGGTACACTCCTATGAGCCGCCGTCGCCGCATCTACGAAGGCAAGGCGAAGGTCCTCTACGAGGGCCCGGAGCCTGGAACCTTGATCCAGCACTTCAAGGACGACGCCACCGCGTTCAACGCCAAGAAGCACCAGGTGATCGAAGGCAAGGGGGTCCTCAACAATCGCATCTCCGAGTATCTGTTCCAGCACTTGAACGATATCGGCGTGCCGACGCATTTCATTCGTCGGCTCAACATGCGCGAGCAACTGATCCGAGAGGTTGAGATCATCCCGCTGGAAGTGGTGGTCCGCAACGTCGCCGCGGGGTCGCTATCGCAACGGCTCGGGATCGAGGAGGGTACCCAGCTGCCGCGTTCGATCATCGAGTTCTATTACAAGAACGACGCGCTTGGCGATCCGATGGTGGCGGAGGAACATATCACCGCGTTCGGCTGGGCGACCCCGCAGGAGATCGACGACATCATGGCGCTGGCGATCCGCGTCAACGATTTCCTCTGCGGCCTGTTTCTCGGCGTGGGCATCCGGCTGGTCGATTTCAAGATGGAATGCGGCCGGCTGTGGGAGAACGACATGATGCGCATCGTCGTCGCCGACGAGATCTCTCCCGATTCATGCCGGCTCTGGGATATCAAGTCGAACGAAAAGCTTGACAAGGATCGGTTCCGCCGCGATCTCGGCGGCCTGGTCGAAGCCTACACCGAGGTTGCGCGCCGGCTCGGCATTATGAGCGAGAACGAACGCCCGCAGGGGTTGGGACCGATTCTCGTGAAGGGCTGAAGCGGGCCGCGCGGCTGCATTGAGGTTCGTGGAAAACGGTGGTACGCGGGGGCAAGGCGCCCCCGCCGTCGTTCTGCGGCGTCGTTCCAGAGGCTTGTGATGAAGGCGCGAGTTTTCGTGACCCTGAAGTCCGGCATCCTCGATCCGCAGGGCAAGGCGATTGAGGGAGCGCTGAGATCGCTCGGCGTTGACGGCGTCACCAGCGTGCGCCAGGGCAAGGTGTTCGACATCGAGGTCGCGGGCGATGACCGCGAACGCACCGAGGCGGTGTTGAAGGAAGCGGCCGACCGGCTTCTCGCCAATACGGTGATCGAGAATTATCGGGTCGAGATCGCGTCGTGATTCGCGCACGAAGGCGACCACGGCCGATGTCGTGAACGAGTCAATGTAACCCGCAGCCGCCATGAACGCCGCCGTCCTTGTCTTCCCCGGCATCAATCGTGAGCGGGATATGGCGCGCGCGCTGACGCTAGCGGCGGGCCGCGCGCCGGCCATGGTCTGGCATGCGGAGACCGAGCTTCCGGCCGGCACCGATCTCGTCGTGGTCCCCGGCGGGTTTTCCTATGGCGATTACCTGCGTTGCGGCGCGATTGCGGCGCGCGCCCCGATCATGGACGCGGTGCGCGCATTCGCGGCTCGTGGCGGGCTTGTGCTCGGCGTCTGCAATGGCTTCCAGATCCTCTGCGAGGCGGCGCTTCTGCCCGGAGCGCTCATGCGCAATGCCGGGCTGAAATTCATTTGCCATGACGCCTATCTGCGAGTCGAACGCTCGGACACGCCGTTCACCCAAGGCTACAATGCCGGTCAGGTGATCCGCCTGCCGGTCGCGCATGGCGAAGGCAATTACGTCGCCGACGCCGAGACGATCGCGCGACTGGAAGGCGAGGGACGCATCGTCTTCCGCTACTCCTCGCCCGATGGCGCGCTCACGCCCGAGTGGAACATCAACGGCTCGATCTACGCCATCGCCGGGATTCTCAATGACCGCGGCAACGTGCTCGGGATGATGCCGCACCCCGAGAACCACGTGGAACCGGAGATAGGCTGCACCGACGGTCGTGGGCTGTTCGCCGGCTTGACCCAGTTTCTCGCGGCACAGCGCGGCTGAACACGCCTGCGCCGGCAGCAAACGCCGTCAGCGCCGGAGAGGATATCCCGGCATGAGATCGTAAGGATGCCTCCAGCCCGGCAGCGCCTTGAGGCGATCGAGCCAACCGCCGATGTTGGGATGCGCGGCGGGGATGTCGAAGCCGAACTCCTCGCTGGGGTAATACATGTAGCCGCACATCGATAAGTCGGCGATGGTGGGACGCTCGCCGATCAGGAACGGTCGCCCGGCAAGCCGCTTGTCGACGATCGCCAGTGAATTGTCGATGCGCGCCTTGAGGAAGGTGAGCACCGCCGGATCGGGGGGCGACGGTGCAAGGCTCCGCAGGAAACGATAGGGGCCGAGAAAGCCGCCGACCTTCTGGTTGTCGAAGATGATCCAACGTAACGCTTCGAGCCGCTCGTCTTCGCCCTGCGGCTGGAATTTGCCCGATCTCTCTGCAAGGTAGGTCAGGCAGACCGCGGACTGGCTGAGCTTCCGATCGCCGTGCACAAGCACGGGCGCCTCGCCCATCTCGTTGACCTTTGCCCGGTACTCCGGCGTGCGCGTTTCGCCCTTGAAAAAATCGACGAAGATCGGACGCCAATCCGCGCCGATCAGGTTGAGCATCAGCGCGACGCGATAAGCGTTTCCCGACTGCGCAAAACAGTAAAGCTCGAAATCGGCCATTCGTACGTTCCTATATCGGGAGAAAGTCAGCTTGCGGTCTTCCTGGTAGCGCAATCCCCCGCGCCCCGAAAGTCACAGCGGTTCCAACAGTGGAGCAAAGCGGCTCCCGCAAGGGTGACCGGGAAAGCCTGCTCGCAGCTGCGATCCTGTCTTGCTCAATTGCGGTAAACCGACGCGTGACCGTAAGGCCACATGCCTGAGCAAGCCCGATCCGCCAGTGTCTTGCCGCCGACATTGTTCGGTGGCAGCCGCGCACTGCATGCGACGAGACAACCGCGTCGCTGACGTGTCAGGCGCAAGGCCGGAGGCGTGTTGGTGCACGCCGAAGGCGCTTCGCCGCCGGCCGTGAAGATAAGGCCTGACGCTTCCCGCCTGCGATGGTATAAGCCCCGCCACGCGGCGGCGCGCAGCATTCGGCTCGGTTTTATGGATCATAGCGTTGCCCCCCGGCGAACAGAGACGATGGTCGCGGACAGTCCGACCCCTTCGGCGACCGCGTCGACGAGCGGGCGCTTTGTCGCGCTCACGCTCGGCAGCGTCGGCGTCGTCTATGGCGATATCGGCACGAGCCCGCTCTATGCTTTCCGCGAAGCGCTGAAAGCGGCCGTCGGCGGCGGGCCGATCACCCAGATCGCAGTGCTCGGCGTGCTGTCACTGATTCTTTGGGCGTTGACCATCGTCGTTACCGCAAAATACGTCCTCATCTTGCTGCGCGCCGACAACAATGGCGAGGGCGGCACGCTCTCACTGATGGCGCTCGCCTCGCGCGCGCTCGGCCGGCGCACCACGATGTTGTTCATGCTCGGCATTATCGGCGCTGCCATGTTTTACGGCGATTCGATCATCACTCCGGCGATTTCGGTGCTGTCGGCGGTCGAGGGTCTGGCGGTCGCTGCGCCCGGCTTCGAGGAGGCCGTGCTGCCGCTGACGATCGCTATCCTGATCGGTTTGTTTGCGGTCCAGTCGCACGGAACCGCGCGGGTCGCCGCCTTCTTCGGTCCCATTATGGTCGTGTGGTTCGTTTCGCTCGCCGCTCTCGGCTTCCGGCATCTTGCCGACGACCCGCACATTTTCGCGGCGGTCAATCCGGTATACGGCGTGATGTTCCTGATCAGTCATCCGATGATCGGACTGTTCACGCTCGGCCTCGTGTTCTTGGCGGTGACGGGGGGCGAGGCGCTCTATGCGGATCTCGGCCATTTCGGCCGGCGGCCGATCCGGACCGCTTGGTTCGCGCTCGTCTTTCCAGCGCTTATCATCAATTATTTCGGTCAGGGCGCCATGGTGCTCGCGAACCCGGCCGCGATCGAGAACCCGTTTTATCGCATGGTGCCGGAGCCGTTGCAGTTCCCGATGGTTGGCCTCGCCACGGTGGCGACCGTCATTGCGAGCCAAGCGGTGATCACCGGCGCGTTTTCCATCACGCGCCAAGCAATCCAGCTTGGCCTCATTCCGCGCCTCGCGATCCATCACACCTCTGAAACCCACTCCGGGCAGATCTATATTCCGCGCGTAAACAATGCGCTGCTCTTGGGGGTGTTACTGCTCGTCCCGCTGTTTAGGACCTCGAGCAATCTCGCCTCCGCCTACGGCATTGCGGTGACGATGACCATGGTGGTCGACGGCCTGCTCGCTTTTGTCGTCATCTCGAAACTGTGGCAATGGGGGCCGTTGGCGGCCGCCGCCCTCGTCGCGCCCTTCGTCCTGGTCGATGTCACTTTTTTTGTCGCGAACCTGCTCAAACTCCTCGAAGGAGCCTGGGTGCCGCTGCTATTCGGGGGAACGATCGTGCTGATGATTCTCACTTGGCAGCGGGGCACGTGGCTGCTCAGCGCCAAGACCCGGCATCTCGAAATACCGCTGGAGACGATCGTCAACAATCTCACGCAGAAGCCGCCGCACATCGTGCCCGGAACGGCCGTATTCCTGACCAGCGACCCGGACTCGGCGCCGACGGCGCTCCTGCATAACCTGAAGCACAACAAAGTGCTTCACGAACACAACGTGATCCTCACCGTCGTCACAACCAACACCCCGCGCGTGAGCGACGAGGAGCGCGTACGCATCTCCCGGGTCTCGCCATTGTTCAGCAAGGTCGAGCTGCGGTTCGGATTCATGGAAATGCCCAACGTCCCCAAAGCGCTCGCCATTGCGCGCAAGCAAGGCTGGCAATTTGACATCATGGCGACGTCGTTTTTCCTGTCGCGCCGCTTGCTTAAACCGGCGACTAAGTCGGGAATGCCGCGCTGGCAGGACAAGCTTTTCATCCGCCTGACGAAATCCGCCAGCGATGCGACCGACTTCTTCCAGATTCCGACAGGGCGGGTGGTCGAGGTTGGCACCCAGGTCACAGTATGAATGAATTCGCTGGGCGCCGGGAGCTTGCCCCGACGGTTTCTCCCCGCAGGTGGTAGCGCCGTGAGCGGGCGATTTCATCTTAACATGGCGACCAGCCTATCGAGCGGCGTCTCCAGCTTCCGCGTCTTCTCAAACAGCAGCCGCGTCCCGTGCTGCCACGTATGATGCGACGAGCTATTTTCAGATTCCGACAGGACGAGTGGTCGAGATCGGCACGCAGGTCACGATCTAGCGCGCTTCCGCCCGCGCCGTGCATCGGCCCCAGCGACGCGAAATTCATTAACGCGCATATATTGTATTATTACGAAATAGACGTTTTGGCTGCATCTCGTTTTCAGTTTGAACTGACGCTGACGGACTGAGCTACCGCACGTTCCCCTCAGGAACTTCACGGTCCACTCTGGTGTTGTGAAGGCGTCGCAACGATTGTATATAGCTCCCAAAACACCAAGCGACCCGAAGAAGAGGTCGCAAGGCCAAGGGGTTGGCGTTGGGAGTGAACGTATCATGCGCCCGGAGAGAAACGGCCATTACCGGCCGACCGTTAAGGAACCTTTCATGAACGAACGCCAGCGCGACTATTTTCGCAAGAAGCTGCTGGCATGGAGGGAAGACATTCTGCGAGAGGCGAAGGAGACGCTCGCGCATTTGCACGATGAAAACCAGAACCACCCTGATCTCGCTGACCGGGCCTCCTCGGAGACCGAACGCTCGATCGAATTGCGCGCGCGCGACCGCCAGCGCAAGCTGATCGCCAAGATCGATGCCGCTCTCCAGCGTATCGACGACGGCACTTACGGCTACTGCGAGGAAACCGGCGAGCCGATCTCCATCAAGCGGCTCGAGGCGCGCCCAATCGCAACGCTATCGGTCGAGGCGCAAGAGCGGCACGAGCGGCGCGAGCGGGTCTATCGCGAAGGTTGAGACGCCTTCTTCTCCATAAGGGGAGGCGGTCGCGAGAGTACCGCAGTGGAAAACGTCAAGCCGCGCCCGCGCGGCGGCTCTGATGTGGCGCCTGCGGTGAGCCCTCGTCCCCGATCCTTGGTCAAATCGAAACCAACCTTCCCAAGGTGTGCGAAGCCATGGCCCTCGCTCCAGGCGGCGATTCGCGAAAAGGCGTTGTTCCGTCCGGAGGTGCGTTGCGGAGATATGATGGCCAGTGGTTCTGAGACGCCGGGTGTGATCGCGCCGCCGCCGCTGATCGCGCTCGCGGCCGTCGCGGTCGGGCTCATGCTCGACTGGCTGTGGCCCGTGAATCTGCTGCGCGTGGCGCTGGGATTGCCAGGGCGCTTGGCGTTCGGGGGTCTCTTGATCGCGGCGGGGCTCGGCCTTGCGATCGTCGCCGAGCGCGCCTTCCGCCGGATCGGCACCAATGTCGCGCCCTGGAAGCCGACCCTGCAGCTTGCCGCGGACGGCCCTTACGCCCACACGCGCAATCCGATGTATATCGGGCTCGCGCTGTTCGTCGCGGGACTCGGCGTCGCGCTTGCGTCGGTTTGGATGCTGGCGATGCTCGTTCCGGCGGCGCTCGTGCTGCATTACGGGGTGGTCAAGCGCGAGGAACGCTATCTCGAACAAAAGTTCGGCGAGGATTATCGCGCCTTCAAGGCTGCCGTCCCGCGCTACGGCTGGCGGATGTAACGCCGAGCGTGGAAACGTCCCGCACCGTGGGGTTTGACGCGGCCCGCGACTGTCTGAAGATAGTGTTGCGAACGCGGACATCTTTCATGTCATTGCATCTAGAGGTTAGGATTTTTATAGTTTCGACTGTGGAGCGTCTCGATCGCGTGACGGGATGAGGCAATGGCGAACCTCGTGGTCTGCTGCGACGGAACCTGGAACACGCCGGATCAAACGGACGACGGGCTTCCTTCTCCGACGAATGTACCGCGGCTACTCAATGCGCTCGCCGACACGGACCAAAACGGTAAGGAACAAAAGAAATACTACCATTCCGGTGTTGGTACGGATGGCGGGTGGTGGAACCGCTTGGTCGGCGGTGGTGCAGGCCGAGGGCTCGATGACAATATCAAGAGCGCCTATCAGTGGCTCGCTTACAACTACCAGCCCGAAGCGAAAATCTTTTTGTTCGGTTTCAGTCGCGGCGCCTATACGGTGCGCAGCCTCAGCGGGCTGATCACGCGTTGCGGACTCTTGGAGATCAAGGGTCTTTCACCCAATGACGCCTGGAAGCGTATTAATCAGGCGTTCGATTGTTATCGTTCAAAGAAACTGAGCGCCGCCTACAAGAACTTCAAATTCCACAATGTCGGCGACCAAGGCGAACCGTCGGGATCAACAAAGATCTATTTTATTGGGGTGTGGGACACGGTCGGCGCTCTCGGAATTCCTGACGACATGGCGCTGCTTAACCTGCTCGACGACGCGGACGAGCATAGATTCCACGACACCGAGCTCTGCGACATTGTCGAGCATGCCCGGCATGCCGTTGCCATAGACGAGCACCGGGCAACCTTCGCGCCGACCCTGTGGACCAAGATCGAAGCGCATCCGGATGCAAAGCAGATCTGGTTTCCCGGCGTCCACGGTGATGTCGGCGGCGGTTATTTGCAGACGGATTTGTCCGACGGGGCGCTGAAGTGGATGATCGATGAGGCTACGGAGCTTGGCCTCAATTTCCAGGACATTACGAAACAGATTCGTCCATACGAGTGGGGAATTGCGCATAATTCCCTGACCGGAATATTCAAGGCGCTGAAAACACGACCGCGCAGTGTGCCGACCCTTGCAGGGCCTCCGAGCGCGTTCCATTCGTCGGCAACCGCGCGCCATAAGACACCTCCGATCGCGCAGGGCGTCTATTGGCCGACCAATACTCTCAAAGTGAACGATCCGCCCGTCACGATCGATATCTTCGCACGCGAGCACTGGAATGCGACTGGTCTCTACCTTGAGGAAGGGACCTACGAGTTTACGGCGTCCGGACAATGGGTTGATGGCGACATCAAGAGCGCTCCCGATGGCCGGCCTGACGTCTTCTACCTTGGTGAGGTTGTCCGCATGGCAGGCTCCGGACTGGGCTATGTCGAAACGCTGTATCAATCACTGACTAAGAATAGGCAGGCCGATTTTTGGTGGACGAAACGCGAAGAAAAATGCCGCTGGTTTTCGCTCATCGGAGTCATCGCGAACGGCGCGCCGGCAAACGACGACAACCCGAGCGGCGACATAGTCTTCAAGATCGGCAACGGCTGCAAGCTCGACATCAAGCTTGGTGAAGCCGGCTATCTTTACTGCTTCGCCAATGATGCCTGGCAGGCTTACGGCAACAACAAGGGCAGCGTGGCTTTGACGGTCAGACGCACGAGCTAAACGCTCAGGGTCTTTATTTCAACAAAAGCCTCGTCGCGCTGCGGTCGAAAAGCTGAGCTGACGCGCCGCGAACATACTCTCAAGCGGCTGTGGCATGGACCGTGTTCCAGTGCAGTAAACCACGCCACGCAGACTTAATCCCGCCCCATTCACCGCCCCTCCCGCCGGGTCATAAACGCCAACCGCTCGAACAGGTGCACATCCTGCTCGTTTTTCAGGAGCGCGCCGTGCAGCGGCGGAATCAGTTTCTTCGGGTCGCGCTCGCGCAGCAACTCCAGACCGATGTCTTCGACCATAAGCAGCTTGAGCCAGTCGAGCAATTCCGAGGTCGAGGGTTTCTTCTTCAGCCCGGGCACTTCGCGGATTTCGTAGAACAGCTTGAGCGCTTCGGCGACGAGGCGCTGCTTGATGCCGGGGAAATGCACCTCGATGATCGCCCGCATCGTGTCGGGATCGGGGAAGCGGATATAGTGGAAGAAGCAACGGCGCAGGAAGGCGTCCGGCAGTTCCTTCTCGTTGTTCGAGGTGATGACGACGATGGGGCGGCGCCGCGCATGCACGGTCTCGCCGGTTTCGTAGACGAAGAACTCCATGCGATCGAGTTCCTGCAACAGGTCGTTGGGAAACTCGATGTCGGCCTTATCGATCTCGTCGATCAGCAGCACCGGCCGCTCGTCGGCAACGAAGGCGTCCCACAATTTGCCGCGCTTGATGTAGTTGCGGATGTCCTTGACCCGCTCGTCGCCGAGCTGGCTGTCGCGCAGGCGCGAGACCGCGTCATATTCGTACAGGCCCTGCAGCGCCTTGGTGGTCGACTTGATGTGCCACTCGATCAGCGGCGCGCCGAGCGCCTTGGCGATCTCGATCGCGAGCACGGTCTTGCCAGTGCCGGGCTCGCCTTTGACGAGCAGCGGGCGTTCGAGCGAAATCGCCGCGTTGACGGCGACTTTGAGGTCATTGGTGGCGACGTAAGCGCTGGTGCCTTCAAAACGCATGGGTGTCCGACCTTCGTGCGGGGGTGGAGGCGACCTTAGAGCATTTTCCGCGGAAGTGGGAATCGGGCAGCCGCACAAAATCCAGTCACAGGCGAAACGTGAGCGCAGGTCAGAGTTCTACCGGAACGGACTCCACTTGCGCGCGCTTGGCGAGGCGCAGCGAGCCCGCTTCAAGCCCTCGGAGCGGGCCCGCTACTCCCATCAATTGTTTGTGATCTAACTGTTTCGGACGCGTTCACGGACGGAAAGTCCGTTCCGGCTCAGTCGTCCGGAATTGCCCGCCGCGCGCAAGGCATGACGATGCATTTTGCCGGACATGCCGACGCGATGCGCGACCGCAGCGGATGGAAGCAGCGCGCCGCTTGTCCTCAGGCGCGGCCGAGCAGGCCGGCGGCGAGTTCGCGGTTGATGCCGATCAGCGATGTCAGCGGCTCGGGTCGCGGATCGGAGGTGATGGCCATCGTTTGGTGGGTCACAAACAATCCGAGATTGGCGATGCTCTGGCGGATTTCGACCGGCAGCGGATGGGCGGAATCGCTGATTGAAGCGAGCAAGAGGCTCCACAAATTACGATTATAGATCAAGGCGTCAGCGACCTCGTGGCGGGCGCTGTCCCAGCGGGTTTGCACGTCCTGCAGCCGCAGCGCGCCCTCGATCAGAATGGCCGCCTCGAACTCGCGCGGATTCGCCGGCGCGTCATTCGTGGCAGTGTGCGGCGTGAGGGAGTCTTGCATCGTTCAGCTCCGTCTCTCGGCGATGCCCGCCCCCCGGAAAGCGTCGCCGCGTCGTCTGCGATCGGCCGGCGTGCCGGCGGATCGGCATTGATGATCTTTCATTCCTTACGGTGCGTTCGCCGCTCGGTTTCACCTCGATCTGCAAAGCTGTCGGCGAACGTCCGGGTTCCTGGGCTACCAGGAATCGTTTCATGCTTCTGCTTAAAGCAAAGTTAACGGCGTGGTACGGCCGAGCCTGCGACGGAAGCGCGCAGGAAGTGTGGTCACGCAAGCCCCCGCGTCGCGTCGCTGAACAGTTCGTCCACCGCGACTATGCGCGGAATGAGCTTCTGCTTCGCGGCGTAGCCGATGACGACGTCGAGCGAGCGACGGACGCCCTCGACGCCGAAGCGCAATGGATCGAGTCCTTCCGCGGGAGGCGGAAGATTGGCCGCCTCTTTGCTGGCGCGGAGCAGGCGAAACACCTCCCCTACGAGGTCGGGGCGCGCGGCGGCGACCTCTTTCCGGATGACCAGCATGTGGTTGATGGGGATGCCGCCATGCGATCGCGCGAAGGCGAGGTTCTGCGCCTCCGCGTCGGGAATGAGCGGAGCGAGCCGCGGATCGGGGAGCGTGTCGCCCGCGATTGCGGCGTCGAGTTCGCCCGCAAGCAGCATCGCTACGAGTTCCTTGCCGGCAGGCGCACGCTGCACATGCGGCGGGTCGTGGTAGCCTGCCACATGCGCGTCCTCGAAAGTCACCCAGTGGATGCGCGCGGGATCGACGCCATACAATTCCTCCAGCATGCCGCGCAGCCACCCGCCGGTGGTCACGCTGTAGGCGCGCACGCCGACCCGCCGTCCGTGGAGATCGGAGGGCGCAAGCCGACCGCGCGCCGGATTGTAGTAGATCGTGTGAAGCTGCCCGCGCCCCATCACCGTCACGGGAATCAGCGCATAGGGCGCGCCCTGCGCCTGCGCCATCAGAAACGTCACGATCGCGAGTTCGCCGAGGTCGAAGACGTGCTCGCGCACCAGCGCTTTGAAGCCGCGGTTGGCGGGCGCGATGTCGGCGAAGGCGAAATCAATCAGCTCGGAGCGGAGCGCGCCGCTGCGCAGGGCGCGCGTCTGCGGATAGTCGCCGAGCAGGGTGTAGAGCTTCGTCCTTTCGCCTCGCTCCGGCATGGCGCGCTCTATTCGGCGGCGGCAGCGGAGGCCCGCGCCAGGCGCGCGCTGAGGCGGCTATAGACCTTGCGCGCATTGCCCTCGAAGATCTTGTGCTTGTCCTCGGGGGAGAGCCAACTCACCTGGTCGAGATAGCGCTTGGTGTCGTCGAAATCGTGCCCGGTCTGCGGGTCGACGCCTTTGACCGCGCCGACCATCTCGGAGGCGAACAGGATGTTGTCGGGCGGCACTACCTTGGTCAGCAGCTCGATGCCGGGCAGGTGGTAGACGCAGGTGTCGAAATAGACGTTCTTCAATAATTCTTTGAGCGGCGGACGTTTCAGATTGATCGCAAGCCCGCGATAGCGGCCCCAGTGATAGGGCACAGCGCCACCGCCATGCGGAATGATGAATTTCAGCGTCGGAAAATCCACAAACAGGTCGGCGGTGATGAACTGCATGAAGGCGGTGGTGTCGGCATTGATGTAATGCGCGCCGGTGGTGTGGAAGTTCTCGTTGCACGAGGCGCTCACATGGACCATCGCCGGCACGTCCAGCTCGACCATTTTTTCGTAGAGCGGATACCAGAAGCGGTCGGTCAAGGGCGGCGCGGTCCAATGGCCGCCGGATGGGTCGGGATTGAGGTTGCAGCCGACAAAGCCGAACTCGCGCACGCAGCGTTCGAGTTCGCCGACGCAGTTCGCGGGATTGACGCCCGGCGACTGCGGAAGCTGACACACGCCGATAAAGTTTCGCGGATAGAGCGTGCACACGCGATGGATCAGCTCGTTGCACGCCTGCGACCATTCCAGACTCGTGCCGGCGTCGCCGATATGGTGGCCCATACCGGACGCGCGCGGAGAGAACAGCGTAAGGTCGGTCCCGCGCTCGCGCTGTAGCCTGAGTTGCGCGCCTTCCAGGCTCGCGCGAATCTCGTCGTCGCTGATAGCGAGCGCGGCTCGGCTCGGCTTCTCCGCTTGATCCTTCAGCGCCGCGATCTGGCGCTGGCGAAAATCGAGCAGCTGACGCGGCTCGGTGGTGTAGTGGCCGTGACAATCGATGATCATGGTTCTTGTGCCTGAAGCCGCTCACGCATCCTCGGGGCGATCGACATAGACGAGGCCCGCGCGCGCGAGCGGATCGCGCATATTGTACATGTCGAGGCCGAGTTCGCCGGAAGCAAGCCTTTGCCGCTTGCGCTCCTCGTCGGCCTTGCGCGCCTCGCCTTTGGCGGCGACGTCGGCTGCGGCGGTGCGCGCCACCACGACGACGCCGTCATCGTCCGCCACCACCGCATCGCCCGGCGCAACGCTGACGCCCGCGCACACCACCGGCACGTTCACCGCTCCGAGCGTCGCCTTGACCGTGCCGCGCGCCGAGATCGCCCGCGACCAGACGGGGAAGCCCATCTCGCGCAAGACCTTCACGTCGCGGCAGCCGGCGTCGATCACGAGCCCAACGACGCCGCGCGCCTTCAGCGAGGTCGCGAGCAGTTCGCCGAACATGCCGTCATAACTGTCGGTGGTGCAACCGACGACCAGCATGTCGCCCGGCTGGCACTGCTCGACCGCGACATGGATCATCCAGTTGTCGCCGGGCTGGGCCAGCACGGTGACCGCCGGACCGGCGGCGGCGCAGCCCGGCCAGATCGGGCGCATATAGGGCTTCATCAGCCCCGCGCGGCCATAGGCCTCGTGCACGGTCGATACGCCGAGCGCGCCGAGGCGTTGCGCGACCACGGCTTCGGTGCGCGCGATGTTGCGGACGACGATGGTTTTCACCGCAAATCTCCTTCCGGGCGCAAAGGTCCTAGCACGCGGACGCGGGCCCGTTTGCGCGCGGTTCTGCCGAAAACGAGGCAGGAAGGCAAACGCGGGCTCCCCCGGCGTCGGTCCGTGCGACGCGCCGCCAGCGCGCCATCGTCATGGGAGTGAGTCCTGATCGATCGCCGCCGCGCGGAGGAGGGCCGCATCGTCCTCTGGCCGTGAGGGGTTAACCGGCGTGCCGGCGCCAAGCTCAAATCCGCCGGAGGTTGCGAGATCCGGGGCGATCCGCAGCCGCCAATGCGCGAACGGGCTGCCCAAATGGCACCGCGCGGCGGAGTCGATGACGAAGTTGTATGGAGGATCATCGCGCGCCCGCCGGAGCCTGCCCAGCGTTCGGCGCAGCAGGCGAGCGAACTCGTTCGCCTGCGCGTCGTCAATTTCAAGGAAAGACGCCTGATGCTGCTTCGGAACGATCCACATTTCGCTCGGATGCGCGGCGGCGAACGGAACGATCACCAGGAATTGTTGCGTATCGTCGATCACCCGCGTACCGAGGTCGCGCTCGATCGCAATCTCCTCACAGGTCGGGCAGCGGCCAGTCTTTTCGAAACGATGCCGGCCCCAGTCCGCGAGCATGCCGAGCAGGGGCGGAACGAAGCCCGCCGCCAAAACCTGCGAATGGGGATGCGACAAGGAGGCGCCGCCTTGCCGGCCGTGATTGCGAAACACAATGACGGCCTCGATTCCGGGCTGCGCGAGGAGATGACGCGACCGGTCGCGATAGCTTGAAACAACGGCTTCGATCCCGGGATCGGCAGCCGTGGCGAGATCGCCGTCGTGCCGCGGAGTTTCGATAATGATTTCGTGGATGCCAAAGCCGGCTTTCACGTGATGGCGATCGGCAGGCCGTGCCTTCGCCTCGGGAGAAAGAATCGGAAACTTGTTGGGTACGACGCGCACCGCCCAATGCGGCGGCGCATCCGTCTTAGTCTCGGCGACAATTCCGGGTAGGGACGTTTCGTTGCCGTCGCAGAAGGGACAATGGGGATCGAACGCCGGTCGCGCGACCATCTCGGCTCGCCGCGCCAACGGCTGCGCGCCGGGGCGAAGCTGGCGTTGCGGAGCGATGATGACCGAGCGGCCGGTGGTCGGGTCCTGCCGCAGCTCGCTCATTTCGCTTCCACAGCCACGATCTCCTTCTGTAATCCGATCCATCACGTCAAGGGGTGACACCGCGCACTTCCGACTATTTCGCGTGCCGAATATCGAGAATGTCCAAAACGGGGCACTCTGGCGCCGTGGTGCCGGTGCACTGGGCAACGGTCTTGGTGAGCAGGCGCTCCAGCTTACGCAGGTCTGCGATTTTGGTGCGGATGTCGTCAAGATGTGTCGATGCAATCTTGCGGACTTCCCGGCATGAGGCTTTTTCCGGACCGCCGAGTCGCAGTAAAGTGCGCACGTCATCGGCCGAAAGCCCCAATTCGCGTGAGCGCCGGATGAAGGCGAGGATGCGTGCTTCCGCGTCGCCATAGATCCGGCGCCCGCTCGCCGTGCGCGGCGGCGCTGGCAGCATGCCGATCTTCTCATAGTAGCGGATAGTCTCGATGTTCACGCCGGTCAGCTTTGACAGTTGACCGATCGTCAAGCCCGCGGCTCGCGCATCCATGATCGCGCGCATGAGAATGTCCTTGATCCTGTAGTTACTACAGGATGTAGCCTTCATTACATGACAGTCAAGGACAAGCCGATCCCTGCAGAATCTGCGGGTATGCAAACGTGGCTCGCGTTCGGCGGCCTGCTTGCTGCGCTGGCCGCGTCCTCATGCTGCATCCTGCCGGTGGTACTTTTCAGCCTCGGCATCAGCGGCGCCTGGATCGCGAACTTCACCCAGCTGGCGCCCTACAAGGCGTACTTCATCGCCGCCGCGCTCGGCTGTCTCGGAGCAGGCTACGGGCTGGTCCACCGTTCATCAAAGAGGGCCTGTGCCGACGGCGAAGCCTGTGCGCGCCCGCTGCCGAACCGGATCGTGAAGGTCGTTCTCGTCCTCGCGACTGTGCTGATGGTCGTCGCTCTCGGTTTCGACTACGTCGCGCCCTATCTGCTCTCTTGATGACAGGAGAAACGCAAATGGCCCGATATCTTGCGCCGATGATTCTCGCGCTGAGCCTGTTTGTCTCGACGCAGGCTTTTGCCGGGGAGCGCACCGTCACGCTAGCGGTGCAGAACATGTTCTGCGCGGCATGTCCGCATACTGTGAAAGCGAGCCTGCAACGGGTGCCCGGCGTCATCAAGGTCGTCGTCTCGTTTGAGAACAAGACCGCCGTCGTGATCTACGACGACACCAAAACTGGTGTCGATGCTCTCGCTGCCGCCACCACCAACGCCGGCTATCCGTCCGCCCCGAAGGGATAACGCCTGTGATCCTTCAGTCCGTCATTACCTGTCCGCATTGTGCGATCGCAGCGACGGAAACCATGCCCACCGACGCCTGTCAGTTTTTCTATCGTTGCACGGGCTGTGGGGTACGGCTGCGGCCCAAACCGGGCGATTGCTGCGTATACTGCTCCTACGGCTCCGTGCCGTGCCCGCCCGTACAGGCCCAACGGTCGGGCGCAGCGGAAGCGGCGTCATGCTGCACCGGACAAGGTTCATGACGCTGCGGCCGCACGCATTGCCGCTACACCGGGCCGCCGTCGCAGAAGGGACAATGGGGATCGAATGCCGGTCGCGCGACCGTCTCGGCTTGCCGCGCCAACGGCTGCGCGCCGGGGCGAAGCTGGCGTTGCGGAGCGATGATGACCGAGCGGCCGGTGGTCGGGTCCTGCCGCAGCTCGCTCATTTCGCTTCCACAGCGACGATCCACTCACGCGCCTTCGGCGCATCCTCGAGCGCGAATAGCCTGACGGCGCCGGGCATCAAAAAGCGGAAAGCATGAACGGCATAGCGGATCCATTCCACATTGGTAATGACAGCGATCCGCTCCCAGCGCAACAAGTGCCCCATGCCGACCTTGAAATCCTCCCACATCGCGCCCGGCTCGATGCCAGAAAAGTCCGGGTCGATCTGATAGTAGAGGCGGACTTTTTCGTGCTCTTTGAGCGCGGCTTCGACAGCCGGCGTTAACTGCGTCTGATAGTCCTGCCTGGTAACGCGGCCCTTGCACGCGAATGCGACGACATTGCTAGGAAAATCTTGCAGGCGCTCGATCATCGGAAACCTCCTTTCTTTGCGGGCCTACGGGTTCTCATCGTTGTGCTCCGGCGCCGGCCGCTTTGCGCATTTCGCCCCCGGCGGTCTCGCGCGCGGCGACGCGTTGCTTGACTGCGGGAAAGCTGTCGGGGCTCACCGAAATCGAATCGATGCCGCAGTCGACGAGGAATTCGGCGAACTCCGGATGGTCGCTGGGCGCCTGGCCGCACAGGCCGACCTTAGCGCCAGCGGCGTGGGCCCGTTCAATCACGTTGCGGATCATCCAAGTCACGGCCTCGTCGCGTTCATCGAACAGTTCGGCGAGTAAGGCGGAATCCCGGTCAACGCCCAAAGTGAGCTGGGTGAGATCGTTGCTGCCGATCGAGAAGCCGTCGAAGCGCCGCGCGAATGCTTCGGCGACGATCACGTTGGAGGGAATCTCGCACATGACATAGACCTGCAGGCCATTCTCGCCCCGGCGCAAGCCGTTCTCCGCCATCACCGCCAGCACGCGGTCGGCCTCCTTCGGGGTGCGGCAGAACGGGATCATGACGACGACATTGCGGAAGCCCATTTGCTCCCGCAGGCGGTGAATCGCGCGGCATTCCAACGCAAATCCATCGCGGTAAAGCGGCGAATAGTAACGCGAGGCGCCGCGGAACCCGAGCATCGGGTTCTCTTCTTTCGGCTCAAATTGCTTCCCGCCGATCAGATTTGCGTATTCATTGGTCTTGAAATCGCTCATGCGCACGATCACGGGGTTGGGATTGAACGCGGCGGCGATGCGGCCGAGTCCGCATGCAAGGCGATCGACGAAGTATTCGGTCTTGTCTGGATAGTTTGCCGTCAGCTCGGCAATCGTGGACTTCGCGTCCTCATCCGCGAGGGCGTCGTAGCGCACGAGCGCCATCGGATGCACCTTGATGTGATTGCCGACCACGAATTCCATGCGGGCAAGACCCACCCCATCCGTTGGCATCCGCCACCAGCGAAAGGCGGCGGCGGGATTGGCCATGTTCAACATGATTTTGGTGCGGGTTGCGGGAATCTTGGAAAAATCGAGCTCGGTGCTCTCGAAGTCGGCAATCCCTTCGTAGATAAATCCCTCGTCGCCTTCGGCGCAGGACACGGTGATTTCCTGCTCAGGATGGAGAAGATGTGTCGCGTCTCCCGTGCCGACCACGGCCGGCAGCCCCAGTTCACGGCTGACGATGGCCGCGTGGGAGGTGCGCCCGCCATGATCGGTCACGATCGCGGCGGCGCGCTTCATGATCGGCACCCAGTCCGGGTCGGTGACGCGCGTGACCAGGATCGCACCGTCGACAAAACGATCAATCTCGCGCGGGCTTTCGATCAGGCAGACCCGCCCCGCCACCACCGCGTCGCCGATGCTGAGGCCGGAGAGGAGGCGGCGGCCCTTTGATTTGATGCGATAGGAGCGGAGCCCGCTCGCCGTCCGGCGCGACTGCACCGTCTCCGGCCGCGCCTGCACGATGAATAGTTCGGCGGTGGCGCCGTCCTTCGCCCATTCCATGTCCATCGGCTGGCGGTAATGGTCCTCGATCACGCAGGCCCAGCGGGCGAGTTGCAGGATGTCCGCATCGTCGAGCACGAAACGTGCCCGCTCTGCCTTCGACGTCGGAACATTGCGCGTCGGCCGGTCGCCGTCGGTAGCGTAGATCATCTTCTGCGCTTTGGTTCCGCGCTTCTTCTCGATAATCGGCGTGAGCGAGGCGTCGGCCAAGAAAGGTTTGAACACTTCGTACTCGTCGGGATCGACGGTCCCTTGCACGACGTTCTCGCCGAGCCCCCACGCGGCGTTGATCAATACGATCTTGTCGAAGCCGGTCTCCGTGTCGATGGAGAACATCACCCCCGACCCGCCGATATCGGAGCGGACCATGCGCTGGACGCCGATCGACAGGGCGACCGTCATATGATCGAACCCCTTGGTCTGCCGGTAACTGATCGCGCGATCGGTGAAGAGCGAGGCGTAGCAGCGGCGGCAAGCGTCCAGCAGCGCCGTCTCGCCGCGAATGTTCAGATAGGTTTCCTGCTGGCCGGCGAAGCTCGCGTCGGGCAGGTCTTCGGCGGTGGCGCTGGAGCGAACGGCGACGTCGACATTATCTCTGCCGCTGCGCCGGCAGAGCTCGCGATAGGCTTCGACGATCGCCTGCGCGGTCTCGTCGGGCCAATCGCCGCGTAAAAAACTGCGACGGATCGCAGCTCCGGCCTCCGCGAGCGCCGTCTTCCCCGACGCCAGCTCGGCAAGCCAGCCCGCGATCGTGTCTTTCAAGGCGTTGGCGTCGACGAAGCGCCAATACGCATCCGCGGTGGTGGCGAATCCGAGCGGGACTTTCACGCCTTTTTCGCCAAGGTTGCGCACCATCTCGCCGAGAGAGGCATTCTTTCCGCCGACTTTGGCAATGTCACCGCGGCCAAGTTGGTCAAACCAGAGCACTCGAGATGATTGTGTGCGCATGACGTACTCCTCAGACTATGTCCCCCGCGCACCCCTTAAGCGGAAATTCGCTTCGAACGAATCGAGCAGATCGAGCCAATCCTCCATTAGTCGCGTCATTAGGAATCGGTCGCGCACGGTCGCCCTGGCCGCCTCGCCTAGCCGTGCCGCAAGCGATCGGTCTTTCAAGAGCGCGACAATTCGCTCCGCGGCCTGTTCGATACTGTCGACCAGGAACCCGTTCGCTCCATCGTCGATTTGCTGCGTGATGCCCCTAGCCCGGCCGCCGATCACCGCCGCTCCCTTCCACATCGCCTCGGTGACGGTCAGGCCGAACCCTTCGCGGATCGACTTTTGCAGCACGACGGCCGCCCGGCGTTGCAAGGCGTTGACCAACGCGGAATCCTGCACCGAGAGGATGCGGATGCGCTCCTCTGCGCATTCGCACAGCGAAGCGAACACGTCCTGACCTTCGGGATCGTCGGTTGCGACATTGCCGACCAGCACCAGCGTGCAGTCCACTTGTTTGCGCGCGATCTTGAACGCGTCGATGACGCCGTGCGGGTCTTTCCATTTATCGAAGCGCGACACCTGCACGACGAGCGGCAAGTCGGTCGGGATGTTGTAGTGGGCGAGGCGCTTGTCGATCTCGGCTTCCGAGAGGTATTTGTTGGTCGTCGAGAACGGGTTGATGGCCGGCATGATGAAGCGCTGCGGCCTGCTCAGTTTCTGGGCATAGGCCGGCAGCGACAGCACGACCGCATCGTAGCGCTCGATGAGCGGCGCAAGGTAGGACCACATGGCTGGGTTGGGGTGCGAGAGGTCGATGTGGCAGCGCCATATCCACGGCGCCTTCTTGCGATAATGTTTGACGAGCGGCAGAGGCTGCGGATCATGCACGATGACCACGTCGTGATCGAGGTGGTTGCGGATTGCGTTTTCCAGCGCGACCTCTTCATAGATCTGCATCTTGAGCTCGGTCAGATTGATGTCGGCGCCGTGCAAGGCATTGTGAATTTTCTTGGTGACGCTGAAAAATTCGGGCCGGCCCTGAATCGCGCGCCAGCCGGTGGGGATGCCGGCGGCGTTCATCAGCAGCGTGATCGACGAAAGAATTTGGGCGACGCCGCCGCCGTAATAGGTCGAATTGATATTCACCACATGCAGGTCGGCGAGCTGCCGAGCCTTGTCGAGAATGCGATCGACGGCCTCGGGCCCGATCAAAGCCTCGTAGTCTTCGACACGGGTCACGGCGACATTGGCGGCGGTTGAGAGAGGATCGAGCATGGTCACTCCTCCGCTCCGAGGCTCCGAGGGGAGGCTGCCTTCGACCCTGATCGCAGCGGTCAGGTGATACAAGCTCGTCAAGCAGCATCGGATCATTGTTTTTAATCAATAAGGGCGATGGATGGCGTGAACACGCATTGGCAACTGTTGCCAAAATCGCTATCTTTTGGAGGAATCAGTGAGATTAGGCCGATGCCGACCCGCAATATCAGCCTGACCCCCGAGCAGGACGCCTTTATCGACGAGATGCTGAAGGCCGGTGAATACCGCAACGCCAGCGAGGCCATGCGCGACGCCATCCGCGCGCTCCAACAGCGGCGCGCAATGGATGCGTTGAAGCTCGAACGCTTGCGGCGGAGCATCGATGCCGGGCTCGCCGACCTGGAACGCGGCGACTACGAGGAAGTCGATGACGCCGACCTTGAAGCTTGGCTCGATCGCCTCGTCGATCCGGCCCGCTCCTGAACCTCCATGGCGCGCTACCGGCTTACGAAGTCGGCCAAGGGCGATATCGGTTCGGTTTTGAGGACGAGCGAGGAACGGCATGGGCGCGACGCCCGCACGCGATACTCCGCTCTGCTCCTCGCCGCGATGCGCCGAGTCGCTGAGGACCCGGAGGGCCGTTCGACCTCAGACCACAGTGAGTTGCGGCCCGGCATCCGCAGCTTTCACATCCGGCACAGTCGCGGCGAAAGCCGCGAGGCGCCGGTGGCGAACCCGGTGCATGTGATCTTCTACCGCGTGATAGAACCAGGCTTCGTCGAGATCGTCCGCGTGCTCCACGACCGCATGGAGCCGAGCCGGCATATCGCCTCGGTAAATGAAATGAGAAACGAGTAATGCGGCCGTGCGACGCGCTTGCACGGTTGCGGGCTCAATAATCAAATCGAGCGCAATGTGAAGCAGGCGAAGTACTTGGTACGGCTGGGTGGACTCGAACCACCGGCTTGCTGAACCGCAGTCTATACAAGATGCTGAAATCATTGAGCCAAGTTCGAATTGGCCGGCGCGACCGACAATCGTGCCGCATCCGGCTAGAATGCAATAATGACTTGATTCGGCGGAGCGAGAGCGATGCGGAAAGTCTTCCTTGGCGGATTGGTCCTCGCCGTTTTAATCGGGAGTGCATTGTGGGCGTTCGTCATGTTGTTTGGCGAGTCGACGACGACCCGGCGTCCGGCGCTCACCGAGACGGCGCCGCTGAAAGCGCCGTCGCGCGTGTCCACCGTCTTCGTCCCCGTCGCCGTCGCCAACAAAGCAATCCGCGACGCGATTGAGCCTCAAGCCCCGCGCAATCTCACCGGCAAACGCCAGTATCCGCTGACCGAGCTTCTGGGCAAGGCCGACGTCGACTGGAACATCAACCGTGGTCCGCTTGCGATCGATGGCCGCTCGCAGTTGCTCGCCATCACAACAACCATCAGCGGCCAAGTGCACGTAACCGGGCAGGTCGGCAAACAGATCAACCAGATCGGAGACCTGATCGGGGGCAATATCGGCCGCGCCGTCGGCAATCTGGCGGGAAAGCCGTTCGACCAGACGCTCGATATTAACGGGAACGTCACGATCACCGCGAAGCCGGTCTTGACGCCGAACTGGCGGACCGATCCCAATCTTGCCGCCAAGGTCGCGCTCGCCGACCGCACGATGGACATCTCGGGGTTCAAGTTCAACGCGACGAAAGAAGTGAAGCCGTATCTCGATCAAACCGTCGATCAAGAAATGGCAAAGCTCCGCGCCCAACTTCGCAATGACCCGACGTTGGAGCAGACGGCGCGGCGAGAATGGGCGAAGATGTGCCGCTCGATCTCGCTCGGCGCGGCGGGACCGGACATGCCGGCGCTGTGGCTCGAGGTAAAGCCGACGCGCGCGATTGCGGCGCAGCCGAGGATCGATCCGAACTGGGTGATCCTCACGCTCGGCATGCACGCCGAGACGCGGGTCGTATCGAGCGAAACCAAACCGAGCTGCCCGTTCCCGGCCAAGCTCGAGCTGGCGCCGCCGACCGACAGTGGCAAGATCGCGATCGCGGTTCCGATCGACCTGCCGTTCACCGAGCTTAACCGCCTTCTCGACGCGCAGCTCAAGGGAAAGACCTTCCCCGACAAAGCGGACGCGCCGGTGCACGTGACCGTGCACAAGGCGACGCTCGCCGCCTCCGGCGACCGGCTGTTGATCGCGCTCAAGGTCAGGGCCAAGGAGCAAAAGAGTTGGTTGGGGTTGGGCGCTGACGCCGACGTGTTCGTCTGGGGCAAGCCCACTTTGGACAGCAAAGCGCAGATCCTGCGCTTCACCGACCTGACGCTCGATGTCGAGTCGGAGAGCGCCTTTGGACTAGCCGGGGCCGCCGCTCGCGCCGCCATTCCCTATGTGCAAAGCACGCTCGAGGAGCAGGCCGTTATCGATCTCAAGCCGATGGCGTCGACCGCGCGCAAGAGCATCGAGGCGGCGATCGCCGACTTTCAGAAACAGGCCGACGGCATGAAGGTGGAAGCCGGGGTCACTGGCCTCCGACTCGCGGCCATTGAGTTCGACGCAAAGACGCTGCGTGTGACCGCCGAGGTCGAGGGCACGGCTCAAGCGACTCTGACCAAGCTGCCGTAAAATCAGATTGATCGGCCGATCCGCCGCCATCCACGGGTACTGGCTCAGGGGACCTCGACCGCCGGCTTCCAGGCTCCACAGCCAGTGTCAGGCCATGGGAACTGTGCAGGGCACGGCGGTGCGCTTTCGCGGACGACGCGAGGGTTGGTTTGGGTGGGTCCGACCGGAAGAGCGACTCCGCCGGCCAACGAGGTCACAGGCTGACCACGTGCCGCGGCGGAGCGAAGTGGCGATCAGCGAATACGGCCCGCATCCCTCCCATAGCCGCCGCCGTGGCCGCCTCTGGCATAGCCGACGGCAATGCCTCCTCTGGGAGGACCGCCGCCGTGGCCTCCTCTGGGAGGACCGCCGCGGTAGCCTCCTCTGGGAGGACCGCCGTAGCCCCCTCGTGGAGGACCGCCGCCGCCGTAGGCTCTAGGAGGACCGCCGCCGTAGCCTCCTCTGGGAGGACCGCCATAGGCTCGGGGAGGACCGCCGCCGCCGTAGGCTCTAGGAGGACCGCCGCCGTAGCCTCCTCTGGGAGGACCGCCATAGGCTCGGGGAGGACCGCCGCCATAAACTCCTCTTGGAGGACCGCCGCCGCCGTAGCCTCTCCTGGGCGGGTAGCCGCCGCCATAAACTCCCCGGGGAGGATAGCCGACGGGCGGGCCGAAGCCGGCGCGCGGATATCCATACGGACGGCCGTAGCGCGGACCGCCGCCCCACGCCCAACCATTCCACCCCGCCGGACCGCCCCACCAGGCGCCCCTGATCCATGGGCCATAGTTGCAGACGTACCAGCCGGGGCCGCGCCATCCAGCCTCATACCAGCAATAATTATAGCCGCCGAAGACATAAGCAGGCGGAACGACGATGGGGGCCGGCGGGATCGGCGCGACAACCACCGGCTCCGGTTCAAACGGGAGGATGGGCTCCGGCTCGTCATATTCGGCGAGCGGCGCGGGCGGCGCCAATTCCGCGGCATGACTTGGCAAAAGGCCGAGCCCGATAATCGCCGCAGCGCTGCCGGCGGCCACGAGCAGAAAACGCATTCTGTCCCCCTCATTACGAAACTAGCGTGCAAGCTTGTAACGCCGCATTCGCGCGAAACCATGGCGGAGACGCACATCGTATTGAGAATGGGTGGGCCGGCCTTATCGCTTCGAGGACGCAGGGGGCGAGTCGATCTGCACCGTCGCAGTCATGCCGGCGACCAGGCGAACGCCATCAGGCACATGATTGATCCTGATCCGCACCGGCACGCGCTGCGCAAGCCGTACCCAGGTGAAGATGGGGTTGACCGTGGCAAGCCCTTGGTCATTGGGCTGGGCGTTTGCGACATTGATGCCCCGCGCGATGCCCGCAACCTCGCCTTGAATGATTTGGCTGTACCCCATTAGCTTGAGCTTCACCGGATCGCCTTCGTGGACAGAAGCTAATTGCGTTTCCTCGAAGTAGGCGTCCACCCAGAACGAATCGGCATCGACGACCGAGATCACATCCCGGCCGACCGAGGCATAGTCACCCTGCTGCGCCAAGAGATTGGTCACCCACCCGTTCACGGGAGAATGGATCTCGGTACGCTCCAGATTCACCCGCGCCTGATGCAGCTGGGCCTTGGCTTGGGCAATATTCGCCTCGGCGCTGGCGTGCTGCGCCTTGAGGACCCCGATCTGGCGCTGGGCGAGCGCGAGGGCTGCCTGCGCATTCCTGAGCGCCGCCTGATCCTCGCGCAGCGTCGAGGCGGTTTGCTGCTCCATCTGCACGGTTCCTACGTCCTTTTCGGCCAAGTCTCGGTAGCGCGCCGCTTGCTCTTGCGCGAACGTCAGCGCCGCCTGCGCCTGTGCCACCTGGGCCTGGCTGGCGCTGACTTGCTCTTGCTGCACGGTAATCTGCGCTTCGATATTCTGCGCGTTGGCTTGCGCCTGGCGCACGGCCGCCTCGTTTAGATCCACCGCGATCTTGTAATCGGTCGGGTCGATCACCAGCAGCAAGTCGCCCTTGTGCACGAACTGATTGTCGACCACCGGCAGCTTGACGATGCGTCCCGCAACCTCCGGCGCCATGGTGACCACATAGGTGCGTACGGTGCCGTCGCGCGTCCACGGCGCCCCCATGTACGTGTTCCACATGGCCCAGCCGAGCACGGCGGCAATCCCGGCCGTGACGAGGGTGATCAAGAGCGGAACGATTCGGATCCGCGCTCTTGTGGTTTGCGATGGTGACTGAGCGAGGCGGACTACGTCAGCTTCAGCGCTCTTGTCGCGAAGATCAGCGCTCTTGCCACGTTCCGATTTGGTTTCAACTTCGGCCATGATGAGCTCAGCGCGCGATGATGAGCACTATTGACGACAGCACAATGATGTACACGGAGAATACGAACAGCCCCGGATGCCAGACGTGGCGCAACAACCCGAAGCGGCTCGCTATTCGGCGCGAGGCAATTGTAACGAGCCACGCCGCGATCATCAGCAACGAGATCGGCGCAACGTAGACACCGAGCAGATTGATCTCGACGAACCTCAATTGGGTTCTCCTCCGTCGAAGTAAGCGCGATGATTGGCGAGAGCGTCGCAGATGAGCAGAATTCGGCCGCGTTCTCCCAGCGTGGCCGGGCTCTGCGGGTCGGAATCCGGCAGCGAGGCAAGACGGTGATCGAGCCGCTCGAGCTCGGCGCCGGCGGCGACGCTGTCTCCTTGCGCCAACGCCTCGAGTGCCGAATCGAGCTCCGAGCCAAACCCAAGTTCGGGCATTACGCTACGAAGGTGAATGATCTCGCTCCCAACCGACAGCGCCGTCACGAGCTGCGCACGCTGCAGCGGTTCGGCTGCGTCCGGCAATGCCGCGAGCCGGCTATAGATGCGGCCTTCCCAATCGTCTGGCCGCCGTTGCACGGCGCCGGTCGCGAGCCGGCGCAAGTCGCGCAGAGTTAGTGCCAGCAGCCGCTGCGCCCGGAATGTGGGAGAGAGGGGCGGCAGCAAACGATACGAAAGGGCTCCGGCGCCGCAGCCTAAAACGATCGCCAGCGCGGAATTATAGAACTGAACGGTGTCGTAGCTCATCTGGTTGGCAGGCATGAGCATCGGCACAAAGTTGTAGGTCATGGCGACAAACATGAACGTCTGCCAGGGTTGAGCCGCCAGCGCGCCCACCGGAATCAAATAGAGAGCGATCACCAGGCTGAACCCGGCGAAGGTCACGACATTCGGTAACAGCGCAAACAAGGTGATCGCGGCGCCAACCGCGGCAAGGGCGGTGCCCGTCATGAAAATCACCGCGTTCGTGTAGGCCTCTTCCGCCCTGGGCGCCAACAGAGTCACCACAATGGCTGCAAAGATAATGGCTAACCCGCCGTTCGGCCAGGCGGTCACGATCCAGAAGATTTCGACCGCGCAGATGGTCACGAACCCACGCCCGCCGTTGATAAGAGCCGGCAACCAATCGGGCACGTAGAGCCTCCCAGGACGACGCCGAAACTCGCGGCCAGGGGGCGCCCCCGCCAGCAGGGCTAATCCGTCGAGGAGCGCAGCGAAGCCGGCGAGCACGCGCGCCGTCTGGTCGGCGATCAGTCGCAGCGACGGCGTGCCGGCCGGCATCACTGTCAGTTCCTGAGCCGCCGCATCAAACGCCCGGCACTTTTCGCTCGGCTCGGCCATCCACTGTTCCGGCTCGCGCTGTCGCGCAACGGATCGCAGCTCCGCTGGAATCCTGCGCAGCACCGCATCGATATTCTGCCGAGCCGCATCTTTCGGCAACCGCACGAGTCGTATCACGATGCTGCGCCAGGCGGCGAGCGCGGCAAAAAGCCCTTCGATTGCCGCCAGCAGCTCGGGTGAACGATAGCGCAGAGTTCGACGACTCTCCGACAACCTCGTCGACCGCGGGGTCGAGCGCAATGACCCGTCGGATGAGTTCTCGCCGAACCGGCTGCAAGGTGTCGGTGGAGGTGAGCCCGGCCTGCGCCAATGTGGAGGCAAACCCGCGTGCGATTTCGGTTGACACCGCCGCGAATTGCGCCGCCAGCCGCCGCGGTGCGGCACCGAAATCGGTCCCTGCGAGCACGATGCCGGCGCACACGATGCCGATCCAGATCTCGCTGACGCGGGTGATGGCGAGAGTGAAAGCCTCGCCGTTCAAGCCTCCGGTGGCGCCGAGCTGGTCGCTGGCGATGATCACCGCCGTATAGCCGGCCAGCGCCGCCGCGTAAGCCGCGAAATTGTGCAGGAGCGTAGTGGCGAGGGCGCACGCTCCGACCCACAGGGCCAGACTGACGAGAAAAGCGAAGCGGTCCTGCGGGAACCACGCGGTGAGGATGACGATCGCGACGGCGCCGACCACGGTCCCGATCATGCGGAACCAGCCCTTGCGAAGCGACGCGCCGAGATGCGGTTGACACACCAGCGCCGCGGACACGGGGGCCCAAAACGCGTTGTCGAGCTCAAGCCAGAATGCCACGTAAGTGGCGAGACAGACCGCGGCCCATAAGCGTAGCCCAAATAGCAGCGGCGGGCCGGCGTTCCGCGCCGCATTCGCCAATGCGAGCTCCCATCTGGCAATCGAAGCCCGATCCGGCGCCGGCTCGCCTTTTCCTGTGGCATCCGCCATTCTCAGACCGTCCATTCATTGGCGCTCACGCTCGTGGAACCGGCGACAGTGTAAAGAGGTACGTGCGCTGTTCTGGCGCGAAAAATGCATGCTATGTAAGACGCTCATCAT
The DNA here is from genome assembly GCA_963840055.1 of uncultured Alphaproteobacteria bacterium. Taxonomy (GTDB): domain Bacteria; phylum Pseudomonadota; class Alphaproteobacteria; order Rhizobiales; family Xanthobacteraceae; genus Rhodoplanes. The sequence continues at coordinate 1,981 of CAWIXM010000015.1, read as the reverse complement.
TGTGGGGGCCGCAATGCCGATTCTCACCGTCAGGCACGTCACAACCTATCACTATAAGCAACCGGTCGCGTTTGGCGAACACCGCATGATGCTGCGTCCGCGCGACGACAACGACCAGAAGGTGCTCGAATCCGAGCTGGAAATCACGCCCGAGCCGACCCAGCTGACCTGGACGCAGGATATCTTCGGCAATCATATCGCAGCCGCCCGTTTTGCAGATCGGGCCTCGGAGCTTCGCTTCGAAAGCACCATTCATGTCGACCACACGCCGGCTTGCTTCCGCGCAGCCGATATCGCGGATTTTGCCCGGACCCATCCGTTCGCCTATGCGGCGGAAGATCGGCCCGGTCTGGCACGCTTCTTAGCACCACTGTCGCCGCACCCTAGTGTCGATCGCTGGGCCGCCGGTTTCCTCCGCGAGGACAGATCGGCCGACACCCACGAGCTTCTCGTCGACATGACGCAGACCATCAGACGGACCTTCAAACACGTGGCGCGGCACGAGAAGGGTACCCAGGATTCGATCCGGACCCTGAAGCTCGGGAGCGGGAGCTGTCGCGACTTGGCGGTGCTCATGATCGCGGCGATGCGCTCGCTTGGAATTGCCGCGCGGTTCGTATCCGGATATGTGCATCTTGCCGACGAAGATGATGACGATGATGACGGTGAGGGTGTCACCGGCGGTAACACCCATGCCTGGGTCCAGGTTTACATTCCGGGTCCCGGCTGGGTCGACTTCGACCCGTCGAGCGGCAGGATCGGAAATCAGAACCTCGTGCGCGTCGCCGTCGTGCACGAGCCGCGCGCGGCGATCCCGCTACAGGGCACATGGATCGGGGCTGCGTCGGACCATCTCGCCATGAAGGTCGCGGTGAAAGTCGTTGCCGCGTAACGAACGAGCGGAACTTTATCGCAGCCGTATTCTTAATCTTATCGCCCATTCGGTAGGGCGCCCTACTCGCGCGGACGTAAGAGGATTTCAATGAGGATTCGTGCGGGTTACGAGATCTCCTACGATTGCCCGCAACCGACACCTATGATTTTGCAAGTGAGCGTTCATCCGTCCCGCATGCCCGATCTGATAAGCTGGGATGGGTTGCAAATCGATCCGCCCATTCCCGCCAACACCTATCACGACAGTTTCGGCAACTTCTGCCACGTGATCCGTGCCCCCGCAGGCCGGCTTACCCTGTCCACGGACTTTCTGGCGCAGGATAGCGGGGAGCCGGATGAAGTCGTCCCGGGAGCCGAGCAGCATCCACTGGAGGAGCTTCCGGTGGGCGCCTTGATCTTTCTTCTCGGCAGCCGCTACTGCGAGACTGATCGCCTGTTGGGTACGGCGTGGTCGCTGTTCGGACAGATTCCGAAGGGTTGGCCCCTGGTTCGGGCAATCTGCGATTATGTCCACGAGCGCATCAAATTCGGCTACGAACACGCGAGCCCAAACAAGACGGCGTTTGACGCTTTCACCGAACAGCGCGGCGTCTGCCGGGACTACGCGCATCTCGCGATCACGCTGTGCCGCTGCATGAACGTTCCGGCGCGTTACTGCACCGGTTATCTCGGCGACATGGGCACACAGCCGCCCTACGGTCCGGGGGACTTCGCCGCTTGGTTCGAGGCCTATCTCGGAGGACGCTGGTATACCTTCGACCCGCGGAACAACGTACCGCGCATCGGCCGCATCCTGATGGCACGCGGGCGCGATGCCACCGACGTCGCGATCGTGACCTCGTTCGGCCCGTGCACACTCGCCGGTTTCAAGGTGATAACCGAGGAGATCACCTCGGCCGCTCCCGTGCTTACGTGACGCTTTTTCGAGCTTCTTGCCGAGCGTGTCGGTCATTCCGGTTACGGCGCGCAGGTCAGTGTCAGTATGAAGGGATCGGATCCGCCGTATGTTCATGGGGCATGAACAGACCCGGAAAGTCGGATTTGCAACACCATTCGTAACAGTTCGTAACGAGATGGGGCTGAGCGC
>CAWIXM010000014.1:0-54015 GCA_963840055.1 uncultured Alphaproteobacteria bacterium | reverse complement strand
CCAGCTTAATTCCACGTCCTGCCCGCAGACTGTTGCGCGCGCGCTCGATTCGCCGCAAAAATCGCGGATCGTTCTCAAGCCGGTAGTCGAACCAGTCATCCTCCGTTTCGAAACCAATCAGCACACCCGCCGGCTTTCCATGGCGTGTGATTACGATCTCTTGCGTCTCAGCCTCGCGAAGATAGCGAGACAGATCGTCCTTGATCTCGGACAGCGGAACTTCCTTCACCCCTGATTTGCGTTTTGCGCGAGCCATGACGCGGTCTCCGATTTGGCCACGATCGCCAAAACCTCGACGGTCGTGCCGGAAATGTCATAGAAGATTCGAACCTCACCCACTCGGAGCCGGTATTGCGGGCGAAGTAGCCCACGCATCCGTTTGATGCGGCTGCGGCTCGTTTTCCCGGGTTCGTGTCTTAGGTGCGTTTCGAGCGCACCTCGCACGGTGGCTCGAACATCCTCCCTCAACTTCCTGAGGTCTTCGACGGCTTCGGGAGCAAGCACGATCTCGAAACGCATTCTAGCCAGATTATAGCCAGATTTGTTTGATCGTCAAATCGACGACGTGACGACCGCGTCGAGACGCGGGCTTGGTCAGACGCCACCTGACCCTTAGACGGGCCGGAAATTGTGCTGAAGCTTTCTTGGCGGAGCCTTAACGCAAATCGGCCGCTCGGATTAGTGCGGGTAGTGCTTTGACAAAAGCGGGCTTCCCGTCGCGACCGTCACTCGATCTTCCGCGCGAGCTGCCGTGCCGAACGCATCAGATCTCGCAACGCGCGGCGCTCTTCGATCGCCTCGCGGGTGAACAGCCCACTCTTCAACGCGTTTTGGTTTCCCGGCGGCGCCCCCGATCCGGGAGCGCCGCCGTGCATGCGGCAGCGTTTCTTGCCGCTGACCGCCGGCGCCATGCAGGGTTTGCCCGAGCGGGTCTTCGCGCCGCATCGGAGGCTCGAGCGCATCGGCCCGGTGTTACGCGGATGATTTGCCATCGCTCTTCACGCCCCTCCGTGGAACGGCGACCGCGGTCGGCTCATTTGCCTCCGCGCCGAGAATCGTCATAGGAGCTTCCTTCGCGTGGGTCAGCTGAGGCGCCGTTTTCGCAACCTGCTCCGCCGCGGTCTCGCGAGAAGCTTGAGTTACATTGCCAACGATCGCTTGGCCCCCGTCGCTGACCGACATGTTTTGCACCGTGACCGACTGATCGCCGCCAGTCCGATAGCGCTTGAGCGCCTCGATCTGGGCTGCGAAGGTCCGCGCGAGCTTATTGAGCGCGCGCTCGGCGCTGTCCAGCCTGGCGGTATCGTCGGCGTTAGCAAGCCGCTCCATCATCCGCATGGTCGCCATGTGGATCCCGGCCATCTGGGTCGCGAGCATCGACTCGAGCTGATCTCTCGGCTTGATGCTCTTGACCACCGAGAGCATGAAGTTTAGCGCCTTCACGTCGACCTTGTTGTCCTTTGCCGCGGCATTGGCGAGCTGCGAGATAAGGCCGTCGGAAAAATCGAGATCGGCTGCCCCGAGGGCGTCCGCTAGCAGTAACTTGCCAATAAACTCCTCGCCATGGTCCGGGACCAGCTGCGCCTTGTCCGCATCGGTAACGCGTTTCATCCGCGTCGCCGCGGTCGCCTTGTTGGTGTGTATCTCGCGATATTTTTCGAAGACCGTCCTTTCTCGTGCGGTCAGCTCGAGGGCAGGCTTGTCGACATTCGGCTCCTTATCGGCGACGGCCGTGGGCTGCTGCTCGGCGACGGCCGTGGACTTCTTGCGACTCATCTCGGTGTTCCTCCTGGCCGGGTCGGCAGCTTGTTCGAGCGATTCTCGCAACGCAGCATAGCAAGAAGACGGTTCAATGCTACCACGTTACTGTGCTTGGGGTTGTTTTTAACTTTTTTTCTTATTTCCCCTCCCACTGTCGAGCCTGCTTGAGCGGGGCACGGCGGAAGCGGCCTCCATTTCTCTCCCCGAGCAGAAGAGGGGAGGGTGGCGGTTCAGCGATTTCTCGGGTTAGTTAGCTCGACTTGCGCCTTACTCGGTGTCGGTGTCGTCAGCCTAGTACGCTGCGCCGTCGCCGCCGGGTTTCCTCGGCACTCTGCAGTTCGCGTTTGCGATGCCGTCGCGCTGGGTCACTTCCATGGTCTCTGTTTGGCCGCGCGCTTCCGCTCGCCGCCTAAAACCGCGCGTCCATCGCGACGCCAAACTGCTCCGGCCCAGCAGCGGGCGGCCGACATGACCCGCAAGCGGCAAACCATCGAAGGCCGGCGCGTCGACACCCTGTCGCCGTGGGTGTCGCTCGTCGAAGTCGCCGTGCGCCGAGACGGCGAACCCGTGGAGACCTACCATGGCCTCGAGGTCGCCGATTATGTCGTGGTGTGCGCGCGCTCCTCCGGCGGACTGATTCCGGTCGTCCGCCAGTTCCGGCCCATCCTGGGGCGCACAACGCTGGAATTCCCTGCGGGCTTGGTGGACGAAGGCGAGACTCCGGAGATTGCAGCGGCCCGCGAGTTCAACGAAGAAACCGGCCTGACCGTCGACAAGCTCGTCCACCTCGGCAGTCACTTCACCGATACCGGCAGGCTATCCAATCGCACGCATGCCTATTTCGCAGAGGCAAGCGGCGTTCCGACCTTGGTCGGAGACGAAGTCGAGACCGTGCTCCTTACCCCGGATGCACTCGACCGCGCGATCGCCGACGAGACCTTCTGCCATTTCCTGCATGTCGGGGCGTACGCGCTGGCAAGAACGCGTAAGCTCATTTAGGAAGTGCGGCTCAGGTCCGGCCCGTCAGATGCGGGCCGAAGCGTTGCAGCCTTGATCGAAAAATTCCCTCGAATGGGAGAAAGTCCTCTAAGGTCAGAAGGTTGACATATCGCAGTAGTTCGATTTTGGGGTGAACCGATCCCTTCTGGAGAATCGCACGTGGTCTCGTATTTGATGCTTTTGGCGGTCGTTCTGCTCACGGTGTACGGGCAGCTCGTGATCAAGGCGGGTGCGATTGCGCATGCCGCCGAAGCGAACAGCGGAAAGCTGCCCTATCTCGTGGCGATGTTCACCGATGTCGGTGTGCTCAGCGGCTTGATGGCGGCGGTCGCCGCCAGCGCCTGTTGGATGCTGGCGATCGAGCGCCTCGACGTCGCTTATGCGTATCCATTCATGGCGCTCTGCTTCGTGCTGGTTCCCGTCGGCGCGACCTTTCTGTTTGGCGAGCGATTGCCGCCGATCCAGTTGTTGGGGATCGGCTTTATCATCATTGGCGTGACTATAAACGCGCTCGGCCGATGAGCGTTCGACAGGCGCCGTAGCTGACCGGAGACAATCGCAGACTTCTTTCCTGGGCAGATCAGATGCGCGACGCCGACCGCTACTTAATTGCACGCCAATGCTGCGCCGCCAGATCAATTATAGCCAACGGACAGTAGGGGACCGCTCCGCGCGCGGCAGGTTGCACGGCGCAAAAAAGGAAGTGTACGGTCGCTCATGGCTGCAACGAAGATCATTCCGCTCTTGCTCGCAGGCGGCGCGGGCACGCGGTTATGGCCGGTATCGCGCGATGCGATGCCCAAGCAGTTCCTGCCGCTGGTGGGCGATCGCTCAACCTATCAGCAAGCGCTCGCCCGCGTGAGCGCTCCTGACCTGTTCGCGCCGCCCATTGTGATGACGGCCAACGATTTTCGGTTCTTCGCGCGGGCGCAGGCTGAGGAGATCGGGATTGACGCGACGATCGTACTCGAGCCGATGCGGCGCGATTCCGCTCCCGCCATCGCCGCCGGCGCCCAGCTTGCGCTCCAGCGCGATCCCGATGCGATCGTGCTCGCGCTCGCTGCCGATCACGTCATTCTCGACGAGCCTGTCTTCCATGCCGCCTGCGCCGCCGCGCGGGAAGCCGCCGCGGCGGGTTACATCGTCACCTTCGGCATTCCGCCCTCTGCGCCAAAGACCAGCTACGGCTATATCCGCCGCGGCGCCCCGCTTGGGCTCGACGGCTGCCATGTGGTCGATGCCTTCGTCGAAAAGCCGGATGCGGCGACGGCCGCCGGTTATGTGTCGTCCGGCTTTTTGTGGAACTCGGGAAATTTCCTGTTTCGCGCCGACACGCTTCTGAGCGAACTCGCGCGCTGCGAGCCGGAGATGGTGCAGGCGGTCCAAGTCGCGGTCGCAAACGCCAAGATCGATCTCGGCTTCGTGCGGCTCGATTCGCAAGCTTTCGCGGCGTCCCCGCAAAAGTCGATCGACTATGCGGTGATGGAGAAGACGCAGCGCGCGGCGGTGGTCGAAGGCCGGTTCCGCTGGTCGGATATCGGCAGTTGGGACGCGGTGTTCGACGTGGGCGGGCGCGACGGCGCGGGCAATGTCGTGTCCGGCCCGGTCGCCACGGTCGAGACGCGCGATTGCGTCATCCATGCGGAGGATCGCCTCACCGTCGCGCTCGGCGTCAACGACCTCGTGCTCGTAACGACGCCGGACGCGGTGCTGGTGATGCCGCGCGCCCGCGCCGAGGCGGTGAAAGATCTGGTCGCCCTCTTGAAAGAGCAGGGCCGCAGCGAGGCGACCGTGCATCGATGCAGCTATCGGCCCTGGGGGCAATACGACTCGGTCGACCGAGGCGATCGGTTCCAGGTCAAGCGCATCGTGGTCAAGCCCAACGCCAAACTGTCGTTGCAGCGTCACTTTCATCGCGCCGAGCACTGGATCGTGGTGCGCGGAACCGCCGAAGTGACGATCGGGGACGCGACCCACATCGTGCATGAGAACGAGTCGATCTATATCCCGATCGGCTCGGTGCACCGGCTGGCCAACCCAGGCCGCATCCCGCTGGAAGTGATCGAGGTGCAGACCGGCAGCTATCTCGGCGACGATGACATTGTCCGCCTGGACGACATCTACAGGCGTGAGTGACAGCGCATCGGTGAGGCCAGGCTTTGCGGCTTGCGCGCTATTGCGCGCGATGCGGCAGGCCCCGGGCTCGGCGTGGACGCGAGAAACGCGTAAGCACGAACGCCACCAAGGCGACGCCTGCGGCAAGCGCGAGCGCGGCGACGACGGGATCGGGGACTGCGACGGTGATCGCCGAGAGCAGAATCAAACCGAGATTGGTCAGAAACACGCGGCCGATCACCTGGCCGACATCAAATCCATTGGCAAGGGCGCGTTGGTAGAAGTGCGTGCGATGCGCCTCCCATAGGCGCTCGCCCTTGGCGAGTCGCCGCCCGAGGGTGATGGTTGCATCGGCGAGATAGTAGAGCGGCAGGAGCACCGCGGCGACGAGGTGACCGCGTCCGGCGACCAGCACCAGCAACCAGCCCGTCAACAAGCCGATCGGCAAACTTCCCACATCCCCCAGAAAGAGCCGCGCGACCGGCCGATTGAACGGGGCGAACCCCAGCATCGCCCCGCACAGCGCGAGCGTGGCGAGCCCGCCGAGCAGCGGCAGCGCGCCGAGCGCCGCCAGGACGGCGAGGCCAGCCGTGACCGGAACGATCTCGGCGACCGACATCCAATCGATCCCATCCATGAAATTGACGAGGTTCACGAACCACACCAGCGCGAAGGCCAGCGCGACGCGCTCGACCACAAATGGCGCCGCCGGCACGACGCGCAGGTCGACGGGCAGCGTCGCCACCACGAGCCCGACCGCCAGCGCCTGCAAGGCCAAGCGCGAGGCGGCCCGCATCGGGCGAATGTCGTCGGTCATGCCGAGCACGGCTAATCCTACCGTTGCCGCCACCACCGCAAGCAGGTGAGGGTTGCCTGCAAACACGCTACCGCCGAGCGAATAGGCCGCGCCGATTAACGCGACGAGCGTCGCCGCAATCACGGCAATGCCGCCACCCTGCGGTGTCGGGGTGGCGTGAGACGAGCGGGCATTGGGGCGCGCAAGGGCATAGCGGCGAAGCAGGGGGAAGAGGAGCAGGATCAGCGCTGCAGTCATCGCCATCGACCCGAGGACGACCGGAAGGGCCGCTACGCTCAGCGCTTGCCAGGACTGCGAATCGATTTTCATCATGTCCAGTCGTCAGTCGTATCGATGCGAGCAAAGTTCCTTCTCAGGCCGGCCGCGAAAAATCAATGTCGGCGGGCTATTGACCCCGGAGCGGACAAGACAGCGCACGCTGCTGCCGGTGGCCGACTCGCAAAAAAAGCGCTGTGAATCTGCAGCCGAGCTTTGTTATTTTGCGTTCGGCCCGCGAGAGGGGAGCGCAATATGAATTTCCAACAGGCGATTGCGTCGGGATTCCAAAACTACGTGACTTTCGCCGGACGCGCGGCGCGATCCGAGTATTGGTTCTGGACTCTGTTTGCGATCCTCGTCGGCGCCGCTGCGGCCATTCTCGACGCAGCGTTTTTTCCGGGCCTTCATACCGGGCCGATACACGGCCTCGCTTCGCTCGCCCTGTTCTTGCCAGGTCTGTCCGTATCCGTTCGTCGCCTCCACGATCTCGATCGCACGGGCTGGTGGCTGCTCATCGTCTTGACCGGGATCGGCATCATCTTGCTGCTGATCTGGTTCTGCCTGCGCGGAACGGCCGGGCCCAACAGATACGGACTAGACCCGCCGGGGTCGGCTCCTGCCGTTTAGGGAAGCTGGGTTCCGGGGCCTTATGGTTTTCCGGGTGAGCGGCCGAGGAGATTGGCCATCTCCTCCTCGATGCCAGCCGCCTTGCCCTCGGCGGCTTCATTCGTCTCGGCCGGCGCGTCGGTCGACTGGTTTGCTTCCTCGGTTGGTCCTGCAGGAGGCGCGGCGCTCTGCGGGCGCGCGGGCTCCTCGGGAGCGCTGGTCGAGACGCTGGCGTCGCCTTCGGCCGCTTCGCTGTGGACTGGGGGCGCTTCTGGAGCCGGCGGCGGAGTTGGAGCCTTAACGCGTGGGGACGTAAAAGAACGGGACTGTAAGGCCCGTTCCATCAGCGAGAAGCGCGGCTCGCGGGGTGGTTCGCCGCTGAGCCGGCGCGTAGCCGGCGGCTCCACAGGCGCGCTTTCGCGTGCGGGCATCGTTAGGCCCGGCCGGCGCAGCGCCGCTTCGAGTTGCTGGGCCATCGCCGCGAGATGCCGGTCGCTGGCATGCGCTTCCTCCGAAGCGCGGGGCGTTGGCGCGAATGGCCGCCTCGCTTCGGCCGGCGACCTTGGCGATTCCGCCGGAGCGCGAGGAGACGGCGGTTCCACACGTCCGCCCGAACGCCCGAACTCGGATGCGGGGGTGGAAAAACGCTCGCCGGCTTGCACGCGCGGCGCCGGTTCAGGATACGGCTGGAGCGGAAGGTCATCAGTGACGGGTGTCTGTGCGGTCGGCCGCTCCGCTCCACGGCCGGCGCGGAACGCAGGTTCCGGTGCGCCGGGCCACGCTCCCGCATCGACCGGCGGCGACCAGCCCGGCGCCTCAGCGGAACGCTGCGCCGGTGCCTCGCGCGAGGCGGCTTGGGCGCGGACGATATTCGCCTCGACGACGACGTCGGTCGGGCCGCCGAGCATAATCAGATGTTCTACATTGTCGCGCCGGACGAGCACGAGCCGCCGCCGGCTGTCGACCGCGGTGGCCTCAATCACGCCCAGGCGGGCCTGTCGGCCGCGCGCGGAGGATGTGCTCAATCTGCCCGTACCGAAACGGCGCACCAGCCAGGCGACGCCGCCGATCAGTGCGAGGACAATGACGAACGCAATGAGAAATTTCGCGGGAAGCGGCATGTCGCCAAACATACTATCGATCCTTTTTCATGGTCCGGCTTAGGGCGCTGCGGACTCTTGATAAGGTGAACGCTCCGAGCAAGAAGTGCCGCTCAGCTTTGCTCACGATGCCTTACCATGAAGGCATCCATGACATCCATGAAGTCGCTGATTTATCTGCCCCATCCTAGTAAAAGCCGGATTCATGGCACTGGCATGGCGGTTTACGGCGCATTAACCCTACTGCGACATAATCCGCCATGAACCGGCGTTCCTCGGCTCAAGTGAGCGAAGACGGCCATGCCGACCCCCGATCTGCCTATGCTGCGCGGGGCATGGCGTCAAAGAGACTGCGGGGCCATCGATCGGAAGCAATTGTACGGGGGAAAGTGGCGGGCGAGGGGTGAGAGGCGCGTTGTGCTGGGTAGCGCAGCGGCCTCTCACCCGATCCGCACCGGCAGAAACGGGCCACTGCTGCTATGACTGGGCACGACCCTGCCCGCCCGCCGAGGGCTCAGTTCAGTCGCTATGGCGCGGGTGGGCCAATCGCTGTCTGCGGGTCATCCATTGACGGAATGGTTGGGTTTGATCCTGCCCAGGACCGGTCGGTCTCATACCCTGACACCGAAGAGCGTCGAGAAAACCCCCTTCGACGCTGGCTGGCCGTCGCCGACGCCTTGGCCGGTCCATTTCCCCTGGGGCCGGATCACGTTGATACAAGACGCCGGTCATGCATCTTGGTAGATGGAAATCACGCGAAAAGTGATTCGCGGCGTCCGCGCGCGGCGAGACCGAGGGCCGATGACGACGCAGGAGCTGGATAAGGGACACGGCCTGGACGCGCTCCCCGGCGAGCGCCGCGGGAGCATTCAGCTCGTCCTCCTGGTTGCGGTCGGATTGATCGCCGCCGCCGCCGCTCTCATGTTTCTGGGCCGCAGCCAGGCCGAGTCCTACGTGCTCGCTCTGTTGGCGGTGCTCGGCATGGTCGGCGTGTTCTCGTTGTTCGCGGCAGCGGCGGGAATTTTGCGCGTCGCCACGAGAAGTGAGGGCAATCCTGCCTTCAAACGCGTGCTCGACGACGCCTTCGACGGGGTGGCAGTCACCGACGACAGCGGCCGCGTCGTCTATGCCAATGAAGCCTATTGCCAACTCGTCGACGCGCCCGACCAGAACGATGTCCGGCCGGTCGAGCGCGCCTTCATCGGCGATCCGGACGCCTCGGAGGCGGTTTATCGCCTGCTCAAGGCGGCGCGCGAGGGGCGGCGCCTACAGGAAGAGGTGCGGATCAGCGCGCTTCCGGCCCGGCCGGCGCGCTGGCTGCAACTGCGGGTTCGCCCACTTGGGATGCGGGCCGCCGACGCCCATTACACCGTCTGGACCGTCGCCGACGTCACGCGCGAGCGAGAGCGGCAGGAGAACGTCTTCCAGGATTTGCAGGACGCGATCGACTATCTCGATCATGCGCCCGCCGGGTTCTTCTCCGTCGATGCAACCGGCCGCATCGAATACATCAATGCGACGCTCGCCGAATGGCTGAACTACGATCTCGCTGAAGTCGGTTCCGGCGGCCTGAAGCTGACCGACATCCTGCCCGGCGACGGCGCCGCCCTGCTCGCCGCGTTCGCGCATCCCGGCGAGACCAAGACGGCGGTACTCGACATCGACCTCAAGACGTGTGGGGGCAAGACCCTGCCGGTGCGGCTCTATCACAAGGTTGCATTCGCAGCCGACGGCGCGCCTGGACCGTCGCGCACATTGGTGCTCAACCGCGCGCGCGACGACGGGAACGATCCGCAGCGCGCCGCCGAAGTGCGGTTCATGCGGTTCTTCCATAACACGCCGATGGCGATTGCGACGGTCGATCGATCGGGCCGCATCGCGCGCAACAATGCCTTGTTCACGCGCATGTTCCACAGCGTGCTCAAGGCAGAAGGAGCGCCGCCGGAAGGCTGCTCCATCCTTGCAATCGTCGCTGAGCGCGATCGCCCGACGGTCGAGGCGGCGATCGCCAAGGCGGCGGGGGGACAGAGCGGCGTGCCGCCGGTTGACGCCGCGCTCGCTAGCGAGAACGAGCGTTGGGTGCGCTTCTTCGTGACCGCCGTCGAGGACGAATTCGATCAAGAACGGGCGATCGTCTATGCACTGGAGACGACCGAGCAGCGCGCGCTGCAGAAGCAGGTCGATCAGGCGCAAAAGATGGATTCGGTCGGCAAGCTCGCCGGCGGCATCGCCCATGATTTCAACAACGTCCTGTCCGCCATCATGATGGCGACCGATTTTCTGCTCAACGCCCACAGACCGACCGACCCGTCCTTCCACGACATCATGCAGATCAAAGAGAACGCCAACCGGGCCGCCGCCTTGGTGCGTCAGCTGCTTGCCTTTTCGCGCCGCCAGACGCTGCGTCCACAAGTGCTTAATCTCGGCGAGGCCCTGTCCGACATCTCGATGTTATTGAAGCGGCTGATCGGCGAAAAAACCAGTCTCGAGCCAATCAACCTCGGCCGCGATCTGTGGCCGGTCAAGGCCGACCTGTCCCAATTCGAACAGGTGATCGTCAACCTCGCGGTCAATGCGCGCGACGCCATGCCTGACGGCGGCCGGCTCATGCTGCGCACCGCGAATGTCAGCGAACAGGAAAGCCGCGCACTCGCCGAAAAGCATAAAGAACTGCCGGCGAACGATTACGTGCTGATCGAAGTCGCCGATACCGGAACCGGCATCCCCGAGGAGATCAAAGACAGAATTTTCGAGCCGTTCTTCTCGACCAAGGAGATCGGGATGGGGACCGGGCTCGGCCTCTCGACCGTCTACGGGATCGTCAAGCAGACGGGCGGGTCCATCTATGTCGACAGCGAGGTCGGGCGCGGGACCACGTTCCGCATCTTCCTGCCGCGCTATGTGCAGACCGCCGAGGAGATCGCAAGCTCGGCCGCGCACCCGGCCGCAGCCGAACCGGCGAAAGCCGCGACAGTCGACCACACCGGGCAGGGGACGGTGCTTCTGGTCGAGGACGAAGAAGGGTTGCGCGGGCTCAATGCGCGCGGGCTGTCTTCGCGCGGCTACACCGTCTGCGAGGCAAGCAACGGCGTCGAGGCGCTCGCGCTCATCGACGAAGGGCAAAAGGTCGATCTCGTCGTTTCCGACGTGGTCATGCCGGAAATGGACGGGCCGACGCTGCTCAAGGAGCTGCGCCGCCGCGATCCCGACTTGAAGGTCATCTTTGTATCCGGTTATGCCGAGGAAGCGTTCGCGAAAAACCTGCCGGAGGGCGGCCAGTTCGCGTTCCTGGCCAAGCCGTTTACGCTCAAGCAGTTGGTGGCGGCGGTGAAAGAGACGATGGGACCGTAAGCGGTCCCAGCGGTCTAGGATTGCGCGTCGACGCCGGGAAGGTGGCGTAGGGAATGTCCGGCAACGCTCCGCGCAACGATGACGACGAAGATGAGGGCGACCGCCGGATCACCAATATCGTGATCGGTATATTCGTCGTCGCCGTCATCGGGATCGGTATCTGGCTCGTCGATGCGCTCCTTGAGCAGCGGCGGCTGGACGATTGCGCAGCGCAAGGACGCCGGAATTGCGCCCCGGTCACTATGCCGTCATCCCAATAGCGGGATGGCAGAGCGCCCTGGGAGCGGGGGCCGGCCCGCAATTGTCTTCTGTCAGGAGCTAATTGAAGGCCCGCACGGGTGGGCCGTAAATCATCCATTTGCGCGGATCGTAGCCGCGCGGAAAATGACAGCGGAAAGCGACATAGTCCCCATACCAGCGATGCACGCTGGTGATCTCGGCAACCTTGTTGTAGTTCGAGCAATGGATGGCGGCGATGTCGCGATAGATGAGATTGACCTCGGGCGTCCAGGCGATGATGCCGCCAGTGGAGTTCCCCTCGAAACGCAGCGTGTCGAGAAGGCCGGCCCATCCCGGGCTGGTCAGCAGCGGCAGCATCAAGGCGGCGGCAAAGACGTGCTTGCGCATTGCGGGATCCTGATCTGAACCCTCTGGCAGCCACCATTCCACAGACCGACGGGCCCCAGCAAGCCGGCCAAGGCGAATTCTCCACGCTGTCGTCGCTGGGCCACAGTCCCTTAGGTCGCTGGAGGGGCAAAGACGTGGCTCGCGATGTCGTGATCACACTTGTGACGGTAATTCGAAACCAGTTCACAGTGTTCACGTTACTAAGGGCCTGAAGGTCCTGGTGGCGCCGGGACAGGGCGCGTTTTTGCGGGGGTACCGATGAATTTCACAAATGCCATTGTCCGCTTCATGTTGGCCTTGGGCTTTGCGGTTCTGCTCACGGCCGGTCTCGCCCACGCACGGGTTGCGCCCCCGACCGCGAAATCGTTCCTGGCGAGCATTTATCAGGCCTATATCGGCAACTCCGCGCAGTCGGCGAAAGGCATAGCGCTCGATGATGCCGACGCGATCCGGCGCTATTTTTCGCCCGGGTTAGCCTCTCTCATTCTCGATGACAATTTGGCGGCGGGCCGCCCCGGCAACGCGATCGTGCTTGGCAACGATCCTTTCGTTGGCCGCGAGAGCTGGGACATCAAGGACCTCTCGGTCGAGGTGAAAGAAATCGGCGCCAAGGCGATCGGGACCGTCAGCTTCACCAATTTCGGCAAACCGGAAAAGGTGGTGGTGGAGTTGCTCAAGGTCGGGGCCGATTGGCGCATCGCGGAAATCAAATGGGGGCCGCTGACCCTGCGCTCGATCTACCGCAGGAAGTGGCAGGCGGCGCTGGATGGGAGCCCCGTCGTGAAATAGCGGGCCTTGAGATTGGTTCGCGGCGCGAGCTCGAGGCGAGTGCGGGCTGATTCGAACACAAATCGCTGCTTTTTCCGAGGTTTCGTCGGTTGTCGCCACAGCGACGCTCGGCGATAGGGCGCGTTCGCCGGGGCGCGACCCTGCGACCTCTCGCCGACGGCGCCCTGCCTCCTATAAGTTTCGCCCCTGTAGAGGAGGCTCGGCGATGGAAATTCGCGCCTGCGGGACGGTGGCGTCCAAGCGGATGCCGGCGGAGTGGTTCACCGGCACGGTGTGGCAGGATCCGATCATCGAGGCGCCCGAACCGGCGCGGCTCCGCGCCGCGTGGGTGCGGTTCGAACCCTCGGCGCGCACCGCCTGGCATACCCATCCGCTAGGCCAGACCCTTGTAATCGTTTCGGGCCTCGGACGCGTGCAGAGCGCCGGCGGGCCCGTGCGCGAGGTGCGCGCCGGCGACGTGATCTGGTTCGCCCCCGGGGAGAAGCATTGGCATGGGGCGGCTCCGAACGTGGCGATGGAGCATCTCGCCATGCAGGAAGCGCTCGACGGCCGCCATGTCGACTGGCTGGAGCACGTCACCGATGCGGAGTACGGCTCGGCGATCCAGCGCTGAAGACCAGGAGGACAACGCCACCCCAAAGCGTGCTGGCGGCTTAAGCAAGGCGAAAATCAAGAGGAGGAACGGTAATGGCCAAGGCAATGCTCTGGCTCTTCGCGGCGTTGGCGCTGCCGGGAATGGGTGTTTTTGCGAGCGCCCAGGCGCAGCAGAACGAGATGAGCTTCTTCGTGACCAGCGTCGGCTTGGGAAAGGGCGCTGATCTCGGCGGGCTCGGGGGCGCCGACCGGCACTGCCAGGCGTTGGCCCAGGCCGTGGGCGCCGGCGGTCGCACCTGGCACGCTTATCTCAGCACCCAGGCCGAGGGTGGCGCTGCCGCGGTCAATGCGCGCGACCGCATTGGGCGCGGCCCCTGGCGGAACGTCAAAGGCGTCGTGATCGCCAAGGACGTCGACGAATTGCATGGAACGAACAATATCACCAAGGAGACCGCGCTCTCCGAGAAGGGAGCCGTGATCAACGGCCGTGGCGACACGCCGACCCGGCACGATATCCTGACCGGCTCGCAGATGGACGGCCGCGCCTTTCCGGCAGGCGATGACCGCACCTGCCGCAATTGGACCAGCAGCGCCCAGGGGTCAGCTATGGTCGGGCATCACGACCGCAAAGGCTTGCGCGACGACGAGCCATCGAAGTCGTGGAACAGCTCGCATCCCTCGCGCGGCTCGGACGGCGGATGCAGCCAAGCCGACCTGCGCTCGACGGGCGGCGACGGCCTGCTCTACTGCTTCGCGGTGAATTAGAGCATTTTCCGGCGAAGTGGGAACCGGTTCGCCGCAGAAAATGCGACCACTAAAAGAAGCTAGAGCGAATTCCGGTTCCATTGGAACGGGAATTCGCTCTGGGCGCTCTCCAGCGAACGCTTGGCCCCGGAGTTGATCTGGGGCCTGGGTTCGCTCCGCGAATTCCAACACCGCGGGGCGAAATCCCTGAAGGAGAGTTAGCTAACGCGTGATGATTTCAGGGTCGGATCGCTCACCTCACCCGCGCTGGTCATGCTCCGCGAATGCGGGGCATCCAGTATTCACGGAGCGCATTTGTGTTTACCGGATCGTCCGCTCTCGCGGACGATGAGGGCAAGTGCATCATCGATCGATTGCCTGACCGCGTCGGCGAAAGCCTCCATATTTTCCGATGACTCCAAAAGAGCATCCCGGAGTGCCTTGGTGATTTCCAACTGAACTCCCGCGCCTCCCCTTCCCCTGTTACAGATATTTACTGGGGAGACGCCGGCATAGCGGCCCGTTTCCGCCACGCGGGCGTCGAAGCGGGCACTCAAGCTGCCGCATATTTTGTTGCGGAGCTTAAAGTCGAGGCCTCCGACATCTATAAATTTGTCCTCCCCGCCGAAGCCATGGACAGAAACCACGACGTCGCATCGCGACAGCAAATCGAGGCAGCTGGGTTCGTCGAAATTCGTGGAGGTGATGTGAAGGAGGTCCCGATTGCCGCGCTGTTTCAACCCCTCGAAGCAATACAAGCTGTAGCGATCGCGAGCGATCGCTGACGCGATTTCCGATGTACCACGTTCGATTTTCCCGCCGTGCGGAGCGATGATCGCGACGGGCGCCGGCCGGATCGTTCGACAAATCCTGAAATCAATGCCCTCGCGCTCATGGCGGATCAGGTCAGCGAAGTTTCGGTACTTGTCCGGAGCCATCGATGAGCAATCTCCCTCTCCCGCCCTCGCGCGCGGGAAGAGGGTTGTGTGAAACGCGATATTCGCGTCAGGCGGCGAGCGCCTGCTCGAGGTCGGCGATGATGTCTTCCTTGTCCTCGATTCCGACCGACAGACGCACCACGTCGGGCCCGGCGCCCGCCTGCACTTTCTGTGCGTCGGAGAGCTGGCGGTGCGTGGTCGAGGCAGGATGGATGATCAGCGAGCGCGTATCGCCGATATTGGCGAGATGCGAGAACAGCTTGACGTTGGAGACGAGCTTGACGCCGGCGTCATAGCCGCCCTTGAGGCCGAATGTGAGGACCGCACCGCAACCTTTCGGCACGTATTTCTTCGCGAGATCATGGTAGCGGTCGCCCGGCAAGCCGGGATAGCTCACCCACGACACCTGCGGATGCTGCGCGAGCCATTCGGCGACGGCTTGGGTGTTCTCGCAATGCTTCTGCATGCGCAGCGGCAGCGTCTCGATGCCGGTGAGAATGAGAAATGCGTTGAAGGGCGAGAGCGCGGGCCCCAAATCGCGCAGGCCCAGCACGCGGCAGGCGATGGCGAAGGCGAAATTGCCGAAGGTCTCGTGTAGCACGATGCCGTGGTATTCCGGGCGCGGTTCGCACAGCATCGGATAGCGCTTCCCGCGCGACCAGTTGAAGGTGCCGGCGTCGACGATCAGCCCGCCGATCGAGTTGCCGTGGCCGCCCAGAAATTTGGTCAGCGAATGGACGACGATGTCGGCGCCGTAGTCGATCGGCCGGCACAGATAGGGCGTGGCGAGCGTATTGTCGACGATCAGCGGCACGCCTGCGCGCTTCGCCAGTTCCGATATCGCCGCCATATCGGTGATCACTCCGCCCGGATTGGCGATCGACTCGATGAAGATTGCTTTGGTCTTGGGCGAGACCGCGCGTTCGAAGCTGCCGATATCGTCCGGATCGGCCCACGCCACGTTCCAGCCGAAGTTCTTGAAGGAGTGATTGAACTGATTGATCGAACCGCCGTAGAGCTTGTTTGCGGCGACGAACTCGTCGCCCGGCGACATCAGCGCGTGCATGGTTAGAACTTGCGCAGCGTGGCCCGAAGCGACTGCGAGACCGGCGGTGCCGCCTTCGAGTGCGGCGACCCGCTCCTCCAGCACCGCATTGGTCGGATTGCCGATCCGCGTGTAGATATTGCCGAAAGCCTGCAACCCGAACAGCGAGGCGGCGTGGTCCACGCTTTCAAACACATAGGACGTGGTCTGGTAGATCGGCGTCGCGCGCGCGCCAGTGGTCGGGTCGGGCTGCGCGCCGGCATGGACGGCGAGCGTGGAAAAGCCGGGCGTGCGTTCAGTCATGGTTGCTCCCGATATGTATGGTCGTCGGCGGGGATGAACATGAGGATTAACCGGCATCGCCTGAGCGTCAAGACTGCGGACTTTGTGTGTCGTGGTCAGTGACGAGGAGGCTCGATCAAGCTCGCGCCGCTTCGCCGATCAAGGCAAGCAGCGCCTTGTGCATGAATTCGTTGCCGGCGGCGATTTGGTGCTTCGCGATGATCGCATCGCCCCCGTCAAGATCGCTGACGAAGCCGCCCGCCTCGCGCACCAATAAAAGCCCGGCCGCCATGTCCCAGGGCCCGAGATCGCGCTCCCAGAACGCATCGAAGCGGCCGGCGGCGACCCAGGCGAGATCGAGCGAGGCGGCGCCGAACCGCCGCAGCCCGGCGACCTTCTCCTGCACGACGGCGAACTCGCGGCGAAACAGCGCGAGGTCGCCGCGCCCGAGATGCGGAAGGCCGCAAGCAATCACCGCGTCGGCGAGCCGCCGCCGCGCCGCCACCCGCAGGCGCTGATCATTGAGGAACGCTCCCTTGCCGCGCTCGGCGATGAACAGTTCCTCGTTCACCGGATTGTAGACCACGCCGGCGACGATCGTTCTTTCGCGTTCGAGCGCGATCGAGATCGCAAATTGCGGGATGCCATGTAAAAAATTCGTCGTGCCGTCGAGCGGATCGACGATCCAAATATGGGTCGTATCGGTGCCCGGCTGCAGCCCGCCTTCCTCGCCGAGAAATCCATAGCCCGGACGGGCCCGAGACAGCTCTGCTTGCAGAACCTCCTCGGCGCGTCGATCGGCGGCGGAGACAAAATTCGCCGGACCTTTCAACGATACCTGCAGGTGTTCGACCTCGCCGAAATCGCGCCGCAAGCCGCGCCCGGCCTTGCGGGCGGCCGCGACCATGACATTGAGCAAAGCAGAACGCAGCATGGCGAAGTCCGATCGTGTCCGATCTTGCTTGGCACGCCGTCGCGGCGCGCCCGCGAAGCGTCATTCTTGCCGCGGAGGGTGACGCTCGATCGGCGCCGAGCGCTTTCGTGGGGACGCCAAGCATGCGGAAGGCAAGTCGGCGCTTGCTTACACGTTGCGCCGCGCGGAAGCCACTCTTGTATGCGCAGAGTCGGGGGGATTTGATCAGGACCGCGACAGCCGGATCACATTGATCCAGGGCTGGGCGGCACGCTTGGCGTTTGCGCGCACCTCGGGTGTTTGCTTCTCCGCGAATTCATCAAGATAGGCGTCGCTCTCTCCGCCTGCCTTGGCGATCAGGTGCCATTTGATCGCTTCCACCGGATCGGCCGCAACGCCGCGGCCGGCGCTGAGCAGGCGTGCGAGTCGGTTCTGCGCGATCGGGCTGCCGCGCACCGCGGCGCGGTGGAACAGCTTGGCGGCCGCCGCCTCGTCCTTGGCGACGCCCGTGCCGTTGAATAAAGCGATCGCGTATTCCGTTTGCGCGTCGATAATTTCGGCGACCGCTGCAAGCCTAAGCAGGCGCGCCGCCTCTTTGAGGTCCTTCGGGACGCCGCGCCCTTCCTTGTAGAGCGTTGCAAGCGCGTACTGCGCTTCGGCGTTACCGGCATCGGCTGCGCTGCGAAACAGCTCGGCTGCGCGCGCGAAATCCTGCGGGAACTGCTGGCCATCGAGGTAGAGCAATCCGAGATCGTAGGCGGCGGCAGCGTGGCCGAGTTTCGCCGCCGACGCGAGAAGGCGCGCCGCCTCGTTACGGTCGCGCGGCCCGCCGCGCCCGTTGAATCGTAACATCGCCAGGGCGAACATCGCCGCGGGATCGCCCCGGGCCGCGGCAAGCGAGTACCACTCCGCGGCCTTCGCGTCCTCGGCAGGCACGCCGAGGCCAGTTGCGTAGAGTTCACCCAAAAGGGTCATCGCCTTGGGATCTTGGTTCGCGTTGATCCGCTTAGTGGCTTCATGGAAGGCGGTCAGGAAATAGCCGCGTTGAAACGCGCCGTAGGCGAGATCAGGCTGCTGGCCGGAGCCGCTCGGGGCGCTCGCGGCAGCCGGACCGGCGGGTTGAGGCGCTGCTGGCTTGGCGGGGGCCTGCGCGGCCGGCTCGGCGCGGCGGGCTTCGGCGCAGCCGCCTTCGGGGCAGCGGGCTTCGGGGCAGCGGGCTTGGACGCGGCCGGTGAACGCGGCGGCGGCGAGGCAGCGGGCGGGGTTTGCGCGGCAGCCGCGGATACGAGCAGGACAGTGGCGCAGACAGCCAGTCCGGACTTCATGCCGTGGCCGCTCATGCGAGCGCCTCCGCTTCGTGCAATCGCTCCGAGGCTTCGCGCAGTGCCGCGGCGGCGCCGCGCGGATCGGCGAAAACGGCGTCGCCGACCGCAGTGAAATCCGCTCCCGCGGCGCAGAGCGGGCCGATCTCCTCCAAGCTTGCGGCATAGGCGACGCAAGGGATCACAAACAACTCCGACCACCAAGCCACGCGATCAATCACCGCGTCGAGGGGAGGGCGGCGCATATCTGGGCCTGGCTCGCCAAACATTATATAGTCGGCTCCCGCCACGCCGGCGAGCATGGCGTCGTGGCGCGAGCGCAGTCCTCCGACCCCGGCGATGCGGTTTGGCTTCAAGCTCGGCAGGGCCGCCGTCAAGGCGTCCACGCCGGTGAGATGCGCCCCATCGGCGCCTGCCCGCGCCACAATGTCGGCGTGTTCGGCGACGAGGAGCGCCACTCCAGCCGCTTGAACCGCCAGTGCAATCTGTTTCACCGTGTCAATCATAACGCGCTCAGGCGCAAGCTCGATCCGCACGAGCGTCGCAGCGATATCGGCGAGGGGAAGAAGCCCCGCAAGCTCATCGGCTAGGCGACCAGCATCGTTCACCGCCGGCGTAACGAGATAGAGCCGTACCGGAGGCCGCGCCGCGTCCGTATTCGTTTGCCGAGCTGCCATGAACCCCCGCATGCTCGGGCAATTCGGCGGAAAGGGGGCAGGCCCCCGTCACCGTGCCGGGCAGACAGCATATGGACTGCCCGCATATTCAAGGAAAAAGATCGCCGGGACGAGCCCGGCGATCCGTGTCAAACCGCTGTAGGTCGCGGCCGAGCCCGTTCAGGCCGCCTTCCTCTCGAGATCGGCCTTCCACTTGCCGAGCGAGGCGAGGCCGTTCATCTGCGCGCGATGGGCGAAGGCCCGCTGCGCCGCCGCAACGTTCTCGCTCTTGCCGCTCCACGCCTTCTGCGGCGCCGCCTGCAATGCGCGGCCATAGGAGAAGCTGAGTTTCCACGGCAGGCCGCCGATCTTGTTCATCGCATCGAGATGGGCGGTCGCTTCCTCGTCCGACTGGCCGCCGGACAGGAAGGCGATGCCAGGAACGGCGGCCGGCACGCAGTTCCTGAGGAGCCTGACGGTCTTCTCGGCGACTTCCTCGACCGAAGCCTTCTTCGATGACTTCTTGCCGGCGATCGCCATGTTCGGCTTCAGAATCATGCCTTCGAGGGCCACACGCGCAAAGTACAGCTCCTGGAAGACCTCTTTGAGGGTCCACTCGGTGACGTGATAGCAGCGGTCGATGTCGTGATCGCCGTCCATGAGTACCTCTGGCTCGACGATCGGGACGATCTGCGCCGCTTGGCAGAGCGCCGCATAGCGTGCAAGCGCTTGGGCGTTCGCGTGGACGCAGTTCCAGGTCGGGATGCCGGCGCCGATATCGATGACCGCGCGCCACTTGGCGAACCGCGCGCCCTGCTCATAGTACTTGGTGAGCCGGTCGGCGAGCTTGTCGAGACCGATGGTGATGAGCTCGCCGGGGCACTCTGGCAGGGGCTTAGTGCCTTCATCGACCTTGATTCCCGGGATCGATCCCGACTGCTCGATAATCTTGACCAGCGGCGTGCCGTCCTTCGCCTTTTGCCAGATCGTCTCGTCATAGAGGATGACGCCCGAAATGTAGTTCTTCATCGCTTCGGTGCAGCGGAACAGCAGCTCGCGATAGTCGCGGCGATTGTCTTCCGTCGATTCCACTTTGATCGCGTCGAAGCGCTTCTTGATCGTGCCGGACGATTCGTCGGCAGCCAAAATACCTTTGCCAGGGGCGACCATGGCCCTGGCGACCTTGTTTAGTTCGGCGAGGTTCATCTCACCCTCCTAACGCTCGGTTGCTCATTCAAGATGCACCTCCCCGTTGATGAGGAGGAGAACTAGCCTGCGCGTTCCGCGCAGGCGAACTCTTGTTCGGAGCGGTCATTCCGGCCGGGCGACGGCCGCACCCCTGAGCGAGTTCCGGTCGTCATCCCGGTAGTCGCTCTTGGTTTCCTTGTTACGGTTTTCCTCCGGCAAGCCCATCTATTTTACGCCGGACGACACGCGTGTGTCCTCCCAAACCCGAGACGAGGCGGACGGCTTCGCCCGCAGGATTTCGACGCCGGGCAGCGCCTTGCCTTCCAGCCATTCGAGAAACGCGACGCCGACTATGGAAATATAGGTGAAGCGGTCGGCCGCGCCAGCGTGGTTCAGCGCAGCGACGGTATCGCCGCCACTCGCCACGGTGACGAGCCGGCTGGTGGCCGAACGTTCCGCTGCTGCTTCGGCGGCCTGCACCCGATTACGGCAGGCGATGCGAAACCGGCGCCGGGGACAAAGGAACTGGGGAGAACGCAAAAAAGCCGCCGCCCAAGTCGCTTAGGCGGCGGCTCGTCACATGCTGGCGACTAGAGCAAATTCCGTTCGGAATCGGAATTCGCTCTGTCTCTTCTTGATTGATCGCATTTTCTGCGGCGAACCGGCGTCCACTTCGCCGGAAAATGCTCTAGCTGATGGACGCTTGGTGAATCTTGCCGACCGCGGTCTTCAGCATCGTGTTGAACTCTTGGTCGCTCTGCTGGGCAGTCAGGCCCTCGGTCAGCGCACGGCTGAAGGAAGCGATCATGCCGTGGTTCTTAGCGAGCTTCTCGCAGGCATCCTCCCGAGTGTACCCGCCGGACAGAGCGACGACCCGCGCCACCTTCGGGTGTTTGATCAGATCGGCGTAGAAGTCGGGCTGATCCGGGATGGTCAGCTTGAAAATGACCTGCTGGCCCTCTTTAAGTCCGTCCAAGCCGGCGAGCAGCTCCTGCTTCAGGAGCTTTTCGCACTCGGCCTTGTTGGGGGACTTGATGTCCACCTCGGGCTCGAGGATCGGAACGAGGCCGTGCGCCAGAACCTGCTTGGCCCACTCGAACTGTTGGGCTGCGATCGCCTTGATGCCGGCTGGGTTGGCCTCCTTGATAACCGAGCGCTCCTTCGTCCCGTAGATGCCCTTCTCGACGGCACGCTTGAGGAGCTTGTCAAGGTCCGGGACGGGCTTCATCAGCTGCACGCCGTCTTTCGTCTCGGCGAGGCCCTTGTCGATCTTGAGGATCGGAACAATTCCCTTTTCTTCCCACAGATAGGTGGCGGTGGGCTTGCCGGCGATCTCGCGGTCCATGGTCTGCTCGAACAGGATCGCGGCGAGGACCCCGTCGCTGGTGAAGGACGGGCTGGTAATGATCCGGCTCCGCATCTCATGGATCTTGTCGAACATCTGGTTGTCGCCCTTGTACTTGCTCTCGTCGATGCCATAGAGCTTGAGGGCTTTCGGCGTGCTGCCGCCGCTTTGATCGAGGGCCGCGATGAAGCCCTTTCCGGTGCGCATGCGTTCGTTCTGTTTGGCGTTCATTGGGAACCTCCGTGTGATGAGCTTCATTGCTTGGCCGCCGTATTGGCGGTCACTTTCAGTCTTGTCCGGCCATCTGTGCGGTAATGCGTGACTCTCTCGATCGATTGATGACGAGGCCGCGCACGGACAGCGATTGGAGCGTTCTCCGATCACGTGGCAGCGTTCGCGAAGATGCTCTCATTGCAAATGCGAAACTCGACCCCACAGGGGAGGAGGCAGACTAACCTGCGTGATCGGCGCAGGCGAAGTATCGTTAGGAGCGGCCGAACCGGTCCGCCCCGAACGGAGACAATGCGGACTATTTCGCCCGCAGGATTTCGACCCCCGGCAGCGGCTTGCCTTCCAACCATTCAAGAAATGCGCCACCGGCAGTGGAAATATAGGTGAAACGGTCGGCCGCCCCGGCGTGGTTCAGCGCGGCGACGGTGTCGCCCCCGCCCGCCACGGTGACGAGCCGGCCGGTGGCCGAGCGCTCGGCCGCAGCTTCGGCGAGCCGCACCGTTCCGACGTCGAACGGCAGGGTCTCGAACGCGCCGAGCGGGCCGTTCCACACGACCGTCTTCATCCGCGCAAGCGACGAGACCGCGTATTCGATCGAGCGCGGCCCGATGTCGAGGATCATGTCCTCGGGACCGACACTGTCGACATCGACGGTTCGCGTCGGCGCATTCGCCTCGAATTTCTGCGCCACCACGACATCGACCGGAAGCACGATCTCGCGCCCGGTCGCCTTCGCTTTGGCCATGATATCGCGCGCCGTGGGAATGAGGTCATTCTCGCAGAGCGACTTGCCTACGGCTTTGCCCTGCGCCGCGAGGAAGGTGTTCGCCATTCCGCCGCCGATGATCAGCACCTCCACCTTATCGAGAAGATTGCCCAGAAGGTCGAGCTTGCCCGACACCTTGGCGCCGCCGACGACCGCGGCGACCGGCCGCTGGGGCGCTTCCAGCGCTCGCCCGAGCGCGTCGAGTTCGGCCTGCATGCTGCGCCCGGCATAGGCGGGCAGTTTGTGGCCGAGCCCTTCGGTCGTCGCGTGCGCCCGGTGGGCGGCCGAGAACGCGTCGTTCACCCAGATGTCCCCGAGCTTGGCGAGTTCGGCGACGAAGGCCGGATCGTTCTTTTCTTCTTGCGGGTGGAACCGCGTGTTCTCCAGACAGAGCACGTCGCCCGGCTTCATCGCGGCGACCGCCTTTTCCGCTTCCGGGCCGATGCAGTCGGAGGCGAAGGCGACCGGCCGTTTGATCACTTCCGCGACGGTGTCGGCCACCGGCTTCAGCGTATATTTCGGATCGGGTCCCTTCTTCGGGCGCCCGAAATGGGCGAGCAGGATGACCTTCGCCCCCTTGTCGGCAAGCTCGTTGATCGTCTCGGCGGCCCGCTCGATGCGGGTTACGTCGGTGACCTTGCCGTTCTCCATCGGAACATTGAGGTCGACGCGGAGCAGCACGCGCTTGCCCTTGACGTCGGCCTGATCGAGTGTGCGGAACCCCGCCATGATGTCCACCTTGAGCAAATTAGGGCAATGCGGCGCTTAGCGCCGGCATGCCCCGAAAGACGTTTTTTCCGCTCCATCGCGGCGCGGCGCACGGCTGGCGCCGCGCGCCGCTGAGACGACGGCGTCAATCAGATCAGCTTCGCGAGCGCCACCGCGGTGTCGGACATGCGGTTCGAGAAGCCCCACTCGTTGTCGTACCACGACATGATGCGCACGAGGGTGCCGTCCATGACCCTGGTCTGGTCCATGTGGAAGACGGAAGACCGCGTATCGTGGTTGAAGTCGGCCGAAACATTGGGCTCCTCGGTATAGCCGAGAATGCCTTTGAGCTGCTGCTCCGCCGCCGCCTTGATGGCCGCGTTGACCTCTTCCTTTGTAGTCTTGCGCTTGGCCACGAACTTAAGGTCGACCACCGACACGTTCGGGGTCGGCACGCGAATGGCAACGCCGTCGAGCTTGCCCGCGAGTTCCGGGAGAACGAGGCCGACCGCCTTGGCGGCGCCGGTGGAGGTCGGGATCATCGACAATGACGCTGCGCGGGCGCGGTAGAGATCCTTATGCAGCGTGTCGAGCGTCGGCTGGTCGCCCGTATAGGAGTGGATCGTGGTCATGAAGCCTTTATCGATCCCGATTGCGTCGTTCAGCACCTTGGCGACCGGAGCAAGGCAGTTGGTCGTGCACGAGGCGTTCGAGATGACGAGATGGTCCTTGGTGAGCTTGTCTTGGTTGACGCCATAGACGACCGTGAGGTCGGCCCCTTCGGCCGGCGCCGAAATGATCACGCGCTTGGCGCCCGCCGCGAGATGCGCCTTCGCCTTTTCCCTGGCGGTAAAAAGGCCAGTGCATTCCATCGCAACGTCGACGCCCAGGTCTTTCCAGGGCAACTGCGCCGGATCCCTGATCGCCGTCACCTTCACCGGGCCCATGCCGTAATCGAAGGAGTCACCGCTGACCTTGACCTCCAAGGGAAAACGGCCGTGCACAGAGTTGTAGCGCAGCAGATGCGCATTCGTCTCGACCGGCCCGAGGTCGTTGATGGCGACGAACTGAATATCCTTGCGTCCCGCCTCGGCGGCGGCGCGCAGTACGAGGCGACCAATCCTCCCGAACCCGTTGATAGCAACCCGAACAGCCATGCTCTTCTCCTTTTGTGCGCCCAAAAGGCGGCGCGATTTGTCAATTTATTCAACGTGAACCGCTATTCGTGTGACAGAACCACCGTCAAATCGGCCGATTCCTTCACCGTTGGTTGAGCTTTGTCAACGCAGCTTCCGCCACCTTCTCAGGCGTGATCCCGAAGTGCTTGTAGAGTTCCTGGTAGGGAGCGCTGACGCCGAACCCACGCATGCCGACGAATGCGCCATCAGAGCCAATGATTGCGTCCCATCCTTGGCGGACAGCCGCCTCGACCGCAACCTTGACCGGCGCGTCGCCTATAATAGCGTCACGCGTTTCGGCCGGAGCATCAAAAAGCAGCGCGAAACACGGCACCGAAACCACCCGCGCTAAAATGCCGCGGTCGGTGAGCAAGCGATGTGCGGCGACCGCGATTGCGGCTTCGGAGCCGCTCGCGAAGATCGATACCTCAGCGCTGCCGCCGGCGGCGGCGACTAGTTCGTAGGCGCCGGTCGCGCACCGGTTGTCGGCGTCGAAGCCTGTGCGCTGCTGCGGCACCGCTTGGCGCGTCAGCGACAGGATGCTCGGGCGGTCGGCCGATTGTAGCGCGAGTTCCCAGCACTCGACGGTTTCAACCGCGTCGCAGGGACGGAACACTTGCAGGCCGGGGATCGCCCGCAGCGCGGCAAGCTGTTCGACCGGATGGTGCGTCGGGCCATCCTCGCCGATGCCGATCGAGTCATGAGTCATCACAAGGATGACCCGCAGATGCATCAGGGCGGCAAGCCGCAAGGAGGGGCGGCAGTAATCGGAGAAGACGAGGAACGTCCCGGAATAGGGGACGATGCCGCCATGCAGGACCATCCCGTTCATCGCCCCGGCCATGGCGTGTTCGCGGATCCCATAGTGGATATAGCGGCCGCCGGGGAACGCCCCAGTAAGCACCGGCATCCCTTTCACCTTGGTGTTGTTGGAGCCGGTCAAGTCAGCCGATCCGCCCACCAGTTCGGGAAAATTCGGGACGAACGTCTCTAGCGCGAGGCCGGAGGCGGCACGCGTCGCGATGTTTTTCGGCTCGGCGGCGAGCCTCTCCTTCACTTTATGCACGGCGGCTTGCAGTCGCTCGCGCGGAACTTCGCCCTTGATGCGACGGTCGAACTCCGCCCGCTTGTCAGCCGGCATGCCGGTATAGCGCCGCGCCCACGCATCGTGAACGGGCTGGGACCGTTGTCCGGCCGCGCGCCAAGCGCTGAGGATATCCTCGGGGATTTCAAAAGCCGGGTACGGCCAGTTCAGGTCGACGCGCGTCCCGGCCACCTCCTCGGCGCCGAGCGGAGCGCCATGTGAGCCTTCGGTGCCCGCCTTGGTGGGCGCTCCGAACGCAATAATCGTGCGACAGGCGATGAGGCTGGGCAACTCGCTCGCGCGCGCAGCCGCGAGCGCGGAGGCGATGACGGCCGGATCATGGCCGTCGATGCGGGTCGCGGCCCACCCCGCCGCCTTGAACCGGGCGACCTGATCGACCGAGTCCGTCAGGAGCAGCGGCCCATCGATGGACACGCGGTTCTCGTCATAGAGGACGATGAGCTTGTTGAGCCGCAAATGCCCCGCCAGCGCAATCGCCTCATGACTGATCCCTTCCATCAGATCGCCGTCGGAGGCGAGGACATAGGTGCGATGGTCGACGATTTCGGGTCCGAACTCCGCCGCCAAGTGCCGTTCTGCGATCGCCATGCCGACAGCGTTGGCGAATCCTTGCCCCAGCGGGCCCGTTGTCGTCTCCACGCCCGGCGTCAAGCCCACCTCCGGATGGCCGGGCGTGAGCGATCCGAGCTGGCGGAACCGCTTGATCTGCTCGATCGTCACGGCCTCGTAGCCGGTCAGGTAAAGCAGCGCGTACAGGAGCATCGAGCCATGGCCGGCCGATAGCACGAAACGGTCG
Organism: uncultured Alphaproteobacteria bacterium; assembly: GCA_963840055.1. Classification (GTDB taxonomy): domain Bacteria; phylum Pseudomonadota; class Alphaproteobacteria; order Rhizobiales; family Xanthobacteraceae; genus Rhodoplanes. Next base: position 27,781 of record CAWIXM010000014.1, on the reverse strand, counting down.
CGGTCGAGCCAGTTCGGATCGGAGGCGTCAAACTTCAATGCACGCGTAAAGAGGACGGTGGCGATGTCGGCCGCGCCGAGCGGCAATCCCGGATGGCCCGACTGCGCCTGCTCAATGGCGTCCATGGCGAGTGCGCGGATCGCATTTGCCATCCGGTCGTGTTGGGCGCGGGAGATCATTGAGCGATCGGCTTTCTTGTCTTTGGCGGGAGCGGGCCTCGGCCGTGAATGCACCGGGAGATCGGGCAGGATCAAGGACTAACCGGCCGCCTGCGAGGGCGCCGGCTGCCGAAAAGCCTCGGATATCGAAGTCGCGGACTGATTAGGCATGTGGCGGCCCGGTGTCAACGCAGCGAAGTTTTGGATTGTTGGCTGATCGATTGACGGGCCGCAAAAACCACGTAAGCTTCGCGTTCCATTTACCTGCCGTTAAACGGTTTTGGGGCGCGGCTTGAGGGCGGCCTTGAGGGGTAGAAATGACGGAAATGACCGCCGTGGAAGCGGCGACGACCCGACTTGAACGCGCCCTGCAGGCGCTGGAGGAAGCGGTCGAATGCCGGCTCGACCGGGACCGCGGCCGTGGCGACTTGGCCGATCAGGTTCATGGTCTCGGGATCGATCGGGCGCGGCTCGCCAGCGAACTTGATCATTCGGTCGCCCGCGCGCGCCGGCTCGAGGAGGCCAATCGCGCCGTTGCGGAACGGCTCGATGCGGCGGTGGAAACGATCCGCACAGTGATTGCCGGCGAGCGTTGACGCCGGCCGAGTAATGGGCGCCGAACGGCCATGCCTCATGTAAGCGTTACAATCAATGGTCGCCAATACCGGATGGCCTGCGACGAAGGCCAGGAGCACCATCTGGCGCGCCTTGCCCACGAGCTCGATCAGCGCATCGCGCGATTGCGGACGAGCTTCGGCGAGATCGGCGACATGCGCCTGACGGTCATGGCGGCGCTGCTGATCTCCGACGAACTCGCCGAGGCGATGCAACGGATGCATCGCTTTGAGGAAAACCTCGCCGAGATGCAGCAGGCGCGCTCGGCATCTGCCGATCACACGCAGAAGACGAACGAAGCGATCATCGCCGCGCTCAACGCCGCGGCGGAGCGCATCGAGCGAGTGACCGCGGCGCTCAACGCGCCAGGCAATAGCCAAGAGATTCCCGCTGGATGAGACGCGCGGGCGACAGCGCATTCGTGGCGGGCGCGATCTCCCTTGCTGGCTGTGGCGGGCGCGCGGCCCAGGCATTACATTGAGCCGCGGGGCTGCGGAGCGCGTTTGGGGTCAGTATCCCCGGGGCCTTATCGATCCTTAAGGGAGCTGTCCCTGACCGAGCCCGTGGGCTCGGACAAATGGCGCCCACCTACTTTGGTAGGGGACCCGGGATCGATACCCCGACGGCTCACGCGGCTCCACTTTCTTTCCCACCACAAGCCATCGCTGAACAGCGCTTATGTCTGCGCTTCATGCGGTTCGGCACAAACGCGACGCGAGAAGCGGGCGTTGCCCGGCGATCCATCTCTTACAAGTGAACAGATGGATCGCCGGGTTTGATCTGTTGCCGCCTAGGGACGGGCTTCCAGGATCAGATTGAACGGTGTCTGCGTGGCGCACCGGAACCTGCTGAAGCCACCGCCGTCGACCACGACTTCGCGCAGGCGGTGTGGCCCGGCCTGCGCGCCAAGCGCCGCGCCGACTTCCTGATCGAGCGAAGCCGGCACACAGACCAGCGTCGAAGCCGCATAGTAGAGGCGGCCGACCGGGTTGATGTTGTCCTCGAGTGCATCATGCGCGAACGGCTCCACGATCATCCAGGTGCCGTCGGATTTGAGCGCCTGACGCACGTGCTGCGCGGCGCCGGCCGGATCGCCCATATCGTGCAGGCAATCGAAGAAGGTCACGAGGTCGTAATCCTTGCCCGGAAACGCCTTTGCGGCGCTCACCTCGAACCGCACATTGCCGGTCGTGCCGTGTTCCTTGGCATGCTTGCGCGCCTCCCGGATCGAGGCCTCATGAAAATCGAATCCGACGAATTCGGAATTCGGGAACGCTTCCGCCATCATCACGGTCGAGTAGCCATGCCCACATCCGACATCCGCGACTCTCGCGCCGCGCCGAAGCTTATCGACGACGCCGTCGAGGGAGGGAAGCCAGCTGTCGACGATGTTGGCCTTGTAGCCCGGCCGGAAGAAACGCGCGACGGCACAGAACAGACAGCCCGACTGGTTGCTCCATCCGACCCCGCCGCCATTCTTGAAGGCGGCCTGAACCTTCGGCTGGTTTTCGATGTAAGCGGCGGCGGCGTCGAAGGCGTCAGCGAGGTAGAACGGACTGTCCTCGTCGGCGAATACTGCCGCCTGCTCCGGCGATAGCGCGAAACGCTTCGTGTCGGGATTGTAGCTCGCGTAATTTGACGTCGCATGATGCGACAACCATTCGCGGACATAGCGTTCCTCCAAACCCGCCTTTTTGGCGAGTTCCGTCGAGGTCAAAGGTCCCTCGGCGAGCATCGTCCGATAGAGGCCGAGCTCGGCGCCGATGCGGACGAGGCCGATGCTGAAAGCGCCGCCCAAGTCATTAAGAACTTGGCCGACAAATGCGGTGAGCTTGGCTTCGTTGATGATCTTGGCTTCGTTCATGACGTTCATGTCGGTGTCTCCTCTGGGATGGGCGGGACATTTGGTGTTTTGCGCATTGCGGTCATGCGAGGCATGCTATGGCTCCGAGCGGATGGACCGATCCATGGCCGATCCGCCGGAATTCTTGATCGAAATGCTTGAACTGCCGCGGAATGGATCGCGCGGATTTGGCTTACGTTCGGCGCGGCCGGAAAGAGCTGTCGCCGCAAGCCTTAACGAGCGGCCGTCGAGGTGACGTGATGGACGCTTTGTCGGACGTCTTGCGGATCATGCGCCTCAAAGGCGGGGTGTTCTTGCACGGGGAGTTCCACGACCCCTGGTGCATTTCGGTGAAAGTCGAGCCGCGAAGCTGCTCGCCTTATCTTGGCGAGACCGCGCATGTCATTCCTTATCACTACGTGCTCGAAGGCCGCATGCGGGTTCGGATGGACGATGGATTTGCCTTCGAGATGGAGCCCGGCGAATCCGTCATGTTCCCGCGCAACGATGTGCACGCGCTCGGCAGCGACATCACGCGGCCGCCGCTGCCGTCCCGCGACTATGTCAAGAATCCGATCGAAGGCGGTCTTGCCTCGATCGCGCTCGGTGACGGCGGCGCGCGAACGCGCATCGTGTGCGGTTTCCTTGGCGCCGAGGACATCCGCGGCAACCCCGTGGTCAACGCTTTGCCGGCGGCATTGCGGCTTGACATGCGCGATGGCAGCGCGGGCGACTGGATCCGCAGCTCCTTCCACCATGCCGCCGAGCAGATCGCCGCCGGCCATATGGGCTCTGAGGTTGCCATGGGCAAGCTATCCGAGCTTTTGTTCGTCGAAGCGATCCAGCGTTACGTGCAGACGCTTCCGGAGCAGCAAACCGGCTGGCTCGCTGGCCTTAAGGACCCCTATGTATCGCGCGCGCTTGCGCTCCTGCATGCGCGCATCGCCGTGCCTTGGACCGTTGACGTGCTGGGCCGTGAGGTCGGCTTGTCGCGCTCGGCATTGGCCGAGCGGTTCGGCGCGGTGCTCGGAATGCCACCCATGCAATATCTCGCGAACTGGCGCATCCATGTCGCCGCGCACGAGCTTGTCTCCAGCGGCAAGTCGATTCTCCATATCGCGCAGGAGGTTGGCTACGATTCGGAGGCCTCCTTCACGCGCGCCTTCAAGCGGACAATGGGGTTGCCGCCCGCAACATTCCGGCGGCAGAGGCCAGCATAGAATCTCCGGGACGCCCTTGGCCCGAAATCTGGCGCTGGGGGCTCCGCTCAGATAAGAACCGCCAATGCGGGCTCTCCCGATCGATACGGCAAAGGCCGAATTGCGCCGCATGGCGCTGGCGCGGCGCGATGCGCTAAGCGCTGAAGGCGGCGGCACGGCTGCAAACGCCGTCGCCGCGCGACCGCTGCCTGTCGAGACGAGACCCTCTACGGTCGTCTCCGGCTACATTCCGATCCGCAGCGAATTCGACCCGCAGCCGCTGATGCGGCGTTTCGCCGAGGCCGGGGCGCAACTGGCGCTGCCCTGTGTCACGGGTCGTGGCCAGCCGCTCGTGATGCGCGCATGGCGCTTCGGCGAGCCGCTCGTTTCAGGCCAATGGGGGTTGCGCGAGCCGGCCGCGGATGCGCCCGAAGTCCTTCCCGACATTCTGCTCGTTCCGCTCGCCGCCTTCGATCGCGCGGGCCATCGCATCGGCTACGGAGCCGGGTATTACGATATGACCATCGCCCGGCTGCGCGCGCTGAAGCCGGTCACCGCCATTGGGGTTGCGTTTGCGATGCAGGAAGTCCCCCAAGTCCCCGCCGACGAGCGCGACGCGCGGCTCGATCTTGTGCTAACGGAACGCGAAGTGATCGATCTTCGATGATCGCGGGTTAACCGCGCGACCGCCTGCAATCTATCTGCAACGCGATTTCAAACACGTCCGTAACCCCGGAACTGAGCAGATGCGTATTCTTTTCGTTGGCGACATTGTGGGTCGAACGCGGCCGAGCGATCGTGCTGGAGCGGCTGCCCGCGCTCGTCAAGGATTGGAAACTTGATTTCGTCGCCATCAATGGGGAAAACGCGGCGGGGGGCTTCGGCGTCACCGAGGCGATCTGCGGCGAACTGATCGCCGCCGGCGGCGATGCGATCACGCTCGGCAACCACGCCTGGGATCAGCGCGAGGCGCTCGTCTTCATCGAGCGCGTGCCGAAGCTTATACGCCCGCTCAATTTCCCTCGCGGCACGCCGGGACGCGGCGCCGCGCTGCTCGACGCCAAGAACGGGGCCCGCGTTCTCGTCATCAATCTGATGGGTCGCATTTTCATGAACCCGCTCGACGATCCGTTTGCGGGGGTCGAGGCCGAACTCGCCGCGTGTGCGCTGACGAGCGGCGCGGATGCGATTATCGTCGACATGCATTGCGAAGCCACCAGCGAGAAGCAATCGATGGGGTATTTCCTCGATGGCAAGGCAAGCCTCGTGGTCGGCACCCACACCCACGTGCCCACCGCCGATCATCAGATTCTGCCGAACGGCACCGCCTACATCACCGATGTGGGGATGACTGGCGACTACGATTCGGTCATCGGCATGGTCAAGGATGAGCCGCTGAACCGATTCCTGCGCCGCATTCCGAGCGCGCGCATGGAGCCCGCAAACGGCCCGGCAACGCTGTGCGCGATCGCGGTGGAAACCGACGACCGCACCGGCCTTGCGACCCGCGTTGCGGCGGTGCGTCTCGGCGGCAGGCTGGAGCCGTGCGAACCCGCGTTCTGGACCTAACCCTCGCACGCTGGATTTCGCCCGCTCGTCTTCCTATAAATATCCATCACGGAATTTGCTTGTCTTTTGGTGGTCGCATATTTCGGCGGCGGACCGCTACTCGCCTCTTGATCAAAGCTCTGGGCAGGCGTTCGGTAGAGAAATGCGCTAGCTTGCGGTGCGTCGCGATCGGCGTCACCGCGTCGTTCAGGACCGTAACATGGCCGGACATTCGCAATTCAAGAACATCATGCACCGCAAGGGCCGGCAGGACGCGGTGCGCTCCAAGCTGTTCGGCAAGCTAGCCCGCGAAGTAACGGTCGCTGCGAAGCTCGGCTCGCCCGACCCGAGCATGAATCCGCGGCTGCGCGCGGCGATCATCGCGGCGCGCGCGGAAAACATGCCGAAGGACAATATCGAGCGCGCGATCAAGAAGGCGCAGGGCGGCGAGGCCGAGTCCTATGACGAGATCCGCTACGAGGGCTACGGGCCGGGCGGCGTCGCCGTCATCGTCGAGACGCTGACCGACAACCGCAACCGCACCGCCTCCGACGTGCGCTCCTATTTCACCAAGAGCGGCGGCAACCTCGCCGAGACCGGCGCGGTGTCCTTCATGTTCGACCACGTCGGCGTAATCGAATACGACGCCAAGGTCGCGTCCGCCGACGCTATGCTCGACGCCGCGATCGAGGCGGGCGCGGACGACGTCGTCTCCACCGAAAACGGACACGAAATCTACGCTGGGCAGGACACCTATCGCGACGTGGCGAAAAGCCTCGAACAGAAATTCGGCGAGCCACGCAAGGCGGCACTGGTGTGGCGGCCGCAAAGCACCGTGCCGGTCGGCGACGAAGAGGGCGAGCGCCTGCTCAAGCTGATCGAGACGCTCAACGACCACGACGACGTGCAGAACGTCTACGCCAATTTCGAGGTCTCCGACGCGCTGATGGCGAAGCTGGGGGGATGAAGGGATGTTGACATGCGGGCCGCAGCTTGCTTCCGCTCGGCGGTGCGACGAGACCAGGGATTGAAAATCCTTTATCTCCGCTTGCGCGCGAGCGATCGGTATTTGCAAGCAGCCAAGCGGAATATGGTCTGAACGGAGGATTTTCACCGATGTTCGACTTCAAGGACAAGGTCGTGCTGATTACGGGCGCGGCGCAGGGGTTTGGTCGCGTTTGCGCCCTCGCCTTCGCCGAACGTGGGGCGAAACTTGCGCTGTGCGACGTCAACGACAAGGGCGGCGAGGAGACGTTGCGCCTGGTCGAGAGCGCAGGCGCCGGGGGCTTTTATCAACATGCCGACGTGTCGGATGAAGCGGCGGTGCAACGCTTCATCGAAGCGACGGTGGCGCGCTTCGGGCGGCTCGATGTCGGCATCAACAATGCGGCGAAGGAGATCGCGGGGCCGACGCTCGACCTGCCGTCATCCGTCTTTGACGAACTGATCGGGATCAACCTGAAAGGCGTTTACTACTGCATGAAGCACGAGGTCGCGCAGATGCGGAAAAATGGCGGCGGCGCGATCGTAAACCAGTCGTCGATCACGTCGAGCATTACCGGCGAAATCGAGAACGGCCTCTATGGCGCGACCAAGGGCGGCGTGATCGGGCTCACTAAATCGGCCGCGCTGCAAGTCGCAGCGGAGAATATCAGCATCAACGCCATCGCAAGCGCGGGCTTCGACATTCCCGACGACGTGTTTCTGCGTTGGATACGCGACCATAAGGTTACGCGGGAGGAAGCCGCGCGCTGGTTTCCAGTGAACCGGCTCGGGCGGCCGGAGGAGATCGCCGCCGCCGTACTCTATCTTGCCTCGGATGAAGCGCGGTTCGCCGTTGGCTCGGTTCTCACCGTCGACGGCGGGATCACCGCTCACTAAAGCATTTTCCGGCGGAGTGGGAACCGGTTCGCCGCAGAAAAATGCGACCATTAATAGATAACTAGAGCGAATACCGTTCCGGTGGGCCAATTTCGAAGTGTCCGACGCGCTGATGGCGAAGCTGGGCGGGTAAAGACCTAGCTCACCGCCCCTCGAAATTCGGCTTGCGCTTTTCCTTGAAGGCGGAGAGGCCCTCGACGTAGTCGCGGCTGTCATAGACGACGCGGCGCAGCCCCTGGATGCGCTCGAAGCCGAGCGGGTCGACCGGGTGCGCGCCTTCGAGAATGCGCAGCTCTTCCTTCATGATCGACACCGCGAGCGGCGCGTTGTCGACGATGTCGCGCGCGATGCCATAGGTGAAGGATTCGAGCTCCTCGACCGGCACGATGTGGTTGACCATGCCGAAGTCGAAGGCGCGAGCGGCGCTGACCGGCTTCGCCGTGAACGCCATTTCGCGCACGGCGCGCGCCGGCGCCGCATTGAGAAAGGTCAGCATGCCGGAAATGTTGTAGGGCACGGAAAGCTTCGCCGGGGTGATGGCGAAGGTGGCGTTCGGCGCGACGACGATGATGTCGCTGGCGAGCACCACCTCGCACGCCCCGCCCCATACGCCGCCTTCCACCATGGCGATGACGGGCGCGGGAAACTCCTCGATCGTGCGTACGAGATGGCGCACCGGATCGTCCCAGCCGAGCGGGTCGCGATGGGTGACCGGTAGTTCGAGAATATTGTAGCCGGCCGAGAATACGCGGGCCCCCGGCTGCGCCCGGATCACCACTGCGCGCAGCTTGTCGGCGCGAAAGGCGTCGAGGGCCGCGATGATTTCGTTGATCAGTTCGCTCGACAGCGTGTTTCGCTTCTCCGCATGATCGAGCATGATCGTGCCGACAAAGTCCTCATGCGTCGCTTTGATCAGCGGCATCGGCCGTCCCCCTAAAAGTTTTGCCGCCCTCATGTTTGGGCGTGCGAACCTGAAATGCACTGCAGCTAAGCCGTCAAGGGTTTTCCGCTTTGGCCAATTCGGCAAGCTTCCGTTCTTCGTCGGGCGTCAGCGGCGGAGGGGCGGCTGTAGCTGCGAGGGCGCGCCTGCGGCGCAGCACGATCAGCAAGCCGAGCCCGCCGGCAAGGAGAACGATGGCCGGAGTCAGCCACAGGACGACGGTCTGCCACGATAGGCGCGGCTTGAGCAGCACGAATTCGCCGTAGCGGGCGACCATGTAGTCGATGATCTGCGGATCGCTGTCTCCCGCCTTGAGGCGCTCGCGCACTAACAGCCGGAGGTCCTTGGCGAGCGGGGCGTCCGAATCGTCGATCGACTGGTTCTGGCACACCATGCAGCGCAGCTCTTGCGAAATGGCGCGCGCCCGCTGCTCGAGCCGCGGGTCGGGCAGCATTTCGTCCGGCTGGACCGCAAGCGCCGGCGCTGCCATCGCTATGAAAGCAGCCACCCATACAAGGGGCCAACAGAGCCGCATGCGACTCGCGTTTCGCATGGCGATTACTCCGCCGGGGCCAAAGCCGCTTTTGCTTTCGACCTCGCCGGGCGCGGCGCGCCGATGCGCAGCCTTCGGTCGGACAAGGATAGTGCACCGCCCATCGCCATCACCAGCGCGCCAAACCAAATCAGCAGCACCAACGGCTTATAATACGCCCGAACGGCGACCGAACCGTCGGCGCTGATGTCGCCGAGCGAGAGGTAGATTTGGCTCAAGCCGCGCGCCTTGAGGGCGGCTTCGGTGGTCGACATTTCACGATGCGCGAAGGTTCGCTTCGCCGGCGCCATCGTGCCGATCACCTTGCCGTCCCGACTCACGGTGAAGGTCGTGACGAGTTCGCGATAATTCGGTCCGTCCCGTTGCGCCGCGCCATCGAAGCTTAACTCGTAGCCGCCGAGCGCAAGCATATCGCCCACCTTCATCGCGACGATTCGTTCAGTGTTCCACTGCGATTCCCCGATGACGCCGATCAGCATCAGGCCGAGCCCCATATGAGCGAAGGCCGCGCCCCAGGCAGAGCGGGGCAACCCGACGGCGCGGCGCAGCGCATTGCCCGGCGACGTGCGGAACAGGCCGGTGCGCTCCGCGATGTCTGTCAGGGCTCCGGCAATGACGAATACGGCAAGGCCAATGCCGAGCGGGGCCAGCACCGGCTGGCCGCGCATGAGAAACGTGATGATGATCGCGATCACCGCAAGAACCGCAGCGCCGATCAGCCGCTGCGCGGCGGCGACGAGGTCGCCGCGCTTCCAAGCGAGCAGGGGCCCGAACGGCACCGCGAGCAGTACCGGCACGATCAGCGGCCAGAAGGTTAGATTGAAGAACGGCGCGCCGACCGAGATTTTGGCTCCAGTGAGCGCCTCGAGCGCAAGCGGGTAGAGCGTGCCGACGAACACCGTAGCGCAGGCGGTGGTGAGAAACAGGTTGTTGAAGACGAGCGCGCCTTCGCGCGAAATCGGCGCGAACAATCCGCCCTGCTTGAGCATCGGGGCGCGCCAGGCGAACAGCGCGAGGCTGCCGCCGATGAACAAGACGAGGATGGCGAGAATGAACACGCCGCGCGTGGGATCGGTTGCGAAAGCATGCACCGAGGTCAACACGCCCGACCGCACCAGAAACGTCCCGATCAGCGAGAGCGAGAAGGTCAGGATCGCAAGCAGGATGGTCCACACCTTCAGCGCCTCGCGCTTCTCCATCACCAGCGCCGAATGCAGGAACGCCGTTCCAGCAAGCCAGGGCATGAGCGAGGCGTTCTCCACCGGATCCCAGAACCACCAGCCGCCCCAACCGAGCTCGTAATAAGCCCAGTACGACCCCATCGCGATGCCCAGTGTGAGAAAAATCCAGGCGGCGAGCGTCCACGGCCGCACCCAGCGCGCCCAGGCGGCGTCGATCCGGCCGATCAGCAGCGCCGCCACGGCGAACGAAAACGACATCGAGAATCCGACATAGCCGAGATAGAGCAGGGGCGGATGAATGGCGAGGCCCAAGTCCTGAAGGATCGGATTGAGGTCGCGGCCTTCGATCGGCGGGCGCACGAGGCGCGCAAATGGGTTCGAGGTGAGCAGGATGAACAAATAGAACGCGGTCGCGATCCACGACTGCACGGCGAGTACGCTCGCCCGGAGCGTGGAAGGGATGTTGCGGCCGAACAGAGCGAGCAATGCGCCGAACAGCGCGAGGATCAAAACCCACAGGAGCATGGAGCCCTCGTGGTTTCCCCACACGCTGGTGAATTTGTAGATGAGCGGCATCGCCGAGTGGGAATTCTCAGCGACATTTTCGACCGAGAAGTCCGACGTCACGTAAGAGGTAGTCAGAGCCGCGAATGCCACCGCCACGCAAACGAATTGCGCGAGCGCCGCCGATCTTGCGACGTCCATCAGTGCGGCGTCGCCGTTGCGCACGCCGATCAGCGGTACGCTCGACTGGGCGAGCGCAAGTGCAAAGGCGAGGACGAGGGCGTAGTGACCAAGTTCGGGGATCAATGTGTTGCTCCCGCCGATGCATTCGTTGCGGTCGGGGCTTGCGGCTTGTTGGCGTAGTCCGTCTTCCAATGCCCTTGTTTCTTTAGCGCATCGGCGACCTCGCGCGGCATGTATCTCTCGTCGTGCTTGGCGAGTACGCTGTCGGCCCGGAACAAACCGGGGCGCTCGAGCACACCTTCGGCGACGACGCCTTGGCCTTCGCGGAATAGATCGGGCAGAACGCCGGAATAGTTGACCTCAACCGCCTTGTTGCCGTCGGTCACCTCGAAGCGGACGGCGAGGTTTTTGCCCTTGACCACCGTTCCTGGCGCAACCAGGCCGCCGATGCGAAGCCGTGTTCCGGGTCGAATATTCTTTTCGACCAGCTCGGTCGGCGAATGGAAGAACACGATCGAGTCGTTGAGGGCGTAGAGCACGAGGCCAACCGCCGCTGCGAGCACTGCGAGCGATCCGGCGATCAAGGCGAAACGGCGTTGCTTGCGCGTCATGCTTCCTGCTTTCGGTCGTTATCCTTCGACCCCCAGCGCCTTCACTCCCATGTCTAGGCGCTGCAGCTTATTCGGGTCGCCCGCGAGCGCGCGTCGCGCATCGCTCGCGGCCGCCCGCGCTTTGTCGTGCTCGCCGAGCACCATGTAGGACCGCACGAGGCGCAACCAATCTTCGACGTCCGACCCGTCGGTTGCAAGCCGCGCTGCGAGCCGCTCGACCATGTCCCGCGCCATCTCGCGCTGCTCGGCCGTCATTTCGGCGGATGCATCGGGCGTCGGGGCCGCGTCGGCGGCCGCTGGACCGCCGCCAGGCTCGCCGAGCGCCGCAATAGCCTGGCGCACGAACGTAATCCACGGAGCGCCTGCGGGCGCCCGTGCGATCATGCCTTCCCAAGTGCGGCGCGCTTCCTCGGGTTGCCCGGCCTGCTTGGCGGCCAGCCCGAGATAGAGGGCCGCGGTGACATTGTCCCGGTCGAGTGCAAGCGCGCGCTCGAATTCCACCTTGGCCTCAGGAGTTACAATGCCGCCGGCCGCCGCCGCGAGCGCCTCGCCGAGCCCGGCGACGCGGTCTGCAGTCGCGCCGAGCAAGCGGATCGCGTTGCGGCGCGCCTTCGCTGCATCGTCGAAGCGCTCCAGTCGCATATAGGCGGGGGCGAGCACCTCCCAACCGCGTCCGTCATCGGGATTGCGTCCGAGATGCGCCTCGACCTGCCCGACCAGGGACGCGAGCGACGTTGGCTCGTCGGTGGCGGCTCCCGCGCCCGCGTGGGCACGCGCGAGACGATCCGCCAGCGGCTGCCCCGGGAGTTCGGGAGAACCCAGCGCGAGGTAAAGCGCAACCGCGCCGAGCGGTAACGTGATCAGCGTGGCGACAGACGCAATGCGCCAGGGGCGTGGGGCGGCCTCTGCGTCGGGCCGATGGGTTGTGTCCGCGCGCTCCGCCGCTGCGATCAGCCGGCGGGAGATTTCGATGCGGGCAGCTTCTGCCTCCGGCTGTGCGATCGCGCCGCGAGCGAGATCACGATCGACTTCCGCGAGCTGGTCGCGGTAAACGGCAAGGTCGCTGTCCGCATCCGCGGCAGGCGCCGGGGCGCGCGTAAGCAGCGGCCGCACCACGACGAAAATCGCCGCGGCGGTCATCAGCCCCAACACCAACCAAAACACCATAGGCGGTTCCGGCCTGCGAAGCGTTCCTGGGTCATGGCGACAGACCATGGCCCGCACCTTCCCGACTTTAACAAATATCAAAAACCGGTCGGCGTTGTGTTCGTCGCGCCCGTCCCGCAAATGCACTTGCCCGGCGCGAAGCCGGGCAAGCAGGCGATATCGAGGAAGCCGGGCCGCGGTTGGCGTTCGATGCCGCGGTCAGCCGGTCTGCTGAATGGCCGACAACAGCCAGGCGCCGCCGTGCGCCCTGCGGAACGTCCACACCTCGGTCACCACCTCGGGCGTATCGCTTCCTTCGACCAGGCGCCCGCTGGCGCGATCAAGCGTGCGGTCCACAAGCGAGAAGCGCATGGCAACCGTGGCATATTCCGTTTCGCCTTCGCGCCAGGCCTCGGCGAGATCGCCTTGCTCCAGCTTGACGTTGGAGACGCGGTTGACGACGCCGCGGCTGGCGTTTTGCGCAAGCTCCTCGGACAAGTAGGAGAGCATTTCCGGCGTCACCCGGGCGCGCAGGGCGCTCAAATCCTCTGCGCTGTAGGCCGCTTGAATTTCGCCGAGCAGCCGCTCGAACGCCTGGTAATCCTCGGGTCGAATTTCGACCTGCTGCAAGCCTGCCGCCGCCGCACCGCCGCCGAGCGGGCCAAGCCCGGATCGGTTTAGGCCGATATCGCGCAGCTGCGGTCCGCCGGCCAAGGCGGGCTGACGCCGCCCCCGCCACATCCGGAAAAGCAGCATACCCGCGAACGCGACCAGCCCGATCTGCAAGAGCAGGCCGAGCAACGAGGCAAAGCCAGTAAGCCCGCCGAACAGGCCGTGGCCGAATAACAGGCCGAACAGGCCGGCGCCTAGGAAGCCCGCCGCGAGCCCGCCAAGCAGCCCACCGCCGAACAGACCGGAACGGTTGAATCCGCCGCCAACTCCCGGTGTTCCAGCGTTAGGGCGCGCAAACGTTCCTGGCTGGGTGATTGAGCGCTCGATGGGTGAAATCGATCCCGGCGCGGTCCGCGTCGTGGGCGGGGCGGAAAAAGTGCGAAAACCGCGGCTGCCGAAGCTCGATCTGCCGCCGCCGATACGCGCATCGGCGTAATCCGCCGCGCCAAGCGCGAGACCCGACAAGAGAGCCAACGCAGCGAGCCAAGGACCCAAGCGAAACCGAAGCATTCTAACCTCCTGCGCCCAAGGAAGGGCGAACTCTCGGCCCTATATCGGGTCGGTGAGGCGGAAAGAGAAGAAGCTTGTTTGCCGCAACCGGCCTGCGTTCGGGGCAGGCTGGTACATCCCTTCGTCCAGCCTCGTTGCGCAACTTTTGGTTTTAATTTCGAGGCTGTGCGTTGCTTCGGGATCGGGGCCGAAGGATCGGCTTAGAGCATTTTCCGGCGAAGTGGAAACCGGTTCGCCGCAGAAAATGCGACCACTCAAGGACAATTAGAGCGAATTCCGATTCCAACGGAACGGAATTCGCTCTAGGCGGAACGTGCGCCGCCGGCCTGCGGCTTCTTCTTAGCCTGGGTGACGGTTGTTTCCGATGGTGCAGGCCTGGCGAGACGCAGGCGTTCGCGGCGTTGAGCCCACATCCCCTCGAACTACTCCTGCCAATTGCGCACGACGAACACGGCCTGCGCGACGACGCGGCCGAGGCGGCCGCCCGCCCACACGAGATTATAGGGAACGAACTCGCGCCACGCGTCGTCGTTTTCGGAGATCGCGCGGGCGATCAGGTTGCCGGCGATGGCGCTCGTGTTGAGGCCGTGGCCGCCGAACGCGCTCGCAACCCAAAGACCGGGCGAAACCTCCCCGATCTGCGGCATGCGGTGGACCGCGAACCCCATCGTGCCCGCCCAGGCGTAGGCGATCGCGACATCGCCGAGCTGCGGATAGGTGCGCGCGATGGCTGCCTTGAATGTATCGGCGACCCGGCGCGGATCGCGCGCGAAAGGACCACCGCTGCCCGCCCACATCAGCCGGTCACCGTCCACGATACGGTAGTGGTAATTGGCGAAGCGCGAGTCGCTGACCGCCCCCGAATAGGCGATGGCGTGACCGAGCCGCTCGCCGAGCGGTTCAGTCACCGCGACATAGCCGGTGACCGGCAGAAGAGTCTCGGCAAGCTGCGGCATCAGGCCGGCGATCAGCGTATTGCCCGCGAGCACGACGTGGTCCGCACGCACCAGGGCGGCCGGCGTCAGCACCCGCTTGCGCACGCCCGCGGGGTCGATCTCCAACGCGCGCGTGTGTTCGAAAATGCGTGCGCCCGCCTCCTCGGCGGCGCGGGCGAGACCGAGCGCGTAATTGAGCGGGTGAATTTGGAAGGCGTTCGGGTAGTAGATGGCGTGAAAATAGCGCTCGCTGCGCAACACGTCGCGCACGCGCTCGGTCGGCCAACCCTCGACCGCGGCGCCGAATTCCTGTCCGAGCATGCCGACGAGCGCGATCATCTCGTCTCCAGTGTCTACCTTGGAGACGTCGAGCCAGCCGCGCCGCGGCTGCACGTCGGCCATGTTGCACTCGTCGATGGTCGTGCGGACGTATTCGAGCCCGGCGTCTGCTATGGCCCAGAGCTTTTTCGCCTGGTCGAGTCCGACGCGTTCGACGATCCCGATAATGTCGGCGGCAAAGCCGGGCAGGACGAAGCCGCAATTGCGGCCCGACGCGCTCCAGGCGACGCGCTTTTCCTCGAGAACAACCACCGACCAGCCCAGCCGCGCGATTTCGCGCGCGGCCGTCAGGCCTGCAAGCCCGCCGCCGATGACGCATACATCGACATCGAGATCGGCCGCGAGCGGCGGCCGTTCGGGCGCGGCGACCGCCGTCGCCGCATACCAGCTTCGCCCATAGTCCTCTGCCGCTCCGTCCTGCATCCGCCCTCGCTTGCCGATTGATGGGTTTCGCTACCAGAGCGAATTCCGTTCCAGTGGAATCGGAATTCGCTCTAATTGTCCTTGAGTGGTCGCATTTTCTGCGGCGAACCGGTTCCCACTTCGCCGGAAAATGCTTTCTAACGCCTATTTGGCGCATTTTTCCAGCCAGCGGCCTGCGGCTAGCTCTCCTGCTTGCGTCCCGAGGAGAAAGGGGCCGGCTGCGGCGCGAACTCCGCGGGGCGTAGCTGGTGGGCGATCTGGTCGAGCACGGCATTCACCATGCCGGTCTCATCGTGATCGACGAAGGCGCTCGCGACGTCCACATATTCGGAGATCACCACGCGGGCGGGGATGTCGTGACGCTTATCGAGTTCGTAGGCGCCGGCGCGCAGCACCGAGCGCAGGATCGCCTCGACGCGTTTGAGCGGCCAGCCGGAGGCGAGCGCATGATCAACAAGCGGATCAAGCCGCCGCTGTTCGGCCACGACCCCGCCGACGATGTCGCGAAAAAAGCCGGCTTCCGCCGGCAGATATTGCTCGCCTTCGATCTCGCGCCCGATCCAGTGACACTCGAAATCCGCAAGAATGTCCTGCAGCGGCGTTCCGGCGATATCCATTTGATAGAGCGCCTGCACTGCTGCGAGCCGCGCCGCGCCGCGCCGGTTCGCCTTGCGCGGCTCCTCGACGGGACCGCTCACGGCTCGCCCCGCGGGTTCTGCAGATGTCGCTTGACGTGGATCAGGGCGAGTGCGGCGATAGCGGCGACGCCGCCTTTGTCTCCTTCCTCGGGATCGGCGCGCACTTTCGCCTGCGCCGGCGTATCAACCGTGAGGATGCCATTGCCGATCGGCACGCGATGTTGCACTGCGAGATCCATCAATGCGCGCGCCGACTCGCGAGCCACGATTTCGTAATGGCTGGTCTCGCCGCGAATGACGCAGCCGAGCGCCACGATCCCGTCATAAGGCATGCGTCGCGCATGCATCGGCGCTTCGAACGCCATCGCGACCGCCTGCGCGACTTCGAGCGCGCCCGGCACGGTGACGATGTCCCATTCGACCTGCGCCGCGTCGAGCACCCGCCGCGCGCCTTCGAGCAAAGCGTCGGCGATATTGCCGTAGTAGCGTCCCTCGACGACGAGAACGCGCGCGCCCGGCAACGGCGCGAGATTGACGTGAAACGAGGTGCGTGGGCCGGCCATTGTGTTCCCCGGAAGCGCGCCGTGAGTAGCAAGTCGGTCAGGCGCAGCGCAAGCCGATTTGGAACGCGTTCAGCGGACCTGTAGTCATGGTTGCATTGCGATGCCGTCCTCGCGTCGCGGCGAAAATCACTGTCTGGTTTCAATCAGCCGCGCGGCGTAGCGCGCCATGAGATCGACTTCAAGATTGACGCGGTCGCCGCGCGCAAGCGCTCCGAACGTCGTCACCGTCAGCGTATGGGGAATGATCAGCACCGTGAAGTCGTCGCCGGCAACTTCGTTCACCGTCAGCGAGACGCCGTCGAGCGCGACCGAGCCTTTGGCGGCGATGAGGCCGGACAGATGCGCTGGCGCCCGAATGGTGAACCGCGCGGTTTCGACGAGGTCCTCGCGCGCGACCACTTCAGCGAGGCCATCAATATGTCCGGTGACGATGTGGCCGCCGAGTTCGTCGCCGATCTTGAGCGAGCGTTCGAGATTGATGCGGGCGCCCTTCGCCCAGGTACCGACCGTGGTGACGCGCAGGGTCTCCGGCGCGGCGTCCACCGCAAACCACGTTAGCCTGCCCGCTTCGCCCGCATCGACGACCGTCAGACAAACGCCGCTGCAGGCGATCGATGCGCCGGTATCGATCGAAGCGCGGTTGTAGTGACAAGCAATCGTCAGCCGCCGCAAGTCCGCCGCGCGCGGCGCAACCTCGATCACTTCGCCGATGTCGGTGACGATGCCGGTGAACATGCGTTTCGTCCCTGGATTGCGACGCTGGATTGGTAATGCCGCTGCGCCGCGGCGCGGAGTTCGACTCGCAGAGTTAAATTGCGTAGTCGAATTGCAAGCCGAGATCGCAGCTAAATTGTTGATTTTACTGGCGGGAGCGACGGGGCTCGAACCCGCGACCTTCGGCGTGACAGGCCGACGCTCTAACCAACTGAGCTACGCCCCCGGACCGCGATATATCCAAATGGTTCGGAGCGGCTGAGATAAGACCCCCCCAGAGCGAAGTCAAGTTAGCCTCCTGGTTCAGGGCCGATGAGATGCGGCGCCGCGCCGATGACCAAAGATGCGGTTGAAATTTCTACCGCCGAAGCGCGGTGTAAGTGTCCCTCGGAGCGCTCGATCAACCGAAAGCGCTTGGCTCCGGCCCGCAAAATCGCAGTCATCCCCGCCCGGAGCCGCGAATTTATTGGGGAAATGCGTGAGGAACCCACAAAAAACCAGGAAAAACGGGCCTTTTTTGCATTTTACCGCTGGCGTAAGCGCGAGAATCATCTATTTGACGGGAGTTTTCGCGGTCTTTTGACCGCAAATGGAGGACGTTCGATGGTTAAGGCAGCCCAACCTACCGTGACGCTCAAGCACCTCGCACACCTGATCGCGACGCAGCACGAGCTTGCGAAGAAGCAATCAGAAGCCATTCTCAATGACATGGTCGGCCTGGTGGTGAAGCACCTCAAGAAGGGTGACCGCATCCGCATCGGTGGGCTTGGCATTTTTCAAGTCAGGAAGCGCGCCGCCCGGATGGGGCGTAATCCGGCGACCGGCGAGCCAATCAAGATCAAGGCCAGCAAGAAAGTGGCGTTCCGCGCCGCCAAGGAGCTCAAGGAAGCGATTTAGCGTCGAGGCGCTCATCGTCTCGGTTCGTGACGCGCGGGGACGCGCTTGGCCGTCCCGCGCATCACGTCACAGCAGCGCCCTGCGCCGGAAAAGGACCGCGCCGCAGCGCGGGCCTAAAAGCGGATTGTCCGCGAAGCGACGCGCGGCACCGCTCCAAGGTTTACTTGCACCGTCCTGTCACCAGCTGGCGACCGCCGACATCGGCGCCGCTCGGGTGGTGCGTTCCTTTTTCAAGAGCTCCGCCAGGAGGAACGCCAAGTCGATTGACTGATCGGCGTTGAGCCGTGGATCGCAGAAAGTGTGATAGCGGCTATCGAGATCTTCGTCGGTGATCGCGCGGGCGCCGCCGGTGCACTCCGTCACGTTCTGCCCGGTCATTTCGAGATGGACGCCTCCGGCAAAGGTGCCTTCGCCGGCATGTACGGTGAAGAAGGTCTTCACCTCCTGCAGGATACGGTCGAACGGCCGGGTCTTGAATCCGTTTGCAGAGGTGATGGTGTTTCCGTGCATGGGATCGCACGACCACACGATGTTGCGGCCTTCGCGCTTAACCGCGCGCACCAGCGGCGGAAGCATCTCGCCGACCTTGTCGGCGCCGAAGCGGCAGATCAGCGTCAGACGTCCAGGCTCGTTCTCCGGATCGAGCGTGTCGATCAAACGCAGAAGTTCATCCGGCTTGAGCGATGGTCCGCACTTTAGCCCGAGCGGGTTTTCGATGCCGCGGCAGAATTCGACATGGGCGTGGTCGGGTTGACGCGTGCGGTCGCCGATCCACAGCATGTGGCCCGACGTGCAGTACCAGTCGCCGCTGGTTGAATCGACGCGCGTCATTGCTTCTTCGTAACCGAGCAGCAACGCCTCGTGGCTGGTGTAAAGTTCGGTCGTGCGCAGCTCGGGGTGGCTTTCGAGATCGAGTCCGCATGCGCGCATGAAAGCGAGCGCTTCGGAGATCTGGTCGGCGAGTTGCATGTAGCGCCGCGACTGGGGACTGTCCTTGACAAAGCCGAGCATCCATTGGTGCAGGCTTCCCAGATTGGCGTAGCCGCCCTGGGCAAAGGCGCGCAGCAGGTTCAGCGTCGCCGCCGACTGCCGGTAAGCTTGGAGGTGCCGGCGCGGGTCAGGACAGCGCGCCTCCGGGGTGAATTCGTTGTCGTTGATGATGTCGCCGCGATAGCTTGGCAGCTCCACGCCGCCGCGCTTTTCCGTCGGCGCCGAACGCGGCTTGGCGAATTGGCCGGCGATGCGCCCGACTTTCACGACCGGAGAGGCTGCCGCATAGGTCAGCACCACGGCCATCTGCAGGAAGACGCGGAAGAAGTCGCGGATATTGTTGGCGCCGTGTTCGGCAAAACTTTCCGCGCAGTCGCCACCCTGGAGCAGGAACGCTTCGCCCCTGGCGACCTGCGCCAGCGCCTTCTTCAAATTGCGCGCTTCCCCGGCGAAAACGAGGGGTGGGAAGGTCGAAAGCTGCTTCTCGACTGCGGCGAGCGCCTGCGGGTCGGGATACTCCGGCACCTGCACGACTGGTTTCGTGCGCCAACTGTCGGGCGTCCAACGCTCGGCCATGATGAAACTCCGATTTTTATCCGATCGCAAAAGCCCGCACCGGCGCGGACAGCCAACGCTTATACACGAGAGTAATTTGGTCAAACCAGGGCGATCAGCGCCGGGCCTGCCTATTCCGCCGCCTCGCGCTGCAACTGCTCAGCCGGCTGGCGCATGGTCACCAGCTCCTCCGCCGCCGTCGGATGCACCGCCATGGTGGCGTCGAAATCCGCTTTGGTCGCCCCCATCTTCAACGCAATCCCGACGAGTTGAATCATTTCAGCGGCGCCTTCGCCGAGGATATGACAGCCGACGATGCGATCGCTCGTGGCATCGACCAGCAGCTTGAAAAACATCGTGGTGTCGCGCCCCGCCAGGGTCGCCTTCATCGGCCGGAACATGGTTTTGTAGACGTCAAGCTTGGCGTACCGCGCCGCCGCCTGCGCCTGCGTCAGGCCGATCGTACCGAGCTCAGGCTCGCTGAAGACCGCCGTCGGCACATTGGTGTGGTCGACCCTCGTTGGTTTGCCGCCGAATACGGTGTCGGCGAACGCATGGCCTTCGCGGATCGCGACCGGCGTCAGATTGACCCGATTGGTGACGTCGCCGACGGCGTAGATGTGCGGCGCCGACGTGCGGGAATATTCGTCGACCGCGATCGCTCCATTCGCGTCGAGCGCGACGCCCGCCTTTTCCAGCCCCAACCCGGCGACATTCGGCGGCCGGCCCAGCGCAAACATCACTTGATCGGCGGTGATGGTGAGGCCGCCGGACGAGAGATGCACGGAGAAGTGCCTGCCCATCGGCTCCACCGCACTCACCGTGGCGCCGGTGATCACATGGACGCCGCGCTTCTCCATCTCGACGCGCACCTGATGGCGCAGGTCGTCGTCGAAACCGCGCAGAATATTGTCGCGGCGATAGACCAGGGTCACGTGCGCGCCGAGCCCGGCGAAGATGCAGGCGAACTCCACGGCGATGTAGCTGCCCCCCTGAATAAGGACGCGATGGGGGAATTCCGGAAGGTGAAACACCTCGTTCGAAGAAATGACGTGCTCGATGCCGGTAATCGGCGGGCCCAGACTGGGCGACGATCCTGTCGAGATCAGGATATGCGCCGCGCGGATGCGCTCGCCCGTCGCAACGAGACGGAGCGTGTGCGCGTCTTCGAACACCGCGCGGCTTTTAACGAGAGCGACACCCGATTTCTCCAAGGTGGTCACATAGGCCGCTTCGAGACGAGCGATTTCCTTGTCTTTATTGGCGATCAAGGTCGCCCAATCGAATGTCGGGGTCGAAAGCGAGAAGCCGTAGCCTTCCGCGTCTTCGAACTCGTGCGGAAAACGCGATGCGTAGACCAGGAGCTTTTTTGGCACGCAGCCGCGGATGACGCAGGTTCCGCCGACCCGGTACTCCTCGGCGATCATCACGCGCGCGCCGTAGCCGGCCGCGATCCGCGCCGCGCGCACGCCGCCCGATCCCGCGCCGATGACGAAAAGGTCGACCTCGCGCCCGCCCGTCGCCATTATAGGTCGTGGCCTTTCTTCTTCATTTCTTCACGAAATTTGGATATCACTTCGCCCGACAAGTTATCACCCCAGTTTTCCGCGTAACGCACGCTTTGGTCGATGATTTGCGGCTCGTCCGTCACCATCTTGCGGCCGACTGGGCTCTTATAAAAGGCGATAAGCGCTTTGAGCTCCTGTTCGGAGAAACGCTCGGCATAAAGCCGCGCGACTTCGTTCAAAAGCTCGGCACGCTTCGGCTCATAATATTTCTTGAGTTTCGCAGCGACTTCGTTGAGCTCTTTGCCGAGATTCGGGTTGGTTGGGATAAATACGTTTTTCACTTTTTCGACGACGCCGTCCGGGATGAGATTGAAATAGACGTCCCCCTTCTTCAAGACGAGCAATTCCTTCGCCGCGGCTAATGCCGCCGGGGAAGGTTTCTGTTGCGCTGCTCCCGGAGCCGAAACGACCAGGAGCGATCCGCAGGCGAGCGTCGCAGCCACTGCGATCCGCGCCATCCAGCCGAAATGCATCGTTAATCCCCTCTCTTGCGGTTTCACGCTTCCTCGATGCGAACGTCATGCGGCCCGGCGATGATCGCCATGCGCACCAGGCCGATGAATAGGCCATGCTCCACCACGCCCGGGATTTCGGCCAGCCGCGACGCCAGCGCGCGCGGCTCCGGAATGCGGCCGAGCGCCAAGTCGAGAATCAGGTGCCCCCCATCCGTGACAAAAGCATGGCCCTCGCTGGTGCGCCGCAAAACCGCCAGGCCTGGGCAGCCGATTTCCGCCGCCGCGTGCTCGATCGCGCGCCGGGTGGGGGCGAGCCCGAACGGCACCACCTCGATCGGCAAGGGATAGCGGCCGAGGGTGTCGACCCATTTCGACTGGTCGGCGATGACAACCATGACGGTGGACGCCGAGGCCACGATCTTCTCCCGCAACAGCGCGCCGCCACCGCCCTTGATCACGGTGAGATCGGTCGCGATTTCGTCCGCCCCGTCGACGGTGAGGTCGAGGTTCGGCGCTTCCTCGAGCGTGGTGAGTGGAATGCCTAGCCGCGCGGCTTGGGCCTTTGTCGCTTCCGAGGTGGCGACGGCGACGATACTGAGTCCGCCGCGGACCCGTTCGCCCAGCAGCTCGACGAAATGATGCGAGGTCGTGCCGGTGCCCAGGCCGACCAGCATGCCGGGTTGGACGAGTTCGACCGCGCGGGCCGCCGCTGCGCGTTTTTGATCTTCGACGTTCATAATTCCGCTATTTGATTGTCGATGAGCGTGCCTATGAGGCTATGTAGCCTGCTTCTGCGGCGCTTCATAGCCACGAAGGGTCATTGGCGTGCTACGGGACCGGCAGACGGGTAGATCGGGCTGCGGGCTAATCTAGCGGGCCACCCTTGCGTCTACCCCTCTTCCCCGCTAGAGCGCGTCCGAGCCCATCAACTTTCGCCGCGCGACCGCGGCTCCTTCGACTGCAAATGCCGCAACAACCCGCCAAATCGCAGCACACGATCGTTTTCGATCTCGACGGAACGCTGGTCGACACCGCGCCGGACCTGATCGCTGCGCTTAATACGCTGTTCGGGCGCGAGGGTATTGAGCAACTGCCGTTCATGCAGGCGCGGCAATTCATCGGCGGCGGTGCGCACGATCTGATCAAGAAGGGGTTCGCGGCGAAGGGCCGAGCGGTGACGCCGGTCGAAGCCGATCGCCTCTATGCCGATTTTGTATCATCCTATGAGGAGCGCATCGCGGAGCTCTCGCGCCCATTTCCAGGCGTGGAAAGCGCGCTCGATGCGCTCGCCGCTCGTGGTCTCCGCTTTGCGGTCTGCACCAACAAGATCGAGCGGCTTTCCGTCAAACTTCTCGATGCGCTCGGCTTGTCGCACCGGTTCGCGGCGATTTGCGGTGCGGATACGTTTGGGGTGCCGAAACCCGATCCGCGCGTTCTGGCGGCGACCGTCGAAGCCGTGGGCGGATGCTTACGCTCGACGCTGATGGTCGGCGACTCGGACACCGACGTCGCCACCGCGCGCGCGGCGAACGTGCCGATCATCGCCGTCGATTTCGGCTACACCGACACGCCGGTCGCGACGTTTGGCCCCGACCGTGTGATCAGCCATTTCGACGAGCTCTTGTCCGCGGTGACGGACATGATCGAGGGCGCGCCGTTGGTCGCATCCGAACCGTGAACGCAGGACGAGCGGGCTCGGTTCTGCCGCGAAACGCGGGCTACCCGCGCTGTTGCGCTGCGGCGACCGGCTCAATATGCTGATCCGTACTAGAGCATTTTCCGGCGAAGTGGAAACCGGTTCGCCGCAGAAAATGCGACCGCCAAAGGAGAACCGGAGCG
Organism: uncultured Alphaproteobacteria bacterium; assembly: GCA_963840055.1. Lineage (GTDB taxonomy): Bacteria > Pseudomonadota > Alphaproteobacteria > Rhizobiales > Xanthobacteraceae > Rhodoplanes. The sequence goes on along the minus strand of CAWIXM010000014.1, from coordinate 4,321 downwards.
AATTCCAATTCCACCGGAACGGAATTCGCTCGAAGGGGCATTTTTTCAAAGAGTTTGCTCATGAACCGAGTCATCGCCGTTGCGATTTGCGGCCTGATGCTCGCCGGGTGCGGGTCGATTCTGTCCATTTCGTCGCTGGGCGGCAAAGGATCGGAGCCGGTGATCCTCAAGCTCGAAAGCAAGCCGCCCGGGGCCGAGGCGAAACTGTCGAACGGGGCCAGCTGCGTGACTCCTTGCGAGCTTCCGGTCGCACCCGGGAACGACATCAATGTGAGCTTCTCCCTTGCGCGCCATCAGCCGCAATCGGTCACGGCGCACGCGGTCGCTGCGAAAAAGAGCTTCATCGGCATGGAATCCGCGCCCGCCAGTTTCGAGCCGAACCCGGTCCGAGCAGATCTGCAGCCGGCCGCGCCGCCAAGAAAGCCGCGACCGAAGCGTCCGACGGTTGCGACAAAGCCGACGCCCGCCCAACCGGGTGCGCCTGCGACGGCCGCGGCGCCGCCTAAATCGGATCAGCCTGCGGCGCCGGCGGCGACCCCGGTGCAAGCGGGTCAGGCGAGCGAATCCGCGCCCGCGCCATCGGCGGCCCCTCCGGCATCGCCTTGGCCCGCGCCCGCGCCTTCTCCACCGCGGTGAATCGGGCGAGGAAGCCGCGGCCGGAGGCCTTCGCTGGGCGAGGCAGCGTGGCGGGTTTCCGATTCTGTGAGATGCGGCGCGGCTCGCCGCCCGACCTTGACCATGCGCGGGCGCGCCGATTAAATCCGGCACCGGCCGCCTCGGCCCGCCCTTGGCGCGGCCGGCGAGGGTCGCCGCCGCCGCGAGGCGGGCGCTTAGCTCAGCGGGAGAGCGTTCCCTTCACACGGGAAAGGTCGCAGGTTCAATCCCTGCAGCGCCCACCATAATTTTCAATAAAATTCAATAGTTTAGGCCGACGTGCCCGCATCAGCATTTGGCAAGTGGTGACGCAACGGAGCGTGAACACGCCTTAAAATGACGTGGAGAATTCGTGGCGTTTGGACCCTGTTCGTTCTGCTTCCTCCGGCCCAGCCGGCGAGCGGCTTCCCATTCTGGGGGAACGAAGAATGGGAGTTGCTGCGGCTGCTGGTGGAAGCTCATGAAGGTGCCAAAGCGTGCCTGCGCGTCGCGAAGCAGCGCCTCACAACTCAGGACCGCATCCAGGTTCTTGCCGACAGCTTTCCAACGAATACGCTCCTCTCCTTGAGCGAAAAACCAACTGCCGTCCGCAGCACAAGCTATGCACGCGTCATACCGCCCGACGCGACAAAAGATAGAACGAAGCCATCCTCACCAACTTCCTGCTGGTCCTTCAGGTCCGACAATATCGCCCACTCGGGCCAGCGAACCCGCATTTGTGCGTATTGTGTTCGCTCATGGGTTGTTTTGCAGTGTTTGCCTAGCTCAATGCGAACGAGCACGGGACGGACGCTATGTGCTGGATTTTACGAGCAACTGTTTCGGCGCTGATTGCGTTCGTGGGTATGCGTTTCACTTAGTTTTCGGCGCCGAGGCATTTCTCGATGTCGCTCTGGCACTACGCGATTGGAGAAGACGTCCACGGACCAATCCCGCTGGACGACTTGAGAACCCTCATCAGGACCCGCGGGACGTCGGAGGACGTGTTCGTGTGGCGCGGCGGCATGCCCGACTGGCTCCCGGCGTCCGAGGTCCCGGAGTTGATCCGCCAGGTTCAAGGGACCGAGAGCGCAAGTACGAACATCTCTGCGGCGAGTACACCTAGGACGCAGACCGCAGCCGCACCGCCGGGCGGGCTTACCGGTTTCTTCAAAAGGCTGGCGCAGTACTACGCCGAGTTTCTCTCCACCGACTTCAAGAAACAACGTCTACCCCGGCGGCGCCTCCAGAATGCGGATGCGCAAGGGCGGCTGGTCGGGATCCCGCTACGCAAGTTCCCGGGATTCCAACAGAAGCTGTGGGTTGAATTGGCGAAACCGGTCGGAACCGGGCTTTCGTTGTCCATCGCACGCGGTAGTTGGCGGTCGACACTCCCCAAGGCTGTGATCGAAGCGATCGCGACGCATATTGCGATGGTGAGACAGGAGGATCTGGATGCCGTCGTAACGACAGCAATGGGGAAGATAGCGAAGGCTGCAGAACGCAAGAGCGGCGACCCGGATATAGCGTTCGAGAAGTTCATAGAAGTGGTCCGTTCCACTTTTGCCAAAAGCGTCATTGGCCCTTTGCTGGACCGAATGGAAGGCTTTTTCGAACGCACGGAGCACAAGCCGATCGAGTCCTTGAGGGACTTCGAAGATCAGCTTTCGGTGCGGCTCATCGGCGGTGTCGAGAGTTCGTCCGGCGCCGCATTTTCAAAGTTGCTGGTCGAGCACGAACCTAGCCCGCTTGAAACCGTTCTACGCGACCATTTGAATGAAACGGTCGTGCGCGGGGACGTTCAGCGCGGGCGATCTTTACGTGGAACTGTCCGATCTCGTCCGTTCGTCCCGCTTGATCGAAAATGTCGACTTCTACCTGCATATCGGCGAGGTCAAACATTTCGGCCACGTGTTTCCGATCTTCTACGTTCCCTTCACCGCGGAGAGGGCTGAACACGGCTTCAACATCAACGCGGAGCCGCGCCTCTACGTCAATAAACGGGCAATGGATTACGTCGCCCAAGAGGTCGCGAAAGCGGAGGGACGTTCGACGATCGCGTCCGTCTTGAGGGAGCGAATTTTCTACCTTCAGCCCGAACAGACGCCGCTCAGCCTTGCCCAAAATCTGTTCGACGAAATAGCGGGCGGCTTCAATCTGCGTGGCGAAATCGACTTCGGCAAACCGCGAGACCAAAAGGTGAGCAGCCTGCTCGTCACAGCGACGAACAGCCTTTCCTTCTCGCTTTTCGACCGCTCCGATTAGCCCGATGGTCAACGATTACGAGGCGCTCCTCACAGGCATTCTCGGATCTGATAGATCACTTCCTACTTAAAAACCCCATATCGGTCCGGCCCGACGTCACAAGGAATCGGACGACGAGCCGGTACCTGAGCGGCTCGCTTCGACTCGCCGCTGCCGCTTGTCGAGGAGCAGAGAAAGATACTTTCGGCGATCAAGCATCGCGATGCGCGCTTCATAGCGGCCGAAGGCCCGCCGGGGCCGGCAAGTCGCACACGATCACCGCCGTCGCTTTCGACCTCATTCTTCGCGGGAAGAGCCTTCTGGTTCTGTCCGACAAGAAAGAGGCGCTTGACGTTGTCGAGGACAAGCTCAATCAGGCGTTGGCCAAAGTCCGCCCGACGGAGGATTTTCCCAATCCGATATTGCGTCTCGGCAAGGACGCCTCGAACTACGCGCAACTCCTGAGGAAGAGCGCTATCGATCGGCTGGATGTAAACCAACGCGTGGTTTGGAGAGGCAACCGGCGTGGGCGGCCGCGCTGAAGAACGAGCGCGAGACGCTGATGGCAGGCCTCCGGAAGACCGCCGACGCCTACGCAGCGTCGATGTCGCCGAGATCGCCAGACTTGAAGCCGCTATTGCGGAATTGATCAGGCGAAAGCCGGAAGCCGCCGCAATTCTTGCTGACCAACGGTCGGCCGATTTAGTACACGATTTTGCTGTCGTGGGCGAACATGTGCGCGCGCATAACGCGCTTGCCTTTAACTTAAACATCAAGGGCGACAGCCGGCTCGGCTGAACGAGATTGCCAGCGTCGCGGCGGCGCTCTGTTCTTGTGCCGTCAGCTCTACGGCCCTCGGGCCTGTAGTGTTGTTTTCCCGGGATCGGCTACACGCTCTTGATGCCGCGATCTGGGAAAATCCAGCACATGAAGGTCGCCGTTTTTGGCTACCTCTTCGCCCGCAAGAAACTTATGAAAGTTTCGCGGTCGCTTCGCGACAAGTGCAATGTTTGAAGCCACCAAAAGCCGCATCGAGAACTTTTAAAGCTCAAGGCGCTCAGAAACAGCCTGCAGAAAATCCTCGATTGTCTTGCTGCGGAAAAAAGTCGGAAACGAATTCGCTACCGGTGTGCTTCTGCTCGCGGCCGAATTGGCAGGCGCCGATCGGCCGGTTCTGGTGCCACCGGATGTCGCGGCCGCCGTGCGGCGACTGGAAGAAGCAATGTCACTGGGAACCCCGCTTCTGGCGCCTGCGAAGAATTACTTTATGCTGCAATGCTCGCCGGCGCAGAGGGGCTCTTGTCGCTGGTCAGCGAGATGGGAGCGCTGAAATTAAGAGAAGAGTTCATCAAGGCCCGTTTGCAGCCTGCTCAAAAGTTGATTACGTCTGGACGAAGGCTAATGTTACCGGCGGCGTGAATCCGCGCATAGATGGCGGAGGAAG
>CAWIXM010000013.1:0-192257 GCA_963840055.1 uncultured Alphaproteobacteria bacterium | reverse complement strand
CCAATGTCGAAAATCGCGCGGTTGTCGCCGACAAAATCGACATTGCTGCCAAATTGGTCCTTCACGTCACTCGGCTTTGACCAGACAGCCTTCGAGACGATCCTGTACCAGGTCGAAAGCGGGCCCTCGGCATGAGGGTAGATGGTCCAGAACTCCCGCAACTTGCGTTTGGAGATGACCTGCATGAATTACATTACAATGTTCCCAATTCGGGAACAAGAGTAATCCCGCTAAGAGACCCTCACTCCCTCACCCCTGCGCCTCCGCGTCCCGCCACCCCAGCGCCACCACGAGCGCCATCAGGGTCAGCATGACGAGCGTCATCGCGACCGCGGCGGGCCAGCCGAAGCTTTGCCAGGTCAGGCCCGGCAGCGAGGCCCCCACGCTGCCGCCCACATAGAACGAGGTCACGTAGAGTCCCACCGCGGACGAGCGCCCGACCTCCGCGGTCGCCGTCACCGCGCTGGTGGAGACGGCCTGGCACATCATCCCGCTCATTGCGCACAGCGTCAGCCCGGCGATGATCACCGCAAGCGAGGGCAGGAGCAGCAGCAGCGCGCCCGCGGCCCACGCCGCGATCAGCCCGAGCACGAAAGCGCGCCGCCCCAGCCGCCCGACGGCGCGTCCGACCAGCGGCGCGGTCGCGGTGCCGGCGAGATAGGTCACGAAGATCGCGCCCAGCATCGACGGGGTGAGCAGATAGGGCGGCGCGGCGAGATGGAAGCTCACATAGGTGAACACCGCCATGAAGTTGAACAGCACGCCGAAGCCGACGGCGTAGAAGGCGAGCAGCCGCGGGTCGCGCAGATTGCGCCCCATCTGCCGCAGCGAGGCGAAGAAGCCCGCGCTGCGCACGAAGCGGCGCTCGGGCTCGAGCAGCAGCGCGACGGCAATGCCGCCGAACAGCGTGAGCACGGCGAGCGAGGCAAGCGCGAAGCGCCAGCCGATCAGGTCGGTCAGCAGGCCGGGAATGAGCCGCCCGGAGAAGCCGCCGAAGCTCGCGCCCGACACATAGAGGCCGGCGACGCCCGGCACCTCCGCCGACGGCCACTCGTCGCCGATATAGGCGACGGTGACGGCGAAGATCGGCGGCAGCAGCAGGCCTTGGATGAAACGCCAGACGACGAGTTCGTCCACGCTCGCCGCCGTCGCCACCATCGCCATCGGCACGGTCATCGCCAGCATCGCGCAGGTGATCACCCGCTTGCGCCCGAGCACGTCGGCGACCGCGCCGGTGAACGGCGCGGTCAGCGCGATGGCGAACGAGCTCGCCGTCATCACTGCGCTGATGCGGCCGGCGCTCGCGCCGAACTCGCGCGCCAGCACCGGCAACAGCGCCTGCGGCGAATATAGATTGAGAAACGCGCAATACCCGGCCAGCGCAACGGCGAGACGGCGGGCGTCGAGGCTCATCGGCGCCCCACGCGCTCCAAGTGATCGAGCACGCGGGCCAGCGTCTCCTCGGGCGTGCCGGAGGCGTCGACGGTCGTCCAATCCATGATGCCCAGGTCGTAATTCTCTTGCCGCCGCGCGATCCTCTCGTCGGCGTCGGAGGCATCGTGCATGCGCTCCTTCACCCGATCGACGCGGGTCTCCAGGCCGGCGGTCAAGAACAGGCCGACGAACCGCAACCCGCACACGCGCGCCGCTTCCGCGATCGACCATCGCTGCTCCGCGCGTGCGAACACCGCGTCGACCACCGCCGAATGCCCGGCCGCCACCGGCCGCTGCACCTCCCAGAACAGGCTGGTGTAGATGTAGTCGGTTACTTCCGTCGTATAGGCCTCGATCGGCAACGTCGCGGTTTCGGCGACGCCGAAGATCGCTTTGCGCTTAGTGTCGGAGCGCAGAATGACCGCGCCGGGAAGCGGTTCGATATGCGGCGCGAGCAGGCGCGCGAGAATCGACTTGCCGGTGCCCGACAAGCCGCCGATGGCGACGATCAGCGGCGGCGGCGGCTCGATCGCCCTGCATGCCAGCGCAAAATATTTACGCGCCGCGTCGGCGATCGCCTTTCCGTCGCCGTCGGGCGGGATCGGCCGCGCCGCGGTTACTTTGGCGCGGATGGCGGCGCGCACCGAGAGGAACAGCGGCATCGCGGCAAGTCCGTCGTAGTCCTCCAAGCGCCTGGTTTCGGCGAGGTAGCGGTTGAGCACAACATTGGCCGCTAGCGCCAAGTCGCGCTCGACCAGGTCCATGAGCAGAAAGGCGAGGTCATAGAGCACGTCGCCGGCCGCGATCAGCGGATCGAACTCGACCGCATCGAACGGGACCGGCTTGCCGTCGATCAGGGCGATATTGCCGAGATGCAGGTCGCCGTGGCCGCGGCGCACCAGTCCGGCCCGACCGCGGATGATCAGCAGCGGGCGTGCTTTCCTTAGCGCGGCGAAGCTTGCCCGCGTCAGCGCTTCGCGCTCGGACGGGCGGTAGAGCGCCTCGCTCGCGGCGAACGCCGTCTCGTTCTGCCCGATATAGGAGGCAAGCGCTTCGATCCACGGCGCGTCCTCGACTACCGGGGCGCGCGCGTGCGCCGCCGCAATGGTGCGGGCGAGTTGGTCCGCAAGCGCAATATCGATGCCCGAGCGGTCCGCGATCTGGTCGAGCGTTTGCGTCTCGTCGAAGCGCCACATATCCACCGCCCACTCCACCGGCTTGCCTTTTCCGCCGATGGCGAGCCGCCGATCCGCCTCGCGGGTAATGGGGGTAACGCCGTGGTAGAGTTCGGGGGCGAAGGGGCGGTTCGCCTCGATCTCGGCCTCGCAGGCCGCCCTGCGCTTGGCCAGCGTGGAGAAGTCGAGAAACGGGAAGCGCACCGCCCGCTTGACCTTGAGCGCGCGGCTCCCCGCCAAGAACACCGAGGCCGCATGGGTATCGATGCGCTTCACCGCTACGCCGCCATAGGTCGCGGGATCGCTGAGAAACGCGAACACGTCCTGCTGCACACTGGTTGAATTCATCGGACGGCCGGGGCTGATCGACGGGGGGACCCTGTTTAGTACACCGCTTTACCGATCGGCGTTGATCGTTTATTGCGCACGCTCCCTGAGTCCGGCGTAAACTGCCTTGTCTGCATGCAAAAATCGCCTGCCGGAACCGATCCAGATCAAAAACCGAGCCTTCTGCCACCGCCAAAATCTCATTATCATTCCGCGCGGAGGGAATTGGAGCTTCGCATGACCCAGCTGCCGCACGAGCTGAAACGCATCCGCCTGAACCTCGCCCGTTCCAAGGAGTTCCCGCAGGGCTCGGCGCGGCATGGCTACGAATTCGTCGCCCCCCTCGACGGCACGGGGCATATCGACCCGCAGCTATGGCACAAGCTTCGCGAGCATTGCCGCGTGCGGCGATTCTGGGGAGACGAAGCGGAGCTCGGCCGCCTCGTGCACAAGCCGGGCGGGAAGGAGCACGCGCGCTGGGTGTTCGATTACGATGAAACCGCCGAGGAGGACGACGAGGCCGGCTACCGCTTCGGGAGCCATGCCTTCCGGCCGGGCGAATACGTCTCGATCCGCGACGAGGACGGCGATCTGCATACCTTTCAGGTCATGTCGGTCGAGCCGGCGACGTGAGCGCGCGGTCAAGCGCCGTCGCCGCTTTCATTCCGCCTCAGGGAATGTAGGTCGAAAAGACGTAGTCGTGGTCTTTTCTCGGCTCGTGACACCCGAAGCACTGCTTGGCGGCGTCGGTCACCAGCGGCTTTTTCGCATCCCCGCCTTCGAATAACTGAAAGCCCCAGCCGCCGGTCGATTTGTATTTCTTTGCGTCCTTCAGCATGACGGCGATCGCCTTCCGCGGGCCTTCCACATAGGAACCGTCCTGCACGGTGAAGTCATGCAAGTCGGTGACGAACATGCTCTTGTCGGGAAACGGTCCGCCCTTCTTGAGCGCGGCTTCTCCCACCGCGTTGATATAAACGTTGTGCATTCCGCCGATTGATTCGAACAGCGGACTCGCTTTGTCGACGATCATCGTGTTGACGTGAAACCAGTGCCGATAGTCGGTTGGCGGCTTGATCACGTCGGCAGGTTCCGCGTGCAATGAGCCGACGGCAAGCAAGCCGAGCGTTGCAGAAAGCAAGCGCAATTTCTGCATGGTTGCAAACTCCAATAGTTTAGAATCCTCGCGCGCCGTTTCCCGTTACATAAAGTTCAGCGACACTGGACGCAGTCCCGTTGTGACGTTTGCCAAGTCAAGCGCGGCACGACGATTATCATTTCCGCCGGCCGCCGCCGCATCACAAAAAGCTCATCGGGTCGATGTCGATCTCGCGCCTGATACTGCCGGAAGACTTCGGCGCGGCCGCGAGCCAGGTCCGCAGATAGGCGGAGAGGTCGAAGTTGCGCGGCGAGCGCACCAGAATGCGGAAGCGATGGCGTCCACGCACGACCGCGATCGGCGCCTCTGCCGGACCGAGCACGCGCACGCGATCGTCACGGGGCGCGGCAGCGGCAAGTCTGCGCGCATGGCCTTCCGCTGCGGCGCGATCCCCCGCCGAGACGACGATGCTTGCCAGGCGTCCGAACGGCGGATAGTGCGCCTCTTCGCGTGCGGCGATCTCACTCGCATAGAACGCCTCGCGATCGCCAGCGATCAGCGCGCGCATCACCGGATGCTCCGGCTGGTGGGTCTGGATCAGCGCATGGCCGCGCCCTTCCTCGCGCCCGGCGCGGCCCGCGACCTGATGGACAAGCTGGAAGGTGCGCTCGGCCGCCCGCGGGTCGCCATTGGCAAGCCCGAGGTCCGCATCGACGACGCCGACCAGATTGAGCTTGGGAAAATGGTGGCCTTTGGCGACGATCTGGGTGCCGATCACGATATCGAAGCGCCCTTCCTCGATGTCGCGCAATTCATCGCGCAGCCGCTCGACCGAGGTGACGAGATCGCTCGACATCACCAGGAGGCGCGCCTGCGGGAACAGCTCTCCGACCTCTTCCGCGAGCCGCTCCACGCCGGGACCGCAGGCCGCAAACGAATCGACCGCCTGGCAGTTCGGGCACGCCGCCGGATGCGGCATCGCAAAGCCGCAGTGATGACAGACGAGCCGCCGCCGGAAGCGGTGATCGACGAGCCAAGCGTCGCAATTCGGGCAGGCAAAGCGATAGCCGCAGGCGCGGCAGAGCGTGAGCGGCGCATAGCCGCGGCGATTGAGAAACAGCAGCGCCTGCTGCTTGCGTTCGAGCGCGAGCTTGATCTCCTCGGCGAGGCGCGGCGCGATGAAGCGGCCGCGCGCCGGGCCCTCGCGGCTCAGGTCGATTGCCTCGACCATCGGCAGGGTCTGGCCGCCGAACCGTTCGGGCAGTGCAAGCCGGCGATAGCGCCCGCGGCGCGCATTCACCTCGGTTTCGACCGAGGGCGTCGCCGAGGCGAGTACGATCGGTATCTGGGCGATATGCGCACGCACCACCGCCATGTCGCGGGCGTGGTAACGCACGCCGTCCTCCTGCTTGTAGGCGGGGTCGTGCTCCTCGTCGACCACGATGAGGCCGAGATCGGCGAACGGCAGAAACAGCGCCGAGCGCGCGCCGACGACCACACGCGCGTCGCCGGCCGCCACCGCGCGCCAAGTGCGCGCGCGCTTCCGCGGCGATAGTTCGGAATGCCATTCCGCCGGCCGCACGCCGAACCGCGCAGCGAAGCGGTCGAGGAACTGGGCCGTGAGCGCGATCTCCGGCATCAGGATGAGCGCCTGCCGGCCGGCCCGGACGATCTCCGCCACCGCCTCGAAATAGACCTCGGTCTTGCCCGAGCCGGTGACGCCGTCGAGCAGCGTGACGCTGTAGCCGCCGTCTCGAACGGCCTGCCGCAACGCCGCGGCCGCCGCGCTCTGCGCCGGCGTGAACTCGGCAGTGCGGAAATCGGGATCGGGGAACCCGCGCGACCGGCTCCGGCGGCATGATCAGGGTTTCGAGCGCGCCTTCGTCGATCAGGCCGTCAATCACGCTGGGCGAAACGCTCGCCTGTTCGGCCGCTTCGCCCTTGCTGCGCAGCAGGCCATCGGCGAGCAGCGCCAGAACCCGCGCCCGCGCCGCGGTCATACGGGACGGTGACGGCCCCGCAATCCGCACCCCGATGCGCGCGCGCTCGGGGCCGAGCGACTCGCCCATGCGCAGCGCCATCCGCAGCACCATGCCGCGCGGCGACAGCGTGTAGTCGGCGACCCAATCGATGAACCGGCGCAGCTCTTCCCGCAGCGGCGGAATATCGAGCCGGCTGGTGATATCTTTGAGCCGATTGTCGAGTCGGCGATCGGGCGCACCCTGCTCGGCCCACACGACGCCGGCATAGTCGCGCGGGCCGAGCGGCACGGTGACGAGATCGCCCGGCGCCAGCACGATGCTGTCCGGTGCGCGATAGGAATAGGCATGGTCGAGCGCGACCGGGACCAGCACGTCGAAGATCCGCTTGGTCATCTGTGTCGCGCCGGCCCGAGTTAACAATTGGTAAACGAAGGGGTGGGATATAAAGGGCGCGTGTCAAGGCGGGCGACGGCTTTTGATGAGCAGGTTTTCCAGGGCAAAAAGCGGTGCGATGGGGGGCGGCGTCCGCTCGTCCCCGCGCAGGCGGGGATCCAGCACCGCGCAGGAAAACGGGATTCCCGCTTCCGCGGGAATGAGCGGGAAGAAGATCAATCGGAGCGAAACACGCTCTGGGCACGGTCCGCAGACAGTCGCGCCGAATGCAGGAGCGGACCTCCCCTTTACGGCCCCCGAAGTAGCGGCGGAGCTTGCGCGCTGGCTCGCGCATCTTGCCGCCGAGCGGCGCATGTCGGCCAAGACGGTCGAGGCTTATCAGCGCGACGCCCATCAGTTCCTTTCGTTCCTCGCCGATCATCTCGGCGGCCGACCCACGCTAGCAAACCTTGCCGCGCTCGTTCCTGCGGATGTGCGCGCCTTCATGGCGGCGCGGCGGGCCGAAGGGATTTCCAGCCGTTCGTTGATGCGCGCGCTCGCCGGCGTGCGCTCCTTCGCCCGCTTTCTCGAACGCGCGGGCAAGGGCGGGGTCGGCGCGCTCGCAGCAGTGCGTGCGCCCAAGATCGCCAAGACATTGCCGAAGCCGCTGACCATCGCCGCCGCCAAGCGCATCGCCGATGCCGACCTGCGCGCAGGCGAGGAGCGCGAACCCTGGGTACTCGCGCGCGACTCCGCCGTGCTCGCATTGCTGTATGGCTCGGGCTTGCGCATTTCCGAGGCGCTCGGCCTGAAGCGTAAGGACGTTCCGGCGCCGGGCGCGGGCGACGTCATTATCGTGACCGGCAAGGGCGACAAACGCCGCATGGTCCCCGTGCTGATGCAGGTGCTGCAGCTGATCGCGGACTATGTCGCGCTCTGCCCTTACGACCTACCGGCGGAGGGGCCTTTGTTCCTCGGCGCCAAGGGCGGACCGCTGTCACCCCGCATTATCCAGCTTGCGATGCAGCGGCTGCGCGGCGCGCTCGGCCTGGCCGACACCGCGACGCCGCACGCCTTGCGCCATTCGTTCGCCACGCACCTGCTCGTGCGCGGCGGCGATCTGCGCGCGATCCAGGAATTGCTCGGACACGCCTCGCTCTCGACGACGCAGATTTACACCGGCATCGACAGCGAGCGGCTGCTCGAAGTGTACAAAAACGCCCATCCACGGCCTTAAACGCTGCGCGGCGTGTTTGAATAACTCGTAGCCCCCTCCCGAACCCTCCCCCGCTTGCGGGGGAGGGAGTCGCGCTGGCGCATTTTCTGCGGCGAACCGGTTTCCACTTCGCCGGAAAATGCTCTTATGCCCCTGCAGAAGGAAATATGCCGATGTCGCGCGTCGAACGAACAGCAACCCGCATTGTCGGCTTCCAAAATCCGGAAATGGATTTTCAGCTCATGCGCTCGCTCGGCGCCGGAAGCTTCAAGGGCGGCGAGCCCGGTGAAATCTTCGCCGCGCGCGGCGCCATACAGGGCGACGATCCCTATGGATGGCCGCCGGCTTTCTCCGCACTCGGCGATCGCGTCCGCAAGGCTGGCGAAGACGCGGCGCGCCGCGGCCACGCGATCAGCGCCCGCGATCATTTGCTGCGCGCATCGATGTATTACCGATCGGCGGAGTACTTCGCCGATCCGTTCGGCCGCGAGGGGCTGCAATGGGGCCGTGCGTCGCGCGAGACTTTCATTGAAGCGACGAAGCACATGGCCGAGCGCATCGAGGCCGTCGAAATGCCCTTCGAGGGAACCATGCTGCCCGGCTATTTCATGACTCCGGCCGCGGGCGCGGCCAATGGCCGGACGGTCCTGGTTCTCACCGGCTTCGACGGCACCGGGGAGGAACTCTATTTCCAGGCCGCGAAGGCGGGCCTCGAGCGCGGCTTCAATGTGCTGGTCGGCGAGGGGCCGGGACAAGTCGGCTGCTTGCGCTTTCATCCGAAGCTGACGTTCCGGCCCGATTACGAAAAGCCGATCGGCGCCATGATCGATTACGCGCTGACGCGCCGCGAGGTCGCCGCCGAGCGGTTCGCCCTCTATGGGATAAGCTTCGGCGGCTATTTCGTCATTCGCGCCGGCATGCATGATCCCCGAATTCGCGCGCTTGTCGTCAATTCGCCGATCGTCGACCTCCAGGCCTATATTCTCGGCTTTGCCGACATGGACCCTGCGAATCCGCCTCCGATCAAGCTCGCAGAGATCGATGAGATTCCCGACGCCGAGTTTCCGCGCGTTCAAAAACTCAGTATCAAATCGGCGTGCCGCAGATTCGGCGTCGACAGCTTCGCCGGATGGCTCAACCGGCTTGCCGACTTCACCGCCGGCGACGGCCTCGCCAATATCAAATGTCCGACGCTGGCGATGGCTGGCGCGGGCGAAGGCGGAGAAACGGCGGCGCAGTTCGAGCGCTACTGCCGTGAGGTATCAGGACCGGTTACGCGTCGCCTGTTCACCGCGGAAGAAGGCGCGGACATGCACTGCCAGGTCGGCAATCTGTCGCTTTCCAACGCGGTCATATACGACTGGCTCAGCGAGGTGTTTCGTAAGTGAGAGGAACCTGACGCAGGTAGTTAGCGATTAATCCGGATATGATGGGGTCCAATCTCTAGCCAAAGCCGTCGCGCAACTTTTTCCGTACTCACTTTCCATTCAAACTCAATCAGGGCAATAGCCTGTTCGAGGCGCTTTGCAGCTAGAAGTTCGTTACACCCTATCCAAATTAAATTAAGCCGCGCAAACCGAGGGCTGCCATGGCTGATCCCGAAGCGTTTCGGAAATCGCTTCATATCAGGATCGATAGCCAACAAGATCGCATCGTTTGCCAGAGCCGCCGTGCAAACAACATCATCTGCTGATTTTTCAGCCAATACCTGACGGTGAAGAATGACGAAGTGACCTCGGTTTCGGAATACGTCGCCAGCGGAATCAGGAACTCCTGCGTCGAGGAAGACGCGAAGAGCCGGCCGATCAGGATCAGGCAGCCGCGTTATGCTCGATCGCGGCGCGGATATCCTGCTCGGTGAGACTTGGGTACTCCCTTTTGATTTCATCTATTGAATACCCGGCATCAGCAAATGCCTTGATCGCGCGAACAGGAATGCGCGTTCCCGCGATGACTTCTTGATTGCAAGCGATATTGCGATGACGTTCAATTTTCCCAAACGACGCTTCATCTCTGCGCCACATGGCACGCACGGCATCTTCCATATCGCCAGAAACAACCTTGAGCGGGATTTGGAGCACGCCCTGGCCGCTAACCACGTCTTCCCTACGGTCGGTTTCTAGATTGAAGAAAACTACTCTCTTATTGAGGACATAAAAAGTCGTTTTCGACCAAAGATCATCGCCAAGATGCCGCAATTTGTCTTTTACGTCGCGAAGATGTGGGAGCGGAACCTTCGCTTCATTCCGCAGGGCATTAACAACCTTTAGGCAGACGATGTCGCGGAATGAATAGATACGACTGTAAGACGCACGGCGGTTCTCGTAAGCGAGACTCGGTTGAAAGAAATTCGTGCGGTCCCAATAGCGGAGTTGCCCGATGCTGATACCGGTCAGGCGCGCAACTTGGTCTTCCGTAAAGGCGGAAACCACTACATTTTGGTCGTGACCGGACATGCTGTATGGTAGCCTGCGAATTTGGCTAGAGAAAGAGCGCATTTCGTCTATGATCGACGCTCCTCTATCCCTTTCAAAAACCTTACATTCCGGTCGGCTGCGGGAGTTTATTGCGCAGGAAGAGTCCCGCGGGGTCGGTCCTGCTGGATTTGTTAAGCAGCCGCAATCAGAGGGTCAACATCGCGTTCGTCATCTGACGATGGTTTGGCCGGAATGTGAACTCGCTCAGATAGATCGACATATTTGGCGCTGACATGGATATGCGCTGAGCGGATCGAAGCCTTAAACCGCTTCCAAAAGCTCTCGACGTGGTTTGCGAGTGAGCGTCATTGCGGCGGGCAAACTCCGAGGCTACGCCGTCACACATGAATCGCCCGTTTTTCCACGGCCAGCGCCGCCTCCTTCACCGCTTCCGACAGCGTCGGGTGGGCGTGGCAGGTGCGCGCGATGTCTTCCGATGACGCGCCGAGTTCCATCGCGATGGCGGCTTCGGCGATCATGTTGCCGGCATCGGGGCCGAGAATGTGCACGCCGAGCACGCGGTCGGTTTTCGCGTCGGCGAGGATTTTCACAAAACCTTCGGTCTGCCGGTTGACCTTGGCGCGGCCATTCGCCGTGAACGGAAACTTGCCGACATTGTAGGCGATGCCCGCAGCCTTCAGCTCCTCCTCGCTTTTGCCGACCGAGGCGAGCTCCGGATAGGTGTAAACGACATTGGGGATCACGTCGTAATTCACGTGGCCCGCGCGGCCGGCAAGAATTTCCGCGACCGCCACGCCCTCGTCCTCCGCCTTATGCGCGAGCATGGGACCCGCGATCGTATCGCCGATCGCGTAAATGCCCGCCACGTTGGTGGCGAAATGCGCATCCGTGATCACGCGCCCGCGCTCGTCGAGCGCAACGCCGGCCGCATCGAGCCCGAGCCCTTCGGTGTAAGGCACCCGGCCGATCGCAATCAGCGCCACGTCGGCTTCGATCGTCTCCGCCGGCCCGCCTGCGACCGGTTCGACGCTCGCCTTCAGCCGCGGCCCGCTCGCATCGATGCCGGTCACCTTGGAGGCGAGCTTGAAGCTCATGCCCTGCCGCTGAAGGAGGCGTTGGAATTGCTTGGCGACCTCCAGATCGACGCCGGGCACGATGCGGTCGAGGAACTCGACCACGATCACCTCCGCGCCGAGCCGCCGCCACACCGAGCCGAGCTCGAGCCCGATCACGCCCGCCCCGACGACCAGCAGCCGCTCCGGCACGCGCGGAAGGATGAGCGCGCCGGTGGACGAGACGATGCGCTCCTCGTCGATGGTCACGCCCTTGAGCTTCGCGACGTCCGAGCCGGTGGCGATGACGATGTTCTTCGTCTCCACCGTCTGCGTCGCGCCGTCCGCGCCCTTCACCTCGACCCTGCCCGGGGCGAGGATGCGGGCGACGCCCTGAACCGTGTCGACCTTGTTCTTCTTGAGCAGGAAGGCGACGCCCTTGACGTTGCCGTCGACGCCCTCGTCCTTGAACCGCATCATGCCGGCAAGATCGAGCTCCGGCGGCCCGATCTTGATGCCCATGCCGGCGAAGGCGTGCGCGGCCTCCTCGTAAAGTTCGGAGGCATGCAGCAGCGCCTTGGAGGGAATGCACCCGACATTGAGGCAGGTGCCGCCGAAGGTCGCGTTCTTCTCGATGAGCGCGGTCTTGAGGCCGAGCTGCGCCGCGCGAATGGCGCATACATAGCCGCCGGGTCCGGAGCCGATGACAACCAAATCGTAATGCTCAGCCATGACGATCCATCGTTGCGGGCGGCCGCGCACGCACAATACGGAGCGACGCCGCCCGCCCGTTATTTAGACAGGGAAGCGATGGGAATCTACCACACCTTGCGTTGTGCTGCGCTCCGCGTCGCCTCATCAAATAGAGGCACGGCGCGCCGACGCGCGCCTCCTATCCGCCGCTGGTGACGGCGATGACGCGGGATGAAGACTGCGTCGCGTGCAGCTCCTCGACCAGCGCCGCGCGATGGCGCAACACCATTCGCTGATTGATCGAGCCCTTGTCGGTGATTTCGCCGATATCGAGCGAGGGCTGCTCGTGCATCAGGATCGCGCGGCAGACGCGATTTGAGCTGCCGGTGCTTTGCTTTGCCAACGTATCGAGCAGAAACGCGAACTCGGCGCGCACCTGCGCATCGCTCAGCAGTTTGTCAGGCGGCGTGTTCCCCGGCAGATGCGGGGCGAGCCGGCGGCAGGCCTCGACATCGGGGAAGACGAGCACGCCGAGGTCGTCGCGGTCGGGGCTGGACAACACCACGTCGCGCACGAAGGGCGCGAAGTGGTCGATGATGTGCGCACGCAGCGGCCCGACATTCACCCAGGTGCCGGTTGCAAGCTTGAAATCCTCCGCCGTCCGACCGTCGAACAGGAGGCCTTCGGTGGGATCATCGGGATCAGCGAATTTGAACGCGTCGCCGAGTTTGTAGAAGCCCTCCTCATCGCAAGCCGCGGCGCTGAGATCGGGTTGGCGCCAATAACCCGGCGTTATATTGGGGCCGCGCACGCGCCCTTCCAATTTGCCCTCGGCCGGCGCCAGCTTGAACTCCAGTCCGGCAACCGGCAGCCCGACATTGGCGGCCGAACCGCTCGCCCACGTGCGCACCAGCACTTCGGGCGCAGTTTCGGTCGCGCCGAAGCCGGTGAGAAACAGGATATGCTCGCCGCAGGTCTTGATCGCGAGATCCTGTATCTCGTCAAACACATGCTGCGCGATGCCGGCGCCGGCGAACCACAGCACCTTGACGCGGCTGAAGAAGTTTGCGCGCAGCGCGGCGTCGGCGCGGAAATAGGGCAATAGGGCTTCGAAACCCCTGGGCACTGTAAAGTACCAGGTCGGGGCGATTTCGCGCAGATTGCGCACCGTCGTCTCGATCGCGCCCGGCAGCGGCTTGCCTTCGTCGATGTAAAGCGTGCCGCCATTGTAGAGCACAAGGCCGACATCATGATTGCCGCCGGCGGTGTGATGCCAGGGCGCCCAGTCGACAATGATCGGCGGCTCGTCGATAAAATAAGCGAGCGCCGCGCGCGTCATCTCTTGGTTCGAACACCACATACGTTGGGTGTTGATCACGGCCTTGGGCTGCCCGGTCGAACCCGAGGTGAATAGGAATTTGGCGATGGTTTCCGGCCCGACTGCGGCATGGGCCGCGGTGACGGCCGCGCCCGGCGCTGCGGCAAACAGATCGGCAAACGGCGTCGCTGTCCGGCCGGGCGGCGAATGGCGAACCGTCACCAGCTCTGTCTGCGGCGCGACGGTCGCCTCGATCGCCGCGGCGTAAGTCGCGCCATCGGCCGCGAATACCAAGCCCGGGGTCAAGAGATTGACGATGTGCCGGAGCTTGCCGAAATCGGTGGAGATGAGCGAATAGGCGGGCGACACCGGCGCGTAGGGAATGCCGACATAGTTCGCCGCTAGCCCGAGCAGTGCGTGCTCGATGTCGTTGCCGGACAGAATCAGGATCGGCCGGTCGGCAGAGAGATCGCGGCGCAGCAGGGCCGCGCCGATGCGGCGAACCTGATCGAGGGTTTGCGCGTAGCTCACCTCACGCCAGGGTCCCTCTGCGGTACGCTGGGCGATAAACGTGCGGTCGGGCGCGACCGCCGCCCAGTGCTCAAGACGCTCGGTGAGCTTGCTCGGATAGGCTGAAAGCGCCTGTCGCGACCGCAGATAAATTCGCCCGTCGCCCTGGCGATCGACTTCGAGATCACGCGCGCCGAGCCGAACCGGCCCTCACCGGCACGTCCGACTTAACAAGCGAAGACCTCAGCGTCGGCGACGTCGAATCTGATGGTGCATCCGCGCGCGACGACATTTGCAGCCCCCGATCAGATCGGTATGAACACAGGAATGCGATAGCCGTTGCCGCCCGGCTTGAAGGCGACGCGGACGCGCTGGCCGATGCGCAAAGACGCAAGATCGCAATCGACGATGTTCGTCATCAAACTCGGTCCCTCGTCGAGGGTGACATAGGCAAGCGCAAAGGGATAGAGGCCGCGGCGCATGATGCTGTAAGCGTAGATCGCGCCTGTGCCCTTCGATTCGAGCCAGTGCGTGTCATCGCTGAAGCAGAACGGACAGATCGAACGCGGATAGAAGTGGACTTCGCCGCACGCGTTGCAGCGCCGCAGGAGAAGCCGCCCCTGCTTCGCCGCATCCCAATAGGCCTGTGTTTCCGGATTGGGCTGAGGCGCGGGCAAGGCGGCATCCAGTGTCATCGGCCGCTACTCCCGTTCCAGAATCAGCGTCGCGCTGCCGTGCCTGGTCGGCAGCGCGCCGCCGGTGCCGTGCGCGAGCGCGAGGTCGCAGTTCTTGACCTGAACCATGGGATGCGCCTCGCCGCGCAACTGGCGCACCGCCTCGATCACCTTGGTCATCCCGCCGCGGTTTGACGGGTGATTGTTGCACAGCCCACCGCCGTCGGTATTGACCGGCAGCCGGCCCACGCCGGCGATGAGATTGCCGTCGGCGACGAACTTACCGCCTTCTCCTTTGCGACAGAAACCGAGGTCCTCGAGCGTGATCAGCACGGTAATGGTGAAACTGTCATAGATCGAGGCGTATTTGATATCGGCGGGCGTCACTCCCGCTTCCGCAAAGGCGCGCGGGCCGGACCAGATCGCGCCGGAACTGGTGATGTCCGCGCGTCCGCCGAGCTGATATTTCGGCGCATAGCCGGCGCCGATCACGCGCACGCGCGGCTTGCTCAAGCTCTTTGCGACGTCCGGGCTGACGACGACCAGGGCGCCGCCGCCATCGGTGATGACGCAGCAATCGAGGCGATGCAGGGGATCGGCGATCAGCGGCGAGTTCACCACGTCCTCGACCGTCACCACCTCGCGCAATAGCGCATGCGGGTTGTGCTGGGCGTGATGGGAGGCGGCGACCTTGATCCAGGCAAGCTGCTCGCTGGTGGTGCCGAACTCGTACATGTGGCGCATCGCGCACATGGCGTAGAGGCCCACGACCGTCGGCCGGTAAGGCAATTCGAACTGCGCTTCCGGCGCATCGAGCCCCTTGGCCTCCGCCTCGGTTTTCGTGCCGGTCTGCATGCCCTCGGCGCGCGGACGCCCGGCAAGCGTGATCAGCGCGACATTGCACTTTCCCGCGGCGATCGCTTCAGCGGCATGGGCGACGTGCACGAGATAGGAGGAGCCCCAGGACTCGGTCGTGTCGAGGTGACGCAGCTTGAGGCCGAGATAATCGATGATGGAAAACGGGCCGCTCCCGGGCCGCTCCCAGCCGGCGACATCGCCCGCGCAGAAATACCCGTCGACGTCGCTCTTGCTCAGGCCGGCGTCGGCCAACGCCCCCCGCGCCACTTCGGCATGCAGTTGGGCGAGCGACTTGCCGTCCGCCTTTCGGGTCGGATGCTCGTAGATGCCGGCAATATATGCTTTGGCTGCGGCCGGCATGCCCACTGCCTCCCTAGGAACGCCTTCCCCGAGCGTCCGGCCGGAACGCGCCCGCCGCGCCGGGGCTATTATTATTTAGCATAATCATAATATGACATAAGCTCAATACTCTCCGGCGGCATACTCGGCGTAGGCGGCGCAGCCGTACAGGCCCGGCTCATCGCAGATGATCAAAAGGGTGGGGATTTCCTCCAGCAAATGCGTATGCGGCGGGTGCCTGACAAACGTCTTGCGAAAAAGCGCTGCGTCGATGCAGGGCCTGAGCTTCGCAGCGACGCCGCCGGCGACATAGACCCCGCCCAGGGCCTTGTAAGTGAGCGCGATGTCGCCGGCGAAGCGGGCGAGCAGGCGCATGAACAGCTCGACCGTCGCCGCCGCGGCGGCCTCTCCGGCGTTGGCGGCCTGCCCAATCGCATTGGCGGCAAGAGCGGGACGGCCGGGGTTCATGGCGCGGTAGAGCCGTTCGAGACCGGGCCCGGACAGAATGGTCTCGGCCGATATGAGCGGAACTTCCTCGGCGATCCGCGCAAACACGGCCCACTCATCAGACGCCGCGGGACCAAACGACATGTGCCCGGCCTCGGTGGCGAGCGCAAACCATGAATGGCCTTCGGGGATGAGGGCGGAAACGCCCAGCCCGGTGCCGGGACCAAACACCGCCTTCGTCCCATTGCGGACAGGAAGCGGCGGTCCGAGATCAAGCACATCTTCCGGCTCGAACCACGGCAGCGCCCAGGCCAGCGCCTCGAAGTCGTTGAGCGCGTGGACATAACGAAGCCTGAACTGCTGTTGTATCGCGTCGAGATCGATCTTCCAGTCGCGATTGGTGAGCACGATGTGACGGCCTTGAACGGGCCCCGCGACGGCGAGGACGGCGCCGTCGGGCCGACGATCGATGCGGTCCATATGGGCAAGATAACCGGCGATCGCCCCCACCAAGTCGGATACGGAATCGTTTGGGAAGGCGTGGATGTGCTCGGGGCGCCCGGTCCGGCTCGCGATGGCGAGCCGCGTATTGCTACCACCGATATCGGCGACAAGCGTCGTGCTCATTCGATCGACCCTGCCTGTGCCGGCGTGAACTCGCGCCGCACTTTTTCCGTATGCTCGCCGAGCGACGGAACCGGTCCGTAAGGCTCCGCCCGAGGACGCGGCGGGCCAGGATAGGACTGGGGACCTACCGGCGATCCGACCATTATACGATGCAAATGCGGATGCCGGGCGAACAGCGCAAGATCGCTCACGCGGGAAAACGCGATCTCCCTTTCCGCCAACTTGGCGATCAGGGGCTCGGCGGCAAGCGCGCCAAACGCCCCCTGGACGCGCGCATCGGTTTCGGTGCGCCGCCTCACCCGCTCGACATTGGTCGCAAACAGGGGATCGGCAGCAAGCGCTGCGTCTCCCAGCACATGTTCGGCAAGGATGCGCCACTCGCGATCGCTTTGGATCGAAATCAGAATGTCAACCCCGTCCTTGCTGCGGAACACGCCATAAGGCGAAATGCTCGGATGCGCGAGGCCGACGCGTTGCGGCGTGCGGCCTCCCTCATGCTGAATGAGCGGCACGGTCATCCATTCGGCGATCGCATCGAACAGCGAGATGGAGAGCCCGGCGCCTTCGCCGGTGCGGGAGCGCGCGATGAGCGCTTCGAGGATCGCCTCGTAAGCGGCAAGCCCGGCCGCAATGTCGACGACCGATACGCCGACCCGCGCCGGCGCGTCCGGGCCGCCGGTGATCGAAACAAGCCCGCAATCCGCCTGGATCAGCAGGTCGTACGCCTTGCGCTGCGCATAAGGGCCGCGCTCGCCGTAGCCGGAGATCGAGCACACCACGAGGCGCGGATGCGCGCGACGCAGCCGCGCGATGGGAAAGCCGAGCCGGTCGATCGCCTCCGGTTTGAGATTCTGCACGAATATATCGGTTTGAGCGAGCATGGCTTCGAGCAGCGCCTTATCGCGGGCGGAAGCAAGATCGAGCACGACCGATTCCTTGCCGCGGTTGAGCCAGACGAAATAGGCGCTCTCGCCATGAGCAAGATCATCATAGCCGCGCGCGAAGTCGCCCTCCGGCCGCTCGATCTTGATCACCCGCGCCCCGGCGTCGGCGAGCCGGCAGGTGCACAAGGGCGCCGCCACCGCCTGTTCGAGCGAGACGACGAGGAGACCGGCAAGCGGGAGCGTCATTGCTTGGTAATACGACGGCACGCGCGAAGATCAATGATCTTGCATCGCGCGCGGCAATGGAAATTCGAAACGGGATCGGTCGCCGCCCTGCCTATCCCCACACCTCGCGCGCAAGCTCGACGATCATCGAGAGCTTTGCCCATTGCTCCTCTTCGGCGAGCAGGTTGCCTTCCTCGGTCGAAGCGAAGCCGCATTGCGGGCTCAGCGCGAGCTGGTCGAGCGCGACGAATTTGGTCGCCTCGTCGATCCGGCGCTTCACCGCGTCGCGGTTTTCCAGCGTGCCGCTCTTCGAGGTCACGAGGCCGAGCACCACGATCTTCTTGCCCTTGGGGAGGAAGCGCAGCGGTTCGAAGCCGCCGGCCCGCTCGGTATCGTATTCGAGGAAAAAGCCATCGTAATTGACGCTTCCCAGCAGCCGCTCGGCTACCGGCTCGTAACCGCCCTCGGAAATCCATTGGGAGCGGAAATTGCCGCGGCAGACATGGGTCGTGATCACCATGTCGGACGGCCGCTCGGCGATCGCGTAGTTGATCGTGTCGGCATAGATCTCCGGCAACCTCTCGACTTCCTCGCCGCGTTCGCGCGCCTTTTGCCGCTGCTCCTGCGAGCAGAGATAGGCCCACACCGTGTCGTCGAACTGCAGATAGCGGCAGCCCGCGTCGTAGAAAGCATTGACCGCCTTGCGGTAAGCGCGACCGAGATCGGCGAAGAATTCGTCGAGCTGTGGATAGACAGCGCCGCTGATTTCCCTGCGCCCGCCGCGGAAATGCAGCACGGAGGGCGACGGAATGGTCATTTTCGCCGTCTTCGTGGTGTTGGCCTTGAGAAACTTGAAATGGTCGATCATCGGGTGGCCGGAGAAGCCGACCCGCCCAGTCACCCGCACGCCATCCGCACGGGTCTGGACGCCGTGGAACTGGATGCCCTCGGCCGCGCGAAAGCCCTCGACCCCGTCGAGCTTCTTCAAGAAATCAAAGTGCCACCATGACCGCCGGAACTCACCGTCGGTGATCGACTGCAGGCCCACTTCCTCCTGCTTGGCGATGATCTTCTTGATCTCCTCATCCTCGATCCGGCGCAGCTCGGCGTCGGAAATAGCGCCCGCTTCGTGCCGACTGCGCGCTTGCTTCAGCGGTGCCGTGCGGAGAAGACTGCCAACATGGTCGGCGCGAAACGGTGGCCTTGATCGTGACATCGCATTCTCCTTTGTCGCCGAAACGCTGCGACGGCGCATCAATGCTGTCGCCGTGAAATTCCCGCGCGCCGCGGCTCGCCTTCGCTCACGCCAATATACTTCTCCAGCACCCGGCGATCATCTCTGAGTTCGGCGCTGTCGCCAGTATAGACGATCGTTCCGCGCTCCAGGATCACGGCGCGGTCGGTAACGTCCAGAACCTTCTGCGCATTCTGCTCGACTAGAATGGCGGACAAGCCTTCTTCGCGGGTGATGCGGGTCAGCGCGGCGAGCAACTCCTCGACGATAATAGGCGCGAGGCCTTCAAGCGGCTCGTCGAGAAGGACGAGCTTCGGATTGAGCACAAGGGCGCGGCCGAGCGCCAGCATCTGCTGCTCACCGCCCGAAAGCTGGTTACCCATATTGCTCTTGCGCTCGCCGAGCCGCGGAAACAGCTGGTAGACCTTGTCCGGCGTCCATGGGCCGGGCCGGGCGATGGCGGTGAGATTCTCGTGCAAAGTCAGCGATTTGAAAATGTTGCGTTCCTGCGGAACCCAGCCGATGCCGGCATGGGCCCGCTGGTCGGGCCGCAGTCGGGTGATGTCGCGTCCAGCGAGATGGATCGCGCCGCCGCGATAGCGGGTGACTCCGACAATCGAGTTGACGAGCGTGGTCTTGCCCATGCCGTTGCGGCCGAGCAGCGCGAGCGAATGCCCCTCCGCGAGCGACAGCGTCACGTCCGACAGCACGATCGCTTCGCCGTAGCCGGCGCTCAGGCGTTCGATTGTGAGGAGGTCAGCCATCAAACGCCTCGCCGAGATAGACCGCGCGCACGCGCGGATCGTGCGATACCTCATCGACCGTGCCTTCGACCAGCATTTCGCCGTTCACCAGCACCGAGATGCGACCGGCGAAGGAAAATACGATGTCCATGTCGTGCTCGATCAACAACACCGTGACATCGGCAGGCAACGTCGCGATGGTGGCGAGGATTTCGTGGCGTTCGGCGTCGGGAACCCCAGCCGCCGGCTCGTCGAGCAGAAGCAGGTGCGGGCGGCAGGCGAAAGCGAGCGCGATTTCGAGAAGCCGCTGCTTGCCGTAGGGAAGAATCGCCGTCCGCTCCTGCATGACATCGACGAGGCGGAAGCGCTCGAGCAGCTCGGCAATCTCGTCGACGACACCGGCGCGGCTGCCAACGGTGCGCCACCAATGGGTTCCGGTGCCAAGCCGCTCGGAGATCGCAAGCCCGAGCGTTTCGAGCGGAGTCAGGTCGGCGAACAACTGGTTGATCTGAAACGTGCGGGCCATGCCAAGCCGCACCCGATCATGCGGCTCGACATTGGTAATATCTTTGCCGTCAAGCAGGATCTCGCCGCTCGACGGACGCAGCACGCCGGTCAGGAGATTGATGACGGTGGTCTTGCCTGCGCCGTTTGGGCCGATCAGAGCGTGTCTTGCCCCCTTCTCGAGGCGGAGCGACACCTGATTGGCGGCGACAATGCCGCCAAAGCGCTTTTCCAGCGCGCGGGTTTCGAGGACGGGAGTCACGGCTGGCCCCCCTCTCGCGACGCGGCGCCGATCGCCCGCGCCCGCCGCTTGGACCGCCAAGCAGCAATCCGATCGGCCAACGTACGGACCGGATCAAACCATGTTCCGATCCGGTCGCGACCGACCAGGACGATGAGAACGAGGAAGAGGCCGATCCAAAACTGCCAGTATTGCGGAGTGATGCTCGACAAGTAATCGTGGCCGAATCGGAAGATCAATGCCCCGATCACGCCGCCATAAAGATAGCCGGTGCCGCCGATGATCAGCACCAAGAGCCCGTCGGCGGAACGTTCGAAGGAGAAACCTTCGAGCGAGGCGAACGCCGTCGTCTGGGTCAATAGCGCGCCCGCAATCCCGGCATAGGCGGCGGCGATCGTATAGATCGCGACCAGACGCCAGTTCACCGCGATTCCCACCGCCGCG
This sequence comes from uncultured Alphaproteobacteria bacterium, assembly GCA_963840055.1. Taxonomy (GTDB): domain Bacteria; phylum Pseudomonadota; class Alphaproteobacteria; order Rhizobiales; family Xanthobacteraceae; genus Rhodoplanes. Next base: position 171,421 of record CAWIXM010000013.1, on the reverse strand, counting down.
GAGCGCAGCGGGTTGCCCTTGATGGCGACGAGAGACAGACCGAACGGGGACCGCACGATGCGCCGAGCGATCACGAACAGCACGAACAGCACGATCAGGCTGTAGATATAGGCAGTGTGTCCGTAAAGATCGAAGCGGAACTGCCCGAGCACCGGGTTAATGGTTATGCCCTGCATTCCATCCGCGCCTCCGGTGACCTCCGGGAACCGGTTCGCGAGTTCCCGCAGCACCAGGGAGACGCCGAGCGTCACCATTAGGCGGGTAAGGTCGGACCCGCGCAGCACCAGGAAACTCGTGAAAAAACCGAGCACCGCCGCTGCAAGCCCGGATGCGACCAGCGCGAGCGTGGGCTCGGTGATCAGTCCGTGCTTCGCCAACAGCCCCGCGGCATACGCGCCGAATCCGAAAAACGCCGCCTGGCCGAGCGTGATGATGCCGGCGTACCCGAGAACAAGATCGATCGAAATCGCGAACAGCGCCCAGATCACGATCTCGGCGAGGATGAGATAGTAGTTCGGGAACAAGAAAATCGTCGCAAATGCGATTATCCAGAACACGAATTCCAGCGGCGACCAACGGGCTCGGACCCTCAGCAGACCGGCGATATCGGCTGAGAGCGGGTGTGCGGGCTTCACCACGATCCTTGCTCCTTCACCGCGCGCGGCCATGCGCGAACAGCCCTTGCGGCCGCACGATCAACACGATGATCATGATGGTGTAGATGACGAAGGCACCGAGTTTCGGCACGTAATACTTTCCGGCCACGTCACCAATGCCGAGCAGGATCGACGCGAAGAAGGGAGCGGTAATGCTCGAGCTGCCGCCGACGGTGACGACAATCAGGAAGTAGATCATGTATTTGAGCGGAAACACCGGATCGAGCCCAAGAATTTCCGCGCCGAGCGCGCCGCCGAGACCGGCAAGCCCCGAGCCGAGCGCAAAGGTCACGGCGAACACCACCCCGACATTGATACCGAGCCCGCGCGCAACTCGCTGGTCGTCGACTGACGCGCGCAACTGGCTGCCGAACCGCGTGCTTATCAGTGCGAGCTGAAGCGCAAGCGTAATTACGCCGCAGATTGCGATGATGAGCAGACGGTACTTGCTCATCCCGATCCCGAACACCTCGAACTGTCCTTGCAGCGCCGACGGGATCTGAATGAACTGCTGCTGCGAGCCCATGACGTAGTCGACGGCAGCAACCGACATGAACACGAGGCCGATGGTAAACAAGACCTGATCGAGAGGGCTCTTGTTGTAAACGTGAACATAGAGCGTGCGCTCGAGCAGCGCGCCAAGCACCGCGGCGGAGACAAAGGCGCCGACGAGGCCGAGCGAGAAAGGCACACCCATGTCATTGACAAGAACAAGGGTAATGTAGCCGCCCGCCATGGCGAAGGAGCCGTGCGCCAGATTGACGAAGTTCATCAGGCCGAGCGTGACCGCAAGACCGCAGGCGAGCACAAACAGAAGCATGCCATAGGCGATGCCGTCGAACAATATCGTGAGCATTCGCGGCCCCCTGGGTCCGGAGCGCCGACGGATCCGCCTTCGCCTCGAAGGGGATCCTCCGGCTACCACCGTGGCGCATCCGGAACGAAATTGATCCCACCCCCGCCCTCTCCCAGACAGGGAGAGGTTACAAACCCGCGAATTGCGGGACCGGCTAGCGGCTCTCGTCAGAACCTGCGCCGGAAGGGGCGCGCGTCACTTCCGAGTCAACTGTGCGCGCGCCCCATATGATTACTTGGCCGCTGACTCTTTCTTCGGCGCTTTTCCGGGATCCTTCACCGCTTTGAAGGTCTCGAACTCGACATTGTAGAGTTCGCCGTTCTTCTTCTCGACCTTGCGGATATAGATGTTCTGGATGATATCGCGCGTCTCGGGATCGATCGAGATCGGGCCACGCGGGCTTTCCCACGCGAGCCCCTTGATGGCGGCCATCAGCTTGGCGCCATTGGTGTCGCCGTTGGTCTTCTTCAGCGCCGCATAGATGAGGGCCATGGCATCATAGCCGCCGACCGCCATGAAGTTCGGCCGCATGCCGTTATTGGCCTTCTTGAAGGCCGCGACGAACTCCTTGTTCAGCTTGGAGTCATGGTCGGCCGAATAGAGATGCGCCGTCACCGTGCCGATCACCTGATCGCCCATGCCGTTGAGCTGGTCGTCGTCGGTCACGTCGCCGGGACCGATCAACTTGATGCCGGCCTTGTCAAGACCGCGCTCGAGGAACTGCTTGACGAAAGTCGCGCCTTGGCCGGACGGAACGAAAATATAAACGGCGTCCGGATTGGCGTCGCGGGCACGCTGCAGGAACGGTGCGAAGTCCGGCGACGCAAGCGGCACGCGCAGCGTTTCGAGCACCTGTCCGCCACCCTTTTTGAAGGTGTCAACGAAGTACTTCTCGGCATCGCGGCCTGGCGCGTAGTCAGACACGATGCTCACCACCTTCTTAATGCCGTTCTTCAGCGCCCAGTCGGCGATGATCGTCGAGGACTGCGGCAGCGTGAAGCTCGTGCGTGCAATGTAGGGCGACTTCGTCGTAATGATCGAGGTCCCGGCATTGGCGACGATCATCGGAACTTTGGCTTGGGTCGCGAGCGGAGCGACGGCGAGCGCGGTCGGGGTGATGGCGAACCCGACCAGGAAGCTTACCTTGTCGCGAACGATCAATTCCTGGGCGAGACGCTTGGTGTTCTCCATGACCGCGCCGTCGTCCTTGACGATCAGCTCGATCTTCTTGCCGGCGACGGTATCGCCGTGCTGCTGCATATAGAGCTTCATGGCGGCGAGAGTCTGCACGCCGGTCGATTGTTGCTGGCCGGTCATCGCCTCCAGCACGCCGACTTTCACTACGCCCTCGGCCCAGGCGGGCCAGGCGGCGATGGCGCCGAGCGCGGCTGCGGCGATGCTAAGTGCAAGTTTGCGATACATTGCTGTTCCTTTCCTCCCGTTGACTTTACTCTTGCTTCATCCGAGCGGGGCGAAATCCCCCTCATTGCTTCATTGCCATACTCACCTGTCGAACCGACCTTAGCATTCTGTAACGAACCGATAACCTTAGCATTCTGTAACGAATCGTAATCCTTGCTGCGTCAACCTCTCGATCAAACCTCGAAGAAAACCGTTTCCGCTTCGCCCTGCATGCGGATGTCGAAAGTATAGATCGCGCGTCCCTGCGCCATCGTCTTGGGGGCGACGAGCGTCGCGCGCCGCTCGGGCGGCACCAGCGTCAGAATCGCATCGTCGGCATTGGCGGCTTCGTCGGCGAAATAGATGCGCGTGTAGCTCTGTCTCAGCATGCCGCGCGCGAACACGGCGAGCACGACGTGCGGCGCCTGCATGTTTCCCTCAAGGCCGGGCACCGGCCCCGGCTTGATGGTGTCGAAACCGTAGCGCCCCTCGGCGTCGGTCCCGGCGCGGCCGAAGCCCCGGAACGCCGCGTTGGGCCGCCGCGGATCGGCGGGGCTTGCGTAACGGCCCTGGGCGTCAGCCTGCCATATCTCGATCATGCAGTCGTTGATGGGAAGACCGTCGCCGTCCAACACCCGACCCTCGATGCGGATGCGCTCGCCGGACGCGTCCGGAGTCACGAGGTCGGTGCCGAACGTATCCTTCCAATCGTATTTTCCCCTGGGAGTCAGCCCGTAGGCGAAATACGGCCCCACCGTCTGCGAAGGCGTGATCTCGGCCATTTACGACTCCATCGGTGTCTGATTGCGCCCGCGCAGCACGATGTCGAAGCGGAAGGCCAGCGCCCATTCCGGGATCGTGGCTTCGAGATCGAAGCTCGAGATCATGCGATCGCGCGCTCGCTCGTCGGCGACCGAGTTGAAGATCGGATCGAATGGAAACAGCGGGTCGCCCGGGAAATACATCTGGGTGACCAGACGAGAAATGAAGGCGTGCCCGAACAGCGAGAAATGGATGTGGCATGGACGCCAGGCATTGTAGTGATTGCCCCAGGGATAGGGGCCGGGTTTCACCGTGATGAATTTGTAGTAGCCGGTCTCGTCGGTCTTGGCGCGGCCGGCGCCGGTGAAGTTCGGATCGAGCGGCGCGGGATGTTGATCGACGATGTGAATGTAGCGCCCGCACGCATTCGCCTGCCAGATTTCGACAAGCGTGTTGGGAACCGGCCGGCCGTCCTCGTCGAGCACGCGCCCGTGCACGATGATCCGCTCGCCGATCGGCTCGCCCGCATGTTGTTGGGTCAGATCCTCGTCGCCGGGCTGCACCGCATCCTGGCCGTAGACTGGCCCGGTCAGCTCGCTCAGCGTATGGGGAATAATGATGAGCGGCTTGGTCGGCGAGCGCTTCACCGTGCTCTTGTAATCAGGATAAAGGCGCGGAGGGAAAGCCCGGAGGCTTTCCGTTGGGAAGAAGAACGTCATTGCGATCCCTGGGTCGTGTGGTTAATTGTTAGTTCTTTCAAGCTTAAACCTTTTTCGGCATCGGTGTCAGCCCTTTCGTGTGGTCGGATTACAAACAATCTTGCGCTCATGCGCGCTCCAGCGCGAGTGAGACCCCTTGTCCCACCCCGACGCACATGGTGGCGAGGCCGAGCCGGCCCGATCGCTGTTCGAGCGCATGCGCCGTCGTGAGCGCGAGCCGCGCCCCCGACATGCCGAGCGGATGACCAAGCGCGATGGCGCCGCCGTTCGGGTTCACGTGCTCGGCGTCGTCGGCCAAGCCGAGCTGGCGGAGGCAGGCAAGCGACTGCGCGGCGAATGCCTCGTTCAGCTCGATCACGTCGAAATCGCTGATCCGAAGTTTCAGCCGCTCCATCAGCTTGCGCGTCGCAGGGACCGGGCCGATCCCCATGATGCGCGGCGGCACACCGGCGGATGCGATGCCGAGAATGCGCGCGCGCGGCGTCAGCCCGAGCCGATTCACCGCCTGCTCCGAGGCGACGATCATCGCGGCGGCGCCGTCATTGACGCCAGAGGCGTTGCCCGCGGTCACCGTGCCGGGGTTGCGGAACGGCGTCTTCAGCTTGGCGAGCTGGTCGAGCGTCGTGTCGGGGCGCGGATGCTCGTCCTTGTCGACCCGGATCGGGCCGGCTTTGCCGCCGGGCGCCTCGACCGGCACGATCTCCGCAGCGAAGAAGCCGGAAGCGATCGCCTTGCCGGCGCGCTGCTGCGAGCGGAGCGCGTAGGCGTCCTGGTCCTTGCGCGCGATCTGAAATTCCTCGGCGACGTTCTCGGCCGTTTCCGGCATTGAGTCGATGCCGTATTGAGCCTTGATGACGGGATTGACGAAGCGCCAGCCGATCGTGGTGTCGAACACCTCGTTCGCCCGCTGGAACGCTTCCGCCGCTTTGCCCATGACAAAGGGCGCCCGTGTCATTGATTCAACACCGCCGGCAATGGCGAAATCGATCTCGCCGGCTTTGATCGCACGCGCCGCCTCACCGACGGCGTTAAGCCCGGATGCGCAGAGCCGGTTGACGGTAATGCCGGGAACGGTATCGGGGAGACCCGCGAGCAGTACCGTCATCCGCGCGACATTGCGGTTGTCTTCGCCCGCCTGGTTGGCGCAGCCGAGATACACTTCGTCGAGCTGCGACCAGTCGACCGTGGGATGACGGGCAATGAGCGCCTTCAGCGGAATCGCGGCGAGATCGTCGACGCGCACCTTGGCGAGCGCGCCGGCATAGCGGCCGATGGGCGTACGCACCCCCTCGCAAATGAAAGCGTGAGGCATCGGCGGTTCTCTCCCGGTCCGTTGCTATTTTAAAATAGATCAGTGCCGGTAATCACGCGCGGGATCAAGCCATTGCTGATCAAAATGAAAGGCGCGCAACGCGCGATTCTGGCTGAAATCGACGCGGCAGGTCACCCATCTCGCACCGAATGGGAAAAATTGTCAGATCGCATCGGGCCGATAATCGGTATCGAGGACAACGGTGCCGACGGCGCGTGACACGCATGCACATAACTTGTGGTTCTCTTTTTTCTGCGCCTCGCTGAGAAAGACATCGCGATGGTCAATTCGGCCATCGAACGACACCACCGTCACGGTGCACAGGCCGCACTCGCCCTTGCGGCAGTCCGACATCACTTCGATCTCGGCGTCGCCGAGCGCATCGAGAAGCGAGCGGTTGCGCGGCACGACGATTTCTACGCCGTGACGCGGAATGGCGACCTTGAAATCCTCGGCGGCGAAAGCGCCGGACGAGCCGAAGGTTTCCCACCGCAGGTCGGCGTTGGGACGGCCGGCTTGCGACCACAGGCGGCGCGCTTCGTCGAGCATTCGCATCGGCCCGCACAGCGCGCAGAGCGCGCCCGGCGCGAGCCCGGCAAACGCAGCGGCGAAGTCGATGCGCCGCCCTTCGGCGGAGACGAAGGTCTCCAGCCGGTCGCCGAGTTCCGCCCGCAATTCGCCTTCGAAGGCAAGCTCGTCGCGTGAATGCGCCGCATAAAGGAGCCGCACGCGCGCGCCGCGGCGCTGCAGCAGCGTCGCCATGCCGACAATGGGCGTGATTCCGATCCCGCCCGCCACGAGGAGGAATTCCGGGCGGTCGTAATCGATCGAAAAGGAGGTCAAGGGCTCGGTGATCGACAGTCGCGCCCCGGGTTGCAAGGTCCACATATAGGCGGAGCCGCCCGTGGATTCTGCGCGTCGCTTCACCGCGATCCGATAACAATCCGACTGCGGCTCGCCGACGAGGGAGTAAGAGCGGATCTCCGGCAGCCCGTTGACCAGCACCCTGACGTCGATATGCGCGCCCGGGTTGAACGGCAGCGCGCCGCCGGCTGCCGCCGCAATTTCGAAGCTGCGCACGGTCGGCGTGACGTCGCGCACGGCGCGGACGACGGCGTCAGTCCAGGTGAGGGCATATCGCATAATGATCTCCAAGGGCGAGCGTCGTTCCGGCAGAACCGAACGCGCTCCGTTGTTTTCCACCATCGCGTTTCCAGCATCGCGTTTTCTGCAGGGAACCGGACCCTGCGCGCCGCGATGGCCTAGCTTCCGCGCAGCCGGATAAGCGCCGAGCCCGGCACGAGGTCGAACGTGCGCTTCGATCGCAGGGCAAGCGCAAGATTGCGGCCGGCGAGCCGGGAATGCTCGCGCATCACCGCTTCCGCGCGCGCGCCCTCGCGGCTTGCGATCGCCTCGACGATGCAGTGATGCTGATCCTGAGCGATCAGAAGAATCTGCAGCGCTTCGGGCATCTGCGACTGCGCCATCACGAATGCGCTCGGCGAGGCGAAGGGGAGCGTCATCACGCGCTCGAGCTGCCGTTCGACCAAGCGGCTTTCGGCGAGCGCAACGATCTCTCGATGGAAGCGGGCGTTGAGATCGACGTAATCCTCGAACGCCGCCGGCTCGTGCGGAGCCGCCGCCACCACGGCATCGAGCCGGGACAGGAGATCGCGGAGCGGGGTCAGCGCCGTCGAAGGCACGCCCCGCTCGGCCGCGAGCCGCACCGCAAGGCCCTCGACGGTGCCGCGAATCTCGATCGCCTCCAGCACCTCGCCGTCGCTGAACGCCCGCACCGCGAACCCGCCGGACGGAACGGCTTCCACCAGTCCTTCCTCGGCAAGCATCATCAGCGCCGCGCGAACCGGCGTGCGCGACACGCCGATCCGTTCGACGATCGCAAGCTCGGAAAGGCGCTCGCCCGGCTTGATCTGACCGGACAGCACGAGGTCGCGCAGCGCGAGCTGGGCGCGAAGCGTCTGCGATCCGCTCCGCTCGTCCGCCTTCAAGGCCGGCTCCGCCACGGCCCTACTCCGCCGCCTGCAAGGCCGGCGCGCCGCCCGGCTCCGCCGCGATCATGCGGTCGATCAGGCGCCGCGCCCACATCGAGCCGCTGTCGATATTCAGATTGTAGAAAATGCGCCCCGGATTCTCCTCGATCGCCTTCTGCTGCGCTTCGAGGATCGCTTCATCCTCGCGGAAGATGGAGGCCACGCCGTCGCGCAGCTGGGTGGTGAGCGCCTGGTCGCCGAGCCGGTAGTTTCGCGCAAACGCCCAGAAATACCGGCAGGTTTTGTCGGTTTCCGGCGTGATCGTGTTGATCACCATGCCGTTGACGCCGTGCGAGCGGTCGCCTTCGGGCGCGCCGGTTCCAGTTGGGGCGACGCCAACATCGATCGCGATCGTACAGGGCGCCTCGAAACGAATAATCTGCCAGCGGTCGACATTGCCCGACTTGCCGAGTTGCGCCCGCCAGAACGGCGGCGGCTCGATATTCCTCATCCAGCGGGTGACCGTCGCCGTGCGGTCGCCATGGGTCGTCTCGAACGGCGCCTCCGCAACCGCGTTGTTGCCGATCGAGCCGCTGTGCACGAAGGTCTCGTGGGTCAGGTCCATCAGATTGTCGACGACCAGTCGATAATCGCAGTTGACGAGGATGATGCCGCCGTCGCCCGCCCACGCGGGGTCCTTGTTCCAATGCAGGTCGGGGACTTTGGCAGGATCGGCGAGCGCGGGATCGCCGGGCCAGACCCACACGAAACGGTGCCGCTCGACGACGGGATAGGCGCGCACGCAAGCCGACGGATTGATCGTCTCCTGCGACGGCATGTGGGTGCAGCGGCCCTGGGCGTTGAAGACCAGGCCGTGATAGCCGCACACGACCTCATCGCCCTTGCAGGCGGCCACGCGATAGCGGCACAAGGCGGTGCCAGCAGGCGTCCGCCAGCGCCGCCACGGACCCGTCAGTTTTGCGGTAGAGCACGATCCGCTGGTTGCAGACAGTCCGGGGGACAAGCGCATGGGTGGCCTCGACGTCCCAGGCGACGGCATACCAGGCATTTAGCGGAAAATTAGCCATCGGGCGATCCTCTGTATACGTTTTGTATACAAAAAGGCCCAGGAATCGAAAATGTCAAGTCCTATTAGCGCAAATTCCGGCCGCTAAGGGCGATCGCGTATACAATATGGGAAAAACCAGGCCCGCCTGGGCCTGCAGCAAGCCGGTTCCGATGGCCGGGCAAGGTTCTAAGTCACGCCTGCATGGGCGCGCTTGGTGCGGGCATGCAGGTCGCGGAGCACCTCGAGTTCGTGGGCGGAAGGCGGCGGCGTCTCCATGAGCGTCGGCGCAAAACGCACCGCCCAACTGGTGTTCGCCTTGATTTGGTCCACCGTAATCCCGGGATGGATCGAGACGACGGTCATCTCGCGGCTTTCAGGGTCCGGCTCGAACACGCATAAATCGGTGATGAGTTTGGTCGGGCCCTTGGTCTTGAGCCCGAGCCGGGCGCGGTGATCGCCGCCCTCCCCGTGTCCGAGCGAGGTGATGAAGTCGAGCTTGTCGACGAAGCTGCGTTTGCTCTGCCGCATCGTGATGAAGATTTCGCCGCAGCAATTGGCGATCTCGGGGGCCCCGCCCGACCCCGGCAGCCGCACCTTCGGCTTGTCATAGTCACCGATCACGATGGTGTTCAGGTTGGCGAAGCGGTCGATCTGGGCGCCGCCGAGAAACCCGACGGTGATCCGGCCGCCCTGCAGCCAGTACCGGAACATTTCCGGCACCGACACGGTGGTCAGCGCCGTCTCGCACAATTCGCCGTCGCCGATGGAGAGCGGCAGCACATTCGGCTTGGTTTCGATCGTCCCCAACTCGTAGATCAGCTTGATTCCCGGTGCGTGCGTGAGCCGGGCGAGATTGCACGCCGCCGACGGCAGGTCGATGCCGACAAAGCAGGCGTCGCTCGACTTGAGCGCGCGGGCGGCGGCGGCCGTCATCATTTCAGTGGCGGTGTAAGCGAGCGCCATGATCGTTCCTCACGCGGTTGCGGTCAGCCGGCGCCGCTGGGCGGCGAAGGCGTCCGGACCCTTCTCCAGCACATTCGTCTTCATCCAGGCGAAGAAACCGTCGCGGTCGCGCGCGATGTCGTCCCATCCGAGATAGAAGGCATTGTCGCGCCTGTAATATCCGCTGGCATAGGACGGATGCGCGCCGCCCGGCACATGCGCCACCGCGGTCACCGTCCACGACGGCAGGATGACCGTATTCGGGCTGCGCGGCCCGAAGTCCTCGACGATCTCCTCTACCGTAACGAGCGCCCGTTTGGCCGCCAGCACCGCCTCCTTCTGCACGCCGAGAATGCCTTCGATCATCACATTGCCGGCGCGATCGGCCTTGAGCGCATGGATGATTGCCGCATCCGGCCGCAGCGCGGGAACCGCGGCAAGCGTCTCGCCCGTGAACGGACAGGTAACGGTGCGGATATTCGGATTGACCTTCGGCAGATCGGTGCCGAGATAGCCGCGCAATACGGCGAAGGGCAATCCCGCTGCACCGGCCGCGTAAGCGTTGGCCATCGCGGCATGGGCGTGCTCTTCGAGCGCGAGGGGACACGGCCACCCGTTCTCAACTGCATCACGAAAGCGGTAGAGCGAACCGACGCCCGGATTGCCGCCCCAGGAAAAGATGAGCTTTTCGGCGCAGCCCATGCCGATCAACTGATCGTAAATGATGTCCGGGGTCATGCGCACAAGCGTCAGCCGCTGGCGGCCCTGGCGGATGATCTCATGGGCGGCGGCGAACGGAATCAGATGGGTGAACCCCTCCATCGCCACGGTGTCGCCGTCGGCGACCGTGGCGGCGACCGCGTCGGCAAGGGACATGAACTCTGACATTCGGAACGATCCTGCGGAGAAACTGGAGGCCTAATCGTCTTGGGCCTGAGCCGTTTTAGATAGTTTCTGGCCCGACGGAAACCGCGTCAGCATGGCAACCCCGCGAGCCGCGTCAGGCGGTGCGTCGATGCCGACGCTCTCCTCTGCCGCCGAACTGCGCTTGACCCGCTCGTCTTGCCAGTGCCATTCACCTCGGGCGATGATCCGGGCCGCCATTCGCATATGCGGACCCGCCGGCGCCTGCGCCGTCAGCCGCCATGCAGCCTGTACGGAAACCCGCTTCGATGTACGACGCTCCTCCCTGGGTCGAGACCGATCAGTCCGGTGACGGCACGCGCTGGCCGGCACGAAAAAAGGGCATGCTGACCAACCGCCGGACGGTGCGCATCGAATGGGGCGATTGCGATCCCGCGGGGATCGTCTTTTATCCGCGCTATTTCGCCATGTTCGACACCAGCACCACGGCTCTGTTCGAACGCGCCCTCGGCATGACCAAGTTCGAGTTTTTGCGCGCCTATGACATTGTCGGCTATCCAATGGTCGATACGCGGGCGCGCTTCTTCGAGGCGAGCCGGTTCGGCGACGTGACGGTGATCGAGACGACCGTGGCCGAGATCAAGCGGTCGAGCTTCAATATCGTCCATCGCCTGCTGCGGCACGAGGAACTCGCGGTCGAAGGATTCGAGACGCGGGTCTGGGCGGGGCGCGATCCCAACAATCCGGACAAGCTGAAGTCGAAACCGATCCCGGCCGAGGTGATTGCACGTCTGCGCGGTTAGCCCCGGACGCGCCCCTTGCGTCCTCTCGGTCCGCGCGCTCCGCTCAGCGGCGCGCCGAGGGCCTTCCGTTTGCGCGATCGCCCAACAGCTCCGCTTCGATCCGCCGCAATATGGACAGGAAATGCGCGCGGTCGTGGCGGCCGATGATGCGGTCGAGATTGCGGTCGTGGACCACGGCGCAGGCGGCGAGCTGCTTGAGCATGCGTTGGCCCGCCGCGGTCAAGGCGAGCTGATAGGTGCGGCGGTCGTCCGGCGTCCGCGTGCGGCGAACGAGCCCCCGCTTCACCAGATCGTTGAGAACGGGGGTCAGCGTCGACTTGTCCCGGCCGTTGGCCTGGCTGAGCGCGGTTTGGCTGATGCCCGGGTTGCGGCCGATCAGCATCAAGGTCGCAAACCGGCCCGGCCTTATCTTTACGTCGTGCGTCAGCCGGGCGAAGGCCTGGAACGAGGCGGATTGCGCCATCCGCAGGCGGAAGCCGACCCAGTTCTCCAGCGGGCCATAGTCGATCGCGTTCGTGGCCTGCGCGGGTCGTTTAACCGGTTTCGGCTTTCGAGGCACTGCAATCTCCATTGGTTTGAACTAGCATGACGCGCTGCAAGCTCGGTGCGCACGCGGGTTCGGTCGCCCCGATTCGCGCGCCGGAAAAAAGTTTTAATGCCAACCTTCCGCTTTACAAGCCCTCCCTTTTGAGGCTGAATTGCGGAAAATCCCGATCCTGTTTGGCAAACGCGGATCGGCAATACGATACCTTAGGGAGGCGCCAATGCAATCGCGACTTAAAAATGTCCGCATGATCGCACTTGCGACCGCGGCAGGGCTGGCTTTACTGGCTGCGATCGCGCCAAGCGCGCGCGCAGAGGACCAGACCTTCGAACTGAAACTCTCCCATTGGGTGCCGCCGTCGCATCCGTTGCAGAAGGCGCTCGAGGACTGGGGCGCCTCGGTCGAAAAGGCCTCGGGCGGCACCATCAAATCCAAGGTCTATCCGTCGCAGCAGCTCGGCAAGGCGTTCGACCATTACGACATGGCGCGCGACGGCATTGCCGACCTCACCTACATCAACCCAGGCTATCAGCCGGGTCGTTTCCCGATCATCGGCGCCGGCGAACTCCCATTCCTGATGAAGGATGCAAAAGGCGGCTCCCTGGCTTTCGATGCCTGGTATCGCAAATATGCCGACAAGGAGATGAAAGACGTCAAGTTCTGCCTCGCCTTCGTCCATGACCCCGGCACGTTCCACTCACGCACCAAGAAGATCATGGTGCCGGAGGACATCAAGGGCATGAAGATTCGACCGGCGCACGCGACCATCGCGACCTTCGTCACCCAGCTCGGCGGCACCAATGTCCGGGCAGGTGCGCCGGAGGTGCGCGACGTGCTCGAGAAAGGCGTCGCCGACGCGGTGACCTTCCCGTGGGGCTCGATCCCGTTGTTCGGCATCGACAAGGTGGTGAAATATCACATGGACGTGCCGCTCTATGTGACCACCTTTGCCTTCGTCTTCAACAAGGACAAATACAATCAAATGTCGCCGGCGCAGAAAAAGGTGATCGACGAACACTGCACCAATGAATGGGCCGGCAAGGTGGCCGGCCCCTGGGCCGATTTCGAGCATGCCGGAATCGCCAAGCTGAAGGCCGAGCCCGGCCACGAGGTCTATCCGATCTCCGCCGAGCAGCTCGCGAAATGGCGAAAAGCGGCCGAGCCGCTGCAAAAGACCTGGGCAGACAACGTGCGCAAGACCGGCGTCGACCCGGACAAGGCACTGGCGGAGCTCAAGGACGAGCTTGCCAAGCGCAACGCGGCGTATTGAAGCGGCGGGCGCGCGCCGGAGCGTGTGCGGCGCGCGTACTTTCCTCGGGCCGGCCCCTTCAGTATGAGGGCCGGCCACCCCGATGTGCATCATGACTCATCGTTGGCTGGATTGGCGCCATGTTTCAAACCTACATGGATCGCTTCATCGATGGCATTGAGCTAATCGCTGCGGCCTTTGTCGGCATCGTCGCCGCTGACGTCTTCGTCTCGGTGCTGCTGCGCTACTTCTTCTCGACCTCAATCCCCGACGGCTACGATTTCGGCACGCTGCTGCTCGGTATCCTGATTTTCTGGGGCATCGCCGCGACCTCGTATCGCGGCACCCACATCACCGTCGACCTCCTCTGGGCCAATGTTGGGCCGCGCGCGCAACGCTACATCGACATTTTCGCGACCCTAATCCTGCTGCTTGTGATGGCGGTGCTGACCTATGCGCTGTTCGACAAGGTGCTCAGCACCTACGAGGCCAACATCTCGACCTTTGATCTACGCATCCCGACCTGGCCGTTCTTCGCCGTCGCCTGGCTCGGCGTCGTCGCGGCCGTGCTCCTGATCGCGGTACGCACCTATCGGCTGATCTTCCGTCCGGACCTGATGCCGCAATATCAGATCAAGCCGGTTGAGTGAGCGGCAGGATGAGCGGCGACGTCACTGCGATCATCGGATTTGTCGCTCTGTTCGCACTGATGCTGTTGCGCGTGCCCATCGGCATGGCCATGGGCCTCGTCGGCGTCAGCGGATTTGCCTATCTCGCCGGCGGCGGGCCGGCGCTAAAGATCGTCGGCCACACCTCGATGCGCACCGTGACCGACTTTAATTTTGCCGTGGTGCCGCTGTTCCTGCTGATGGGATCGTTCGCGACCACCTCGGGCATGAGCAGCGAATTGTTTCGCGCCGGCAATGCCTTTCTCGGCCATCTGCGCGGCGGCCTCGGTATCGCGACGATCGCCGCCTGCGGCGGGTTTTCCGCGATCTGCGGCTCCTCGGTGGCGACTGCGGCGACATTCTCGCGGGTCGCTTACCCGGAGATGCGCCGCTACGGCTATCGGGAATCATTCTCGACCGGCGTGATCGCTGCCGGCGGCACCCTCGGCATCATGATCCCCCCTTCGACCGTGTTCGCGATCTACGGACTGATCACCGAGCAGGACATCGGCAAGCTATTCATCGCCGGGATCGTGCCCGGCATTCTCGCAATGCTGATGTATATGGGCACCGTCACCCTGATGGGCAGGCTGCGCCCGGACTATCTGCCCCCGGGCAAGCACACCTCATGGGCGGAACGGGTCACGAGCATACGCGAAATCTGGTCGACGCTACTGCTGTTCGCCTTCGTCATCGGCGGCATCTATGGCGGCGCCTTCACGGCGACGGAAGCCGCCGGCATGGGCGCCGTCGGCGCCTTCATCCTCGGCGTCGTGCGCGGCCGGCTGTCGCGTCAGGACATCCGCCGCTCGCTCCTTGACACCACCCGCGTCACCGCCGCGGTGTTCACCATCCTGATCGGGGCGCTGCTGTTCGGCTATTTCCTCACCATCACCCAGACGCCGCAGAAGATCACCGCCCTCCTCACCGGGCTGGGAATTGGCCGCTACGGCGTCCTGGTGGTAATCATGTTCATGTATCTCGTGCTCGGATGCATCATGGATGCGCTCGCCATGATCATCCTTACTGTGCCGATCATCCTCCCCGTGATCAAGGAACTCGGCTTTGATCCCATCTGGTTCGGGGTCATCATCGTGATGACGGTCGAGCTCGGACTGATCAGTCCGCCGGTCGGCATGAATATTTTCGTTATCAAAAGCGTCATCGGCGATGTAAAAATTTCCACGATATTCTCCGGCGTGCTGCCGTTCATCGTCACCGATATTGTGCGGCTTGCGATCCTGATCGCCTTTCCCATCCTTGCGTTATGGCTGCCATCGCGTATGTAAGTCGTTGGAGCGCCAACCGTCAGGACCGCCATGGAGCGATCGTTCAAACAGGAAGTCCAGGCGTTGCGGCTCGGGGCGGGCGAGACCTTCCACGGGGAAGGCATCCTCGCCGTCACCAAGGCGCTGCTGCAATCGGGCGTGAGCTATGTCGGCGGCTACCAGGGCGCGCCGGTCTCGCATCTGATCGACGTCATGGTCGAGGCCCAGGACCTGCTCGCCGAGCTGGGCGTACATGTCGAGACCTGCACCAACGAGGCCTCGGCCGCCGCCATGTTGGGCGCTTCGATCAATTATCCGCTGCGCGGCGCGGTCACCTGGAAGTCGATCGTCGGCACGAATGTCGCGGCCGACGCCCTGTCCAATCTGGCCTCGCCGGGGGTGATCGGCGGCGCCCTGATCATTCTCGGCGAGGATTACGGCGAGGGCGCGAGCATCATTCAAGAGCGGTCCCACGCCTTCGCCATGAAATCGTCGATGTGGCTGATCGATCCGAAGCCGGACCTGCCCACGATTGTGCGCTGCGTGGAGAAGGGCTTTGAGCTGTCGGAGGCGAGCCATGCCCCAGTAATGCTGGAGCTACGTATCCGCGCCTGCCACGTCACCGGCCGGTTCGAGGCCAAGGCCAACCGGCCGGGTCAATACTCCGGGCTTGCGCGCATCGCGGAGCCAGCCCGGTTCGACTACGCCAAGCTCTCGCACCCGCCGGTCGTGTTTACGCAGGAACGGCTGAAGGTCGAGGAGCGGCTTCCGGCGGCGCAAGCCTTCATCGTCGCCAACCAGCT
Source organism: uncultured Alphaproteobacteria bacterium (assembly GCA_963840055.1). GTDB lineage: Bacteria > Pseudomonadota > Alphaproteobacteria > Rhizobiales > Xanthobacteraceae > Rhodoplanes. Next base: position 155,514 of record CAWIXM010000013.1, on the reverse strand, counting down.
TAACGAGATCATTCGGGGCGAGATCGACGACATCGGCATCATCGTGCTCGGCGGGCTTGCGAACAGCGTCCTGCGGGCGCTGTCGCGCCTTGGCCTCGCCGATCTGTTCGGCCGTTCCCGCATTCCGATCTATGTGCTCAATGTCGCCTATCCGCTCGCGCCGGAGGAATTGCGCGGCTTCTGCGCCGGCAAGCGGGCGGTGCTCGTGGTCGAGGAAGGCTATCCCGACTATATCGAGCAGGCGGTGACCGTCGAACTGCGGCGCGCCGACCTCAATACCCGCGTATTCGGCAAGGGGCCGCTGCCGAAGACCGGGGAATACACCTCCGATGTCGTGCTTAAGGGCCTTACCGCCTTTCTGCGCGAGGCGGGGCCTCAAACCGTCGCTATCGAGCCGATCGCCGCGCGCGCACAGGCGGCGCTGGCACACAAGCAGAAGGCGGCCGCCGCCGCGATCCCTGATTTGCCGACGCGCCCGCCCGCCTTCTGCACCGGCTGCCCGGAACGCCCCGTCTTTGCCGCGATCAAGCTTGCCGAGCGCGAGGTGGGGCGGACGCATATCAGCGCCGACATCGGCTGTCATTCGTTTGCGACCATGCCGCCGTTCAATCTTGGCAACTCGATTCTCGGCTATGGGATGAGTCTCTGCGAGCGCGGCGGCGGTGGCGCCGAACCTCGATACGCGGCCGATCGCCATCATGGGCGACGGCGGGTTCTGGCATAACGGCCTCGTCAGCGGCGTCGCGAGCAATCTGTTCAACAAGGGCGACGGCGTGCTGCTGATCATGCAGAACGGCTACACCTCGGCGACGGGGCAGCAATTCATGCCGTCGAGCCCGGCGAGCCGCGACGGCTCGGCGCCCGGCATGAGCATCGAGAAGACGCTGCGGGCGCTCGGGGTCAAATGGCTGCGCACGGTGCGCAGCTATAGCGTCGCCAAAATGGCCGCCACCCTGAAAGAGGCGATGCTGTCCGCCGAACGCGGCCTGAAAGTCATCATCGCCGACGGCGAGTGCCAGCTCGTGCGCCAACGCCGCGTGCGCGCGGAAGACGTGCTAAAGCTGGAACGCGGCGAGCGCGTCGTGCGCACCCGCTTTGGCGTCGATGACGACATCTGCACCGGCGATCACTCCTGCATCCGCCTGTCCGGCTGCCCCTCGCTGACGGTGAAGCCCAATCCCGATCCGCTGCGCACCGATCCGGTCGCGACCGTGGTCGAAAGCTGCGTCGGCTGCGGGCTATGCGGCGAAGTCGCGCATGCGGCCGTGCTGTGCCCCTCGTTCTATCGGGTCGAGCTGGTGCGCAACCCCACCCGCTGGGACCGGATGCGCCACGGTCTCGCGCGTGGCGTTATTCGCCTGTTCGGCGGACCCATTCGAGCAGGAGCGATATGACCGCGCCGTCACGCCCGCTGACGTTGCTGATCGCTGCGCTCGGCGGCGAAGGCGGCGGCGTGCTGACGCATTGGATCGTCTCCGCCGCGTCGAGCTTGGGCCTTCCCGTGCAGAGCACGTCGATTCCCGGCGTCGCCCAGCGGACCGGCGCAACGACTTATTATATCGAAATTCTGCCGGTGCCCTGGGCCGAGTTGAACGGGCGACAGCCGGTATTCGCGCTCACGCCGGGCGCAGGCGACGTCGATATCGTGCTGGCGAGCGAGCTGTTGGAGGCGGCGCGCGCGGTCACCAACGGGTTCGTCACCGCCGACCGCACGATGGTGATCGCGTCCAGCCATCGCCATTACGCCATCGCCGAAAAGATGGCGATGGCCGACGGCCGCCATGATCCCGCGCGCCTCATCGATGCGATCACGCAGAATGCGCAGGCCGCGCTGATCTTCGACATGGAGGCGGCCGCCCGAGAGGCCGGCACGATGATCAGCGCGGTGATGCTGGGCGCGCTCGCGGCTTCGCGCCATCTTCCGCTTGCGCAAGACGCGCTCGTCGCGGCCATCCGTGCCGAGGGCAAGGCAGCCGAAGCGAATATCCGCGGCTTCGAGGCGGGGCTGCGCGCGGCGACGCGGGCGTCGGCGATCTCTCTCACGGCCGAGCCGGATAAGCGGACCCATGGCGGTGAGCGCCGGCTGCGCTCGCTCGAAGGCGCGATCACGCAGTCGTTTCCGCCGGAGGCAGCCGCGATTGCGATCGAAGGCGTGCGTCGCCTCTACCGCTATCAGAACCGGGCCTACGCAAAGCTCTATCTCCAACGGCTAAAGGCCATCGCGGAAGCCGACAAGGCGTCGCGCGCCGGCGGCCGGCTTCTGGGCGAGACCGCACGCCATCTCGCCGTGCGCATGTCCTATGAGGACGTCATCCGGGTCGCTGCTGCGAAAATCGCGCCCGAGCGCATCGGACGCATCGAACGGGAGATGGGAGCAAAAGCCGGCGAACGCTTGCGGATCGTCGAGTTCCTGAAACCCGGGCTCGACGAAATATGCCAGATTCTTCCCGTCCCGTTCGCGCGTCGCCTGCTCACCGCCGCCGAGAACCGCCAATGGTTGCGCGATCTGCATTTCACCATGGAGCTGGAGACCACCTCAATTACCGGATATTTGCGGCTGTGGGGCCTCGCGAAGCTGCGGGCGTTCCGGCCCTGGACGTATCGCTATCAGGCGGAACAACGGGCGATCGAGGATTGGCTTGCGCTCGTCGCCGAAGCGGCGAGGCATTCGGCGGCGCTCGCGTTCGAAGTCGTGGAATGCGCGCGGCTTCTCAAGGGCTATGGCGACACGCTGAGGCGCGGCCGAAGCAATTTCGGCCTGATCGAGGCGCGCGTGATCCGTCCGATTTTGGCAGGGCAGATCCCCGCCGAGATGGGAGCCGACGCGATCGCGAGCGCCCGCGCCGCGGCGCTGGTCGATCCGGACGGTAACGGCCTTACGGCCTGTCTCGCCGAGATCGAGCGGCAGAAGGAGTTTCGGCTCGCTGCGGAATAATGCCTCGCGAGCTGCAGGTTTCCGCCGCCGCCACACCGGCGTGCAGTTGTCGAGGCGCAAAAGATCAAGCTAATCTTGGCAAGAACCGCGAACCTTAATGCGCGGTCAAGGGAGGATAGAGTGCACCGGATTGTGATCGTCGCGCTCGCGGCAATTTTCGATGGCTCTTGACCCGGCCCCGCACAGCGAGCGCGCGCCGATTGCCGCCGAAGCTTTTCTGCGCGCGCTCGCCGATCACGGCGTCGATTTCTTCTTCGCCAATCCGGGAACCGACTTCCCGCCGATCATCGAAGCGTTCAGCCGGGCCAAGAAAGCCAACGCCAAAGTGCCGCGCCCGATCCTGGTGCCGCACGAAAACCTCGCGGTCGCGATGGCGCATGGCGCCTATCTGATGACCGGCCGCCCGCAAGCGGTGATGGTGCATGTCAATGTCGGCACCGCCAACGCCATCAACAACCTCGCCAATCTGAGTCGCGACCGCGTGCCGGTGATCCTCGCGGCCGGACGCACTCCGATCACGGAGCAAGGCTGCTTCGGGTCGCGCAGCCGGCCGATCCACTGGGCGCAGGAAATGTTCGACCAGGCTTCCATGGTGCGGGAGCTGGTGAAATGGGACTACGAGCTGCGCACGCCCGCGCAGATCGGCGACGTCGTCGCCCGCGCCTACGAAGTGGCGATGACCAGCCCGCGCGGTCCCGCCTATTTGGTGCTGCCGCGTGAACCCCTGTCGGCGACCCTGGCGGCGCCGCTCGGCCAGACCGAGCCGCGCCCGATCGCGGCGCCGGCCTATCCGGATCCGCGTGCGATTGCCCAGCTTGCCGAATGGATCGCAGCCGCCGAACGCCCGCTGATCATTGCAAGCGCGCTGCCGGCCGCCGCCGTTGAGCCGCTCGCGCAACTGGCGGAACGCTGCGCTATTCCCGTGGCGTCGCTCAGCGCGCGCACGGTCTGCCTGCGCTCGAGCCATCCCATGCATTTCGGCTCCGAACTGGGCGGCCTGTTATCGGAGGCCGACCTGGTGATCGTGCTGGAAGCCGACGTCCCCTGGATTCCGAGCCTGCAGCGTCCGCCCGGCTGCTGCCGCATCGTGCATGTCGGCGAGGACCCGGTATTCGCGCGCTATCCAATGCGCAGCTTTCCTGCCGACCTCGTCATCGCTGCGGACGCCGTCGCCGTGCTGAACAGCGTGACGCTCGCACTCGAAGCCGAACGACCAAAGACAGCGCCACGAATCGCTGCGCGCCGCGAAACGCTGAGCGCCCGCATGCGCGCGCGCCGCGCACAACTGACCAAGGACTCGACTCCTGGCGATCGCATCTCGCCCGCTTATTGCAGCCGCGTCATCGGCGAGACGATGGGCGCCGACGCCATCATTTTCAACGAGTACCCACTGATGCTCGATCATTGTGCGCGCGAGCAAGCGGGAACCTATTTCGCTACGAGTTCCGGCAGGCGGGCTAGGCTGGGGCTTCGGCGCGGCGCTCGGCGCCAAGCTCGCCGCACCCGACAAGCTGATCGTCGCAACCTTAGGGGACGGCGCGTATCTCTTCGGCAATCCCACCGTCGCTCATTGGGTGGCGCAGGCGCATGCGCTGCCGGTGCTCGCGGTTATTTTCAATAACAGCCGTTATGGCGCGGTGCGGCGGGCGACGCTGTCGATGTTCAAGGACGGCGCCGCGGGCGAAGACGACGGCCGCGGCCTCGCCGAACTCGATCCGAGCCCGGCCTACGATGCGCTCGCTGGAATCCAGGGCGCGCACGCCGAGCGCGTCGAGCGGCCGGCCGATCTTCCCGTGGCATTGGCGCGGGCGCGCGACGCCGTCCTCAACAATCAAAGGCAGGCGCTGATCAATGTCATCTGTCGCGACTAACCGAACGATCGCTTTGCCGGCGCAGCCGACAATGTTCGACGGCGCCGTCTGGCTCGGCTGGGAGACGATGCGGGCGCGCGCCGCGCCAACAACAGCCTCGCCGTAAGAATCATCCGGCGCGCATTAAGAGCCGCAGGGAGACAAGGAGTACTGCTTATGTTTATCGACGCCTACACCCACTTTATCCCGAAGCAATTCTTCGAGACCATACTGGTCGCGGGCGACCACAAAGATATCGGCAAGCGGGTGCGCAACATTCCCTGCATCGTCGATCTCGACGAGCGGCGGAAGGTCGTCGGACATTTCAAGGACTATGCGCAGATCCTCTCCTATTCCCAGCCGCCGATCGAGGGCATGGTGGGCCCGGACCGGAGCGAAGATCTGACGCGCATGATCAATGACGGCTTTGCTGAGATCATCGCGAAATACCCCTCCGAGTTTCCCGGCTTTGTCGCACAGGTTGCGCTCGGCAATCCCGAAGCTTCGGTCCGCGAGGCCGAGCGCGCAATCGGCGAGCTCGGCGCTTGCGGCGTGCAGATCTACACCAACATCAACGGCAAGCCGCTCGACCGCCCGGAATTTGCGCCGTTCTTCGCCGCCATGGAAAGGCTGGGCAAGCCGGTGTGGATTCATCCCGCACGCGGCGCCAATCATCCGGATTATCTTACCGAGACGAAATCGCTGTACGAAATCTGGTGGGCGTTCGGCTGGTCCTACGAGACCGCGGCCGCCATGGCGCGGCTTGTCTTCTCCAAGACGCTCGACCGCCATCCCAATCTGAAGCTGATCGTGCATCATTTCGGCGGCATCGTGCCGATGCTCGAAGGCCGCATCGGCCCCGGTTGGGACCAGTTGGGCGTGCGCACCTCGGACGAGGACTATCAGGCGCTCAAGCGCAGCCTGAGCAAGCGGCCGCTCGATTATTTCAAGCAGGATTTCTACGCCGACACGGCGGTGTTCGGCTCAGACGCCGCGACCGTGTGCGGGCTCGCTTTCTATCCGCACGACCGGGTGGTGTTCGCCTCCGACTGTCCGTTCGATCCGGAGAAGGGGACGGGCTATATCCGCGAGACGCTGCGCATCCTCAATTCGCTTGACCTTACCAAGGACGAGCGCGAGCGCATCGGTTTCCGAAATCTTGAGAGGATTACGGGCAAGACGTTCGTCTTGTGACGGCATCCTTTGCGGCAAAGTCTCCGATCTGCCCCGATAATCCTCCCCCGTAAACGGGGGAGGGGACCATGCGTAGCATGGTGGTGGGGGCTGGCATCGATGAAAGGCCCCCTCCCCCGCTGCGCGGGGAAGGATGAATGAGCGAAATCCGGTCGTCGCGATCGTTAGAAACGTCGCCCGCCATCTGCTAGCCTTCGGCGCGATGGATGCCGCGCGCCCCACCGACCCGCCCGAGACGCCCGCACCGGCCGACGCCGCTGCGCCACCGGACGCGAGCCCGCGCAAATCTGGCGCCGACGCCGGCCGCGCGACGCCGATGATGGAGCAATATATCGAGATCAAGGCCGCCAATCCGGACTGCCTCTTGTTCTACCGGATGGGCGATTTCTACGAGCTCTTCTTCGACGACGCCGAGGTCGCGAGCCGCGCGCTCGGCATCGTGCTGACCAAGCGTGGCAAGCATCTCGGCCAGGACATCCCGATGTGCGGCGTGCCGATCGAGCGCGCCGACGAATATCTGCACCGGCTGATCGCCCTCGGCCATCGCGTCGCCGTCTGCGAACAATTGGAGGACCCGGCGGAGGCGAAGAAGCGGGGAGCAAAGGCGGTCGTGCGCCGCGACGTCGTGCGTCTCGTCACCCCCGGCACGCTCACCGAAGACTCGCTCCTCGACGCCAAGCGCAACAACTATCTCGTCGCCATCGCGCGCGCGAAAGCCTCCGCTGCCGATAACGACGGGCGGTTCGCGCTCGCCTGCCTCGACATATCGACTGGCGAGTTTCGCCTGACCGAGTGCGACCGCGCCGGCCTTTCCGCCGAGATCGCCCGCATCGAGCCGGGCGAAGTGATCGTTTCCGATACGCTCTATGGCGATCCCGAGCTTGCGCCCTATCTGCGCACGCTTCCCGCCGTCACGCCGTTGCCCCGCGACGTGTTCGACGGCGCGAGTGCGGAGCGCCGGCTTGCGTCCTATTTCGCCGTGGCGACCACCGAGGCGTTCGGCGCGTTTTCGCGGCTTGAGCTCATCGCGGCGGCGGCCTGCGTCACCTATGTGGAACGCACGCAGATCGGCAAGCGCCCGCCACTGTCGCCGCCGGCGCGGGAAGCGGCCGGCGCGACGCTGCTTATCGACGCGGCGACGCGCGCCAATCTCGAACTGATGCGCACCCTGTCCGGCGAGCGGCGCGGCTCGCTCATTGCCGCGATCGACCGCACGGTGACGGCGGCCGGTTCGCGCCTGCTCGCGCAACGCCTCGCCGCCCCGCTCACCGATCCGCAGGCGATCAACGATCGGCTCGATGCGGTCGCCTGGTTCGTTTCCGATGCGCTGCTGCGCGGCGAGGCGCGCGAGGCCCTCGCCGCGGCGCCCGACCTTGCGCGCGCGCTCTCCCGCCTCGTGCTCGGACGCGGCGGCCCGCGCGACCTCGCCGCGATCCGCGACGGACTCGCGACCGCCGCGGCGCTCGGCAAGCGACTGTCCGCCGCCGCCGACGCCCCGGACGAGATCGCGCAAGCGATCGCCGCCTTGCAGCGCCCGGACGCGACCCTCGTCGCCAGTCTCGACGCGGCGCTTGCCGACGAGCTGCCTTACTTCAAGCGCGACGGCGGCTTTGTTCGCGCCGGCTACGACCCCGCGCTCGACGAGACGCGCGCGCTGCGCGACGAAGCCCGCCGGGTGATCGCCGCGCTGCAGGCCCGCTATGCCGAAGCGACGGGAATCCGCAGCCTGAAGATCCGCCACAACAATGTGCTCGGCTATTTCGTCGACGTGACCGCGCAGCATGGCGACAAGCTGATGAGCGCGCCGCTCAATGCGACCTTCATCCATCGCCAGACGACGGCAGGCCAAGTGCGCTTCACCACAACCGAACTGAGCGAGCTGGAGGCGAAGATCGCAAGCGCGGCCGACCGCGCGCTCGGCCTTGAGCTCGAAAGCTTCGACCGACTGTGCGCCGAGATTGTCGCCGCTGCCGAGGCGATCAAGGCCGCCGCCCGCGCGCTCGCCGTGATCGACGTCGCGGCCGCGCTCGCGATGAGCGCCGTCGAGCGCAACTATGTCCGGCCGCAGGTCGATGCGAGTCTTGCTTTTGATATCGGCGGTGGACGCCATCCGGTGGTCGAGCAGGCGCTCGCGCAGGACGGCGCGCCGTTCGTGGCGAACGACTGCGATCTCACCCCGCCCGCAGGCGAAGCCGCCGGCCGCATCTACGTCGTCACCGGGCCCAACATGGCGGGCAAATCGACCTATCTGCGGCAGAACGCGCTCATCGCCGTGCTCGCGCAGATGGGAAGTTTCGTTCCGGCGACACGGGCGCATATCGGCGCGCTCGACCGGCTGTTCTCGCGCGTCGGCGCCGCCGATGATCTCGCGCGCGGGCGCTCGACCTTCATGGTGGAGATGGTGGAGACCGCAGCGATCCTCAATCAGGCGGGATTGCGCTCGCTGGTCATTCTCGACGAGATCGGACGCGGCACCGCGACCTTCGACGGGCTCTCCATCGCTTGGGCCGCGGTCGAGCATCTGCACGACCAGAACCGTTGCCGCGCGCTTTTCGCCACCCATTTCCATGAACTGACCGCGCTCGCGCACAAGCTGCCGCGGCTGTTCAACGCGACCATGCGGGTCAAGGAATGGCACGGCGAGGTCGTGTTTCTGCACGAGGTGGTGGCGGGCGCCGCCGATCGCTCCTACGGCATTCAGGTGGCCAAGCTCGCCGGCCTCCCCGCTGCGGTGATCGAGCGCGCGAAGCTCGTCCTCGCCGAACTGGAAGCGCAGGACCGCGTATCGCCGTCGCAGCGGCTGATCGATGATCTGCCGCTGTTCGCCGCTTCGCGCTCGCCGACACCGGCGCAAGCCGACGCTGACCCCGCGGCTGACGCGGTGCTCGTCGCGCTCGCTTCGCTCAATCCCGACGACATGTCGCCGAAACAGGCGCTGGAAGCGCTCTACGCCCTCAAGCAGACGGCGAAGAAGCAGAGTTGAGGCGCGTCATTCCGGGGCGCTGCGAAGCAGCGAACCCGGAATCCATATTCGCAAGCCGGGCTTGGATTCCGGGCCCGGCCCTCATCGGGCCGTCCCGGAATGACCGCTCAGAGCATTTTCCGGCGAAGTGGGAACCGGTTCGTCGCAGAAAATGCGACCACTCAAGACAAACAGAGCGAATTCCGATTCCATTGAAACGGAATTCGCTCAGCGGGCATTGCCAGCAAGCGCAGTTGCGAGACGCTGCCATGGCTGCTCGTCGGCAGGCAGGCCGAAGCGGAGCCAAGTCGGATGCTCTGAAAAGCGGCGCACCAGAATGCCGGCGTGGCCGAGTTCTTGGTACAGCGCGGCAGCCGCCGGCGTTTGCGCCAGCCGGAACAGCGCCGTTCCGCCGACCACCTCAAGTCCGGCGCCGGCAAGAAGTCGGTCGAGGCGTTGCGCCGCCTGCGCCAGTCGAACCCGCGTCGTTTCGATCCAAGCGCTGTCCGCCAACGCGATCTCGCCGATTGCGATCGCGGGACCGGAGACCGCCCAGGGACCGAGGGAAGCACGCAGTCGCGCCGCGATATCCTCGGCTGCAATTGCAAAGCCGAGCCGCACGCCCGCGAGCCCGAAGAATTTGCCGAACGAGCGCAGCACGACGATATTGCCGTGCCGAATGTCCCGCGCGAGACCCGCGCTTATCGCGGTCATGCTGAATGGGCCCGTTCGTCCCCGCGCAGGCGGGGACCCGGGATCGTCGAGTAAAGCTGGATTCCCGCTTTCGCGGGAATGAGCGGGGTGTGGATCGGTTCTGGCGCTATGTGGTCCGACATCCATGAACGCTTCGTCGACGACGAGGATGCCTGCGCGCCTTCCCAATTTCTCCGCCAGCGCCAGCAAGTCAGCCGTCGCGAGCAGGCGGCCGTCCGGATTGTTCGGGTTGACGACAATGGCAAGGTCGGCGGTGCTGAGTTCATTCAGCTCGCGCGTTTCGATCACGCGATGACCGGCAAGCTTCGCCACGCGCGCGTGCTCGGCGTAAGTCGGGCCGAGGATCGCAACTTGACCTGCAGGCTTGAGCGCGGCGACGAGAGGCAGCAGGCTTTGCGTGCCGGGCGCGGCGACGACGCAGGCGGGCGACGGCGCGCCATAGGCCTTTGCGGCGGCGTCGACAAGCCGAGCAAGCGCATCGGCCTGCGGCAGGCGTTCGAACAACGCCGAAGGCAGGTGCGGGAGCGGATAAGGATAAGGATTGATTCCGGTGGAGAGGTCGATGAAAGGTTCGGGCGCGCCGGGAAACAGGCGGCGCGCGGCGGAAAGATCGCCGCCATGTTCCAGCGGCTCGGCCACCTGAGAGACCATGTCCGTCGCGCTCGCCTTCTTTGCGCTGATTATTGAGCTGATGGTCGGTTACCCGGATCGGCTCGCGCGCGCAATCGGCCATCCCGTGATCTGGATCGGCAAACTGATCGTCCTGCTTGACCGCGCATTCAACCGCGCGGGACCGCCATGGGCCGCTTTTAGCCGCGCATTGACCCCCTCCCTTACCCTCCCCCGCATGCGGGGAAGGGAGCGAATCGGAGCGACGCGGGAGGGGGCTGCGGATTGTCGGGTCAAACCCGGCGATGATGAGCAAGGTAGGACAGATTCGCGCCTTCCCGGCGTTTTTGCTCTTCTTATTCTGCTCGCCGTGGTCGGCGTATCTGCGTTCGTGCTGCAAAGCGCGCTGTTGCTGCTGCCATTCGGATTCATCGCCGTTGCGCTCGCAGCGAGCAGCCTCATCGCCCAGCGCAGTCTGTATGATCATGTCGCACGCGTCGCCGCGACGCTAGAAACAGGTGGGGTGGAGGCCGGGCGCAACGCCGTATCCCACATCGTCGGCCGCGACACCGCCGCACTCGACGAGGCAGGCGTCGCCCGCGCCGCGATCGAGAGCTTGGCCGAGAATTTTTCCGATGGCGTTGTCGCCCCGGCGCTGTGGCTCGCCGTCGGCGGGCTGCCGGGCGCTGCGCTCTACAAGGCCGTCAACACCGCCGACAGTATGATCGGCCATCGCACCCCTCGCTATGCACACTTTGGCTGGGCGGCGGCGCGGCTCGATGATCTGCTCAACCTGCCCGCTTCGCGGCTCTCTTCTTTGCTCCTCGCGGCGGCGGCCGCTCTCACGTTTGGCGCGTCTGTCGCAAATGCACGGCAGGCGATACGCCGTGACGCGCCGCGTCATCGTTCGCCCAACGCCGGCTATCCCGAAGCGGCGATGGCCGGCGCGCTCGGGCTGAAGCTCGCGGGCCCGCGCGTTTATGGCGGCGTTTCTGTCGATGATGCGTTCATGGGAGACGGCCGCAGCGACGCGACTGCGGTGGACATCCGCGCTGCCCTTGCCCTTTACCGCCGCGCCGACGCGCTGCTCATTGCGATCATCGGCGCGCTCGCCGCGGCGCTCATCGCGCTAGCGTGAGCAGCCGGTCGAGATCGACATGGCGGGCGAGATGCTCGGCAAGGCGATTAAGCGTGTCGTCGACCTGCGCTTCGTAGGCAACCGATGCGCCGCCCGCCGCGAAACGCGCAAGCCAGGCCGCGCGCTGACGATCGTCGGCAAACAGGCCGTGGACATAGGTTCCGATCGCGCGTCCGTCGGCTGAGACCGCGCCTTCCGGCGATCCATCGGCCAGCTGCGCGAACGGACGCGCTCGGTCCGGTCCTTCGGTCGCGCCCATATGCATTTCGTAGCCTGCGAACGGCGCGCCATCGGCGCTCGTCCCCTGCACCGGCTCCAGGCGCTTTTCGTCCGACAGCGTGGTCTCCACATCGAGCAGGCCAAGGCCGTCGCACGCGCCTGGGGGACCTTCGATGCCGGCGGGATCGCGGATCACGCGGCCGAGCATCTGGTAGCCGCCGCACAGGCCGAGCACGGCACCGCCGCGGCGCAGATGGGCGGCGATGTCGATGTGGAAACCGGCGTCGCGCAGCGCAGCGAGATCGGCGATGGTCGCCTTCGATCCCGGCAGGATGACGAGGTCGGCGTCGCCGGGCAGCACCGCGCCCTTGCGCACGCGCACGAGATCGATCGCGGGTTCGGCGTCGAGCGGGTCGAGATCGTCGAAATTGGCGATATGCGGCAGGATCGGCACCGCGATGCGCATCCGCGCCTGCGGCTTCGCCGGGCGTGCGCCGTCGAGCGCGAGCGCATCCTCCGCCGGCAACAGCTGCGCCTCGGGAAAGAACGGAATAAGTCCCAGCGCCTCCCAGCCAGTCTGACGCGCAATCGCCGCCATGCCGTCGGCGAACAGCGCCGGGTCGCCGCGGAACTTGTTGACGACGAAGCCGCGGATGAGCGCGGCATCGGCCGGATCGATCACCGTCTTGGTGCCGACCAGGCTCGCGATCACGCCGCCGCGGTCGATATCGCCGATCAGCACCACGGGCGCATCGGCGGCGCGCGCAAAGCCCATATTGGCGATGTCGTTGGTGCGCAGATTGATCTCCGACGCGCTGCCGGCGCCTTCGACGAGCACGATGTCGGCCTCCGCCTTGAGGCGCGCGAAACTGTCGAGCACGGCCGGCATCAGCTTCGGCTTGATCGTCTGGTATTCCGCGGCCTTGGAGGCTCCATAGACGCGGCCCTGCACCACGATCTGCGCGCCGACCTCGCTCTGCGGCTTGAGCAGGACCGGGTTCATGTGCACGCTCGCGGCAACCCGCGCGGCGCGCGCCTGCAGCGCCTGGGCGCGGCCGATCTCGCCGCCATCGCCGGTGACCGCGGCGTTGTTCGACATGTTCTGCGGTTTGAACGGGCGCACCGCGAGCCCACGATTGGCAAAGGCGCGCGCGAGACCTGCAACGATCAGCGACTTGCCGACGTCAGAGCCGGTGCCTTGGAACATGAGCGCGCGCGCGTTCACTTCATTCGTCCTCCGAGCCGTTGCACGCGCATATTTTGCGTTGCCCCGTGCGCGAGCACGCGATGCACCGCGGAGATCCTAACGACGATTTCTGGTGCATATGTCCCGATCTTGGATTGCCACTGTTGCGCCGCTCTGCCCTTTATCGCGACGGTCCTATGGGCAGTCGTATGAGGGTCTATGCTCAATTATGCATATCTGGCGATCTCGATCCTCGCTGAGGTGATTGCAACGTCCGCCTTGAAAGCGTCCGAAGGATTTACGCGGGTTTTACCTTCGGCCGTGGTTGGCGTCGGATATGTGATTTCCTTCTATTTCTTGTCTCTCACATTGAAAGTCCTGCCCGTCGGCATCGTCTATGCGATCTGGTCGGGAATCGGCATCGTGCTCATTTCCGCGATCGGCTGGGTGCTTTACGGGCAAAAGCTAGATGCTGCGGCCTTGACCGGCATGTCTCTTATTGTGGCTGGCGTGCTTGTCGTGAACCTGCTTTCAAGCTCGACGGGCCATTAGTTTTAGTGTCTGCCCAAGCCCAACGGCGTCGCCACGGATCGAGAAACAACCACAGGGCAACTAAAACTCGATGCCGGGCTGCGCCTTTACGCCGGCGGCGAAATGATGCTTGACCACCGTCATCTCGGTGACGAGATCGGCCGCCTCAATCAATTCCGCTTTGGCGTTGCGGCCGGTGACGACGACATGCAGCCCCGGCCGGCGCGCCTGCAACGTGGCGATCACTGTGTTCAGCGGCAGATAGTTGTAGCGCAGCGCGACGTTCAGCTCGTCGAGGATGATGAGGCCGAAACTCGGGTCGGCCATCAACTCCTGCGCCTTCGCCCAGGCGCGCTCGGCGGCGGCGATGTCGCGCTGCAGGTCCTGGGTCTCCCAGGTGAAGCCCTCTCCCATCGTGTGCCACGACACCTGCTCGCCGAATTTTTCAAGCGCGTCGCGCTCGGCCGAATGCCAGGCGCCTTTGATGAACTGCACGACGCCCACCCGGTGGCCGCGGCCGAGCATGCGCAACGCCAGGCCGAAAGCGGCGGTGGATTTTCCCTTGCCCGCTCCGGTGTGCACGATGAGCAGGCCCTTTTCCTGCGTTTTCTCCGCAACCTCGGCGTCCTGCACCGCCTTGCGCTTGGCCATCTTGGCGCGGTGGCGTTCGGCCTCGGTATCGTCGACGCTCTTGGTCGTATTCATGCAGCACCTTTCATGAAAAGCGGCAGCCCGGCCACCACAAGGACGACGCGATCCGCCCGCGCGGCAAGCCGCTGATTGAGCTGGCCTTGCAGGTCGCGGAAGCGCCGCGCCAGCGCATTCTCGGGAACGACCCCGGAGCCGACTTCGTTCGCGACCACCACAACCGGACCATTGGCTTGCTCCAACGCCTGTTCGAGCCGTGCGACCGCCACATCGATATCGCTGTTTGCCAGCATCAGATTGCTGAGCCACAGCGTCAAGCAATCGACCAGAACGGGCCTGTTTCCCTGTTCGGCGAGAACGCTCGCAAGGTCGTGCGGCGCTTCGATCGTCATCCAATCCGGCCCGCGCCGCGCCTTGTGGGCGGCGATGCGCGCCGCCATTTCCGCATCGCCCGCCTCTGCCGTCGCGACATAGAGCCAAGGCGGCGGATGACGCGCGATCAGGCTCTCGGCAAAACGGCTCTTGCCGGAGCGGGCGCCACCGAGCACAAGCGTCAGCTCGCGCGACGCTTCGGCGATCATGCCGCCTCGGTCCGTCCAAGCCGGGCGTAGAGCGCGCCTGCCGCCCAGCCAAGCAGAACCCAGAACACCGCGGCGACCACCAGCGAGCGCGCGGCGAAACTCGCGGCGAGTTCGGGCGGAACGCTGCCGACGCCTTCGGCGTGCGGCGCGCCGATCAGATGCGGAGCGACGATCAGCGCGATCCCGACCGGGACCGCCCAGGCCCAGCGCCCGAATACGGCGAGCGCGATCCCGCCCGCCGTCGCCACCGCCGTGCCGACCCACCAGATTTGCCGCGCTACAAGATCGGCCTCGGCCGAACCCGGCAGCATCGGCGCCAGCCCAAACGCCGGGGCCAAGGCAAACACGGCAAAGCCGGCGATGCCCCAGAGCAAGCCCTCGCGGGCGTCGACGGCGCGCCCGCTGACCGCGAAAGCGCCGACCAGCAGAAAAGCAAAGCCGATCGAAACCAGCGTCGTCGCAACGACGGTCAGCGCCGTCCGCGACGCGGAGCCGCCTTCGGCGGCGGTTGCCGCCGGATGCTGCTCATGAGCGTGAGCCGGCGCAATCAGCGCCGGCAAAGCCTCGGACACGGCCGCGGGAAGCGCCGCCGCCTTCCGAGCCGGATCGGCATGCTCATAGTTCTCGGCCTTCAGGATCAGTGGCACGAGGGCGACTTGTTGGAGCGCGGCCAGCAACAGGCCAATACCTGCCCCCGGCCGCGAGAGCAGCCACAAAAATTCGCCGAAACATGATTGGCGCTCGTCAGTGGCAGGGGAAGCTGACGGCGTGCCGGGTATCGTGAGCGGCGTCATGGATCGCCGGATAATGGGCGAACCCGGCGACGCCGATGAAGACGATCCCGAGAAACATCGCGGCGAGGCCGTAGCGCAACGCCTCGAGACGCGCGGATGATGTGGCAACTGATTTGGCGAGAACGGACATTGGTTTTCCCCTTCACCCTCCATCCCGAGGGCACGCGTTGGTCCCTGTCGCCGGCAGGTCTCCTGGCTCGCGGGTCGTTGCCTTGATCGGCCTTCCCGGAGCGTCCCGAGGCTCCAGTGGCGTATCGAAAAAGGCTCGCCGCTTACAGTTGCGGGGGCAGCCGCGGATTCGGAAAAGCCCTCACCGCGTTCCCTTTTGCGTCCCGCCGGGAGGCGGGAACCGACGACGCGCCGACTATAGCTACATTCAAGGGGTCCGCAAGCCGGTCTCTGACCGGCGCGCGCGCATTGACAAGGGAAGACCGCGACCCTTAACTGCCGGCATTCGACGGTCTCTCATCGGAGAGCCAAGAGGGAATTGTGGTGCGGGACGCCTGTCCCAAATCCGCAGCTGCCCCCGCAACTGTGAGCGGCGAGCCCGAGCCACAGAGCCACTGGGACCCAACCCCGGGAAGGCGGTGACGGGCTGAGACCCGCGAGCCAGGAGACCTGCCGTCGATTCGTTCGCGGTCCGGGCGGGGTGCCTCGGCGCCGATCGACGTCCTCATCCCGGCGCCCCCGAACTTGGCTATGGAGAATCACGAGTGACCCTCGTCGATGATGCGAGCGCCGGCGCCGACACGACCGCGGGACGCGCCAATTTGGATGCGACGATTTACGTCTGCATCACCTGCCGGCCGCCGGGCGAACCAGAAAGCGCCTTTCGCCCCGGCGAGATCCTGGCCGACTCGGCAGCGCGAGCGGCAGAACAAACCGGCGTGCGTGTGGTCAAGGTGAAATGCCTCGGCGTTTGCAATCGCCCGCCGACCGTGGGGCTGCGCGCCAACGGTGCGTGGACCTATGTGTTCAGCGGGCTTGCGCTCGATGGCGGCGCCGACCTCGTTTTTGCCGCGCGCATGTTGGCGAGCGATCCCGAGGGTTTGCTGCCATGGCAAGGGCGTCCGAAATCGCTCAAGCGCGGCATGGTCGCCCGCGTGCCTCCGCATGATTTCGAAGAGGAGCCCGAATGACCGTCTCGCTTGCGCGCGTGCCCTGCACGGTGGTGACCGGCTTTCTCGGCTCCGGCAAGACGACGCTGATTCGCCACGTGCTCGCCAATGCCGGCGGGCGGCGGCTTGCGGTGATCGTCAACGAATTCGGCGATGTCGGCATCGACGGCGAAATCCTCAAGGGCTGCGGCGACGAAGCGTGTCCGGAGGAGAACATCGTTGAGTTGGCGAATGGCTGCCTGTGCTGCACCGTCGCCGACGAGTTCGTTCCGGCGCTCGACGCCATTCTCTCGCGCAATCCGCGCGTCGAGCACATCGTCATCGAGACCTCCGGTCTCGCATTGCCGAAGCCGCTGGTGCAGGCGTTCCACTGGCCGGCGATCAAGAGCCGCGTCACCGTGGATGGCATCATCGCAGTGGTGGACGGGGCGGCGCTCGCCGAAGGCCGCGTCGCCGCCGATCTCGCCGCGCTTGCGCGCGAGCGCGCCGCCGATCCCGCGCTCGACCACGATGATCCCGTCGAGGAGGTGTTCGCCGACCAGATCGCCTGCGCCGACCTCGTCGTGCTGAACAAACGCGACCTGATCGACGCGAGCGGCCTCGACAAGGCGATGGCGGCCGTCACCGGCGCGCTGCCGCGGGCGGTGAAAGTCGTCGCTGTCGCCGACGGCAAGGTCGATCCGGCAGCGCTGATCGGCCTCGGCCTTGCCGTGGAAGAGGACATCGAGAGCCGGCGCACGTTGCACGATGCGGAGCAAGAGCACGATCACGATGATTTCGACAGCTTCGTCGTGCCGCTGGCCGAGATCGCCGACCCGTCCACCCTGATGGCGCGGGTCGCCGCCGCCGCGGAGGCGTTCGACGTGTTGCGGGTGAAGGGTTTTGCCGCCGTAACCGGCAAGCCGATGCGGCTTCTGGTGCAGGCGGTCGGCCCGCGAGTGACAAGCCACTACGATCGGCCGTGGGCGGCCTCGGAGCCGCGCGCCGGCGGGCTCGTCGTGATCGGCCTCAAGGGGCTCGACCGCGCGGCGATCGTTCGCGCGCTCGCCGGGTGAGCGATGCATCTTCTCGCCACCAGCTCGACCACGCTCGACGAGATCGCCGAACCGATCGACCTGCGCCAGGAGCCGGGCGATATTCTCGTGCTGTCTTTCGCCGATACCGATCTCGCCGGCCTCGCGGCGGCTTGGGCGATCGAGCGCGACGCGCTGCCAAGCGTGAGGCTCGCGCATTTGCGCGATCTGCGCCATCCCATGTCGGTCGATCTGTGGATCGATCGCGTCGGCGTCCATGCCAAGGTGATTCTGGTGCGCCTGCTCGGCGGGCTCGACTGGTGGCGGTACGGCGTCGAGCGGATCGCAGCGATGGCGCGCGAACGAGGGATCGCGCTCGCGATCCTGCCGGGAGAAGACCGCGATGATGCGCGGCTTGCCGAAGCCTCGACCTTGCCGCGCGCCGAACTTGATACGCTGCTGCGCTATTTCCGCGAGGGCGGGCGCGAGAACCTGCGCGCGCTGCTCCGCCGGCTCGCAGGCTACGCCGGAGCGCCGCTCGATGCGGCCGAACCGCGGCCGGTCCCGCGCGCCGCCGCCTATCTGCCCGGCGAGGGCGCGGTCGATCTCGACCGACTTGATGCGACGCTCGCGCCCGGCCAGGCGGTCATCCCGATCATTTTCTATCGCGCCCACGTGCTTGCTGCCGACACCGCACCGATCGACGCGCTATGCGAAGCGTTGCGCGCGCGCGGCCTCAGCCCCGCGCCGCTGATCGTCACCAGCCTCAAAGACGAGGACTGCGCCGATTTCGTGCGTCACGCGCTCGCGCGCCTCGACCCGGCGGTGATCGTGACGACGACGGCGTTCGCCGCCGGCGCCGGACCGCAAACTCCGACCCCGCTCGACGGACCCGACGTCCCGGTGTTGCAGGCGGTAATCGCGAACACCAAGCGGGCGGCCTGGCGCGACAGCGTGCGCGGACTTGGCGCGGCCGATCTTGCGATGCATATCGTTCTGCCCGAGCTGGACGGGCGCGTGCTCGCGGGCGCGATTGCATTCAAGGAGACGCTGCCGACGCACCACGGCCTTGCGTTTGCCGCGCTCGCCAATCGGCCGGAGCCGGACCGCATCGCGGTGGTCGCCGATCGCGTCGCCACGCTTGTGCGGCTGCAACGAACGCCGCGGAGCGAGCGGCGCATCGCCGTTCTGATGCCCGACTATCCGGGTCAGCCCGGCCGCACCGCGTATGCCGTCGGACTCGATGTGCCGGCGAGCGTGATTGCGCTCGCCGCAGATCTCGCGCAGGCGGGCTACACCGTAACCGATGTGCCAGAAAGTCCGCGCGCTCTGATCGAGGAGCTCGAGGTATCGCATTCCGGCTCATTCGCGCGAAAGCGGGCGCGGCGCTAACCCGAACCGCATCCTCCCCCGCGCTGCGGGGGAGGGGAACCGCCCGCAGGGCGGTGGAGAGGGCGACGTGGTCAACTCGCCGCATGCCCCCTCCACCATGCTGCGCATGGTCCCCCTCCCCCGTTTCACGGGGGAGGACGAATGCGGATCGGGCGGGGACGCGACGCTTCCGCTTGCAGATTACGAACGGCTGCTTCGCGATCTTCCGCCGGAGGTAGCCGAGCGCATGCAATCGACCTGGGGCGATCCCGCTGCCGACCCGGATACGCGCGACGGCATGTTCCGTTTTCGCGCGCGCTGGTACGGCAATATTCTGATCGCATTGCCGCCCGACCGCGGCCGCACGGACGAGCGCAGAGCGGATTATCACGATCCACTCAAGCCGCCGCGCCATGCGCTTCTCGCCTTTGGCCTTTGGCTGCAGCACGTAGCCAAAGTCGATGCGCTGGTGCATATGGGCGCGCATGGCACGCTTGAGTGGCTGCCGGGCAAGGCGGTCGCGCTGAGTTCGACTTGCTTTCCCGAAGCCGTTGTCGGGCCCCTGCCGGTTATCTATCCCTTTATCGTCAGCAATCCGGGCGAGGCGGCGCAGGCCAAGCGCCGGATCGCGGCGGTCACCATCGGGCATCTGCCGCCGTCGCTCGCGGCAAGCAGCCTTACCGGCGATGCACGCGAGCTAGAGCGCCTGATCGATGAATATGCCCAGGCGGACGGCCTCGACCGCCGCCGGCGCGAACATTTGGCCACATTGATCATCGAGACCGCCCAGCGCACCGGCCTCGCGCGCGAAGCCGGCCTTGACGCCGCGGCCGATTCGATCGATGCGCTGCGCCGCATCGACGCCTGGCTGTGCGACTTGAAAGACCTCGCGATCAAGGACGGCCTGCACGTGTATGGACGCGCGCCCGCAAAATCCCCCTCTCCCCGTGAACGGGGAGAGGGTTGGGGTGAGGGGCAAGCTACTGAGCCCCCCTCACCCGGAATCCACGCACAAAGCGTGGATTCCGGCCTCTCCCCGCACGCGGGGAGAGGCGTAGATCACCATGCAGACGATGCCGTCCTGCAAACAAGCGCCGCGGCCGAGCGTGCAGCGCTGCTCGCCGCTCTCGACGGTCGCCGCGTCGCGCCCGGCCCCGCCGGCTCGCCCGCCCGCGGCCGGCGCGACGTATTGCCGACCGGCCGCAACCTGTTCACCGCCGATCCGCGCACGCTGCCGACGCAAACCGCGATGGACCTCGGGCGGCTTGCCGCCGACGAGGTGATCCGCGGCTATCTGCAAGAGCACGGCGAAATGCCGCGCGCGCTCGTCGTCGATTTGTGGGGCAGTGCGACGCTGCGCACCGGCGGCGAGGAGATGGCGCAAGGCCTGAGCTTCATGGGCTGCCGGCCTATCTGGGATCATGCGACCGGTCGCGTCACCGGCATCGAGGTCTTGCCGATGGCGAGCCTCGGCCGCCCGCGCATCGACGTCACCTGGCGCGTGTCCGGCCTGTTCCGCGACCTGTTCCCGGCGCAGATCGCGCTGATCGACGCTGCGGTGCGCGCCGTCGCCGAGCGAGCGGAATCCGACGAGGAGAATCCACTGGCCGCGGCGCGGCGCGCCAATGGCGGCAACGGACACGCGCTTGCGCGCGTGTTCGGCAATGCGCCGGGCGCCTACGGGTCGGGCATCGAGCCGATGCTCGGACGCGAGCACGATCGTGCGGAGATCGGCGCCGCTTATCTCGCTGCATCGTCGCACGCCTATGGCGGGGCCGACGCCGACGGCACGCTCATGCCGGAGGCATTCGCCGCGCGGGTCGCAAGCGCCGACCTGCTCGTGCATCCGAGCGACGACCCCGCCCGCGATCTTCTGGAAGGCGCGGAGGACGCCGCCTTTGTCGGCGGGTTTGCGACGGCCGCGGCTTCGCTCGGCCATGCGCCCGACCTCGTCATGCTCGACCTGACCGACCCGCAGCGCCCGCGCGCACGTCCGCTTGCCCAGGCGCTCGCGCGCATCGTGCGCGCCCGCGCGATCAATCCGCGCTTCATCGCGGGGCAGATGCGTCACGGCCCGCGCGGCGCGGCGGAGTTTGCCGAGACCGTCGATCGCCTCGTCACCTTCGCCGAATTGACCGACGCGGTTCCAAGCGCGCTGTTCGATCTCGTGCACGACGCCTATGTTGCCGATCCGCACGTGCGCGAATTCATCCTGCGGGAAAACCCGGAGGCCGCGCGCGCGATCGCGGAATGGCTCGCCGCCGCCCGCCAGCGCGGGCTTTGGCATCCGCGGCGCAACGATGTCGACGCCGATCTTGTCCTCGCGGGAGCTACATCATGATCCCGCCCCGCCGCCGCGGCGTCTGCCCGAGCCTCGCTGCGCCGATGCCGACCGGCGACGGCCTGTTGGCGCGGATCACGCCGACCGGCGCGACCATCCCGCTCGATTCCATGGCGGCGCTGAGCGCAGCGGCACGCCGGCACGGCAACGGCATTATCGAGGTCACCTCGCGCGGCAGCGTTCAAATTCGCGGCCTGACCGAAGCGTCGGCGCCCGCCTTTGCCGAAGCCGTGGCGGCGATCGACCTTGAGATGATCGACGGCGTGCCGGTCGCGGTGAATCCGCTCGCGGGACTGGATGCTGACGAAGCAATCGACGCGAGCGCGCTCGCTACCAAGCTGCGCGAAGCGATCCATGCCGCCGAGTTGAGCGTCCGGCTTGCGCCCAAAGTTTCCGTCGCGGTCGACGGCGGCGGTGCGCTGCATCTCGATGCGCTCGCCGCCGATGTGCGGTTGCGCGCGGAAGCAGGGCCCGACGGTCCGCATATTTATGTCTCGCTTGGCGGTGACGCTCAAAGAGCTGTGCCCATCGGCGTCGTTTCGCCGGGCAACGCTGTCGAAACCGCGCTCCGTCTGCTCGCCGTCATAGCCGCGCGCGGTCCCACGGCGCGGGCGCGCTCGGTTCTTCAGGCCGAAGGGGTCGATCCATTCAGCGCCGCTGTAGCGGACCTCGTGACGACATCGCCTGCCACACCCGCCCGGCCGCGATCCGAGCCGATCGGCGTGCACCCGCTGCGCGATGGGCGCATTGCGCTCGCGATCGGGCTTGCGTTCGGTCACACCGACGCCGATGCGTTGGAGCGCCTGATCGAAGCGGCGCGGCGAGCGCAAGCGTGCGGCTTCCGCACTGCCCCCGATCGCGCGCTGCTCGTCATTGGCGTTGCGCCGGAGCGCGCGGGCGCGCTGGTCGCAGCCGCGGAAGAACTTGGCTTCGTAACGCAGGCAGACGACCCGCGGCGATCGATTGCAGCCTGTCCGGGCGCGCCATTCTGCGCCTGCACCGAAACTCCGACACGCGCGATTGCGCCGTCCGTCGCCATGGCGATTAGGTCCATGCTCGATGGCTCGGTGGATGTGCACCTCTCGGGTTGCGTCAAAGGTTGCGCCCACCCGGGCGCCGCGCCGCTGACCATGGTCGGTGGAGCAGATGGCTGCGGCATCATCGTGAACGGCCAAGCGCAGGCGCAGCCTTTGGTCACGGTGCCCGTCGAAGCGCTGATGCCGACCCTTGCGCGGCTTGGCCGCGCCATTGTCGCGGCGCGCCACCCCTGTGAGCGCACGGCCGCCACGCTGTCGCGGCTTGGCGCGGCGCAAATTGCATCCATCCTGGCGGAGCGTCATGATGGCTGAGTATCTGCGCGATCCGACCATGATTTATGAGCGCTCCTTCGCCATCATCCGCGGCGAGGCGGATCTTTCGCGCTTCTCCGCCGAGGAAGCCGACGTCGCGGTGCGCATGATCCATGCCTGCGGTCTGGTGGACGTGGCGAAGGATATCGTGTTTGGCGGAAACCTCGTCGTCGCCGGGCGCGCTGCGCTGGCACATGGCGCTCCAATCCTATGCGATTCCGAGATGGTGGCGCATGGCGTGACGCGGGCGCGGCTGCCCGCCAAGAACGAGGTCGTGTGCACCCTGCACGACCCGCGCGTGCCGGAGCTGGCGCGCGCGCTCGGCACCACACGCACCGCTGCGGCGCTCGACCTGTGGACGAGCCGGCTCGCGGGCGCGGTGGTGGCGATCGGCAATGCGCCCACCGCGCTGTTCCGCCTGCTCGAAATGCTCGACGCCGGCGGGCCGAAACCGGCCGCCATTCTCGGGCTTCCGGTCGGCTTTGTCGGGGCGGCGGAATCGAAAGACGCGCTCGCCGCCGATCCGCGTGGCGTCCCCTTCGTGAGCGTGCGCGGACGCCTCGGCGGCAGCGCGATCGCAGCCGCCGCCATCAATGCGCTTGCGAGGGCGGGCCTATGAACGGGCGGCTGATCGGCGTCGGCGTCGGACCGGGGGATCCCGAGCTGTTGACCTTGAAGGCGGCGCGCGCGCTCGCTGAAGCCGACGTGGTCGCCTATTTCGCCAAAGAGGGACGCCTCGGCAATGCGCGGACGATCGTGGCGCAGCATCTGCGCAACGGCGTCGAGGAACTGCCCCTGCTCTATCCGGTGACCACAGAGCTTCCAAAAAATTGCGCCGAGTATCGTCATGCCATCCGCGATTTCTTCGATGCGGCGGCAGCTGCGGTCTCGGCCCATATCGAGGCCGGCCGCACAGTCGCGGTGATCTCCGAAGGCGATCCCATGTTCTATGGATCGTACATGCATTTGCATACGCGGCTCGCCGACCGCTATGCGACGGAAATCATCGCCGGCGTCACCGGCATGTCGGGATGCTGGTCGATGGCGGGCGTGCCGATTGCGCAAGGCGACGACATTTTTGTCGTGCTGCCCGGTACGCTGCCGGAAAGCGAGCTGGCGCGGCGCCTTTCCGAGGCCGACGCCGCCGTGGTGATGAAGCTCGGCCGCAATCTCCCCAAGGTGCGCCGCGCGCTTATGCAGGCGGCCTGCTTCGACCGCGCGATCTATGTCGAGCGCGGCACCATGGCAAGTGCGGTCATGGTCCGCATGGCCGACAAGCCCGACGACGACGCCCCCTATTTCGCCCTGGTGCTGGTGCCGGGCTGGGAGCTCGACCCGTGAGCGGACGTCTCGCCGTGGTCGGACTGGGACCGGGCGACGCACGCCAGCTTACGCCGGAAGCGGCCGACGCGCTCGCCGCCGCGGACGCGCTTTACGGCTACGGTCCGTATCTCGCGCGCGCGCCGGTTCGGCCCGGCCAGGAAATGCACGCCTCCGACAATCGCGAGGAGACCGCGCGCGCCGCCGCTGCGCTCGGCCATGCCGCGCGCGGAGCAAGCGTCGCCCTGGTCTCGGGCGGCGATCCTGGCGTGTTTGCGATGGCGGCGGCGGTGTGCGGTGAGATCGAGAGCGGGCCTGTGGCATGGCGCGAACTCGATCTGACGATCGTGCCCGGCATCACCGCGATGCTCGCGGTCGCGGCCCGGATCGGCGCGCCGCTCGGCCACGACTTCTGCGCGCTTTCGCTGTCGGACAATCTCAAATCGTGGGAGCTGATCGAGCGCCGGCTCGACGCCGCGGCCGGCGCCGGATTCGTCCTTGCTCTTTATAATCCGGTCTCGCGTGCCCGCCCCTGGCAGCTTGGCGCAGCGCTGGAACGCCTGCGGCGGCTTCTTCCGGCGACGACTCCCGTCGTGTTTGGCCGCGCCGTCGGCCGGCCTGACGAGGAGATCATCGTGACAGCGCTCGCGGCGGCCGACCCGAGCGCAGCCGATATGGCGACCCTAATTATTGTCGGCTCGGCCGAAACGCGCGTGATCGCGCGCCCGGGCCGTCAACCGCTGGTCTATACGCCGCGCGCGGCCTGCGGAGCGAGCGCATGATCGAGCCAAGCAAGCGCCGCATCCAGCGTTTCAACCGACGGGACATCGGGCAGCGTCGGCCGGCGCAGCACGATCACGCCAATTCCGAGCGCGCGCGCGGCGGCGATCTTGCCGTAGGTCGCGCTCCCGCCGCTGTTCTTCGAAACGATCACCTCGATGCCGCGGTCGGCAAGAAGCGCCCGCTCGTCGTCTTCGCTGAACGGTCCACGCGCGCGAATGTATTCGGCATGCGGAACGGCCAGCGGCGGATCGATCGGATCGACGCTGCGCACGAGATAATGATGCTGGGGCGCTTGCGCGAACGGCGCGACCTCCTTGCGTCCGAGGGCGAGAAAGACCCGGCGCGGTTTGTCGCCGAGCGCGTGCACCGCCTCGTTCATGTCGGCGACTTCGGTCCAGCGATCGCCATCGACTTTCGCCCAGGATTGCCGGCGGAGCGCAAGCAGCGGCACGCCGGTAATCCGGGCGGCTTGCGCGGCATTGGCGGAGATGACAGCAGCATAGGGGTGCGTCGCATCGATCAGCGCGTCGATGCGCTCTGCCTTGAGATAATCGACAAGCCCTGCAACGCCGCCGAAACCGCCGCTCCGCACCGGAACCGGCAGCGCTGCGGGGTGAGCGGTGCGGCCGGCAAGCGAGAGCGTGACGGCAAGGTCGCTGCGGCCGGCAAGACGCTCGGCGAGACGCCGCCCCTCCATCGTGCCGCCGAGAATGAGGACGTTTGGCATGGCGCTCTCTGATCCGATCGGGCGGGACATTGTCGCACCGCGCCGCTGGTTGTCCATCGTCGGGATCGGCGAAGACGGGGCGGCCGGCCTCAGCCCGGTCGCGCGCGGCCTTGTTACTAACGCCGAAATCGTGTTCGGCGGCAAGCGGCATCTGCAATTGGCTGGCGCGCTCATTCGCGGCGCGGCGCGGCCGTGGCCGAGCCCGTTCGAGCGCGGAATTGAGGAGGTGCTGGCCGCGCGCGGCCGTGCGGTGTGCGTGCTCGCCTCCGGCGATCCCTTCTTCTATGGCGTTGGCACGGTGCTGATGCGCCATGTCGATCCGCAGGAGACGGTGACGGTGCCTGCGCCGTCCGCCTTCAGCCTCGCCGCCGCCCGGCTCGGCTGGGCGTTGCCCGACACCATCGTTCTGTCCTTGCATGCGCGCGCGCTCGATCTCATTCGCCCGCATCTGCAACCCGGCGCGCGCGTGCTCGCGCTCACCTCCGACGGCGATGGACCGGCGGCGTTGGCGCGCCTGCTCGCCGCGACCGGCTTCGGCGGTTCGAAGCTCACCGTGTTGGAGGCGCTCGGCGGCCCGCGCGAACACGTGCGCACGACGACCGCAGAGAATTTCAGTCTCGGCACGGTCGATCCGCTCAACACGTTGGCGATCGAGGTGATTGCCGCAGCGGACGCCCGCGTGCTCGCCCGCGCAGCGGGCTTGCCTGAGCATTTGTTCGAGCACGACGGCCAGATCACCAAACGCGAGATTCGCGCGGTGACGTTGTCCTCGCTCGGCCCGCGCCGCGGCGAACTTCTGTGGGACATCGGCGCAGGCAGCGGCTCGATCGCCATCGAGTGGATGCTGGCCGATCCGTCCATGCGCGCGGCAGCGATCGAAGCGCGGGCCGACCGCGCCGCGCGCATTCGCCGCAACGCCGCAGCGTTCGGCGTGCCGGGCCTCGAAGTCATCGAGGCAACGGCCCCGGGCGCGCTTGAAAGGCTCGCGACGCCGGACGCGATCTTCATCGGCGGCGGCGCGAGCGACCCCGGTGTGCTGGACGCAGCCATCACGGCGCTCCGGCCCGGTGGGCGTCTCGTCGTCAACGCGGTGACGCTCGCAACCGAGGCGGCGCTGATCGCGCGGCATGCCGCGCTTGGCGGCGAATTAGTCCGCATCTCGATCGCGCGCGCCGACGCCGTCGGAACCAAGACGGGCTGGCGACCGGCGATGCCGGTCACGCAATGGACCTGGATCAAGCCATGATCGTCGCCGGGGTAGGATGCCGCAAGGGCGCGTCGGCGGCGGAGATCGACGCCGTGATCGCCGCCGCGCTCGCCCGCGCCGGCCTCGGCGGCGACAGGCTCGGGATCATCGCCACGCCGGCCTTCAAGGGCGCTGAGCGCGGCATCATGGACGCCGCGATCGCGCGCGGCGTGCCGCTGGTGCTGGTGCCGCAGAGTGATCTCGAAGCCGCCGGCGCGCGCACCATGACGCATTCCGACCGTGTTATCGCTTTTGCCGGCGTGCCGTCGGTCGCGGAAGCCGCCGCGCTCGCCGCGGGCGGAGTGGCGGCGCGGCTCATCGCCTCCCGCATCGTCGTCGGCCCGGCGACCTGCGCGCTTGCCGAGACGGGAGTCACGCCGTGACGGTGCATTTCATCGGCGCGGGGCCGGGCGCGGCCGACCTCATCACGGTGCGCGGGCGCGATCTCCTCGCGCGCTGTCCGGTCTGTCTTTATGCCGGCTCGATCGTGCCGCCGGAATTGCTGGCGCATTGCCCTGCGGGCGCGCGCATCGTCGATACCGCGCCGATGTCGCTCGACGAGATCGAGGCGGAATATATCACAGCGCACGCGCAAGGCCTCGACGTGGCGCGGCTCCATTCCGGCGATCTCTCCGTCTTCAGCGCGCTCGCCGAACAAATCCGCCGGCTCGAACGGAGCAACATACCCTATACGCTCACGCCCGGCGTGCCGGCCTTCGCCGCCGCGGCAGCCGCGGTCGGCCGCGAGCTGACCGTGCCGGAGGTCGCGCAGAGCGTCGTGCTCACGCGGGTGCCGGGCCGCGCCTCGCGCATGCCGGAGCGAGAGACGCTGTCCGCCTTCGCTGCGACCGGCGCGACGCTCGTCATTCATCTCGCCATCCATGCGATCGACAGGATCGTCGAGCAGCTCCTGCCGTTCTATGGCGCAGACTGCCCGGCCGTCGTCATCGAGCGCGCGAGCTGGCCCGACCAGCGCATCGTGCGCGGCGCGCTCTCCGACATCGCTGAGCGGCTATCGGCGCAGCCAATCGAACGCACGGCGGTGATCCTGATCGGCCGCGCGCTTGCCGCGGAGGATTTCCGCGAAAGCGCGCTCTACGACCCCGATTATCGCCGCAGGTTCCGCGGAGGCGCGCCGTGAGCGGAGAAAAAAGGCGCATGCCCGGCCAGGCCGCCGCCGCGATCGAACAGCACGATCTCGATCGCGATGTCGCTGCCCGCGACCACGCGGAGCGCTGCGTGTTGCGCTGCGCGCGCAACTGCATCGCCGAGCGCGATCCCTTCGGCTTGCGCATGCGCGAAGGCTTCGGCCGCGGTGTTGGCGGCAAGGATGCGCGCACGCAAAGCATCCGAAGCGCCCGCACTCTCCGCCAAGGTCGCGAGCGCGGCGAGATCGACCGCGCCGCGCTTGGAATGCAGATCGAGCAGTCCCTGCGCGAGCTTGGTCATCTTGGCGACGCCGCCGGCAATGGTGACGCGCGGCACCGGGTGCGCGCGGACATATTTGAGCATGCCGCCGACGAAGTCGCCCATGTCTATCAGCGCCGTCTCCGGCAGATCGTGCAGCTTCTGCACGGCGGCTTCGGAGGTCGCGCCGGTCGCCCCGGCGATGTGGGTGAGGCCGATCGCGCGGGCGACATCGATGCCGCGATGGATCGAATGGATCCAGGCCGAGCACGAATACGGCACGACGATGCCGGTCGTGCCGAGGATCGACAAGCCGCCGATGATACCGAGGCGGCCGTTGAGCGTTTTCGCCGCAAGCGCTTCACCGCCGGGGATCGCGATCTCGACCTCCACATCTCCCTGCCCGCCGGCCACGGCAGCGACCTCGGCAATGGCGTCACGGATCATCTGGCGCGGCGCGGGGTTGATAGCCGGTTCGCCCGGCGGAACCGGAAGGCCCGGCCGTGTCACCGTGCCGACGCCTTCGCCCGCGCGGAACGTGACGCCGTTGCCCGCCGCGGCGGGGCGCACCGTCGCCATCACCACGGCGCCATGCGTCACGTCGGGATCGTCGCCGGCGTCTTTGACAATGCCGGCGGTCGCCGCGCCTTCCTCCTTACGAGTAAGCGCGAGCGCGAAGGATGGCCGCTCGCCGCGCGGCAGCGTCACCTCCACCGGGTCGGGAAACTCGCCGGTGAGCAAGGCGGCATAGGCCGCCTTGGCGGCGGCGGCAGCGCAGGCGCCGGTGGTCCAGCCACGGCGCAGGGGACGTTCTTGCGTGACCATGTCGATGCGTATAGTCCGCCCGCCAAGCGCCGTCACGATGGGAGCGCGCGGTGATGACCTCCTACTCCGCCATTGCCGCTCGGCGGACCGGCGTTCCCGTTCTCGCGCCCGGCCATGTCTGGCTCGCCGGCGCCGGCCCGGGCGACCCCGGCCTGCTTACGCTCGATGCCCTTGCCGGGCTCGCCCAGGCCGATGTCGTCGTGCATGACGCGCTGGTTGATCGCCGCGTGCTGGCGCTCGCCGGCGAGCAGGCGCGGCTCGAATTCGCCGGCAAGCGCGGCGGCAGGCCCTCGGCGCTGCAAGCGGACATCAGCCAGCGGCTGATCGAACTCGCGCGCGGCGGCGAGCGGGTGCTGCGGCTCAAGGGCGGCGATCCTTTCGTGTTCGGGCGCGGCGGCGAGGAAGCAACGGCGCTCGCCGCGGCTGGCGTCCCGTTCCGCGTGATCCCCGGCGTGACCGCGGGGCTAGCAGCGCTGTCGCGGGCGGCGATTCCAGCCACGCTCCGCGGCGTCAATCGCGCAGTGATTTTCGCGACCGGCCACGGCGAGGACGAGCACTTCGACTGGGGCCCGCTCGCGCGTACCGGACAGCCGATCGTGATCTACATGGCGATGCATCGCCTGGGCGAAATCGCGGACGCGCTGATGAGCGGCGGCTTGGCGCCGCACACGCCGGCCGCCGTGATCGCTTCGGCGACGCTCGCCGAGGAACGCATCGTCATCTCGACGCTCGGACGCATCGCCGCCGAAGTTGCCGACGCGCAGATCGAGCCGCCGGCCATCGTGATCGTCGGCGACATCGTTGCGGCGCGCGAGCGGCTATTGGGGTTCACACCTGTCGCCTCGACAGAACGAAAAACTTCGTAGGGATGGCGAGCTTGGTGCATATTCGCCCGGTCGACATGTCTTTTCCTCCCTCCCCCCTTGCGGGGGAGGGTGGGGGGTATCTTTGTGCAAGAAAACAAAGGCAGGCACCCCCCTCCCGGATCGCTTCGCGATCCGACCCTCGGGTCGTGGCCCGAGGGCAGGCTCTCCCCCTCAAGGGGGGAGGTAGAGACCTTATCCAAGTAAGCCCGCCGGGCAGCGCATGACTGCGCGCGGCCTTGTCATCGCCGCAACGCGTTCGGGCGCCGGCAAGACGACGGTGACGCTCGCATTGCTCGCCGCGCTGGCGCGCCGCGGCGTTGTGGTCCGGTCGGCGAAGGCGGGCCCCGATTACATCGATCCCGCCTTCCATGCCGCCGCGACCGGCTGCCCGAGTGTCAATCTCGACAGTTGGGCGATGCCGCCCGACCTTCTCGATGCGCTTGCTGCGGAGGCGGCGCGCGACGCGGAGATGCTCGTGATCGAAGGCGCGCTGGGCCTGTTCGACGGGCTTGCCGGACCGCCGAGACGGCGCGGTGCAACCGCCGATCTCGCCGCGCGCTTTCATCTTCCCGTGCTGCTCATTCTCGACGTCGCCGGCCAATCGCAATCCGCCGCCGCGGTGGCGCGCGGCTTTTGCGCGCACGATCCGGCGGTGCGCATCGCCGGCGTTCTGCTCAACCGCGTGGGCAGCGAGCGCCATCGCAATTTGGTGGCGGAAGCCATGCAGGCCGCGGGCGTGCCGGTGCTCGGCGTCATTCCCCGCGATGAATCGCTTGCCTTGCCCGAACGGCATCTCGGACTCGTGCAGGCGAGCGAGTACGCCGATCTTGACGCGCGGCTGGCGCATCTCGCCTCTCTTGCCGAGAGCCATGTCGATATCGACGCGGTGATCGAAGCGGCCGGCCCGCTCGCGATTGCGGCGCACGCGAACGCTCCCGCCCTCCCCCCGCCCGGCCAACGCATCGCGCTCGCGTCGGACGCAGCCTTCACCTTCGTCTACCCGCATCTGCTTTCCGGCTGGCGCGGGGCCGGCGCCGAGATCTTTCCCTTTTCCCCGCTCGCCGATGAGGCGCCGCCCGAGCACTGCGATTGCTGCTGGCTGCCCGGCGGCTATCCCGAACTGCATGCGGCCAAGCTGGCGGCCGCGCACCAATTTCGTGCGGGGCTCGCGCGCTTCGCCGAGACGCGGCCGGTGCATGGCGAGTGCGGCGGCTACATGGCGCTGGGCGAATACATCGAGGAAGCGGCGGGCGAGCGGCACGCGATGGCCGGGTTGCTCGGGCACGCAACGAGTTTTGCGCAACGTCGGCTGCATCTCGGCTATCGCGCGGCGCGGCTCATCGCCGACAGTCCGATCGGACCGGCCGGCGACACAATCCGCGGGCACGAATTCCATTACGCAAGCCTGGTGGAAGCCGGCAATGACGACCCGCTGGCCGACATCTTCGACGGCAATGGCCGCCGCTTGGGAAAGACCGGCGGCCGCCGGGGACGCGTCACCGGGACGTTCTTCCACGTCATCGCCGGTGAGCGGCTGGGGTAACCCTCACCTCTTCGGCTCTGCGGCCGACAATCGATCCCCGTCCGATCGGTCCGACACGCCGGCCTCGGCGAAGGTCGCCATGCCGGTGTGGCAGGCGAGCGCCGCGCGCAGGATCGGCACGGCTAGCGCCGCGCCCGAGGCTTCGCCGAGCCGCATGGAAAAATCGAGCAGCGGCTTCTTGTCGAGCGCATCGAGCAGCGCGCGGTGGCCCGCTTCCGCCGAGACATGACCGATCAGCGCATGGCCGAGCGTGTCCGCGCGCAGCTTTGCGAGCGGGGCGACCGCGGCGGTCGCGACAAAGCCGTCGATCAGCACCGGGATGCGCATGCGGCGCGCGGCAAGCGTCGCGCCGAGAATCGCGGCGAGTTCGCGCCCGCCCAACGCCGCCGCCACCTTCATCGGGTCGCCAAGCGCGTCCGCGTGACGCGCGAGCGCCGCATCGATCACCGCCCGTTTGCGCGCGAGGCCCGCGTCGTCGAGGCCGGCCCCACGCCCGGCGAAGCGCTCGGCCCCGCCGCCGAACAGCGCCGCCGACAGCGCCGCCGCGCTCGTGGTGTTGCCGATGCCCATCTCGCCGAGACAGATGAGATCGGCGTCGCCCGACACCGCCTGGCAGCCTTCCGTCACCGCGGCGAGGAAAGCGCGCTCGTCCATCGCCGGCGCGAGCGTGAAGTCGGCGGTCGGCGCATCGAGCGCAAGCGCAATCACACGCAAGCTCGCCCCCGCGAGCCGCGCGAGCTGGTTGATCGCCGCACCGCCGGCGGCGAAATTCGCCACCATCTGCGCCGTGACTTCGGCCGGGTAGGCAGAGACACCCTGCGCCGTCACGCCATGATTGCCCGCGAACACCAGCACCTCGACGCGATCGAGCCGCGGCGGGTTCTTGCCCTGCCAATAGGCGAGCCAGGACACGATCTCCTCGAGCCGCCCAAGCGCGCCCGCGGGCTTGGTCAGGCGCGCCTCGCGGCTTGCCACCGCTGCGGCAGCCGCGGGACTTCCCGTCGGCAGATCGAGGCAGGCGGCCTTGAGGTCATCGAATGAGGCAAAGTTCTTCATGTGTCTCGGCGGCTCCTAGAGCATTTTCCGGCGAAGTGGAAACCGGTTCGCCGCAGAAAATGCGGCCAATCAAGAACAATTAGCGCGGACCATCGACGGCGCACACGCCTATTACAGCGTTCTCCCGCATCGGACTACGCAGTTTGCATGGTTCGTGACGCGTTGCTGCCCCGTGCTCCTTGGCCCGCTCTTCACCCGCTGGCTGGGCTGCGATAGGGTCCGGCCATGAACAAGTTGTTTCGCCAGACACTTGCGCCGGACCTCGTCGCCCGTTTCGTGGCGATCGTCGGGGCGAAAAACGCAATTACGGATCCGGCGGAGCAGGAAAGCTACCTGATCGAGGAGCGCGGCCTCTATCACGGGCGCACCGCCGTGGTGCTGCGTCCCGGTTCGGTCGATGAAGTGTCCGCGATCCTGAGGCTCGCCAACGAAATCGGCGCGCCGATCGTGCCGCAGGGCGGCAATACCGGGCTGGTGGGCGGGCAAATCCCCTTTGATGGCGAGATCGTGCTGTCGCTGCGCCGCATCGACCGCATTCGCGAGATCGACGCCGTGTCCAACACGATGACCTGCGAGGCGGGTGTGCTGCTCGCATCGGTGCAGGACGCCGCGGCCGCAGCCGGGCGCTTCTTTCCGCTGTCGCTCGGCGCGGAGGGAAGCTGCACCATTGGCGGCAATCTCGCGACCAATGCCGGCGGCATCGCCGCGCTCGCCTACGGGCTCGCGCGCGACCTCGTGCTCGGCCTCGAAGTGGTGCTCGCCGACGGGCGCATCTGGCATGGCCTCAACAAGCTGAAGAAGGACAACACCGGCTACGACCTCAAGGACCTGTTCATCGGCGCCGAAGGCACGCTCGGCGTGATCACCGCGGCGGTGCTGAAACTGTTTCCCGCGCCGACGACGGTGGAGACCGCCTTCGCCGGCGTTCCCTCGCTGCACGCGGCGCTCGATCTGCTCGCGCTCACGCAGGAAATGACCGGCGGCGCGGCGAAGAGCTTCGAACTGATCGGCCGGTTGCCGATCGAATTCGCCCTGCGCCACGGAACCGGGCTGCGCGATCCGCTGGCCGCGCCCTATCCGTGGTACGTGCTCGTCGAGCTCAAGGCAAGCCGGCGCGGAAACCTGCGGGACACGCTCGAACACCTGCTTGCGACCGCCATGGAGCGCGGTTTCGTCGGCGACGCGACGATTGCCGACAGCATCGACCAGCGCCACGCCTTCTGGCGGCTGCGCGAATTCATCCCCGAGGCGCAGAAATTCGAGGGCGGCTCGATCAAGCACGACATCTCGGTGCCGATCGCCGCGGTGCCGGAGTTCATGGCGCAGGCGGATGCCGCGGTCGAAGCGCTCGTTCCGGGCGCGCGGCCGGTGCCGTTCGGCCATCTCGGCGACGGCAACATTCATTACAATGTCAGCCAGCCGGTCGGGGCCGACAAGGACGCCTTCCTCGCGCGCTGGCAGGAGATGAACGAGTGCGTCTACGCGGTGGTGCGCAAGCTCGGCGGCTCGATCTCCGCCGAGCACGGCATCGGCCGCCTCAAGCGCGAGGACCTCGTGCGCGTCAAGGACCCGGTGGCGCTCGACCTGATGCGCGCGCTCAAGCGCACGCTCGACCCCAACGGCATCCTCAACCCCGGCAAGGTGGTGTGAGGGCGGCGGCTTGCCCTCCTGCAGGCCGCCCTCTCCGGCAAGCACTTCTTGGTCGTCATGCGCGGGCTTGACCCGCGCATCCATGCGGCCCGGCCGCATTCGCCCCCTCCCTAACCCTCCCCCGCTTGGGGGGCGAAGCGGCGGGGGATGGATTGCCGGGCCAAGCCCGGCAATATGGTGCTCTGATTGTAATAAAGAATGGCGCTCACCGTGCTCGGTCAGCCAGACAGAGAGCCGATCGGATCAGCCTTAAGCCCCAAGTCACGACAGATTACCGTAGCTGCATTACGTCCGGGCATCATAGAGATGCCCGATCCAGGATGACTTCCTGCTCCACACAAATAAAGATTCTGGATTGAAGAACGATAGCCCCCCAATTGTGGAATAGGACGTAGCGCACCAACCTGATATGGGAGATACGCCCCGTGCTGGTGTGTTCCCCGGACCGAACTATTGAGATCACGTTCATAATCAACTGGAGACATTATCCGCCGAGCGGATATTGCTTCGGTCAATCCGGGCAGAAAACCGCGATCTAACCAAGTTATGAGTGCATCTGCGTACGGTTCTTTAATTTTGTCCCAGTTGGTTCCGGTAATGCGCCCGGCAGCGTCTCCCTTTACGTCGTAAGGAACAAAGTGGACAATGAATTTCATTAAAGCCTTATCGGTGGCACGGCCCGGGTCAACCGCGCTTTCGTTGATAATCCCAATCATTGGATACTTCGGCAAGAACCCCGCCCGGATATCCGCGAAGCTTCGTGCTAAATCGTCAATGCTCCTTGCGGAAGCGTGAACGTAGCAAGCCTTCGAGAGTTCGAGGCCGGCTTTATAATCGACGGGACGACTGAGCGCCGCGTATAATCCAAAAAAAGAGGGCCCCCATTCATAGTGGCGGATATCGGATTTAACGTCTTCGCTAGCCTCGGCACCCATTAGGTCTAGCACCAAATGGCATGGATCGACATTTGAAGCGATCGGACCGTCAACTTCAATGTGCTCACCATCTCGCAGAGATACGCCGACGGCGCGCCCATTTCTCACGACAATGCTCGTCACTGCCGAATCACTGAGAACCTCACCCCCGTGAGCTCGCACGACAGACGCCAGGGCATCGGTAAAACACTGCATGCCACCTTTGACCATTCCGCATCCAACATCTTGGACCACCGAAAAAAATATCCAGCTAAAAAACCCTCCCAAAGGATCGTCAGGCGCAAGGCCCGCATGCAGGGCACCGGAAGAAAAAAAGGTGCGCACTGCAGGATGTTCAAACGTTTCGTCGACCCAGCTGCGCGCACTCTGCATTTTGAAGCGGTATCCGCGCGAGGCACTTGCAGCCAAATTCTCGTCTTTAAAGGCGATAGGCGGCGAGTTTAAACTCGCAACTATTTGTTGCTTTCTGTCTAGATAAGAATTGTAGAGAGATTTCCAGGTTTCGGCGTCTCTCTTCGAATTTTCCGCACCGTCAGGGAAGACCTGGCCCCAGTTCGGATTGGGCGTGATAATGTCAAGGCCGTGTCGATGAAGCGCTAATTCTTCGAGCGCGGGTGATAGTTTACCTAATAGAAAACCGCTGGCATGGACATCAGAGTGTAGTCCCGGAGCGATAAGCTCTTCAGTCGTTGCCATGCCTCCAATGCGCGATCTACCCTCAAGGACGAGAACCTTGAGGCCCGCCTTTGCTAGATAGGCTGCACAAGCTAAACCGTTGTGTCCCGCTCCAATAACCAACGCCTCGTAGCGTGACATAGGTAAACCTCAATCATATTTCCTATCTTCAACCCTGGACTGATGCTATCGGGGCGCGATCCTCAGCGCCACCTATCCTAATTTCGTCGCTGGCGGCTTGCCAGCGCGAGCGCCTCGAACCGCGTGACGATCCCGTCCGGCCACGCGGCGACGTCCGCCGAGGCGGGGGCGAGCATG
Organism: uncultured Alphaproteobacteria bacterium; assembly: GCA_963840055.1. GTDB lineage: Bacteria > Pseudomonadota > Alphaproteobacteria > Rhizobiales > Xanthobacteraceae > Rhodoplanes. Next base: position 119,610 of record CAWIXM010000013.1, on the reverse strand, counting down.
GACAGGTTTGCGGCCATCAAGCCCGCGAAGATGAAACGTCGCTTTGCCCGCGCCATCCCGCGATCCTTCCATTGAGCCTGAGTGAGCTTTCCCCTGCGCCTACACAATCCGACGGCTCGGAGCGTGCTTCCCCCGCGAACTCTTCCTCCCTCCCCCCTTTGAGGGGGAGGGTTAGGGAGATCAAAACAAATCGGCCTGGCCGTCGTCGTCTTGCGTCTTGCGCTTGCGCGCGGCGGGCGACGCCGGCCCGGCGCTGCCGGTCCCCTGCCCCGCCGCGCCGCTCTGCCCCGCTCCCGCAATGCCGGCCCCCTGCCCTGCGGCGCCGCCCTGCGCCGCTAGCGGCTCGATCAGCGCCGGCGAATCGTTGGCCGCGCGGTTGACGGCAAGCGACACCTCGTAGGCTTCCAGCAAATTATCCGGCGCGGGCGTGATCAGGGCTGCGGCGGTGAGCGCATCGACGCGGTCGCAGTCGAGCCACAGGTCGAAGGCCTCCGGCGAGATGATCACGGGCATGCGGTCGTGGATCGGCGCGATCCGCCGGTTCGCCCGCGTGGTGACGATGCACACCGTGTCCATCTCCTCGCCGTTCGGCCCGGTCCAGGTCTCCCACAGGCCGGCGAAAGCGAGTGGCCCGCCGCCCGCCTTGCGCACGTAATACGGACGCCGGCGCCCGCCTTCGTCCTTCCACTCGTAGAAGCCGTCGGCCGGCACCAGGCAGCGCCGCCGCTTCATCGCATGGCGGAACGCCGGCTTGTCGTTGACCCCCTCCCCGCGCGCATTGACGAGCAGCGAGAACACGCCCGGGTCCTTCACCCAGGACGGAATCAGCCCCCAGCGCATCAGCGCGAGGCTCGGCTCGCCATTGACGCGGCGGACGACTGGGATCGGCTGCGTCGGCGCCACGTTGTAGCGCGGCGGAAAGCCCGCCTCCTCGCGATAGCGGAACAGCGCCCGGATGGCCTCCGGCGAGGACGTAAGGGTGTAGCGGCCGCACATGAAAATCCCTCGTATCGCCCGCGAGTTAGCTCGGCTCGGCTACCGCCCGGCGGAGCCGGCGCGGGGCTCGCACAGGTCCCCTGCCTGGCATAGCCACGCCCTTGTTCGCCTCGACCGGCAATGCCGTTATCATGATTGCTCGGGTCACGTCATGGATCGCATGGCCACTCTTATCTATACGCGCGGGACGCCGTCGTGAACGGCCGCTCCTATCTGCTCCGTCCGGTGCTCGCGGTCAGCGCCGCGGTGTTCCGCGACGGCAAGGTGTTGCTGGTGCGCCGCGCGCGGCCGCCGGCGCTCGGCCTGTTCACGCTGCCGGGCGGCGGGGTCGAAGCGGGCGAAACGCTCGCCGCGGCGATCATCCGCGAGGTCGCCGAAGAGACCGGCCTTGCCATCGAGCCGGTCGCGATCGCCGGCCACCGCGAGGTGATCGCGCGCGATCCGGACGGCCGGGTCGAGCGCCATTTCGTCATTCTCGCCTTTGCGGCGCGCTGGTGCGCGGGCGAGCCCGTGCTGAGCGCCGAGCTCGAAGAGCATTTATGGCTCGATCCGGACGATGTGAAGACGCTGGCGACCACCGAGGGGCTCACCGAAATCATCGCCGCGGCGGGCGCGCGACTGGGTCTTAGCGAGGAGGACTGACGCCACTGCCCTGCCCCTAACCCCCGCCTTGCGGCCGACGCGTTTACGCCCCATAGAGGCGCGACCAACAAGAAGGCTTCGACATGAAACGTGCCCTTGTATGCGTTTGTCTCTGTTTCGCGCTGCTCGGCGGCCTCGCCGCGCCCGCCGCGGGACAGACGACGCCATTCGGACAAGGATCTACAGCGGCTCGCGGAGATCCTCGGCGCGCTGCACTACCTGCGGCCGCTATGCGGGGCCGCCGATGAAGGCCAGAAATGGCGCAAAGAAATGCAGGCGCTGATCGACGCGGAAACGCCGAGCGGGTCGCGCCGCTCGAAGATGATCCTCGCCTTTAACCGCGGCTATAACGGCTTTCAGCAGAGCTATCGCACCTGCACGCCGCCCGCCGAGGTCGCGATCCGCCGCTATCTCGAAGAAGGCGCCAAGATCTCCCGCGAGGTTACCGGCCGCTACGCAAATTGAACTAAATCACACGGTCCAAGGTCTTGCTCCGTTAACCCTTTGTTTAGGATTGTCTGGTCCGCGCGGCTGGTTGTGTTAAAGAGTTTGGCCAAGCCATGGCGGGGGCATTTCCATGTCGACGATTACGCACGGCGAGCACAAGCCGAAATCGGATCAAGACCAGAAGAAGATGGCCCTCGGGCACGTCAAGGGAGCCTGGATGGATGCCTGGCTCGACGGCGTCGACTCCGAATGCATGGCCCAGGTTTCGTTGTTCGTCACGTTGACCGAACTCGTGGCGACGCACGGCGAGGATGCGACGGCGCGGTTCGCCGCCAGCCTGCCGAAGCGCATTTCCGCCGGCGAATTCTCGCTGCCCCGCTCGAAGCAGTAAGATTTTTTCCACGCACATTCGGCCTTGAGGCGCATTGGCGCGTGACCTACCTTGACGGTAGTTCACTCCCGGCATGGTCCGCTGTGCAGCGCCACGATTTGGCGACGCGCCGGACCGCGGCGAATGCGACACGTCATGCAAGCGGCGCTCCTGTCCGATCGCGGCATCGTCAAGGTTTCCGGCGCCGACGCGTGTCGGTTCCTGCACGGCTTGCTCACCGCCGACATCGAAACGATGACGGCGGCGACGCCGTGCTATGCCGCGCTCCTGACCCCCCAGGGGAAGATCGTGGCGGATTTCATCGTCGTTCAAACCGCGGATGGGGACGCCCCGGACTTCCTGCTCGACTGCGAGCAGACGCTGGTGGGACCGCTCGTCGCCAGGCTCAATTTCTACAAGCTGCGCGCCAAGGTGACGGTCGAAAGCCTCGCCGATACGGCGGGTGCATTCGCGCTGTGGGACGATGTGGCCTCGTCCGCGCGGCAACCGGGCCCGCCCTGGTTTACCGACCCGCGCCTCGATGCGCTCGGCTGGCGCGCCATTGCCCCGCCCGGTCTTGCCGCCGACATGGCAAGCGCGCAAGGCGCGGCGCTCGTGGACGACGCGGCCTACGAGGCGCACCGCATCGCGCTTGGCATACCGCGCGGCGGCTACGACTTCACCTATGGCGACGCCTTCCCGCACGAAGCCGACATGGATCAGTTCAACGGCGTCGACTTCGACAAGGGCTGCTTTGTCGGGCAAGAGGTGGTGTCGCGCATGCAGCACCGCGGTACGGTGCGCAACCGCGTCGTTCCCATCAGCCTCGATGGCGACGCGCCGGCGCCGGGAACGCCGGTCGTCGCCGGCGACAAAATCGTCGGCGCGATGGGCTCGGCTACGGACGGCCGCGGGCTCGCTTTGCTTCGCCTCGATCGCGTCGCCGACGCCATGGGGGCAGGCTTGTCGCTGTTTGCGGGAACCGCCAGCCTGCACCCGGTCAAGCCGGTATGGGCGAAATTTCCCTGGCCGGACGCCGCGAAGGCGGTCGAATGACCGCGCCGATCCTCCATCCCGACGGCCTCGCCCGCTGCCCCTGGCCGAAGCAGGATGCGCTCTATCTCGCCTATCACGACGAGGAATGGGGCGTTCCGGAATACGACGACCGCGCGCTGTTCGAAAAGCTGGTGCTCGACGGCTTTCAGGCGGGCCTGTCCTGGATCACCATTCTGCGCAAGCGCAAGAATTTCCGTAGCGCTTTTGACGGCTTCGCACCCGAAACGGTCGCCCGCTACAATGCCCGCAAAGTCGCAGCACTGATGCGCAACGAAGGCATCGTGCGCAACCGCGCCAAGATCGAAGGGGCGGTCGCCTCCGCCCGCGCCTGGCTTACCGTGATGGAGAAGGGGCCGGGTTTTAGCGCGCTGCTATGGGGCTTCGTCGACGGACGTCCGCACATCAACCGGTTCCGAACCACGGCGCAGGTGCCGGCGGAGACCGAAACATCGCGCTTAATTTCCAGGGAGTTGGCGGCGCGCGGGTTCAAGTTCTGCGGCCCGACCATCGTCTACGCCTTCATGCAGGCGGTCGGCATGGTGAACGACCACCTGGTCGACTGCCACCGCCACGCCGCCTGCGCATCGCTGATGAAAGGCCCGGCCAGTGCCTCTCCATACTCTAGCTGATGCTCATACCCCCTCCCCCCTTGAGGGGGAGGGTTGGGGTGGGGGGTGTTTTCGCGACGGCGGCCGCGTGAATAGACCCCCCTCCCGGATCGCTTCGCGATCCGACCTCCCCCTCAAGGGGGGAGGTAAGGCATAATGGCGGTAAAACAAACATCGGGAGGGGGAAGGACCCGGACCATCCCGCGCGGTGCGGCGGCCCCGTCCAAAGTCGCTGCGCGCCAGGAAGCCGACGGCGCCCCGCGCGCGTGGCAGCGCATGCTGTCGGGCCGACGGCTCGACCTGCTCGACCCCTCCCCGCTCGACGTCGAAATCGAAGACATTGCGCACGGGCTAGCGCGTGTCGCCCGCTGGAACGGCCAAACCATCGGCGCGCATATCTTCTCGGTCGCCCAGCACACCTTGTTGGTCGAGGAAATTGCGCGCCGGCGCGTCGGCGCGCTCGACCGGCGGCTCGGCCTCGCGCTGCTCCTGCACGACGCCCCGGAATACGTGATCGGCGACATGATTTCGCCGTTCAAGGCGGTGATCGGCGGGGCCTACAAGGCGGTGGAGAAACGGCTGCTCACCGCCATCCACCTGCGCTTCGGCCTGCCGCCCGACTTGCCGGACGAGGTGATGCGAATCATCAAGGTGGCCGACCGCGGCTCCGCCTATCTGGAAGCGACCCGCCTCGCCGGCTTTTCCGCCGAAGAAGCGCGGCGCTTCTTCGGGCCGCGCCCGGCCCTGCCGCAACAGATGGAGCGCGAATATCTGACTCCGTGGCCGGCCGAGGACGCCGAGCGGCGCTATCTCGACCGCTTCGCCAAGCTCGCGGCGGCTTGAAGCCGTCACATACGGGCGTTAACAGAACGGCGAATTGCAGGGAGATTGCAGCATGATTCACGTCTGCTCGCTCGCCCGCCTGCAGGAAACCGTCGCTGCGACCGGCGCGAGCCACATCGTCACCCTCATCAATAAGACCTATCCGGTTACAACTCCACAGGGAGTCGAGGTGGATAATCATCTCTGGATTGATATTGACGACATCAGCGCCCCGCTCGACGGCTATATCCTGCCGCAGGCGCATCATGTCGAACAGCTTATTGAGTTTGTTCGCGCCTGGGACCGAGCTCGGCCACTCGTGGCCCATTGCCATGCCGGGATCAGCCGATCGAGTGCGGCGGCCTTCGTTGCGGCCTGCGCGCTCGCGCCGAACCGGGACGAGCGCATGATCGCACTGGCCGTGCGCCAAGCCTCGCCGACGGCGCTGCCGAATACCCGGATCGTTTCGCTTGCCGACCGCTTGCTCGGCCGGAACGGCCGCATGGTCGCCGCGGTGGCGGCCATGTCGCCCTACACGCCCTGCTATTCGGAGGCATTGCCGTTCCGCATCGACCTCGAATGATCGTATCACCGCGCCGAATGGCGGCGCGGTCCGGTCACTCGTCGGCCGTCGTCATCACCGCCGACTGAACGGGCGCGGGCTTGGCCGGCGCGTTAGCAATCGGCTGGGCGGCAGGAATGTCCTGGGGCGTGGCTTTCATCCGCGACACCCGCTTCGACACGTTCCGCCGGGGATTGTGCTGAACGAAATCGCAGTAGGCGAAGCCGAGACCCGAGACCGAGCCACGGAAGCTCCTGCTGCTCGTCTGCACGACGTTGAAGCAGGGTTGAAACAGCGACCCGCGCAGGGATGTGCAGATCGAGGTCGAGGAGACCCGGATCGTGCCGGTCGGCATCGCGAGGAAGCGAGCCTCTTTGCCCGGCATCTGGATGGTCCCTATCACCGACCCGTCGGCATAGATGCGGCCCAAGCCGCGCGTGCCGTCGAAGCAAGAATAGGAAAACAGCTTCCCCGCCACGAAGCGCTTGGCTTCCGCGGGCCGGAGCGGCCCCGTCGCCGAAGCGGCGGTGGTGGTGAGTGCAAACAAGACTGGTAGCAGCATCAACTGGCGCATGCGCATTTTGCGGCCCCCCCGCATTCCCGCGACCTACGCAAACCGGGTTTTAACCATAACCCGAATGGAGCATGCGCTCAGTTCGTCGCTAAAGTCTGAACGCGTTTACCCGATCTTGACCACGATCCGGCCCCGCACCGCGCCCCCCATCAAACGCTGTGCACCCTCCACAACGCCCGAAAGGCCGATTTGTTCGGTGATGGTTGCCAATTTCTTTGCATCGAGGTCGGTTTCCAGGCGTCGCCACGCGTTTCTTCGCAACTGTTGCGGACACATCACAGAATCGATGCCGAGAAGGGAGACGCCGCGGAGAATAAATGGGGCGACGCTGGTCGGCAGATCCATGCCGCCGGCGAGCCCGCACGCGGCGATCGCTCCGCCATAGCGCGTCATCGACAGGACATTGGCGAGCGTCACCGAGCCGACGGCATCGACGCCGCCGGCCCAACGCTCCTTGCCGAGCGGCCGGACCGGGCCAGTCAACTCCTGCCGCGCAATCACCTCGGCCGCGCCAAGTTCCTTGAGGTAATCGGCCTCCTGCGGCCGTCCGGTCGCGGCGATCACATGATGGCCACGCTTGGCGAGGATCGCGACCGCGACCGACCCCACGCCTCCGGATGCGCCGGTCACGATCACCGGGCCCCGGTCGGGGGTGACGCCGTGGCGCTCGAGCGCCAGCACGGAAAGCATGGCGGTGTAGCCGGCGGTGCCGATCGCCATGGCATCGCGCATCGTCATGGTCGCGGGCAGGGGGACCAGCCAATCGCCTTTGCAACGCATCTTTTCGGCGTGGCCGCCAAGATGAGTCTCGCCGCAACCCCAGCCGTTCAAGACGACCTTGTCGCCGGGCTTCCATTCCGGGTGTGAGGAGGTTTCGACGGTGCCCGCCGCGTCGATCCCGGCGATCATCGGAAAGCGCCGCACCACCGGCGCCTTGCCGGTGATCGCAAGCCCGTCCTTATAATTGATCGTCGACCATTCGACGCGGAAAGTGACGTCGCCTTCCATCAATTCGTTTTCATCGAAGTCCGAGAGCGCCACGGTCTGCCCGCCATCGCTCTTGCGAATGACGATCGCTTTGAAACTGGCCACGATGGTCCCCCTTACTGTCAGGGGCCGGCGGCCCCGTTGGACATGCCAAGGTTAATCGCGTGACTTGCGGGGGGACAAGGGCATTCGAGATGCCTGGTCAGGCGCGGGCCGCCGCGACCCGCGCCACTGGCTTCTCGACAATCGGCAGATTGATCAGGGCGGACAGCACGCCGAACAGGATCGACAGCCACCAGACGAGGTCATAGGAGCCGGTGCGCTCAAAGGCGACGCCGCCGATCCAGACGCCGAGGAAGCCGCCCACCTGGTGGCTGAAGAAAACCACGCCCGACAGCATCGCCAGCCACTTCGTTCCAAACATCACCACGACCAGGCCGTTGGTCGGCGGCACGGTCGAAAGCCACAGCAGGCCGATGACCGCGCCGAAGACGAGCGCGCTCACGGGCGTCACCGGGAAAGAAATGAAGGCGAACACGGCAATCGCGCGGGCAAAATAGATGATTGCGAGGATATAGCGCTTCGGCAGCCGGCTTCCGAGCCAGCCCGAGCCGAGCGACCCGATGATGTTGAACAGACCGATCACCGCAATCGTCCAGCCGCCGACTTGGGCCGAGAGACCGCGGTCGGTGAGATAGGCGGGCATGTGTACGGTGATGAAGGCGAGCTGGAAGCCGCAGGTGAAGAAGCCGAGGACCAGATAAATGTAAGAGCGGTGCGCTATCGCCTCGCCGAGCGCCGAGCGAGACGACTGCGGCTCCGCGGCGCCAGCCGGGGAGGGGCCGCCCGCACGCGGGGTGGCGAGAGCAAGCGAAAACGGCAGGACCAGAAGCGTCAAACCGGCAAAGATGATCAGAGCGTCTTGCCAGCCATAGGCGTCTTGCAAGAGGACCGACAGGGGCGAGAACAGGAACTGGCCGAACGATCCCGCCGCCGTCGCCGCGCCGAAGGCGAGGCCGCGCCAGGCTTCGGGAACGAGCTTTCCGAACGCAGCGATCACGATAGTGAACGAGCACCCCGACAGCCCAATGCCGATCAGCACGCCCGCAGACAAATGGAGCATCGCAGGCGTTTGCGAATAGGCCATCAGCGCAAGCCCGAGCGCATAGAGGAGCGCGCCCACGCACAGCACGCGTACGGTGCCGTATCGGTCGGCGATAGCGCCGGCGAAAGGCTGGGCGATCCCCCACAACAAATTCTGAATCGCCAAAGCGAGCCCGAAAACGTCGCGACCCCAGCCGTTCGCTTGCGACAACGGCGTAAGGAAGAAACCGAGCGCCGAGCGCGGTCCGAAGCCGAGGATCGCGATGGTGCATCCGCTAATGACGATGACGAGGGGCGTGCGCCAACCAAGCCGTGAGGCTGCGACGTTCATGGCGGCGGATCTCCGGGCAACCCTCGTTGGGCCGAACGGGAGCCATTAGCATGCGATCCGCGTATGTGTAATCAACTCGCCGTGCCCCCGCGCCGGGCGATGGGACGAGTCCGCTGCGATGCGCAACGTGGATCACGCTATCGGCGCATGCCGGCCGCCTTAAGGGCGGCACGGCTCACGATCGTGGGAGATCAAAGCTTCTCGGCCGGCGCGATGTTCAGTTCGGCGTCGCCCCAGACGGGCTGCGCGGCGCCATCACCCCAACTGCGCGGGCGATAGAAGGTGTGCACGCCGATCCTGTCGAGCTTGTGCATTTCACGGACCCAGCGCGGACGCACCCAACGGGCATGGTAGTGCGTCGCCTTGCCGACATCCGGCAGCCAGTATTTGCCGTCGAGGGTTTCACGCGCGATGGTTTTGGCGCGTTCCCAGGCGTCCGGCTCGGTGATCTTGTCGGGGATGCCATCGCAGGCGAAGGTGAACTGACAAGCCAAGCGGCGATTAGCGTTCTGATAGACGACGCCACACACCGTCGTCGGATAATAACCGGAGAACACGCGGTTCATCACCACCTGCGCGACCGCGATCTGGCCGCGGACCGGCTCGCCGCGCGCTTCGAAGTAGATCGCATCGGCCAGGCACTTTTGAGCTGTCTCGCGATCCTCGCCGACAAGCCCGAGGCGGTCCGCCGGGCTGAGCAGCGACAGCGCGTCCCCGGGAACTTGACCCTTGCTCACGATCGTTTCGCCGCCGCGATGGAGCGCTGCGAGACGGGCCCGCGCCGTTTGCTCCTCATATTCGAACGACACACGGTCTTCCTCGGTCCCGCTCAGGAATGAAGCTGCTCCGGGAGCCCAAGCCTCCAAGCCGCCGCGAAGTTCAGCCAGCGGCGCGGCGCCGAAATAGATGCGCGCGGTGCGAAGGCTGGGGCTCCGCGCGACGCCCCGCGTGGGCGTGGCGGTGTCGGGCCGATACGATTCGGTGTCGCTCAGCCGGTTGTCGGCCGCGGGCGGCGATTTGGCGGCAGCCGTGTCGACCGAAATGTCGGCCTTCGGCTGCGCTGGTCGCGGCAGTTCGATGTCCGCCGATGCGCTCGCCACTACATAAGTCGGCTCGGCTGTCGGCTTCTGGGCAACGGCGGGCTCAGCGATCTTGGTTACAGGCGATTCGGCGCTTGCTACTTCCGGCTCGGCGCTGGCCGCAGGCGGCGGTTCGGCGCTTGCGACTGCCGGCTCGGCGCTGGCCGCGGCCGGTTCGGCGCTGACTGCGGCGGGCTTTGCAGCGCTGGCTTCTGCAGCGGTTCCTAAGCCTCCGACCCAAGCCAACGACGCAGAGGCAAACACCTCGTCCGTCGGAACCGGCGCCGTGGCGCTATCCCAAGCAGAGGGCTGCGTGGCGGACGTCGGAGCGCTCGCCGCTGCGAGCGGCGTTTCGCTTTCAATCGTTTCCCGCTCGGAGGAGGGCGGCAGCGTCGCGACCTCGATCGGGCGATCGTCAATCGCAGACTCTTGCGCCGCGGGCGCAGAAACGATGCTGGCGGTTTCGGCGCTGGCGGTTTCGGCGCTCGCGGTTTCGGCGCTGGCGGTTTCGGCGCTCGTGGTTTCGGCGCTGGCGGTTTCGGCGCTCGCGGTTTCGGCTTGGCCGGGGTTCGACGGAGCGGCCTGGGGTTCGGACGAAGCCGGCGCAGGCGCTACGCTCGCGACCTCGGCATTGTCCGGATTTGAGGGTACGGCTTGCGATTCTGAAACCGGCGGCGGAGTCACGCGGGCGATTGCCTGCTCTTTCTGCAGATTCTCTTCGGCGAGGGCGCGGATGCGGTCGCCTTTGCGCGACCGGTTGACCGTGGCGACTTCCTCACTCGGAGCGGTCTGGCTCAGATCGAGCAGAGCCCGCAATGCAACCGAGCCGGTAAGACCGGTAAGATCGGAGTCGCCGACATCGAGACTGGCGAGCCGCGTCGTGATCGGTTCGGGAATAGTCGCGCCGAGCGGACGGGGAAAGCTGAACGTTGCCGCGTGAATGGTTCCGAACGGCGATTTAAGCGCGTGTTCACGCAACCGCTCGCTGAGCGAGGCGCGTTGCGCAATAGTGGAGGCAAGATCCTGATAGCCGATCGACGCCGGCATCGCGACGAAAGTCAGTACGGCAAAGCCGAATGGAGCAGTGAGCCCCCTCGACCACCCAGCCGACGATTGTAGTCGTAGGCCCAAGCAAATGCCCCCCGCGCGATGGCGAAAACCTCACACGTTTTTATTTTTGCGGATCTTGGTAAATGCGACGTGTGCGCCCTGGCCGTTCGTCAACCGTGTTGAAACATGGTTAACGTCGAGTGAAACGGATGCGCGACGAAGAGGATTACGCGCGCAGCTCTGCTCGCGCCGCGCGTACGCGACGTCGTTCGCTGGCACTGTTTTCGGATTGCTAAGCGACCCCGCCAGACTTTGAAATCGCTCACCAGGCGCACGACGGCAATGATGAGACCGAACCACGCCGACCCATCTTTGCCATCGTGCCTTGGCGCCCCACACCCCCGTGCTCGGCGGCAAGTTGATGGTGCGTTTGGTAAACAAAAAGTGAGGCGGCACTTGGGCAACCGCATCGCCGGTTCATGCGGATCACTACGGACGCGCCTTCCGGAACACTACGGATGCGCGATGTCGATCGCAGACATCCCGATCGCTTGATGCGGATCGCGCGCGAGACGATTAGGGAAGAGTAAAATCAGATCGCAGCGCCGCAAGCGTTGCAAATTCAACTGCGTTGGTGCGGATGCTGAGGCGCCCCGCATCATTGCAGGCGCGCAATTCACTGGACCTCGCAAGTCGATCGAAATCCATTATGCCCAGCGTGCGACGCTGCCTGCGTCGAAATTGAAGCGACCATTTCACCCGTGCGCAGGAGGAACCTACGATGTGTGACTATTGCAGCGCGCGCGGACTCAGCCGCCGCTCCGTCATTGCGGGGCTTGCCGGCGCAACCTTGTTGTCTGCGTCAGACGCGCAAGCTGAAACCGGCGCGCGCTCCACAAGCGATGACGGGCGGTTCATGCGCATCGCGATCGAGGAAGCGAGCCGCAGCGATTATCCATTCGGCGCCGTCATTGTGCGCGATGGCCGCATCGTCGCGCGCGGACGCAATCTTGGCCGCACCGACGACGATCCCACCGCGCATTCCGAGATGGTCGCAATACGCCGCGGCCTTGCGAGCGACGGCAGCGGCGCGCTCAGGGGGGCGACGATCTACGCCTCCGGCGAACCGTGTGCGATGTGCATGGGCGCGATCCTGTGGTGCAGTTTCGGCCGGTTGGTGTTCGCCGCATCGATGGATCAGCTCGCAACCCGGATCGACCAGATCATGATTTCGAGCCGCGAGGTCGCGGCCAAAGCGCCGTTTGCGCCGATCGCGATTACGGGCGGCGTCCTCGCCGATGAGGCAATGAAGCTGTTTGCGAAATAGGACCGCTCGCCGCGTGCAGGCCGCGCGCGTCACGATGCGCGCATCGTCGCGCAGGCGAGGGGAGGGCGCCGTGGAAGAACGAGCGCGGCGACTACTGCCCGCTCGCAGCCTTGGTAAGAGCTTGCAGCGCCGCCGCCATGGCCTTGAAGACCTCGTCGCGATCGGCGATGCCGTACCGCGCCTTGAGCGCGTCCGGCGCCGTATAGGCGACCCAGACCTTTCCCGCCTTGTCTTGCCAAGCCAACACCTTCATGGGCAGGTCGATGGCGATCTCCGGATTCGCCTGCATGAGCGGGGTGCCGAGTTTGGGATTGCCGAATATCAGAATCTCGGTCGGCGGCAATTCCAAGCCGACGGCCTTTGCGCCGGCCGCATGATCGACGCGAGCGACCGGCTTGATGCCGCGTTGGTCGAGCGCTGCGGTCAGCCGGTCGAGCGATTCTTTGACGCTATGCTTGCTCTCGACCGTTACGAGCTTGTCAGCGAGCGCGGAGTGGGTGAAGACCGACAGGAGGACGGCCGCGGCAGCTAAGCGCATGGACATGTTCTTTCTCCATGATCATCTGGTCGCGTCTGGTTGTCCCTCTCAGCCTAGCGCCAATCCGGCGCTCTTCGCGCGCCTTTTGCGCGTTCCCCACACGCTTGTGATCCGCCGTGTAATCGCGCCGCCGGAACCAGCAAAGAACCCTTCCGGCGCGTGCGTTACGGCGCTCAGTTCTTGAGCCGGTAGCCGGTGCGGAAAATCCAATACACCGTCGCCAGGCACAGGAGCAGGAATGCCAATGTCATCGCGAGGCTCACGCCCACGTTCACGTCGGCGACTTCGAAGAAGCTCCAGCGAAAACCGCTCACCAGATAGACGATAGGGTTGAACAGCGTGATGGTCTGCCAGATCGGCGGCAATAGGGTGATGGAGTAGAAAGCGCCGCCGAGGAAGGTCAGCGGCGTGATCACCAGCAAGGGAATCACCTGCAGCTTCTCGAAGCTGTCCGCCCACACGCCGATGATGAAGCCGAACAGGCTGAAGGTCACCGCGGTCAACACGAGGAAAGTGAGCATCCACAGCGGATGCGCGATCCGCAGCGGCACGAACAAGCTGGCGGTCGCGAGAATCAACAGCCCGAGAACAATCGACTTGGTGGCGGCCGCGCCGACATAGCCGAGCACGATCTCGAACGCCGACACCGGCGCGGACAACAGTTCGTAGACCGTGCCGATGAATCGCGGGAAGTAGATGCCGAACGACGCATTGGCGGTGCTCTGGGTCAACAGCATCATCATCACGAGTCCCGGCACGATGAACGCGCCGTAGCTCACGCCTTCGATCTGGGTGATGCGCGAGCCGATCGCCGCGCCGAACACCACGAAATAGAGCGAGGTCGAGATCACCGGCGAAGCGACGCTCTGCAGAAGCGTGCGCGCCGTGCGCCGCATCTCGAACCGGTAGATTGCACGAATCGCCCGAAGATTCATTGCCGCCGCCCCACCAGATCGACGAAAATATCCTCGAGCGAGCTTTGCGTCGTATGCAGGTCCTTGAACCGGATGCCGGCGAGATTGAGGTCCTTCAGCAGCGCGGTGATGCCGGTGAGTTCGGCCTGCGTGTCATAGGTGTAGATCAACTCGGCGCCGTCGGCGGCGAGCGCTAGGTGGTGCGCGGCAAGCTGGGCGGGGATGGCGTCCAGCCGCTTATGCAGCTCCAGCGTGAGCTGTTTTTTGCCAAGCTTGCGGATCAGCGTGGCCTTGTCCTCGACCAGGACGAGCTCGCCCCTGTTGATCACACCGATCCGGTCGGACATTTCTTCGGCCTCGTCGAGATAATGCGTGGTCAGAATGATGGTGACGCCCGACGCACGCAGCGCGCGCACGACGTTCCACATGTCCTTGCGCAGCTCGACATCGACGCCTGCCGTCGGCTCGTCGAGGAAAAGGATTTTCGGTTCGTGCGACAGCGCCTTGGCGATCATCACCCGCCGCTTCATGCCGCCCGACAGCGTTATGATTTTTGAATCCTTCCGGTCCCACAGCGACAGGTCCCTGAGCACCTTTTCGATATGCGCGGGGTTTTTCGGCTTGGCGAACAGACCGCGGCTGAAGCGCGTCGTCGCCCATACCGTTTCGAAGGCGTCGGTGGCGAGCTCCTGCGGCACCAGCCCGATCAGCGCGCGCGCCGCGCGATAGTCCTTGATGATGTCGTGACCGTCGACCACGACGGTCCCCGCCGACGGATTGACGATGCCGCAAATGATGCCGATCAGCGTCGTCTTGCCCGCGCCGTTCGGGCCGAGGAGCCCAAAGATCTCGCCGCGGCGAATCTCGAGATTGATCCCTTTAAGCGCCTGAAAGCCGGACGCGTAGGTCTTGCAGAGATTTTGGATGGAGATGACGGGTGCGGGCGGCATGGACGGGACCATACGGGCAACAACGGCCGGAGAAAGGCGGGGAGGATGGGGCGCCGGGTGTGCGACTCCATGGCAGCCTGCCGAAACCAAGAGATGTACGTTAACAACAACACCCGTTGCAGAAGAAAAGACGCGGGGGGGAGGCAATTCGGAGGAAATAATGCTCAAGAGCCAGGTCTCTCTCTCGCGCCGGGAATTTGGCGCGCTGATGGGCGCAGCCGGTCTGACTTACGGTGTCGGACGCAACATCTTTCCTGCCGCCTTCGCGCAGGAAACCCCCAACGCCGCGCAGATCATCAAAGGCAAATCGCCCGAATTGATCGTCATCAACGCCAAGCTGGGCGTGATGGAAACGCCGCTGACGCTGCTGCGCCAGCATCCCATTACGCCGAAGGAGATGCTGTTCGTTCGCTTCCATTATCCGCACGAAGGCGACCAGGCTTGGTACGGCACCACGGCGGCGCCGCCCGCCGAACTAGTGAAGAACTGGACGCTGGATGTGGGCGGCCTGGTTCAACGCGACCGAAAAGTCAGCATCGCCGACCTGCAGAAGATGGCGCAGGAAAAGCGCGTCTCGGTGCTGCAATGCGCCGGCAATGGCCGGTCATTCTTTGCCCAGAGGCAGAAGGCGGTGGGCGGCCAATGGAAGAACGGCGGCATGGCGAACCTCGAATGGGAGGGCGTGCCGCTGCGCCATTTCCTTGAGGAAATGAAAGTTCTGCCGGCTGCCTCGGCGCAGTGGTTGACCGCCCAGGGATTCGACCAGCCGGTGACGCCGGAGGGCTCGGGATTTTCCAAGAGCTATCGCCTGGCGGACGCGGCGCTCGACCACGCGATCATCGCCTTGAAAATGAATGGCGAGCCGATCCCGGCGGCGCATGGCGGGCCGGTCCGGCTGATCATCCCCGGCTTCTACGGCAACATGTGCATGAAGATGCTGACGGGGCTCACGCTGATGCCGGAGCAGTCCGTGAGCTTCTATCAGCGCGTGGGATATCGGATGCCGAACGAGCTTCCGGCCGATCCGCAAACCTTCAAGGCCGACGATTACACGATCTTTAACAGCAAGCCGACCTATGGCCATGTCATCAAGAGCGTCATCTTCTCGCCGCTCCCGGAAGACAAGCCGACGGCCGGCAATGTGGAGATCACCGGCGTCGCCTTCAACGACGGCACCGCCGCAATCACCTCCGTCGAGGTCTCGTCCGATGGCGGCCAGACCTGGACACGGGCGGATATCGAGCCGCCGGCAAGCCCGTGGGCCTGGCATCATTGGACCGCCAAAGGCTCGCTCAAGCGCGGGTCCAATATGTTGATGTGCCGCGCGACCGATGCGCTCGGGCGTACCCAGCCGATCGAGGGCATCTCGCGCTGGCAGCCCCGCGGCTATGAATGGAACGGCGTCGAGCGCCTGCAGATCGACGTTTGATGTGCTGATCAGGCGACGTGTCGGGGGCTTACCAGCCCTCGCCACGCCGTCTCGCGCTCCTCGCACCTCTGTCCGCCGCATGCGCCCCGTTGCACTTCGTGTTCTCTTTATTGTGCTTGTTATCGGCGCGTCCGCACTGTCCGGGCGGTCCGTCGCGGTGGAGCTGCCGCGCGGCCCTAATCGTTCGCTTGTGTTCGCGCACTGTCAGACCTGCCACAGCCTGGACTATCTGACCGATTCCCGCGGGCTCGACCGCTCCCAATGGGAGTCGGTGATCGACAGCATGCGGCGGCTTGGACTGCCGGCGATGTCGTCAGAGGAGCACGACAGGCTGCTCGACTATCTCGCGACCTATCTGGGCCCGCGTCCGCCCGCCACGGCCGGGCCGGCGGAAGCCAAGGCGACCGCAAGCCCTGCCATGCCTGCCGCGCCCGGCGCGGAATTGGCTAAGCCCGCCGCTGGCGAGGCCTTATTCGAACAGCACTGCGCCATCTGCCGTCAGTCGACCGGGGAGGGAATCCCCGGGCAATTTCCGCCGCTTGCCGGCAATCGCGACCTGTTCGTCAGCCGCGATTTTCCCGCTTTGGTCATTATCAAGGGATTGCAAGGAATGATCGAGGTCGGCGGGGAAAGCTACAATAGCGCCATGCCCGGCTTCGATTTCCTGTCGAACGACGAGGTCGCCGCCTTGGTGGGCTATATCCGGTCCGCGTGGGGCAATGAGAAATTGCGGCCGGCGGACCTTGCGTCCATCGACGCTGCGGCGGTGAAGACGGCGCGCGCTTCCGACAAATCGGCGTATCAAGCCCGCCAACATTAGGCGCAGCGTGCCGTTGCCGCTCGCCACCTTCTCCCAGGTGCGGGAGAAGGTGATTAAGGCGGTCAGTAGGTGTTGGCGGAGGCGTATTGGCCGCCGCTATTGGACCCCCCGAAAAGGTTCCTGATGGCGTTCGGCAGCCATCCCGAGGCGACGGTGGAGCTCGGCGGGCTATCGAGATGCTCGACCACGACGAGGCGGGTGACTTCGCCCTTGAGATAAGCTTTCAGGAATTCGGAATAGTTCCTGAACGACACGCATCCGTTCGACTGGCCGTTCGGACCAAGCATGTAGGTGTGGGCGAGCATGCCGGCGCGGCCGTGCATCTTGCCCTCATCGACGGGATTAAGGCGGATTGCGCGAACCCCATGAAACAGCCGTTCACGCAACGACAGCTTGTAAACATTCGGCGGCGTCGCCCCACGCATCCTCAAATTCACATGGCGGGGACTGTCCATGTAGGCGCCGAGGCCGGAATGGGCCTCCAGCCTGCGCCCGTTGGGGAGGTACACCGTGCGCGCGGCGATGTCGTAGATTGCAGTGCGGCCGTCGTCCACCAGCGGCCCGGGATCCTTGCTTGCTTGCCCGGGGCGGACGTGCCTTTTGGCGGGGATCGGTATCGGCGGCGCATCGGCGAGCTGGTCGGTGGTGCGAACGGCTTGCTCGACGTCCTCGTCCTGCGGCACCTGCAAGTCGCCCGTGCGTTTGCGCGCGGCCGACCCGAACCGTTCGTCGAAAGACGCGACCTTGTCATCCAGCGCGGCGAACCGCTCCTCGAACGACGCGCTTTCCGATTCAGACGCCGGCGCGCGCTTGTCCGCCAGCATGTCCGCCTCATCGAAGGTGATATCGCCGATCCCCGGATCGAGACTCGCCACGCGCACGCGATTGACCGGATGCTCTGATCCGATCGGCGCCCGGTACCGGTAAATCTCCGGATGGATCGTTCCGAAAACGGAAACGTTCGGGCCGACATCCGCCGGACCCGCCAGCGTCCCTGGCAACCCGAGAACAACCCCCAAAGCCACCGCGGCGATCCCGTACGGGATGGCGCGAACCCCCGGTCGAACCAACGCATCCCCCACTCGTAACTTGCGTCACCCCTGGCGCAACGGCCACCGGCAACGCGCGTCCCCCGACGCAAGGCTCAGGAAGCACGTGATTGCGGCGAGAATTGTCACGGTCGAGCCGATCCGTCATCAGTATTATTTCGGACCTGCGGCGAGGACATTTCTCTACAAACGAATTACGCGACCCACCGCAAAGCTCGTGGAAGAAAAACGCCAGTCGTTCTTCGACGGAGAAAGCGCTGCAAGCGGCGGGCCGGCCAACGAGGCGGGAAACCTCGCCCCAAGAGCCTGAATATTTTTCGCCACTCGATCGTATCGCATCGTTCGGCTTATTGTCCGCCGACACGCCCGATTTCTGCACGAACCAATTTGTCCAACCGCGAGAGGGCCGCTCGCTGGATCGCCTGCTCGTTGCCGCTGCTCCACGGCACCTCGACGAGAGCTTCCACCGATTCTGTCGTTGCGTCTTGTGACGGCAAACTCGATACAAGCATACGGACGCACACAACGCCCGTCTTCACGTCCGGTTCGAAGATTCTATAAGTCCAAGGCGGCATTAGTTCCTCCGGTGTGTCCGCGAATGAGCCGTGCGCCTAGGCGATGGACCTGTTGCCTTCCTTCCCCGACGCGATCAAGAGAGCGCAACGACCCCAGCCGATGCTGATCGTGGGCCAATAGCGCGATCTCAGTCAATATCGTTGCGGCGGACGCCAGCTGTCCGAGGTGGCGTTGCGGCTGTGTCGCACTTGACGCTGGCCAGATGGTCGGTACTTTCCGCCCGCAACATGAACGCCAACTTCGCTGATCCATGAAACTCATCCAGTTCCTCCAGGCGACAAACACTATCTCGCGGCACCGGCAGCGCGTCCAACAGGATCTGACGTTCGCCATGCTTGTCGAGAACATCGCCTATGACAAGCTGGTCGAGGTTCACTGGGCCGGCGAGGACCAGGTTTGGCATACGCTTCAGGCCGAATATCACGCATCCTGCGGCACGGACCGGGAAATCTGGTGCGCGCGCGCAAGTTTCATTGCCTCCGATGATGCCTCATTGCCTGGCGACATCGAGTTTGTCCTGCACTGTCGCATTCGCGGACAGGAAGTCTGGGACAACAACGAGGCGCGCCATTACTTCTCGAATGCCGACTCCGGCGTGCTGTTGCATAAAGACGTCCCGTTGCTCAATGTCGATTTCAATCCGCTTCTGGCTCCCGAGCAGCGTCACTATCCGATCACGGTCGCCGTGCGGCACTCGCTTCAGCCGGGGCGCGTCTTCGTTCACTGGACCACCGACGACTGGCGCAGCACGCGGGTCACGCCCTGCTTTTTCCACCGAATGTACTGGGACAGGTTGGCCAGGAGCAACGCCCGGAACCCCAATCGATACGGCACGGGTATTTGGACCGGCCAGATCAAGATTGACGATGCATTCCGCGTTCAGTACGCGATCGGCTGCGAAACGCCAAGCGGCACGATTTGGGACAGCAATTTTGGCGGCAACTACGTAACCCGCCGCCGCCGGCTGAAGATTCTCACCCTGAATTTGCACTGCTATCAAGAGCCAAACCAGGATGCGAAGTTCAGCCAAATCGCCAGGGCCATCGACGACCTCGACATCGACGTCGTCTGCCTCCAGGAGGTGGGCGAACCTTTGAACAGCGGCGGCGGCGACTGGAACGCCAATGCGGCCAAGATCATTCGCGACCGGCTGCGCCAATACTATCATCTGCACACCGATTGGTCGCATATCGGCTTTGACCGCTACCACGAAGGCATCGCCGTCCTCTGCAGGTACGGTTTCTTGACGACCGACGCCGGTTATGTGTCTTCCAGCCAGAGCACCAACAGCATTGACTCCCGCAAGGTCGTGATGGTCCAAGTCAACGTGCCTTACATAGGCCTCGTGAACGTGTTTTCCGCGCACTTGAGCTGGCCGAGCGGCGGCTTTTTCGAGCAGTTCGAGCGGCTGCGCTCCTGGGCGAACCAGAGACACGGCGGCAATATCGCCGCTACTTTCCTGTGCGGAGACTTCAATATCAAAGCCGGGTCGGACGGCTACCAGGCCGTCGTGCGTACCGGCGAATATGAAGATCAATACCTTGCGGCGACGTCCCATGTCGTGTTTGATAAAATCTTCCGCGAACAATCGCCGAACCTCGAGCGTCACTTGGCCCCGGACGGCCGCATCGATTTTATATTCATGCAAAGGAACAGCTCGCTGCAGGCCGTCGCCGCCAGAGAGCTGTTCACGGATAACGACTATTACGGGCGCGTCTCCGATCACACCGGCTACTGCGTCGAATTCGAGCCGAACTGATGATTATCGCCGTTATGCCGAGTTGTCGCACAGATGCGTGGTCGATGCCGCCTTTGCAAGGATGTATCCGTACCTCGCTCTTCGCGCCGAGCAGCCGATCGGCTGGCCGATGAAGGTGCCTCAGCCGGGTCGTTGGTCTGGTTATTGCATGGCGCCGCAAAAGCGGACGATCGATAGCCAGGCTAATTTTCTTTTGATGTATTGCCCAATCAATGCACATCGCAAGCGACAAAGCTTACGCTTTTCCGAGCATCGCTCTCTTCTGTTTTCCGAGCACCGCTCTCTTCTGCTTGCTTGCCTCGAACCTCGGATAAAGAGCCGCGAATATGCCATTCGCTGAAAGATACGCATTTCCGATCGACGCACGAATCGGTACGAGTTTCCCGCGCACGAACGATTTCAAGGAATTGTTTTACGTCCGCTGGGGAAGCATTTGGTTCAACGTCTTCTGGGGGCATGACCTCAATATCAAGGTCGTGTTGAACGTCTATCGATCGTGCGGCGTTTGCGAGCGCTTCATCGTCGACACCGATCCTCACGACGTTCACTGGGATCGCCACAAGCGGGTGACCAGGGATTTCTTCATCCATCCGTTCCCTGCGAAACTGGGGCATGTCACGCGAGTCACCTTCTCCTACATCGCGCATCACCACAATCGGTCGATACCGTCGCAGCACGAATACGTGTTCTTCGAGGAGCGCGAGCTGCACGACGATCACCCGCACCACCGGCAGATCACGATGGAGGGCTCGTCCTCCAATGGCTACCGCACGCGCGAACTGGATGCAGGCGAATTGCAGCGCGACGTCGACTGGTGCAACCACCATTTCGAGTCGATGCACCTGACGCCCAAATTCACCAAAGGCCAGCCCTATCACCCCTATCATCCCAAACCTTATATTCACGAACGCATCGACGCGACGATCCGCAAGCACCACGAAAACCCGCATCGACGGCGATCCATCAAAGTATGCGTCGATTGCATCGACGACACGGATTTCATCAATCACTTGATCCACGCCCATTGGAACGGCGTCAACGTGCAGTGCATCGTCGACTGGCGCAAGATGACGCTGACCAACAGCGACAACTACGTCCGGCTGAAGCGATCCGGGATCGAACTCTTGGGGGTCTTTTGCACGCCCAAGGATCCGTCGATCGAGGTGGCGCCGGACATGCACAACAAGTTCATCATCTTCGGCAGCGAGGATGTCATCATCGGGTCGTTCAACATTACCTTCGACCAGTGGTGGGCAAACTGGGAATCCGGCATGACGTTTCGCTCGCGCGGCGTCCGCCGGCTGTTCGACAACATCTTTCAGAGCGTGCGCGGCGGGGTAACTCAGTGTTACGGCATCGACCCCTACAGTCGTTTCAATCTGCTGTACACGTTCGGGCGTCACGCCGTGCTCAGCGGGAAGAATTATCGCCCGCATCATGCCATCATTTCCGAAATCCACCGCGCCAAGCATTCGATCAAGCTGGTTCTGTTCCTGATCGGCGAGCTGCGCGGCGAACACCATGACAGCGTGATCGACGCCCTCATCCACGCCCACCGGCGCGGCGTCGACGTCAGGATCATCCTCAACGGTCATCTCGCGCGGCAGGGCAGCCCGGGTAAGAAGCATCCCATGCACGAGGAACTCAGGCGCCCGCTGTTGCCGAGCATTGCGCGGTTGAAGGAGGCGGGCATCTCGGTCGCGCTCGGCTACGGCCTCGACGACTTCGCGGTCCCCTATTCGCCGATTCACTCCAAGTATTGCATCATCGACGACCATATTGTTCTGGAGGGGAGCTTCAACTGGTACAACGCCTCCGTCTTTTCCCACGACATCGTCATTGTCGCCGCCAATCATCACATCGCCGAACCCTATTTGTTCGAGTTCGACCAGATCCTGCGGCGCCTGCGCATCTTCTGGTGAGCGAAAACATCATCCTCCCCCGTGACAACGGGGGAGGGGGACCATGCGCAGCATGGTGGAGGGGGCGCGCAACGAAAGCAAAATCATCCACTGCGTCGCGGTCGTCGGTCGAGCCGGCAAACGGCTGTCAGTTATCGCCGAAATCAGCCCCTTCCACCGCTCTTCCGCGGTCCCCCTCCCCCGCAAGCGGGGGAGGATGAGCGGAATGGTCGCATGGAATGCGCGGGCACTCAGGGCAGGACCCGTGCATGATGAAGAAAGTGCAAGCTAGAGCATTTTCCAGCGAAGTGGGACCCGGTTCGCCGCAGAAAATGCGGCTACTAAAGGAAAACAAGAGCGAATTCCGATTCCACCGGAACGGAATTCGTTCTAGGTCTGCTTGGGAAAAACCATGTCCATCACTTTGAGCGCAAAACGGGCATGCGTGGCCGCCCGCTCTAGAGTACTGAAATGACCACAGTCAGTGGCGCAGCACCAGTTCCTTGGTGCATTCGAGCCGCCATGAGACCCCCTCGGAATCAAACACGAGTGCGCACTCGGTATCGTGCAAGTCTTTCGCAATCCGGCTGAGAAGCTTGTGCCCGAACCCTTCATAGGCCGGAGGATCGACATGCGGGCCGCCTTGCTCTTCCCATGAGAGGCAAAACTTGTTCGGCGTTCGGCTGTGATCGACCGCCCACCGGATCACGATGCGTCCGGTCGGAGAAGACAACGCTCCATACTTCGTCGCGTTCGTCGCAAGCTCGTATAAAGCAAGTCCTAATTGCTGGATCGCTTCCGGATGAAGAATAACTGGCGGGCCCACCGCATCGATGCGAGCAGCGCTATCGGCGAACGGTTCAAGCTGAGCAAGAATAAGATCCTGGATCGATGCACCAGCCCAGCCCTGCTCGACCAGCAGATCATGGCAACGAGCTATCGCCATAAGGCGGCCTTCGAATTGCTTCTGAAACTCACCAAAGCTTGTCGCCCGCTTTACCGTCTGACTGGCGATGGCGAGCACGACCATCAATAGATTCTTGGAGCGATGCGATAACTCGTTCATGATGAAACGGACGTGCTCTTCGCTCCGCTTGCGCTCGCTTATGTCGACGAGCGAAGCGATCACCAATGCGCGATCTGCGGAATGAAAGGGATTGATGCCAATTTCAACCGGAAACTCGCTGCCGTCCTTGCGGCGTCCGCAGAGGTCGCGTCCCGCCCCCATTGGTCGCGGCTGGGGATTTTTTTCAAATTGATCGCGCAAGGCCGCATGCGTCGTGCGAAATCGCTCAGGGATCAAGAGCTCGACAGCTTGTCCGACGAGTTCTCCCCGCGAATAACCGAAAAGCTTCTCGGTTTGCGCATTGACGAATACAATGGCGCCAGCCTGATCGACAACGATCATGCCGTTCGGCGCTGCTTCAAATAACAGCCTAAATTCATCGTCACGGATCATCGAAATCTGTCCCAGGACCTCGCAGAAATATCCGCAATTCCGTACCTTGGCCCAGACGCGACTATGTGACGAGACCGAGGCTGTCTTAAGCCATATGCCCATTCGTTCTTGTTATGATGCATAATTTGTTCATGCTGCCCGGCATGGCCGAGCGCAATCGCTCGCTCCAGCAACTCACCCGCCTCATCGCATATAATTCGGAATCGTCAGAGTGTAGCGGCTCCAACCCGTACAGGGTGACCGCCCACCTCTCGTTTGAAGCCGAAAAAAACCGGCAACTTTCTACTGGATGCAGCGGCTCTCAAAAGAGCGGCCTGATATAGCCGCTCGGGTCATTGCGGGTGAGATCTGGCATGATGCCGTGGATCAGGGTGCGCCACGGAATGTTCGCTCAGCTTCTTACGACTCAACAACCTTGCGGTAAAGATGCCAAGTTGCATGGCCCAATATTGGTAGGACCACGGCGAGGCCAATCAAGAAGAAAATTGCGCCGACAGCCAGCAGTACAACAACGATAAGGCCCCAGACCGCCATCATCAACGGATTGGATATGACGGCTCTAATCGAGGTTTTAACCGCCGTTATGGCGCTCACCTCTCTGTCCAGAAGCAGAGGAAAGGCAACCACCGAAATCGCCAACGCCACAATGGCGAAGATGAATCCGACGAGGGTGCCATATGCGATCAGCGCACCGCCATGCCGGGTTGTGAGCACTTGGTTCACAAAGTCTGGGATCGAACCCGGTAGATCTGCTCCGAACAGGCCGAAATAGATCAATTGCGCCATATACAGCCAGGCTACATAGAGCGCCATCATGACCACCGAAAGCGCGGCGATACCAGCGAATGACGGGGAGTGGACAAAACCGAACGCCGAGCTCCAGGAAACGTCGAGCCCCTGTTCGCGACGCCGGCTTATTTCAAAAAGACCAACGGAGACAACGGGACCGACAAGAGTGAAGCCGGCGATCATCGGAAAGATGAAATGCAACAGATTCTGGCCGATCAGCAACAACGTCAGAAGCAGGGCGAACAGCGGATAAACTATGCACAAGAAGAAGACATAGCTTGGCTTGGCATTGAAGTCGTCAAAGCCCTCCCTCAGCGCTTGCCAGAGATCTTTTAGATCAATCCTGCGGATTTTGATCTCGCTCGATGTAATGTTGAGATCTCGAAGGGCTTTTTCCTGGGCCATAGCGAACCGTCCTTTTTGACCGGCTACGATATAGGCAACCAATAGACCGACGCTTTCGGGGCTAGCCTGTCATGTTGCGCTCTGAGACTTAAGCCGACATTCCCTAGATGACCTCACGTTTTGATAGAAATCTGCGCTGTTTGTCGTTCCCTGGCAAGCCTGAGTCGTTTCGGTGTGCCTATCTATGGGCTCGGGCAAGCCGAGATCGCCTGATCGCACGCCTGATACGAAGGTCGTCGGGTCGCCGCGAAGTCCAGGGGTCGACCCCGGATTTCGCTGCGCTGATGCAGATTAGGTCTGCTCGGGAAAAACCGCGTCCATCACTTCGAGCGCAAAACGGGCATGCGCGGTCGCCGGGCCGCCGCCCATCTCGATACCGACCTCGATCGCTTCGAGGACTTCGCGCCGGACGGCGCCTGCGGCGGCCGCCTGTTCGATATGCCACTGCATGCATGATTCGCAGTTGATCACCACCGAAATGCCAATCGCGATCAGTTCTTTCGCTTTCTTCGCCAGCGCCCCGTCCGCATAGGTCGCGCGTTCCATTTCGAGAAAGGCCTTGTAGACCCTCGAATCGAGCGCGAGCAGCTTGCGGTGTGCATCGGCTCGCCGTTTGGACATCTCGTGGAGTTTTGTCATCGCGGTTTTCCGCCTGGGTAGTCGGCGCCTTCGATAGCACGACGACGCGGTTTCCGCGCCCATGCTATATCTCTGCCATGGACGAGCCGCGCCTCAATATTCCCGAATGGACCGTGTCGGAGCTCGCCGCCGCGCTCAAGCGCACGGTCGAGGACGCGTATCCTTACGTGCGCGTGCGCGGGGAGATTTCCGGCTTCCGCGGGCCGCATTCCTCCGGCCACGCCTATTTCGCGCTGAAGGACGAGGGTGCGCGCATCGACGCGGTGATCTGGCGCGCCGCCTACGCGCGCATGCGCATCAAGCCGGAGGAGGGGCTGGAGGTCATCGCTACCGGGCGGCTCACCACCTATCCCGGGCGCTCGACCTATCAGCTCGTGATCGAGACGCTGGAGCCGTCCGGCCTCGGCGCGCTGATGGCGCTCGTCGAGCAGCGCAAGAATAAGCTCGCGGCCGAGGGCTTGTTCGACGAAGCGCGCAAGCAGCTCCTGCCGTATCTGCCGGAGGTGATCGGCGTCGTCACCTCGCCGCATGGGGCGGTGATCCGCGACATCCTGCACCGCCTCGCCGAACGCTTTCCGCGCCGCGTGCTGGTGTGGCCGGTGCGCGTGCAGGGGGAGGGCGCCGGCGAAGAAATCGCCGCCGCCATCCGCGGCTTCAATGCGCTGCCCGCGGGCGGGCCGGCCCCGCGCCCCGATCTCATCATCGTCGCGCGCGGCGGCGGCTCGATCGAGGATCTGTGGGCGTTCAACGAGGAGATTGTCGTGCGCGCGGCGGCGGAAAGTCTGATCGCGCTCATTTCCGGCGTCGGCCACGAGACCGACGTGACGCTGATCGATTTCGCCGCCGACAAGCGTGCGCCGACGCCCACGGCGGCGGCGGAAATGGCCGTGCCGGTGCGCGCCGAGCTGATCGCGCGGGTGGAAAGCCTCGGCGGCCGGGCGTTCGCCTGCTGGCGGCGCAGCCACGACCACCGCCGCAGCGAACTGCGCGCCGTGGCGCGCGCGCTGCCTTCAGCCGACGAACTGTTGGCGCTGCCGCGCCAGCGCCTCGACGCGATCGCCGCACGCCTGCCGCGCGCGCTCATCGCCAATGCGCGGCTGCACCGCGCCGATTTCTCCCGCTGCGCCGCCCGGCTCGACGTGGCGCTGCTCGGCCGCAGGCTCACGCGCGAAGGCGAGCGGGTCACCGCGCTGTCCGCGCGGGCGACGCGCGGGATAAGCGTGCTCCTTCATCGCCACGCCGCCAATGTCGAGCGCGCCGGGCAGTTGCTCGAGGCCTTGTCATATCAGGCCGTGCTGCGCCGCGGCTTCGCGCTGGTGCGCGGGCCCGACGCGCGTCCCTTGCACAGCGCCGCGGCGGTCACGTCCGGCCTGCGGCTCGACATCGAGTTTGCCGACGGGCGTGTGGGCGCGACCGCGGACGGCAAGGTGATCCCGAAGCGCACGCGGCGCGACCGTTCGGGCGGACCGGATCAGGGCAGCCTGTTCTGAGCCCTGTCCTGAGCGAATCGCAGTAGCCATTCGGGGACGCGCTTGAGCGCGTCGGCGCGCGCCTGCCGGGTTCGTGCCCCGATGCACCCGTCCCGATCCGTCGGCGGAGGAAACAACCCCGCTCAGAATCTTGACCGGCAGATTGGGCTCGTCGAATCCGTGATAGGCGCCGGGATAGACCGTGATCGCCACTTGCGCACTGCGGCCGCGCGCGTCCGCGACCATCTGCTCGCAGGCCTTGGCGGGCGTCCAGTCGTCGGCGGCGCCAATCAGGATCAAGGTCGGCACACGGGCGCTCCAACCCAATGTGTTGAGTTTCCGGCAGCCGGGATAGAGGGCGACCGCGGAGCGAAAATCTGGATGAGCCTGATTGGAGGATGGTCCTCCACGGATTGCATAAAGCACGGTGGTCGCCCCGTTCGACCAGCCGAGCGCGAACACGCGGTCGGGTTTCACGAAGGGCTGGTCCTGCAGCCAGCGCCGGGCGGCGTTGGCGTCGGCGACCCGCTCGCGACTGGCGCGCACCTCGCGCTTGCTGACGCGGCACTGCGATCCGAGGCCGCGCGACCCAAAACTGTCAGGGAACAAGACGACGAATCCGATATTGGCGAGCCGCTCGGCCCAGTCGCGGTAGCGCTCGGCGATGCCGTTCTTGCCGAGTCCGGCGCATCCGTGCAGGGCGACCACCGCGGGGAAGGGGCCATCCCCGTCCGGCCGGTACAGCATCGCGTTGAGCGCGACATCGGGCCGCGCAATGCGGATCTGCTCGGGAGCGCTCGCGGCGCCGGCCGTTTGCGGATTGGCGGCCGCGAAAACAGCCATCAGCAAAAGTCCGATTGCGGCCCGCATCGGTTCGATCACGCCTCGAGCAATTCAATATCATAGCATGGGCCGCTCGCCGGCCGAAACGAGGGAATGGCCGGCTCACGATTTGTTTTGCGCGCTGCAAAATTCCGGCGCGCCGATGGCGGGGGCTACAGCGGGGTTTCGCTTCGCGGGCCAACATACTATCTTGGCCTAATGCGTCCGCCTGACTGGAAGGCTGTTCTCGATTGCTGCGCGGCGCGATTGCGTCTTGGAGGTCGGTCGTGCTGAACCGCTTCGACCCTCGTTCGCCGCAGGCGGGCGAAGCCGAGGTCCGTTATCTCGATTCGGATTTCCGCGTCATCCGCGCGGGCGCGTATGTTCGCTGCGCGGTCACCGGCGTGCCGATCCCGCTCGAAGAGCTGAAGTATTGGAGCGTCGATCGACAAGAGGCCTATGCGACCCCGGAGGCGGTGCTCAGGCGCTGGTTTCCCGACCGCGTTTAACAGGATCAAACGGATAGCCCGGTCCGCGTGCGAAGAAAGCTGCGGAACCGCTCCTCCTCGTCGATCGCGAGCACGACCGGGAAGGGCTTGGCATGCGCGGCGAGCGCGGCCACGGCGGGATCGCCCTGCAGCCGCGCCGCATCCTTCTCCGTCGTCACGAGCTGCAAACCGTCACGCTCGGCGCGCGCCAGCAGCCGGGCGGCGGCGGCGGCCGAATAGCGGTGATGATCGGGAAATCCGTATTGCGCCGCGACCGCAACGCCCCCATCCGCGAGCGTCGCAAAGAATTTTCCCGGATCGGCGATGCCGGCAAAGGCGAGCACGCGCCGGCCTGCCCATTCGGCGGCGGCCGTGGCGACGGGTTCGAGCCTGCCGGTGAAGATGGGGAGCGCGCGCCGCTGCGCTTCGCGCGAGACCCCTTGGGCGCTTGCGCCCGCTTCGCCCACAAGGAGGACGGCGTGCGCGCAGTCAAGCTGCGCGGCGAGCGGGGCGCGCAGCGGGCCCGCCGGAATCACGTAGCCATTGCCGACGCCGCGCCGGCCGTCCAACGCGACAAGCGCTACATCTTTAGCAAGCGCAGGATTCTGCAGGCCGTCATCCATGACGATGACGTCGGCCGATTCTTTAACGGCTGCCGCCGCGCCGGCGAGCCGGTCGCGCGCAACGATCGTCGGGGCGATGCGCGCCAGCAGCAACGGCTCGTCGCCGACCTCGGCCGCACGCGCGTTTGCGCTCACGCGCACGGGACCCGCCAGCGCGCCGGTGTAGCCACGCGACAGAAACACGGGACGCAGCCCGGCGCGCAGGAGCAGGCGCGCAACCGTAATTGCCGTCGGCGTCTTGCCGCCGCCGCCGACGGTCAGATTGCCGATGCAGATGACGGGCACCGCCGCGCGCGTCCCCGCGCGGCGCATGCGCTCCGCGGCGATGGCGCCATACGCTCCCGCCAAGGGCGCGAGCAGCCGCGCGGAGGCACCTGCTTCGCGCCACCAGAACGGCGGTTCACGCATCTTGCGTCCAGGTGGTGAGGCGAATCTGCAGGAGATAGGGTTCGATCGCCGCCATTGATCGGTCCACCGCGCCGGTCAACGCCTCGATCGTGCGTCGCCCGGCCATTGCGAGCCGCGTGCGCGCCGACGCGTTGCCGAGCAAGCCGGCGAGGCGGGCTGCAAGCGAATCGGGATCAGTCACCGCACCGGTTCCTGAAGCCTCATCCAGCGCCCGGTAGAGATCGGCGAAGTTCGCGACATGCGGACCATGCACGACCGCCGCGTCGAGCTTGATCGGCTCGATCGGATTCTGCCCGCCATGCGGCACTAGCGAACCGCCCATGAACACCACCGACGCCAACCGATAGACCAGCCCGAGTTCGCCGAGCGTATCGCACACGTAGATTTCGGTCGTCGCATTCGGAAGCGCTCCTTGAGAGCGCTGCACGGCGGTCAGGCCGGAGGCGGCGGCGATCGCCGCCACCTCAGCGCCGCGATCGGGATGGCGTGGCGCAATGATCGTGAGCAAGCGGGGAAATTTGACCCGCAGCTTGCGATGCGCCGCGACGACCGCGATCTCTTCGTCGGGATGAGTCGACGCGGCGGCGACGACGGGCCGACCGATTACCGCGATCTTCAGCGGGGCGAACGCCACCGGGTCGGCCGACAAGGGAGGAACATCAAGCTTGAGATTGCCGGTCGTGCTGACGCGCGGCGCGCCGAGCGCGCCAAAGCGGGCGGCGTCTTCCGCCGAGCGTACGAGGCACAAGTCGAATCGCGCAAGCAGCGCTTCGATCGTCGCCGGCACCCGACGCCAGCGCTCGAACGATCGCTTGGAGAGGCGTCCGTTGAGAAGGATCAACGGGATGCGGCGCTCGGCGGCGCCGAGAATGAGATTCGGCCACAGATCGGATTCGATGAAGAGCGCAAGATCGGGCCGCCAATAGTCAAGAAAGCGCGCCACGAAGAATGGCGAATCAAGTGGAACGAACTGATGAAGCGCGCCTGGCGGCAATTGCTGACGGGCGACTTCGGCGGAGGTGACGGTGCCCGAGGTGACGAGCACCGCAAACTCGGATGCGCGCAGGCGCTTGATGATCGGCAGCGCCGCCACGAGTTCGCCGACGCTCGCCGCATGCAGCCAAACGAGCGATTCCGCCGGGCGCGGCAGGCTAGGCTTGCCGCGCCGCTCCCCCAGACGATCGGGATGCTCCTTGCCGCGCTTGAGCCGGTGCGCGAGGACAAGACCGCTGAGCGGCGTTAAGGCTGCGGTCAGAAGCCGATAGGCGAGGAAGGTGAACGGCAACCGTTCGGCCAAAGCCGCTGCCTCCTTGTCACGCGCCGATAACGCCTGGCTTATCAGGAACGCTCGTTCATCGCGGTGCGATCGGGCGACCGGCGATGATGTCGCTCACGATCCGATGACGCGGGGAACTCGCCGCCAGCAATGCTTCGTGCCGCGGTTGTGGAAGATTATAAGTGATCGTCTCGCCGGTCATCGTCGTGAGCACCCCGCCGGCTTCGTGCACCAAAAGATCGGCCCCCGCAAGGTCCCAGTCGTGGCTGTTTCCGCCGCCGAGGGCGATGTCGATCCGGCCCTCGGCCACGCGGGCGAACCGCAGTGCAAGGGAATAGACTCGCGGCTCGACGATGATTCCGGGGGCTTGCGCCGACAACCGTTCGAGCATGCTTCGCGGTCCGGCGACGCGCGCGCCGGCAAGCGCTGCGCCCTTATCGACGGCGATGGCCACGCCGTTGAGCGTTGCGCCCTGTCCGCGAACGGCGGCGAACAGCTCGTCGGTGACCGGCGCATAGAGCGCCGCGATGGTCGGTCGCCCCCGCTCCACCAGCGCCGCCGAGATCAACCAGTCGGGCCGCCCGGCGAGGAAGGCGCGCGTCCCGTCGATCGGATCGACGACCCAAACCCGTTCGCTCGAAAGCCGCGCCGAATCGTCTTCCGTCTCCTCGGACAGCCAGCCGCATCCGATCGCGGCGGCTGAGAGCCGCTCCTTCATAAGCAGATCGACGGCGATATCGGCTTCCGACACCGGCGATCCGTCGCCTGCGCCCTTGAGCCACGTCTTTACCGGGCTCTTGAAGAATTGCAGCGCCAAACGGCCGGCGTCGCTGACGATCTCGGTCAGCCGAGCGGCGATCGCCGTGCGGTCGATCCCGTCAGAGGCCAGCAACGGTCAAACCCTCCACCCTTACCGTCGGCGCGTTGATCCCATACCGGAACTCGAGATCATTGGCCGGCTGCAGAGTGCGGAACATATCAGCCAGATTGCCGGCAATCGTCACTTCGCTAACCGGATAGGTAAGCTCTCCGCGCTCGATCCAGAATCCCGCAGCGCCGCGGCTGTAATCGCCCGTCACCAGATTGACCCCCATGCCGATCAGATCGGTGACGTAGAGACCCTGGTCGATATCCTTGATAAGGGCTTCCGGGCTCGCCGCGCCCGGCTCGAGATGCACGTTCGATGGGCCGGGCGACGGCGTCGAGGACACGCCGCGTTGCGCGTGTCCCGTCGTCGTCATGCCGAGTTCGCGCGCGGTCGCGCAGTCGAGGAGAAATGTCGTCAGCACGCCCGCATCGATCAAGGCGCGGCGCTGTCCGGCCACGCCCTCGGCGTCGAACGGATGCGAGCGCAGCCCTCGTCGCCGATGCGGGTCGTCGATGATGCGAATGGTCGCGGGAAACAGCATCTCATGCAATTTGTCTTGCAGGAAGCTGGTCTTGCGGACGATTGCGCTGCCGTTGATGGCGGCGGTCAGATGCGACAACAGCGAGCCGGCCGCACGCGCATGATAGACGACCGGCGCGCGCTGGGTCGGCACTTTGCGCGGATTGAGGCGCTTCACTGCGCGCTCACCGGCTTTGCGGCCGACAACTTCGGGGCGATCGAGATCGGCGGCGTGGACGGCGGAGGAAAAATCATAATCGCGCTCCATCGCGGTGCCTTCGCCGGCGATCGCCTGCATGGACACGCTATGGCGCGAACCGAGATAGCGCCCGGTAAAGCCCGCGCTCGTCACCAGCACCATTCCGCCGATTCCGACCGAGGCCGACGCGCCGCCCGATTTGGTGACGCCCGGCACCGCGAGTGCCGCGGCCTCCGCGGCTTGCGCTCGCTCCTCCAGCACGCGCATGCTCGGCATCATCGGATCGAGCAGATCGAGATCGGGCCGCTCACGCGCGAGCAAATCGGGATCGGCCAACCCTGCAAACGGATCTTCGGGAGCAACGCGCGCCATGGCGACCGCGCGTTCGGCAAGCGCATCCGCGCCCTCATGGACGAGATCGTTGGTTGACACCACGGCCTGACGCCGCCCGATCAAGACGCGCAGGCCGACATCGTCATCTTCCGACAGCGCCGATTCCTCGACACTCCCTTGTCGCACTTCCACCGATTGGGAGACGCCGCGCACGGCGACCGCTTCGGCAGCGTCAGCGCCGGCCCGCCGCGCAGCGGCGACGAGCTGTTCGGCCACAGCAACAAGAGCGGATTGATCGAACGGCGAGGACATCGGGAAATCGGGACTCTATCGGACGAGAACGAGGGGCTGACCTTATGCTCACATGGGGGAAAACGCGCCGTCATTCAAGTCGAACGGCGCGCAAGACGCAGCGCGGACGCTGCGCGCGCGACAAAGCGCAGGCGAGGATTATTGCATGCAATTCGCACGCGCTTGGCAAGACCTCGTCAAGCATGCGCGACGAAGAACCGAGCACACGACTGATTAACCAGGGATTTTAAGAGGAATCAAAGCGATCGCCGCTAAGCTCCCCAACAAGATCGGGCCGCAGAGTCCGACCAGGGAAGCTGAAAAGCGAGGCGTCAAAATGAGTGCCGGCGGGGTTATGCCCTCCGGGTCGAGCCGGTTGCTCCGGCTCGACCCGTTCGCTCTGCCCGTCCAGTTCCGCGCCAGCGATGCCGCGGCGGACGAGCGGGTTCGGTTCGTGGAGCTTCATCGCAAGCGCGTGGTGATGCGCCGGTCGCTCGCCGGCATGCGCATGGCGGTGTTGTTGCCGGTGTCGAGTTATCTGGGCGTCGCGCTGCAAATCGTTGCGCCCGATGATGCGAGCGACGGCGCGGTCGCGATCGTGCTCGCGCACCGCGATGCGGCGCTTGCCGTGCCGCTGTTCACCGCTCCTAACGGCGTCGATGCGATCGCCCAATGGCGGGCATGGGGTCACGTGTTCGACCTGCCGCTGCTCGTCGCCGACGCCGATGGTTCTTTGCGCGAACCCTTCCGGCGCCTGAACGGTGTCCGCATCACAAGCCCGCAAGCCCGCCGTCGCCGCGGCAGTCCGCTCAAGCGCCGCCGGCCGCGCATTCTCACGCGCCGACGAGCGGCGCGCCTGCCGAAAGCGCCGCGCATCCATCGCGAGGAGCGGGAAATCATCGCGCGCAGTTGACGCCTCACATCAACGCGCGCGCCGCAGCGTCGGCGCAAAGGCCAGCGAAGAGGATGAGCCCGGCGTCGCGGTTCGACTTGAACACCGCGAGGCAGACTGCGGAGTTGGCGATGTCGAGCCGGCGAATTTGCCGGGCCAAGTGGGCGGCGAACGTGAGCAGCCCCAATCCGAAAACCACGCCGCCGCCCGCGAGCCATCCCGCCCACGCGATCAGGGCGACGGCAAGACCATAGAAGACGACGAGCATCGGCTTGGTGCGTTCCTCAAACAAGAGCGCCGTCGACTTGACGCCCACCAGCGCATCGTCGTCACGATCCTGATGGGCGTAGATCGTGTCGTAGCCGATCACCCAACAGATCGAGCCCGCATACAACACGAAGGCTGGGGGATCGAGCCGGCCGAACGCGGCGGCCCATCCCATCAACGCGCCCCAGGAGAAAGCAAGCCCGAGGAAAATCTGCGGCCAATACGTGATCCGCTTCATGAAGGGATAGAGCGCGACGATCGCAAGCGAAGCGATGCCGACGGCAATCGCAAACGCGTTGAATTGGATGAGGACGAGAAATCCGACCAGCGACTGCGCGACCGCATAGGCAAGCGCTTGCTTGAGGCTGACCTGTCCCGAGGCGATCGGCCGTGAGCGCGTGCGTTCGACGAGCGGATCGAGGTCGCGGTCAACAATATCGTTCCACGTGCATCCCGCGCCGCGCATCACGAAGGCGCCGACGAAGAACAGCGCGAGATGCCAAAGATTGGGAATCGGCGCGCCGGCATGCACGGCGGCAAGCGCCGTCGACCACCAGCAAGGAATCAGAAGAAGCCAGGCGCCGATCGGACGATCGGCGCGTGAAAGGCGCAGATATGGGCGCAGGGGAACAGGCGCCAGACGGTCAACGAAGTTCCCGGTCGAATCGGCGACGCGGCCCGACGCTTCGCTCAT
Organism: uncultured Alphaproteobacteria bacterium; assembly: GCA_963840055.1. Classification (GTDB taxonomy): domain Bacteria; phylum Pseudomonadota; class Alphaproteobacteria; order Rhizobiales; family Xanthobacteraceae; genus Rhodoplanes. The sequence goes on along the minus strand of CAWIXM010000013.1, from coordinate 85,278 downwards.
CGTCCGAGCGGCGTGCCGGTCAACGTGTTGAACGTGCCGGTCACTGCGTTACGGCTCGTCTCGGCCGTTGGTATTCTCGTCGTGCCAAGGGCGTCGCTCAGCGTCGGCGTCTTGGGTTTGCCCGGACCACCGCCCAGCACGCCGCCCTCACACACCTGCTTTGCGGTCTTGGCGATGTTGTCGTGACCTTTGCTGAGCTGATTATAGACTTGAGAGGGAATGCCGCAGGTTGAGGAATTGTTCTTGACGTATTTGACCCATTTGTTCAGCGCGCCCTCAAATGCCCGCAAGAGCTTGCACATTTCTTCGCGCTTGGCCTTCCGCTGGCCGCCGGCTTTGGCCGCCTTGGCGCGTTTGTCGGTTTCGGTCTGAAGCTTGGTGAACTCGTCCATGCACGGCGGCGTACCGCCTCCGCCGCCCGGTCCTACCCCTGCCTGAGGCGGAATCGGCGTCATCGGCGCGGCGCCCATCGGCGGCGTCATTATCGGGGCGGGGGTGGCGGCTGGAGCAGGCTCGCCGGCACGCGGAGGGTTGGTCGGCCAAGGCGCGGGCGCCGCGCTATTTGCCGGCGAGTTGGTGGGCCATGGCAATGTCTGCGCATCGCCGCGCACCGCCAGCAAAGCCGCGGCGGAAAATACGAGCGCCGCAAGCGACCCCGACACGATTGTCCGCATACCCCGGTTCCCCTGTCTACCCTCCCGAAGAAAGCCTGCAAATTCGGCGATACGGGGGCGAATTCGACCCTTCCGGGCGTGTTCTATGCTGTATCTCGTCGGGCCGCGGAGCCGCCGCGGTGGCGATTCGGAGCAAAGCCGCATGACGCGATACGACTTCCGTACGCCCCGCCTTCATGTCGCGGAGAGGCTTGCGCCCGGCGTGCGCCTCGTTCCACCGGTTATGCAGCAGCATTACCTTAAGGATGTGTTACGGCTCAAGTCCGGCGACGGCGTCCTGGTGTTCAACGGGATCGATGGCGAGTGGAGGGCTGCGCTTGTCGAGGGAGCTAAGCGGGGGGTGGCGCTGCTCGTCACCGAGCCGACGCGGGCCCAGACCGTCCCGTGCGATCTGCAATATCTGTTTGCCCCGCTCAAACGCAGCCGGCTCGACTACATGGTGCAGAAGGCGGTTGAAATGGGCGCGTCCCGCCTGCAGCCGGTGCTCACCCGTCATACCCAGGCCGAGCGAGTCAACACCGCCCGGATGCGCGCGAACGCCATCGAGGCGGCGGAGCAGTGCGGCATTCTGAACGTGTCGGCGGTGGAGGAGCCAGCCCCGCTTTCCAATGCGCTCGCTGCGCTTGCAAAAGAACGTCTGCTCGTCTTTTGCGATGAGGACGCGCCGATCACCGACCCGGTCACGGCGCTCGTCGCAGCCCGGGCGGAGACGGGCGAAAGACCGCCACTCGCAGTGCTCGTCGGACCGGAGGGCGGGTTTCACGCCGAGGAACGCGCCCTGGCGCTCGCCCACCAAAAGGTCGTCCGCCTCGCCCTCGGTCCCCGCATCCTGCGCGCCGACACCGCCGCCGTGGCCGCACTCGCCCTCGTCCAAGCCGTCCTTGGCGATTGGGGTTAGCACCCGTGCCATCTACGCCACAGTCGGCCGATTTCGTGCGGCGACCGCCGTCCCGTCCTTGACCTCGCCATATGCGAGCGTCACGTTCGCAACAGTGGGAGAGGGGGGTCTACCATGCGCCACCTGCGCGCGCTCGTTCGCGGGCGGGTCAGTGACCGGGTCGCCAAAGCCCTGGTCACAGCCATCGCCGCAGCCGCTGTCTTGCTCGGCTTCGTTGCCGAGAGCTGGGCGGCGAATCTGCTTGACCTCGATTTCTGGCTTTCCGGGCCGAACTACAAGGCGGTTGTGCCGCTGTGCGACGAGCCGGCGCCGCTCGCGAGAATTCAATCGCGCTTTTCGACCAAGGAACATCGCTTCTGGAACACGGAGCTGAAAATCGTCGGCTTCGAGAGCCTGCGCGAAGTGGCCTTCATGCCCTGGGCCTCGGGGACCATTCCCCGCCGCTTTTGTAGCGGCAAAGTACTGGTCTCGGACGGCTCCTTCCACCGGATCGATTACGTGATCCTGGAGGATACGGGCATCATTGGCGCCACCTGGGGCGTCGAATGGTGCGTGGTGGGGCTCGACCGCAACTGGGCCTACAACCCCGCCTGCCGGATGGCGCGCCCTTAGGGTTGTATGACCGGACCAGGCGCCGGTTCCATTTTCCGTAGGCAGCGCACCACGCGTATTTAAGTTCGCCCAGCAAAACGCGTGGTGCGTTGCCGCGGATCGGCGGCAACCCCCTTCTTGCCATCACCTAACGTGAGCGAACGCCTACAGCCCGCGCTCGGCGAGCGCCGCCCGAATGGTAAGAAAATCGCGCCAGGCCAACCGCTTGGCGAGTGGCTGGCGCAACAGATAGGCGGGATGCAGGGTGGCGATCGCACGGATTTCGCGCGTGCCGGTCGCGTAACTGAACCAACGCCCGCGCGTCCGCATGATGCCGTCCTTCACGCCGATCAGCGCTTGCGTGGCGGGCGCGCCGAGACAGACGAGGACGTCTGGGTCGGCGAGTTCGATCTGGCGCAGGATGAAGGGCAGGCAGATCTGACTTTCCAGCGGCGTCGGGGTGCGGTTACCGGGCGGACGCCACGGGATGATGTTGGCGATATAGGCGTTTTGGCGGGTCAGCCCGATCGCCTCCATCATGCGGTCGAGAAGTTTTCCCGACCGGCCGACGAAGGGCAGGCCTTCGCGATCCTCCTCGGCGCCCGGCGCCTCCCCGACAAACATGACCCGGCCAGCCGGATTGCCATCGGCGAAGACGAGCCTCGTCGCCGCCGCCTTGAGCGCACAGCCTTCGAAGCGCGCGAGAATAGCGGCGAGTTCGTCGAGGCTCTGCGCTTGCCGCGCCGCCTCGCGCGCGGCCATCACCGCCGCCTCGGGGGGTGCGAGGTCTGCCGCCGGACGTGCAGGGGTCGGCGGCGCGCCGCCTATGTCGCGGGACGCTGCGCTCGCAAGTCGCGGCGCTGATTGCTGCTCACGTGTTGCGGTTGCAGGCGCCGCGGGCCGCGGCCGCGGCGCCGCGTCGCCTTCCGCGTTCCGAGGAGAGAGCGCAGCGCGGGGAACCGATACGGATGCTTGCTCGTCCGCCACTCCCGCAGCGAGCCGATCGACCGGCGCTTCGCCGACGAGGGCGTCCACCCCGGCTTCGAGGTAAAAGGCGAGGAGTTCGCCTGCGGCCTTTGCGCGCGCGGAATTCATCTTGCGTTTTTAGATCGAATTTTCCCGTCACGCACGCATGCTGCGGCGTGCTGATGGGGAACATCCTCGGCATAATGATCGACTTCGTCATAATGAGCTAATTCGCTGCGAATGCACTTTCGAGAGCTTCCAATTGTCACAGCGTGCGACGAGTAAAAACCTGCATGTTTGGCCCTCTCGCCTCTGAGCGCTTGCGAACGCTTGATCCAATCGGGGTGCTGTAATGAACGCTCAAGAATTGCCCGCCCGCGAAGCCATGGACTTTGATGTCGTGATTGTCGGCGCGGGACCTGCCGGACTGAGCGCAGCGATCCGCCTTAAACAGCTCTCACCCGACATGTCGGTCGTCGTCGTGGAGAAAGGATCGGAGGTCGGCGCGCACATTCTCTCCGGCGCGGTGATCGACGTATCTGCGCTCGACAAGCTGCTTCCCGGCTGGCGCGAAGAGGACACGCCGATCAAGACGCCGGTCAAGGAGGATCGCTTCTACATGCTGTTCCGCACTCGTGCGGTGCCGCTGCCGAAGGCTTTCCTGCCGCCGCTGATGAATAATCACGGGGCCTATGTCGTCTCGCTCGGCGAGGTGTGCAAATGGCTCGCAACCAAGGCAGAAGCGCTCGGCGTCGAGATCTATCCGGGCTTCGCCGCCGCGGAGATCTTGCACGGCCCCGCCAATGAAGTGGTGGGGATCGCCACCGGCGACATGGGCATCGGCAAGGACGGAAAGCCGAAGGATAATTTCACCCGCGGCATGGAGCTGCGCGGCAAATACACGTTGTTCGCCGAAGGCGCGCGCGGCCATCTCACCAAGTGGCTGATTGCGCATTACCAGCTCGACCGCGATCGCGAGCCGCCGAAATTCGGCATCGGCCTCAAGGAGCTGTGGCAAGTCGCGCCAGAGAAGCATACGCCCGGCCTGGTGCAGCACACTTTCGGCTGGCCGCTCGACAACCACACCGGCGGCGGCTCGTTCCTTTATCACTACGGCGACAATCTCGTCGCGGTCGGCTTTGTCGTGCACCTCAATTACGAAAACCCTTATCTGTCGCCCTTCGAGGAGCTTCAGCAGTTCAAGACGCATCCTCTCGTGCGCGACACCTTCGAAGGCGGCACGCGAATCGGCTATGGCGCACGCGCGATCTCTGAGGGCGGCTGGCAATCGGTGCCCAAGGTGGTGTTTCCTGGCGGCGCGCTGATCGGCTGCGCGGCGGGATTCCTCAACGTGCCGCGCATCAAGGGCACACACAATGCGATGTTCTCCGGCCTGTTCGCGGCCGAGCAGGTGGCTCAAGCGATCGCCGCCGGCCGCGCGCATGACGAGCTGGAAGGCTATGAGACCGGCTGGCGTGGCGGCGAGATCGGCCGCGACCTGTGGAAGGTCCGCAACGCCAAGCCGTTGTGGTCGCGCTTCGGCACCGCCATCGGCATCGGGCTCGGCGGGATCGACATGTGGACCAATACGCTCGGCTTCTCGCTGATGGGAACGCTGGGCCACGGCAAGCCCGACAGCAAATGCTTGAAACCCGCCGCCGAGTGCAGGCCTATCGTCTATCCCAAGCCGGACGGCAAGCTCACTTTCGACCGGCTGTCCTCGGTCTATCTCTCCAACACCAATCACGAGGAAGACCAGCCGGTGCATTTGCTGGTCGCCGATCCCGGCCTGCAGAAGGCGTCCGAGCATGACGTGTTCGATGGCCCATCGAATCGCTATTGCCCAGCCGGCGTTTACGAATGGGTGCTGGAGGGCGAGGGGCCGCAATCGCGTCTGCGTTATGTGATCAACGCGTCGAACTGCGTGCACTGCAAGACGTGCGATATCAAAGACCCGAACGGCAATATCACCTGGGTCGCGCCGGAAGGCGGGGGCGGACCGAATTACCCCAACATGTAACGGTGTTCAGAAGCCGTCAGTTTGTCCTAGCCACGCCATAGCGCGGCCGCCAAACTGCCGCGATCCGGCGGCGAAGCGCGGCTTTTCGAGGGCGCGAGCTTCCTTGCTTGCGGGTCGCGGATAAAACGGTCATTGTCGGTTTGTTCCGCGGCTCGCATGCGCGTCCGGCCGCCGGACCATCCCATAGGGGAGAACCGCCCGTGAGACGTTCGTCGCTTGTTCGAGCCCTGGCCGTGGCGGCCGGGGCCGCTATCGTCGCGAGTCTGCCCGGCTTTCTTGCGGCCCAGGCTACCCAATCGGTTTCGTCGTCGACGCGCGATCCACACGTCACCGGCATTGCGGGAGATTATCTTGCGGCGCGGCACGCGAGCGCCGGACGCGATGCCGCCTCGGCTGCGGCCTTCTACCGTGCGGCGCTCAAAGCCGATCCGCGCAACCGCGAGCTCCTGGAGCTCGCGTTCTATGCCGTGCTCGCCGACGGCGACATCGGCGAAGCGGTTAAGCTGGCCGAGCGCATGGTGCATATCGACCGCAGCTCGCGCAGCGCCAATGCGCGACTCGTTCTCGGCGTGCGCGCGCTTAAACAGAAGCAGTACCAGCAAGCACGTAACCAGCTGACCCACGCAGCGCGTCCGCCAGTGAGCGATCTGATCGCGACGCTGCTCGCAGGATGGGCGCTGCAGGGCGCTAATGATTCAAAGGGCGCGGTCGAGTTGATCGATCGCCTCAACGGACCCGAATGGTATGCGATCTTCAAGGACCTGCATACCGGCCTCATTCTCGACCTTTCCGGAAACCGGAAGGAGGCGGGAAAGCGGTTCGAGCGCGCCTACAAGCTCGATCCGGCCGCGCTGCGCGTCGTACAGGCTTACGCGTCTTGGCTGTCGCGCAACGGCCGTCGTGACGAAGCGCTCAAAGTGTATCAGACATTTGATGCGTCGCTGCCGCGCCATCCGCTGGTGACCGAGGCGATGAGTAAGCTGCACAAAGGCGAATCTTTGCCGCGGCTCGTCGACAGCGCAAGCGCCGGCGCAGCCGAAGCGCTGTACGGCCTTGGCGCGGCGCTGGCTCGCCGCGAGGAGGAGTTGAGCCTCGCCAATCGCGGCCTCGCCTATCTCCAGCTCGCGCTGTATCTCGATCCGGATCACCCGCTCGCGCTTTTGTCGCTCGCCGATCTCTACGAGGCGATGAAGAAGCCGGAGCTCGCCATCAATATCTATTCGCGCGTGCCGTCGAATTCGGTGCTGCGGCGAAACGCCGACATCCAGATGGCGCTCAATCTCGATTCGCTGGAGCGAACCGACGAAGCGCGCCAACAACTCGAAAAGCTGATCGCGAGCCACCCGGATGATCTCGAAGCCATGCTCGCGCTCGGCAATATTCTGCGCGACCGCAAACACTATGCGGAATGCGCCGACGCCTACAGCAAGGCGATTGATCTCATCCCGCACCCGACCAAGCCCACCTGGACCGTGTTCTATTTCCGCGGCATCTGCTACGAGCGCTCGAAGCAATGGGCGAAGGCGGAAGCCGACCTCAAGAAGGCGCTGGAGCTCTATCCCGAGCAGCCGCATGTGCTCAATTATCTCGGCTATTCGTGGATCGACCAGGGCGTGAATCTCGACGAGGGCATGCGCCTGATCAGACGCGCGGTCGACCAGCGTCCCGACGACGGCTATATTGTCGACTCGCTCGGGTGGGCCTATTACCGCATCGGCAAGAACGACGAGGCGATCAAGCGTCTCGAGCGCGCGGTCGAGCTGAAACCGATGGACCCCACCATCAACGATCACCTCGGCGACGTGTATTGGCGGGTGGGACGAAAGCTGGAAGCCACGTTCCAGTGGACCCATGCCCGCGACCTCAAGCCTGATCCGGACGAGCTTGCCAAGATCGAAGCAAAGCTCAAGAACGGGCTGGAGGACGCCGGAACGTCGGCCGCCACTGCCGAGAAGCAGAAGCCATCGGGCAACGGCGGTTGAGTCGCGCGCGGCGCGCCTCGTGAGAATCTGATGACGGACATGCCTGCGGCGGACGCGGTCGACGTTCTGAGCGAGACCGCGCCGGCCAAAGTGAATCTGACGCTGCGCGTCCTTCGCAAACGTCCCGACGGCTATCACGATCTGGAAAGCCTGGTCGCATTTGCCGCCGTGGCAGACCAATTGACGCTGCGCCTCGATGCGCCGCTTGCGCTGTTGGTGAGCGGACCGACCGCCGGACAGGCGGGACCCGTCGCCGACAATCTGGTGCTCAAGGCGGTGCGCGCGCTCGCCGGGCGCATCGCGGACCTACGCCTCGGCGCATTCGAACTCGTCAAGCGATTGCCGGCGGGCGCGGGATTGGGCGGCGGCTCGTCCGACGCTGCAGCGGCGTTGCGCCTCGTCGCGCGAGCGAACGACGTTGCGCTCGCCGACCCGCGGCTGGCCGCGGCGGCGCTGGCGTCCGGCGCTGATGTGCCAGTTTGCCTCGATCCACAGCCGCGGATGATGCGCGGCGTCGGCGAAGTTCTGTCCGCGCCGGTCGTGCTGCCAACCCTATCGGCCGTGCTGGTCGGACCGGGCTTTCCGCTTGCGACCAAGGAGGTGTTTGCGGCGCTCGGCTTCGCGGCCGGCGAATGGCGCGGCGAGCCTTGCGCGGATGCAGCGATCCCGCGCGAGCCTGACGCTCTTTTCACGTTCCTCGCCGTTCACCCCAACGATTTGGAAGCCCCCGCGATCAAGCTTGCGCCCGCAATCGCCAGCCTTCTCGCTACGCTGCGCGCGCAGCCGGGATGCCGGCTCGCGCGCATGTCCGGCTCGGGCGCGACATGCTTCGGACTATTCGTTTCAAAAGAAACGGCGGAGGCGGCAGCACGGAGTCTCAAGGCCGCGCAACCACGCTGGTGGGTGCAGGCGACGGAGCTTTCCTCCCGTGCCGCGGTGACGTAAAGCGAGCGTCATTTCGATTGGAACGAAAGTCGTCTCACCCGCGAGACCGCAATGAAACGCCGATAGCGTAGGCCTTCTGCCGCGTCGCGCTTTCGGTACGCTTGAGCGCGCGGGCGACCTTCGCAATCGGAGTCTTCTGTTTGGCGAGAGTCTTCAACGCGCGGATATCGTCTTTCGTCCATGCGCGTGGTGCTTTGCTTTTCGGTCGCGCCATTGTGGCTCCAGATATAAGGTGACAGGAGAAAGCTTGATCGAGCCGGTAATGGCAAGATCACAGCGCGCTGTTGGATATCCGGTTTATTGCCGAATTGCGAGTCCAACGTTTGGTTTATGCGGAGAGCACAGCCCAATGCGGCAGCAGTTGCTGCCCTGTCGCCGAAACCCGAACTTATTTGTTCTATTCATATTACCAATCGCCTGATTGACGCGCGCCGGCCGTGGGGAGATCGGACACGCCGCGTCTAATCTATTTGTCGGCGCCAAAGCCTGCACGCAAGCGCGAGCAAGGCTTGCTTCAACGGCGCACGACCGCTTTGCAGTGATTACAGAGGATAGTGATTGCAGAGGATAATGATCCGAGCCCTAGCTGAAGGCGAACAAGAGTCGACCACGATGGTCACCGATGTTCGGCCTTTTCCTTCTCGTCGGCGCGTGAGCGAGCTTCGCGGTCTTCGTTCTTTGGCAGGTGCTCGTAGCGCAACGCGGCAGCCACGGCGGGAATGCTGACGTCGTGATAGCCTTCGGTGGACGTCGGATAGTCCTTGAGATGCTCGTAAAGAATTTTTGTCGAGTTGGCCATCTTTCGCTCCCGTTTCCCCCCGACGAGGTCTTCTTCTCATGTTGCCAACGCGGCGAGCCAGCGATTGTTCTTGATGTCCCCGCTCGCGGTTGACTTCCGATATATATGCGCAGTCGGCGGCGCGCGCGAGGGGATTAGAGAGAGATTTATCCCTCGCGGGCGGCTGCCTTCTATTGCAACGCAGTGCGGTGCCGTGCGCAGCGGCCTTCCATCAGCGCCGCAACCGATGCTTTCGGGTGCTTGCCCAAGCCGGCCAGCGCCGCCCGCCAGGGCATTTCCCGCGGAGCGGGGACCGGTTCGCCGCTGAAAAATGCGGTCACTTAGTGGATCCGGACAAGAACCGCGCCTGGCCGACCCCGGCGCAGGAAACCCCATCGGCATCGAATACCGTCAAATGAGGGCGGCTGCACTCGAATCCAGGCACATCCGAACGCCTTATGTGCGTTGCAGCGCGGCCGCATGTCTTTGAAATCGGCTATTGCTCCTTGACAAAGTTCCCGGACTAGTTGAAATTTCACATGGATTTCAATAGACACGGTGCCCCCCAATGTCAGAGGCTGTTCCAGTGAAGGTAGTATCGAAGAATCGCAGCCCCCATGGGGGCCGCGCGATCCTCAGCCGCTATGCGTTGATTCTCGATACAGTGGCTCAGGCCTCGCGCGCCTTGTCACTGGCGGAGATCGGGGAGCGCACCCGGTTGCCGCAGGCGACCGTGTACCGGCTTGTCCATGCGTTGCTTCACGTCGGCTTCCTCGCGCAAGGAAAGCGCCGCAAGCATTATGTGTTGGGTCCCCGCTTGCTCCGCATGCATTGCCCAGCCATGCCGCGCGGCGCGGTCCGTCAGCTAGCCCAGCCAATTCTCGACAGATTAGCGTCCGATTTCGGCGAAGCCGTCTACGTCGCCAAACTGGAAGGCACCGAAGTGGAAACGCTGGCGGTCGCGTTGCCCGGCGACGAAAACCTGGCCTTCATTCGTCCCGGCCGCAGCATGCCATTCCACGCCGCCGCGTCGGCCAAGGCGATTCTCGCCTTTGCCGATGAGCGGCTGCTCGACGACGTCATGGCCAAGCCCTGTATCCAATACACGGCGCGCACGAAGACGACAGAACATGAAATCGCCGCTGAGATTGAAAAGATCCGTCAACAGGGGTTCGCGGTTTCCGACCAGGAACTCGATCCCGGCATACTGAGCTATGCCTGTCCGGTCCGGACCGGCGGCGCCGGCGTCGTTTACAGCCTGGGCGTTGTGGGTTTCGCTGATAGGCTCGGGTATTCGTCTTCAGACGCGATCGTATCTTCGCTCAAGAGCGCGGCCGAAACCCTCTCGAACGCGATCTGGGACGATGCGGCGAGCGCCTCGGCGCGGGCTGCAGGTCCGCTGGGCGCCAATAACGCCGGGGAGTTCGCCGCCCGGCTATGACTGACCCCCATAGTCGCGGGCGTCTTCGATCGCCTTGCCGTCCCGCGGCAGGGTTCCGGCGGGAGCGATCTCCACGTGCCCTTTGAGGCGCGTGACCGCCTGGACGCTTGCCTCGATCGCGCGCACGAACTCGCCGCTCGCCTGCGCCGCCTCGACCTTCAGCGTCATGACGTCGGCTCCGCGCTCGCGGCCGACCAGAAGCCGCGCATGGCTGATCTCCGGATGGCGACGGACGATCTCCGCGATCTGATGCGGATGCACAAACATTCCCTTCACCTTGGTGGTCTGATCCGCCCGTCCCATCCAGCCCTTGATGCGGCGATTGGTGCGCCCGCATGGGCTTGCGCCCGGCAGGATCGCCGACAGATCGCCGGTCGCGAAGCGGATGAGCGGGTAATCGGGATTGAGAACGGTGACCAGCACCTCGCCCGTTTCGCCGTCCGTAACCGGCGTGCCGGTTCCCGGTTCGACAATCTCGACGATCACTCCTTCATCGGCGATCAGCCCCTCATGCGCCGCGCTCTCGTACGCGATCAGTCCGATCTCCGCCGTCCCGTAGCTCTGCATCACCTCGATCGCTCGTTGCGCATAGAAAGCGCGGGCGTCGGGAAGCAGCGCCCCGCCGGTGACATGCGCGATCTCTATACTGGAGAGATCCGCGCCCTGACCGTCTGCATGCTCGAGAATGGTGCGCAGGAAATCGGGAGTCCCGGAATAGGCGACCGGCCGCAGCTTCGCCGCGGTCTGAACTTGAAGGCCGGTCTGGCCGGTGCCGGCGGGGAAAACGGTGGCGCCGAGCGCAAGCGCGCCCGTCTCCATCATCGCGCCCGCCGGCGTGAAGTGATAGGCGAAGCAGTTGTGTAGGAGATCGCCTGGCCGCAGTCCCGTCGCCCACAGGGCGCGCGCGTAGCGCCAATAGTCGGGGCGGACCGCCTCCGGCTCGAAGACCGGTCCCGGCGAGGCAAATATCCGGGCAAGCCGCGAGATCGGCGTTGCTTCGAGCCCGCCGAACGGCGGCTTGCCTTCCTGCAGCTTTTTCAGAGCCGCCTTGCGGGTGACCGGCAGGCGCGCGAGCACGCTCAAGTCCTTGATGTCCCGTGGAGCGATGTCGGCGAACAGTTCGCTGTAATAGGCGCTCGCCTGTTTGGCATGCGCGACGAGCTTCGCCAGCGCTGCGATCAATGCGGCCTCGCGCTCATCGGCGCTACGCCGCTCCAGTCTGTCGAATCCTGCGTCGGCCGCCGCCTTTACAGCCACCTCTTGCGTCTCCTGAAGCTTTTGAGGTTTTTGAAGCTGCGGCGCTGATCGCCGGCGCCGCCGAGATAGAATTCCTTGACGTCTTCATTGTCGCGCAATGCGTCCGCCGTGCCGTCGAGCACCACCTTGCCCTGATCCATGATGTAGCCGTAGCTCGCCACCGACAGCGCCGCGCGCGCGTTCTGCTCCACCAGCAGGGTGGTGACGCCGAGGTCGCGGTTGATGTCGCGAATGATGCCGAACACCTCCTTCACCAGCAAAGGCGACAGGCCCATCGACGGCTCGTCCATCAGGATCAGCCGCGGCCGGGCCATCAGCGCGCGCCCGATCGCGAGCATTTGCTGCTCGCCGCCGGAGAGATAGCCGGCAAGACCCGTGCGCTCCTTCAGGCGCGGGAAGTAGCTGAGCACCATGTCGATGTCGCGGGCAACCTCTTTGTCCCGGCGGGTGAAGGCGCCGAGCCTGAGGTTTTCGAGCGCGGTAAGGTCGGCGATGATGCGCCGGCCCTCCATCACCTGCGAAATGCCGCGGCGGACCGTCCGCACCGGATCGCCGCCGTCGATCTGTTCGCCGTCGAATACGATTTCGCCGCGCGTCACCTCGCCGTTCTCGGTCTTGAGCAGTCCGGAAATGGCCTTCAGCGTAGTCGACTTGCCGGCGCCGTTGGCGCCGAGCAGCGCCACCACCGCGCCCCGCGGGACGTCGAGGCTGAGCCCACGCAATACCAGAATCACCTCGTCGTACACCACTTCGATGTTGCGCACCGAAAGGAGCGGCGATGCGTCAATGTTGGTTTTCGCGCCGCCGTTTCCGGACGGATCGAGCGACTGTTCCATTTGTTGAATCATCAGTTTGCCGCGAGCGCGGTCGCTAGCGATTGGCCTGGCTTCCCCCGACCGAAGCTCGGCCGCGAATGCGAAAATCGTTCGCTATCCTACCGAATTAAACGCCCGTCTCCCTGTGAAGTAGTTCATAGCAGTCAAAACACTGATGGCCTTTGAGGGTGGGATTGGGATCAATCCCACCCCTTCCCCCCTTCCGAAAATGGGAAGGGGAAAAGGGGTCTGCGCCACGCATGACCCGTGCGTTCTCTTACCAGCCAAGCCATTCCGGCTTGCGCGGCAGCTTCACGGTCGTCACCTTCTCGAGCTTGATCGTGCCATTCTTGATGAGCTCGGGCAGCGGCGCTTCGGTCGAACCTTTGACCTTCATCCGATAAAGGTCGACATTCGTGGTCGGACGATGGTCGGTCTCGGTCCAGGTCGAGGCGTTGCAGACGCCCTCCATACCGGCCGGCACCCAGTCCTTTTTCTGATAGAAGCCCTTTTTGACGTTCGGGCCGTTGACGCCGCCGTTCTTCGCCGCCCAGTCGATCGCTTCCTTTAGATAGAGCGCGGTGCACACGGCTGCCACATAGTGCACTGGACGGTAGACGCTTCCCGAGGGATCGGAGTTTTTCGAAATCTCCATGACGTTCTTCATGCCGGGCGCGTCGCCGCCGAACGGCACCCCGGTGCGCAGCGGAAATATCACCCCGTCCGCCGCTTCGCCCGCCGCCTTGGCCGCATTCTCGTCCATGCCCCAGACATTGCCGAGGAATTGCACATCGGCGCCGATGTTCTTGCAGGCTTTGAGCACGGAGATGTTCGAGCCGGCCGTATTCCCGAGAAACGCATAGTTGGCGCCAGCGTTCTTCAGCGTCAGGCATTGCGCCGTGTAGTCGCCCGGCGTCAGCGCGAACTGCACCGGCGGCAGCACCTCGAAGCCGAGCTCCTTGGCGATCGCTTCGCCCGCCGCCTTCGGCGCGTTGGGATAGGGGTGGTTGGCGCCCATATGGACGAATTTCGGCTTCCCGGGCTTGCCCTTGGCCTTCCAGTCCTGTGCCGCCCAGGTCAGCATGGCGCGCAGCGCGTCGGAATAGCTCGGGGCATAGAAAAAGTTATACGGCGCGGGCTTCGCCTTGCCGCTCTTTCCGGTCGGATCGGTGAGGGCCGCCGAATAGGAGGCGGAGACATAGGGGATCTGGTCCTGAGCAATGAAACCGGTGAGCGCTTCGGTGTCCGCGGTGCCCCAGCCGAGAATTGCGGGCACCTTGTTATCCGGACTCGACCATTTCTTATATTGGGAGACCGCGCGCGGCACCTGATAGCCATAGTCGACCGTGTCGAGCACGACGTCGACGCCGCCTTTCTTGTTCGCCCAGGCGATGGCGTCGACGATGCCTTGGCCGAACGGCACGCCCACATCCGCGGTAGCGCCCGAGAAGTCGGCAAGCTGTCCTACCTTGGCCTGCTCCGCGTTCGCCGCTCCAGCCAAGCCGAGGACGAGCGCTGCGAGCGAGACGCTGCGCAGTATATTGGTCATTCGCATGGACGTGTTCCTCCTTATTGTGACGAGGTCTTGAGCCGTTCCACCCGTCCTGACCTCAATGCGAGAACGGGTAGAGCTTCCAATAAGCCTTGATCTGTCGCCAGCGGTGCGCGAGCCCGTCCGGCTCAAAGATTAAAAACAACACGATTACCAGGCCGATCGCGATTTCGCGCAGAAAGGCGATATTGTTGTTGAGCGCAAGCGCCCGGTCGATCGCGCCGCCGCGCAACGAGGCGCTGATCCATTCCATCACCTCCGGCAGCAGCACCATGAACGCGGTTCCCATCAAGGTGCCCATCACGGCCCCGACCCCGCCGATAATCACCATCGCTAGAAATACGATCGAACGTTCAATGCCGAAACCCTCGTTCGACACGACCTGAGCATAATGGGCGTAGAGCGCGCCGCCGATTCCGGCGAAGAACGCCGCTAAGCCGAACGACAACGTCCGATACTTGGTGAGGTTGATCCCCATCATTTCGGCGGAGAGATAGTGGTCGCGGATGGCGACCAGCGCGCGGCCGTCGCGGGTGCGGATGAGATTGGTCACCAGCAGATAGCTCACGATCAAATAAGCGAGCACGACATAGAAATACTGCCGGTCGCTGCGCAGCACATAGCCGAATAGCGTGAAGGGCTCTGCGCTCGCCGGCGCGATCCCACCGGTGAACCATTCCGCGCGCGAGAAGAAATCGAGCAGAATGTACTGCGCCGCAAGCGTTGCAATGGCGAGGTAAAGCCCCTTGAGGCGTGCGGCCGGAAGGCCGAAGACGAGGCCGACCAACGCCGTGACGATTCCGGAAAGCGGGATCGCGAAAAACGCGGGAATTCCGATCTTGGTGCTGAGATAAGCGGAGGTGAAGGCACCGAAACCGAAGAAGGCGGCGTGCCCGATCGAAATCTGGCCGGTGAAGCCGACCAGGATGTTGAGGCCGACCGCGGCGATGGCGAAATAACCGATCTGGATAAGGATGCTGAGCCAATACTGGCTGAGCACGAACGGCGCCAGACACAGCACGCCGATGCCTGCGATCGCGCAATTGCGGCTGGTGACGGTGGGAAAGATCGTGGTGTCGGCGGCGTAGGTGGTACGGAAATCGCCAGCGGGGACGAGGCTCGTCATGGGCAGTCCTCACACCCGCTCGATGTCGCGCGTGCCGAACAGGCCGTAGGGTTTGATCATCAGAATGATGATCATCACATAGAACGGCGCGATCTCGTAGAGATTGCCCCAGTGCAAATATTGGCTGTCGACGAAATGGGCGAGGTTTTCCAGCAGGCCGATGATGACGCCGCCGACGACCGCGCCGCCAATGCTGTCGAGCCCGCCGAGGATCGCCGCGGGAAACACCTTGATCCCGTAGGCGGACAGGCCCGCGGAGACGCCGTTGACCACCGCCACGACGACGCCCGCCACCGCCGATACCACGGCGGAGATCGCCCAGGCCATGGCGAACACGTTCTCCACCGATATGCCGAGCGATTGCGCTACCTGTTGATCGAACGCGGTCGCGCGCATGGCGAGCCCATGCTTGGTCGCGCGGAAGAACCAAGCCATGCCCGCCATCATCGCGAACGAAACCACGAGGCTGAGCAGATAAACGCTCTGAATTTGCAGTCCGGCAATAGTCACCGTCTGGATCGGGAACACCTGCGGAAACGGCTGCAGGTTCGTCCCGAAAATCCATTTCATCAGCGCTTGGAACACGGTCGAAAGGCCGATCGTCACCATGATCACCGAGATGATCGGCTCTCCGATCAAAGGCCGCAGCACGACCACCTGGAGAGCCACGCCGAACGCGAACATGAAGGCGAGCGTAATCGGCATGCCGATGTAGAACGGAAGCTGGTATTTGGTGAGCAGCCACCAGCACACCCAGGCGCCGATGAGCAGGAATTCGCCCTGCGCGAAATTGACGACCTGCGTCGCCTTGTAGATCAGCACGAAGGACATCGCGACGACGCCGTAGAGCGTGCCGACGATGAACCCGTTGACGAGAAGCTGGATCAGAAGTTCGAGATTCATCGGCTGCGCCCTCACTTCATTCCGCCGCCATGGCGATCGCAGGCGCGGACGCAGGTTCCAGGTCAACCACCGCGAGCTTCGTTCGGATGCGCTGCGTGGTGCCGTCCTGGAAGCGAATGACCGTGTCGACGGCGATCTCGCTCCGGCCTGCGTAGATCGCCTCGATGATGTCGGCATATTTCTCGTTGATCACGCCCCGCCGGACTTTTCGCGTGCGCGTCAGTTCGCCGTCGTCGGCGTCGAGCTCCTTGTAGAGGAGGAGGAACTTGGCGATGCGTTGGGCCGGCGGCAACGAGGCGTTGACTGTTTCCACTTCCTTGCGCAGCAGCGCGTAGACCTCCGCGCGCGAGGACAGGTCGGTGTAGGTGGTGAACGAAATGCGGTTCCTCTCCGCCCATTTCGACACGATGGAAAAACGAATGCACAGCATGGCGGCGAGGAAATCGCGGCCGGCGCCGAGCACGATCGCTTCGGCGATATAGGGCGAGAACTTCAACTTGTTCTCGATATATTGCGGCGAGAAGCGATGGCCTTGCGCCGTCACCGCCAAGTCCTTCAGCCGGTCGATGACGACGAGATGGCCCTTGTCGGTGAAGTAGCCGGCGTCGCCGGTATGCATCCAGCCGTCGCGCAGATCGGCGGCGGCCGCCGCCTCGTTCTTGAAATAGCCGAGAAACATGTTGGGGTGGCGCGCCACGATCTCGCCGACCCCGTTCGCGTCGGCCTCTTCGATGCGGACCTCGACCCGCGCGTTCATCGGCGTGCCGACGGTGTCGAAATCGACTTCGCCAACGCGATGGATCGTGTAGGCGCCGAGCGTCTCGGTCTGACCGTAGATCTGGTGCAGCGGAACGCCCAACGCGCGGAAGAAGCTGAACGTATCCGGACCGAGCGCGGCGCCGCCGGTCGCGGCGGAGCGCAGCCGGGTAAATCCTAGCCGGTCGCGCAACGCGCGGAACAATAGAATGTCGGCGAAGACCGAACGGCCGCCACGCGCGAGCGCCGACAGGCCCATCTTCATTCCGAGCGCGAACATGTGGCGCTTCAGTGCCGACGCATCCATGACGCGGGCGCGCACATCGGCGGCGACCGCCTCCCACAGACGCGGCGCGAACAGCACGAAGGTCGGCGCGATTTCACGGAAATCGTGCATCATCGTCTCGGGCTCTTCGACGAAGTTGACCTTCATCCGGCACACCAGCGCTTTGCCGAGCGCGTAGATCTGCTCCATGATCCACGGCAGCGGCAGCACCGAGACGTATTCGTCCTCCGGCCCCTTCGGATCGCTCGCGAGATACACCGCGGCATGGCGCAGAATGCGTCCGGCCGGCAGCATCGCGAGCTTGGGGTGGGCGGTGGTGCCCGACGTCGTGCACAGCACGGCGACCGCTTCGCCGTCGGTTGCGTCGATCAGCTTGTCGAAAAGGTCCGACTCGCGCGCGGCGCGCTCTCGCCCTTTCGCCACAAGCGCCTCCGCCGCGATCAGGCGCGGATCGTCATATTTCCGCATTCCGCGCGGGTCGGCGTAGACGATATGGCGCAGATAGGGAATGCGGTCGCCGAGGCCGAGCAGCTTGTCGACCTGCTCCTCGTCCTCCGCAAAAATCAGCTTCGCTTCGCCGCAATTGAGGAGATAGGCGACCTCCTCCTCCAGCGCGTCGCGATAGACGCCGAGGCTCATGGCGCCGACGGCGTGCGTGGCGATTTCGCCGGCGACCCAGTCCGGACGGTTGTCGCCGATCAGCGCGACCACGTCGCCGCGTCCGATTCCGAGTTCGACCAGACCCAGCGTAAAGTCGCGCACGCGGCCCTGATAGTCCGCCCAGGTGAAGCTTCGCCACAGGCCGAAATCCTTCTCCCGCATCGCGACCTCGCCACCATGCTCGCGGGCGTTAAGGCGGAGCAGTTTGGGAAAAGTGTCGGCCTGGGCGACGCGCGCGGCGTAGTCGATCATGCGATCGCCTCCGCGCCGCCGCGCGCCTGCAACTCGTGCCCCGCGGGCCCGTCATGCTCGCCGAGATAGGCTTCCCTCACATGCGGATCGGCGAGCACCGCCGCAGGTTCGCCGTCGGCGATCTTGCATCCGAAGTCGAGCACCATCACGCGATGCGAGATGTCCATGACCACGCCCATGTCATGTTCGATCATGACGACGGTCATGCCGTGCTCCTCGTTGAGATCGACGATGTAGCGCGCCATGTCCTCCTTCTCTTCGAGATTCATGCCGGCCATCGGCTCGTCGAGGAGAATGAGCTGCGGCTCGATCGCCATCGCGCGGGCGACCTCGACGCGCTTGCGCAGGCCATAGGGCAGCGTTCCGGTGACTGCTTTGCGTACGGCCTGCAGGTCGAGGAAGTCGATGATCTCCTCCACCTTGCGGCGGTGTTCGAGCTCCTCGCGGCGCGCTCCCGTCAGCCAGTAGAGCGAGCCGGTGACGAAATTGTTCTTCAGGAGATGGTGCCGCCCGATCATGATGTTGTCGAGCACGGTCATGTGGTGGAACAGCGCGAGGTTTTGGAAGGTGCGGCCGATCCCGAGCGCGGCGCGCGTGTTCGGCTTCAGCCGGGAAATGTCTTTCCCGCGATAAAGTATGCGGCCTTCGCTTGGCCGATAGCGGCCGGAAATGCAGTTCACCATTGAGGTCTTGCCGGCGCCGTTCGGGCCGATAATCGAGAACAGTTCGCCCGGACTAACCGAGAAGCTCACATCGGTGAGCGCGCGCACGCCGCCGAAACGCAGCGAAATCCTCTCGGCCGCGAGCAACGGCGCCGGGGTCGCAGTCATCGGGCGTCGTTCCTTTCCCATCGCGACGGGAAATAGGCGGCCGACCCCGGGTTACACCATGGGTTTGCACGTCGACAAGGAAATTTCAGCACGTGAACTCGTCTCGTTTCCTCTCCGGGGGCGGGGTCCGCTTGGGTCCGCGCCCGCGACGCTCGCCGCCGCTTCTTATTCTCGTCCGCAGCCGTTCGCGGGCTGCGACTTTTTCGATCATGCCTCAATTTCTTGTCGGGAATCAACGCGTTCCGTTTCGATTGAAGCATTATGAGAATTGGCGCATGGTTGGCGATCTGTCCGCCCCGCCGCCCGCCAGACCCTCAACATCGAAACAAAGCTTTTGTCCGCGTCTTCAGGAGGTGAGTATGGAAGACTATTCCGACATTGTTTTGCGGATTCATGAAGGCATTGCACGAATTACCATTAACCGGCCGGATCGATACAACGCATTTCGCGCCCGCACCTGCGACGAATTGATCGACGCATTCAACAAGGCCGGATGGGACGGGTCGGTCGGGGTGATCGTGCTCACCGGCGCGGGCGACAAGGCGTTTTGCACCGGCGGCGACCAGGGAACCCATGAGGGCGGCTATGGCGGGCGCGGGACCATCGGGCTGCCGCTGGAAGAACTGCACGGCCTGATGCGCGACGTCCCCAAGCCGGTGATTGCGCGCGTCAACGGCTTCGCGATCGGCGGCGGCAACGTGCTCGTGACCGTGTGCGACCTCGCCATTGCGTCGGAGAATGCGGAGTTCGGCCAGGTCGGGCCGCGGGTCGGCTCGGTCGATGCCGGCTTCGGCACCGCCTACCTCGCGCGCGTGGTCGGGGAGAAGAAGGCGCGCGAAATCTGGTATCTGTGCCGGCGCTACAGCGCGCAAGAGGCGCTGGCGATGCGCATGGTGAACTGCGTCGTCCCGCACGCCGAACTCGACGCCGAGGTGGAGCGCTGGTGCAAGGAGATTCTCGCGCTGAGCCCGACCGCCATCGCCATCGCCAAGCGCGCCTGCAACGCCGATTCCGATTCCATCCGCGGCATCAGCGCGCTCGGAATGCAGGCGGTCAAGCTGTTCTACGAGACCCCGGAATCAAAGGAAGGCGTGAAGGCCTTCCGCGAAAAGCGCGCTCCCCGCTTCCGCCCATAGGCATAACCGCAAGCATCCATCGGCGCTGATCGGGAAACCGAAAACGGGCTCCCGACCCCCGGCGACCGTCCCTGCAATCGCTTGTGTACAAATGCTCCTGAGGGCCGTGAGCCGCCTTGCCGGATTAGAGCGTTTTCCGGCGAAGTGGACACCGGTTCGCCGCAGAAAACGCGTCCACGAGGGGATAACGAGAGCGGCGGCGGCTCAAACGGTCCAGAACAGCGCCGCCCAAACCGCCGCGCTCGCCGCAACGGCAAGTCCAATAGGGACCATGGCAAGGACCTGCCGCGGCACGGTTTCGGCGTGCAGCGCTGCGATGCGGAAGGCGAGCCACAGCGACCAGACGCAGGCGCCGGCGAGCATCGCCGCCCGCAATGGCCCAACAAAACCGAGGTCGAGGCCCTCGTGGCGCAGCAGCGTCACGGTGGTCATCGACAGGCCGAGAAAGACGCCGCATCCGGCGAGCGGAATGAAGCTCTGGACGATGTGGTGAAATCGCGCCCACGACCATGGCCCGAGAAGACGCGTCGCGAGCGCGACGCAAACGCCGATGAAGCCGCCGATGCAGATAGCGACCGCGAGGATGTAGCCGATCATGACCGCGCCATCGAGCAACGTCATCACGTCGTTCTGGTCGGCATAATTGGTGAGTATCCACCACGGGGCCGACGCCTCGATCGGCCACATGATCCCGTGTTCAATCAGCCACGCAGCGATCGTTTGCTTCACGGCGATATAGAGCGCGCTGCTGCCCCAATGAAAAGCGCCCGCGGCGATGCCGAGCAGGCCGAACAGGATCAGCAAGGTCTCGACAAGGTTGGGCTCGCCTCCCGCGACATGCACGATTTCGTCGTTCGGCGAGCGGCGCGAGAGCGCGATCGCATCATGGAAACCGCTGCAACGCCCGCACATGTGGCAGGCGCTGCCGCCCCGCATGGTGCGGATCGGAACGAGCGGCGCGCAGTTGACCCGCTCCATCGCGCCGCCCGGCGGTTTTTTCCAGGCGGCCCAGGCGGCCGTGTCGACGCGGAAATGCACCGGCGCGAGCTTGGACAGGACCGCGAACACGCCGGTCACCGGACAGAGATAGCGGCACCAGACGCGCTTGTTGCGTCCCCAGAAAAACGCCACCACGATCGCCGCCACGGTCGAAAAACCGAGGATCGCGAGCGCCGGCCTCGGATACTGATACACGCTGATCATCTGGCCGTAGATGGTGGTGCAGGCGAAGGCGGCGAACGGCCAGCCTTTCCACTTGATCCAATGCGGAAGCGCATGGCCGCGGCTTTTGGTGCTCACCGCTTCGGAAATCGAGCCCTCCGGGCAGAGCAGGCCGCACCACAAACGACCGACCAACACCATGCTGAGCAGGACGAAGGGCCACCAGATGCCCCAGAAAACGAATTGGGAAAGCAGCGTGACATTGGTCCAGATATGTTCGACGCGCGTCGGCAGCGGCAGCAGCACCGGAACGATCAGAAGGGTGAAATAGGCGAGCACGACCGCCCACTGGACCGCGCGGATCGCGCGCTGGTTCCGCATGAGCCAGTCGCCGATCACGCGCAGCGCGGCGTCAATATCGCGGGATCGCAGGCGGAGGCGGCGCAATGCGAGCGCCGCTACGCCGCCTTTGCCACTGGCCGCGGCCAGAACAGAGCCCAGCACATCACGCCCCAATAGAGTCCATAAACCAGGAGCTGCATGAGGTCCGGCCGCGCCCGGTAGCCGGTGAGCGCACCGACTAACCCGCCGACAAGGCCGCTGTCCGGGAGAATCGCGGACGTATCCCACAGCCGTCCGGACAGTGACGGCAGAACGCCGAGTACGATCAGATTGTCCACTCCGGTCAGAAGCAGCGACGCGGCGAGGAAGAGCAGCATGATCTCGGTGACGCGGAAGAACACGCGCCACGACAGGAACCGGCCGCCGAGCTGCAAGAGGTAATACGTGCCGAGGGCAAGCCCGAACCCGAACAGGGCGACGGCAAAGGGGGCAAGCACCGCGCCGGAGCGCGCGGCGGCGAGGGTCCCGTAAAGGAACACAACCGTTTCGCTGCCCTCGCGGGCGACCGCGATCAAGGCGAGGATGAATACGCCCCACCAATTCGAGCGATCGGCCGCGTCTTGCAATGAAGTCTCGAGATCGCGCTTGAGCGTGCGCCCGTGCCGCCGCATCCAGAATACCATCTGGACGATGAGGGCGGCAGCGATCAGCACGGCGGCGGTCTGATAGGCCTGCTGGGCGTCATCGGGAAGCGCTTCGCCGAACAAGACCAGCGCCGCGCCCAAGATCACGGCGACGAGCAGGCCCGCGACGACGCCCGCCCAAAGAAACAGCCGGCCGCGACTGGACTCGGCCTGCTGGTGGACGAGCCAGGCATTGAGAATGCCGATCACGAGGAGGGCTTCGACGCTCTCCCGCCAGATCACGAAGACGACATTGCCGAGCTGTCCGCCCACCTTCGCCTCCGTCGGCTATTTGGCGATCAGGACGGCGGGAGGCGCATTCGGATGGAAATCATCAAAAATGTCGTATTCGCCCGGATCGAGGGTCCGGATGACCAACGTGGAGCTTGCGCCCGGCGCGAGCACCTTCTTCTTGCGCAGCTCCTTGCTTTCGAATTCCGCCGGAGATTTGCCGACATTATGCAATTCGAGCTTGAACCGCCGCTTGGCCGGCACCTCTAGCCGTTGCGGCGTGACTTTGCCGTCGTTGAACTCGATGCGAAAGACCGGGTCGTCCTCGGCGCGACTTATCCCTGCCGCGATGAGAAGCGCCGTTCCCAATGCAAAAGCCGCCCCGCGGCGCGTGACCCGCGCCGTTGAGCGTTCGTTACAGAAAAGGTCCATCACCACAGCACCTCGGTCGCTCGGATCGGTTTGAGCCTCGAACCTCCGCCCCGGCTCCAGGATTGAACCGGGGCGCAAGGCCGCCTTAGATCGATCAGTAGGCGCCCTTCTTGCCAGTGCCGGCATAGGTGAAGTCGTATTCGACCGCGAACGGCTTGAACCACGGGCCGACGCCGGTTTCTTTATCGACATGCCGGCCGAATTGGGCGTGCTGGCCCCCGCCGGACGGTGGCGCAATCGTGAACTTGAGCTTGTACTTTCCCGGGCCGTGGAGCTTGACGTTGTCGCCGTAATGCGGGCCGTCGCTCGCCACCATCGGCATTGCGTCGCCTTTAATGCTTTCGGTCTCGCCGGCCTTGGTCAGTTCGTAGGTGACCTTCAGGTAGCCGATCCAGTCGCCTTCGGCGTACCCATTCTTGTTGCCCTTGAGCGCCTTGATGTCGGCTTCGAGATGGATGTCGGAATCCTTCGCCGCGCGCATCATGCCGGGCGGCTCCATCTCGATCGGCTGCAGATAGACGGCCGCGACCTCTATCCCGGCGGGGTCTACCTTCTGCGGCTTGCCGATCGGGTATTCCTTCGCTGCGGCGGCGAGGCCGAGAGCGATAACCGCAACGCCTGCCGTCAGGATAACCATTCCACGCATCAAATCCCCCGTTTGCGCATTCGCGCTTACTGGTTAGTGGACGGCGGCGATGTTGCGGATGCGAAGCAATCGCGTCAAGGAAAATTGTTTAGAATATCAATAGGTTAGAATGGATCAAAAGAGCGGGATCAACAAGTTCGGCCGGGCGCTGCGGACGAGCCAACGGAGCGATCAGCTTAGCGGACGGACGGAGCGCCCCAGTGCGAGCGCACGCACGCCCTCACCGGCGCTGACGGCTCGCGCCTCGATCAGGCCGGAATGACCGCCGTCGCCTCGAGTTCGATCTTGCCGGGACTGTCGAGCAGGTCCGACACGAAAATCATGCTCATGCAGGGAAAATGCTTGCCCATGAGCTTGCGCCAGATACGGCCGAGCTCGGGCCGCGCGGCGAGATAGGCCTGCTTGTCGCAGCAGAAAGCGGTGATGCGGCAGATGTGTTCCGGCCGGCCGCCGGCCTCGGCGAGCACCGCGAGCACGTTCTTGAGCGCTTGCTCGAATTGCGGCGCGAGCTGTTCACTCTCGAAAACTTGCTCGGCGGTCCACCCAACTTGGCCCGCGATGAAGACGAGCCGTCCCGTCGCTTCGATCCCATTGGCATAGCCGATCGGGGCCTTCCAACCGGGCGGACAAAGAATGCGATGGGACATCGGGGCTCCTCGGTTCGGACGCTTCTGACAGGCGCTGGAAGGCCCGTCGCTCGCGTTCCACTAGAGCATTTTCCGGCGAAGTGGAAACCGGCTCGCCGCAGAAAATGCGACCACTCAAAAGCAATTTTCCGATGCGCAGCTGAAAAAAGCAACGCGACTTCGCTTCTCCGCCGCGCCGGCAAAAGCTCCCCACGAGTATTGGATGCCCCGGCATGACACTGAGGATGGGAGTAAAAGATCGAAGCCGAAATCATCACGCTCTAGCCGCGCGGCTTTTCGGGCGCGGTAAGGATCAACGTCCAAAACACTTTGTATTTCGACTTCGGCGCATAGACCGCCGCAATCCCCATGCGACTCACGCCGCTCTGCAGCATATTGGCGCGATGCGGCGGCGAATCGCGCCAGCCGGAAAACGCTTCCGCCAAAGTGTGATAACCGGCCGAGACATTCTCGACCGCCAACCGGCCGCCATAGCCGCCGTTGACCAAACGGGTCTTGAAATCACCGTTCACGTCATGGCCGAGCTTGTTGCGTTCCGCCATGGCGCGCGCCTGTTGTTCCGCAAGCTGCATCAGCGCCGGATCGATCTCGACCGCGGGAAGACCATTGTTGCGGCGATAGCCTGAGATCATCGAAGCGGCAGTCGCAGCGTCAAGCTCGACATTCGGTCCCGCGAGGCTCTTGTAGAAGCTCGGCTCTCCCGCGGGCTGGTCGCCGGCGCAGGCGGTAAGCAGCGCCGCTGTGGCGGTAACCGCTATCGCTGTGGTTTGACCCCAGCCGAGTTGGCGACGCATGGTTTTCCTACGACCTCCCCAACGTGGCGCAGGTTCTCATGCGATTCGCTGGGTGGAGGGCATCCTGGGCGGTTCAGGCAAGCTGCAATGGCGTCGGAATACGGCCAAGTTCAACAGCGCGCAAGCAAATCCTGAGCGACGGCGCGGGAGGACGGGGGGGCGCGCGCTCCTGGGCGCTTTTCAAGGGACAGAAATAGGCTCGGCTCAAGGGACAGATGGCTCGGCCACCCCCAGCGTGGACGGCCGAAATTCGGCCGTCAGCTTCCGCCGCTCCCGGAAAAGACCGCACGTAGCTCGCGATCGGGTCCGAGATCCTCGATGCTTTCGATCGAAAGCAATTCGGCAAGCCGCGTTCGCGCCCGGTTCACCCGGCTCTTGATGGTGCCGACCGCGCATCCGCAGATCGTCGCGGCCTCCTCATAGGAGAAGCCCGACGCGCCGACGAGGACGAGCGCTTCCCGCTGATCGCTCGGGAGTTTCGCCAGCGCCTCGCGAAATTCCTCGAACTCGACGCGGCTGCTCTGTTCCGGCTGGGTCTTCATGCTGTCGGCATAGGAGCCGTCGCTATCGGCGATCTCACGCCGGCGCTTGCGGTATTCCGACCGGAATAGATTGCGCAGGATCGTGAACAGCCATGCCGACATGTTGGTGCCGGGCTCGAAAGAATCGATGTTCGCCCAGGCCCTCAACAGCGTCTCCTGCACCAGATCATCGGCGCGGTCGACATTGGCCGAGAGCGATATGGCGAAGGCGCGTAAACTGGGCACGGCAGCGAGCATCGCTTCGCGCACGAAGGGATCACCGCTCATTCGGTTGAGTCCTCGTCGCCCCTCTCCCCCTTGCCCGTCTCCCTGTCAAGATTGCGCAAAAGCTCGACAAATCGATCCGGAACGCCCTGGTCCACTACATTGTCGTAGATGGCGCGAAGCTGTTGTCCAATTTTGGTCTGGATATCGCGGTTCAGAGCAGGACCGACCCTGGCTGTGCCGGATCGTGCGTGCATGGTCCCTTCCATTTGTGACGGCTGTTTTTTTTCTCTCATCACTTCCTCACACCGACCCCCGTCCGGACGAAGAGTCGGACCCCTCGAAACTGTGATCCAACTCCCGAAACTTGCCACAGTTCCAGCTAATGGAACTTTTATGTGTATAATGCGTTCAAATATTTCGGCCTGAAATCCGCAAGAAGCTGAGGAGAACGAATCTTGTCGTCGGCGCAAATGGTTGCTCATCATCTTCCGTATCTGCGCCGCTATGCGCGTGCGCTCACGGGTAGCCAGAATTCGGGCGACGCCTATGTCGCCGCGACCCTTGAGGCGATGATCAAGGAACCGAACATCCTCGACCAGGAGCGCAATCCGAAGGTTGCATTGTTCCGTCTGTTCTCGGCTATATGGAATTCGCTGGCGGTGAACGAGTTGCCCGAGACGGTGGAGACCGATAGCCCGGCGGAGCGGCGGCTGGGACATCTGACCCCGCGCGCGCGGCAGGCCTTTCTCTTGGTTTCTCTCGAGGGATTCTCCGAGGAGGACGCTGCCGACATCCTCAGCGTGGACCGGACGAAATTGCGCGCCTTGGTGGAGGAGGCCGGACGCGAGCTCGCGAGCGACATCGCCACCGACGTTCTGATCATCGAGGACGAGACTTTCATTGCCCTCGACCTCGAAGGCCTGTTGGAGAGCCTCGGCCATCGCGTGATTGGGATCGCCCGCACCCATACGGAGGCGGTCGCGATCGCCAAGAAAAAGCGGCCCGGCCTGATCCTCGCCGACATTCAACTCGCCGATGGAAGTTCCGGCCTCGACGCCGTCAATGAGCTGCTCGATACCTTCGAAGTGCCGGTTATTTTCATCACCGCCTATCCCGAACGCTTTCTCACCGGCCAGCGGCCGGAGCCGGCCTTCCTGATCGCCAAACCGTTCCAGCCGGCGACCGTCTCCGCCGTCGTCAGCCAAGCCTTGTTCTTCGAACGCAACGCCGCCCGGCGCGAACGTCGGATCATGGCATAACGAGCGATTTCCGTTTGCAATCGGCAGGATAACCGGGAGCGGGGGCGCAGCCTGCGCCGCCGGACCCCTCATTTATAGTCGCCGCAGCGCGACCTCCTCGACTGCATGGGTCTCGCTTTTTTTCAAGATCAGGTCGGCGCGCCGGCGCGTCGGAAGAATATTTTCATGCAAATTGACCAGATTGATCCGGTTCCAGATCGACGTGGCCGTATTTATCGCCTCGGCATTGGTCAGCTTCGAATAGCGATGGAAATAGGATTTGGGATCGCTGAAGGCGGTGCCGCGTAGAGCGAGAAACCGGTCGACATACCAACGTCGCAACACGTTTTCATCGGCGTCGAGATAAACCGAGAAATCGAAAAAATCGGACACGAAAGGCACGGCTTCGCCACCCCGCGGCGCCCGACCGGTCTGGAGCACGTTGACCCCTTCGACGATGAGAATGTCGGGCCGGTCGATCACGATCCATTCGTTTGGAAGCACGTCATAGATGAGGTGCGAGTAGACCGGAGCGCGCACCCGCCGCCGGCCGGCTTTGATGTCGGAGAGGAATTGCAGGAGCGCAGAGACGTCGTAGCTCTCCGGAAAGCCTTTGCGCTCCATCAGGCCGTCGCGAATGAGCACCTCGTTGGGAAACAGGAAGCCGTCGGTCGTGATCAGATCGACTTTCGGCGTGTTTGGCCACCGCGCCAGCAGCGCCTGCAGCACGCGCGCCGTGGTCGACTTGCCGGCGGCGACCGAGCCGGCGACGCTGATCACATATGGCATCTTGGCGTCTTTGGTGTTCAGGAACCGCTGCTGCACCCGGAACAGCCGCTGGGTCGCCGCGACGTAAAGCGAAAGTAGGCGCGAGAGGGGAAGATAAATTTCCCTGACCTCGTCCATATCGAGCCGGTCATGGAGCGAGCGCAGCCGTTTCATCTCGCTCGGTTTGAGGGGCATCGGCGTGTCCTCGCGCAGCGCCGCCCATTCCGTGCGAGAAAAGACGCGGTACGGAGAAAGGAGATCCTCAGACAACAGCTCGATTACTTGATCCATCGGGTCACTAATCCTTGCGTGCGGCCTTTTCTTGGAGACCTGACTGGGCTGTGCGGGATTGAAGAGCGGCTTCGACTTCGGCGAGCTTGATGCCGCGCGCCTTGAGGAGGACGAGGAGATGATACAGCAGATCGGCGGACTCCGCGATTACTCTATCGCGCCGTTCGCTGATCGCCGCCAGCACGGTTTCGACCGCCTCCTCGCCCAGCTTCTTGGCGCAATACGCCGGACCCCGGTCAAGCAGCTTACGGGTATACGACACGTCAGCGTTCGCCTTGGCGCGTGCGGCGACCCGTCGCTCAAGATCATGGAGGGTGAAACTGGGCATGGCGGCGGAGATAGCACCTTCGAGCGTCAACGGGGAGGAAATTCATGGGTCGAGACGCATGGGCAACCCCGCCCGCGCCATGTGCTCCTTGGCGGCGCGGATCGTATGTTCCCCGAAATGAAAGATCGAAGCGGCGAGCACGGCGGTGGCATGACCGTCGCGGATACCCTCGATGAGATGGTCGAGCGTGCCGACCCCGCCCGAGGCGATCACCGGCACCGTCACCGCATCGGCGATCGTCCGGGTGAGAGGGATATCGAAGCCTAGGCGGGTCCCGTCGCGGTCCATCGAGGTGAGCAGGATTTCGCCCGCCCCCAGCGCGACGACCTCTTTGGCGTAGTGGACCGCATCGATGCCGGTCGGCCGCCGGCCGCCATGGGTGAAAATCTCCCAGCGGTCCGCCTGGCCGGGGGTGGAGACCCGCTTGGCGTCGATCGCCACCACGATGCATTGGTCGCCGAATTTCTCGGCCGCCTCCTGAACAAACCTGCGGTTGTTGACTGCCGCCGTATTGATCGACACCTTGTCGGCGCCCGAGGCGAGCAGCGCGCGGATGTCTTCGATCGTGCGTACGCCGCCGCCGACCGTGAGCGGCATGAAGCAGGCTTCCGCCGTCCGCTGCACCACGTCGAGGATAATGCCGCGGTTTTCGTGGCTTGCGGTGATGTCGAGAAAACACAATTCGTCGGCGCCGGCGGCGTCATAGGCGATCGCAGCTTCGACCGGGTCACCGGCGTCGCGCAGATTGACGAAATTGATCCCCTTGACGACGCGGCCGTCCTTGACGTCGAGACACGGGATGACGCGAACCTTGAACATGGCTCAACTCAATAATCCGAACGCCGCCACCGAAAGAACACGGCAACGCCGACGACAACCAACCAGATCAAAAAAGCGGCGCCCGCGAACGGCAAACCGAAAAGTATGATCAGGCCGGTCAAGGCCGTCGCGTAAAGCGGATAGCCAAGATCGACGCCGGAAATCATGCAGGGATGGACGTCGCTTTCATCGAGTTGGCAGCCAAGCAATATCGCAATCAGGCCCGCGCCCAGCGCAAGCAGGAATGGCGCGGCCGCGACGGCCAAAATCGCCGCAAGGGCGATCTTGAGCCCGCGGGCAAGCGTCATGGCCGTGCAAGTCCTTCGGCCGCTTGCCGCCGCGTCGAGCGGATCACCCGCAGCGCCTCGGCGGGGTCGAGCCTGCCATCATAGAGCGCCCGGCCCGCGACCGCGCCGGCGAGTTTCCGTGCCCGCGGTTCGGTCAGGCGCTTTACGTCCTCGATCGAGGCAAGGCCGCCCGACGCGATGACCGGCGTCGAAATCGCCTCAGCGAGCGCGATCGAGGCGTCATGATTAAGGCCCGTCAGCATGCCGTCGCGCGCCACATCGGTATGGATGATGGCGGCGACGCCGGCGTCTTCGAAGCGGCGCGCGAGATCGAGCGCGGGCAAGTCGGCGTGCGCCGCCCAGCCCTCGACGGCGACGCGGCCCGCGCGCGCATCGAGCCCGACCGCCACCCGGCCGGGAAACGCCTTCGCGGCATCCTTCACCAGTTGCGGGTTCCTAACCGCGGAGGTGCCGATGATGACCCGGGTGACGCCCTTGTCGAGCCAACTCTCGATCGTCGCGAGGTCACGGATTCCGCCGCCAAGCTGAACCGCAACCGCGACCGCCTCGAGAATGCGCTCGATTGCCGAGGCGTTGACCGGCCGTCCCGCAAAGGCGCCGTCGAGATCGACGATGTGCAGGTATTCGAACCCGGCTTCCTCGAAGGTGCGCGCCTGCTCTGCCGGGTTGCGGTTGAACACGGTCGCACGCGCCATGTCGCCCTGCTTGAGGCGCACGCACAGACCGTCTTTGAGATCGATCGCAGGAAGAAGAATCACGGGCGCCCTCTTAGGCGAGATTGACGTTCACGGCGCCCACCGCAGGAAGTTGGCGATCAGTTTGAGCCCGAGCCGCTGGCTCTTCTCGGGATGGAATTGCGTGCCGGCGGCGGTGTCGCACGCGACGATCGCGGTGACCGGCCCGCCATAGTCCGCCTCGGCGAGGAGGTCGGAACGATCGGCGACGCTGAGATGGAAGCTGTGCACGAAATAGGCGTGCAACCCTTCCGGCCCCAGCGCAATGCCTTCGAGCAGGGGATGGTCTCGCGCCGGGTCGAGCGTGTTCCATCCCATGTGCGGGACTTTCAGCGCCGGATCCCGCGGCGTAATCCGGTCAACCTCCCCCTTAATCCAGCCCAACCCCTCCGTCACCGTGTATTCACGGCCGCGCTCCGCCATGAGCTGCATGCCGACGCAGATGCCAAGGAACGGCCGGCCCTTGCCTCGCACCGTTTCGTGCAGGGCTTCCACCATCCCCGGCACCGCGTCAAGACCGCGGCGGCAGTCGGCGAACGCGCCCACGCCGGGCAGCACCACCCGATCGGCGCGACGAACCACGTCCGGATCGCGCGTGACCAGGATGGGCTCATCGTGCCCGCTTTCGCGGGCGGCGCGCTCGAACGCCTTCGCCGCCGAGTGCAGGTTGCCCGAGCCGTAGTCGACGATGGCGACGCTCATCGGCTTCCCCCCGGCTGGGGAAACAGCCCGACTACGCCTGTTGGCGCGCTTGGCTGCGGCCTTTGAACAAGACTTGCAGTGGCGGGCGACGCGGCTGCCCTTTTCGGCGCGTCCTTCGCAGTCCAGGCAGAAAAAAATCGCCGCTCGGCGCCCTCGAGGTCATCGGCAACGACAATGCCCCAATCGCGCCAGCCGCGCCGGATCAGCGTCCAGCGCCGCAGGCTTGCCGCTTCGAGGCCGACCAGCAGAGCAATAAGAAAGCCGATGAAGACGCGCGCTGCCATCGAGGCGCCGATCGGCCGGAGCAGAAATTCCAGCGCGCCGACAACGACGAGATAGCCGAGAAGAACCAACCACAACCGATGCCAGAGCATCCATAAGGCCCCGAAAAAGAACGCGGCCCAACTAAATCCGTCGCGCACGAAGACAAAGCGCTCCGCTCCCGCATCGCTGCCGCCGGACCGCGCAGACGGCTCCAGCACCGAATAAACTGCCATATCGCCAACCTCGCGGGTTGTTAGCCGGTTTGCTCTGACCACCTTCGAAGATGAGCGCCGGCAGCGCGCGCCCGGTGCGGGCTAGACGCTCCGCTGCGGCTTTGCCGGCGCACTTCTCTTACCGATCCTTGCCGTCCTGCAATGGTTCGGAATAGCGCAGCCGCGCCAACGTCATCCGCCCAAAGTTCCTTTGGTCGAAGGCACCTCGCCCTTCGCCCGCGGGTCGATCGCGACTGCGGCGCGCAGCGCCCGCGCCAACCCCTTGAAGCACGACTCCGATATATGATGATCGTTCGTGCCGTACAGGGTCTCGACGTGCAGCGTGATCCCGGAATGGACGGCGAAG
Source organism: uncultured Alphaproteobacteria bacterium (assembly GCA_963840055.1). Taxonomy (GTDB): domain Bacteria; phylum Pseudomonadota; class Alphaproteobacteria; order Rhizobiales; family Xanthobacteraceae; genus Rhodoplanes. The sequence continues at coordinate 53,694 of CAWIXM010000013.1, read as the reverse complement.
GCCTGAAACCATTCGTGTACCAGTTCGGTATCGAACGTGCCGATCTTCCCGTGCGAAAACACGACCTTGAACACCAGGAATGGCCGCCCGGAAATATCGAGCGCGACCCGCGTCAGCGTCTCGTCCATTGGGACATGCACATCGGCGTAACGGGTGATCCCGGCCATGTCGCCGAGCGCCTGCTTGACCGCCTGGCCAAGCGTAATGCCTACGTCCTCGGCCGTGTGGTGGTGGTCGATATGGAGGTCGCCCTTCGCTTTGACCGTGAGGTCGATGCGCGAATGGCGCGCGAACAGGTCGAGCATGTGATCAAGAAAGCCTATTCCGGTCGCTATCGTGGCGGCGCCCACGCCGTCGAGGTCGAGCGCGACCTCAACGTTGGTCTCCTTGGTCGTGCGCTTCACGGCGGCTTTGCGCATCGAGAGCCTCTTGCCTGCGACTGGCGCGCCTTTTAGAGCATTTTCCGGCGAAGTGGAAACCGGTTCGCCGCAGAAAATGCGACCACCAAAGGAGAACCGGAGCGAATTCCGATTCCACCGGAACGGAATTCGCTTTAGCAGGGCAATGGCGCATTCGCCACCGCCGCATTGACCAGCAAAGGCAGGGGCTTGCCGCGCTTGGTGGCGCAAAAAGAGGCCGGCTGCATTTGCATCGGGCGGATTCAGTCCTTAAATCTCGCCGACGCGAGGTTCCAATATCGATGCAAGACAGCTCAGCCGGCCTCTGGCACGGCACCACGATCCTTACCGTCCGCAAGAACGGAATCGTCGCCGTTGGCGGCGACGGCCAAGTTTCGATCGGTCAGACGGTCGTCAAGGCCAACGCCAAGAAGGTGCGGCGGCTATCCAAAGAAGACGTGATCGGCGGATTCGCCGGCGCGACTGCCGACGCCTTCACCTTGTTCGAGCGCCTCGAGGCCAAACTCGAACAGTATCCCGGTCAGCTCATGCGCGCCGCGGTCGAGCTTGCCAAGGACTGGCGCACCGATCGTTACCTGCGCCGCCTCGAAGCGATGATGATCGTCGCCGACGCGCAAGTCTCGCTCGTGCTCACCGGCACCGGCGATGTGCTCGAACCCGAGAACGGAATCATGGGCATCGGCTCGGGCGGCAATTTCGCGCTCGCGGCCGCGCGCGCGCTCATCGATACCGACCTCGACGCCGAGACGATCGTCCGCAAAGCCATGGACATCGCCGCCGATATCTGCGTTTACACCAATCGCAGCATAACCATTGAAACGTTGAGAAGCGCGTAGCCCATGGCGCCGCAAGCCTATCAGTTCCGCCCGATGGCGCATGCCGACTTGCCGCTGGTCCGGCGCTGGCTGGAAATGCCGCACGTGTCTCAACGGTGGGGAGACGCGCGCGAACAATTCGTGTTGGTCAAAGGCGACCTCTCTCATCCCGCCATGGACCAGTTCATCGTGGAAACGGACAGTCGTCCATTCGCCTATCTGCAATGCTATGACCCTACCGTCTGGCCGGAGGGCGGCTGCGGCATTCAACCTGCCGGCGCTCGCGGTATCGATCAGTTCATCGGGGAACGGGATATGACCGAGCGCGGACATGGCTCGGCGTTCATTCGCATGTTCATTGATGACTTGCTGGCGGCGGGCGCGTCGCGCGTGCTCACGGATCCGGATCCGGCGAATGCACGCGCGATCCGCGCGTATGAGAAGGCCGCTTTGCGCAGAGAGCGCATCGTGCACACGCCCGACGGTCCCGCACTTCTGATGGTGCGCGACGCATGACCGATTTCTCTCCCCGCGAAATCGTATCCGAGCTCGACCGTTTCATCATCGGCCAGGGCGACGCCAAGCGCGCGGTCGCGATCGCGCTACGCAACCGCTGGCGCCGCCTGCAGCTCGATGAGCGCCTGCGCGAAGAGGTGATGCCGAAGAACATCTTGATGATCGGCCCCACCGGCGTCGGCAAGACGGAGATTTCCCGCCGCCTCGCCAGGCTCGCCGGCGCGCCTTTCATCAAGGTCGAGGCGACCAAATTCACCGAAGTCGGTTATGTCGGGCGCGACGTCGAGCAGATCGTGCGCGATCTGGTCGAAGTGGGCATTTCGCTCTCCCGCGAGAAGAAGCGCAAGGAGGTGCAGGCGCGCGCGCATCTGGCCGCCGAGGATCGCGTCGTCGACGCGCTGGTCGGCGCAGGCGCCAGCGCTTCGACCAAGGAGAGTTTCCGCAAGAAGCTGCGGGCCGGCGAGATCGACGACAAGGAAATCGAAATCGAGGTGCAGGCCTCCGGCGGTGGGTTGCCGCTGTTCGAGATCCCGGGCATGCCGGGGGCGCAGATGGGCGCGATCTCCATCGGCGATATTTTCGGCAAGCTTGGGGGCGGCCGCACCAAGACGCGCCGGGTCACGGTGAAGGAGTCCTACGAGATCCTGATCAACGAGGAGTCGGACAAACTGCTCGACCAAGACCAGTTGGTGCAGGAAGCGATCAAGGCGGTCGAGAACAACGGCATCGTCTTCCTCGACGAGATCGACAAGATCGCCGGCCGCGAAGGACGGGCCGGCGCCGACGTATCGCGCGAGGGCGTGCAGCGCGACCTGCTACCGCTGATCGAGGGCACCACCGTGTCGACCAAGCACGGCACGGTGAAGACCGACCATATTCTTTTCATCGCCTCGGGCGCATTCCATCTGTCAAAGCCGTCGGACCTGCTGCCTGAGCTGCAAGGGCGCCTGCCCATCCGGGTCGAGCTCAAGCCGCTGACGCGCGACGATTTTCGCCGCATCCTCACCGAGACCGAGGCTTCGCTGATCAAGCAATATGTCGCGTTGCTCGCAACCGAAGGCGTGACTCTCGAATTTTTACCCGCCGCAATCGACGCGATCGCCGACATCGCGGTGCAGGTCAATTCCACGGTCGAAAATATCGGGGCGCGCCGCCTGCAGACCGTTATGGAACGCGTGCTCGACGAAATCTCGTTTACGGCCCCAGACCGGTCGGGCGAGGCGGTGACCATCGACGGCGGCTACGTCACCAGCCGGGTCGCCGATCTCGCCAAGAACGCCGACCTGAGCCGGTTCATTCTGTAACACTCAGTTCGCGAGTGCTGATCCGCATTCCGTTCATTCCCGCGACCGTGAGAATCTTTTCCGCTCCTGGGTCCCGCTTATGCGGGAACGAACGGGGCCCGAGCGTCAACTTGCTGCGGCCCGGACGATTGGACGCAGCGCGAGCGGCTTCAGAGCGAATTCCGTTCCAATGGAATTGGAATTCGCTCCGGTTGTCTTTTGGTGGTCGCATTTTCTGCGGCGAACCGGTTCCCACTTCGCCGGAAAATGCTCTAACTTTCGCGTGAGTTCCGCTTGAAATGGCGCAACGCAGCACGCGCGCGCCGCAATGCGGTGTGGGAGCAGGTCGTGGATCGTCTGATCGAGGGCTACCGGCGGTTCCGGTCCAGGCATTGGCCGCAAGAGCGCGAGCGGTTCGAGCATCTGGCGAGAGGGCAGCAGCCACCCATCATGGTGATCACGTGCTCGGACAGCCGCGTCGATCCCAGCATGATTTTCGACACCGCGCCGGGCGAAATGTTCATCGTGCGCAACGTCGCCAATCTGGTCCCGCCCTACGCGCCCGATGCCGCCTATCATGGCACCAGCGCCGCGCTCGAATTCGCCGTCCGCGCGCTGCAGGTGGAGCACATTGTCGTGCTGGGCCACGCCCAATGTGGCGGGGTGCGCGCTTTGCTCGAAGGCGCGCCGCCCACCGTGAGCGACTTCGTCGGACAATGGATGCAGATCGCCCAGCCCGCCCGCCAACGCGTCATGGCATGCCCAGACGTGCATGACCTTCAGCTTGCCTGTGAGCACGAAGTCGTGCGCCTGTCGCTCGAAAATCTGCAGACATTCTGGTGGGTCCGTGAAGCGGTGGAAGCCGGCCGGTTGCGGCTCCACGGATGCTATTTCGGCATCCGCAGCGGGATCTTGGAAGTGCTCGGGCCGGACGGTCGCTTTGCGCCTGTGCCGGAGGGTGCGGCCTGATTGTCACAGGTGGCGTTGCGCGTCGCGCCTGCTGCGGCCGACGAGAGCGGGACGTTGTTCTAGAGCATTTTCCGGCGAAGTGGGAACCGGTTCGCCGCAGAAAATGCGACCACTAAAACAACTAAAGCACCCTTGGCCGCAACCGGCGCAGCCGGATATACAGCGCGCCTTCCCCGCCGTGGCCGGCGTGGGCCGACTCGAAGCCGACCACGTAGGGACGGAATTCCGGTAAATGGAGCCATAGCGGCACCTGCCGCCGCAACACGCCGCGCTCACGGGTCGCGCCACGCGCTCCGGTCCCGGTGATGACCAGGACGAACTGTGCTCCACCGGCCTGCGCGTCACCCAAGAAGCCGGCAAGCGCTGCATGCGCCTCGGTCTGGGTCATGCCATGGAGGTCGAGGCGTGCATCGATGGGCAAATGCCCGCGCGCGAGCCGCTGCTTGTCGCGCCGGGGCAGCGGAACAAGCGCGGGCGTCTGCCGCGGGCCGATATGGGCCGGCCGGCTCGGTTCAAGAACCGCATGCGCTAAGCGCCGCTTGATCTCGCTTGCAGCCTGCGTCTCAGATGCCGGCGGCTCGCTTGGCGCACGACCGGGTGGCAGCGGACGCACTGTGCGCATGGCGTTCGCCCACAGCCGACGCTCCTCGTCCGTCAGCTTGCGCTTCATCCTCGTCAACCACCTGTTTGCAGCGTCGCCGCACGATCAGCGATACGCCCTTTGTCGGCGAACGTGGCGTGACGGCTTTCGCAAAGCCTTGCGTCCGCGGTGGCGCAGCGCCTTGGCCGGCTTTTCCGGCTCGGGCGCCGGCCGAGCCTGCGGCAGCGGCATGCGCGCGCCTGCCGCGACCGGATCGATCTCCCGCGGAACCAGCATGGCGAACCGCCCGGGCTGACGGATGCGGCCGGCGACCCGCCCCGCGTCGTCGCCGGCGCCGAAATAAAGATCGGCCCGCGCCGGGCCGACAATAGCGGAACCGGTGTCCTGCGCGATCATGGTGCGGTGGAACGGATCGGCGGAACGCGCCCCTTCAAGCGGTAGCTCCGCCTCGATAAAGAATGGCGTCCCGTAGACATGCAGCGCCCGGTCAACTGCGATCGATCGCCCGGGCGTTAGCGGGACGCCCTGGCCTCCGACCGGCTCGCGGTCGCCGGTGAGCCCGACCACCCGAAAGAAAACATAGGACCGGTTCTGCCGCCGCACCTCTTTAGCTTCCTGGGGATTGGCGGCCATCCATTCGCGGATGCGCGCCATCGACATTTCCTCGCGCGGAATGATGTTGCGGTCGATCAGGACGCGGCCCACGGCCGTGTAGGGATAGCCATTGTGCCCGTCATAATTGATCCGCAGCATGGTCCCGTCTTCGAGCCGAACGCGAGCCGACCCTTGGATCTGGATGGTGAGGACCTCGGCCGGGTCTCTCACCCAGCAGATCTCCAGGTGTTGCCCATCGAGCGCGCCGTCTTCGATCTCGCCGCGGTCGTAATAAGGAACGCTCTCCCCCGTGCTCGTGATGCGAACGACGCGACCGCGGTTGGGAAAGCTTGCGCCGGGCGGAGCGTCCGGGGCCACCAGATCGGGCGGGCGCCGATAGATCGGGACTTTGAATATGCCGGTAGGAAAGCGCGAGCCCTCGATGATCGGCTCGTAATACCCGGTCACGAACCCTGCGCTCTCGCCTAGCCTGGCGATACGCACCGGGCGGAAATTCTCCTCAAAGAACTGGCGCGCCTTGTCGCCGCGCAGTGGTCCGGCGGCAAGCGCCCGGCGGCAAACGGCGCGGAGAGCGGGCCGAACCGGGCGCGCATCCGGCGCATTTGCGCTTGCAGCATTAGGCGCGCTTTGGTTCGCACTTGCGTTTGCAATCGGCCGGCAACTTGCGAGAAACGTGGCGAACGCGCTCGCATGATCGTCATCCGCCCAATTCGGCAGATCGGAGAATTCGATCGGCTCGAGCTGTGAGTCGGGGATGCGCAGCGGTCCCGGTTCCTCGGGCTGGAGCAGCTTCGTTTTTAGAGGTGCTGCTTGTCGCGGGCTGATGGCCGGTCCACGGCCCGCCGCCTCGGCTGGCGCAACGGTGCCAAGCAAAACCGCCAACATCATGGAAAGGCCCAACTGGCGCAGCCGCACGGCGCTCATTGGTTCCCCGCCGAGAAACTAATGGCCGCCTTCGGTTGCGACCAGCTTCCAGTTGGGATCGCGGGAGGACAGGTCGCGCGCAAATGTCCACACGTCCGTCACTTCGGTCACTTTGTCCGGGTTGCCGTCAATGACCTTACCCGTCCGGTCGCGCGTCACCGAGATGAGCTGCGATACGAAGCGCAACGTGATCTGGGCGATCTTGCCGCGAAGCTCCGCGCCAATGATGTCGCAGGTATCAATCGATACGAACCGCGTTTCCGCCCGGTAGCCCTGATTCTCGCGGTCGCGGATAGCCGCATCGAACCCGTCATATACTTCTTTGGACAGCAGATTTTTCAATGCCCGCCGGTCGCCGTCGGCAAAGGCGGTCACGATCATTTCGTAGGCAGCCCGCGCGCCCGTGAGAAAATGCTGGGGGTCGAAGCTGTTGTCCTGGGCGGCAACTGCCTGCAGTCCTTCCGCGGCGGGTGATCCGGGCGGGCTAATATCCTTCCAGCGGTCGGCCGATTCGCTCGACTCAGCCGGCTGGGCGACCGCGTCGCCGCCACGCGGGGGAAGTGCAACCACCTTGTCGCCCGATGCGTTGCGCACGGCGTCGCGCGCCGAGAACGGATCATAGGGAGGTCGCTCGCGGCCCGTGCGTTGGCCCAAGACGCTCCGCAGCCGCAGAAAGATGAACACGGCCAGCGCTAGGAATATGATTGTGTAGATATCGAACACGTCTCACACGCTCTCGCAGAGGTCAGGACGGATCGGCAGCCCCTTTAAGGGCCAACACGTGCCGATCGCGCGGGTTCCGCTCTAATGATCTAGGCACGCTTGCTTCGTCGTTCTAGGGGCGGACGCCGTTCAATCTTAAGCTTAACCCACCGCGCCTGCCTCGCCAACCCTCATCGCGCTTCCCGGAAGCACAATCGCTATGGCCCTGATGCCGTCCGCGGGACCGGCGAGGCTCCTTGTCGCGTCCGGGCGGCTGTGTTAGCCACAGCCCCGACGGCCGGCGTCCGCTGGCGCGACATCTCACAGGTGGCGAGGAGACCATATGTCCACGACCACAAATGGCGGGGAAACGCCGGCCCGACCGCAGCAGCCGCAGCCCCCGGCGGGGCCTTCGCTCAACGTTCTTGCCCAGTTCGTCAAGGATTTCTCCTTCGAGAATCCGAATGCGCCACGGGCGTTGATGCAGCCACCGCAGCAGCCGACGATCAGCGTGCAGATCAACGTCAACACCAAGCCGATGTCGGCCACAGATTTCGAGGTCGAGCTGAAGCTGGAAGGCAAGGCCGAGGTTCCCGGCTCGACGCTGTTCGGCTTCGACTTGCTCTATGCCGGCGTCTTCCGCCTGCAGAACATCCCGCAGGAAAACGTCCCTCCGCTGTTGATGATCGAGTGTCCGCGGCTTTTGTTTCCCTTCGCGCGGGAAATTGTCGCAAGTGCAGTGGTGAACGGCGGTTTCCCGCCGCTTCTGCTCGATCCCATCGACTTCGTCGCGCTGTACCAGCAAAAGATGGCGAGCCTGCAAGGCCAACAGCCGCCGCCCGCTGCGCCGCCGCAAACCTGAGCGACCGCCATGCCGGGTGCGGAGGCGCCCGGCCAGCCCCAGTCGATCTCAGCCCGCCGCCTTGGCCGCGTTGTCATCAGCCGTCTCGACTGCCGCGGTCGCCATGTAGTCGAGCCAGATCGCCTGAGGTCCCAGCGTCGCGACGAACGCGTGATGGGCCGATCGTTCCTCGACGGACAGGCGCGGCAGCAGCGCGACCGCACGGATTGGCGTCCTTGCGACCGCCGCCATGGCTGCAACCGGCGCCGCCGTCGCCGTCTCGAGCCCGAGCCGCGCCTGCCGGGCCTCGATCAGCTCAAGATAGACTTCGGCCAGCAGCTCCGCATCCAGCAATGCGCCATGCTTCGTGCGGTGTGAGTTGTCGATGCGGAAGCGCTGGCAGAGGTCATCGAGCCGGTTCTGCGCGCCCGGATATTTGCGCCGCGCAAGCAACAATGTGTCGATAAGACGCGCACGGGGAAGCGGCGGAAGCTTCACGCGCTCCAGTTCGGCGTTGAGAAAGCCGAGATCGAAGGCGGCGTTGTGCGCGATCAGCGGGGCGTCGCCTAAAAAGGCAAGGAGATCGCCCGCCAGCTCGGCGAATAACGGCTTTTCGCCCAGGAATTGGCTCGACAGCCCATGCACCGCGAAAGCTTCCGCGGGCATGTCCCGTTCCGGATTGAAATAGCAATGGAATATCTGGCCGGTCGGAATGCGGTTGACCAATTCGACGCAGCCGATCTCGACCAGGCGATGCCCTTGATAGGGATCGAGGCCCGTCGTTTCCGTGTCGAACACGATCTCCCGCAACATGGCCCTTACCTGCACGCGCGGCGGAGATGCATTACCGTCCGTTCCACCGCATTGACCGAAGTCCAACCGCGCGCCTCGGAATCCGTCCTGGATGCGAATCACCTGCGCCGCTTCGGCATTCTCTCCAATTCTTGCAGAATGGCACGAACCTGGGCGCGGGCGGAATCGAAGCCTTGCGAGGTATCCACGACAAAATCAGCGCGTTTGCGCTTTTCCTCGTCGGAAAGCTGCTTGACGAGCAAGCTTTCGAACTTTTCTTCCGTCATTCCCGGACGCGCCAGCACGCGGCGGCGCTGCTCTTCGAACGGCGCGGAGACCACGACCACGACATCGACACGCCGATCGGCCCCCGTCTCGAAAAGCAGCGGAATGTCGAGAACCGCGCAATGGACGCCCTCGGTCTCCGCCTTGGCGAGAAACTGCTCCTCCTCGCGGCGCACCAGGGGGTGCACGATCGCCTCAAGCCGCTTCAGCGCCACCGCGTCGTTCAGAACGCGCGCGGCGAGCCTTTCCCGATCGATCTTGCCGGCGCAGGTCACGCCCGGAAAGGTTTCCTCGATCGGCGCGACCGCGTCGCCCTCGTACAGCCGGTGAACGGCGGCGTCGGCGTCATGCACGGGCGCGCCCGCTTCCGCGAACATGAGGGCGGTCGCCGACTTGCCCATTCCCACTGACCCCGTCAGGCCGATCACGATCATCGAGAGGCTACCCCCGTAATTCCGCTCCTGTGACGGACCTCTGGTCTCGTAACCGCTACGCGGCGAGGCATCCTTCCCGGCGAAAAAAGGCAAGCAAATGAACCAGCGGAAGTCCGAGGATCGTAAAGTGGTCTCCCTCGATTCGCTCGAACAAATGGATTCCAAGTTTTTCGAGTTGATAGGCGCCGACGCTGGATGTGACCGCCGATCCCGCGGCTGCGAGATAGGCGTCAATAAACCGTTCCGACAATGACCGCATCGTCATCCGCGCCACCTCGCAGTGGCTGAAAATCGCCCGGCCATCCTTGGCGACGGCAACCGCTGAACAAAGCTCATGCGTTCGTCCGCTCAGCGCTCGCAATTGCTCGCGTGCGGCTTCGATGTCGCTTGGCTTGGTAAAGCGCGCTCGGCCCAATGCAAGTGTCTGGTCGGCGCCCAGCACGTACTGACCCGGCGGTGCTGCGACCGATCGCGCTTTTTCTCGGGCGAGCAAAAGCGCTGCATCAGATGCGCCGAGGGAGTGGCCCGCGCGCGCTTCGACGGCCCGTTCATCCAGATCGGGCGGAATTGATTTGATGGGAATGCCCGCAGCTTCGAGCAAGGCGCGGCGAACTTGACTGCGCGACGCCAGGACCAGGGGATGCGCCGCAAGCCAAAGCATGACCTAAGCCGAATGAGGCGGTTATGAAACGGGTTGCCGACGCCGCTCTCTCAGCAAGGCGATGACGGCGGCCGCGGTTTCTTCGATCGAACGCCGCGTCACATCGATGAGCGGCCAATTGTGTTTCGCGCACAACCGCCGAGAGAATATCACTTCTTCGGCGACCGCGTCGCGATTGACGTATTGGCCATCCTCCTGGCCGGTATAGAGCCCCAGGAGCCGGTTCTGCCGGATCTGAACGATGCGCTCGGGGCTGGCGTAGAGCCCGACGATCAGCGGCCGTTCCAGCTTTTCCAAATGGGCGGGAATTGGCACGCCGGGCACGAGCGGAACATTTGCCGTTTTCACTCCACGATTGGCGAGATAGATCGAAGTCGGAGTCTTCGAAGTGCGCGACACACCCACCAGCACGACGTCGGCCCGTTCGAGATCATCAGTCAATTGTCCGTCATCGTGCATCATCGTGTAATTCAGCGCATCCATGCGCCTGAAATACTCCGAGTCAAGAACGTGTTGCGCCCCGATCTGCTGAGTCAACTCGGTCGCGAGATGTGATTGAAACAACTGAAGGACCGGACCTAGAATTGATAGGCACGGCAATCCAAGATCGTGGCACTTCTCCTCGAGCCGCGTGATCAGAACTTCGTCAAGGAGCGTGTAAAGGACAACGCCTGGTTCATCTTCGATCCCCCGTAAGACCTGATCGAGCTGTTTGTTGCTGCGCACTGCGGGATATACATGTTCGACCGCAGCGACGTTCGTATATTGAGCCCGCGCAGCGCGGGCCACGGTCATGAGAGTCTCCCCCGTCGAATCCGAAATCAAATGCAGGTGGAAGAAGCTCGACGGTTTTGCAGTCATCGTTCCCTATCGACTGTGTGCGACTGGGGACAAAGGGGCATCACAGGCAATCTTCGGATAAAGATACGACCTGATCAGAGGTATCCCACCCACATGTTCACAGCGTTGGACAATCCGGCCTGCCTTATACTCCCTCAGTGTGAATAGCGGCAATGGCGGCCAGAGAACTTCGGATCTGGGGTCAAAGCCTCAACGCATCAAAGGATTGCCTCATCCAGGCATCTTCACGGGGATAGGGGATAGCGCGTGGGCAAGTCGAGAAGAACCATGTGCTTGGATGTGGAAAGCTGGTCATGAGTCTTATCCCGCCCCTAACAGACTCAATAACTAAGATCTCTCTTATTTAGTTGAAGTGACAAGGATGGAGCTTCAATCCAGGCAAATGATTCTCGATGTTCTCTCTGGACGACGGCCCCTCATTCCGCCTGTTTGGATGATGCGGCAAGCGGGACGCTATTTACCGGAGTATCGAGCCGTTCGCGAGAAGGCAGGGAGCTTTCTCGATCTCTGCTTTACGCCCGAACTCGCGGCCGAGGTCACGCTTCAACCAATCCAGCGGTTCAACCTGGACGCTGCGATCCTATTTTCTGACATCCTCGTCGTTCCGCATGCGCTTGGCCAGACTGTGAGCTTTGTGACCGGCGAGGGCCCGCGTCTTGCGCCGCTAATCAGCAGCGACAATGTTGCGCGTTTTACCAAGCGATTAGACTTGGATGCCTTGGCTCCAGTCTTCGAGACGATCCGGTTGGTGAAACCAGCTTTGCCCGCGCACGTTGCTTTGCTTGGATTTTGCGGGGCGCCGTGGACGGTAGCGACCTACATGGTGGCAGGACAGGGAACTCTCGATCAGGGCCCAGCGCGACTAATGGCGTATCGGGACCGGGCAGGGTTCGCCCGTCTCATCGATGCCTTGACGGACGCGTCAATCCAGTACCTCGTCACACAGTTTAAATCGGGGGTCGACGCTGTCCAGGTGTTCGACACCTGGGCGGGCATTCTGCCGCCGGAGGAGTTCGACCGCTGGTGTGTCGAACCGATGCGCAGGATTGTCGCGGGGGTTCGATCCAGCATTCCCGGCGGCAAAATCATTGGTTTTCCGCGTGGAGCCGGCGCCTCGCTTCTGCGTTATGTCGAACAGGTGGAGGTGGACGCGGTGGGGCTTGACTGGAGCGTCGATCGCGATTTCGCGCGCAGGGCAATACAAAGTCGCGTCGCGGTCCAGGGCAATCTCGATCCAATTGCTTTGCTCGCGGGCGGCGAAGCCCTCGATCGCGCGGTTGATGCCGTGCTGGCTGCGTTTGTGGAAGGCCCGTTCATCTTCAATCTCGGACATGGGATTCTTCCGGAGACGCCAGTCGCTCATGTAGAGCAGATGCTGCGCCGGGTCCGGGGACGATGATTGGTGAGAGACCCTTCGCTCGCGGGAGATAAGCGCAGGATAGCGCTGCGGGCGGCCGTTGGACTTGCCGCGCCGCTCGTTCTTGCGGCAGCGCTTGCGCTTGTCGCGGCGCCGGACATGTACCCGTGGCTCAAGACCTTTCACGTGGTCGCGGTGATCGGTTGGATCGGCGGAATGCTCACCGTGCTCTACTTGTTTGTCTGCCATGCAAAAGCCGGTGAAGGGTCGCCGCAAGCAGAGCTGTTGAGCGCGCTCGAGGGGCAAATCCTACAGCGGGTCGTCAATCCGGCGATGGTGATCACCTGGGGCGTCGGGCTGTGGCTTGCCTGGGACGGCGCCTGGTTTTCGAGCACGTGGCTGCAGGCGAAGATCGCGGTGGTCGTCGTGCTGTCCGCTCTGCATGGCTGGGTCGTGCGCGTCGCGCGCACCTTTGCCGCCGGTGCGGACGGCCGAGGCGCGCAATTCTACGCCGTGGCCAATCTCGCCGGCGCCCTGCTGGCAATCGCCGCGATCATTCTGGCGGTCGTCAAGCCAATGTGATGGGAGAATGCGGGGCGCTCTTGCGTAGACTGCGGTCTTTACCTATGTTGACACAACCTCCCCAGAACGCAGGCGGATGTGGTCGAGCAGGGTCCGAACGGACCGTTTCGCACATCGGGACCTAGAGGCGTAAGCCCGTACCCTCCCCAGACCTGCGGTTTTCTCCCTCTGAGTGTCGATCGGATTTTTCTTCCCCTTCGACCGACAGGAATCACCCGTATGCGGGAAATGAAGCTACAGGACCTAAAAACCAAATCTCCCGTCGAATTGCTAGCTTTCGCCGACGAGCACCAGGTCGAGAACGCCTCGACCATGCGCAAGCAAGAGCTGATGTTCGCCATTCTCAAGCAGCTCGCCCAGAAGGACGTCGAGATCATCGGCGAAGGCGTGGTCGAGGTGCTGCAAGACGGATTCGGCTTTCTGCGCGCGCCCGAGGCGAACTACTTGCCGGGCCCGGACGATATTTACGTCTCTCCCTCACAGATCAGGCGGTTCGGCCTGCGCACCGGCGATACCATCGAGGGGCAAATCCGCAGCCCGAAAGAGGGCGAGCGCTATTTCGCGCTGCTCAAGGTCAATACGATCAATTTCGAGGACCCGGACAAGGCGCGCCACAAGATCAACTTCGACAACCTCACGCCGCTTTATCCCGATGAACGGCTGAAGATGGAGGTGCAGGACCCGACCAGGAAGGATTTGTCTGCGCGCGTCATCGACATCGTGGCGCCGATCGGCAAGGGCCAGCGCGCCCTGATTGTCTCGCCCCCGCGCACCGGCAAGACGGTGCTGCTGCAGAACATCGCCCATTCGATCACGGCCAATCATCCAGAGTGCTATCTCATCGTGCTCCTGATCGACGAGCGGCCGGAGGAGGTCACCGACATGCAGCGCTCGGTGAAGGGCGAGGTGATCTCCTCGACCTTCGACGAGCCGGCGTCGCGCCACGTCCAGGTCGCCGAAATGGTGATCGAGAAGGCGAAGCGGCTAGTCGAGCATCAGCGCGACGTCGTCATCCTGCTCGAACTCCATCACCCGCCTTGGCCGCGCCTACAACACGGTGGTGCCGTCCTCGGGCAAGGTGCTAACCGGCGGCGTCGACGCCAACGCGCTGCAGCGCCCGAAGCGGTTTTTCGGGGCGGCGCGCAATATCGAGGAAGGCGGCTCGCTCACCATCATCGCCACCGCGTTGATCGACACCGGCAGCCGCATGGACGAGGTGATCTTTGAAGAGTTCAAAGGCACCGGCAATTCGGAAATCATCCTCGACCGCAAGGTGGCGGACAAGCGCACCTTCCCGGCGATCGACATCACCCGTTCCGGCACCCGCAAGGAAGAGTTGCTCACCCCGCAGGATCAGCTCAAGAAAATCTACGTACTGCGCCGCATCCTCAACCCGATGGGGGTGATGGACGCGATCGACTTCCTGCTCGACAAGCTGCGCAACACCAAGAGCAACGGCGAATTCTTCGAATCGATGAATACGTGACGCCGCGGGCGTCCCGCGAAGGCGCTCACGGCATTCGCGAGGCGCGATGGCCACATGACCGCGGCGTGGTCGAGGCCCTGTTCCGCGAATATGTCGCGGCGCTTGGCGTCGATGTCAGCTTCCAGAATGTCGAGGAGGAGTTTGCCTCTTTGTCGGGCAAATATGCGCGGCCGTCGGGCTGCGTGCTACTGGCTTGGAACGAGAGGGAACCGGCCGGGATAGTCGCGCGACGGACGATCGGGCCAGGCTTCGCCGAGATGAAGCGGCTTTATGTCCGACCGGCCTTCCGAGGGTTAGGCATCGCGCGCGACCTCGCGATTGCGGTAATCGCCGACGCCCGGCAGGCCGGGATGAGCAGGATCGTGCTCGATACGCTTGGCTCAATGCACGGCGCGCGTGCGCTCTATACCGGTCTCGGATTTCGGCCGATCCCGCCCTACTACGAGAATCCGTTGCCGGACGTCGTCTACCTCGGACTTGACCTCGGCGGATGAACCGCAGCGGGTCGCGGGACTGTAGGGACTAGCCGCGCATCGCCTGGACGGCGCTGACGAGATGCTCTGCGTTGGTCACCGGCAACGAGCAACGCCCCCCGATGCAGACAAAGGCCGCCTTACCGGCAGCCGCGGCGATCTTCTCGCGGGCAGGGTGTGACTGGGAAAGCGTTTCCGCGGAAGTGGCGCGAAGAAGGATGCGTTCGTCGAATGGGATATGCTGCGCTGCAACAACGAGGGGGTCATTGTGCGCCTCTTCGCGCACAATAACAATCTCTGCTGCGCGAAGACGAAGGTCGAGGGCGTTCAGCAAGCTCAGATGGCCGAACAGATTGGCGCCTGCCATTGGAATCAGGCCGTCAAACAAGATATCCACCCGCTCACGCCAGGCATCGTCGCCCGCGAGCGCCGCGAGGCGGATGAGATTTTGTGCGGCCAAGCCGTTCGGGTTGGGGATTGCGTCGTCGTAGGTGGAGGCGGGCCGGACGATCAGACCTTCGGCGTCGTCGGCGGTGAGGAAATAGCCGCCATTCTCCCGATTGGCGTAATGGCGGTCGAACGCATGCTGCCAGGCGACGGCCTGGTCGAGGAAGGGGGCCTCGCCCGTCGCCTCGAACAAGGCGAGCGCGGCGCGGATCATGGCGGCGAAGTCGGACGCAAGTCCTGGGAACAGGAGCCGGCCGTCCCGCCAGGAATGGCCGAGCTGATCGCCGCGGGTCATCTCGCGCGCGATGAAATCGAACGCGCGGCGGGCAAGCGCAAGCCATCCGGGCTCGTCGAGCAGGGAGCCGGCATTGGCGAGCGCCGCGATCATCAACCCGCTCCAGTCGGCCAGTACCTTGTCGTCGAGCCCCGGCCGGACGCGGTGCGCACGCGCATCCAATAGGACCTGCCGGAGCGCGGCCAGTTTCTGCTCTTCGTTCGTATCCATGGGTGCCAGCGTGAAGCCCTGACCCGCCCGGGTGCGGGCGAAAATATCGAGGTGTCGCAAACGGTTAAGGATATTGTGGGCTTCGAAATTGCCCTCGGCCGTCACGTCGTAGCGCTGGATGAAGATTGCGGCGTCGTCCGGCGGCAGGAGGCCTTCGATCTCGGCGAGCGACCAGACATAGAATTTGCCTTCCTCACCTTCGGAATCGGCGTCGAGCGAGGCGCAAAACGCACCCTCTTCCGTCAGCATTTCGCGTTCGAGCCAGCCGACGGTTTCGCTCGCCCGCTGGCGGAACAGCGGGTGGCCGGTGCGTGCGTGGGCAAGCGCCAGGAGTTCGAGAAGCTGGGCGTTGTCGTAAAGCATCTTCTCGAAATGCGGGACCAGCCAGCGCTCGTCGACCGAGTAGCGTGAGAAACCGCCGCCAAGATGGTCGTAGATACCGCCCTCGCACATCCGTTCGAGCGAAAGCTCGACGAGATCGAGATAAATGTTCGACGGTTGGGCGGTTGCTTCAGGGTCCGTCCCGCCGGGTAGAGAGGCCGAGGCATCGCCCCCTCCCGCGTCGCTGCGCTTTGCTTCTTCCTCCGCGTGCGGGGGAGGGTTGGGGAGGGGGCTGTCCCCCAGCGTCGAGAAGCCGGTGCGAAGATGGGTGTCCGCCCGCTGGCCGGCGCGCCAAAGAAATTCGAGCATCGAGCATTGGGGAAATTTCGGCGCGCCGCGTAGCCCGCCATGCAGCGGGTCCATGGCGCCCGTTAGTTGCTCGGCGATGCCGTCGAGCTGGGCGAGGCCCATTGATATGCGGCCTTCAGGCTGTGCCCTATCCGCGAGCCGGGCCATCAAAGCCTGGCGGTTGTGCTCGACGCGATGCGGTTCCTCGCGGAACAGGCGCGCGATCTCGCGCAATACGTCGGTAAAGGAAGGGCGGCCGTAACGGGAGGTGTTGGGAAAATAAGTGCCGCCCCACACCGGCTCGCCCTCAGGCGTGAGGATCATGGTGAGCGGCCAGCCGCCCTGTTGGCCGAGAAGATGAAGCGCCGTCATGTAGATCTGGTCGATGTCCGGCCGCTCTTCGCGATCGACCTTGATGTTCACGAACAGCTCGTTCATCACCGCGGCGGTTGCGGCATCTTCGAAGCTTTCGTGCGCCATCACATGGCACCAATGGCAGGCCGCATAGCCGACCGACAGCAAGATCGGCTTATTGGTACGCTTGGCCTCGGCGAGTGCATCCGGCCCCCACGGCCACCAGTCCACCGGATTGTTCTTGTGCTGCAGAAGATAGGGGCTCGTCTCGCGGGCGAGGCGGTTTTCGTGAAGCGTATCGGGAGTCATGGGCTCCGCCTTTGGTTGACGGCAGAGTCTAAACGCGGAACGGTACGCAAACGGATCGGCGAATTGACGCGCGCTCGGACAGGTCAGCCGGGCATTTCGCAAGGAATGGCTCGTCGGCTGTGCCGACGATAGATGCGGAAATCGGCATCGGTGGTCAGAAGCACGGGATCGGCCACTATTTCTGTCATACGGACCAGGCAGGCGTCGGCGAAGCTCATTGGCACATTCGAGTATTTTTGCATGAGGCGCAAAACGCCCTGGACGTCCTCGCTGAGGTGGAAGGGAACAGTCACGGCGCGACGGTGGAGCAGTGCGGCAAGCGCGCCGGCGCCGCGCATCCCGAGTAGATGGAACGCCTCCGAGAGGACGGCTTCGCAGGTTTTCCAGGTCGGCGGGAAGCGCAGCGACAAAGCGGCCGCCCATCCGTGATGGGTGTCGTCGCGGCTGAGGAGGGCGACGAGAAAACTCGCGTCAACGAGGACGCTTGCGGCCATAGCCTGTCGCTCGCAGATAATCTTTCGTTCGCGCGCTCAAGTCGGACGGAAGGCCTTGGATCGAACCGATGAGGTCTGCGATGGCCTCTCGCGCGGCGATGTGGCGTCGCTGCGGTCCCGCCATTGTCAATCGTTCGCGAATGACGTCGGATTTCGACATCTTGCGGTGTTGCGATTCGGCGTCGATCTGAGCCGCCAAATCGTCGGGCAACCGTACCGTCAAAGTCTTCATGCGGAGAATGTATTACAGAGATGGCAGTAACGCAATACAGGGCCCAGAGCTCGCACGGCTGATAGCGGATTGTTCGGATTGGCGATGGGAGCGATGAAGGAAAACGACGACACCATCTTTGCTCTCTCCTCCGGCCGGCCGCCGGCGGCGATTGCGGTGGTGCGGATATCGGGCCCAGAGGCGGGCGCTGCGCTTACCGCGCTGATCGGCCGCTTGCCGAAGCCGCGCGAAGCTGTGCTTGTGCGGGTGCGCGAGCGGGACAGCGGCGAGATCATCGACGACGCGCTGGCTTTGTGGTTTCCCGCGCCGAGAAGCGTGACGGGCGAGGACGTTGCCGAACTGCATGTTCACGGCGGGCGCGCGGTAGTCGCGGCCGTGCTTGCAGCACTCGGCCGGCTCGCACATTGCCGTCCGGCGGAACCGGGCGAGTTCACCCGGCGCGCGTTCGACAACGGCAAGCTCGACCTGACGCGGGTGGAGGGGCTCGCCGACCTGATCGCCGCCGACGCCGAGGCGCAGCGGCGGCAGGCCCTGCGGCAATTGCGCGGATGGCTATCCGATCGCGCGGAGGCGTGGCGGACCGCCATGATTGCAGCGCTCGCACTGATCGAGGCGCTCATCGATTTTGCCGACGAAGGCGACCTGCCCGAGGACCTGATGACGCCGGCGCTCGAGGGGGCGCGCGCCTTGCGCGACGAGATCGCCGCCGCGCTTTCGGATCAACGGCGCGGGGAGCGCTTGCGCGAAGGCCTGGTCGTTGCCATCGCGGGCCCCCCCAATGCCGGAAAGTCAAGTCTTATCAATCGGATAGCTCGGCGGGAGGCGGCGATCGTCTCGCCTTATGCCGGCACGACGCGCGACGTCATCGAAGTGCATCTCGATCTCGGCGGCGCGCCCGTGACGCTGCTCGATACCGCCGGCATCCGCGAGAGCGATGATCCCGTCGAACAAGAAGGGGTGCGGCGGGCGCGGGCGCGGGCGGCGGACGCCGACCTGGTGCTGTGGGTCGTCGATGCGACGGCGAAGGAGGGAGCCGCAGTCGGGGAGGGGACAACGGTCGGGAAGACGTTGCCGGCCGGCAAACAGGTGATGGCAAGCCATCGCGCTGGACGATCGTCAACAAGATCGACCTAGTCGGACGCCGGATTAACGAACCAGCATCCCTAACAAAGGATGACGCTTCCCGATCGTTCGCCATCTCAGCGCGGACCGGCGAAGGCTTGGCCGAGCTGCTCGATGCTTTGGAGCGCTTCGCCGCGGATTTCCTCGGCGGCGGCGAGCCGGTCCTGATCACCCGGGAGCGTCACCGGCTGGCGCTGCAAGAAGCATTGGCCGCACTCGACCGCGCTCTCGCGGAACCGCCCGCCGATCGCGAGGAAATCGTCGCGGAGGAACTGCGGCTGGCGGCGCGCGCGCTCGGGCGGCTGGTGGGACGCGTCGATGTCGAGGACGTTCTCGACGTCATCTTTCGTGATTTCTGCATCGGTAAGTGATAGATGGCGCTGTGAGTTGCGCCTATTTGTTTCACGTGAAACACGTCCCATCGAGCCACCGTCATGGATTTGCGTTTCGACGTCATCGTTATTGGGGGTGGGCATGCCGGCTGCTGAGGCCGCGGCTGCGGCCGCGCGCATGGGCGCATCGACGGCGCTCGTCACCCATCGCTTTGCGACGATCGGCGCGATGTCGTGCAACCCGGCCATCGGCGGGCTCGGCAAGGGCCATCTGGTGCGCGAGATCGATGCGCTCGACGGCCTCATGGGGCGCGTCGCCGATCGCGGCGGGATCCAGTTCCGCGTGCTGAACCGCCGCAAGGGGCCGGCGGTGCGCGGGCCGCGGGCGCAGGCGGACCGCAAGCTTTACGCAGCGGCGATGCAGCAAGCGATCCGCGAGATTCCCAATCTTGTCGTCATCGAAGGCGAAGCCGATGACCTAACGCACAAGGAAGGCCGGGTCATGAGCGTCACCCTCGCCGATGGCCGAATGCTCTCGGGGCGGGCGCGGTCGTACTGACGACCGGCACGTTTCTGCGCGGCCTCATCCATATCGGCGAGCGGAAAATTCCGGCGGGGCGGGTCGGGGAGGCGCCCGCGCTCGGCCTGTCGCGGACGCTGGAGGCGCTGGGCTTCGCGCTCGGCCGGCTCAAGACCGGCACCCCGCCGCGGCTCGACGGCCGCACCATCGATTGGCAAAGCCTCGAGAGTCAGCCCGGCGATGATCCTCCCGAGCCGTTCTCGGCGCTGACGGACGGCATCGAGAACCCGCAGATCGAATGCGCCATCACCCGCACCACCGAAGAGACGCATGCCGTCATCCGCGCGAATGTCCATCGATCGCCGATGTATTCCGGGCAAATCGCAAGCCGCGGGCCGCGCTATTGCCCGTCGATCGAGGACAAGATCGTGCGCTTCGGCGAGCGCGACGGGCACCAGATTTTCCTGGAGCCGGAAGGGCTTGACGATACGACCGTGTATCCCAACGGCATTTCCACTTCGCTGCCGGAAGAGGTCCAGCTTGCTTTGGTGGCGACGATTCCAGGGCTTGCCCACGCGCGGGTCACGCGGCCCGGCTACGCGATCGAGTACGACCATGTCGATCCGCGCGAACTTTATCCCACGCTCGAGACGAAGCGGCTGAAGGGCCTTTTCCTCGCCGGCCAGATCAACGGCACCACCGGCTACGAGGAGGCGGCGGGCCAAGGCCTGGTGGCGGGATTGAATGCGGCGCTACGCGCGAGCGGCGGAGACGGCTTCGTCATCGACCGCTCCGACGCCTATCTCGGGGTGATGATCGACGACCTGGTGACGCGCGGGGTGACCGAGCCCTACCGCATGTTCACCTCGCGCGCCGAATATCGGCTAACGCTGCGCGCGGACAATGCCGACCAGCGCCTCACCGCGAAGGCGTTGGAGCTGGGATGCGTGCGCGAGGAACGCGCGAGCCGCTTCCGGACGAAGATGCAGGCGCTGACGGCGGCGCGCGATTATGCCCGCTCGGTGTCGGTGACGCCCTCGGAAGCGGAGCGGTTCGGCTTCGCCCTGAAAAAGGACGGCCAGCGGCGCACCGCTTTCGATCTTCTTGCCTATCCCGACTTCGGAATAGCCGAAGTGGTTCGCATATGGCCGGAACTGGGGACGCTCGCCCCCGGCATTGCTGAGCAGCTAGAAATCGATGCAAAATACTCGGTCTATCTCGACCGCCAGGCGGCCGACATCGCGGCTTACCGGCGCGACGAAGCGCTCGCGCTTCCCGACGACCTCGATTATGCGGCGATGACCGGGCTGTCGCATGAGGTGCGGCAGAAACTTGCCGCGATCCGCCCGCGGACCTTGGGCCAGGCCGGGCGCATCGATGGCGTCACGCCGGCGGCGTTGACCTTGCTGGCGGCGCATTTGCGCCGGCCCCAGCGCAGCGCGCGCAAAGCGACCGGAACTTAATAAGGGGAAAACCACCCCTCCCGAGATGAGGCGCCGTCCCGAAACCCGACGTGCGGCAGATCATGACTCCTCAAGCCAAGCCGTTTGCCCGCGCGTCGCGACTAGCTCCCGATGCAAGAGATCGTCTCGCCGCGCTCCGCATCACGCCTGTTTCACGTGAAACAGAGCAGCGACTGGACCGGTTCGTCGAGTTGTTGCTTGCGTGGCAGGCGAAGACCAATCTTATCGCGCGGTCCACGATCCCTCGCCTGTGGACGCGGCACATTGCCGATTCGCTGCAGCTTTTGTCGCTCGCCCCATACGCCTACAGGTGGGTCGACCTCGGCTCGGGCGGCGGCTTCCCCGGACTCGTGCTCGCATGCGCGCTCGCCGAAAAACCCGGCGCCGTCATTCACTTGGTCGAAAGCAACGTCCGCAAGGCCGCTTTTTTGCGTGAAGTCACACGCACGCTGCGCATCCCGGCCATTGTCCATTGTGCGCGAATCGAGGATTTTATTGCAGACGAATCAGTAACGCCTGCGGTCGTCACCGCACGCGCCGTAGCGCCGCTCGACAAACTGGCGGGGCTGATCGCGCCGTTCGTGAAAAAAGGGGCGGTAGCATTGATCCTCAAGGGTCAAGATGTTGAGGAAGAATTGAAAGAAGCTACCAAATCTTGGATAATCGACGCGGAACTGGTTCCGAGCAAGACCAATCGCACAGGGCAAATCCTTGTCGTGCGGTCGCTGGAGCACCGCAATGGTTGCAGCTGACTATCTTCGTCAACTTAAAGAAACGGCCGGGCGGGTCTTCATGCGTGGCGGCTGCCGGGACCCATCGCTTGCGCCTACTGGGTGATTTTCATGTCCGACTCCCCCGATCCCTACGAGCCACCGGCCCAGGAAGACGGCAGTCTGCCTGTGGCGGAAGCGGAGCTGCAACAATTCGAGGAAACACCGCCGGCCGCCGAGGCCGCGGTCATCGCCGAAGCGCACCCCGTCGCCGAGCCGCCGGTCCCGGCCGAAGCGCCAGCTACCGAAGAGCCTCCTGCTTCAACCGAGGCAACTGAAACAGCCGAAGCATTCGAAGCAACGGAAGCAATCGAAGCAACGGAAGCAATCGAAGCAACGGAAGCAATCGAAGCAACGGAAGCAATCGAAGCAACCGAAGCAACCGAAGCAACCGAAGCAACCGAAGCAGCGGCAGCGGACGAACCAACGGGCGAGGTCGTCCCCTTTCCGGCGGAACATGCGGTTGCCGAGCCGCCGCGCCCCATGCGCATTCTCGCGATCGCCAACCAAAAAGGCGGCGTCGGCAAGACGACCACGGCAATCAATCTCGGTACCGCGCTCGCCGCGGCCGGCGGGCGCGTCCTGGTGATCGATCTCGACCCGCAAGGCAACGCCTCGACCGGTCTCGGCATTGACCGCAGGAACCGCCAAGTTACCACTTATGACGTTTTGATCGGACAAGCGGGCCTCCGCGAGGCCGTGCTTCCGACCGCCGTTCCGCGGCTGTCGATCGCGCCGTCGACCATCGATCTCGCCGGCATCGAACTCGAGATCGGTTCGATGCGCGATCGCGCCTTCCGACTGCGCGATGCGCTTGCGGCGTTGGCGGCAGAACCGACGCAGGAAGACGCGTACACCTACGTGTTGGTCGACTGTCCGCCCGCGCTCAATCTGCTCACGGTGAACGCGATGGCCGCCGCGCACGCCATTATCGTCCCGCTGCAATGCGAGTTCTTTGCGCTCGAAGGTCTGTCGCAACTCCTCAAGACCGTCGAGCAAGTGAAAACGGCGCTCAATCCCACGCTCGCGATCCACGGCATCGTGCTCACGATGTACGACTCGCGGAACAATCTGTCCGACCAGGTGGTCGCCGACGTCCGCCAATTCATGGGCAGCCGCGTCTACGACACGGTCATTCCCCGCAATGTTCGCGTGTCCGAAGCGCCTTCCTACGGCAAGCCGGTGCTGGTCTACGATCTCAAATGCGCAGGCAGCGAAGCCTATCTGCGGCTCGCGTCCGAAGTCATTCAGCGCGAGAGAGATCTGATGGAGCGGCTCGCTGGCTGAGCGATGGCTCGGCTGTTTTCGTTTCGAATTATCGGGAGGTCTCGTGAAACCATTGTCAGGAGGAGCGGCGATGGCGGCGGACGGTCCGCGCTCGCGGCTCGGCCGCGGTCTTGCTTCGCTCATCGGCGACGCCGATACGGATGCCTCGACCAAGCCGGAGCGCACGCAGGGCGCACGACGAGTGCCGATCGAATTGTTGCGGCCCAACCCGCGCAATCCGCGGCGCAACTTTCCCGAGGCCGAACTTGAAGAGCTGGCGACCTCGATCAAGGAGCGCGGCGTCATCCAGCCGATTCTGGTGCGGGCGTTGCGCGGAGCGAGCGAGCAATACGAGATCATCGCCGGCGAAAGGCGCTGGCGGGCGGCGCAGCGCGCCGGCGTCCACGACATTCCCGCACTCGTCATCGAAGCAAGCGACAGCCAGGCGTTGGAGATCGCCATCATCGAAAACGTCCAGCGCGCGGGCCTCAATGCGTTGGAAGAAGCCGCGGGCTATCAGTCGCTGGTCGACGAGTTCGCCTATAGCCAAGACGATGTCGCCAAGACCGTCGGCAAGAGCCGCAGTCATGTCGCCAACACGCTGCGCCTGTTGAAACTGCCGGATTCCGTCAAGGCGCACATCCACGCCGGCAGGCTGAGCGCCGGCCATGCGCGCATGTTGATCGGATTGGACAACGCGGCGGAACTCGCGCAGGACATCATCGAGCGCGACCTCAATGTGCGTCAGGTCGAAGCGTTGGCGCAGCAACGCACGGCGCGGGACGGGAAGTCGCGGGCGCGGCGTGCGCGCGCGGGCGCCGGCAAAGACGCCGATACGCTCGCTTTGGAGAAACGCGTGTCGGACGCGCTTGGGCTCAGCGTCAGCATCGACCATCGCGGTGAATCAGGCGTGTTGCATGTGCATTACCGCAGCCTCGACCAGCTCGAAGACGTGCTGCGGCGCCTGGAGCGCGCGGGATAGAAATTGTCGGTAACCAAACTGATTCAAGATAGCCAAGCAAACGCCGCCTGATCAAACCTTGCGGGCGCGCGCATTCATTGCGGTGACGAGCAAGGCGCGATGCGTCGTCGCCGCCGCGGCGACCGGCCATTGGCGCGCCGACAACGTGGCCTCGGCAAGGTCGGCCATGGTCTTTTCGAGACGCGAAGCGGTCCAGGCGGCGAGCGCCGCTTTGACCAGCGGTTCGCGCCGGAAGAAAAGCGGCGGCCGGAAGGTTTCCCGTATCGCGTTGTCCACGCTCTTGCCGGCTTCGATCTCCAACCGCGCCCGATGCAAATTCGCCGCTTGCCGCGCGGCCGCGCTTAGCATCGTGGCGGGGGGTATGCCGCCGGTGCGCGCCCGCGCAAATTGGTTGTCGAAAACTTGGATACGCCCAGCAAAGGTCGCGTCTATCACGGAATCTACGGCAAGGGACGACGCATCCGCGACCACGGCAAGAACGTCGTCCGTCTCGACGCGCTCCTTGCCATGCGCATGCAGCGCAAGTTTGCGGATCTCGTTGCGTGAGGCCTTGCGATCGCCGCCGAGCAGCGAGACCAACACCGCCTGAGCGTCAGGCGCAATGGTGAGCTTCGATGCGCGCAGTTCCTCGGTCACCAATCGCGCGAGGTCGCGTTCGCTATCGGCATAACAGGCAAGCGCAACTGCGCCTTTTGCCCGTTCGACCAGCGCGCGCAGCGGCGCGCCCTTGCGCAGATCGCTCGCCTCGATGACCACGCGGCAATCCTTCTGCGGAGGATCGGCAAGGAGCGCTTCGACGGCGGCGGCGATATTCGCACCGCCTGCCTTGACCCATAATGCGCGGCGCCCCCCGAACAACGGGACCGTGTGGGCCTCCTCCAACAGCCGCTGGGGATGCGCGGCGAGCGTGTCGGCTTCGATACGCACGAGCGCGAACGGGTCGTTCACGTCGTCAACCGACGCTGCGAGCAACGCCTCGACGCGTTCGCGCACCAGTCCGGCGTCCACGCCATAGACGAGCGCGATCAGGCGAGCGTCCGGCCGGGCAATATAGGCGTCGATCTCCGCGCCCTTGAGCGCCGCCATCGGGTTCGCCGTCCTCAGGTCCCGGCGACGAAATAGGAGGCAAGCCGCATCTTGATATTGTTGGCGATGACCTCCGCAGCGCGCGTCTCCGCTTCGCGCAACGCGCGTTGGCGCGCGAACCGCTGCTCCTGGCCCGGAATGTCATAGGAGACGCGGGTAAACGTCTGGTCGGTCACCACGGTTCGGCCGGTCTTCAGATCGATCAGATTGTAGGTCGCTGTGAGCCCGTAATCTTCCACGTCCGGCCGCGCCGTCCGGGTGTCGACGATGATCGAGACGCGCGTCGAAGTGATCCGGATGCTGAGCCGATGGGTCGGCGGCAGCGGGGCCGCCCCGGCCAGGTCGAACAACAGGTGATTTCGCAGCTCCATGGCGATGCGGGCTTCTGGCGTCCCGTTCGAGGCCGGGATCTGAGCGACCTCGACTTGCTGAAGGGCGGACTTGATCGACGGCCCGCCGTCGAGCGTCCGCTCGCCATAGAGGGGCTGGAAGCAGCCGGCAACCAAAGTCGCCGCCGCCAACCCCGCGGCAAGCCGCAGGGAACTGGCGAGCACGAGGCGTCGGTCAGGCGACGACATTGATGATCCTCTGCGGAACGACAATGATCTTCTTCGGAGGCTTGCCGTCCAATGCCTTTTTTACCGCATCGAGGGCGAGAACGGCAGCCTCCACTTCCTCTTTTCCGGCTTGGCGTGGCACGGTGACATCAGCCCGCTTCCTGCCGTTGATCTGCACCGGCAGAGTGATTGCGTCATCGATCAAAAGGCCGGGCTCGACTTCCGGCCAGGGCCTAGTCGCGATCAGGGTCTCATGACCGAGCGCGGCCCAGCACTCCTCGGCCAAATGCGGCATCATCGGCGCAATAAGCTGAAGAAGTATTTCCGCTGCTTCGACAAGGGCGCGCCCGACGCCTTGTTCTGCTTCCGTTCGATCGGCGCTCCGCGTCGCCTCGAGTTCGGACTGTAGCCGGTTCATCAGATCATAGACCTGGGCGACACAGACATTGAACCGCAGTTTCTCGACGTCGGCGCTGTAAGCGGCGAGCGCGCGATGGGCGATCCTGCGGATATGGGTGGCGCGCGGCCCGAACTGCGCCGAGACGTCCTGGTCCGGGGCAAGCGCCGCGACATCCATGACAAACCGCCAAATCCGCTGCACGAAGCGGGACGCCCCCTTGACGCCCTCTTCGGTCCAGATCACGTCGCGGTCGGGGGGCGAGTCCGACAGCATGAACCAACGCGCGGTGTCAGCCCCGAAGGCGGCAATGATCTCGTCCGGGTCGACGGTATTGCGCTTCGATTTCGACATTTTCTCGATCGGGCCGAACTCGATCGGCTCGCCGGTCGCAAGTAGCGTCGCGCGGCGCGCTTCCCCGTCGGCGACGATTTCGATCTCCGCGGGCGCGGCGAAGGTGCCATCCGCCTTGTGGTAGGTCTCGTGCACCACCATCCCTTGCGTGAACAAGCCGGCGAACGGCTCATCGAAGCCGACGCGGCCGGTTACTTTCATCGCCCGGGTAAAGAAGCGGCTGTAGAGCAGGTGCAGGATCGCGTGCTCAATGCCGCCGATATATTGGTCTACCGGGAGCCAGTGGTCGACCACAGCGCGGTCGGTGGGGGCGGTCGTTATCCAGGGGTCGCTGAACCGGGAAAAATACCAGGACGAGTCGACGAAGGTATCCATGGTATCGGTCTCGCGCCGCGCTTTGCCGCCGCATTGCGGGCAGGCGACGTGCTTCCAGGTCGGATGATGGTCAAGCGGATTGCCCGGCCGATCGAAGCTGACATCGTCCGGAAGCGTGACCGGCAGGTCGCTGTCGGGAACCGGAACGATCCCGCAGGACGGGCAGTGGATGATCGGGATCGGGCAGCCCCAGTAGCGCTGGCGGGAGATGCCCCAGTCGCGCAGCCGGTATTGCACTTGGCGTTGGGCGACCGGCCGATTGCCGCGCAATGCGCTTTCGAGCCGCTTTGCGACGTCCTCTTGCGCCTCGGCGATCGTCATGCCGTCGAGGAAGCGCGAATTGATCATCCGCCCGTCGCCGTCGTAAGCGACGTCGGTGATCACGAACGTTTCCGGGTCCTGGCCTTCCGGGCAGACGACCGGCGTGTTGCCGAGCCCGTATTTGTTGACGAAATCGAGGTCGCGCTGATCGTGCGCCGGGCAGCCGAAGATGGCGCCGGTGCCGTAGTCCATCAGGATGAAGTTCGCGACATAGACGGGAAGCGTCCAGTTCGGGTCGAACGGATGGATCGCGCGGATGCCGGTGTCGAAGCCGAGCTTTTCCGCCTTGTCCATCGCTTCCTGCGCGGTTCCGATGCGCTTGCAGTCGGCGATGAAGCGGGTCAGCGCGGGGTCCTTTTTCGCCGCCGCGGTCGCAAGCGGATGGTCGGGCGACAGGGCCAGGAATTTCGCGCCGAATAGCGTGTCGTGGCGCGTGGTGAAGATTTCGAGTTCGTCTTCCCCCGCCGGCGTCGTCGCCGGATCGAGCGCGAAGCGAACCAACAGGCCCTCGGAGCGGCCGATCCAGTTGCGCTGCATCGTGCGCACTTTTTCCGGCCAGCGGTCGAGCGCGTCGAGCGCAGTCAACAGCTGTTCGGCAAACGCCGTGATCTTGAAGAACCACTGCGTCAGCTCGCGCTGCTCGACCAGCGCGCCGGAGCGCCAGCCGCGGCCGTCGATGACCTGCTCGTTGGCGAGCACCGTCTGGTCGACCGGGTCCCAGTTCACCTTCGACTGCTTGCGCTCGACCAGCCCCTTCTCGAGAAAATCGAGGAACATGCGCTGCTGGTGCCTGTAATAGCTGGGGTCGCAGGTCGCGAGCTCGCGCGCCCAATCGAGGGACAGGCCCATCGATTTGAGCTGCGCCTTCATTGCCACGATGTTGGCGTAAGTCCATTCGCGCGGATGCACCTTGTTGGCGATGGCCGCATTCTCGGCCGGCATGCCGAAGGCGTCCCACCCCATCGGGTGCAGCACGTTGAAGCCCTTGGCCCGCTTGTAGCGCGCTACCACATCTCCCATGGTGTAGTTGCGCACATGGCCCATATGGATGCGCCCGGACGGGTAGGGGAACATCTCGAGGACGTAGTATTTCGGGCGCGGATCGTCGTTCGGGGTCTTAAAGATGCCCCGCTCGTCCCAGATTTTCTGCCAGCGCGGCTCGGCCTCGCGAGCATTGTAGCGGTCGGTAGCCATAGCTATTTGCGATTGACTTGCAGGGCGAAGAAGCACGCGACTAGGACATGAACGTGGCGACGGGTCAATCCGAGCAAAAGCGTAAGCGGTCGGCCGGCGAAATCCGCGCGGACGGGGTCTGCGATGCGGCTTGACACAGGCGATGCCGCCGCTCTCGCGTCCGTGGAACGGCTCGCCGCGGTGAAGCGGGAGATCGCGGCGGCCTGCGCCGAGGCCAGGCGCGACGCCGCTTCGGTCACGCTGATTGCGGTGTCGAAGACGTTCGGGGCCAAGGCAATCGAGCCCTTGATCGGCGCCGGCCATCGCGTTTTTGGCGAGGCGCGGGTGCAGGAGGCGAAAGCGAAATGGCCCGCGCTCAAGGCCGCGCATCCCGGCATCGAACTGCATATGATCGGCCCGCTGCAGTCCAACAAGGTGCGCGAAGCGGTCGCGCTGTTCGACGCGATCCATTCGGTGGACCGGCCGAGCCTGTGCGCGGCGCTCGCCAAGGAGATCGAGCGGCAGGGGCGGAGTCCCGTCCTGTTCGTCGAGGTCAATACCGGCGCCGAGTCGCAGAAGGCGGGCGTGCTGCCCGAAGATGTCGATGCCTTCGTGCGCGTCTGTTCGGCAACCTATGGGCTGTCCGTCGCCGGTCTGATGTGCATCCCGCCGTTTGACGAGCCGCCCGCCCCGCATTTCGCCCTGACCGCCAAGATCGCGCGCCGCAACGGGCTAGCCCTGCTGTCGATGGGCATGAGCGGGGATTTTCCGCTCGCGATCCGGTTCGGGGCGACCCATGTCCGCGTCGGCACGGCTATTTTCGGCGAGCGCCCGCTGCCGGCGCCGGGGCCAGAAGCCGTCGCCACAAACTAATGAATCATGATTCGCGTCTTCGGCGACAGCCGTTCGAGCAAGGCTCGAAGGCTTTTCGGCTGCAGGGCGACGCATCCCGCCGTCGGCCCAAATCCCGCCCGGGCGAGATGGATGAACACGGCGCTGCCGCGGCGGGCGATGCACGGCCGTGTGTTGTGGTCAATCTCCACCACGAGGTCATAGAGATGATCCTGCCGCCACAGCCGATCGCCCGCCGCTCCATCGGCACGCCGAACTGGCCGGTTGTAGCGCCGGTCGGCCGGGTCCTCGCACCAGGCGTCCACCGGGCTGATCCTTCGCACCGGCAGACCCGTGCGGGGGCGCGGACCGCGGTCGGCCCGCCACCACACCCGCAGCGGACGGAAACGGCCGCGCGGGGTCGCCCCGTCGCCTTCGACTTTATTCGCCTTGACGCCGCAGCGCCCGAGCGCCACTTGCAGACGCAGCGGCCCGGCGACGAGCCATCCCCGGCTCCGGTCTCCCGCCCCGGCCGTTACCGTCACCCGCGAAAGGGCGCTTCGCCGACGGCGCGGCCCTGTTGCTAGCATTAAGGTTGTGTTTTGCCGGCGATGACTCATCCAGGCTTGCTCTTTTGTCCCCGAATGTTTTACTTCGCGCCAGGTCCCGATGGGGGCGCCCCTGCGTTCAAGCGGATTCATTCAGGCCGAATCGGATTTCATTCTGTTATTCTTGCATGGTCGCCGGCCTGCGGCGAACCGCCTTCCGCTCCGCCGCGACGCGCCCTGGAAGCCGCAAGCCATGTCTAACGCCCGTAAGATTCTGATTGTCGACGACGAGACGGAGCTGCGCGAAGCGCTGGTCGAGCAGTTGTCGCTGCACGACGAATTCGAGCCGATCGCGGTCGATTCCGGGGCGAAATGCGTGCAGGTCGCCAAGGCCGGTCAGATCGACCTTGTCATCATGGACGTGGGCCTGCCCGACATCGACGGCCGCGAAGCGGTGCGCATCATGCGCAAGAACGGGTTCAAGTCGCCGATCATCATGTTGACCGGCCACGACACCGATTCCGACACCATTCTCGGCCTCGAGTCCGGCGCCAACGACTATGTGGCGAAGCCGTTCCGTTTCGCCGTGCTGCTCGCGCGCATCCGTGCGCAGCTTCGCCAGCACGAGGCGAGTGAGGACGCCGTCTTCAACATCGGGCCTTATACGTTCCGGCCGAGCTCCAAGCTCCTCGTCAGCCCCAAGGGCAACAAGATCCGGCTCACCGAGAAGGAAACCGCGATTCTGCGCTTCCTCTTCCGCGCCGGGCAGAAGCCGGTCTCGCGCGAGGTGCTGTTGCAGGAAGTGTGGGGGTATAATTCCGGCGTGACGACGCATACGCTGGAAACGCATATCTACCGGCTGCGTCAGAAGATCGAGCGCGACGCGGGCAACCCGACGATTCTTGTCACCGAGGCAGGCGGCTACAAGCTGGTGCCATGAACGTTAGCCGCCGGGCATGAGTCTCGAAGATGACATCGTCTGTCTGGAGGCGGTCCCGACGTTCCGCCTGCTGGGGCCGAATGCGTTGCGTATGCTCGCGATCGGTTGCGAGAGCCGCACGCTTGACGAGGGCGAAGTTCTGTTCACGGCGGGCGATCCCGCCGACTGCGGCTATGTGATCCAGGACGGCTCGTTCCAGCTGGAACCGGCGGGGCGCAACCGGCCGGCGCGTCGCGACGATGCGCCAGGGGTCACGATCGCCGGGCCCGGCGTGCTCTTGGGCGAGCTTGCTCTGATCATCGAAATCAAGCGGCCGGTGACGGCGATCGCCGCCGAGCCTGCGACCGTCATGCGCATTACCCGCAACCTGTTTCGTAAGACGCTGGAAGGCTTCCCCGACGCCGCGGAGCGCTTGCGCGATCACATGGCCGAGCGCGCCCGCAACACCGCCGTGGAGATTTCCGAGGTGGGCGAGGCGCTCAATCAGGAACCAAATCAGCCGATCGAGTGATTTCGTTTTGTACGATTGACCGGGGAGTGGGGTAGGGTGCTATTCGGGGCAAGGCGATCTGTGATCGCGGGGTTCGGCAAACCGTCGCTACGAAGCGATCGGGTTTTGGAGCTGCCGTTTCCGCATCTGACCGAACCTAACGGTGTGGTCCTCGTCCATCGGACGGCCGCATTTCAAAAGGAGTTACGCGATGGAATTCCTTTGGGTCATCGCGTGGGCGGCGGTGATCATTGGTGGGGTCTTTGCGGCGTATAATTTGTTTCATTACGTCCTGTTCCTGCTCGCGACGCACCCGAAGGATGCGAGCAAAATCGGCCATGAGTTGAACGAATTCGAGCGACGCCAACAAACCGAATGGACGCCAACTGCTGAAGATTTCTTCAAGCATGACGACGAAAACCGCACCTACGATGACGTATTCGGGCGGTATCGGAGCGAGAACGCCAATTACAGCACCTGCGTTTTCCCCCGGACGCTGTTCGGGCATCGTTATGCGGCCGACTATCTTCTCCTTCGGCCGTCTCCTGGAATGCGATTGTTGGAACTCGGCTGCGGGTCTGGGGCCGCGGCCGACTATGTGGCGAACCGATGCGATGTCGAAATATTGTGCGTGACCAACTCCCGCGCGCAGGAGGAGATTTGCCAGCGGAAATTCAAAAAGTTTGGCGGGCGCCTGCAGGTCATGGTCGCCGACTTCGATGCCTTGGATCTGCCGGATGCAAGTTTCGACGCGATCTACGCGCTGGAATTGATCGGCTATACGAAAGACCTGGACGCTTACCTCGCGCGCTGCTGGCGGATGCTCAAACCGGGCGGGCGACTTCTCATCCGTTCACCGGGATCGCTCGATTTTTGCCGGCGCGAGAAGGACTATAAAAGCGTCACCGCTTTCGTCGATAACTGGCGATACAATTTTCTCGGCTCAAATCTGCTCGTCTACAAAATGCGCCGCCTCGGTTTCGACCCGATCGAGTATCGGCGCGTGCACTTCTGGGCCTACGCATTGACCTGGAATTTCATCGAGCATCTGTTCTTGTGGAAGTTTCGCATGCCGATGCGCTCGATGGTGGAGCTTGAACGGATCATCTGGCGGACCTCCAAGGTGTTTGTGTTCGGTAACGGCTACAATATCGTGCGCGCCACCAAGCCTGCCGTGCCGCCGCCGGCGGCGGGGGGTGGTTAAGAAAATCGCCATCAGGCCGGCCGGTCGAGTTTTGCTCCATAAAGGGGTGGCCAACGTCGAACATGTCGGATTCAAATTCTTGATGTCAATCGCCGCAATGCGGTGCGGCGGACCGATCAGGAGGTCAGGGGCGCGCCGCATCGGCAACGAACGCGCCGCCGATAGTCCCTGTGGGCGCCTTGCGATGCGCGCCGGATTATGATGACGGCTCGGCCTTGGGTGGCAGAGGAAACAGCGTCACGAATTTTTCGGCGAGCGTGCGGTTGCCTTCAAGCGATAGAGCCCCCTGCGCCGTCAAGGCTTTTAGCGATTGGCCGCCGTAGACGGCGGCGGCAAGCGCCGACGCCGTGCCGGTGAAGATCAGGTCGGCCGTTTTTAGATTGTCGCGCGCTACGGCGAGCCGTCCCTTCTTGATATGAGCAAGATAGGTCTCCGCCCCGAGGCGAAAGCCGATGCGCGCATCGAGATCACGCGCGCGGGCGGGATCGAGCATCGTGCGGAAGGAGAGCATCAGCGACACGGCGCTGAGCGGCAGACTCGGGTCGTGCATCTGCGATCGCGTCGCCCAGCGCCCCAGCGCCTGAATGATCGGCTCGCTCTCATATCCCCAGGGCGTCAGCTCGTAGACCTGTGCTGCCGCCGGCGGTGGCAACCTGCGGCGGGTGAGCACGCCAGCCGCCTCCAACTGCTCGAGCCGTTGAGTGAGGATGTTGGCGCTGATGCCGGGAAGGTCTGCGCGCAGGTCGCTGAACCGTTTGGGGCCAAGCAGCAATTCGCGAATGACGAGCAACGCCCAGCGCTCGCCGATAAGTTCGAGAGCATGAGCGGCGCCGCAGGCGTCGACATAACGACGGCGGAAGTGAGGCGGCCTCGTAGTTATTTTTTTTAACCTCATTGTTGCTTTATATAACAGATAAGGGTATGAGGGTCAAAACGCGATTGGGAGGCGATCGTAATGCCCAGGCTGATTTTCGTGAACTTCCCCGTGAGCGATCTCGCGCGATCCACAGCGTTTTATGAGACTGTCGGAGCGGTGAAGGACACCCGGTTCTGCGATGGGGCCACCGCCGCGTGCATGGTTTTCTCCGAGACCATCCACGTCATGCTGCTGACGCGTGACAAATTCCGGCAGTTCACCCCGAAAGAAATCGCGAACGCCAGCGAAACCAGCGAAGTGTTGATTTGCGTTTCCATGGATAGCCGCGAAGCTGTCGATGCGATGGTCGAGAAAGCAGGTCCGGCCGGCGGCAAGGCCGATCCCACGCCCAAACAAGACCACGGGTTCATGTACGGGCGAAGCTTCGAAGACCCCGACGGCCACATCTGGGAAGTGATGTGGATGGATGCGGCAGCTGCAGCCGGGAACGCCAACGCGGCTGCTTGAGCAAGCACGCCTAAACCCCGCGGAGATCTGTCATGACTTATATCGACGGATTTGTCGTTCCTGTGCCCACGGACAAAAAGCAGGCCTATCGGGACTTGGCTGCCCGGGTGGCAGCAATTTTCAAAGAACACGGCGCGCTACGCGTGGTGGAGTGCTGGGGCGATGACGTGCCCGACGGCAAGGTCACCGATTTCAGACGCGCGGTGAAGGCCGAGCCGGGCGAGAGCATCGTATTCTCCTGGATCGTCTACCCGTCGAAGGCCGTGCGCGACGAAGCCGCCAAAAAAGTCATGTCCGACCCCCGGCTCGCGCATTCCGACATGCCGTTCGACGGCAAGCGACTCATATATGGCGGCTTTGAACTTCTGCTCGACTCCGGGGAATAGGCCGATGACGACGATCGCTCCGTGCCTGTGGTTCGATGGAAAGGCCGAGGAAGCCGCGCGCTTCTACGTCTCGCTGCTGCCGAATTCGCACATCGATTCCGTCGTGCCCTACTACTTCGAAGCGCCCGGAGGCAAACCCGGCGACGTCATGATGGTCGAGTTTACGCTTGCGGGACAGCGCTATCTGGCGCTCAACGGCGGTCCCGCCTTTCAGTTCACGCCGGCCGTGTCCTTGTGCGTGAGCTGCGAAGATCAAGCCGAAATCGACCGCCTATGGGACGCATTATGCGATGGTGGCGCGCCTGGCCGCTGCGGCTGGTTGACCGACCGGTACGGCGTCTCGTGGCAGATCGTGCCGAAGATGGCGACCGAAATGATGAAGGGCGAAAATGCGGAAAAAATCCGCCGGACCTTCGACGCGCTGATGAAGATGAACAAGCTTGACCTCGAAGCGCTGCGCAAAGCTTCCGACGGCGTTGCCGCCGTTTAGCCGAGAACCGACGCGAAAGGAGCGCCCCAATGGCCAATTCTCCGAACCAATTCGTTTGGTACGAGCTGATGACCACCGACGTGGACGCCGCCAAGGCCTTCTATCACGCCGTGATCGGCTGGGGGTCGCAGGAATGGGGCGGGCCGATGCGCTACATCATCATGAGCGCCGACGACAAGATGGTCGCCGGCCTGATGTCGCTGCCCGACGAGGTGCGCGCGGCTGGTGGGCGACCCGGCTGGCTCGGCTATATCGGGACCGACGATGTTGACGCCGCGACGCAGCGCGTAAGCAAGGCTGGCGGCTTTATCCACCGTGCCCCTGCCGACATTCCGGAGGTGGGCCGGTTCTCCGTGGTCGCCGATCCGCAGGGCGCGGTGTTCATGCTGTTCACTCCGTCGGGCGGGGACAACGCGCCCGCGCCCGCCGGCACGCCGGGCCATATCGGTTGGCGCGAACTCTATGCGGCGGATTGGCCGAAAGCGTTCGCGTTCTATGCCTCCCAGTTCGGCTGGACCAAAGGAGAGGCCGTCGACATGGGGCCGATGGGCACCTACCAGTTGTTCGCAGCCGGCGGCGACCCGATCGGCGGCATGATGAACAAGCCCGAGCAAATTCCGACACCCGTCTGGCTGTTCTATTTCAATGTTCCCGAGGCCGATGCCGCGGTCGCGCGCGTCACTCAGCATGGCGGGCGCGTCCTCAACGGCCCGCTTCAAGTGCCCGGCGGCAGTTGGATCGCGCAGTGCATGGATCCCCAAGGCGCGGCGTTCGCGGTCGTCGCCTGCAAGCGCTGAGCCGCCGCGCGGAGACGCCGAACGCTTCATCCGTCGACTGGAACCCGACAGGCAAGAGTGTCTCGTCTACCCGACGGGTCCCAACAACTCGTCCGCAAGCGCGGCGAGGGCGTCGCGAAACGGCTTGGTCGTTCCCATGCCGCGGGAGAGAACGAGGCTGCCTTGAATCATCATGACGGCGCGCTGCGCCCGCGCTCGCGCCGTATCTTCATCTAAGCCGGCGTCGGTCAGCGCCTCCGCGATCGCGTCGATCCAGATCTTGAACGCCCGCCTGATCCTGCGGGCGAATGGTCCGTCGCGGATATGGGCGGATGCTAGCGTGTTGAGGAGACAGGCCTGCTTACCGCCGCCGTAAAACGCGTTCAACCGATCGATCATCGCCTGCAGGCGCTCGGCCGGCGGCGCGTCGCCCGTGAGCGGCGCAAGCACATTGTCGCCGAGCCAGGCTTCGGCCGCCTTGAATACCTCTTCCGCCATCTGCTCTTTGCCGCCGGGAAAGCGATGATAGAGGCTCGCCTTCTTGAGGCCGGTCGCGTCGGCCAGCACGGCGAGCGAAGCGCCGTCATAGCCGACATTGCGGAACACGTCGGTCAGCTTGCAGATGAGGTCGTCGTCCTCGATCGTGGCCCGTCGCGCCATCGATTTCTTCCTCGGGTTCAGCACCTTAACCAATTACCGAACGAACGGTAAAAAATTTCATTGACAGAGGCAAGCGCCGCGGTTCAAATTACTTTACCGATCGTTCGGTAATTTAACGAAGGGAGATCGTCATGCACAAGACCGCCATCGCCGTGTTTTCCGATCCCAAGGCCGGCTCCGACGAGGCGCTGGGCCGGCTGTTCAACGCCATGCTCGTCGCCTATGAGCTCAAGGAGAAGAACCAGGACGTTGCGCTGATCTTCCAGGGCGCGGGCACACGCTGGGCGAGCGAAGTGGTCAAGCCGGATCACCCCGCCCATGCTCTCTATCAGGCGGTTGCCGACAAGGTCGTCGGAGTCTGCGGCGGCTGCGCCGATGTATTCGGCGCGGCGGACGGCGCGCAGGCGTCCGGAGTCCCGGTCCTGCGCGAGAAGGCGATCCCGGGCACCAGCGGCGTCATCGACCTGTCGAAATATCTCGACGACGGCTACCGCTTGCTGACCTTCTGAAGGGTCGCTCAAACCAGCGCGGCCGTTTTACGTGTCATGCGACGGCCGCCGCCTGGATGTTTCGGAGCCATGGATGATCGATCCCTACCATTCGGGCGAACGCGCGATCCAGGAAATGACCGGCGAGCGCGACAAGGCGATCCTAAATGGGCGCAACATCGCCGGCGCTTTGTCGCCGCGAGCGAGCGGGTTTCTCGAACAGCAACAGATGTGCGTGCTCGGTTGGCGGTCGCCCGCTGGCGATGTCTGGGCAAGCATTCTCGCGGGGCAGCGGGGCTTCGCCGGTGCAAAAGACGCTGGCGCAACGCTCGCGCTTCGGCTCGATGACGACGCCGATGTTCTTTCGGCCGGTCCGCCTTTCGCCGCGCTGCAAGTCGGCGATCCGCTGGGCGTGCTTTTCTTTGATCCGTCGACGCGGCGGCGCTTGCGGATCAACGGCCGCGTGGCGGACCTGCACGAACACAGCTTGGCGATCGCAATCGATCAGGCTTACCCGAACTGTTCGAAATACATACAACAGCGCACGCTCGCGCCCGCGACTGGCGGCGACAAGGTCGGGCCGCGCGAGATCGAAACTGGGGACGCTCTCACCGCCGCGCTGCGGTCATGGATCGGCGCAGCCGACACGTTCTTTGTCGCCAGCGCCCATCCCGACGGCGCGGTCGATTGCTCTCACCGCGGCGGCGCGCCTGGGTTTGTCCGATTGCATGGCGATGAATTGCGTATCCCGGACTATCCGGGCAATTCCATGTTCAACACGTTTGGTAATTTCGGGCTCAATCCCCGCGCCGGGTTGACCTTCCTGGATTTTGCCACGAACCGTCAGCTCAAACTGACCGGCCGCGTTTCACTCGATCTGGCAGCCGGCAAGGTCGATGGCGATGCTCGCGACACCGGAGGCACCGGCCGCTGGTGGACGTTTAAGCCGGCCAAGTGGATCGTCGCGCCGCTGAACCTGCCGATGCGGTGGGACTTCGTCGAAGCGTCGCCGTTCAATCCGTAATCCCCCTCGCGCACGCGATCAGTCGGCGCGCATCCCGCTCATGCCTCCACCGTCACCGTGACGGGAACGTGATCGGAAGGGCGCCGCCAGCCGCGGGCGGCGCGCGCGACCGTCATGCTGGTGACGCGGTCAGCAAGCGCCGGGCTCGCCCATACATGATCGAGCCTACGCCCACGGTCGGACGCCTCCCAGTCGAGCGCGCGATAGCTCCACCACGTGTAGAGTTTTTCCGATTCGGGCACGAAGTTGCGCATGACGTCGATCCAGGGCCCCGCGCTCTGGGCCGCGGTCAACTTTTCGCATTCGATCGGCGTGTGCGAGACGACGCGCAGCATCTGCTTGTGACTCCACACATCATGCTCGAGCGGCGCGACATTAAGGTCGCCGAGCAGGATGGCGCGCTCGTTAGGCGCCGCGCGCAGATTGGGGGCCGTCCGCATCTCGTCAAGGAAGGCAAGCTTATGGGCGAATTTCACGTTGATCGACGGGTCAGGCTCGTCGCCGCCGGCCGGCACATACATGTTGTGGAGAACGGCGGGATCACTTAAGCCCGCGCGCTCGCCGAGGGTGACGGCGATGTGGCGGCAGTCCTGCTTGTCGCAGAAATGGCGCGTGTCGACGCCATCGAAAGGGAGGCGCGAGATTACCGCAACCCCGTGATAGCCCTTCTGCCCGTTCAACGCGACATGTGGGTAACCGAGCCGCGCGAACCGTTTGAGCGGGAAACGGTCGTCGGGGCATTTGGTCTCCTGCAGGCAGAGCACATCGGGCCGCATCGCCTTGACGAACTTGGCGACGAGGTCGATCCGCAAGCGGACGGAATTGATGTTCCAAGTGGTGATCGTGACGCGCATCGCCATTCCGGCGGAC
This sequence comes from uncultured Alphaproteobacteria bacterium, assembly GCA_963840055.1. GTDB lineage: Bacteria > Pseudomonadota > Alphaproteobacteria > Rhizobiales > Xanthobacteraceae > Rhodoplanes. The sequence continues at coordinate 15,259 of CAWIXM010000013.1, read as the reverse complement.
AGGATGATCGCGTCCGTGATAGCTCATTCCGCCGCGGGAGCAAGGCCGCCGCGGGTTCACCCACAGCACCACTACGGAGGGGGTTGCTGCGATCGGGCGCGCTCAGCGCGCCGGGCGCGCCACGGGCGCGCTTTCAGCGGCGCGAGGGCTCGGCGCGAGCTGGGGCGAGCCGACGAGCCTCACGGAAACCATCATATCGTCGATCGAGCCGACGATCTCCTCGGGAATGGCGTAGTGCAACATGTGGCCGGAATTCTGCACGGTATGCAGCACCGAAGCGATGGTGTGGCGCTGTAGTCGCGGCCCTTGATCGCATTCGATCAACGTATCTTCGCTTGCCGCGTAAATGGCCAGCGGACAGGACAGGTGGCGATAGTGCGACTGCAACCGCGCGGCCGCCGGAATCATCAGCGCCGACTCCTCCGCCGTCGCCCGCAGTTGCGAGGGGCGTAGCGCCAGCGCCAACGGGAACTGGTCTTTGAATTGTTGCGGCACCTCGTCAGGCGTGAACAGCGTGCGGATCATCTTTTGCGACAGCAGCCAGCCGAGGATCGGGCTGATCGTGTAGCACATGATGTCGCCGATGATGGGAATCGCCGGAATGGACACCATCCACACGTCCAAGCGCTTGGTCGGGAAATAGTAGCCGGCGGCGAGCACGAGCCCCTTCACCGGGCGCCGCATGTCCGCGTTGCGCAGCGCAAGCGCGAGCGCCACCAGCGTCCCCCAGGAATGGCCGAACACGACCGGTTCGCGCACATCGAGTCGTTGCAGCGCAGCCTCGAACAGCGCGGCTTGCCGCTCCGGCGTCATCAGCCGCAAGCGCGGCCTGCGGCTGAAGCCGAAGCCGGGTCGATCGAAACAGATCACGCGGTAGCGGCGCGCCAGGAGGTCGATCAGGCCGGCGGCCGCCAAGTCCTGGATCATGGCGCCGTTGCCGTGAAACAGCACCACCGGCGGCGCGCTGGCGTCACCCCGTTCGAGATAGTGCAGACGCACCCCGTCGACCTCGATAAAGCGCCCGATCGGCGGATTGCGGCGTTCGGCTAGTTTCGCGACGACCACGACCGCCACCGGAGTGAGGACCCCGATGCCGACGACGATCAGAAGGATGATTTCGATGGCGGGCATGGCACAGACGCCGACTTCATTCGAGGCAAAGCGAAGAAGTCAACGCGCAGCGCGCCGAAAGCGTTCCAAGCTGCGCCGAAAAACGACTGCTGACTACTGCAGCACGCGCTCGTAGTTGATCTTGAACAGGCCCGGATCGGGCGTCTTCTTCGGATCGAGGTTATAGACGGCGACGGTCGTGTCGTAGCCTTGCGGGTCGGTGACGGTCCATTGGCGCAATTGGAAGTCCTTCGCGCCGAACATCATCATCAACCGATGAGTCCCGGCCAGGGCATTCTTTTCCTCGATCACCAGAGTAACGAATACGTCATCGGCCGAGACCGAGATGACATTGGTGTCGCGCAGGAGGTCGATCTTGTCGACCAGGAGATAGCGCAGCGGCGTCTGCGACAGCGGGTAGAGATCCTGGGTCGCGAGCTTGCGGTCGCGCACGACGACCGAGGAGCCGTCAGCGATGACGTCGATCGGGCTTGGCGGGTCGTATTCGAACCGCACCTTGCCCGGCTTCTGAATATAGAACTGGCCCTCGGTGCGCGTCCCATCCGGGCCGATTTGGATGAAGTTCCCGGTGAGCGTATGCACGCTCGATAGATAGCGGCTGACCCGATCGGCAAGCGTACGTTGGGTGTCGTCAAATCCGCCCTGACGCGATGCAACCGCCGCCGTGATGGTGCCTGTCGTCTCGTTTGCCGCCGGCATGGAACTCGGAGGACGCGGAGCCTGGTCGTTTTGCGCCGCCTGCTTCTTGGGGGACGGAACGGGAACAGGTATCGACTGCGCCGTCACAATGGACGTGGCGGCAAGGACCGTTATGCCGCCGAGCACGATCGCCCCCAAAATCCGCATATCCGTCTCCGCTTGATGCCGCGTTTACGAGGAGAATTCGTCCAGGTCTATGGCGTTTTCGCAACTCATTGTGCCGCGCATCATAGACGAGCCATCAATCGCTGTCTTCGCCGTTGGCGCCTTCTACTAGAATCTCACGCTTTCCCGCATGGTTAGGCTGACCGACAATCCCTTCATGCTCCATCCGCTCGATGAGCGATGCGGCACGGTTATAGCCGATCTGCAGCCGGCGTTGAATGTAACTTGTCGAAGCTTTGCGGTCGCGCAACACAACTTGAACGGCCTGTTGATAGAGATCGCCCCCTTCTGATCCCATTGCGGTGCCGTCGAAGACCGCCTCGCCCCCTTCCTCCTCCTCTGCGGTAACGTCTTCAAGATATTGCGGCGCACCCTGCGTCTTGAGGTGGCGTACGATCTTTTCCACCTCGTCATCGGACACGAACGGCCCATGGACGCGGCTGATGCGGCCGCCGCCCGCCATATAGAGCATGTCGCCCTGGCCGAGCAATTGCTCGGCACCCTGTTCGCCGAGAATGGTGCGGCTGTCGATCTTGGAGGTGACCTGAAAGGAAATGCGGGTCGGAAAATTCGCCTTGATGGTGCCGGTGATCACGTCGACCGACGGCCGCTGCGTTGCAACAATCACATGGATGCCGGCGGCGCGCGCCATTTGCGCAAGGCGCTGCACTGCACCCTCGATATCTTTTCCGGCGACCATCATCAGGTCGGCCATCTCGTCGACGATCACCACGAGATAGGGCAGGGGTTCGAGATCGAGCTCCTCGGTCTCATAGATCGCCGCGCCGGTCGCGCGGTCATAGCCGGTGTGGACCGTGCGCGAGAGCGGCTGGCCCTTGGCGCGCGCTTCGGCCAAACGCGCATTGTAGCCGTCGATATTGCGCACGCCGAGCTTGGCGAGCTTCTTGTAGCGGTTCTCCATTTCGCGCACGGCCCATTTCAACGCGACGACCGCTTTCTTCGGGTCGGTGACGACGGGTGTGAGCAGATGCGGAATGCCGTCATAGGACGACAATTCGAGCATCTTGGGGTCGACCATGATCAGCCGGCACTGTTCGGGTCGCAGCCGGTAGACGAGGCTCAGAATCATGGTGTTGATGGCGACGGACTTGCCCGAGCCGGTGGTGCCCGCGATCAACAGATGCGGCATGCGGGCGAGATCGACGATCACCGAGTCGCCGCCGATCGACTTGCCGAGGCAGAGCGGGAGGCGCGCGGGCGTATCGCGATATTCGTCGGCGGCGAGCAGTTCGCGCAGATAAACCTTCTCGCGGGTCGGGTTCGGCAGTTCGATGCCGATCGCATTGCGTCCGGGGATGACCGCGACCCGCGCCGACACCGCGCTCATCGAGCGGGCGATGTCGTCGGAGAGGCCGATCACGCGCGAGGACTTGATTCCCGGCGCGGGCTCCAGCTCGTAGAGCGTCACGACGGGGCCCGGATGCGCATTGATGATTTCGCCGCGCACGCCGAAATCGGCGAGCACCGTCTCGAGCGCGGCGCCGTTGGCCTCGATCGTATCCAGGCTCGGCGCATGGCGCTCCGAGGCTTTCGGCGCGCTGAGCAGTGTCAGAGAAGGAAGCTCGTACTTCGCGGCCGATGAGCGGGCGCCCGCGCGCTTGCGCGCCGTTCGCCCGCTCGCTTTCGCCCGCGGCCGCTTGGCGTCCGTGACGTCCTCGTCCGCCTCATCCGCATCGAGATCTGTGTCCTGCTCCGGCGCCGTCGGGTCGGCCGCACGCCCGGCGAAGCGCGGCTCGACTCGCCCATTTGCCCCCTGCCGCAAAAAGCGTGACAGGCCGGGACGCGCGGTCAGCACCCTCGCCAGGCGGAACAGGCGCGCCTTCAGGCTGAGGACCGCATGAACGACATACCCAATCGAGATCGAGGCGCGTTCGATATCGTCGCGCGCCGGCGCGGCCGCTACCTTCATGTCTGCAAGGTCGTCGTCGCGTTGTTTGGCGAAGCCGATGCCGCAGGCAAATCCGATCGCCGTGCCGGCGAGTGCGCCGAACACGATGGCGAGCGCCATGTATTGTCCGTGCCACCCGATCGACTGGAACAAGGCTGCCGGCCAGCGCAGCAGCGTGTCGCCGACGACGCCGCCGAGCCCGCTCGGCAGTGGCCAAGCGGCGCTGCGCGGCAGACAGGAAGCAAATCCAGCCGCGAGCGGCGCGGCGAGGATCCAGGCGAGCGCCCGCCACAGCTCGCGGTCCAACCGGCGCTGGTTGAGCAAGCGCCAGCCCCAGGCGGCGGCCGGAATCACCAGCGTGATCGCCGCCACTCCGAGGAGTTGAATGGCGAGATCGGCAAAAACAGCGCCCGGCAGGCCCAGCAAGTTGTGCACCGGAGCGCTGGTCGCATGACTGAGGGACGGGTCCTTGACCGACCATGTCGCGAGTGCGCCCGCGCCGAGCGCTGCGATGCCAGTCAGCGTCAGGCCGAGCGCCTGCTTGATGCGCTGAATGATCGCTGCGCGGAAATCGTCCGGCATTGCCGCGACCAGCCCGATGCGATGTTGAAATGTGGACATGGTCGTTTTGCCCGATACTGTTCAGCTCAGCGCGCCGACGAGGCGGTGCAACGCCTCCGTGGTGATGGCTTCGTCATCAACGAGCGCCACGCGGATATAGTTTGCGCCCGGATTCGTGCCGTCGACTTGGTCGCGGGCCATATAGCGGCCCGGTAGCACCCGCAGTCCCGCCTCACGCCAGAGCTTGACCGTCGCCGCCTCGCTGCCGCCCGCCCCTGCCACGTCGAGCCACAGATAGAAACCGCCGGCGGGCCGCCGATAGTCGAAACGTGCGCCGATGATGTCCTCCGCAAGATCGAACTTGCGCGCATAGAGCCGGCGGTTCTCCGCCACATGGGTCTCGTCTGCATAGGCCGCGACCGCCACCTCCTGGGCAGGGACGGGGACTTGCGGCGCGACCACATTGCGCAGGTCGAGAAACGCGGCGAGAAACCGGCGGTCGCCGGCGGCAAAACCCACCCGCAGGCCCGGCAGGTTGGAGCGCTTCGACAGCGACTGGAACACGACGACCTGTGCAAAATCGGGCCCGGCGGCCTGCAGGATTCCGGGCGGCGGCTCGCGCGTGTAGATCTCCGAATAGCACTCGTCCGAGAACACGAGAAAGCCGTAACGCTGCGCCAGCGCGATGAGCTGCGAGAGATAGGCGAGGTCGGCGACCGCTCCCTGCGGATTGGACGGCGACCCGAGATAGATCGCTACCGTCCGCGCGAGCAGATCCGCGTCGAGCGCGTCGAGATCGGGAAGAAAGCCGGTCTCCTTGGTCGCCGGCAGATAGACGGCTTCGCATTGCGCCGCTTCGGCGCCCGCCGGGTAGGCGGCGTAGAACGGGTTGGGCGTCAGGATCGCCGGCGGTCCGGCGCGCGGCCCGACAAAGCGGCGCGCGGCCAGAGCGGCGAGGAACAGACCCTCACGGCTGCCGCACAGCGCTAGGACTTCGCTCGAGGGGTCAGGCGCGCGCGACAACGCATAGCGTTGCGCGAGCCAGGCCGCCGCGGCGGCGCGGAAACGGTCGGTTCCCTTTCCGAGCGGGTAGCGGCCGAAGGAAGCGACATGGGCCGCCAAGATGGGGCCGACGAAATCAGGCACCGGGTGCCGCGGCTCGCCGACGGACAGGTTGATCGGCGTCCGGCCCGGCGCAATGCCGGCCAGGAGTTCGGCCATACGCACGAAAGGCGAACGCGGGTCGGCCGGACCGGTCGCAAAGGAGGGCTTAAGTTCGGCGCTGGTCATGGGCATCGTCAGCGGGCGAAAGCGATGCGCCCGGCCTTGTCGCGGCACCATACGGCCGTCGAGGTTAAGACGCGATTAACCAATCGACGACCGATCGCGGCGCTGTCGCAATCGCCTGGCGTGTCAACAAAAAAGAGGCCCCGACGCACCGTCGGGGCCTCCGGGCGGCAGGGTGGTGCCGGGTTCCGCCCCGCCATAAACTGATTACATGCGTAATCCTTTGTGCGTCCGGTTGAGGTGGGGCGCTCGCCGGGGAGGTTGCCGGCTCGTCCCACCCCAGCCCCTCCCATCCGGAAGGGGAGCCAAGCCGGGGAGAAATGCGGCTTGGCAAGCGGCGGAGCGTCAGAAGTTGTAGGCGCGCTCGCCATGATCGGCGAGGTCGAGCCCTTCGCGCTCGGCTTCGGGGGTTGCGCGCAGCCCGACGATGAGATCGACTACCTTATAGATGATCGCCGAGCCAACGCCGGACCACACAAGGGTCGTGAGCACGGCTTTGCCCTGCGCGATCATCTGGGTGGTGAAATCATAGTCGGCGACTTTATCGGCCACGTAGTCGAAGATGCCCGTGCCGCCGAGCAACGGGTTGACCAGGATGCCGGTGGCGAGCGCGCCGACAATGCCGCCGATGCAGTGGATGCCGAACACATCGAGCGAGTCGTCGTAGCCGAGCGCGTTCTTCACCGCCGAGACGAAGATCAGACACACGACGCCGGCCACGAGGCCGAGAACGAGCGCCCCCATCGGGCCGGCGAAGCCCGAGGCCGGCGTTACGGCGACGAGGCCGGCGATAGCGCCCGACAGCGCGCCGAGCAGCGACGGTTTGCCCTTCACGATCCACTCGGCGAACATCCACGACAACGCCGCGCCGGCGGTGGCGACGAACGTGTTGGCCATCGCGAGCGCGGCGATGCCGGTCGCCTCGAGGTTCGATCCCGCATTGAAGCCGAACCAGCCGACCCACAGGAGGGAGGCGCCGATCATCGTCTGGGTGAGCGAATGGGGCGGCATCAGCTCTTTGCCAAAACCGATGCGCTTGCCGACCATGAGCGCGCCCACCAGCGCGGCGATACCGGCGTTGATATGCACCACCGTACCGCCGGCGAAGTCGATCGCGCCCCACAGGAACATCTGTCCGGCGTCCGCCATGACTTCGTCGAGCTTGGCTTGCGCGGCTGTTTTCGCCGCCTCGTCCGTCGCCGCTGCGACTGCCTTGGCCGCCTCGACGACCGCATCGGGCCCGGCCCAGTACCAGACCATATGTGCGATCGGGAAATAGACGAAGGTGACCCAGAGCGGAATGAACAGCGCGACCGCAGCGAATTTCATGCGCTCGGCGAATGCACCGACGATCAGGGCTGGCGTGATCGCGGCGAAGGTGAGCTGGAAGCACATATAGACGAGTTCGGAGATGCTGGCGCCCGCCGTGAAGGTCCCCGCCGCCGAGTTCGGCAGTTACCCCCGACAGGAACACTTTCGAGAAGCCCCCGATAAAGGGCGAGCCGCCGGTGAATGTCAGGCTATAGCCGTAGATCATCCAGACTATCGTCACGATGCACACGGTGTAGAACACGTGCGCGAGCACCGAGAGCATGTTCTTGGTTCGGACAAGGCCGCCATAGAACAGCGCGAGACCCGGGATGGTCATCAGCAGGACGAGCACCGAAGAGGTGAGCATCCAGGCATTGTCGCCCTTATTGATAACCGGCGCGTCGGCGAAAGCCGGCGTGGCCGCCAGCACCGCCAAAGCGAGCGCGGCAAGTCCCGCACGATACGGATTTCTGAGTGTCATGTTTTTTCTCCTGTCCGAACTCATTGGGAGGCGGGCGTCACAGCGCAGCGTCGTCGCTTTCGCCGGTGCGAATGCGGATGGCTTGGTCGATGCCAAAGATGAATATCTTGCCGTCGCCGATCTGCCCGGTCTTGGCGGCGGTGATGACGGTTTCGACCACCTTGTCGATCTGCGCCGCCGGCACGGCGATCTCGATCTTGACCTTCGGCAGAAAGCTCACGGCGTATTCGGTGCCGCGGTAGATCTCGGTGTGGCCCTTCTGCCGCCCATAGCCCTTCACCTCCGTGGCGGTCATTCCATGCACGCCGATGGCGGTGAGGGCGTCGCGGACCTCGTCGACTTTGAATGGCTTGATGATGGCCGTGACCATTTTCATTGTTGCATCCCCGCTAGAGCCTCCCTCAGTTGAGGTCGGGCTGAACAAACACGGCGCCGCGAGCGAGATCGCCCCCCGCAGGCATTGCCGGGACGGACGAATCAAGCCGCGTGCCAATTGTGCAGCGCAGCACTAGGTCATTGTTTATGTGAGGTTTTGTCGGTGAGCGCCCTGCCGCGACGCAGCCACATGACATGCGGTTCCGCGTTTCCCTCGCGGGACTGCACAGAAATACGTCAATAAACGCCGCCGAACGGGCCGCCGCCTAATTTGTGGGCAAAAGAGCGGCGCAAAAAACCCCGAAAGTCCCGCCCTAAAGCGCATTTTCTCCAGTTTCGCCGGTTCGAATGCGGATGGCCTGATCGATGGAAGTGATGAAAATTTTGCCGTCGCCGATCTGGCCGGTCCGCGCGCTGCCGATGATCGCCTCAACGACTTTGTCGACCAGCTCGGTCGGGACCACGACCTCGACGCGCACCTTCGGCAGAAAGCTCACGGCGTATTCGGTGCCGCGGTAGATCTCTGTATGGCCCTTCTGCCGCCCATACCCCTTCACTTCGGTTACCGTCATCCCGGTGATTCCAAGTCGGTTGACCGTATCGTGAACTTCGTCGAGCTTGAATGGCTTGATGATGGCGATGATGAGCTTCATGAAACTCGCCCCCTTTATTGTCGCCGGTTGCCCGCCCGATGCGGCGGTGGCTTATCGGTCGCTCTATGATGCATTGCACTCTAAGGCAAGCTGTGCACGCAGGCTAGGCGCTCCCTAGGCGAAATGCGCTCGCAGCCGTCGGGCCGGCTGGCTTTTTGCGATCCACTTGGAGGGTGGCGTGATCGACCGATGCTCACCGTCGCCATGAGCGGGCGGCGGGTTACTCGCGGCGTTCGCGAATGAGCCCCTCTTGGGCGACCGAGGCGATCAGCGTTCCATCGCGCGCGAAGATGAGTCCGCGCGCAAAGCCGCGGGTGCCGGAGGAGCTGGGGCTGTCTTGAGAATAGAGCAGCCAGTCATCGGCGCGGCATGGGCGGTGGAACCACATGGCGTGGTCGAGGCTTGCCGCCATGATCGATTTCTCGAACAGCGTGCGTCCGTGCGGGATCATGGCGGCGTCGAGCACCGCCATGTCGGAGGCATAGGCGAGCACGCACTGGTGGATCGTCGGATCGTCGGGGAGCGGACGGCTGGTCCGGATCCAGAGATGGAATTGGCCCTGGGGGTCCTTTTTGCCGAGATAGCGATCGAATTCGACGGGCCGCAATTCGATCGGGCGCTCGCGCTGGAAATAGGCGCGCACCGCGGGAGGCATCAACGGCATGATGGTCTTCTGCAGCTCCGATTCCTTGGGCAGTTCCTCGGGCGCGGCGACTCTCGGCATCTTGAACTGGTGGCTCAACCCCGGCTGGGTGCGCTGAAACGACACCGACATGAAGAAGATCGCGTGGCCGTGCTGAATCGCGACGACACGCCGGGTGGTAAAGCTCTTGCCGTCGCGGATGCGGTCGACCTGATAGATGATTGGAACTTTGGGGTCGCCGGGGAGCAAGAAATAGGCGTGCAGCGAGTGAGGCGGGGTCTGGTGCGCGTCTTCGACAGTGCGGCAGGCGGCGACCAGCGCCTGACCGATCACCTGACCGCCGAAAACGCGCTGCCAGCCCGATTGGGGCGAGCGTCCGCGGAACAGATTGACTTCGAGCGGTTCGAGATCGAGGAGCGCGAGGAGCTCGTGAACGGCGGAGGGCATTGGAAACTCTTAGGCAAAAACGGCGCGATAGGAATGAGCATGGTCAGTGACGCCCGCGCGCAAACCAAGTCAAGCCATTGATCGCGCTGGTCTGGCACCTTGTTTTGCAGTGACTCGGTGATTCTCGCACTCGCCAGCGCGCGGCGCGGCTGCTAAAGCGAATTCTGCGGCGGTCGAGCAAGAAGCCGCGCTGGCGTCAGGAAGGACATGACAGAGGAGCGAACCGATATCCTCATCGGCGGCGGAGGATTCGCCGGACTCGCGCTCGCCGTAGCGCTGCGCCAGGCGCTAGGGCCGCTTTTTTCGGTGACGGTGGCCGATCCCTCGCTTGCGCGTCCGCCGATCGACGCCCGCGCCTCGGCGATTGCCGCGGCCGCGCGCCGGCTCCTGGAGACGATCGGGGTTTGGCAGGCGGTCGCGGCCGAAGCCCAGGACATCGTGGACATGGTCGTCACCGACAGCCGGCTCGACGACGCCGTCCGCCCGGTTTTTCTCACCTTTGGCGGCGATGTCGAGCCCGGCGAGCCGTTTGCGCAGATGATCGAGAATGGTCCGTTGCTGGCGGCGCTCGTTAGCAGGGCCAGGGAGGACGGCGTGGTGTTGGCCGAGACATCGGTTGTGGGGTTCGAAGCCGGACCGGAGCAGGTGACGGCGGCGCTTGGGGATGGCCGCACGCTGGCCGCGCGGCTCCTGGTCGCCGCCGACGGCGTGCGCTCGCGGCTGCGCGATCTCGCCGGCATCGCCATGATCGGATGGGAGTATGGGCAGTCGGCGATCGTTGCCACGGTCGCGCACAGCCGCGATCACCATGGCCGCGCGATCGAGCATTTCCTGCCCGCCGGGCCATTCGCGATCCTGCCGCTGAAAAACAACCGCTCCTCCCTCGTCTGGGTCGAAGAGGGCGCGGAGGCCGCCCGTATCGTCATGCTGCCCGACCCCGAGTTTCATGCAGAACTGGAGAAGCGCTTCGGCCTGCATCTCGGCGAGCTCACCGTGGAGGGCCCGCGCCAGACTTTTCCGCTCGGGTTCGGGGTCGCCCGCTCGTTCATCGGCGAACGGTTTGCGCTGGTCGGCGACGCCGCGCACCGCATCCATCCGATCGCGGGCCAGGGGCTCAATCTCGGGCTGCGCGACGTTGCGGCGCTTGCCGAAGCGGTCACCGATGCGGCGCGGCTCGGCCTCGATCCGGGCGGCGCGGACGTGCTCGACCGTTACCAGCGTTGGCGGCGGTTCGACACGATGGCGATGGGCGTCGCCACCGACGGGCTCAACCGCCTGTTTTCCAACCGCTCCGATCTGTTGCGGCTCATGCGCGACCTCGGCCTCGGTTTGGTCGATCGCATGCCGGCGCTCAAGGGCCTCTTCATCCGCGAGGCGGCGGGCCTCACCGGCGAGGTGCCGAAGCTGCTGCGCGGCGAAGCGCTCTAGTTATCTTTTAGTGGTCGCATTTTCTGCGGCGAACCGGTTCCCACTTCGCCGGAAAATGCTCTAGCCCGGCGATCGAGACATTGCCGCCGCGCGATCAACCGGCGAACGCAATCAAACCAATGGAATTTCGGTCACGTGCTCGCGAAAGGCGGGGCGCTTGCACAAGTCCGTGTACCAGCGATCGATCCCGTTCATCGGCGGACGCTCCGGGACGAGCGAAACGAAGCGGTAGCAAATGATCCCGATCGGGATGTCGCCGCAGGAAAATGCATCGCCCGCCACAAAGGCGGTCTTCATGAGCTGGCCGTTGAGGATGCCCATCGCCTCGATGGTCTTCGCTTTGCCGGCCTCGATCGCCTTCGGATCACGCTGCTCGACCGGGGTGCGCACGAGTCCCCAGAACACCGGAAAGATCGCGGGCCCGGCGACGGTCAACTGCCAGTCCATCCATTGGCCGGCGAGCGCCCGCGCGTGCGGGTCGGACGGTTCGAGTGTTCCCGCTCCGAACTTGGCGGCGAGATAACGCACGATCGCGTTCGATTCCCACAGCAGGAAATCGTCTTCCTCGAGCGTCGGCACGAGCCCGTTCGGGTTCTTCGCGAGATAGGCGGGATCGCGGTTCTTGCCGAACGGGCCGCCGATGTCGATGCGCTCGCAGGCAAGGCCGAGTTCGCCGATCGCCCACATCACCTTCTGCACATTGGCGGAGGTCTTGCGTCCCCACACTTTGAGCATGCTGTCCTCTGAAGGAACTGAAGTAACGACGGCGCCCAGAGCTTATACCGTCCTGATGGAAGAAGGCGGCGCGCCGAAGGGCTGTGCCGTCGCAAGCGCAAATTCAGTCGAGCTTCCGGGCCTCGTCGACCAGCATGATCGGGATGCCGTCGCGGATCGGGTAGGCGAGTTTGGCCGAGCGCGAGATCAGTTCCTGTTTTTCCGCATCATATTCGAGCGGCCCCTTGGTCAGGGGACAGACCAGGATTTCCAAGAGCTTGGGGTCGACCGCGCCGGCCGCGCGGTCCGGGCCTGATGACGTCATTGTTTTTCCAGTGTTGATGATCGTGACGCAAAGAGATTATCACGTCGGCGCTGAAACGCAGCATCCTCCGTTGCGCCGCTTCACTGCAGCGGCGGCTCGCTGTCGCTTCGCCCTTTGGCAAGTTCGATTTCGGTGACCGCGATCAGGATTTCGGCGCGGGTCTTGAGGTCGGGAGCTTCGAGCAAGGCCTGCTTTTCGGCCGGCCCATAGGGCGACATCATCGCGAGCGCGTTGACCAGCGCCTCGTTGGGCGCCTTTTCGATTCCCTCCCAGTCGGCCTTGAGGTCGTTCGCCTCGAGAAAATCGCTGAGCGTCGTCAACAACGCCTTGCGGTCGACCTCTTGCTCGCCCTTGCGGGCGACGAAGTCGTCGGCGAACGGATCGTAGGCGACGCGGCACTGACGGTACGCGGTCATTACCGACAATTCGTGCTCCACGCGGAACCGGCAGACGCCGGTGAGCTGGATGAGATAGCGGCCGTCCCCGGCCTCGGCGAGCTGAGTGATCCGGCCGACGCATCCAACCCTATAGAGGTTGGGCTTGTCTTCCGGTCCCGGGTGCGCGGTGTCGGGTTGGATCATGCCGATCAAACGATGACCGCTGCGCAGGGAATCGTCGATCATTTCCAGATAGCGGGGCTCGAAAATATTGAGCGGCATCTGCCCGCGCGGCAGCAGCAGCGCCCCGGGCAAGGGAAAAACCGGGATGGTAGCAGGAAGATCCGCAGGTCCACGATAGACCGCGTTCATAGGCATTGACGGTCTCCGTCGCCACGCAATGCGCCACGCCTCACGCCGGTATTCGCCTCAGTCATCACGCAAACAGGATCGAGGAAAGCCGTCGCCGGCCGGCGATTGTCGCCTCATCGGTCGGCCCCCATGCTTCAAACAGCTGAACGAGCTGTTTGCGGGCGCCGTCATCATTCCAATTGCGGTCGCGCCGGACAATGTCGAGCAGTTGGTCGACGGTCTCGATCCGGCGGCCCTTGGCGTTGAGCGCAAGCGCAAGGTCGAATCGCGCCTGATGATCGAGCGGGTTTTCGGCGACCCGCTTTTCGAGATCGGTGATCGGTCCAAGGGCTGCGGCTTGCTCGGCGATCTCGAGCGCGGCGCGCGCCGCCGCCACGGGCGCCTCATTGTGCTTGGAAGCGGGAACCATGGCGAGCGTCTGCTTGGCCTGATCGAGCGCGCCGGTCTCGACGTAACAGCGGGCGAGACCGGAAAGCGCGTGAATATTCGCGGCATCTTGCGCGAGCACCTGCGCATAGATCTGCGCCGCGCCGGCCGCGTCGCCTTCAACCAGGGCCGCGTCGGCCGCCTTCAGAAGATCAAGCTGCTCGCCGCCAAGCTTGCTCTGGGTCAGCCGTTCGATGAATGCGGTGATCTGGCCTTCGGGCAGCGCACCGAGGAAGCCGTCGGCCGGCTGTCCGTTCACGAACGCGATGACCGCGGGAATCGACTGAATCCCCATTTGCCCGGCGATGGTGGGGTGTTCGTCGATATTCATCTTGCACAGCTTCACCTTGCCCTTGGCGGCCCGCACCAGATTTTCGAGGAGCGGGGTGAGCTGCTTGCACGGGCCGCACCAAGGCGCCCAGAAATCGACCAGCACCGGCTGCTGACGCAATTCGTCGATCACGTCCTTCTTGAAACTCTGGGTCGTCGTATCCTTGACGAGACCATCCGCGGTGAGCGTCGCTCCGCCGTCCTGTACCATGCAAATTTCCCTGAAAATTCGTGCCGAACCACTCTCCGGGCATAAAGGGTAAAGCGCCGATCCGGTTGCAATTGCACCCGGTTCTCGCCGTCTCCGGGGCAGTCTATTGCGTCATGCCGTCCGAGACCAGCGCTATGCGCGGCGGATGGCCGGTGGCTTCGAGAAAGCGCACCAAGTCCTCCCGTCCGATCGACGTGGTCATGGTGTTGACGAGCGGATGGTAGTTCAGCGTTTCGTGGCTGCAGCATGGCCTGGTCGAGCACAACTTCGACGCGGCGCGTGCGATCATTGATCGCGGCGAATGGTGTCACGGCCCCCGGCTCGATTCCCAGCGCCTCGCGCAAGAGCTCGGGCGAGCCGAATGAAAAGCGACCGCTGGCGCCGAGCCGGCGATGCAGCGACTTCAGGTCGATCGCGGCGTCTTCGAGTGCGACGACGAGCTTGAGTGCGCCGCGCTTGTCCTTGAGGAAGAGATTTTTCGTGTGGCCGCCGGGGATTTGGCCGCGCAGGCGACGCAACTCCGCAACGGTGAACAGCGGCGGATGGCTGACGGTGCGATGCTTGATGTGCAGGCGGTCGAGAAAGGCGAACAGATCGTTCGGGGTGGCGGGCATGGCGGCAAGCGCATCTATCAGGGATCGGGCGCCACTGGACCCTTGCCGCCCGCGCCCGTCAACCCCATTGTAAGTCACCTCGCGGCGGGCGTTTTCGCTGTCAGTTGCCAAGCGCGCCAGGTTTGGTTACGAATGCCGCAGGCGGCTTCGCCGCCGGGACGCGGGTGTAGCTCAGGGGTAGAGCACAACCTTGCCAAGGTTGGGGTCGTGGGTTCGAATCCCATCGCCCGCTCCAAAGTTCTTCACTATCGACATAGAGTTGAGAGCGACCCTTCGGAGCGCTCGCTGCTTCCCCACCTCACCAGTTGAAGCCGGGGAAGCGTGGGGGAAGCGCCGGAAGGCGAATGCCGCGCTGCGCCCGCGTACAATCGGCGGAGTCGCGATGCGCCGCTGCACCGAGCCGCTATCATCATGCGTGCGGTCCACTACAACTGGCTTGAAGCTTTCACATCGCATCGAACGCCCAGTTCACTTGTTCTCACAGGGCCCACCTACGCATCGACACAAATTAACCACCCCAGCGCTTCCGAGCAACGACAGCTTTAATGATTTAGCCCACCGACCGTCACCCGCTCGGCAGCCGGCCAACGCGAGCGGCGGCCTCACGGGCAGGGGTCAAGAAGGTCTCCTCCAAAGCGTCTTCGCAGATGGACCAAGTCCAGCGCTGTCGACGCACGTCTCGATGGGGGTCCGACGTTAACTCGCAAGCTGGCGACGGACCTCGATATGACAACAATGCAACACGTGCTCTGTCAGGCACTGAACGACCTCCTCGAGAAGCACATGCTTGCGCGTCAGCG